>CAVSED010000022.1:0-1010374 GCA_963726895.1 uncultured Chitinophagaceae bacterium | reverse complement strand
TGCTATGAATTGCTGGGCCGATATTGTTTGCGATGATACCGTTTACAGCACCAACGTTCCTATTGTTATTCCAACAACAGTTTCTACCAGAACTTCTACCCTGTCAGTCACCAGCGGTGGACAGATCTCAGACGTAGATGTGGTAAGTGTACAAGGCACGCACAGTTATGTAAGCGACCTTACCGTCTCCGTCATCAGCCCCGACAATACATCCGTTACCTTGTTTAGCAATATTTGCGGCTCCAGTCACGATTTCAATGTAAACTTCGACGATGAAGCGACCAGCGCCGTCATACCTTGTCCACCTACAACCGGAGTCAGACGCAGACCATTACAACCTTTGTCTGCCTTCGATGGTCGTACCAGCACCGGTACATGGAAACTACAGGTAAAAGATGGCTCTGCCGCAGATGGCGGAACACTTGATAAATGGGGTTTGCGCATCTGTTTTCTAAAAGCTACTGCCCTGCCTGTAAATTGGCTAAGTTTCAGTGCCCGCAAAAACGAAAACTTTACGGTTGCTATCCAATGGTCCACAGCCAGCGAGATCAACAACGATCATTATGAAATAGAACGCAGCACCGACGGTAGTCATTTTACTTCTATTGGAACCATCGGTGCCGATGCCAACAGTGGCACCGTGCAACAGTACTACTTTACCGATGGCAGACCCGCAAGCGGCGCCAACTATTATCGCCTCAAACAGGTTGACCGCGATGGGCACTACACCTATTCGTCTATTGAAAAAGTGATCTTCGACCAGGCTAAAGTGCTCTACGTTGTTTATCCCAACCCGGCGTCTGATTTTACAACGCTGCGCATGCTCAGCAACCAAAAGCAGGTTTCACTGCGCTTGTTTGACGGACTTGGCAAAATGGTTTACAGCAAAAACCTGGAGACCGCAACTATTGGTACAGAAGTCCTCATTCCACTAAACAGGCTTAGCAAAGGCATGTATGTTTTACGTGTCATCACCGAACAAGGATCTTCTACTCAAAAGATCAGCGTTCAGTAAGCCGCCGGAAATACCTATAAAGAAGCCACTGGTGTCAGACCAGTGGCTTTTTTATTGTAAGTGCTTCTTACTGTGAGTTACAAAGACAAAATTTACCTCCGTCTTACCTGATTTCCTGTCCTTACAACATTAGGAATTTTCTCCTGTTTTTTTCTGTTCAAAAATTTTTATACAGACGAACGGAGCCCCGCCGCCGCGGGGTAAACTGTCGCAACAATGTCGCCTCGCCACACAAATGCCCGTCAACAAAAAACGGCTGACTTATTTATTTTTTAAGGCTGATCACAGAGCCAAAGTGCCACGGTAGTAGTCTAAGATTTTAGTGCGAAAGACCAGGTCGTACTTAGCTGAAATGAAGTTGGCTTTGGCGCGGTCAACATTGTTTTTGGCTATCAGGTAATCTACCTGTGTGATCGCCCCGGCTTCGAACCTTACCTCCGCAGTGCGAAACGACTCGCTGAAGTCGGCGACCTGCTGTTGCAGCGTGTGGTACTTGTCTATGGCAGCGGTGGTATTGAAATAGGCCTGCTCAATATTTTGTCCCAGTTCTGTTTTTATGCTTTGCGCCACCACTTCAGCATTCTGTAACTCCAGTTTCGCCAGCGCCACCTGGTTCCTGGCCCTGAATTTATTAAACAGCGGGACCTGTAAACTGAGAAAAACGGAGGTGTTGTAGTTGTTTTTGAACTGATCGCCAAAGCTGATCTTTTCGGTTTGATAATTGGTTACGGTGGTCATCACAGGCACCTTGCCTCCGTTTACATTCACATAGTCGCCATTGGCAATTTCTGCCGTAGCCAGTGGCAACTGCCGGGTTGCGGCATTGGAGTAGTTGGTATTGTAGCTGCCACCCAGCGCCAGCGATGGATAGTAATAACCCCGGGCTACGCGCACCCCGCGGGCTGCACTTTGCCGGCGATAGTCAGCGGCTTTTATTAGCGCCAGTTGTTTTACCGAAATGTTATACAGGGTTGCCGGATCACTTTCGTATTGCAGGGAGAGCGTGTCTCCCGTTACGTTCTCCACTTGCAGGTTTTGCTGGTAGGGCAGGTTCATTAATTGCGACAGCGCCAGTTTTGCGTTATTCAAGGCATTTTGACTATTCACAATTCCCAGTTCATCATTGGCCAACTGCCCCTTCAGATCGTACAGCAGTGCCGGTGCAATGGCGCCTTCATCATTCATAGTGTTTAGGCGGTCTACCTGTTTGCGTGTTACTTCTGCCTGGCTAACAGCCTGTTGCCACAGCTCCTGGTTGTTCAAGATCTGCAGGTAGGCAAGTATTACATTCAGCATCACATTGTCTTTGGTTTGCTGCAGGTCCATCTTGTTTGCCAGGAAATCGAGGCTGTTTTGTTTGATGAGATTTTGCAGTTGAAAACCATTGAATAGCACAACCGAAGAACTTAGGCTATAGTTGGCATAGGTTATATTTTGGTTGATATAGCTGTTGGTAAAAGGGTCAATGCTTCTGCCCTGGTTGATACCGTGCCCTGCACTGCCCAGCAGATCGGGAAATACATTGGCTTTCGCTTGCCGCAGGTTTATATCGGCTGCCCGCATTTGCAAATCACTTTGTTGTATTTTCAGGTTATTTGCCAGGGCTGCATCCACGGCTTGCTTTAGCGTAAGGCTGGGTGCGTTCGATTGGGCATGTGCACCGTAAACCGTCAGTAGCCACGAGCAGATTATACACTGTACAATTCTTTTCATCATTTCTCTGCTATTGTTCAAATCGTTATGGGGTTCATTTCTATACGACCATCCAGCAAGTTGATGATACGGCTGCCATAGGCTGCATTTTTTTCGGAATGCGTTACTTGTATCACCGTCACACCATCCTGGTTGAGGGTGGTAAAAAGCTCCATGATCTCTTCGCCTTGTTTGGAGTTAAGATTGCCGGTGGGTTCGTCGGCAAGTATCAATTTTGGTTTTACGATCAATGCGCGGGCAATGCCTACCAACTGCTGTTGACCACCTGATAACTGCGCCGGGAAAAGGTCTTTTTTACCCACCATTTGAAAGCGATCCAATATATCGGCAACTAATGCTTTGCGCTCCGAACCCTTTACATCCTGGTACAACAGCGGTGTTTCTATGTTTTCATACACCGTCAGTTCGTCTATAAGATGGTAGGCCTGAAATACAAAACCTATATGCTGTTTATACAACTTAGAACGTTGCTTTTCTTTCAGTTTATGTACCGGCTCATCCATAAAGTAGTATTCTCCTTCATTGGCTTCGTCCAGCATTCCAATAACATTTAAAAGCGTTGATTTGCCCGAACCTGACGGTCCCATTATGGAAACAAACTCGCCTTCTTTTATAGACAGGTTAATGTCTTTCAATATAAATACAGGTTTGTTACCCTGCATATGCCATTTCGATATGTGTTTGAGCTCTATCATTTTAGGTATTGATTAGTGTGGCATATCAGGCATGCACCTGATTGTTAGCACCGGTTCTTATTTGCTTACAACAATATGCCAAAAGTATAAATATTTGATAATCAACCTAAAAGAAAGGCTTTGAGAACAATTTTGTGTCAGAAGCGATACAATTGGTGTTCGCTTTTGATACAACAGAAAGATCGTATATCGACTGATCATCAAAGGCACAAAACCTTGCTATACAAAATACGATCTGGCAGTTTTTGGCACAGGCAGTATCTCTCCGGTTTGGCATTGTTGCGTCGCATTCCGTTCATCTGTTGCAGTGCTATTTGGCCTTTTTTGCCTGTAGAAAGAGCCTGCTTCTAAACAGAAAACCGGGGGCTGCGAATTGCACTAATGGTGAGAAAAATTCAATAAAGATTTGGTTATGTACGGTGCCTGCCTGCGTTACAACAGGCGTAGCACCGCAGGAGATTAAAAGTTGAAAAGCCAGCTACAAAAACTAACCTCACTGACCTGATTATTCTGTATGTAAACTGTTGACCGGGTTTGCCGAAGCAACCCTGAATATCTGACTACCAATGGTTAATAATACCAACACCAAAAGTCCGCCAAAACTTAGCAGAAACACATCGACCCCTATGGTTGTATGGCTGGCAAAAATTTGAAGAAAGAAGAAACCGGCTATGGCGCCCAGCG
Source organism: uncultured Chitinophagaceae bacterium (assembly GCA_963726895.1). Classification (GTDB taxonomy): domain Bacteria; phylum Bacteroidota; class Bacteroidia; order Chitinophagales; family Chitinophagaceae; genus Segetibacter. The sequence goes on along the minus strand of CAVSED010000022.1, from coordinate 1,006,267 downwards.
GCATAGCAATTAAACCGGCGATCAATATGAGCCGCACAAAGCTCTTGGATAACAAACTAATGATGGCTGCCACGGAAGCGCCCATCACCTTACGGATGCCGATCTCTTTGCGGCGGGTTTCGGTAGTATAAATGACCATGCCCAGCAGGCCCAGGCAAGCGATAGTGACAGTCATAAAGGCTAAAAAACCAAGCATGGAAACAGTTCCCCAGGCACCCTGGCGTTCGGCAGCACTTTTATCGAACCAACTGTACGAGAAAGCCTGGCGTGGATAGTTGTTTTTCCATACACGCTCAATTGCCGCCAAAGTTGCAGAACTTTCGTCGGTGGTCTTCACCAGCAAATATGTAAAATCGCCGGGGCGGTTCCTAAGCATCAATGGACCCAACGGTACTGCTACTGTCAGGTAGTGGAAATTTTTGACTACACCTGCTATACGAACCTGTATGCTATCATTGATAAAAACTGATTGACCAACGGCATCGGCAGGGATGGAAAAGTGAAGGAGTTGTGCCGCAGTTTCATTGATCACCACTTCGCTTTCGTGCGCAGTATCGGCTGTCGATTGAAAGGTTTGTCCGGCAACAAATGTCAGTCCCATTACCGAAAAGAAATTAGAGGCTACACTGTAGTAGTCCATTGAAATGGGCTGAGCTTTTGTCGTGCCAAAAAGTGATGCGGTACCGGAGGTGCTAAAACCAAAAGTTGCCGACGTAGCCGCCACAGCTTTAATGCCGCTCAGTCTTTTTAATTCTGTAGCAAGTTGTTTTTCGCTCACTCCTTTTAAGGGCAGCACCAGCACGTTCTCGCGTACATAACCCGGATCGGCATTGGCAATGAACTGAAATTGACGCGAGGCGATCACACTGAAGATGATGGTGAAAAGAGCCAGCGCAAATTGTATGATAATGAGGACCTTTCTAAAGCCGTTACTCCCGAACAATTTTACATTCGACAGATTTTTCAAAACCTGCACCGGTTGAAAAGACGACAAGACCCAGGCTGGCAAAGAACCGGCGAGTAGCCCGGTAAAAATGGCAAACAATACAAACCATGAGATGATGTCGTTCTGGTAAGCAAGATCCAATTCGCCGCTAAAAGGTGCATAGGCTATAATACATTTCAACAGTAGCCATCCCAGAGCCAGTGAAAGAAAAGCGATAACCATTGCTTCCATAATGAACATACTGAAGATCTGGTAACGGAATGCGCCGGCAACTTTTCTAATGCCAACTTCCTTTCCGCGACGCAGTGAGCGGGCAATAGATAAATTGGTATAGTTGAAACAGGCAGACAATAAGACCACCAGGCCTACAACAATGGTAGCCAAAGTTTTGCCCAACGAACCTACATTACCGATACTATTGCTCAATTCCTCCCCGAGAATGATATTATCCAAACGCTGGGGTTCAAATGCAACATTTTCTTTGCCGGTAAAAGTTGACAATTTTCTAATGGATGCGGCTATTTGGTCGAGTGCTGTGGCAAGTTGGTGAGAAGTGGTCTGCTTGCGCACGTTCACGTAGGTATAGCAACTAATTTGTGGATTCCAACTGTCAATAAGATTAGGCAGGGCACCGGTGTTCATGAGACCCGGCAGGGAGGAAAAGGACAAATAAGCTTCAAAATCAATGTGTGATTTGCCGGCTGATGTGCCCAGAACGCCCGTTACCTGGTAGGTGCCCAGTTTCTCGATTGTTATACTCTTACCCAGGGGACTGGAAGTGCCGAAGAATTTTTGAGCAGTTTCAGTGCTGAGAACAATGCTACCCGGAGATTGAAGCGCAGTTTTAGGATCTCCTGTCACCAGCGTAAACCCAAATACTTTAAAAAAATCCGGCTCAGTGTACGCACTTTTTATTGTTAGCGTTTTATCGGCCGCTATTGCCTGCGGCGCACCAACTGCGTAGATACGTACAATGTTTTTTACAAAACCGTAATTTTTGCGCAATAGGGGTGAAAGGGGAAGCGGGCTGCTGGCGAACCGAAAGTTGTTTCCCTCTTTGCTGGTAAGCTGTGTAATGACACGATAGGTATTGCTTGCATCGGGATGAAAAGTATCGTAGCCAATCTGGTCTTTAATACTGATCAACACCATCATACAAACAGACATGCTTAATGCCAACCCAAAAATATTTATGAAGGTAAAAAGCTTATGACGCGACAGGTTCCGGATAGCTACTTTCAGGTAGTTGAGTAACATGGTTTACATTTTTTATGAAGAATACCTGCCAGTGTATACGCCCAAAATACCCGCTGATTATTTTGTGCCCGGCGTGTCAGTACAACTGGTTTCACAAATCTGCCGCTTAATTGTACAACATCAGCAACGCTTACACAAGCCATAGTTATAGTATCGAAAGAGAAAAGTTTCCCATCAACCATTTCAACAACGTAACCAAAAATACAACGTGTTCATTTGTAGTCATTTGCAAAATTGACTACTTGTGGATACCGTTCGCTTTCGATACACTATGTGTTCTGTTGTGCCACACGAGTTTGTTCGGGAGACCGGCATTTGGAGACAGATCCTGCATTGATTGCAACGCCAGCTTTACACCAGGCAAGCTACATCTATCGCCATTCCTTCATTCAGCTTTTCCCTGTAAACAGCTCACATATAGTTGTACTGCCTAACCTGTAAAACTATCGTCCTCTCCTTTTACATCAGTAGTCTGGGCTGCCCCTAAAGCAAACATGCGTACATTGCTTTCTGCCTCACAGAAGGTTCATCTTTTTTCATAATGTGTCTATTGCAAGCCTAAAAAAGCTCAATGAAAACAATTCTAATTGCCGCATTACTTTGTATGCAACAACACGTACATAGTCAGCAAACCATCGTTCAATATTTATCGGGCACCGACAAAGACCATACGGTGCAGTGGGATTTTCTTTGCACATCGGGCATGCAGAGTAATCAATGGTCAAAGATCCCAGTGCCTTCCTGCTGGGAAGAGCAAGGCTTTGGCACCTTTAACTATTTTGAAGATAAAATAAACCCCGATGAGACCGGCTTTTACAAATACAGTTTCACTACTCAACCGGTTTGGAAAAATAAAAAGATCTTCATTGTATTTGAAGGTTCAATGACCGATACCGAAGTGAAGATAGATGGTGTAGTAGCCGGACCGATACACCAGGGAGCTTTTACCCAATTCCGCTACGATATCACTGATCTGATCAGCCGGCAAATTGCAGCATACATTGGAAGTAATTGTAAACAAAAAATCGGCTGAACCATCAATAAACCGTGCTGAGCGGCAGGCAGACTTTTGGATGTTTGGCGGCATTTACCGCCCGGTGTACCTGGAGGTTGTTCCCGAGACCTTTATTGACCACGTGGCGATAGACGCAAAGGCGGAGGGCACATTGGGCATGCAGGTCTTCACGCACAACACCAAGAGACCACAAACAATTTCAGTACAGCTTACTGATCTTTCCAATAAACCAATAGGGAAACCGGTCTCTGTTTCAGCAGGCGACAGTGTCCATCTTCAAAGCAATTTTTCCGGCATTAAGGCGTGGAATGTTGAACACCCCAACTTATACAAGGCAATCATCAGCATTAAGAATGGCTCACAAACAATACATACTGTTACCCGTCGCTTTGGTTTTCGCACGGTGGAGTTCAGACCAAAAGATGGCTTCTATGTTAATAACACAAAAGTTGTGTTTAAAGGTGTCAACCGGCATAGCCAATGGCCCGAGACCGGCAGAACGCTTAGCCGGGCGGTTCACCTGCTCGACATTAACCTGATCAAAAGCATGAACATGAATGCCGTACGAATGTCGCACTACCCGCCCGACCAGGAGTTCCTTGACCTGTGCGACAGCCTGGGGCTGATGGTAATAGATGAGCTGACCGGTTGGCAAAAAGCCTACGATACAGCCATTGGCAGAAAGCTTCTACACGAGATGGTAGTGCGCGACGTTAACCATCCTCAGCATTATTCTTTGGTCGAATGGTAATGAAGGTGGCTGGAACCGCGCCCTGGATGGCGACTTTGCCTGGTACGATCCACAAAAAAGATTTGTGATGCACCCATGGGAAAAATTTAACGGCACAGATTCAAAGCACTACCCTGATTTCAATTATGTCGTCAATTCAGTCCTATACGGGCAGGAGGTATTTTACCCCACCGAATTTATGCATGGTCTTTTTGATGGCGGTCATGGCGCCGGTCTCGATGATTTTTGGAGCGAGATGCGCAAACACCCTTATTTCAGCGGTGGCTTTTTATGGTCGCTGCACGATGAAGGAGTCGTTCGCACAGACAAGGGTGGAATAATAGATGTGGCAGGCAATGCTGCGCCAGATGGCATTGTAGGGCCACACCGCGAAAAAGAGGCAAGCTTCTATACCATTAAAGAGATCTGGTCGCCGGTATATATTGCTACCCAAACCATTCCACAGCAGTTCGACGGCAGAATAGCCATTGAGAACCGCTATCTATATACCAACCTTGACCAATGCAAATTTCAGTGGAAAGCTGTTGCCTTTGCCCTGCCCAACGCAAACGATACTGCTGCAACAATCGTCGCAGCAGGTACAGCCATTTCACCACACCTGGCGCCTGGCGAAAAAGGCTACCTGCACCTCGGCGCTTTTGATCGCCAACTGGCAGATGCACTTTATTTAACTGCCTACGATGCAAATGGTAAAGAAGTCTTTACCTGGAGCTGGGCACTCAAAGAACCCGGCGAAATCGCTCTAAAAAAGTTCAGCACAACCAATGCTAATAACCTGCAAGCAAAAGACGACGGGAAATATTTTGTGGTGCAGTGCGACGGCATCAGTTATTTCTTTGACGAAACGACCGGCTACCTGCAAAAGGTAAACAACGGCAAAACTGATATATCGCTCGGCGACGGTCCTGTGCTGGCCGGCACCAAACAAAATCTGGAAACTTTTGACCACTATAGGCAAGACAGTCTGCTGGTAGTGGAGCCCACATACAAAGGCGATGGCTACTACCATGTTAAGTGGATCTTTCAAACAGGCAAAGTTGCCCAGGCTGCAGTACAACTATAGCATCAAAGGTGCCGTTGACTATATGGGCATCACTTTTCAATTATCCCGAAGAAAAAATTATTGGTATGCGCTGGCTGGGGCGCGGACCCTACCGTGTGTGGAAAAACCGCTTAAAAGGTCAGCGATTTGGTGTGTGGCAAAAAGGCTTACAACAATACCATCACCGGCGAAAGCTGGAACTACCCTGAGTTTAAAGGCTGGCATCGCAACTGAATTGGGTAACGCTTCAAAACCGTAGAAGCAGACTTTATTGTGTACAGCGATACGCCCAATTTGTTCTTAGAAATGCTGCAGCCTGAAAAACCCAAAGGCGCCACCAACGAACAATACCAGCCCGCCGTTTCCCGCGGGAATATTGGTTTCATGCATGCTATTTCAGCCATCGGCACCAAGTTTCAGGCGGCTGAACTGCTCGGTCCGCAAAGTCAAAAGAATATACAGCTCAACTACGCACCCATTGCCGGAACGCTATATTTTGATTTTAGATGAAACCGAGAGAAGATGGTGGTCGCCGGCTGAAGATCTCCGGGCGACGATGGTTGCGACGCTCCGTTTAAAGGGCAGCGCCATACCGGGCTGCAGGCTCATTAGCCGGTAGCTGCTTTTGCTGCTGGTTGTTTACGATACTACTAATAAAGAACCTACTGCTCCTGCGGCTACAGCCGTACAAGGGTGCGACGCAACAAAAGGCCAAATAGGAGATATGCGGAGGGGTACCAAAGAAATCAACAAGCGTTTGCCTACGCCCAATCATCCCGGCATGCGCGAAATGTATTTTTCAATTTCCTTTATCTGGTCAACGACTTGTTTGGTGGTAGGTTTTAAGCCTTTGGCCTTTCTGAAAATAATCTTTTGCTGCCCTAAACTCGCGCTTGTTCATATAAGATCTGGCACATGCTTAAAAAGGCAACGGCCTGGCTCTCTTTGTCGGGTATGCCCGCACGGATAGCCTGCCGTACATAGCTTTCGCCGGTTTTCAGATCGCCCTTTTGCAGCGCCATCATACCTAACTGCAATTTATTTGCGCCTTCAGCTTCAGGCATGGGCGAGCCAAGGTCAAGGCTTTTTTTCATGTGCTTTTCAGCCGAGTCAAAGTCCTGGTTCATCATAGCCAGGTTGCCTTTTAAGGTATAATAAGTAGAGCGGATAGGCTTGTATAAGATGATTGGGAAACCAAATGGTGTTCATTATCTTTTGCACTTCTTCCATGTTTCCCTGCTCCATTGGTTCCTGAATCAGGCGAAGCGGGCCAATGAAAAAATGGCTGGCAAAACCGATAAGCAGCAAGAAAATATAAAATAAACGAAGCCCAGAAACCAGCAGTAATATTTACTATAATAGCAAGAACAAAGCGCACGAATACTTAGATAAAAACGGTATTTTATAATCAGGTTATAAAACTTCATATTTCAAAATTGGGCGGCAAAGATAGGCGGCGAATTGCTGATCAACTTCGGGCGATGCGGCAGGCGTTTTTAATACTTATCGTCATTAATTTCTACCCAATAATTTTCCGGATCCTGGAAATAAACCTGCTTCACTCCATCGACCCGCAAGTGGTAGCGTTTTTTCACCCGGCCAATCTTCGTAATGGAATGCCTGCTGCAGTCAGGCGTTTTACGAAACTCATCTACCGAACTAACTGTGAAACACAGGTGTGCATTTTTGTCATGTTGCGGTAATTTCCTGTGCACCTTGTATAAAGTGTAGCTGGGCATGTTCACCTATAGGAAACCATGATGGCGACTGTCGTGAAAGGGTTCGGGCATAGTATCGATTCCAACAATATGCTGTAAAAACTCGGTCATACCCGGCAAATTATTTACATAAACAGCAATATGGTTAAGCATCACAGGCTTTTTGTCTTGTGCATTGCAGCAGCAGTTGCAAGCAGAAAAAACCATAGGTAATAGCAAAAGGCAACAATTTTTTTTTCATAAAAAAGTTTGCAGGAAAAATAGCAATTATTCGCATATAGGAAACTATTATTTTTGCGCAGAATTTCTGCTGGTTGCATTCAATGGATAAATTATCCCGTAAAGAAAGCGGTCTCATAGTTCAAGGGATAGAATAGGAGTTTCCTAAACTCTAGATCCAGGTTCGAGTCCTGGTGAGACCACGGATAAATAAAAAGGTGAGCATTTTGCTCACCTTTTTATTTGGAAAAACTTTTGTCTTTATACCAGCATTCGCAATGGCTCTTCCAGCAAGCCTTTCAGGGTTTGCAGGAATGCTGCCCCGGTGGCGCCATCTACTACACGGTGGTCGCAACTAAGTGTTACTTTCATAATTTGCCCGGAACAACCTGGCCATTTTTCACTACCGGCACCTGCGATATTCCACCAATTGCCAATATGCAGGCATCGGGCGGATTGATGATGGCAGTAAACTCATCTATACCAAACATTCCCAGGTTGCTTATGGTAAATGTGCTTCCTTCCCAATCGGCAGGTTGCAGTTTTTTATCTTTTGCTTTTTGGCAAACTCTTTTACTTCGGCTGATATCTGGCTAAGGCTTTTGCTATCTGCAAAACGTACAACCGGTACCAGCAAGCCTTCATCAACCGCAACTGCTACACCAATATTTACATGATGATTGATGCGGATTTTATCACCCAACCAACTACTGTTTACTTTCGGATGTTGCTTTAAGCGCTACAGCAACTGCTTTCAACACCATATCGTTGAAACTGATCTTAACCGGCGATAGCTCATTTAGCTTGACACGGGTTTCCACTGCATTGTCCATATCTATGCTCATGGTAAGGTAAAAATGCGGAGCAGTGAATTTGCTTTCAGCCAAGCGGCGGGCAATGGCTTTACGCATTTGCGAAACCGGCACTTCATCAAAACTTACCTGGCCAATGGCTGCGCGCTGGTGCAGGTTGTTTAGCTTCCGCAGGCTTGGTGCAGGTGTGCATGCTGCGGTTTGTGCTGCAGCTTTGCTGCGGCTGCTGCTCTGTTGCGGCTGGCTAGCGGCAGCTTGTTGAGAGGGCTTTGATAATTATCTATATCCTGCTTTACAATTCTTCCATTATCGCCGCTCCTTTTACATATCTCAGATCTATTCCTTTTTCTTCTGCCAGTCTTTTTGCCAGTGGCGAAGCATAATCCGTCCTTCATTTACCACGCTCCTGCTGCGGTTGGGCTGCATCCGGTTGCAGCTTGATGGCGCTGCTGCTTTTGGCGCTTCGTCTTTTTCGCTGTTGGCTGGCAGTTGGGCTACCTCCACCTTTTGCAGCAGCAACAATTTCATCTATATTCATTCCTGCTTTGCCAATTATGCAAAGCAATTCGTTCACGGCAATTTTTTCTCCGGCTTTTGCACCCTGGAATAGAAGTGTTCCATTCTTATAACTTTCCAGTTCCATGGTAGCTTTGTCGGTTTCTATCTCTGCCAGCACATCGCCTTTCTTTACAGTATCGCCAACATTTTTTTTCCATGCGGCAATTACGCCTTCGGTCATTGTATCGCTTAAGCGTGGCATTAACACCACCTCTTCCATTTTAAAATATCAAGCGGAGCTGCATCGCTTTGCTGCTTGGTGCAGGCTGCTGCTCTTTTTCGGTCGCGGCTTCAGGTGCTGCGGCATGCTTCGGCAGCTTCTTCGGTTGCATGCTTCTGCAGCGGTTGCCTTCTTCTGATGCTGCCTCATTGCCACCTCTGATGTTCAGCAACAATGCCGATACATCTTCACCTTCTTTACCAATTATGGCCAACAAGTCATTTACCTGTAGTTTTCCGTCCATCTTCAGCTCCACGATGTAGCAAAACACCTTCCTGGTAACTTTCCAATTCCATGGTTGCTTTATCAGTTTCAATTTCGGCAAGCAGGTCACCTTTTTTTACTGTATCTCCTACGTTTTTATGCCATGCAGCTATTACACCTTCTGTCATGGTATCGCTTAACCTGGGCATTAATATCGCTTCTGCCATACTGTATTTTTTTTGCTCAACGCAACTGCAATTTTATGAAACGAAATGCAATGCGGTAGTGCGTTAAATTTTGAGCCGTGAAATTACATGAAATTGAATTAAAGGCAAGATGCTGATTTGAAATTTCATTTCGTGTAAGCAACGGTTTGCGCCTCGCTTTGGCAGGCTACAACTTGCCCGGTTTTTACCATTGCAACACAGAGATAAACAGTCTCTTAACAGCCCTGGCTTCCTCAACAAGAGCCGGGTGGGAAAAGTTTGTGTGCTGTGTACTACCAACAAAAAAATTGCAATCCCCGCTTTGTTGAGCGCGATTGCAATTTTTCGCAGTTAAAAATTTTGCTTACTTTTTTTTAAAGAGGGAGGGCTCCACCCAATACATGCAGCGCAGCCCTTTATCCCAACTTCAACCGAGTTTATAAAGCATATTTTATCATCAGTATATCTGGAAAAACATCGGATGGTGTGGTATTAGTAAACTGTGCTTTTTACCGTTTCTTTGGTTTTTTTAGGCAATGTATCCACGCCATTGGTTGAGGGTGAATAGTGGTAGCGGGTACTGTCAGCCGATTTTTGCAGTTCACGATCAATTTCCTGCAATTCACGTTAGTTTTTGTTCTTTCTCCTTTTCTATTTGTTCTTCGGCTTCTTTTAAACTCCTGTAAGGCATCATTATTTTCATTATCATTGTTCCCGTTGTTATTGTCGTCCTCTATTGTCTCACTTTTATCAACCCTTTCCAAACCCTGTGCGGGTCATTACATATTCTACATTGCGGTTCCAGGTGTAAGAATCATTATCTCCATTTTCCCAGTCCCAATCGTGATTTCTGCCCAGATCAATATGCACGTTATCATTCCAGCTCCACGTTGTCATTTACCAATATCCTTTTTCCCACAGGCACGGCAATAATTACAATTACATGTTGATTTCTAAATTTGTCTTCGCGGGTAATCGCGATGCCCTTGTCCAGCAGCAGCAGGCTGTCTTGCTGCATAATACGGTAATCCGATTTTTGAAACAGTTTCTCGGCTTCGCTTTTGCTGCTGCCATTGGCCATTTTTACTACCCGAACCTGGAAACTGTCATTGGTTGATTTCTCAATTCGCACGCTAACGTTTCGTACAAATACAGTATCATCATCAAATGCAGAAAAGGGTTCAAAACGCAGCCACTTGCGGTCGTAGTATTTATCAAATGCTGCACTCTTTACTTCCAGTTTGGCTAATCCTGCCTTGCTCCAATTTTACAGGTTGTTCATACGGATTGTTGCGGTACCTGAATTCACTACTAACTGAGATCAGCAGGTTTACAAAACAAATAATACCCAGTATCCACAGGCACAAAAATGTAAGACGGATAATGCCACTGTTACCGGTTTTGCGTGTCAGCCTTCTTATGATCCAGGTTACCAAGGCTATTACAGGTACCCAGATAAAAAAGATGAGTGAACACCATGCAAGTATCTCCTGGAAACGGCTGTCTAGTATATAGTAGCTGAATGGCAGCAAACCAGTAGCGGCAACACCAAAGGCGAAGAGTGTTCCGACAATCGATAACAGTAAACAGCCTATAAAAAAGTAAACAAATATTTTTACGATCAACTTTATCGCATTGCCAATTCCTCCCCCAGTTTTCCGCCCAATTGTGCCGGCTTCGGCGCTAAACCGTTTTCCTGCAGAACTAATTTCTGAACCTACAGTCTGCGCCCGGTCTTTCAGATCGTTGCCAAACTGTTGTGCCCGGTCTTTAAAACCTTCCAGGTCGCCCTGTATGGTCGTTTTTATATTATTCAGATCTACTTTTTCGCCTTTCATTTCCAGCTTGTCGGCGGCTGTCTTTGCCTCTGGCAAAACCAGCCAGAGTATGATGTAAATAAATATGGCACCGGGGCTAAACGAAAAGCTCAGAAAGTGCGGAAAGTCCCACCAGCCCCAGTGACCCCAGCGAAACACAAAGGAAAAGAAGGGGATCAGGAACAAAACCCGGGGTATCCAAACCTGTACCGAAAAGTATTGCGCAAGTCCGCTGCATACACCCCCTATGATCTTGCCTTCAGTATCCCTGAACAGGCGTTTACGCTGCGAGCCGATAGACAGGGAAGAGCTGGAAGGCACCGCCACCCACAAAATCAAGTAGGGCACAAACGTGATACCTATAAAAATTACAAACAAAATTCTCACGATCAGCGGATCTACTACCAAGTAATTGGCTATACCGGCACAAACACCGCCTAAAAACTTGTTGTTCTCATCGCGATACAGTCTGCCCCGCGCATGTGACCGTGTGTTATCGTAGCTGTACGATTTTTCGCCACCTAACTGCGATTTTACTTTTGCCTCATCATCATCAAAATCTTCCGGGCGGCCCATACTGTTTATTATGCCGTTTACATCGTCTTCGGTTATGCAGGTGCTGCCTTTTTTCAACGATTTCGCCAAACAACTCGGCTATGCGTCCTTCTATATCGTTAATGATTTCATCCCGTCCTTCCTCATTGGCAAAAAACAGGCGAAGGCTATCTACATACCTTTGCAAAAGGTCGTATGCCGCCTCTTCTATCGGTATTACTCTACCCTGAAAGTTTATATTAATTACCTTTTTCATGATTTCTAATTTGGTGCTTTGTACATGTCCTGTGTACTAAAAGCCGTAGTTGGTTAAAGTTGGTTGTAAGTGTTGGTGGTATTGTTCCCCCCTGGCGGTCAGCGTATTTACTGCGTTTGCCAGTTCATTCCAGGTAGCTTCCAGCTCGCCATAAAACGTTAGACCTTTCTCGGTCATGCTGAAATATTTGCGTGGGGGGCCGCTATTACTTTCTACCCATCGGTACATTAAAAAATCAGCGTTTTTCAGCCGGGTCAGCAAAGGGTACAGTGTTCCTTCCAGTATGTTTAGATTGGCAGCTTTCATTTTCTCCACTATATCACTCGGGTAAGCTTCCCCCTGGCGTATAATCGACAAAATGCAAAACTCCAAAACCCCCTTTCGCATTTGGCTTTGTGTGTTATCAATATTCATGACCGGAGTTTTTTTGGGCTTGCATCCTTCTCATTTTTGTAAGCGGTGCAAGCACGTTTATTATGCAATATTTTTTTCTATTCGGTTCCGGGCATTGGTTCTTTTTTCTGCCCCGGTTGTGTCACTCTCTTGTACTTTCTTGTTCTCTATTCAGCCTTAGCGTTGTGTAATAAGTAGAGTACTTGTTCTTCATCTGGCAGTTTCTCTCATTTCCAAAACAAAGATGCAGCAATTTTTAGTACTATGCAATATAAAGTACCAAATTTTTTTTAGTAGTGGGCAGAGGATATTAGTAAGCATAGCCTGAAAGCTAGTGCCGGCAAGGCTTTCAGGTGTTTTGCGGGTGTTTAGGGCTTTTTGCAATTGTGATGAACGGTTATTTACAAGGATAAATTGCATAGCACACTCTCTCTCATTCCTCCTATTAGAATGGCATATCAATTTATCTCAGCGTATTTTTTATACCAGTGCAGTTAAACTGGCTCAATTTTTTTCTATATTTCGTTTTTCAACGAGGCTGCGCTCGCTTGTCCTAATTGTCTAACTTCTCATTTTAATTATTGCCATAAAAAACTATTAACATGACAACCCGCCGAAACTTTTTACAAAAGATCGCTGCTGCCAGTATTATTGTTCCTTTTACAACCACTAGTGCGCCTGCTGCTGCCCAGCAAAATACGATGGACCACAACTTGCGGGTGGCTATTTTAGGGTTTGGGAGCTATGGCACCCGGGTTGCCGATGCTATGCAATCTTGCACTAAAGCTAAATTGGTTGGCGCCATCAGTGGCACACCCGGCAAACTAACGCATGTGGCAAAGCAAGTATAACATCCCAGAAAAAAACTGCTACAATTACGAAAACTTCGACCAGATTAAAAACAATCCTGACATTGATGCGGTATATGTGATCACCCCAAATTCACTGCATCAACGATTTTGTGATAAGAACAGCCAAAGCAGGTAAACACGCCATTTGCGAAAAACCTATGGCGGTAAATGCTAAAGAGGGTCAGGAAATGGTGGATGCCTGCAAAAAAGCAAACGTGAAACTGTTGGTAGGCTATCGGATGCACTTTGAGCCACATACCCTTGAGATTATACGCATGAGAAAAGCCGGCGAGTTTGGAAAGATCATGTTTTTCCAGGGATTGTCGGGCTTTACCATTGGCGACCCAACGCAATGGCGGCTTAACAAACAACTTGCAGGCGGCGGTTCGCATGATGGATATTGGCATTTACTCGATCAATGGAGCGCGCTATATGGTGGGCGAAGACCCTATCTGGGTTACTGCACAGGAAACCAAGACCGACCCGGTAAAATTTAAAGAAGGGTGTTGATGAAACCATTCTCTTTCAACTGGGCTTTCCCGGTGGGGCGGTTGCATCGTGTTTATCCACCTACAGTATGAATAACCTTGACCGGTTCTTTTTAAATGGCGTAAAGGGTTTGCTGAATTATATCCGGCAACCGGCTATGGACCTATAAGAGGCGAAACAAATAAAGGAGAATTAAACTTAACCCATGTAACACATCAAACTGTGCAAATGGATGAAATGGCTGATATTATTTTAAAGGGAAAACACCACTTGTGCCCGTAGATGGCGAAGAAGCTGTAAAAGATTTAAAAGTGATCGATGGTATCTTTAAAGCAGTGAAGGAAGGCAAAAAAGTTGATCTTTCGCTTTGATGACAAAAAAGAATAAATCTCAAGGCTTGCAGGAGTATATAAAAAAATCAGCCCTGAACCAAACAGGGCGGTGGCTAAAGGAATACAATATGGCATTGTTGGAAAAACAGTTGGAAATAAAGGAATCAAGTATACCGGGTGCGGGCATGGGACTTTTTACTTTACACCCAATTAGCAAAGGCACCCGCATTGTAGAATATACAGGCAAAATAAAAACGTGGAAGGAGGTACAGCACAACCACGAGAATAACTACATTTTTTATGTTACGCGCAATCACATAATTGACGGATCGAAGGCAAAAAAATGTTTTGCGCGCTACATTAATGATGCCCGGGGTTTAAAGAAGATAAAAGGACAAAATAACAATGCAGCGTTTACCCGCGACGGGCTACGGGTTTTTGTTGACGCGACAAAAGACATAGAGGCAGGCGGGGAAATTTTTGTAGCATATGGCAAAGAGTATTGGGATGTGGTGAGAAATAACCTGGCAGCCGACCGAATAAATGGTAAGAAAAGCCAGAACAAAGCTTCAAAAGTTGAACGGAGCGTCGCAAGAAAAGCCTCCTGATACTTCCCAAAAGACCGGCTGCCCAAACATGGTTCTATACTTTACCGGCTGTTTCCTGGGTTATGAAGTCTGTAATTACTTCTTTGTAAGCATCCATAGGCAACTCGGGCATTTTGTAGGGAAAGGCGCGTGCCTGTTGCAGTACTTCGGTTAGGTTGAAACGGTTTTGCGCAACGCTGAGACACCAACCCTGTTGCTGAAGATGCAAGGCGAGATACTCCTGCTCGGTTTGACCCGGTGTGGGCACCAGTATAGACTTTTTTGACAGCTTGCAAATATCCATGACGGTTGTATAGCCGCTTCTGCTGATAATGTACTCGCTGGCGGCAAAAGCAGCAGCTAACTGAGTAGCCGGCAGGTGATTTTCAACAACAATGTTAGGTAGTGCTGCTATTTTGTTCCGGGTGCCGGGCAAACCCCGTATTAACAGGGCGTCGCCCATGTAACTCTGCAATTGCTCCCAAATTTTTTCCTCGAATAAAGTTCGTTGCGGTTCGGGTCCTGAAATGATAATGAGTAAATTGTACTTATATTGCGTACCTGTTTTTTTTTGAAAGCGGCTGATGCCGCCGAGATAAGTAACAGGCAAATGGGGAAGAACTTTAGGATGACCCAGAATACCCGAGAGGTTGGATGGACCGCGCTCATCAGGGACCCAACAAAGTGAATATTTTTCGATGAATTTATAGTGCCATTTTTGAATGAGGCGCTGCACCAATGAAAAAGGAGCTTTGATTGTTAGCTGGTGGGTGATGAAAACAGAAGTAAGCTTAGTATGATAAAGTCCATACCTGTTATCTGCTATTACAATATCGACAGGTGTGTGACGGACAAAATTTTTAAGCCAGATTTTCTCCTGTTGTATCGCTTTTAAAATTTTTGGCAACTGCCACACAATTTTCACTGCAAAGTTTCGTTTGTGTTTAGCATAGCTAATATTATAGCCAGGCAAAGTGACAAAAGTGAGGTTGGGAAATTCGAGTTTTAACAAACTTTCCTGAGCGCCATCGGTTGCAATAATTACTTTGCAATCTGCCTGCAAAAAATGAGTAATAATGGGTATTAGTCTGGTAGCATGACCTAAGCCCCAGTCGAGCGGTGAAATAAGTACGGTTATTTTACTTTTTTGTTTCACTGAAGAGAAGTTGCCCGGTTTTTGCGGAGTTAAAAACAGTCATTTATGAACAAGATGAAACAAATATCTGCCATAATGTTTTTGTTGCTGGCAATAACCTTTACCGGTTGCAGTGTCAGTGGCAGATCGGGCAGAGGTTGTGGGTGCCCGGGTGTATTTAAAAAACCAGTGGGTTGATCAATATTATAAAAACATTTAACCTTCTATTGTTGTATTCTAATAAACCTTGCATATGAAGTCTACAAACAGAGATCTGCTGGTACTTTCAAAAAAGGCTGCTGTTGACAAGCAGCAGATGGAACTGGAAGTGGAGATGTTGAACCAAATTTTATTTCATGTTGAGTCAATAAGCAATTTTTGTATTGTTAACGAGATCATAGATATTAATACTTACAAAATCATCACTAATCCTGCAAAAATGGAAAAGATGGTGAAGAAAAATCAATTGAAAGCGTTTCAATTTATTAACAACAAGAACTGATTACAACACAAACACATAAAAAAAGAGAGGAGCTTTCAAAGTTCCTCTTTTTTTATGTCAGCTATCGTAAAATTAGTGCAGGCGTTGCAAAGCAGCCTTCAGCATCGCCAGCATATCGCCAATTTCTTCCTTCCGGCAGGTGCCCACGCTTAGGCGGTACCAGGGTGATTGTTTGTCAGCTCCAAAAGCATAGAAGGGAACGATCGCCAGTTTGGCTTGGCGCAACAGGTAATCCGTAACCGCAGCCTGGTCGTGCAAAGTTTCCCCCGCATCATCCTTCTTACCAACCAGATCAACCTTTACAGTCAGGTATATAGCTGCCTGTGGCGCAATGGCATCAACTGTAAAGCCTTCATTTTTAAGGTCGATAAAGCCTTGATATATGCGACGCAACCTTATTTCGATTTCACTTTTAAAGTGGCTCAAATAATCTTCTACTTCCTGTTTTTGCAACAAAAAACTGGCAGTTGCTTTTTGTTCGGCCATCGGGCTCCAGGCACCCAGGTGACTAAGTATAGCTTTCATTTTAGCAATGATAGCTGACGGACCTAATGACCAACCCACCCTGACACCTGTAGCCGCAAACACTTTTGAAATGCCATCAACAAAGATGGTAAACTCCTTCATTGCAGGCCGCAGGTTAACCGGATTGTAATGTTGTGTATCACCATAGGTAAGTGTCCAATACATTTGATCGTACATTACATATAGTTTCTTTTCATCACTGCCCCGCCGTTCATTTTCAGCCATCACTGCATCACAAATCTTTTCCAGTTCCTCCTTCTGAAGAGTGGTGCCGGTTGGATTTTGTGGACTGCACAAGCAAAGAAGAACGGCTCCGGAAATATTATCTGCAATGTCTTTCGCCAACGGCATAAAGTTGTTTTCGGGCAGTGCCTCTATCATGCAATGCGTACCCTCCGTCATATGCACGTAGTGATTATTATTCCAGGACGGAGTTGCATAAATGACCTTATCGCCTTTATCTACGAGTGTTTTAAAGATGGTATAGATAAGTGGTCTGCCACCAGCGGCAATCAGTATCTCGTTTGCAGCGTATTCTAAACCCTCATAATCTTTCAGAAATGATGAAACGGCATTGCGCAGTTCTGGAATGCCATCCGCCGGGGGATAATTGGTATAATGATGTTGGTAAGCCGAAATGATCTCATTTTGTAAAGCCAGCGGTATGGGAAATATTTCAGGATTGAAATCTCCGATGGTAAAGTTGTAAATCTTCTCACCCTGGCGAACACGTTCACTTATCGCATTGCCAAGTTTTACGATCTCGGAGCCGATCAGGGTTTCTGCGAGGTTGCTTAATTTCATATTTGTAAAAGTAACTTTTGCAATGTTGAATTACTGGGAAAATGTGTGCTGCTTACATCGCTGCAAAGACGTTTCGCAACTGCCCGGCGTTAAACAAGCACTTTCTTGTGCGCCAGTAAATAACCAATGGTTACAAAACTCAGCAGCAATAGCATTCCCGTTAACTGGTGCAGCAGGGCCAAGGTCTCAAAAGTACCAAAGATGCCTGACCGCATTTGCGGGCTGGTTACAACGGTAACGATCCCCAAAACTACCTGAAGTATAACCAGGATAAAGCCAGCAGATTTTGCTGTATTGAAGGCCGGGGAATAGGACATAGAACGACTCTTGTACCACCAGATAATGACGTAAATGGCAATAAGATATGCCAGGGTGCGATGTACAAAATGCACAGTAATCTTATCATAGATCAATTGGTGCCAAAAGTTGTTTTTGAACAATCCGGCGGGGATGACCATACCATTGATAGTAGGCCAAGTGGGGGCAGTGGCTGCAGCTTTGAGCCCTGCCATGAAAGCCCCGAATACCAACTGGCAACAAATCAAAACCAAAATAATAACCGCACCGGTGAACATTGCAGGTTGGTAAACAAACTGCTGCTGTGGCACCAAAAGGCGCAAACCAAACACCAACGCATAACTGATCAACACCATAGCAGCCATAAAATGTATAGCCAGGCGAATATGACTTACATACAGGTCATTATCGTTCAGCCCGCTTTGCACCATTATCCAACCAATAGCGCCCTGCAGGGCACCCAGCATAAATAAAATAACCAGCGGCACTACCATCCAACTTTTAAAATATTGCTTTACCAGGAAAAAGATGAAGGGAATTAAAAACGCAACTCCGATCAGCCGTGCCCAGAGACGGTGAAACCACTCCCAGAAAAAAATAAACTTAAAATCAGCCAGGGTAAAATTTTGATTGAGGTATTTGAACTGGGCTATCTGTTGGTATTTCTCAAAAGTTTGCTGCCATTGTACATCACCAACCGGGGGTACCGCTCCCATTATTGGGTTCCATTCGGTTATAGATAATCCCGAACCGGTGAGACGGGTAATGCCCCCCAGCAGCACCTGCACTACCAACATACCCAC
Organism: uncultured Chitinophagaceae bacterium; assembly: GCA_963726895.1. GTDB lineage: Bacteria > Bacteroidota > Bacteroidia > Chitinophagales > Chitinophagaceae > Segetibacter. The sequence continues at coordinate 987,973 of CAVSED010000022.1, read as the reverse complement.
ACCGGTAAAAATCCAAATGGCAACCGCCTGCGTCTTTCTATCTTGCTTCATATCGTATGTAACAACACTTCTATCTACAACCATTTCGTTTTCAAATGCAAAAATAATGGTAATTGTATGGTGATAACTTTTTGATTATTCTGTGCGGTCGTTTCTATTATTTTACAAACAAATGGTTTTGTATGCTGTTGCCTTTTTATCAAAAGCGCTATGTTGAAGCTGGTTGCGACGAAGCTGGTCGTGGCTGTTATGCCGGACCGGTGTTTGCAGCAGCGGTCATCTTACCCAAAACTTTTTTTCATCCATACCTTAACGATAGTAAGCAATTAACTGCTGCCCAGCGCGAAGAGCTGCGACCAGTGATTGAGAAAGAGGCAATTTGTTTTAGCGTAGCAAAAGTTGACCACGACGAAATAGACCGGATCAATATTTTAAAGGCTTCTATAAAGGCAATGCACCTTGCGCTGGATAATTTAAAAAAACGTCCGCGGCATCTTATCATCGATGGCAACCGGTTCACGCCCTACCAGGATGTCAGGCATAAATGCATTGTAAAAGGGGATGGAATTTACTCGTCTATTGCAGCAGCCAGCGTACTGGCTAAAACATATCGCGATGAGTTTATGCGCAACCTGCACAACGAATTTCCTGTTTATAACTGGAGTAGCAACAAGGGTTATGGCACTGAAGAACACCGCCTGGCAATAGAAGCGCATGGCTTGTGCAAATATCATCGTATGAGTTTCAACATCAGCGCCAAACAACTTTCTATGGAGTTTGAAGAAGAATACCTGGCTGTGTGAGTATTGCATAATACTAATCGCATCCAGGGCAGCCAACTTCTATTTGGAACCTCCTCCACTTCCTGTTTTTCGCCCGCCAAAGCAGTAAACATTATTTTTACTTTCTTTGCCGCATGAAGCTTTTCTTTATCCGGCGCATTAAGTCACTATTTATACAACTGCAACTACACCGAATTTTTCTTACCCTTTTCGGGTTTATTTCTCAACCTCTTTTACCTGACACGACTTTCGAAATGGGCACATACCCATGGCAACATAGAACACAATGATTTTTGGAGTAAATGGGATTATCTAAAACGCTACCCGATGTATGAGCTGGGTTATTAAGGAGGAAGGATTAGCTGGTGCTATCAATTATATTGAATTTGGTGTGGCAGCAGGTCATTCGTTTGAGTGGTTTATGACTCAAAATACCCATGCCAAAGTAGGTTTTATGGTTTTGATACTTTCGACGGCTTGCCCGAAGATTGGGGTCCCTTTAAAAAAGGATCGTTTAGCAACAACGATGAGATGCCGGTATTGAAAGACTCGAGAGGCAAATTTTATAAAGGTCTTTTTCAACAAACTCTTCCGGCATTTTGTGGCAACTCGACAACAGCCGGCGAAATGTGATTATGATGGATGCCGATTTATGGTCGGCCACATTGTTCGCACTTTCGTCACTGGCGCCGCTGTTAAAAAAGGTGATATCATTTTCTTTGATGAGTTTGTTGTTCCAACCCACGAGTTCAAAGCTTTTCTTGATTTTACACAATCGCATTATATCGACTTGAAATTAATCGCTGCAGCAAACAATTATTACTTTGCGGCATTTAAAGTGGTGTAACAAAGTCGGAAACCCCTGGATTTTGCAGGTATGTTTTTAGCGCTAACATATATTCCTAAGTTCTACGATCAAATCCGCATGAGACTTTAAGCTACCCTATTTGCTACACTAAAGAGGCGCCTGTATTTTGCCCACCTACAAAATTTTCTTGCAACAATGCCCCCTTAATCTTTTATGCTTTTACCGCATTTGTCTATTTTCGCGCAAACAACATTTACATGGCTGACCAACAACCCGAAAACCAGTTGAACATTGAAATAAGCGAAGAAATGGCTGAAGGCACCTATGCCAATCTCGCTATTATAACCCATAGCCATGCTGAGTTTGTGATCGATTTTGTAAGCGTAATGCCCGGTACGCCCAAGAGCAAAGTAAAAAGCCGCATTATTTTTACTCCCATGCATGCCAAACGTTTTTTGAAAGCGCTCGACGATAATGTTACGCGCTACGAAGCAGCCAACGGCACAATTCAAGACCTTGAGCAGGTAGAAATTCCCTTAAATTTTGGCGGACCTACAGCGCAGGCGTAAGAAGAGGTTAAAGGTAAAAGGTGGAGGGTTAAAGGGAGAAGGTAAATGGTAGAAGGTGGAGGGTAGAAGTTGGTTGTTTTTATGTACTTAGCATGAGTTCTTTTCTCATCTCCGGTTGTGTTATTTTAATTCCGGTTTATCGGTACTCCCTTATACTTTCTTATCTATATTGAACCAGGCAAAACAGGTTTTTTTCAATATATGGTTTTCTTCAAGTCTATTAACTTTTTAAAGAATCTCATTCTTTACCTGTTCAATGTTCTTTTCACTTTTTTCATTATTCATTGGTTCAATCATCTTCGTTTACCTAACCACGCAGTAACGACGAAGCAAGTCATCTGTCTTTATTAAATCAATATTTAGAACAGATTGCTTCATGCCTTATAAAACTGCTTTCATTGTTCATTATTCATTGTTCATTGTTCATTATTTTCTGCTGCATTTAGAATTTACAGTACAAGGGAGTGACACAACGATGCTCAGGAGAGATTTCAAAAGCAGGCTCCATAAACCCTCGCAGGTAAAAAGCATAGACCACTACAACACCTTCTCCTTACAATATTCCTTCATCAGCAAAACTGTAATATCCTTCTTCGCTTACAATTATGTGATCCAGCACTTTTATATCAAAATATTGGCAGCTTCCTTTATTTTTTTGGTTAGTTCCTGGTCTTGCCTGCTGGGTTTTAAGCTTCCGCTGGGGTGGTTGTGGCATAGTACAATACTAACGGCATCATGTTCCAAGTGCTTTTTCTAAAATAATTCTCGGGTCGGCTACAGTACCGGTTATTCCACCTTCACTTATAATTTCGTAATGATTTATCTTATTTGCCCGGTTTAAAAATACAACAGCAAATACCTCATGTTTTTTATATTGAAACTGTGCTTTTAAGTAGTCGGCAATGTCTTTGCTTGACAGAACAATTTCTTTTTTATTGTCGGCCATATTTCTTCTTATACCCAGTTCCAGTGCAGCCGCAATAGTTACCGCTTTTGCCGGTCCCAGTCCTTTTATTTTAAGTTTACCATCTCTTTTACCGATAAGTTTTGCCATCCTTTGCAGGTTGTTTTCTACGGCTGCCAATAATTCTTTTGCAAGATCAACAGCACTTTTGTTAGCAGTTCCGTTATTAATAAGAATTGCCAGCAGTTCAGAATTGCTTAGGCTTTCGGCGCCCTTTCAGTGCCAGTTTTTCCCGTGGCCGGTCGTCTATTGCCCAGTTTTTTATGCTCTGTTTGTTCATGCATAAATTTTAATACTTTATGAAATTAAAACTTCTATTGCTAATCTCTATCTTCGCCGCACATTTCTTCATAGTTATGAATCCCTTCTATCAAAATTTTTTCAGGAACAGGTTCTCATAATGTTTCAAATAAAATTGCAGAACGATTTGGTGCTCCTCTGGGAAAAATCAATATTCAAAAGTTTAGCGATGGAGAGTTTCAGCCGGTTTTTATGGAAAGCATTCGGGGCGATTATGTTTTTCTTATTCAAAGTACCCATTCGCCCTCCGATAACCTGATGGAACTGCTGCTGATGATTGATGCGGCCCGCAGGGCAAGTGCTTATAAAATTATTGTGGTTATGCCCTATTATGGTTATGCCAGGCAGGACAGAAAAGATAAACCGCGGGTAGCCATCGGTTCTAAACTGATTGCCAATTTGTTGGTTGCAGCAGGTGCAGACCGCATTATAACCATGGATCTGCATGCTCCGCAAATACAGGGGTATTTTGATATACCGGTTGATCACCTCGACAGTTCGGCCATTTTTATCCCTTATATTGAAAAACTTAAACTGCAAAACCTTACCTTTGCCGCCCCTGACGTGGGAAGTACCAATAGGGTACGGGAAATTGCCAGTTATTTTAATGCTGAAATGGTGATTTGCGATAAACATCGCAAACGGGCAAATGAGATTGCAAGCATGGTGGTGATTGGTGATGTAACAGGCAGGGATATTGTTCTTATAGATGATATTTGCGATACCGGTGGCACCCTGGCAAAAGCTGCAGACCTGTTAATGGAAAAAGGAGCCAGAAGTGTGAGAGCATTATGTACACACCCTGTTTAAGTGGAAATGCTTATGAAAATATTGAAAACAGTGTGTTGGAAGAATTGGTGGTTTGCGATACCATTCCGCTTAAAACAGAAAGTTCAGCAAAATTAAAGTTTTCAGTAGCTGATCTTTTTGCAATTGCCATCAGAAATGCTTATGAAAACAGGAGTATTACCAGTCTTTTTATTCATTCGCAATTAAAAGCAAAAAGAGAAGAAAGACAATAAAGCGTAATTTATTTAAACAATACATAAAAATGAAAACAATTACAATCGAAGGACAACTGAGGACCGAAATGGGCAAAAAAGCCACCCGCCAACTTCGCTCTCAGGAACTTGTGCCTGGTGTAATTTACGGGGGTGCGCAGGAAGTGAACTTTTCTGCTCCTGCAAAGGCTTTTAAGCCTATTGTTTACACCAGTGAATTTATGCAGGCAGAAATTACAGTGTAGATGGTAAAAGTTACACTTGCATTTTAAAAGATCTGCAATTTGATAAAGTATCTGATGAACTTTGCTGCACGTTGATTTTTTAGAATTGGTAGGAGACAAAAAAGTGGTAGCTACTCTTCCTTTGCATCTTACAGGTGCACCTGCAGGTGTAAAAGCCGGTGGTAAGCTGGTAGTTAAAATGAAATCGTTGAAGGTAAAAGCTCTTCCAAATGATCTGAAAGAATCAATCACTGTTGACATTACTAACCTTGAATTGAATGGAAACATCGGGTGGAAGATGTGAAAGTAGAAAATATGGAAATTTTAAACAGTCCACGTATTCCTATCGCTTCTGTTGTAATGACACGCCAGTTGAAACAGGAAGAATCTAAAGACGAAAAGAAGAAATAATTCTCTCTTACTTTGAAAGCCCGGTTTACAGACCGGGCTTTTTTTTGTGGCTGCTATAAGCTTGCACAGAGCTTAACACCTTGTAGCGAAAGCACCTGGGCGGAAGAAAGGTGTAGCTCCCATAAAGTCATTTGACGGTTTTCCAGCGAATATTTTATACGCCGGCTCTACTGAACCTGCCGGTGCAAGTGCTACCTTGATTGGCCTAAAAGAAGGTTGTTGGCCCTGCTACAGGGCTATCAGAAGCCAGCCCAAACCATTTGCAGTAAAATGAAATATAACCTTCAACTCCTATATTTGCTGCTCATTCAAGGAAAGTTTACTAAATGTTCAACATTATTTTATTCGGACCTCCGGGTAGTGGCAAGGGTACGCAAAGCGAGAGATTAATTTTAAAATACGGTTTCAAGCATCTCTCAACAGGCGATATTCTCCGAAATGAAATTTCTGCCCATACACCGTTGGGGTTAGAAGCTAAAAATTTTATGGATAAGGGGCAGTTGGTTCCTGATGAAGTGGTGATAGGTATGATACATTCTGCCCTGGAAAACAATCCCAAAGTAAATGGCTTTCTCTTCGATGGCTTTCCGCGCACTGAAGCTCAATCGGAAGCGCTGGATAAACTGCTAAAATGGAAACAAACGGAAATAGGCGTGGTACTTGCCCTGGAAGTAAGTGAGCAGGAACTGGTAAAGCGCCTGTTAAACCGCGGTCTTACCAGCGGGCGCAACGACGACAACAATGAAGATGTTATCAGGGCACGTATAGTCGAGTATCACAAAAAAACCTCGGCAGTGGCAGATTATTACCGGCGCTTCGATAAGGTGGTAAGCATACCTGGCGAAGGCAGTGTGGATGAAATATTCAGCAGTCTTTGTGCTGAGATTGACAAACGAAAATAGTTTTCTTTATATACAGCAAAACGACCTCTCCGGGGTCGTTTTGCATTTCATACCATTCTAAAAAAACTGATCTCACTCAGGTATGAACACAAACCGCCTTCAGCATACCCGTAGACAATAGCTTTTTAAGAAGTGCAACCAAAACAAACCCTGCTCTGTAAATCACTTATCGTTGCATATACGCTGGTAAGTAACTTTCCCTGTATTCGGGTAATGCCACCAGAATGCCTTAATTTATCTATTTAACTTCCTATCTATGATACGTACATTTTTATTGTTTGTATTAGTTTGTTCGTAGCGCGTGTAGTAGAGGCAAGACCCATTTGTGAAAAAGATCTTTCTGCTCATCAAAACGCTACATCAAACAAACCCAAAGAGCATCCCCGTATTGCTATTGCCGGGCTAGGCATTAAATCCAGCACATTTTCACCGGCGCTCACCACTGAGGAGGCATTTCACGCAAAGTATGGTGCTGAGGTGCTCTCTTATTATCCTTTTTTAGCTATCAACTCACCGCTGCGCAAACAGGCAGAATGGGTGCCGATTCTACTTGGCAAATCACTTCCGGGTGGCGCAGTCACACGCGAGGCATATAAATCGCTGGTGACCAAAACGCTGGATGCCCTGCAAAGAGGCGCACCGTACGATGGTCTCTTTTTCGATATTCATGGCGCGATGAGTGTTGTTGGTCTCGACGATCCGGAAGGAGATTTTATAATACAGAATCAGAAAAGTAATCGGCAATCAAACGCTCATTTCCACTTCAATGGATTTGCATGGCAATGTTTCGTGGCGCCTCGCCGAAAATACCGATCTGATCACCTGTTACCGTATGGCGCCGCACGAGGATGCGATGGAAACGAAGCAACGTGCAGTGCAGAACCTGCTCGATAGAATAAACAGCGGTAAGGGTAAGCCAGCCTACAAAGCCTGGATACCAATACCCGTATTGCTGCCTGGCGAAAAAACGAGCACGCGGATAGAACCCGCCAAATCGGTTTACGCCGCGGTGGCGCCGGCTGCGGCACAACCAGGTATCATCGATGCCGCCATTTGGATCGGGTATGCCTGGGCGGACGAACCGCGCAATCATGCTGTTGTAATGGTAACTGGCGATGATAAAAAGAAGGTTACCCAAACCGCCGAAGAGCTGGCGCAAACCTTTTGGAATGCCCGCAGGGGTTTTGCTTTTGTGGCGCCAACCGGCACCCTGCAGGAATGTCTTGATAAAGCACTGGCAAGCGATCAACGTCCGTTTTTTATCAGCAACTCCGGCGATAACCCAACTGCAGGTGGCGCTGGCGATGTAACCTGGACATTGCAGGAAATACTTGCCCGCCCAGAGTTTAAAAAAGAAGAGGGCCTACCCTCATTTATGCTTCCATACCTGGTGCCGACCTGGTGAAAAAATGCTATCGCAGCAGGTGTCGGCAACCAGGTAGAAGGGTATGCCGGCGCTGTAGTAGATGCTCGTTTTGCACCGCCTTTACGCATTTCCGGCACAGTTGAGGCAATTGAAACCGGCGACAAAGATGCAGAGGTAGAAGTAGTTGTGCGCGTGGGAAGTGTGCATATTATCGTCACTCAAAAACGCAAACCTTATCACAAAGAAGCAGATTTTACCCGGCTCGGTCTCAACCCCCGAAAAGCTGCTATTGTGGTGGTGAAGATCGGCTACCTTGAGCCCGAACTTTTTGCTATGAAATCCGGTTGGCTGCTGGCGCTTACCCCCGGCGGAGTTGACCAAAACATTGAGGACCTTCCGTATAAAAGAATTGAGCGCCCAATGTTTCCATTAGATAAGGAAATGAAAAGTCCCAATCTATCTGCTAAGCTTGTACCTGCTTCTGATCAATTGTAGAGCAGGTGTATAAAGAGAAAGAGTTTTTGTACTTAGCAGAAGTGCTGCTATGAAGCTTTTGTTGCGTCGCACACTGCAACAATTGTAATGCTGTTAAACCAGCACTTTCCCTGAACTCCGTTCAATTCCAACAACGGCAATAACCTTCTATTCAAAAAAATTCATCTTGTAGTATGTAGGCAAGTTTTGCCCATGTTTGCAGAATACAGGCAAGTTTGAAAGTAAATTGCTCATATAGTTTTTTTGTGCACAATCCCATTGATAAGGATACTTTGATTGGAAAGTGTTTCAGCAAGTCCTTTTAATTCAGCTAACGCCACCGCAGTTTTGCTTTCCTGTTTGAGTACAGTAGCACGCAGAAATGTCCAATTGAGAAATTAAAAGTATATGGGTGTTCCGATGGGTCGGAATGAACATAACACAACGATGCTAAATCACAGCACCAAAGCTGGTCAATAAAAAGCTTTCAAAAACCTTTCTTTTCTTTTTGCCTTCGTGGTCAAAGAATCTGCGTATAAATTCCCTTTCAGACTTTGTTTGGGAGCGGAATGACATTTAATATCCCGTTAGTTTATCCATCAAAACTTCAGATTATTTAGCATTCTTCCCGCAAGATGGCATTGCCGTTTCCGTTACCTTGTGCAGCAATTTTTACTATCACTTATGATCAAATCTTTTCTTGTTTCCTCCCTTCTTGTTTTTAATTGTTTGTCTTCTTCGTCACAATATTTTAGCCACCTTTCTGCCAACCAATGGGTAGATAGCGTCTTTCACTCTTTAAATACCCGTAAACGGATAGCCCAGCTAATGATCATAAGGGCACACAGTAACCTGGGTGAAGAGCACGTAAAAAAGGTGACCGGGCAGATCAAAAAATTTGATGTAGGTGGTTTATGTTTTTTTCAGGGTGGACCCGTGCGGCAGGCAAACCTTACCAACTATTACCAGTCGATCGCAAAAACACCGCTGATGATAACCATTGACGGTGAGTGGGGTTTGGGAATGCGTTTGGATAGTGTAATCAACTTTCCGCGCCAGATGATGATTGGTGCAGTGGACGATGGTAAACTGGTATATGATTTTGGCAGGGCGGTTGGTCGCCAATGCAAACGAATGCAGGTAAATGTTAATTTTGCACCGGATGTGGATATCAATAATAATCCTGAAAACCCGGTGATAAATGACCGCAGCTTTGGTGAAGACAAATATAAAGTTGCCCTGTATGGTATACAGTATATGAAGGGCTTGCAGGACGAAGGTGTGATGGCCTGTGCCAAACATTTTCCGGGGCATGGTGATGTGAGCGTTGATTCTCATCTTGATCTGCCGGTGATAAGTAAAACACGGGCGCAACTGGACTCGTTAGAACTATATCCATTTCGCCAAATGATAAAAGAAGGAGTAGGCTCTGTTATGATCGCACACCTGTATATTCCGGCAATTGACACCACAGCCAACCAGGCAACTTCGCTGTCTTATACTACGTAACTTCTCTTTTAAAAAATGAATTGGGTTTTAAAGGTCTCACGTTTACTGATGCGCTTGAAATGAAAGGAATTACAAAGTATTATCCTGCAGGTCAGGCATCGGTGCAATCGCTCGTAGCGGGCAACGATCTGCTTTGCCTGCCCGAAGATGTGCCGGGAAGTATAAAGCAGATCAGGAAAGCCATTCGCCACCACCAGATCAATAAAAAAGATTTTGAAGCAAGGGTAAAAAAAGTGCTGTTAGCCAAGTACAATATGGGCCTGGCGCATGTTGATATGATCGACACCAACAACCTGGTCAACGACCTGAATGAACAGACAACAGAAATAAAAAAAGGCCTGGCTCAGAATGCTATTACAGTTGTTAAAACTTGCCAATAAAACTTTTATTCCGCTGAATGTAAAAAAGATCGCCTACCTGGGTATTGGCACAGATACGGTGAACATTTTTGCCCGGAGAATGCAGGAAGATTATAAAGCTGATGTTTATCTTTTTGGCTTCGGCAAAGACACCAGTACCGGCAACGACATACTGGAAAAATTAAGAAATAAATACGATGCCGTTGTCGTTGGGGTGCACAACTTTAGCAGAAGACCTGCCGGCAACTATGGCATTTCAACTGCCGCCTACCAATTGATCAACGCTGTACAACTGCAAACACCCGCCATAACCTTTGTGTTTGGTAATCCCTATGCAATTAAAAATATTGGGCTTTGGCCCAAAACCTGGTGGCTTGTTACGAAAACGACTCACTTACCCAAATCGCTGCAGCCGATGTATTGGACGGTGCAATTGTAGCCAAGGGCAAACTTCCGGTTACAGTTTCAGATAGTTTGCACTTTGGTACCGGTAGTACAGAAAATAGCTACTTCCCTTTTGATACGCTAACGAATGCAGGCTTGAACGCATCTACCCTCAACAAGATAGATTACATAGCCAACGATGCCATAAAGAAACATGCAACCCCCGGTTGTGTGGTGCTGGTTGCCAAAGACGGTAAAATTGCTTTTGAACGCTCGTATGGTTACACCAATTACGATAGCGTACAAAAAGTTTCCACTGATATGCTTTACGATCTTGCCTCTGTAACCAAGATCTCGGCAACCACCGTGTCAGTAATGAAATTGTACGAGGAAGGAAGGCTTGACATTTACAAAACGCTTGGCGATTATTTGCCGTGGGTGCGCGGCAGCAACAAAGAGAACCTGATGTTAAAAAACATTTTGCTGCACCAGGCCGGGCTGGTTGCCTGGATACCTTTTTACCAGGAAACTATTGACAAGAAAGGACATCCTTTACCCACTATCTATCGCAGTACTCCCAGTGATTCGTTCTCAATAAAAGTGGCCGAAGATCTCTACATGCGCACCGACTATCGCGATACGATGTATCAAAAAATACTGGACAGTAAGTTGGGAGAACAGAACAAATACATCTATAGCGATAACGATTTTATCTTCCTGGGTAAGATAGTAGAATCCATTACCGGGCAGCCCCTTGAGCAATATGTAAGAGACACTTTCTACCTCCCTCTTCAAATGAGATCGACCACCTTTAAACCACGCGAAGTAGTACCTGTAAACAGAATTGCACCGACTGAAAATGATAAAGCGTGGAGACAACAGTTGCTGCGTGGCGATGTACACGATCCCGGCTCTGCCATGTTTGGTGGTGTTGCGGGGCATGCAGGTTTGTTTAGCAATGCCTACGATCTTGCTCAACTGTTTCAAATGCTGCTGAATGGTGGTGAAATGAATGGTGTCAGGTACCTCAATAAAAAAACCATTGATTATTTCACCGCCTACTCAAGCGATGTTAGCCGGAGAGGATTAGGCTTTGATAAACCCGAGCAGGACAATGCGAATCGCAAAGATCCTTACCCAACGCTTAGCGCATCACCGCAAACATTTGGTCATACTGGTTTTACCGGCACCTGCGTGTGGGCCGATCCTGCCAGCAACCTTTTATATATCTTTCTCTCTAACCGCGTAACACCCGACGGAGAAAACAATAAACTGCTAAAAATGAATGTGCGCTCCAACATTCACGAGCTTATTTATGATGCCATTAAAGCCAGCGATAAGGTCTTACTGAAACCATCTACTCCTATCACATTGGGTCAGTAGATCGCATAGTAAAGCTACAGGCAAGCATATTCGCCAATATCAGGCATCGTGCTACTGTTCGACTAGGCTACCGGAATATTTATTGTCTGGTAAAGCCAATTTATGTTTTGCTTTTTTTTGTCCGGGCTTTGGTGCCATTGTGGTTCATCGTTGCCACGCTCGCTTGTACGGCATTGCAGTATTGGGCTTTTTTCAGGGAGTATAAAACAGGGTTTTTCTGAGTAATTTTTTTAGTAGGGGTGAGGACTAAAACATTGTAGCCCAGGAAAGGATTTGTGTTTCTTCTAAACTTTTTGTCTCCTGGTTGTTGTATATAGCAACTTACTTTTTATAAAAGCACAGTCACTTTATTGCCAACCACATGGCACAATTATTCAATTTACTCACGTGCCTGTGTACAGACACATGGGTGTATAAAATACCCTATAAACAATGGATGAAATACTCAGGCGTCTCGAAGTTTATTATGTTGCTTTTTTAAAAGCAGTACCGCGTATTGGTTTGGCATTGCTGATTGTAATTGCAGGGGTCATGGTTGCCGGCTGGCTCACACGTTTATTAAACAAACGCCTTGGCAAAAAATCGCAAGACCCGTTGATGAGCGGCTTTCTGGCAAAAGCTGTTAAGCTGGTACTTATCGTTTTTATTCTATTACTGGCATTGCGAATTGCCGGCTTAAGTGGTATTGCTGCAGGGATATTAGCCGCTGCGGGGGCATCGGCGGTGGTAATAGGTTTTGCTTTCAAAGACATCGCCGAAAACTTTCTCGCCGGTATTATCCTGGCTTTTAACCGCCCTTTTCATGTAGATGATACAGTGCAGATAGAAGATGTTTTTGGCAAAGTAAAAGCCATGGAATTTCGCTATACAAAGATCACCACCTTCGATGGCAAAAACGTTTATATCCCCAATGCCGATGTATTGACCAAACCGGTACTCAACTTTACCGAGGACGGATTTTTCAGGTCAGAATTTATAGTGGGTATCGCCTACGAGAACGATATTGAAAAAGCAAAACAACTGATCGAAGCCTGCTTTGACGAAGATGACCAGATAATAAAAGATGACCAGCATGTAAATTTTGTGGTGGAAGATGAACTGGCTGCGAGTACGGTAAACCTGAAAGTACTTTTTTGGGTAACCACAGAAGATTTTAGAAGAGGAACACTGCAAACACGAGGCAGGCTGATGCAAAAAGTAAAAACCCGCCTCGAAGAAAATGGGTTTAACCTGCCAGCGGATATTACAGAACTTAAATTTTATGACGCTTCCAATAGCTTCCGGGTAAGAACCGAAACAAAGAAAGAAGTATAGCTCTTACTTGACGTGCACTTCATCTGGCAGATTGCCAACATCTGTCAACGTATCTAAGCCATTGCCCGTGTCAATTTTTGGTATTACAGTTATATCACCGGTTGTCTCCAATATGATCATGTCAACTTCACTTAAGCTGCCAATTCCTTTGCGACGCACGGCTACATGTACTTCATCTATAGCAATTCTTTCTTTCTTCAATGTGGTGGTAAAAACTTCCCCTTTATAAACCAGCAAGGTTGGTTTATTGGTGACCATGTCTTTCACAAAAGGTATTCTAACCGACAGCCATGTAATGAGATATTGCAGCAGGATGAACAAAAGAAAAACCAGTACACCATCAGCCAGCGCAACATTTTTATTGAGGGAAACTGTTGCCAGGCAAGACCCGAGTGCAATGGTGACCACAAAATCGAAAGCATTCATTTTTGCCAAGGTTCTCTTGCCCGAAACACGCAGCATTATTACCAACGTAATATAGGCCAACATAGTAATGATAAGGCTTCTTACGATGCTTTCCCAACTGTCAAAAAAAACATTTTTCACTGGTCAGTCGTTTTATGAGGATTAGAAAAAATGGTTACACAATGCTTCTGCTACAATGCCATAACGGAGGCGGTTATAGTAAGTATTAAAATATTCATTCCTTCTCATGTAGATCCTGCAATATCAATGCGGCAGAAAATGAGGCAAATAAAAAAGTTCGCAGTTTATGCCTGCGAACTTTTTGTGCAAAGGGTGCTATTAACCTGCTGTTGATCAATGATTTTTCAGGCGTCCCAGAGTAGACTCCAGCGAACTTTTCAACTTGTCTATTGCTCCCTTTACTGCATGATCTATGGTATCACCGTGGTTACTTACAACTACCGGGTTGATCCCTTCCAACCGCGCTTCCAGGGTGCATCTTTTATCGTTGCCACCACTTTTATTTCCGTTCTCATCGGCAAGATGTACCTCTACTCTGGTAATCTGCTGATCGTAGCGTTGTAAAGCATTGGTAAGTGTGCTACTGATGTGTTCGCTAAGTCCTTCAGTTCCTAAAATGTTGTTATCTGAATTGAGTTGTATGACCATAATTGTTGTTTTAGACACCTGAAATTTTTTTTAAAACACACAGGTGCAATTGAAAGTAAAAATGTAAGTAAAAGGATATAAATAACATGCCGCCACTGCTATTTTGATTTTTTATGACACTGACCCGTAGCCAACATGAGGGAAAGTTTTTGCAGGCAATAAAAGCTCAATAGAGATATACCGTACAAGCGAGCGTGGCAACGATGCAAAAAAAAAGGTAAAATGCCGGCGCCCAAAAATAGCAGAACATAATAAAACCACACATTAGTCACGGTGATACTCCGGGCTGTCTTCTATATCTTTTGTAGAAAGATCAACAACTATCGACATCGTCTCCCACTCTATTTGCTGTACATTATGTGTAGAAATCAACACCTTTTTGCCCGATAGCCAACTCCCGGTATCTATGACAAGTTTGTCAATCGTCCAATTGCTTTCGTCTAAAAGAAAATCATCAGCGTCGCCGATCTCATCGTCGGTAGCGCGTATTTTATAACCTATTACATTGTTGAAACTACGCAGGTGCGGATCGCCTTCGGGGGCAGTATTTACATTGTTGCGTTCGCGTACGGGATCGCCGACAGGTACTGCCGGTGGCATCATCATACCCGAGGTGCCCATGCCGCCCGACCATAGCCCGGTGCCCCAGTAGTTGTTCCATGGATAATATTCATACAATTCCATTTCGTGCTGGCGGGTAACAGGTTTTTCGGTATCAATATCCGGACTGTTTTTGATCTGGTTCTTATTAAGGTTTACCGGCAGGCATTTATCGCTCCAGTTAATTGCTGAAATAGCTTGTGGCGCGATAAGAACTTTGCGACCTGATAACCAGTTGCCGGTTTCTACTATCACATAGCGAATGATCCAGGTACTATCGTCGAAATAAAAATCTTTTACTTTGCCCATTTCGCCATCGGTAGCGCCCATAGCAAAACCGAGCATCTGCTTTAGATTGTGTTTCATAACAACTCCTTAAATTTTATTGGTGTGTGATGTTGTAACCAAATAGTAATGATAAGCAGCCTGTGAACCTGGCTATTCTCTGGTATAAATTCAATAGTTGTTCCCGGCAAAATGACGACCAAACACTTTGATGCGAATATTTGAAAGCATGTTGTAACAGAAAAGCCAGGCAGCAAAAAGGGTAAAATTTTACACTAAAAATTATCGGTTCGCAATACAACCTGTCCTTCCGGATACTGAATGTTGGCATTGTCTTCGGCGGTAATGAAAATACCGGTTGGCTTGAAGGCAGTAACTGTTTTCAGGGAACTCTTCATGGTGCTTGAAAACAAACCACTGGAAGTGTTTAAACTGCCAATGTTTTTCAACTCAGACTTGTCGGTTTCCATCCAAACCACATAGGTGTTTTTGGCAGGAACTCAATCTTTTGGGTTCGGCCAATCGGATGACATTGAGGTCGATCACATAGTTCTTATTTTTATCGTTTTTTATTTTCACTGTTCCCTCGGCGGCAGGCACAATAGAGGAGGTTTGAAAAGAAATCTTTTTAGAACAGGCACTGAAAGCGAACAGGAAAAGAAAAGCTGCACTGCCAAGCAGGCCGCTGCGCAAATTAAACTTCATACGTTTTTGTTTTTAAAGGTTTCGGAAAAAGGTTAAGGTAAAGGATTAGAAAGAATAGATGCCTGGAAGTGTTCAGGCTTTTAATTCATTGACCGTTGATACTACACTCAGACTTGTTTCGTGTAAAGGTACTCCGCCTTTAATTCCAAAATCAATTGTACGAATGGGAAATGGAATCATTATGTCATTTTCATCGTAAGCTTCTTTGATGCGCATGACTGCCTCACTGCGTACCTGCAAAAAATCGATCTGCTCAGGTGTTCGTACCCACAGCCTGATAATAAAGTTGATAGAGCTATCACCAAACTCAGTGAAAAATAAGGTGGTCTCATCTTCTTGTGTTAGTCCCTCCAGGTCCTTAACTGCATTGAGTGTGATCTCCTTTACCCGGCGCAGATCGTCGCCATAAGATACACCCACTGTCAGGTCCATACGTCGTTTGCCAAGAAGCGAATAGTTCTCAATGGGGTTTTGCAGTACTTCCTTGTTGGGTATTATGACCATTTGCCCCTGGAAAGTTCGCAGCACCGTATCGCGCAAATTGATCTGCGTGATTTTACCCATGTAATCTTTTATCTGCACAATATCGCCCGCATGCAGGGGGCGGCGAATGGACAGAAATATTCCCGACATAAAGTTGGAGGCAATATCCTGAAAGGCAAAAGCCAACGCCAAACCTACGATACCGGCGCCAGCCAGGATAGAAGTAACTGCTTTATCCAGGTTTAAAATACTCAGTGCAACGAAACCTGCAACACCAATCGTGAATATATATACCAGCGACGAAAAAAGACTATTGAGTGTTTCATTGTTAAAAAACCTGTGAAACAGTTTCACTGCAATTTTTTGCAACCATTTGGCCAGGAAGAAGCCCAGTACAACAACAATTGCAGCTATCACCATATTAGGTAATAACCTGATAAATTCTTTCAGCCATATGGTTAGTTTGTTTATTATCAATTCGTATGCTTTATGTATGTCCATGATCAAAAATATTTTGTTAGGTAAGCAACGGCAGTGGCGGATAAATGAGCAAACAATTTACTCCTTTTTTTTGCCGTCTTTTTTCTTTTGGGTTTGATCTTCTATATCGGTGCAGAATGAAGTTAGAAAACTAATAATTACCGGATCATTTGTGCTGGCTTTTAACTGGTTAGTCATTTTTTGTAAAGCCTCTCTTATATATCGGTCATTTTTTCCATAATCCCAAATCGGATAATAACATTCTCTGAAAAGCTCTTCAAATGACCACTCGCTCAAAACAACGCGCAGTTGGTTGTTTTCATCGCGCAGCACATGCTGCGAAAAATTATGCAGCCTGTAATGGAACAGATCGGTAATTGCATGCAAACTAAGCACAGCGGTCTCCGGATCGTTGATGCCGGGGCTTAATGCTTTTATGGCTACCTCGGTCAGTTGATGGTATCCATAATAAGGGTTCCTGGCTATGGGTTGCCCACTATAGAAGTCTATATAGTTCAACAAGTCTTTTTTATCGTCGGCAGATAATTTCGCGGAACCATAAAAATGTAAGAAGGGTACACCTTTCAAAAGATAAGTTGCCGCAGGATACAAAAAGTGAATTACACCATTTTTTTTGATTGCAAATTGCATCAACATCTTCTTGTCAAATCCCTGCAGATAATCAGATGAGGTTGTTCGTATCTCTTGTATGTTAATGCCATCGGGTACAAACTCTTCAGGCTGAATAACAGTGCACACTCTCTCTAATCACTCCAACGTGCTTTTATGTATCCGCTGAATGATCGTTTCAAACTTGACCGATTGTGTGACATAATGTAGAAAATAAATAAAGAGAAAAATATCAACAATGGTTAAGAGCAATAAAAAATAAATGCTGAGTGCAGGTACATATATACCCGAGGTTATGTCGCGTATGGTGCTTAACAAAAACAAAGAATACACAATGCTGCCTATATAAAAGCCAAGTATCACCTGCTGAAAACGGTTGCCGATCATACTATCAAGCATCCGGTTACTCATTTGCGAGGCAGCCTGGTTCAGCAAGATCATCACCATCGAAAAGCTAAACACCGTCAATGATATGATCCCCCCTGCAATGGTGGTAAGGATGTTTCTCGCAGTACTCGCATCGCGCAGGCTGATCCAGCTTAAGCTTGCTTTTAAATGTTTGCCCGTTTCCGAAAAATCGAACTCGAGCATTATTATTGAGAATATGAGAAAGCCGGTGGCAATAATGGCCGGATAGAAGGCAATGCTGCCCACGATCTGGTTATAATGCTTCCGTATTTTTTTTGAAAATCCGCTTGTCATCATCTGCCAAAACTGCTATAACAATGCCAACCAACATATTATAAAAATTTGCCGGCTCGTAAAACGTCTCTATTTACCGTGAAAAACAACGTAAATCTGTACGGTATAACAACAGGTTAAAGCATCCGGTGAATACCTTACCAATGCCGTTTATCCACTCATCAAGTTTCGTCCGAAGTCGAGATTTACATGATCAAACGAACACCGCCAAGCTCCGACACATGATAGGGAAACTTATTGCCTGGCGAACCAATAAGCATAAAGTTTTTAGGTATGTTCCATTTAACCGAGAGCTCTTCAATAATATCCGGCCCAAATACACCTTCAATCTCCACAAACTCAATATTAATATCAGGATACGCACGATCCAGCACTTCCAGATCTTTCATAAGCGTTGAGTTATCACTGTCTTTACTGCCAATGTGCACGATCTTTAAACGTTTGGTCACTTCATTTTCTTCTACGTATATCATCACCCTGTTCAGTATCGCTACATTGTCGCCCTTTGTAAAAAACACTAGCTCATGCGAATTAATTCTACGCAGTGAGTTTTCTAAACTGCGGCTGCTATTAATAACAAACCTGCGCAATGGCCGGTACAAATATTCCAGCAAATAGATCATCCATTTTATAAACAAAGCCCGGTTCAGCATTATAAGTATAAACAGCAGGGCAGGAATAGAGTATTTGACGAACACATAAAATGAATTGATGTTCAGCCTGATGTTGCCAAAGAAGGCTGCAACCACCAGGGCTATCGCTACCAACACCGATAGTACGGGTGCTTTCTCCGGGCGGGGTAGTCTTTTGCGCTTTGCTTTTAGCAACAGGTTACCTATACCAAACAAAGCCATCACTGTTAAGAATGAAAAAGTATACACACCTGCCAGGTCGGCCAGGTTACCTTTCGTGACCAGCAATACCGAAACGCACAAAATAAAAAAGCCGATCACAATGCGATAGTTAACACAGCGCTTGTTTTCTTTTAGAAAAAAATTGGGTAAAATCCGATCCAGTGTTATCCGTTTGGCAAGACCCGTTACGCCTACATACGATGTCAGCACGGCGCCACTCAGCACCAGTACAGCATCTACCGATATCAGGTAGGCAAGCCATGCTCCACCAGTGGTTTTGCCCATAAACGATAGCAGCGATTCTTCATGCGATCTTATCACCGTCATCGGAATGATACACAGTGCCAGCAAGGCGATCACCGGGTTAAAAAAACTAACCACCGCCCACATGTTGCGGAGCGTTTTTGGAAAGACACCGTCCTGCTGTTCTTCTACAAAGTTTGCTGAGCTTTCAAAGCCCGAGATACCCAGCATAGCAGCCGAGAAACCTAAAAACAATGCCGTTACCAGCCCCCCGGAACTAATAGGCAAATGCCAATTGGCAAAAAATATACTTAAGCCGTGATTGAAAAGAAACCAGCAACTCAACAGCACCAGCAGCAACAATGAACTGATGTGTGTAAGGAAGATGATGACCGCCACCTTCGCCGATTCACCAATACCTATAATTGCCAACACCATAAAAATCGCCAGCAAAATCACCGTTGCAATTTGTAAGGGCAGCGCTTCAAAAATGTCGTGCAGGTAAAACATCGCTTCGTAGGCAGAGATGACCGCGGTTGCCATATACGACAAAATAGTCAGGCAGGCTGCAAACGACGCCATGCGTTTCGATGTAGTATTCAACAACACATTATACGCACCCCCGTTCAGTGGCAGCGCGCCCACAACTTCACCATATATTTTACGAAACAGAAACAATACCAGGGCAACAATCAGCAATGAGATCCATGCATATTGACCGGCATAAACAATAGTAAGTGCCGATACATACAGGCACGAAGAACTGATGTCATTGCCGCAGATAGCAGTGGCTTGCAATTCGTTTAGTTTCAGGTGCGGGTTAACCGGGTGTTTCATATGCATCAATCTTCTGAAAATTTAAGATAGTAAATATTGCACCATTCAGGTACATTATTGGTAAACACTCCGTCCGTTCATGTAGTTAACAGTAAAAAAATACAGGTATGCAGGGGCCAGGGCAAAGAACCACTATAAGGCTTTTGTTGCGTCGCACTCGTGTACTGTTTATCTCTATTGAGCTGTTAGCATACTATACAAACCATTACGCGCATACAGTGTGTATCTATCGCTTCTTACAAGCATAGCAATAGTTGATATAAACAAAAACGCCTTCTGTGTAGAAGACGTTCTGTTTATTCTATCTATTCCAAAAAACCTATTCTGCTTCGGCAACTACTTCCTTCACTTCGGGTATCATTCGCTTCATCATGCCTTCTATTCCTGCCTTTAGCGTTATCATGCTCGATGGGCAACCGCTGCAACTTCCCTGCAACATCAGGTTTACCACACCATCTTCATAACTCCTAAATTGTATTGCACCGCCATCCATTTCAACGGCAGGCTTTACATAATTTTCCAGTAATTCTTTTATGCGTTTTACCACATCATCATCATCTGCGCTTATGTTGTTGGTAGCGTCTGTTTTTATTTACCACGATCTCGTCTTCGTTGATAACCGTGCCGCCATTTTCAAGATAGTCTTTTAAAAATTGCTTGATGGTTGGTATCACATCCTGCCAGTCTTCGGTATCGGCAGTTTTGGTAAGCGTAACAAAATTGCTGGCTATAAAAACGCTCTTGATAAAGGGAAAGCTAAACAATTCCTTTGCCAGCGGAGAAGGCCCTGCAGTGTTCTCATCCGGAAAATCGATGCTCTTGCCGGGATATAAAAGTTTATTGGCGACAAACTTCATGGTTTCCGGGTTGGGAGTCATTTCAGTATATATGCTGATAACGGGGTTACCTGTCTTGATCATAATTGTAACTTTTTAACGCAGCAAAGGTAGGCAATGCACCGCAGAATAATTGTTGGCATAAACGTAAAGCCCCGGCTGAAATCCTAAAATTTCTCAAATCGAAAATGCAAACAAAGGCTTTATAAAAGTGGAGGACAAAATAAAAGGCGTTGCTGTAACAACACCTTTTTTGGAAAGAATATCAGATAAAACAGTGGCTAATAATTACGGTGTTTGCCGCATAAACCATGCCTTCATTGCCTGCTTCATCTTATTTCCATTTTTTTTAAATCCGGAGAGTAATGGTTCTACTCTCCGGTTTAAGATATATCAGTTGGCAAGGTGGCTACTCAAAAAGCAAGGTAGTGGAGAAAACAGTTTCCCCGTTTTTAGCCTGCAAGGTGTAGGTTCCTTTGGGCAACAGCCTGCCGGTGGTGAGCGGATAATTTGTTACTCCCACGGCGTGCTCAATTGTTTTGCTCAGCATACGCTGACCAAGCCCATTTACCAGTGTTACAATGTATTTACCTGCCGGCATATTTTGCATTTGCAGATGAATGGTATTTCCCTTCACCGGGTTAGGATAGACAGCAATAGTACCACTGGTATTCAAGGTACACCTTTACCACAGAGGTATAGGTTACCGCACCTGATTTGTCTATCACCTTCAGGCGATAGTATGTGGTGCCGTTAACGGGTGTTGCATCAAACCAGCCATAAGTAATTACCGGTGCATTGCCTTTTGCCTCTACTGTACCGGCTTTCTCAAAGTCGCGGCCATCAACTGACTTCTGTACTTCATACCGCACGGTGTTGGTCTCGGTACGTGCTATCCATTCTACCTGTACACCCTTGTCTTTGCTATAGGCTTTCAAATCGGTCACTGTTACCGGCAATACGCTGCCCTGTTTGAAGACGATCTTGAAACGGTTGCCTGCCAGGCTCAGCGTATCGGTAGTGGAAACACTAAAATCATACAGCGAACTATCACCCATGTTAATAGGCGTTTCCGTGGCGAGATAAGCATCTTTAAGATATGCCGTCATACCCGGTGCAAAGTTGGAAGGGTTGAACTTTAAGAAGTAGTTCTTGTGCCGGTAGTTCCACAATTTCAGTTGTATGCTATCGGCTACTACTATTTCCGGCCGACCTTCAACACTAAGAATAGTATCGAGATGATCGATTGCCATATTCTCATTCAGGTTATTGAACTTGCGGCTGTCTTCATCCCCAATGAAGGACGAGAAGCTACTATCAAAAACTACTGCAAACGCATCTCCTTTTATACGTGTTCCCGTCGTATCGTTAAAATATAATTGCACATTCAATAGAGGAAATTCACTCGTAGGTCTGAATACTCTCCGAAAAATATCAGTTTTATCCTGCTCTTTAAAAGTTATAAAAGGGTTAGGTCCATTTACTAAGACAAAGAATGCTTCGCCTGGTTGTATATTCTCGTCAACTTCCACATCATTTGCAACCGACGATCTGTTATAACTTTTATATATTCCTCCTGGCTCGCCGCCCTGCGGATCCCAACTATAATAGGTAGTTGATACATTCTGAATATCTACCTTCTTCCAGCTTACCGGAGAAGCATAAGGGTTTCCAATATAACTAAAGACGTCGCTTGTGGCACCAGCAACTTTTGGGTGTAAATAAGCAATAGAATTGAGATCGCTGTTGTAGGTAATCGTACCTGTACGTAAAGATCCAATTGCTTTCAGAACTGTGTTGTTTGCAGTAGCAGTATTTGAACTAAGGTCAATTGTCCTGTCGCCACGTACATATAAACGGTAAGCAAAGCCGGCAGAAAGCGTGGTGGTGTTTGCATTGGTAACAGCCATCCACTTCAGGTTCATATTGTCGTAATAGAACAACGAAGGACTGTTACCTGCGTTGACATCAAAACCGTTTGCAGCACCGTTCAGACCGGTAATATGTGTTCCCTTGCCCACGACCGTTACATCGCCATCTTCCATCCAGTTGTGGCGAATACCCGTAGAAGTGGTGACAGAAGAAGTAATAAAACGGAAGGCGCGCTTTGCCGGAATAAATCGCTCGACTGTTACATCACCGGTTATAGAAGCACTGCTGCCAACCTGCGCAACGCGGGCGGTGTTTTGAATAGAGGTTGATTTTAATATCAGTTTAGATGCATTGAAAATACCGGAAGAAACGCTGAGGTCTTTTACCAGTTCTATGGTATCACCTAATGCAATGGTTCCGCTGGTATTGATGGTCAGGTTTTGCAATTGACGACTGGCGGGATCCAAATAGATCGTGCTACCAGCTCCTTTAACCGTAAGATCGGAGGTGGCGGTGCCAGCGAGCTGACCTGTACCTGATAGTAAACCATTAATGGTCAAAGATTTGTTATCGAGATAAAGCTTTGCTCCGGGTTTGATCTCGAGATCATTCACAGCAGTCATACCTGTTAGATGAGGCATAGTAGATACCGCGGGTATGGTCGCATTGTCTGGCCCAACCGGTACAACACCACATTGCCAGTTTGCGGCATTGCTCCAGTCCGTACTGGAAGTTGCCGGTCCAGGTGTTGAGTGCCGCTGCAATGGTGGCTGTGGTAATGGCAGAGGTACAACCATCCAACCGGGCAGTTACGGGGTAAGATGCCGGGGTCAGCGTATTGAATGTTCCGCTGGTATTTGAATAGTCAGTATTGTCTATACTATAGGTATAACCCGCACCATTGGGTGTACTGATAGAAATGGAACCTGTTGTAGATGTTCCGCAATCAGGTTGGGTTGTTGTAATGGTGGGTGCGTCAGGTATTGGTTTTACTGTGATAATAGCTGAACCCAACATATCGCTGGTGCAGGAATTAGCATTCGTCGCTTTTACAGTGTAGGTACCGGCGGTTGTAAATGTGCCAAAGGAGATGGCAGCATCCGTGCCACTAACCGGTGAACCAATTGCCGTACTGCCCATGAACAATTGATAGCTGACATTGCTTTCCGAATTATTTAATCCGATCGCAAAACCACTTCCACCACTGCAATAAGATCCACCGCCGGTGACGGAGTATTGAGTGGGGAGAGGGTTGATGGTGATGGAAGTGGAACCTGATGTTGCGGAAGAACATACTCCGCTTGTAACAACAGCTCTGTAATAAGTAGTTGCGGTTAAATCGGTAGCAGTATAAGTCGAACCCGTTGAGCCGGAAATATTTGCATAATTGGAGTTATCACTTGATGATTGCCATTGTATCGTTCCAGTATTACCACTCAGAGTTAAAGTAGTGCTGTTGGTTCCGGTACATACTGTACCTGCACCACTGATGCTGCCAGAAACCGAAGCAGGATTAACAGTGACAGTAACACTTGATGTAGTTGCAGAAGAGCAAACGCCACTTGTTACCACTGCTCTGAAATAGGTAGTCGAGGTTAAGTTAGCGGCTGTATAGTTAAAACCTGTTGCACCGGAAATATTATTGAAAGTAGAATTATTAGCTGAAGATTGCCATTGAATAGTTCCTGTGAAGCCACTCAATGTAAGAGTAGTGCTGTTGGTACCTGTACAAACTGTACCTGCACCGCTAATACTTCCTGCAACTGATGTAGGATATATAGTAACTGTAACATCAAATCGGTCTGCGCTCTCAACTCCATTGATAGTCTGGGTTGCATAATAATGGGTAGCATCTACCAACGCAGTTGTGCTTGCCAAAGAAGAACCGCCGGAAGATGTCGCATACCACTTGATATTACTACCCGTAGCTGCTAGATCTGCTACAGTTGCACCATCGCAAAATGATTGCGATGAGCTACCTGTTGGAGCAACAGGTGTAGTGACAACTGTCACTACATTTGAATTTGCCGAGGTGCTATTTGTACTTGTAGCACGCACACGGTAGTAATAAGTAGTGTTAGCTGTTAAACCGGTCACAGATTGAGATGTGCCAGAGACGGAAAGGTCATTGTAACCGGTGACAAATGATGGAGTAGTAGTTGAATAATTGACATAAACATCATCAAATGCTAAATTTCCGGATGACTTTGTATAAGTAAATCTAAACCTATTATAGCCAGAGACATTATTATAAGTTTTTGTAGTACCTGTCGTTGGAAGATTATTGATGTTTTCAACGGTTGTCCAAGTTGTACCATCACTGGATCCTTCTACTAACAAAGCGCTAGTTGCATTAGTACCCGTCCTTTAATCCAAAAACTTAGTGATGTAGCCTGTCCACCTATTGTTGGCGTCTGAACTCTGTCACTGGTGGCGTCCATCTGAATTGAAGGAGACGATACACCATAATTTCCACTTGATGTATAATTGCCGCCAATAGAAGTGAAAGTCCAGCCAGAAGGAACAGGAGTTCCATTAGAACCAACGGAATTAAACCCTTCGATCAAACTAGAAGAAGACGTTGTACCGAAAGTACTTATAGTACTCACATCTAAATTGTAACTTGTTGCACCCGTACCTGTACCCCAGTTAGCTGTAAAGCCTGTAGAGGTAACCGCAGTACCTGCTGTAGCAACAGGGGCTATTAAACTTGCCGTAGTAAAAGATGCCTCGGCACTATAACTAGTTCCTCCGCTATTGATTGCATACACTTTGAAATAGTAAGTGGTATTAGCACTCAAACTCGAAACGGTAACACTAAAACTAGAACTACTTAAATTAGAACCAGTAACCGGTGTACCCGCACCATCTGCAAAACCGGGCGTTGTGCTATAATAAATACCATATGCGGTTACTGGAGAACAACCAATTGAACTAATGATGCCGTTAACTGTTTCAGAAGTAGCATCGATGCTGCCAGTTGTACCGGCTGCAACCGTTGGAGCCGTATTCACACCACTACCAGATGCTGCCACATTACCATTTGCTGCCCCACCCCCGCCAACAACTATATTGCCACTGTATAATTGTACAAGTGTGGGTGAAAATTTTACGTAAACACTTGTTGAAGCCAAAGTGCCGCCTGATTGCGGAATACTTAAAGTACTTGTGTAAGTTCCGCCTGAAGATAGCGAATAGGAATATCCGTTTAATGCTGCAACCGTAACATCTGCTGTAGTAAGATTAGAACCAGAAACAGTAAAAGGATTTGCGTTACTGGTTGTGTTGATACACACATTGCCAAAGGCTGCTAACGGTCCTAATGTTATTGAAGGGGTAAGGGTTGTAAAGGTGCCCTGTGCCCCATAAGAAGTTCCGCCGCTATTTGTGGCAAATGCTTTGAAATAATAAGCAGAACTTATATTTAAGCCTGCTAAACTATACGAGAAAGCTGAGCCCGAAAGATTGCTTGCAGTAACCTTTGTACCTGCACCATCCACGAAACCCGAAGTAGTACTATAATAAAAACCATATTCTGATAACGAGGTACAGCCTGTAGATGCAAGGCTTCCTGCAAGGATGGCCGAGGTTGATGTTACGGAAGAAGCACTCCCTGTTGATACTGATGGAGGGGTATTAATTCCACTGCCGCTTGCTGCTACACTATAGTTCGCTGCACCACCACCGCCAATCACAATATTTCCATCATAAGCCTGACTATTTGTTGGAGTGAATTTTACCAGAATTTGTTGGCTAAAGGATGTGGAAGCCGGAATTGACAGCGAAGCCAAATACGTAGTACCACCGTCAGCAGAATAGGAAAAACCTGCCAATGCAGCAACTGTAACATTACTACCATCAAGGTTGGTACCTGTAATGGTGAATGTGTTAGGACCAGAAGTCGTATTGATACAAACCGAACCGAAGGGCTGTAATGCATTGGCTACTATGGTAGGTTCAGCGGCAGGCTCACCAATGACAAAATCACCATAACCTTTGAAACCTGTACCTGTAACCGACAATGTTGGATTGTTGTTGACACTTGATACAGGTGCTGCCCATTGACTGCCGGAATATCTCCGCACTATATAGTTGGAAGCTGTGCCGACTACATCACCTGCGACAAAGTTGAAAGTGGCATTGAAATTACCTGTGGAACCATTTAATACAATACCGTTATTGGTCAATGTAAAATACCGTTGCAGTAAAGCAGAAGCGTTCAACCCCGAACCGTTAGTCGGACTGTAATCAGCATTGCTTTGTGAAACACGTGCTGTTAATGATCCTGCGGTGGTCACATTGTTAAAAGAAATTGCAACCGGTCTGTAGTTAGTAGTACCTCCAATTTCGAAGGTGTAAGGATTTGTACCTGTAGCTATGGGCTTTTGTAAATTTCCAACTACCCATCCTGTTCCCCACCATTGACTGTACCATTTGCGATAACACTATAGGCGTTGGAAGTTATTTTGCCATTTGAAAAAGTGAGCGTACCGCCAACAGTCATATTAGATGATAGTGACACACCCGCAGCGTTATTGAGTGTAACATTTACAGTATTGCTCATACCAATGGAAGAAAAGGTTTGCTGGATGCTACCATTGAAGGTTAAAGTACCGGATGTGGAACTGGCGCGTTACCAAACGTGCCTCCAGAAAGCTAATATTACCGCCAACATTTAAATTCGCCGTTCCTGAACCCAAAGTATTATTGGATATGAACATAGACCCACTGCTTATGACGACATTTCCTGAAACATTGGTGATTTGATTAGCAGTAGCAGAAGCACTGTTACCTGTAACCCGGTAAGAACCACCTGACACTGTAAGATCTCCAGCTATATTAAACATTCTTGATATTCCTCCGTTGCCATTACTTATCCCTCCGGTTCCTGTACTAATAACTGTAAAATTATTTATAGTTACGGGAGTTAACGAAAGAAAGGATGCAGTTGTACTTTGATTTGGACAGTTCCAAATAACATTGTATGCCGACGCAGGTAATGTTGGTATTGTTGAAGTGACATTTGAACCGCCCCCACCTACGTTTAAAGTTGAACCTGCACCATAAGTTGCACCTGAAGCCGGACTAACACCAGGAATTGTACTACTGTTTGCATTATGAACATAAGTTCCATTAATTGATAATGTACCATTCAACACAAAGGCGGTCGTACTATTATTTTGTATAGTACCTGCGGCATCAACAGTCAACGTTTTAGAAGCAGCAACTGTTACCGACGCATTTGCAACAATTGTTAAGGTACTGGAAGCACCTATGGTAAGCGCCTCATTTACTGTTAATGCAGTATTGACGGATACTGAACCACTGGTTGTTGAACCGGCTGCATTGGATATAGTTAAATTGTTGTAGGTGGTTGCAACCACCGTTTGGGCAGTGGTACCGTTGTAGTTAATAGTACTACCTGTAATGGTTCTGGTCCCAGTGGTTGGTGTGTACGTCCCGGCAATTCCGACAGTTCCGGATGAGGCAAAAGTCCTTGCACCATTCCCTGTATTGTCAGGTTATTGTAATTGAATGCAGGAATGGTTTGAGCAGAACCGCTGCTAAAATCAAATGTATTGCCTGTGTTATTGTAATTTACTCCAGTTGCTGTTGGGGAGAAAGTGCCGCCCACAGCAATAGTGCCCGTAACCAAAGTGACTGTAGCAGATGCCCTGGTACCACTAATGTTGAGATTGTTATAAGCAATGGCAGGAATGGATTGTGAACCTGTACCATTGAAATTAATTGTGCTTCCTGTGATAGTTCTTGTCCCGGTGGTTGGAGTGTAAGTCCCCGCAATCCCTACCGTACCAGTCGAAGGCAATACCCTCGTTCCGTTACCACTATTGGTTAAGTTTCCGTAATTAGCCGCAGTTAAAGGTTGAGAACCTGCACTGGCATAGTCAACCGTACTCGTAGCAGCAAGTGTACCCAAAGTAGGTATGGTGGTATTTGCGATTGTTAAGGATGACGCTCCTGAAACATCTACTGTACCGCTGTAGGCATAGCTTGCCGGAATGGTAAAGTTTACAGGGTTTGTTCCATCTCCCACCACGACTTTAGAACCTGTTCCGCTAACTGTCCAGGGCGCACCAATAGTTGGAGTTGTATTATTTACGATGTTGAAGGTTTGGCCTCCTGTTGTAAAACTGGATGGTGCTGTTCCGCTTCCATCTGTGTTCGTACCCCATGTAGTGAGCACATCAAGATTGCCGGTCGAATTGGAATAGTAAGCAATGGGCGAAATAACTGTAAGTGTATAATCTTCAGTTTCGCCAGTTATATTAGAATTACAGCTAACTGGTGTCGATGAATTATAATTTACAACTATTCTCATCCGTGTTGTTCCGGCTAGAGCTGTATTAGGTATTGTGAAACTGCCAAAGGACTTGTTGAAGTATAGCTACCGTTGGTATTATAAACACTTTCGCCAGCATCAGTAAAGACTCCATTTTGATTCCAATCTACCCATATCCCAACTCCAACTAACCCAGAAACTCCAAATATCGTTGTTGAATAACTTACAGAATTACCTTGTAGTTGTGATACATTTTGAGAACCTGAAAAATTTCCGTACCCATTACTTGAATAACCAGAGCTGTTATTAGTAATGTTAGTTGAACCACCTGTCGTACTAAATGAAGTAAAGTATGTTGAAGAAGCAGAACTAGTTCCCGTGGAGGTACAATATGTCAAGGCAGGTGTTCCGCTCAACGTATTTGAAGCAGTGCCGTCGCCTTGAGCATTAACCGCACGTATTTGTACCTGGTAGGTAGTACCATTCGTCAAGCCGGATATTACAATAGGACTGGTGGTTTGACTTGGAGATACCGCAGTAAATGTACTTCCTCCGTCAATGGAATACTTAAAGTTTGTTATTGCCGAGCCGCCATTCGAACCTGGTGCGGTAAAAGCAACCGACAACTGACGATTACCTGCGGTAATGCCTGTAATTGTTGGCGCCGATGGCGTTGTTAAAGCTGAGGTAGTTGCCGTTGCAGTATTATTAGTTGAAGTATAGTAATTATAAGTGGTGGCATTTGTGCCGTCCCAACTGTAGGGAACTATAGTATAACTATATTGAGTATTGGCTGTAAGTCCGCTAATTGTAGCAGTAGTTAAACTCGAAGAAGCAATATTCGCAGCTAATTTCCCATCTCCATAAATAGTTCCAACGGTGTAAGCTGTTGCATTAGAAGGTACAAATGTTGTCGGCGAACTGCCGCTGCGTTGAAATATCAAATAC
This sequence comes from uncultured Chitinophagaceae bacterium, assembly GCA_963726895.1. Lineage (GTDB taxonomy): Bacteria > Bacteroidota > Bacteroidia > Chitinophagales > Chitinophagaceae > Segetibacter. The sequence goes on along the minus strand of CAVSED010000022.1, from coordinate 958,373 downwards.
CCACTTGCAGTTACTTAACTTGCCGCACTAAAATTTATACCAATATTAGTTTGATCTGTAGCGGTAGCAGTAAAGGTTGCAGGGTTACCTGTTGGTGCTGTACTTAACGTATAAAAACTAGCACTCGGAGGACCGGTAGTATTGTAGCAGGTACTAGTACTATTGTATTCATAAGCCGTTAAAGTGTACTGTGTTCCTGGGGTCAAACCAGTAACACTTATATTACCTGTTGCCGCGCCTGTAACAACCGCATTGCTGTTATATACCACGTAGTTGCCTGTTCCAGTAGTTGTGCCTGCAGTGCCAAATGTCGAACTGGCTCGAATAGGTTGTACCGCTTGTTGGACTAACTGCTGCAGTACTTGTGACACGCGCCACCACTATTACCCCTCCAGTCCCACTACCACGAGTGAAGAATAATTACGCTAATTATACGCGGTTGTATTTGCAGATGATGTATGAAGCTTGGGAGGTTGGGGGTGTACAAGTTACCGGCATTAATGTTTGAAAAGAATATAATTGGAAATACCAAAAGTACCCGTGTTTGTTACTCCTATATTGTGTGCTCCAGAAGGCACATTTAAAATATCACTTAAAAACGTAGAACTGACGTAACGTAGTTGTCACTGCAACACCATCAACAGTAATGGCACTTACCCCAGTAAATGAAATTTGTGCCCGTAACTGTAATATTAACATTAGATGTTACTAGTTCCGTTTGTTGGAAGAAACATTCGAAATTGTAGGTACAAGATCAATAGGTGATGGACACTTGAATAGCTCCCCAGCACCACCAGGCGATAGAGCGGTGTATTGCATGAATTTGCAATGAGCAGAACCACTACCACCACCGCCTGCCCTGAACCAATTGACCCTGTAAAAAATAGCAGTAACAGCTGATGCACCTGTACCGCCATTCGCTCCTGCACCACCTGCACCGGATGTACTCATCCGAACCCCCAAAAGGAGTGCCTCCAACGGTTCCGGGTGTATCGATAAAATATATCCCGAATTTGGCAATTTACCAGTATGTAAAAAATGCACTACCAGCAGCCGTTGTTTTATAGGCACCATACTTCCGATGTTATAGTACCATATGGTGCTCCTCCCCTCCGCCGTTGGCTAATACGAAAGTGCCAGCCGTATTGCCAGGGATGTATTTCCAAAATACGAAGCATTTTACAGTACTAGAAGCACCTGCTGTCGAAGTTGTTCCAACATAATAATCATATTTGCCTGCTCCAGAACTATTTGAAGTATATTTTATATATGAGCCTCCTCCCCCTCCTCCACAAACATTATAATTTTGTGTTGCAAGAGAGTTGTCCCCTGTACCTCCTGGACCCCAATACCACGGTAGAAGTAATTACACCTGTAGGAATAATCAAACAATCGCCAGAAGACGATTTTATAATAATGTCAACTGCCCCCACCCCTTCGCACCCACCATCCCCAACATCATCACCAATAAAAAATACCGGACTGCGTAGAACTTCTTCATACTAAAAAATTGAGATCAATAAAATATTTACATGTAAATGTTACAAGCTAACAGTTGGCAGCAGAGTTTCTTTTAATTTGTTACAGGGAGCTAACTACACAAAACAGACGGGGGGTGTAACAAAATAGTCGTATGGAATGGGGGGTCCTTGCACAGAAAGATTGGATAGAGGCCGAATATAGGAGAGAATTGATAAAGGGTGAATTAAATAATTATAACCTGCACGGGGGAGGGGGGAAGGTGGAAGGTTGGAAGGTGGAAGGTGGAAGGTGGAAGGAAGAAGGTGGAAGGTTGATAAGTTATAAGTGGTAGGTTTTAAGTTGTAAGTTTTAAATTATAGGTAAAAGGTAAAAGGTGGAAGGTGGAAGGTAGAAGGTTGTAAGTTTTAAGTGATAGGTTTTAAGTGATAGGTAAAAGGTGGAAGGTGGAAGGTGGAAGGTGGAAGGTGGAAGGAAGAAGGTTGTAAGTTATAAGTGGTAGGTTTTAAGTTGTAAGTTTTAAATTATTGGTAAACGGTAGAAGGTAGAGGGTAAGAGAGTTGTAGGTTGTAAGTTTTAGGGAAGTGGAAGAAAGTATATTACCTGCAGCTACAACATAGCGATGCGGATGAACGAAATGCGACGCAACGATGTTGTATTGGAAATCAAATGCCGGTCTCCCAAAAAACCAACACGATAAAAACAATGCGGCAGCAACGGGCGGAATGTTTGCTACTCTGCTACAGCGATGGGCTGTCTTACACCCGGCGCGGTGCAGGTGGCAGTATGCACGCAGCACCGCGCCTCAACACCAAAAAATTATATTTTAAGAAAAGTAAAAAGTATATTCGAACCAAAAAGTAGCTGCCATGCGAACCGTAAAAGACATACTGGAAACGAAAGACAGACCCAACAATATTGTAGCCCCCGATACCCTTGTTATAAAGGGGTTGGAACAACTGATAACCGTGAACCTGAGCTACCTGGTGGTGATGGACAATGGCAACTTCCTGGGCATATTTTGTGAAAGGGACTATACCCGCAACGTGGTGCTGAAGGGCAGATCGAGCAAAGAAACCCTGGTGAAAGAAGTGATGACCACGCAGTTGCCCGTGGTATCTACCAACAAGACCGTGGAGGACTGCATGTACCTGATGAACAAACGCGGCACCCGCTACCTGGCTGCCTACGACAATGAAAATTTTGCAGGCATCATCACCATTCACGACCTGCTGCGCGAAGTGCTTGCCAACAAGCAGGAGGTGTTTGACAACGACCTGACCTCATCGCTGCTAGACAATGATGAGAGCGGTAAATTTTTCTAAATAATCGTATTGCATACAAGAGCCCCGGCAGCTACTGCCGGGGCTTTTTTATGCGCATACTTTTGGTACCGGCAGGGTAACTCCGGTCAGGCATTGTTGCGTCGCAATCCGTTCATCTTTTATATTATCAATGTAGCTTTTTATACCTTTTATTCTATCTAAGGGTTCTTCGTCTTTCTTCCTCTATGCAGTGGCTATTGTTCATTCCCGCCTGTAGGGTTTGGTTATGTTTCCTGTAAAGAATATAGCAGCCTGTATCTATTTTATTCGTGCATCTACCATCAATAGCTTTTTTTTGCAGTGGCATTTTTTTAGATGCTATAAAACGATCTTACTATGAAACGGATGAGCTATTGTATGTGTGCACTGCTATGTGTTGCGCTGGTTAATTGTACGCCAACAAAGATCAATACAGAAGACAGGAACACATTGGCGGCAAGCAGCCTGGTACCTATTGGCAGAACGTTGCTTAGCAGCGACCAGAAGCTGCAACTCATCAGCTCGGCCGTGCACTTTGGCTTTGATTTCGATGGTAAGCAAGCCACATTGTATGCCTCGCTGCCCGATGCCAACGCGCACAACTATATACAATACACCCTGGATGGTGTTTATCAAAAAAAAGTAAGAATAGAGGGCAATGCCAGCCTGCCAATAATAATAACTGCACCCACCGATGGGCACCATACCATCTGGATCTATAAGACCACCGAAGCACATACCGGCGCAATATTAATTGAGAAAGTAACCGGTAAAAACATCAGGGTTGTGCAACCATCCAATGCGCCATTAATTGAGTTTATCGGCAACAGCATAACCTGTGGCGCCGCCGCCGATCCAGCAGACGTGCCGTGTGGTACGGGTGTCTATCACGACCAGCACAATGCGTATTTTGCTTATGGACCGCGGGCAGCCCGCGCACTGGAAGCCAACTATATTTTAAGCAGTGTGAGTGGGATAGGTGTATATAGAAACTGGAACAGTGATGGCCCAACAATGCCACAGGTGTATGAGAAAACAGACTTTCAATTTAACTCACCCAACAACTGGAACTTTGCCACGTATGCACCCAAAATTGTCAGCATAGCTTTGGGCACCAACGACTTTAGCAAAGGCGATGGTCTGCGCACAAGACTGCCCTTTGACAGCGCTGTTTTTGTGCAGCATTATATTGACTTTGTACGATTGATAAAATCAAAATACCCGGCTGCACAAATAGCCCTGCTCAGCAGCCCGATGGTAAATGGTGAAGCGCGCATTGTATTGCAGCATTGCCTGCAGGCAGTAGAACAAAGTATTGATCAAGCCTATCCAAGTGATAAAAAGGTTGCTGTCTTTTTCTTTGCACCTATGCAGGCACATGGCTGCGGTGGTCACCCTGATATTGATGACCATGCCATGATGGCCAGTGAGTTAATTCCGTTTTTGAAAAAGCTGTTATAGCTGCGCGTGGTAGTAATATTATACAACTCTGTTACGGGAACAATTGACCATATATAATTGCTGGTGAAAGTTCTTTTAGGTCGCCGGGTTGCATACCTGCAATGGTAAGTTTCTCTATACGCCAGCGTATCAAGCGCAGGGTGGGATAGCCTACTGCGGCAGTCATTTTTCTTACCTGCCTGTTCTTACCTTCTGTAAGTGTAAGGCTGATCCAACTGGCCGGAATCTCTTTGCTAAAACGTATGGGCGGCACACGTGCCGGTACTATTGGTGGCTGTTGAAATAAAGATGCTTTGGCAGGTTGTGTCTTGTATTTTTTTCCGTCCAATGGTATTACAGGTCCCTGCTGTAATTGATGTATAGCAGCGTCGTTTATCAGACCTTCTACCTGCACCCAATATTCCCGTTCATGTTTATACTTCGGGTGTAGCAAACGATGATTTAACTGTGTATCATTGGTAAGTATCAACAGCCCTTCACTGTCATAATCGAGCCTGCCAACAGGGTAAACATCTTTAGGCACATTGATAGTAATCAGCAAGTGTTTTTTGCCTTCCTGCTGGAGTGAATTGGGAGAGCACCTGGAAGGGTTTATAAATGATAAAGTAGCGATGCATAGTACATAAAAAAAGCCCGGTAAAAAACCGGGCTTTGATATATGGATGGGTTAGTAAGTACCAGGAAATAAATTTCCTTACACAATATTAAAAATTCGTTTTTTCTAACACAAAAAATTTCTTTAACAATTTTATTCACATTTTTATTTTTTGTGTTGATAAGAGTAACCGTTTATACCATCTCATATGGTCGTTTGTCGTACAGGTAAGGCAAACAACATAGCCTCTATTTTTTCCACCACTGCTTTTTGCATCTGCTGTAACCATTGCAGGCAAAGGGTTTCAGCAGAATGATATTCGTTGTATAACCCGTTCAAGAACGACCCGGATGCTGCTCAGTTATCTTTTCATACCAATGCACTCCCTAACAAAACCAACCGGATAGAAGATAAAAAGATTTTTAAAAAAGGGTCGCTAAATACATATACAATGGTGTGTTTGCCGGTTACTATGATGCGGTAAGAAAGTATCTTCTTACAATGGTTTTGAATGCCTTGAAATAACAGTTGCAGATACACCTGTTTTGTCTGCTGTTCGTGTGGTAAACTTAGCTTGCAGATAGTTAAAACTACAAGGGCATTTTGTTAGACAAAGTAGCCGCCTGCACACCTACACTAAACCTGCAGAAAGCAAGTACTATAAACTTTGTGGAAGCTAAAAAGTGTCTGCGCTTTTTTACGCAACTATAAGTATTCCGGCAAGCTGCATATGCCTGTAACTTTGTTGCCAAATTATAATATATGAAGTTTCCTGCACCGGTTTCTATAGCATGGATCGCAGACCTTACGGGCGCAAGAGTGATGGGTGACTCAAACGCATTAGCGCTTGGCATCAACGAAATTCATCGCGTAGAAAAGGGTGATCTCTGCTTTGTTGATCATCCCAAATATTACAACACCTGTTTGCAAAGTGCAGCTACGTTTATCATCATCAATACGGCTGAAGTAAGTGTACCTGCGGGTAAAACATTACTGGTACACAACGAACCATTTGAAGCTTATTTACAGATCGTACAACACTTCAGACCTTTTGTGCCAACGCAACAAAACATCAGCGAATCAGCTACCATTGGCGAGAGCACGGTCATTATGCCCGGCGCCTTCATTGGCAACCAGGTAAGCATTGGTAACAACTGTATCATCTACCCCAATGTATCAATACTTGACCATACTGTTATCGGTGATCATGTAGTGATACAAGCCGGCACGGTGATAGGCAGTGATGCCTTTTACTACAACACAAAAAAGAACCGCGATATATGGTATAAGAAGATGTTGAGCTGTGGCAATGTTGTATTGGAAGACTATGTAGAGATAGGTGCAGGCTGTACCATAGACCGTGGTGTAACAGCCGAAACACGCATTGGTGCCGGTACCAAGATGGACAACATGGTCCACATTGGTCACGATGTGGTAGTGGGTAAAAATTGTTTGTTTGCTGCACAGGTAGCCATAGCCGGTGGCACTACATTGCATGATGGTGTTACACTTTGGGGGCAGGTGGGTGTAAGCAAAACATTGACGCTTGGTGCCAATTCAACGGTGCTGGCGCAGAGTGGTGTTGGCATAGACCTGGAGCCGGGTAAAGTCTATTGGGGCTCACCGGCTGATGAAGCCATTATACGCAAAAGAGAACTGGTATGGATGAAGCGGATACCCGAGTTGTGGAAGAAGGTGATGGGGTAGATTGGAATGTTGATTGGATGATTTGTTGATTGGATGATTTGGGGATTTGGGGATTTGTTGATTTGTTGATTTGTTAGAATTGGTTAGTTGGTGATGTGATGATTTGTTTAGGCGTTGATTTGAACATACGCTGTCATCCCAATAGTACGTTGTCATCCCGGGGAACGAGGGATCTCATTTCTCCTTACTCAAAGCGAGTGGGAGATTCCTCCTGCGTCGGAATGACAAGAACCGAATGACAAAAGACCTTTGCGCCTCTTTGTGTCTTTACGTCTTTGTGGCTATAATACGAGTAGGAGATACCTTGTTCCCCGGAATGACAAAAGCAGGATGACAAAACTCATCAAGCGATTAGTTCCTCAATTGCCTTATGATATGTCGCGAAATCAAACCCTGCAATTGCTGTGTTCATTGCCTGATTGATCTCGAGTGTGCAGAGATTGCCAATGCTGCCTTCATGTGTATGCGCAAGATCAGTTGAGTAGGTAAACTCACCGGCTTCAATATCCAGTCCAACTTTTTTATAGGCATCTCTAAAAGGTACGCCCTGCAGTACCAGCTTGTTTACTTCTTCTACGCTGAACAAGTATTTGTATTGTTCATTGTCAAGTAAATTCTCTTTTATCCGCATGTTGCTAATCATCAGGTGCATCATGTCCAGGCAACTGTTCATGGTGTACGAAAGCAGGAAAAAGATATTCTTTCAACAACTGAAAATCGCGATGATAACCGGACGGCAGATTGGTGGTAAGCAAGGCAACATCGTTGGGCAACGCCTGCAGCTGGTTGCACTTGGCCCGTATCAGTTCAAACACATCCGGGTTTTTTTTGTGCGGCATAATGGATGAACCGGTTGTCAGGTCATCGGGAAAAGAAATAAAGCCGAAATTCTGGTTCATATACAGGCAGCAATCCATGCCAGTTTATTGAGCGTTGCGCAACATTACTGATGCCTGCGCCACGATGCGTTCGCTTTTGCCGCGGCTCATTTGGGCATAGACAACGTTGTAGTTCAACTGGTCAAAGCCCAGCAATTGGGTGGTCATTGTTCTGTTTAGCGGAAAGGAAGAACCATAGCCGGCAGCCGAACCCAATGGATTTTTATTGACCACTTTATAAGCAGACTGCAGGGTAATTACATCATCCACCAAGCTTTCGGCATAAGCGCCCAGCCACAAACCAAATGATGACGGCATGGCCAACTGAAGATGAGTATAACCTGGCAACAAATGCCCGTTATAACGCTTCGCTTTTTTGCTGCAGCAGGTCAAACAACACCTTTGTGTGATTGCACCAATTGTTCTATTGCACTACCGGAAGAAATAATTTCAGATCAACCAGCACCTGGTCGTTGCGGCTGCGGCCGCTATGTATTTTTTTACCAACGTCGCCCAGCCTTTGTGTTAGCATCAATTCTACCTGCGAGTGAATATCTTCCACATCATCATCCAGTGTAAAGTTGCCGGTAGTTATGTTCGTTGTAAATGTTTTTCAGTTCAGCAGATAAGACGCTGCCACTCATCTCTTGTCAGCAATCCAATGCTTTCCAACATCGTGATGTGCGCCAACGATCCCTGCACATCGAAAGGTGCAAGATACATATCCATTTGCCGGTCGTTGCCAACCGTAAATGTTTCAACCGCTTCGGTATATTGGTATTTTTTTGCCAGAGTTTCATATAGTATAAAATTTCAGATTATGGGTATTCGATAATGGCGCAAGTTACTATGTTCAGTTTGTGATGTGTGCTGCATTAATGATGGTATAACTATACCAGGAGTTCTCTGTTCCATCTGTGTTATTGCCGTTGAACGGAGCGTCGCAACAATGCACCATAGCATTCTCCCTGCCGGTCACCAAAAACACCCAGCCAATTTTATAAATAGAGTTTACTGATCGCTCATCACCTTCTCCAGCAGTCCGATATATCCTTCAATGCCTTCGCGTATTTCAGCCAGGTAAATGAATTCATCGGCAGTGTGACTTCGTCCGCTTTCGCCCGGTCCGCACTTCAGCGCCGGAAAAGGCATAAGGGCTTTATCGCTGCTGGTGGGTGAACCATAGCAGGTTCGCCCCAGCTTTAATCCTGCCTGCACCAACGGGTGCGTTTTCACGATACCCGTTGACCTCAACCGCATACTGCGCGGCACCACTTCGCTCTGCACATGTTGCCTGATAATGTCCAACACTTCTTCGTGTGTATATGCTTCGGTTATCCGCACATCGACCACAAACCTACACGTGCGCCGGCACCATGTTGTGCGCTTTGTTTTCCGTCTCTATCACCGTCACACTCATCTTTACCGGCCCCAGCCATTCACTTACTTTTTCAAAGTTGTAAGTGCTAAACCAATTGATATCGTGCATGGCTTTGTAAATGGCATTGTCACCTTCTTCGCGCGCAGCATGACCCGCTCTGCCATGTGCAGTACAATCCAAAACCATCAATCCTTTTTCGGCAATGGCAAGGTTCATTTTGGTGGGCTCACCAACGATTGCGCAAGCTGTATGCTCTATGCCATGAGCTTGTGCAAACTGTGCATCCTTCAGCAATAGTTCTATTCCATTTTTTCCGCTGATCTCTTCTTCAGCCGTAGCCGCCAACACCAGATTATATGTGCAGATCGGCCGGTCATAAAAATGCAGAAACGCAGCGATCAAGGCTTACCAGGCAACCGCCCGCATCATTGCTGCCTAGACCGTATAACTTACCGTCTGATATTTCGGGAGTAAAAGGATCTTTTGTGTATTGCGGGTTGGGCTTTACCGTATCGTGATGCGAGTTGAGTAACAATGGTGGGTTTCGCTCGATCGAAAATATTTGTTGACTGCCCAAACGTTGTGTTGCAGGCGATTGGCAGTAATACCTTTTTGCCGTAAAAATGCTTCTATTGCATCGGCACTTTCTGCTTCCTGGCGCGAATAAGAAAGGATCGCCATCAGCTGTTGCAACAGCCCAAGTGCATCGGTATATAGATTGTATCGGTTGACATTATTTTTTGATTAGAGTGTTCCGGTGGTTTCAGCGCCTGTGTTTGCAAGCAGATCTTTTGCATCGCCTATCAGTACCTCCTGTACGCCGGCGTCTATGGCGGCAAAGGCATTGTCTATTTTTGGTAAGAATTCCGGCGAATAATTTGTCTTCGTGTCAGCAGACTTTTGTATATGTTTTTTTATCAATGAGATGAATGACAGATTCGGCATCTTCTACATTCTCCAATATGCCTTTCTTTTCAAAACAATACAGCAGCCGCACCTGTATGTTGTCTGATAATGCAATGGCAAATGCAGAGGCAATGGTATCGGCATTGGTGTTGAGTATATGACCTGCCCATCGTGTGTCAGCGGTGCAAATACTGGCACCAAACCCATTGCTCAAGAAACAAGCTCAGCACATGTTGCATTTACAGCATCATTGCCCATGTCGCCCACCCAGCCAAAATCTACTTCTTTTACCGGTCGTTTTGTAGCGGCGATAAGATTGGCATCGGCACCGGTCAGCCCTATCGCATTGCAACCAAACGCCTGCAACTGGGCCACTATTTTTTTATTGACCAGTCCTCCATATACCATTGTTACCAGGTCGATGGTAGCATCGTCCGTTATTCGTCGACCATTAATGTAATTGTGATTGAATGCCCAACTGTTCGCCCATTCTGGTAGCAATCTTGCCACCGCCATGCACCAATATTTTAGGCCATCGATTGCAGCAAAATCATGCAAAAATGCTTGCAGTGCCAATTCATCATCTATCACATTGCCACCAATTTTTATAACGAAGAGTTGTTGCATATACATCGTAAACCTTTTTAAGGCTCATCTACTAAGGATTTCCACATCTTTTCAAATGCCAGAAGTTGGTGTTCATCTAATTGTCCGATTAGTGGCTTTGATAAGTTGCCGTTCAACTGTGGCTATTCGTGAGACTTTAATAATAGAATTTGCTTTTAAGGTTGTTCAATGTTGTAGGATTTACTATGATCTGGAAGGGAAGTAATTAGTTCCGGAATTACTGAACTGATCAGACAAATAATCACGTCACCAAAAATTCCACTATTGGCATTAACGACCACTGCCGGACGCGCTTTAAAAGAAATTTAATTGGTATAAGGAAAACTAACTACGACGATATCACCTGTTGTCATCTTTTTCTTTTAGAAATTCCTTGTATAGATCTTCTCTTTCGTCAGAGAGATAATCATTAATAAATTCGGCAGGTTGTCTGTGGGAAAGTTGCCGATCAAAACTCTCTTCCAGATCGTGCTCGTCCAAAAATGTGATCAAAACCTTCGTGTTACCAACATTTGTCACTTCCTCCAGCAGCCGGATCACACCATCTTTGTATTCACCTTGTACAATTTTCATAACTATGCTTTGAGAATAAAAGTAAAGCTCTGGATTTTCCCCGACAATAAAGGCTACATTAAACCTCAACTGTACAAGTGTGCGACGCAACAATGTTGCCCAAAACCTTGTGGCTGGCACCAAAAAAATTCTACTTAAGCAGTTCACTGATCACCGCCTGCGCTGCCCACACACGGTTGCCGGCTTCCTGGGTTACCACACTGTTGGGTCCGTCCAGCACTTCATCGCTCAGCTCTACATTGCGCCGCACGGGCAGGCAGTGCATCACCTTTGCCGCATTGGTTAGTTGTAGCTTTTCATGGGTCAGCATCCAGTTATCACCAGTGCGCAGCATCTTGCCATAGTCACGGTACGAGCTCCAGTTTTTTACATATACAAAGTCAGCATTTTGCAGGGCTTCCTCCTGGTTGTGCACTATGGTTGCGCCCTGTGTAAACTGCTCGCTCAGCTCATATCCTGCCGGATGTGTGATCACAAAATCTGCCTTGCCCCACGCACCTACCCATTGCGAAAATGAATTGGCAACACACTGCGGCAGCGGCTTTATATGCGGCGCCCACGTCAGCACAATTTTAGGTTTGCGTTCAAGGGTTGTTGCTGCAGACACTCCTGTTATGGTGATGATGTCGGTAAGGCTTTGCAGCGGATGCAGCGTAGCACTTTCCAGGCTTATGACCGGCACACCGGCATATTTTACAAACTGTGTTATGTACGTTTTCGCCATAGTCTTCTTCACGGTTTTGCAGCGAGGGAAAGGTGCGAATGCACAGTATATCGAAGTAGCTGCCCAGCACCGGCGCAGCGTCTTTCACATGCTCCACCGACGTGCCATTCATCACCGCGCCCTCGCCAAACTCCAGCGCCCAGCCTTCTTTGTCAACATTAAAAACAATCGGCTTCCATGCCCAGGTTTTGCGCAGCTATCTGCGTACTCAGGCGGGTGCGCAGGCTGGGGTTTAGAAACAGCAGACCAATCCTTTTGTTCTGCCCCAGCGTCTTATCGGCAAATGGATTGGCTTTGTAGGTCAACGCTTTTTTAACCAGCATATCTATGTCGTCAACATCGGCTACGGAGATAAAATTTTTCAAAATTATTCGGTTGTTTTTTTTGGTGACCGGCAGGGGAATTCTGTGGTTCATTGTTGCGACAGTCTACCCCGCAGAGGCGGGGCTCCGTTCATCTGCATCGCTATGTTGTCGCTTTTTCCGTGTACTATTTTCACCGTTCACAAGTATGAAAACGGGTCTATACAAAATTTATAAAGAAGTTATTTACCAGTTCAAATCTTTTCTTGAATTCCAAAGTCTTTCTGCCACTATACTGACGGGCCTGTTGTCATTGTGCTTTCTTTTATGCTCTTTATCTCCGCTTCCAGCCCTTCCAAAAATTCATCGGCCTGTGCCTGCGTCAGCGCCAGTGAAGGCAGCAAACGGATCACATTTGGTTTTGCTTCCCCGGTAAAAATATGTTGTTTGTGCAGCAGGTTCTTCTTCAGGTCTTTCAGGTGCGGCGGCACATCAAAGCCTATCATCAATCCCCGACCACGCACGTTTTGCAGATCTTCCATTTCCTTTAAACGATCAAGGAGGTAGTTGCCTACAGTTGCGGCATTGTTCAAAAGGTCTTCATCTTCCAATACCTCCAACACTGCCAGGGCTGCCGCACACGCCAGGTGGTTGCCGCCAAAGGTAGTGCCCAGCATCCCATACTTCGGTTGTATGTGGGGAGCTATGATTATTCCTCCTATCGGAAAGCCGTTGCCCATTCCCTTAGCCATGGTATATATATCAGCACTTACACCGGCAAAGTCGTGCGCAAAGAACTGACCCGTTCTGCCATAGCCATCCTGCACACTATCGGCTATGTACACAGCATTATGTGTATCGCACAGGCTGCGGATCTTTTGCAAAAAACTTTTTGTTGCCGGCACTATACCGCCCACACCTTGTATGGCTTCTATGATGACCGATGATATGGTTTCGCTATTTGATGTAAAATATTCTTCGAGCGCTGCCTCATCGTTGAAAGGAAGAAAGACAACATTGCCCGTTTCATTTACCGGCGCAACAATGGCTTTATTATCAGTGGCTGAAACCGCCAATGAAGTGCGACCATGAAAGGCTTTACTAAAAGCGATCACTTTATTTTTTCCATTGTGGAAGGAAGCAAGTTTTAGCGCGTTCTCGTTGGCTTCTGCACCACTGTTGCAGAGGAACAACTGATAGTCAGGTTTGCCACAGAGTTCGCCCAACTTTTCAGCCAACTCGCGTTGAATGGGTATGTGCACCGAGTTTGAATAAAACGCTATCTGGTACAGTTGCTCCTCTATGCGCTTGATCCAATGCGGGTGTGTATGACCAATGCTGATGACCGCATGACCACCATACATATCAAGATATTTAGTGCCTGCATCATCCCATACATAAGACCCTTTCGCCGTAGCGATCGTAATGTCATTGAGCGGGTAAACGTTGAATAGATTCATAAGTTGTAGGTTGTAAGTTGTAAGTTTTAAGGGTTGAGTAGATAGGCTTTAAGTAATTGTTGATGCCATTGTTATGGTGAAAAAACTGTAACCTGCTATTTATTTCTTGCTTGATAAATAAGTGTTATTAGCATAGCTTTTACTTCATTTATCATAAGAAAAGCTTTTCAGTATTCTGTCAACAATCAAATATAGCCCAGGTCTTTTGCCAGTAACAGGACAGTATTCCGCTTCATTGGAGGAACCTAAAGCGATATTGAGAAAATGTGCAAAATCGGCTTGTGAATTTTTTCCACACCCTTCTGCAATATTCGCGGAATGGAAGATGCCGCCCGGCGCAATTGATTGGTCAGGCAATACATTTCTTCTTTGGGAAATCTACCACGTTACTTTATAAATCTGCAAGTAAACAAGTGTGACTTTTCCCAAACCTCAAATTTTTATAGTTCTGCATTCATATTATTTAAAACTGATCACCAAAGATTTATCATCAAAAAACTGCATCAGTTTCGAACTTAACAGACTACATCATCATACTTATTTCTGATCTTGAGCCTTCAATATCCGGCTCACTTACAAACTTTTACTTCTTCAAAAAAACACTGAAAACTTACAACCTTACACTTACACCTTACAACTCAATAAAATCCTCCTCCCTTCAGCTTCAGACCCGTTGTTTCATCCAGACCAAACATCAGGTTCATGTTTTGGACGGCCTGACCGCTGGCGCCTTTTAGCAGGTTATCAATGGCTGAGTGAATGACCACTTTATCTTCTATCTTTTCAATGTGCAACAAACATTTGTTGGTGTTCACCACTTGCTTTAGGTCTATCATGGTGGGCTGACATGGGTGAAAGGATGAGCAGCATAATAGCTGGTGTACAGCTCGTATATGTCTTCCTTAGATAGAAGGCAATCAACAGTGGAGCTGATATAAATACCGCGGGCAAAGTCGCCACGCCAGGGCACAAAGTACAAGCCGCCACCACCGGCACCGGGATTAGTAAAGGTGTTCTGCAACTGCCGCAGCGATTGGGTGATCTCCTTTAAATGTTGGTGCGTTAGCGTTTTATAAGCTGAGATGTTATTGACACGCCAGCTAAAGTGAGTTGTCGGCGACAAACTCTGCCCGGCACCGGTAGAACCGGTGATGCCGGTAGCATAGATGTCTTTGAGCAATCCTTCTTTTGCCAGCGGTAGAAGTCCCAGTTGAATGGCTGTGGCAAAACAGCCGGGATTGGCAACATTATCAGCGGTGCGTATGTCTTTTTTATTCAGTTCAGGCAAGCCGTACACAAACTTTCTATCATCAATAGTTGCAGCAGATGCCAGCCTGAAATCCTGGCTCAGGTCAATGATCTTACTAGCTAATATCGATCTTGTTTTCAGCGAGAAATTTTCGTGCTTCGCCATGACCGGCACACATAAACAATACATCAATATCGCTATAATAAGGCTGAGGAAAAAGTAAGGTCGGTATCACCCAACAAATCTGCATGTACGGTACTCACAAGTTTTTCCGCGTTGCTTTTGCTGTGTACAAAAACGATCTCTGCCGCAGGATGACGAATAAGCAAGCGAAGCAGTTCGCCGCCGGTATAGCCTGCGCCGCCAACAATACCAATTCTTATCTTTTTACCAGCATTTTGAGTATCAGTCATTCTTAAATTTTGTAAAACAGATCGGTGAAAAGTTGAAGTGCAAAGAAGGTCTGCTGCTATTTTCAGCTATTGTATAAAATATCAAACAAGATCGAAGCGATCGTTTTGTGTAGAGGGTTGCGAGCAAACAAGGAAGTCGAGAAAGCCTTTATCGCGGTTCATAATGCGGTGTTGTTTGCGTGCGGGAATTTGCAATCCTTCCCCTTCGTGCACGATCAATAACACACCATCCACTTCAAACATTGCCTTGCCCTTGAGTATATAAAAAAACTGGTCGGCAACTTTGTGAAAATGTAATATTTCTTCGGCGCCTTCAGGCATGCGTTCTTGTTTTATCACCATATTTTCCTGCTTTAGCAAACACCAGGCATCGCAATTGTTGCCCCACTTTTCGTGCTTCAGGCTATGATTTTTTGAGACCACTGCAGGTGTGTCGGATAAGCTCATAGTGTACAATTTTTGGTGATTTACATAGAACTGGTTTGGTTGTAAATCCAGCAAATGTTTGTCAAAACAAGTAAACACTTTGCCGTAGGAACCTAAGGCTACATCTGTGCTATGCCGATGAACGGAGCCCCGCCTCTGCGGGGTAGACTGTCGCAACAGTGCCTCATTAACAAGTTTCAGCCGGCTACCAAAAATGTCTCTCATTGCTTTTCCGCAGCATCCTTTACCGCATTCCAGATCATTGTTTGGTTGCCAAATATTTTGCTAAATCCACGTACATCTTCGCCTGACCAGCCATTGTTCATTTCGCCATATTTACCAAAGCGGCTACTCATAAGATCGTACGGCGACTCTATGCCAATGAGCTGAAAACGATAAGGTAGCAACTGCACGAAAACGTGCCCGGAAACATGTTGCTGGCTGTTGGTTAAGAAGGCTTCAATGTCGCGCATCACGGGGTCTAGTATCTGCCCTTCATGCAGCCAGTTGCCATAAAACTGGGCAAGCTGGTCTTTCCAGTTGAGTTGCCATTTGGTAAGCACATGCTTCTCCAAAGCATGGTGTGCCTTGAGTATGACCATAGGCGCAGCGGCTTCGAAACCCACACGCCCTTTTATGCCGATAATGGTGTCGCCCACGTGTATATCGCGCCCTATGCCAAAGGGTCCGGCGAGCGTTTGCAGATGTTTTATTGCCTCCGTGGGATGCAGAAAAGTTTGGTCGTTGATGGCGGTCAACTCGCCTTTTGTAAAAGTAAGTTTTACCTCTTCCGGCGCTGATTTGCTGACCTGTGTTGGCCAGGCTTCTTCGGGCAACATGCCCTTTGACTGCAGGGTCTCTTTGCCACCAACACTGGTGCCCCACAAGCCCTTTGTTAATAGAATATTGCGACCTGGAAAAGTTCATGTCAACGTTCTTTTTCTGCAGGTATTCTATCTCCTGCTCGCGGCTCAGTTTCAGGTCGCGTATGGGCGTGATGATCTCAACACCGGGGATCATAATATTGAAGACCATATCGAAACGTACCTGGTCGTTGCCGGCGCCGGTGCTGCCATGGGCGACTGCTACGGCATTCATCTTTTTTACATGCTCCGCAATGTGCAGTGCCTGGCTGAGGCGCTCG
Organism: uncultured Chitinophagaceae bacterium; assembly: GCA_963726895.1. Taxonomy (GTDB): domain Bacteria; phylum Bacteroidota; class Bacteroidia; order Chitinophagales; family Chitinophagaceae; genus Segetibacter. The sequence goes on along the minus strand of CAVSED010000022.1, from coordinate 941,744 downwards.
GCACTTACGCTTAAGGGGTAAGTATTGTTCTTGAGTACGTTGCCGAAAATGAGGTATTTGATTATGCTGTCATAATAGCTTTGTACCGCGTTAACGGTAGTGTGCGACTTCACGCCAAGCTTATACGCATGTTGTTCAACCTGCTGTAGCTCTTCATCGGTAAAACCACCGGTGTTTACGATGATGCTATGAACATCGAAGCCCCTGTCTTCTGTAAGGTATTTTACACAAAATGAAGTATCAAGACCACCGCTAAAACCGAGGACTAAGGTTTGTGCCATTATTTACGTTCTAAATTTTGGTGATAGAAGAGATCATTACAGGTGAAGAAAATATTGCATAATGGATTTGGTACTTCCTTTAGCTTCTTTTTTCTTCAGCATTTTAAGCAGGCGACTCTTTTTTACATTCATGAAACGCTCGTACAAGCGGGAATGGGCATTAAAATTCTGAGTAGTTTCTTCGGGCTCATAGTGGTCGGCAGGGTCGTAGAGCATAGCAGTGCAGAAACAGTTCTTCCTGTCTTTGCTCATAAGAGTATCGTAGTTGATACAGGCTTTGCAGCCGGCCCAAAATTGCTCATCGTCGGTAAGCTCAGAATAGGTAACCGGTTCATAACCTAGTTCGCTGTTGATCTTCATAACAGCAAGACCGGTGGTAAGACCGAATATTTTTGCATGCGGGTATTTTTCACGCGACAAGTCGAAGATCCTTTTCTTGATCTGCTTTGCCACGCCGCTTTTTCTAAATGCGGGCGCTACTATCAAACCGCTGTTAGCCACATACTGATCGTGACCCCAGGCTTCAATATAGCAAAAGCCAACCCAGGTCTTATCGGGCGTATGTGCAATTACGGCCTTGCCTTCGCTCATTTTTGCCGCCACGTATTCGGGGCTGCGTTTGGCTATGCCGGTGCCCCGCGCTTTTGCTGATGACTCCATTTCGCCGGTAATGGTATTGGCATAATGAACATCGCCACTATTGGCTACCCTGATAATGATTTGCTGATCCACGTTAGAAAAAATTATAAAAGATTGAAAAGAAGATTGTGCCAGACAGGAACACTACACCTGCAGTTAAGAGTATTTGCCAGTGTTTATCAGATACGTGGTCGTCGGATTAGAAATAAGAAGTTGCCGGCACCCAACATGTTAACAGCACCTTTGAGAGAAGGGTGGTTAGGCATCAGTGCGGTATGCATTATACAGTTATTCAACTTCGTTTGCAATCAATTGTTGATAAAAAAATTTTGAGGTGTAAAAGTAGAATACTTTGCCTGGTTTCAACCAAATTTTTTTATAAAGTTTCTACGCGCATTTGCCCCTTTTACTCAAACCAAGAAAACGCAGATCGGTCACTTTTATTGTGCACATGGAAATCGCTTACTACAGGCTAATAATGAAATTTTTTTCAGTTGTGACGCTTGTCTTTTTTTTGGTAGCCGGCAGTACCACTCTGTATGGACATCGTTGTGTCACACCCTTGTACTTTTTTAAATCTCTATGCGGCATTTTTCAGTATTTGTCGGGCGCTGAGTTGGTGGGTATTTAAAGGGGTTTATCATTGCTGCAGTCACATTATGACATGGTGCGGTCGGTCATAAACGATTGCAGGTTTTGCTTGCAGCAAACGGTAAGAACTGCCTCCTGAAAATATGCAGTACAAGGGAGTGACACAACCGGCGCACCACATAGATATAAAGCCGGTGCACAAAACCAGCAAAAACATGAGAAGACCGAGGCATATAAAAAAGCCGGTACATCTGTGAAAACATACCGGCTCTTTTTTAGAAATACCAAAAATTAGCTGAAGAGATATTCCAGATCTTCGCGGGTAAGATTCTTCACAAAGCCCGCATCATCGGTTATCAGGTCGGCAGCAAGTGCTCTTTTCTTTTCCTGTAGTTTCAGAATTTTATCTTCTACTGTGTCTTTGCAGATCATCCGGTAAGCAAAAATGTTTTTGGTTTGCCCGATACGGTGTGTACGGTCAATGGCCTGTTGCTCTACGGCCGGGTTCCACCATGGATCAACGATGTACACATAGTCGGCAGCAGTAAGGTTAAGACCCACACCACCCGCTTTCAAGCGAAATAAGAAACACCCGGCAACTCCTCATCTGTTCTGAAAACCTTGTATCGCTTTTTCTCTGTCGGGTGCACTGGTGCTGCCATCAAAGTATTCATACTTCACGCCCATCTCATCAAGCCTCTGCCGTATAAGCGCCAGCATACCGAGAAACTGCGAAAATATCAGCGCTTTATGGTCGCTTATATTTTCGGTTATCTCTCGCACCAGTTCATCCAATTTAATAGACACATTGGGGAATTTCTCATCATCTTTCATAATGGCCGGGCTATCGCAAATCTGCCGCAGCTTCATAAGCCCCTGCAATATGGTCAACTGCGATTTACCTATGCCCTGGCTTTCAACCACGCCTAATATTTTATCCCGGAAATCGTTGCGGTAAGCATCGTAAATTTTGCGCTGCTCATCACCCATTTCGCAAAACAGAATCATCTCTGTTTTTTCGGGCAGATCTTTGGCAACCTGCTCTTTGGTGCGGCGAAGTATAAATGGAAACAACAATTTACGCAAATGTTCTTTTTGCTCCTTCTCACCAAATTTATCTATAGGCACAGCAGAACTCCTGTTTAAAAAACTCCATGGTTCCCAGCATGCCCGGATTGAGAAAGTTCATCTGTGCAAAGATGTCGAATGTATTGTTTTGCAACGGCGTACCGCTAAGGCACAGACGGCTTTTGGCTTTTAACAAACCGGCAGCTTTGGTTACCTTGCTCGATGGATTTTTGATCGCCTGGCTTTCATCTAAAATGATATAATCGAAGTCAGGCTCAACAAATGATTTTATATCGCTGCGCAAGGTTCCATAGGTAGTGATGATAACATCGACCTGTGGATGCGTAGACCTGGCTTTTATCCCTGGTGCCGCCATGGTGAATGTAATAAGTAAGCGACTGGGTAAATTTCTTAATCTCATTTTCCCAGTTGTACATCAGCGTGGTCGGGCAAACCACCAGCGCTTTTAAAGTGCCTTTGGTGTCTTTAATGTGCTGTATAAAAGAAAGCGCCTGAACGGTTTTACCCAAGACCCATATCATCCGCAAGAATGCCACCCCACTTTACTTCGTGCAGGTAGTTGAGCCACTGAAAACCCGACTCCTGGTAAGGACGCAAGTATGGGTTGCAAGTGTTCCGGTGCCTCAATGGATTCAATATTTTTAAACTCTTTCAGCTTATCGTACCGCTCCTCCAATTGAAAAAACAATTCTTCTTCATCCCGGTTTTCATACAGTTCCTCAATCACGCTAAAGTGGTAGCGGCTCAGCTTCATCTTTTCGCTCTTGCCTTCACCCACCCTGAATAATAATGAATATTTTTTGATCCATTCTTCGGGCAAAATACCCAATGAGCCATCCTGCAACTGCACAAATTGCTGTTTGTTTGCCAATGCTTTCTTTACATCGGCTACAGTTATTTTTTGTTCGCCAAAAAATATTTCCACCTTGGCATCAAACCAATCGGTATGGCTGCTGATATAAATTTTGGTAGAAGGTTTTGCAGTGTTGAAACGAAAATTTTTTAATGCTTCAAAACCAAACACCGGAATTTCCATTTCCTTCATCGCATCGATGAAAAGAAAGAACCAATTGTTTTTTAAAACCTCCGCGCCTTTTAAAACCAGGTTGTCAGATCTCGTCGGGGCGAATAAACTGCGAGTGCAGATTTTCAATCTTTCTTAACAAAAGCCTTTTCTTCTTCAGTATTTCGTTGTATCACCAGCAACCTCTCCTGCTGGGGAATGATAATCTTTTCTTTATCCTGTGGCTTTACTTCGTAGCCCCTATAATAAAATACCGGCTGAAACAAAAGGTAATCGCCCTTTTCTTTCAACATCAATTTTACCTCGGGCTTTATGTCTTTTATGTCTTCGCGCTTTACATTGTTGAACTGTACATTGTAATCTTTTGCCAGTGGCAAAATCAACATCGTTCAACTGTCTGGCTCCAGTCTTCTGCTTCAATTGTCATTTTACCAGTCGGCAAAAACTTTTCGACCAATAACACATCCTTTGGGCTCTTCGTACAAAAAGAAAGCTATCGTCGTGCAAGAAAAGAAAGGGCGAAGTGCTTTCATTTTCAGTCAGCGGCACTTCCAGATGATTGAACTTTACAAAGCATTGCACTTCGTAAACATCTTTTTTATAAGTGATGTTGAAATTCAGTATTGCCGGTTCCTCGCTTAGGTGAACTTTTCGCAGATTAGCTGTAGTAAATGTTTTGCCTGGCGGCAAAAAAAAGTAAAATGCGGACTTGCATCAGCAAAAATTTTTTTATACCGTGGCTGCAGAAACTCAACTATCAGGTGCCTGGTCTCTTCCGGCAATTCATCGTTGTGCTGCTGGATGATGTTTTCCCAAATGCCACTAAAAGGAGAGTTCCGGTTAAGATATCGGGTTATTTCTGCCGGCTGCAATTTGCGCAACTGCTGCACCAACATTTTATCATCTTCACTAAAAACCTCGGTATTGATGTATTTGTTCAGGTCAAGCTTTTCTACTTTGCCGGCAAAAGCATTTCGTTCTTCATTCGCTTCGCCCTGCACACCTTCTACCTGTAAAAAAGGATACTGTTCTTTGTTTTCTATAAATACAATTCCCAGTTGCATTGGCGCAGGCTTTGCAATTTCTTCTTCTTCTTCCACTTCAGCCTCGGGTGTAGCAAATAGCAGGTTTTTTATGTATGCCAGGTGCAACCGGGCGCTATTCGTTTTATAGTAGGATCAAGCACGCGCAAAAAAGGTTTTCCGTCTTTATAGGCAAACTCAAATTTTCCTTTCAGATTATCTTCCAGCGAATAGCCATAAGCTTCGAGCAGTTTGTTTTTTTCTTTGTCCCAGTTGCGAATACTATCAAAATAATTTACCCATAGCGGCTAGCAATTGTACAAGAACAATGGTTTTGTGAACGCAAAGCGGATGTTTATCATCGCTGTCGCAATTGCAGCTTGTATCAAAATTTCGCTCTTCATTTTTTTGAATCAGTACCTTGAACTTTTCGCCTTCGTATTCTACTTCTGCTTTTACCCGTTCATCTTTTGCCTCTAGTATGTTGGCTTTATTGTTTCGCAAATATTCTTCGGCTTCGGTGTACGATTGTGGCGAGGTGAGCAACCTGATCATTTTCAGATCGAGCTGCTTCATTTTTACAACCGTATGCTTTGGTCGTATACCAGGTCTTTTTCGTCGAGCATGTTGCGGTCGAGCAGTTCCTGCAGTTGAAACAATGCCGCAGCTTCGTGCCGGCAAATCTCACCCAGGTTATAGGGGCAACTGCAACGCAACGAAAGTGTAGATGCTTCTTTAAATTTATTGATCTGCACCTTGTAATAGGTGGAGTAGATATCGTCTTTTACCCTGAAAGTAACTGCAGCCATCAGGTCGTCGTACTCCATCAATTCAACATTGCCGACTGCATGTATCTTTTTTCCGCGTCGAATTACTTCGTCGGTGCCGTTATTGTAAATATGTTTTATCAGGTGCGGTAAAGCCATGAATGTTTTTTGTAATAACAAGCTATAGATAACGACACACAAATCAGTTCTCTCAAAAATATCAGTCGCCTAACATTGCCATGTTGTATTCCCAATTGGGCAATTTGCAAAAGTAACGGAAAACCGTGCAGTTGAAAAATTGTTATAAAAAGCGGCAAAATGAAATGTTTGTTAAGAAAGTCGCCTTACAAACAGACACTTACATTATACATTCTTGGCTCATCGCCTCGTCAAAAAAAGTTGACTAATCCTTTTGTTTTCCCGGAATTTAGTATAGCTAACAATGGTAAACGGAGTGTATTTTTTTGGTGACCAGCCACACCGCTCCGGTGGTTCATCGTTGCCACGCCTGCCTGTCCGGTAGGCAGGCTCGGTTCATCGATGGTGGGTCTGTTTAGGCAATTAATTCACTTACCTGATAGTAAAGCCAAATTAAAACGGCCTAATATGAAAAACTGGCCCTGAACCGAGCGTGGCAACGATGCCTCCTGTTTATTCTATCGCTGGTTACCAAAAAATACTCCATGAGTAGCCGGGTCAGATCTTGAGAGAAAAAAGTTCGATACCCTGTTTTTTTCCTTTTAGTTCTACTATGCCGAGGCTTTCGGTTTGCCAGTCTTTAAGTCGACTGTGTCTTTGAAACTGATTGAGACAATGTATTTTTGGTTCAATTCGCTGCAGGCGCTGCGAATACGTGCAGTTGTGTTCATGGTATCGCCGCTCATGGCAATGTCTTTTTTAATTACGCCAATTTCGCCTACGGTAACATCGCCAAAATGAATGCCTACCCTAAACTCGGGAATAACATTAAAATTTCGTCTAAACTTTTCGCCTGTCTTTTGCAGGTTTTTACGGGCCTCTATCAAAGCCGCCATGCAACGGCGAGTATTGTGCTTTTCGATAACATCCATGATACTACAACCTCGTCGCCCACGTATTGGTAAATAGCGCCGCCATGTTCTATTAAGGGCGTTTGACACCTGGTAAATAAACTCGCGGATAAATTTAAAATATTGCTGGTGACCCAGTTTTTCAGCAATTGGTGTAGAGTCTTTTAGGTCTATAAACATTACAATTCGCTTCTCAATTTTTGGCTCAATGTACTTGCCCAATAAAATGTCCATAAACACACCCGGCGCATACTTTTCGTTTACCTCAATAATCAGTTGGGTAAGCACAAATAAGATCATCCAGTTTATAATTTTCTGGGTAAGCCATTCGGGGTGAAACGCATCTTCACCATAGCGCTTCAAGCGCCTGGAAATATTAAATTCAGAATGAATAAGATATTTGCAGCATGAATCAGGTAATTGACAATGTAGGCAACAAACAGCATTATAACACTGCGAAGGAGAAAAGAAACAATGAGCGATTGGTTGCGAAATAAGCGCCGCAACTTAAAAATAAGCAGGTAACCAACTGCCATACTCGATAAAAAAACCAAAGAAGACCGAAGTACAAGCTAGCCGATACTATAATAGCCAGGTTCTTGGCGGGTAAGCACAATTATAAGATCGATAAGCGTCCAACAGATAGATATGTAAAATATCAGGGAAAACCGATACCTTTTTACGAAGCTAAAATTGAATAATTTTTTTAAGAGTACTTTCATATTTTTAACTGCGGGAGAACAAGCTTGAAAAAGATCGGCATTCACTACAAAGGGGTACCCTGTGCATTGGTGATTATACCATCTACCACTGCTGAACATAACAGCAATGGCAAAAGCAATAACAGAAATAACAATACCAATCATAAAAATATTGTACGCCCAACTGATGAGCTTGTATTTGCGCCCCAGTACCACACCCAAATGGTAAATATCCTTCACCAGTGAACCATACAGATATTCGGGATCTACCATCATTTTAGACATTGCCTTCTCATAATCATCCTGCGAGCAATTGTAGAAATTGCCAAAGAAAAACAGGTTTGTTTTTTTATCGATCATGTCTTGTTCGCTAAAAGTACCCATGCTTACTTTGGGGCGGGTTGCCAATATAGCTACCACAATGGTGATGACCGAAGAAATTAAGAAATAATAGGTGGGTATGGTTAGGTAGGTATCGACCTGCAAACGTCGCAGTAATACCGATAAAATAACCGAAATAATAATGGCATTTACGGAGATAAGTATGTTGGCTTTGCCATCGGCCATGTCACTAAGCTTCATGTGATTTTCGCTGGTTAGACGCAACATGGTTTGAATGCCCTTGGTTGTAAAATTGCTCACTTTTTTCTCGGCCTGATCCTGCAAAGGCTTCACTGACAGATCCTTTTTACCGGCTTTTTTCTCCAGGAATTTTTGAATGGATCTGATATTCTTCTTTTTACGTTCAGACAACAGGTCCTTGCAATAAGAGGTATAATAATTGATGTCTTTCCAGCAACTTAAGTGTGTCCTGGTTCCATTCCTGTTTGCTAATATGACCATGTGTAAGAACATACTCTTTATATACCTGCTTGTTGGTAATGGCAAACTCTTTGGTTCCAAAGTTGTATGTATCGGCATCAACTATAATTTGCTGTAACAGGTTAACGGGAACAACCCCACTTTTTGTGGCCAAAATACAATCCCCTATGTTATTAACCACCAGGTCATCAGCTTCCAAATTCTTCATGAATGTTTGCATTAATTGCACACTGCGTTCTTCGTGTCCGGCCGATTCACCATTGAGGTAACCGGTATCGTGAAACCAGGCGGCTGTGTATAACACAAATTCATCGGTACTAATGAGCTGGTAGTGACCGGCAATTTCTTTGGTACTGGCAACAACTTTCTGTGTGTGCTGCAGATTGTGATAAACAAGTTTAGGATCGGTAGTTTGTTGAAACAGTTCTGTGACGTGTATCTCGGCTTTTTTATAAATGGCTGTATAATCCATGAAAAATTATTAAAAAGTCATGTTGAATTTTGTACCGATAGAAAAATTGAATAAAGTCTCTTCTTCTGAAAAGCCAACCCCGGCTGATAAAAGTAGCATGTTAAAAGGAGAATAATAAAGCCCGCCGCCGACTGAGTTGTGCCACTGATTGGATGTTTGTCCATTTGTCCAAACCCGTGCAATATCGTCGAATGCGATCAACCCAACGGGACCTGGAAAGATATAGGATTTGGAATCGAATAATTTTATCAGCATCGTTAAGCTTCCATATGCCATTGATGAACCTGAAAAACGATTTTTTCTAAACCCGCGCAAGAAGTTGTTCTGCCCCACATTTAGCGCCTGAAAGTATTCATAATCTTTACTGAAAATGTGTCCACCGCCCAGGCGCAAAACACTTACCACTCTTGCCGGATCGCTAAGGCTGGAATACACAGTCATATCGCTGCTGATCTGTGTAAGAGGTCTACTATTTTTATTAAGCCCTCCAAGCGCCGAAAACCCGGTATTCCATAAAATGCCGCGGGTTGGAAAAAGCTCGCTGTTAACATTGTTGAGCGTAAGATTGATTTTGCCACCAGCATATACTTTAGTCTGGTAAACCGTAACCGAATCGAGGCCAACCAATGTTGGCGTTTGGAGAATCTTATCGGTGTTATCGTTTAGATGATTCCAATAATTGAAAAATGTGGGCCCAGAGAAAAAGTGACCACATCGTTTATGCGCCGGCGAAGCAGTGCATCAACACTTACATAATTGTAGCGAACTCTGTAGTAGGTAATATCTTCAACACCAGGAGCCTTCGTAAAATTGCCTATTCCAAAAAATTATTCAGGGTTGGTTTTGCTAGCTCTGCAATAACAACCACATCATTTTTTTTAATTACACTATTAAATTCTCCCTGGTAACGCACCTTATAAGCACCGCTGCTAAAAGCATACAGCGTACTTAGCTTTTGATTGGTGGCAAATGGCTCTTTTCTGAAACCATACGTTTTTTTGGCAAAACCTATACCCGCCATCAATCCATCTTCGCCATTGAAACCAACATTTAATATAGGAAAACTGTAGGTATTATAGCGGAAACCGGTAGCGCTGTATTTGTTTACTTCGGGATCTTCTTCAAATTTTACATGCGAACGCCGGGTAGAAGCAATATAATTTTTTTCGGTGGACAGATCATAGAGATAATTTTTTACACGACCCCTGATATCGAAAGTATCCTCACCTCTACCCCCAATAATGCGTATGGTAATAGGTGAATGCGCGCTGGCGTCAATATCAAAAATATCGTTTCCATTCAACCCATACAGATCTATCTCCTTTGTGGTACCGGGCTCAAAGATGCGGCTGTATATGATAGAGGCAGAGTCTATCTTATCGGTCTTCTTATACACCCGGACCTGCAGGTTTCTACCCACCGATTCTACTTTAAAATATTCATCTTTATTGCTGCCAACAATGTTTACTTGTCTCGACAAAAATTTATAATAGCGCATAGCCGCTTTTGCCAGGCAGTCCCTTCTGCTCCGCAGCTTTAAATCTATTTCTTTTCCGTGAGATAGCATAGATCTCGGGCGGCAGATTTTTAACTGCTTTTCCAATTACCTGGTCACTCAGGTTGCTCCGGAAAGCAGCAATCGTTTTTTTCCACTGTGCAGAGTCAAGACTGTTTAAAAATATTCTGTCCAGGTCTTTAGCCCAATAGGCCAGCCACTGTATGCCGGGGATTTCTTTTCGAAACCCTTTTAAAAAAGGAAGAAAATTTGCCGAGGCAAACTTTACCAAAACCCCGTCAGAATAGGAAAAAGCCTGGTCGCGATCGCGGGGAATGGGGATGTACAATTTTCCTTTGCCTGTATCGGTTTCTTCAAAGCGCCACTGGTCGAAATGGCGGTCCCAGTCTGCTATTAAAAAATCAAGAAGGCGAGCCCGCAAAAATGCTTTCTGGTCAACCCTGTCGTCGTTGTCTTTAATCAGTTTATTGGCTACGCTTTGCTCGCTTTTGGTGTCAAGTGAAGCAGGTACGGGTTCTCGTTTTTCGAGCAGGCAAATCGTATTAGCGAAATAAGGACGATACTGACCAAGAGCCGGATCGTTGGGAACAAAAACAATGGTTGGCGATGCCACCACCACATTCACTGCCTTTGCCAGTGTTGGCACGATTAACGGTGAATAGGGGTGTGCTGATGAAATAAAATCCTGCAGATAGTCTTGGGCTGCAGATCCGCGTACGCCCGGCGGAAATATTTTCGTAATGTCTTTGTTGATGGTGCGCAACGCATACTCCTGCCCGTTTTTATCAGTCAGATGAAGAGATTTCGTTTGATGCCCGCCACCGATTTCACCCACTTTAAAACCACCCATTTCTTCCTGCACTCTGAAGACCTTTAGTTTGACCGGCTTTGCCCAAACGTCGCGATAATTGTCGCCATTAAAAAATCTTTTGGTAGCGTTGGCTTTTGCATACCCGGCGTTGGCAGCTATGGTAATACTATCCGCTGAATAAGGGACATATACAATTGGAATGGTGTCTTCGAAGGTAGGTGGCGGCAATTTTGAAAAATTGAGCAGGGGCGCACTATAGGCTTTTCTGATAGAATCAGACACAGTAAAAAAGGAAACATCTACATTCTTTTTTTTTGAAATGTTAAGCACTGCATAACCATTTAATGGCGAGACAAAAGGCGCCTCATCGTTTTCTGAAACACGGGTAGAATTGGTGCCGCTACCGCTGACGATATAGGTAAAGTTGCTGTCCTTTATCAATTGCAAATTGTGTTCGTGACCAGCAACAAATATCAAATTAGGATGCCCTTCTGCCACCTTTTTTATATCGCTGATCATATTGGCGTATGCAGGATGCTTGAGGTCCTGCGGTGTACCAAATACTCCGCGTACAATAGGGTAAATGGAACCAATTACCGGCAGGGGAACATACAAATTTGGCTGTAGGTCTGTTAAGGGAAAAATGTGCTGCTTCAGTGTGTAATAGCCACCGTGAATGCCATAACTTTTAAATGGGTGATGACAGGCCAGTATTACCAGTTTTTTTTTGTTTTCTGATAAGATATCGTCCAGTTCATTTAGCACCTCCAGCTTTGTTTTGTAATGACAATCTGATTCAATTCCCGGCTTGTCGTAGGGATGCAGCCACCATTGACTGTCAAATAAAACCAACACCGCATCAGGTCCCAGCGGCACCTCAACTGGTCCCGCACATCCGCCTTCCGGGTAAAACTTCACGTTCTTATCTCCCACAGCATCTATATAGCTTTGTTCTCGCAATACTGCATCCCAACCACCTTTGCCACCCTTATCCCAATCATGATTTCCGGGTATAAAAAAAACTCTGGCACCGGTACCCTTTGCAATAGCAACCTGGGTGTCCAGCACATTTTTTCCTGTGTTATAATTAGCAGAGAGGTCGTCGGGCAGCCCGGTCTTGTATAGGTTATCGCCAAGAAAAAGAATGGTTGTTTTGGCATCCATTTTTGTGGTTTCCCGCACTGCATCAATCACCGGATGCCTGCCATCCTTTAATGCCCCTGCATCCCCGATTAAAATGAGACGGGCACTTAGCGTATCCTGCCCGCAAACAATTTTTCCTATCATAAGAAGAACACACAACACTATCCTACCCTTTCTCATTTACCGCTGGTTTATATTTAAAAACTAAAATGTTTGCTGCCCCTATTCCGGATGCTTCATTGCAAATGATCAGATCACCTTCCGGGGTAAAGGTTATTCCCTCAGGTTGTTTGAACAGTGCAGGATCGATCTGATAAGCTGCTTTAATTTTCCCGTCCCGGTCTGCGATCACAATTGATTTAGCCAACGATGATATGATGTACAAGTCTTTTGTTATGGGATGAATAGCAGCAGCAGAGGGTCTGAACTTTCGTACATCTTTACCAAGTTGCCTGTTTACTCCGGATACGTTTAATTTATACGCTTCTCCGTTCTTAAAGGTTTCGTCAGATGGATTGAATGAAAACGCAGCTACCGTATTTGGGTCTTCATCTTCACAGGTTTTACACATCAATACCAATTTGTCTTTCTCATCATCGTAGTACAGTGTTTCAAAATCATTTTCACCCATAATAGGTAATTGGCAATCTTCATTGGCCAGGGAGTCTATAGTTACAAACCGGAAAATTTTCAAATTGCCGTCGCTCCTGAGCGCATAAAACGTACTATCAACCAGTACAATGTCCTCGTAGTCGCCAAAGCCCGAGAACTTCCACTTTTTTATTTTTACATCTTTTCTAATAAAGATCTTGTAGAGCACACCCAATTCGTCATTGATCGCAAAAAGACTGGAGTCTTTCGGGTAATAAAATATTCCGCTGATTTCATCCAGTTCGGTCCGAAGGTAAATCATGATGGGATTGGTCAAATCATAATTTGGCAACGTGGGGTAGGTGGGCCTTTCTTTCTTCCCGGCACAACCGGCAAATACCAGCAGGATTAAAATGGATTTTAAATAGGTTGACATATAATCAATTAGAAACGCGTAATTACCGAACAAAGTCAAAAGCTTTGCCACCACATTTATTTTCAACAATCCGATGAAATAACCTTTTATCTGGTTTTCAAAAGGGGCTGGGGAATCCTTTCTACACTATAACCTACATCATACGTGCAGTAAATCATTGAGAAACAAAAGAATAGCGATGGTGAATGTTGTCTGGTTCAAACTGAAGCGCTTAATCTTCTGCACTACTTCCGTTAGAAAATATGGCAATTACAGCCTATTGCTGTCTAAATCTGCACCGGCACGTAAAGTACTCACACAACCGCTTTTATATCTCTTCTCATCGTATTGACCAATTTATTGCTGCTTTCAATCAATAAACCGGTTAAAAGATTCGTTGTACATTTTCCGGAAAATAATATATTGAGCTTTTAATATTTGAAATGAAATCAAGTTTACCTTTTGTTGTATTGATATTTTTATTTGTTAGCGCAACGGCAGCATTCGCTCAACACAAACCCACCATTGCTAAAGAACCTGCCTGGATAACCACTTATCCGATCGATTACGCAAAAAATACTTTGGAGGCAGATGCCGAGGATGGTTACCTCGATCTTGATTATGAGAACCAGGTCTCTTTATCCGATCAGGCGCTTTACGTAAAAAAATCCATCAAAATACTCTCTGAGGCAGGTGTCGAAAACTCATCTGAAGTATCCGTTAATTACGACCCTACCTACGAGCAACTGAGCTTTCATAAGATCATTTTGCTTCGCAACGGAAAAGCCATCGACAAATTGTCGCTCAAAAAATTCAAGATCATTCAGCAGGAAAAGGAATTGAGCAGGCATATCTACGATGGTTCGCAAACTGCTTATCTGCTACTCGACGATGTACGCAAAGGCGATGTAATAGAATATAGCTATTCCATCAAAGGCTTTAACCCTATCTTCAAAGGCAAATACGCCCAGGTTTACGACTGCCAGTTTGGGGTTCCCGTCGCCAATCTTTATTACAAGCTAATCGTACCTGCTACCCGGAACATTCATATTAAAAACAACAATACGCAGATACGCCCGGTGGTAGACAGGCAACCCACCAAAACAACCTTCGAATGGAAAACGCTGAATGTTGCCGCCGTGCACCTCGAAACCAAAACACCGGGATGGTACGATCCATTCGCCAGTGTGTCTGTCAGTGAGTTCAACAACTGGCAGGAAGTAAGTCAATGGGCTTCGGCGCTTTTTCCCCGCAACATTGCGTTGTCGGCGCCGCTGCAACAAAAGATCAATGAAATCAAAAACACCAACAGCAGCGATGCCCAAAGAATTGTAGCTGCTTTGCATTTCGTGCAAAACGACATCCGCTACATGGGCATAGAAATGGGTACAGGCAGCCACCAGCCCAACAGCCCTGATAAGATCTTTGCCCAGCGTTTTGGCGATTGCAAAGACAAATCATATCTCCTCGCTACCATGCTCAACGCCATGGGTATCGAAGCTAATCCCATCCTCATCAATACGGTGCAAAAAAGGTCGCTTTCGCAGTGGTTGCCCGCAGCCAATGTTTTCGATCACGTTACGGTGCAGGTTAACAGCAATGGCAAAACCTACTATTTCGATCCAACCTACACTCTACAGGGAGGATCAATCGATAACATAGTATATCCCGACTACCAGGTTGGGTTGGTTGTCAATCCCGCTACCACCAATCTCACTACCATTCCTTTTCACGAGAAAGGGCTGACAGACATCAACGAGATCTTTACCATTCCCGACATGAGTGGTGCAGCGCAGCTAAAAGTAGTTACACGCTACAGCGGTACCTTTGCCGATAATACCCGCAGCGATTTTACCTACAATAGTGTAGCCGAGATGAAACGTAAATACAAAGATTTTTACGCTGCTTACTTTCAAAAAATTAGTGCAGACAGCCTTACATATACTGACGATATCAATGCCGGCACTTTTACCACTTACGAGTATTATTCTATCACCAATTTTTGGAAGAAAAAAGACGACATAGATAAATCTACCTTCGAGCCCTTTGTCATCAGCAGCATCATGACCAAGCCGTCCGATCAAAACCGCACGATGCCATTTTACCTCTCATTTCCTGTTCATTACAAAGAAAAGATCGACATTAACCTGCCCGAAGACTGGGATGTAAAACCTTTCGAGCAAAAGGTAGAGTGTCCCTATTTCAATCTATCTGCAAGTGGCGTAACCGGCAACAAAAAAGTTACCCTCAATTATGAATACGAGAACCTGAAAGATTACGTGCCGGCCGACGAAGCCAGCATTTTCTTTTCCAAGTACGATTATGCCGCCGATGCTCTCGGCTACTCGCTTACCTACAACAAAAACCAGGCGCTTGCCCAATACAACACGGTTGCCTCTCCCAACGAGTTGGGCACCTTTCCAAAGCTGTATATGATACTTGCCCTGTGTGTTGTCATTACTTTTTTAGTGCGTCGCCAAATGCAAAAACAATATTGATCCTGTCTTTTTCTTTTTTTGCCGGGCATTCTGTTCTTTGTGGAGGCTTTACTTGCGACGCTCCGTTCACAGGCATATCCCTGGTGAAGCTTTAGCGTTTATTAGCAGTTACCATTGCAACACCTAACCGCCTCATTAGCAAAGAATAAATAAGTTGCCTAAGTTTCAAATAAGTAAAACAGATCAATAATTGGACAGGATTCTACCTTAGCAAAACTTAGGTGGAAACTAGTGCCTTCAAGATCCAGACAGGTGGGTCTGGCAATTTCTTCAAAGCAAAACTTCAAACTTCTGATAACATGCAAATCAAAATAAAGTCGTAGAGGTACTGTATATGGAAAAATCAATTAATGAAAGAAAGGCTTCAGTTTTCTCGTCCAAAAGAACAAGAGTAAAAGACATAGATATTCAGGTATTGAAAACCGATGTAATAAAAGTAAATGAAACTAATATTATAGATGGTTTGCATCTTTTGAACGCCATTTCTGATAATGTTATCACCGCAGCATTTTTTGATCCGCAATACAGGGGTATAATGGAAAAAATGAAATACGGCAATGAAGGAACCCGGCAAAAAGAAAGGGCGGTTTTACAGCAAATGAGTGAAGAACTAATTCAGCAATTTATTGAAGACATTAGCAGAGTTTTACAACCAAGCGGACATTTATTATTATGGGTCGATAAATTTCATCTTTGTGAGGGTACATCAAAGTGGTTCACAAACACCGCACTCTCCGTAGTTGATTTAATAACCTGGGATAAAGGGAAGATCGGTATGGGTTACCGGACACGTAGAAAAAGCGAATACCTTTTAATATTACAAAAGTTGCCATTAAGAGCTAAAGGCGTTTGGACTGCACATGACATCCCTGATGTGTGGACGGAAAAGATAATAGATAAAAAACATCCGCATCAAAAACCACTTGTTTTATTGACAAACTTAATACGTTCAATTTCTTCTGAGGGTGACTACATCATAGATCCTTGTGCCGGTAGCTATGCTGTTTTAGATGCATGTAAACAGATTAGCCGTAATTTCATCGGAGGTGATATAAAGTTACTATAGGCTACCTCTTAAATTGACTAGGGAAAGCATACACATTATAACCCGATCTATTTTATGCATAGCCAAATCCTGGATAAAATTGATATTCTCTCCCATTCAATACAGGTTTCCTCTCGCCTGGTGATCTTTCTTTAAATGAATTTATTTGCCCGCACATATGCCGCATGCATGTTCGGTGCACCACACTCACATTATTACGTTTATTGGTTTCCTAAACCACATTTAATACAGAACTTCGCCACCGTTGGCGGCGTAAAAAAGAATAACCGTTGCGCAGCAGCCAGCACGCAAAAACCCAATGCTCAATCTACCTGCCAATAACAATTTAGAACGCTATACCCGCCAAACTATGCTGCCCGGCATGGGGATAGAAGGTCAGCAAAAGCTGTTTCAGGCCAAGGTCCTGGTCGTAGGTGCAGGTGGTTTAGGCTGCCCTGTATTGCAGTATCTCGCAGCCGCAGGCGTGGGCACCATTGGCATTGCCGACGACGATGTGGTATCGCTTTCTAATCTCCACCGCCAGATACTATACGGCACTGCTGATATTGGAAGATCTAAGGCAATTATTGCCGCCCGGCAATTGGCTTTATCTAATCCCGATGTGAACATCAACCAAATTGACGAAAGAATTACCAATCTCAATGCCTGGCAACTTTTCAGCGACTATGATATTATTATAGATGGCTCTGATAATTTTTCTACCCGCTATCTGGTAAATGATGCCTGTGTTTTGTTAGGCAAACCACTTGTATATGGAAGTGTGTACCGCTTCGAAGGACAAGTGGGGGTTTTCAATGTTAACGGCTCAGCCAACTACCGCGATGTCTTTCCACAGCCCCCTGCTGAGGGTGAAGTGCCCGACTGCAACGATGCCGGTGTTTTAGGTGTTTTGCCGGGCGTCATCGGTACCCTGATGGCAACCGAGGCAATCAAATTGATCACGGGTATTGGTAGTGTACTTGTCAATTCGCTGCTTACGTATCATTCATTGTACAACACATTTTATACGATAGAAATAGAACCGGGTACGGCTAAGACACAATTACCCCGCACCCGCGAAGAGCTGGAAATGACGAATTATGCATTGACCTGCTTTTCCAAAATCGAAGTAGCTACTATCGACTACCAGCGTTTTGATCAACTGCTAAGTGCGCAAGCTGCTACTTTTGTAGATGTTCGCGAGACCGGCGAATTGCCCGCGATTAGACTTTCCGCATGTACACCTGCCGCTGAGCCGGTTACAAACCAACTGGGAACACATAAAAAATTCGGAGGTTGTAGTACTGTTTTGCCAAAGCGGTAAAAGAAGCAGGGAAGCACTAAAACAATTAAATAAACTGCAGAGTTCCGGCAAATTGTACAGCCTGGAAGGAGGCATTCAAAACTGGTTTTTACACCAGCACAGGTCTGTTTAAACATTTCAACTTCGTTAGCAAAAAACATGGACAGGAAACCGAAAAATATTTTTGTACAGGGCGCAATTGATCCTGCTTTTATAGGAGAAAGTATTGCCAAACACAGCACGCAAACCCGTATTGGCGGGCATAGTATTTTCCTGGGGCAGGTGCGAAACGACGTAATTGACAGTAAGGAGGTAGTTGCAATAGAATACACATCGTATGAAGAGATGGCGTTGCAAAAAATGCATGAGATACGCGAAGCCATCTTTGCAAAATATCCGCTAACCTGTATGCATGTGTATCATAGTCTTGGCACCATTGAAGCAGGCAAAATTTGCCTGTTTGTTTTTACCTCTGCAGCACATCGCAGGGAAGCAATGGATGCCTGCGCCGAACTGGTAGAACGCATAAAAGCCGAGCTACCTGTATGGGGAAAAGAAATTTTTGCCGATGCAGATTTTCATTGGAAAGTAAACCGGTAAACTAAAAAATTGGCTATGGTAAACATCACGCACAAGGTTAGCAGTTTAAGAAAAGCAGTAGCTCAGGCAACCCTGAAAGTATCGAAACAAGAGACCATTATTGCCATTCAGAACCGGCAGGTTCCCAAGGGGGATGTATTTGAATTTAGCCGGGCTGCGGGTTTGCTGGCAGTAAAAAAAACCAGCGATGTTATTCCCGATTGCCACCCGCTGCCGATAGAATTTACAGCTATCAGTCACTCCATTGAGGGACTTGAAATAACCATCAATGTAGAAGTCCACACCATTTACAAAACGGGAGTAGAAGTAGAGGCGATGCATGGCGCCTCCGTAACGGCGCTCACTAT
The DNA here is from genome assembly GCA_963726895.1 of uncultured Chitinophagaceae bacterium. Taxonomy (GTDB): domain Bacteria; phylum Bacteroidota; class Bacteroidia; order Chitinophagales; family Chitinophagaceae; genus Segetibacter. The sequence goes on along the minus strand of CAVSED010000022.1, from coordinate 923,018 downwards.
GTACGATATGCTAAAACCAATTGACAAGCAGATAGAGATCAGCTCGATAAAACTGGTGAATAAAAAAGGAGGCAAATCCGATTATAAAAACGCCGGAGTAACAGGGTTGAAATGTGCTGTAATTGTATGTTCGGACAGTGTAGCTGCGGGCACCAAAGAAGACTCGGCAGGCAAAGCCGTGATTGCCAAACTGCAGGCACTACATCTAAGCGTAGATACCTATACAATTATACCGGACGATGTCTCAGCCATTCAGCAAAAGGCAAAAAGCCTGGCTGAAGCGGACTATCATCTTGTGCTTTTTACCGGTGGCACGGGTCTTTCGCCACGCGATGTAACGCCTGAGGCCATTGAGCCACTGCTCGACCGCACTATACCCGGCATCATGGAAAGTGCGCGTAATTATGGACAGCAGCGAATGCCTTATGCTATGCTCTCGCGTGGGGTTGCAGGTTTTATAGGACAAACGTTGGTCATCACCCTGCCTGGCTCTACACGCGGTGCGGAGGAAACCATGGATGCACTGTTTCCCTTATGTGCTGCATGTGTTTAAAGTAGCCACCGGCATGCGGCACGACAATGACGGGCAGTAATGGTCATGAATTTTCTTTAGCCTCCGCATCAATACTCCCCTTTGCACGGCTTATGGCTATTTTTGCAACCCTTTCTTCTATTTTGTTGGATCTGCTCTTTGTGTGTGTGGTTGTTATTTCTACCTATCGACTGAAAAAAGAACCAACAAAGATTTGCCGATGAACGGAATGCGACGCAACGATGCTGAAGAGAGAACAAAAGCCTGATACAAAATGAACCTACCCAAAACGATATATGATTACCTCGGCATTGCCTTATGCCAACGGTCTGAAACATATTGGGCACCTGGCGGGGCCTACCTACCTGCAGATATTTATGTACGGTATCTGCGGGCGCAAAAAAGCGATGTGGTATTTGTATGCGGCAGCGATGAACATGGCGCTGCCATTACGATACAGGCGATGAAAGAAAGCACAACGCCAAAGGCGATCGTAGACAAATACCATGAGATCATAAAGCAAAATTTCTGACCTGGGGATTCAGTTTCGATATTTATCACCGCACATCGAGCCCATTCACCATGAAACCGCGCAGGAATTTTTTACCGCACTGAATGAAAAAGGCGACCTGGAAGAAAAAGAAACCGAACAATTTTTTGATGAAGAAGCCAATACTTTTTTGGCAGACCGCTATATCGTTGGCACCTGCCCGGTATGCGGATATACCAATGCTTTTGGCGACCAATGCGAACGATGTGGCACATCGCTGAGCCCTGACATGCTGATCAATCCACGCAGTACGCTAAGCGGAAATGCGCCGGTAAAAAAACTAACCAAACACTGGTATCTTCCCCTTGAACAAGCATGAAGAATTTCTTACGAAAATGGATATTGCAGGAACATAAAGACGACTGGAAGACCAATGTACTCGGCCAATGTAAAAGCTGGCTGGATGCCGGGTTGCAACCACGGGCTGTTACCCGCGACCTGGACTGGGGCATAACAGTGCCGCTGCCGGAAGCTGAAGGCAAAGTGCTGTATGTTTGGTTTGATGCACCCATCGGCTACATCAGCGCCACCAAACAATGGGCGCTGATAATAATAAAGACTGGAAACCATACTGGTACGACAAGGATACCAAACTGGTACATTTTATCGGGAAAGACAATATTGTATTTCATTGCATTATCTTTCCGGTAATGCTGAAATTGCATGGCAATATTCTGCCGGCCAATGTGCCTGCCAACGAATTTATGAACCTGGAAGGAGATAAAATGAGCACCAGCCGGGGATGGAGCATTGAGATGGAAGAATACATTAACGACTGGGTGAAAAAGGAAAATGGCGACAGTATGGCAGATGTGCTGCGGTATTATCTTACCACCATTGCGCCCGAAACAAAGACAGCGAGTTTACCTGGAAAGGCTTTCAGGATGCCAATAACAGTGAACTGGTGAACATCTTTGGAAACTTTGTAAACCGCACTTTTGTGCTGATGCATAAATTATGCAAAGGCAAAGTTCCGCCTCTGCATGCAGGCATAGTTAGACGATGCAGATAAAACATTGTTCGAAGAAATCAGAAATGCCAAACTGAAGGATTGAAAAGTTGATTGAAACTTTTAAATTCAGAGATGCGCTGTATGAAGTGATTGACCTTGCCCGAAAGGGAAACAGCTACATGCAGGAAAAGCAACCGTGGATAGTTGCCAGAACTGTAGGTGAAAATGGACAAGCCAACGGAAGAAGCACAACAAAAGATTGACAATTGCCTGCATGTGTGCCTGCAATTGACGGCTAACCTGGCCATATTGATCAATCCCTTTTTGCCCTTTACCGCAAAAAAGATGTGTTACATGATGAAAGTGGTGGATAAGATGCTGGACTGGGAAAATGCCGGTAAAGCAAAACTGCTGAGTGTTGGTTACAGTTTGCGTGAACCGCAACTGTTGTTCAGAAAAATTGAAGATGCAGAGATAGCCGCACAAATTGAAAAACTAAAAGCAAAAAGTAAACTGATGGATGATCAACAAACAGTACCGGACAGTACACGTTCTGTACCCGCCGAACCAACCGTAGAACCAACGGTCGCAGAGCAGGCGGCAACGGCACTAACAGAAGCTACAGCGCCGGCAGTAAAGCCCGAAATAGTATTTGATGATTTTGCCAAAATTGACCTGAAAGTAGGAACGATCGTAAGCGCTGAAAAAGTACAGAAAGCTGACAAACTACTGAAGCTGCAGATAGACCTGGGTTTCGAAACGCGGACGATTGTTTCGGGTATAGCGCTCCATTTTGCCCCGGAAGAGATCGTGGGCAAACAAGTAACAGTAGTAGCCAATCTGGCACCGCGTAAAATGCGCGGTATAGAAAGCAACGGAATGATACTGATGGCTGAAGATAAAGCCGGGAAACTGCACTTCATTAGTCCCGGGCAAAACATAGATAACGGAAGTGGCGTAAGCTAAGGCTCTGCTCTAAAAAAAGCCTGTATCAAAAATGATACAGGCTTTTTTGCTTTAGTGTCTCTAATGTTGCTCCAATTTCCTCAACCTTCTACTGTGCTCATATTATCATCTACCTCTACAGCCCGGTGAGCCGCAACGGTTTTATGCTGCCCTTCATGCTTTTTGAAAAACCGGTTTTGAAACAACAGAATTATAATGACACCGACGGAAATTGAAGCATCGGCTACATTAAAAACAGGTCTGAAAAACTCAAAGTCTTCCCCGCCCCAAATAGGTACCCATGCCGGAAAATGTGCATTGGTGATAATGGGGAAGTATAACATATCCACCACCTTGCCATGAAGGAAACTGGCATAGCCACCGTCTTTGGGAAACAGTGTTGCCACATTTTGCAGGTATGGATCACTATCAGAAAAGATGAGTCCGTAAAACATACTATCGATCAGGTTGCCCATTGCACCGGCAAATATTAGCGCACTGCAATAGATAAAGCCGGGATGATAATTCTTCCGGATGAAATCGCGAATGATAAATATGCCTGCTATCACCGCCACCAGTCTGAATAACGTAAGCGCCACCTTGCCCCAGTCACCGCCCATTTTCCAACCCCAGGCCATTCCCTCGTTTTCTACAAAATGCAGCCTGAACCAGTTCATTCCCAACACCTTCACTTCGTGACCAATATAAAAATGAGTTTTAATAAAGAACTTAAACGCCTGATCAACAAACAGGATGAGCAAAATAAGAAAGACAATGTTCCGTGATTTCACGCTGAAAAATTTTGCGCCAAAGATAACAAAAGACGTTTCACAGACCCGACGAATTAAGTAGCCTGTAACATTTATGCAGGATAAGGCGAAGCGGAGGTGGAGGTTAAGTATTCTGGCTTTTGTTGGCAAAAAAATAGCACCCTACGCCGGATGCTATTCATACAACTTGACCTTTTATCGTTTAAAACAGTCGTTCCTGCGGAGGTTTCACACCAGCCAAACGCAGGTAAATGGTTGTTTGACCACGGTGGTGGGTTTGGTGCTCAAAGGCTTTGGCCAGCCATACGAAGTTGTAAGCTGTATAGGGCTGTTCCATTGCCATGGTCGATTTGTTTACATAGTCGGCAGCGCTCATTCCTTTCACCAGGTTAATGATCGCATCATACCCATAGTCCACATAATATTTCACTAAATCTGCGCTCTGTGCTGACGCGCTATGTTCCCATTGAGGAGCGCTGAAATCTGGTTTTTCACCTTTTATAAGCGATAAAAAAAACAGGTTGGTTTGGCCAAGATGCAGCATTTGTTGCGCAAACGACCTTACACTGTCTGTTGCTTTTAAACTGTATTTTTCGGCGGGCATTGTAGCCAAATAGTCATCGGTATATGCCTTTGCCCGCTGCCAATCCTGCAACATCAGGCTTTTGAGCGTATCTGCCGAAATACTTTGGCTGTACAGCGCAGAACCACTGTACATAACTACTATCAATAGTAAGAAAGTAAACTTTTTCATGGTGTATGTTTTTCAAACAAAATACTTCTTTTATAAAAGGTTTCATAATACTGTTTCCGGCAACTATTCTTCATGTACACCAGGTGATATCAAGTCAGAATGTTTTTATTGCCGGCCTCCGGCTTATACAAAAAGGAGAACATCAAATTATGCGATACTTTTGCCGCTATCGTTTTCTGGTACAACGTCTAACGCAACTTTCCAACGAATGCAAACCGATTTTCTTGTTATTGGCAGCGGTATAGCTGGTCTTACCTATGCATTAAAGGTTGCCCAGGCGCGACCAGACAAAAATGTAGTGGTGCTTACAAAAGCCCAATCAGACGAGACCAATACCAAGTATGCACAGGGAGGCATAGCCGGTGTGTGGGACGATGAAAACGACAGTTACGAAAAACACATAGAAGACACGTTGATAGCAGGTGACGACCTGGGTAACAAACACATTGTAGAGATTGTTGTCAAGGAAGGTCCGGAACGCATTCGGGAAATTATTGATTGGGGTGCCCGGTTCGATAAAGATCCTGATGGCGACTATAGCCTGGGTAAAGAAGGCGGGCATAGCGTTAACCGCATTTTGCACCACAAAGATGTGACCGGTAAAGAAATGGAAAGAGCGTTGCTGAGTGCAATCAGTAAATTGCCCAATGTCAAGCTCATCAATCACTGCTTTGTTATAGACCTTATCACACAGCACCACCTTGGCTACCTGGTCACCAAATCAACGCTCAACATCGAGTGCTTTGGTGTGTATGTACTTAACCTCGAAAGCAATGAAACTGAAAAGATTCTTTCGAAGGTGACCGTTTTGGCAACGGGTGGCAATGGACAGGCCTACCGTACCACCACAAATCCTACAATCGCAACCGGCGACGGTGTGGCAATGGCCTACCGCGCAAAGGGCAGAATTGAAAATATGGAGTTCATACAATTCCACCCCACCGCCCTTTTCGAGCCCGGCATTTCCCCTTCCTTCTTAATCACTGAAGCCGTGCGTGGCGACGGCGGAATACTGCGCAACAAAGCGGGTGATGCGTTTATGGTAAACTACGATCCACGCAAAGATCTTGCACCCAGAGACATCGTAGCCCGCGCCATCGACAGTGAAATGAAGATCAACGGTACCGAACATGTTTATCTTGATTGCCGGCACATGCCGCTCGACCAGTTCATACATCATTTTCCCAATATCTATGAAAAGTGCAGGAGCATTGGCATAAACGTCGCGCACGATATGATACCGGTGGCGCCAGCCGCTCACTATAGTTGTGGTGGCATCAAAACCGATGAGTTTTCCCGCACCTCTATTGTAAATCTATATGCTTGTGGCGAGTGCGCCAGCACCGGCTTACATGGCGCTAACCGGCTTGCCAGCAACAGCCTGCTGGAGGCAATGGTGTTTAGTCACCGCGCTTTCCTCAATTCTATAGAGCGGTTAGAAGAAATGGAAACCGCCAGTGACGAAGAGTGGATAGGACATAAAATTCCTGACTGGAATGCTGCCGGCACCCGCGAACCGAAAGAAATGATCCTTATAACGCAAAGCCTGAAAGAACTGCAGCAGATCATGAGCGACTATGTGGGCATAGTGCGTACCAACGTACGCCTGGCAAGGGCTTCCAAACGATTAGACCTGCTATTTGATGAGACTGAGGCTTTGTACCGCACTACCAAAATATCGCCGCAGCTTTGCGAGTTGCGCAACCTCATAACTGTCGGTTACCTCATCGTAAAAGGCGCATCGTTTAGAAAGGAAAGCCGCGGTTTGCATTTCAATACCGACTATCCTGAAAAAAGCGCTTTGAAAGAAAACATCGTGCTGTAGATAAGCCGCATGCATTAGGCGGTTGTTTTGTGTGGTTCCAACAATGGTGCTTTGTGAGACTTTTGTTGCGACGCTCCGTTCATCGGCAGAAACATTGTTGAGGCAGAGAAAAGTAATTTGTTTTGTGTTGCAAAGGCAAAAATTAAATTGGTTCAATGACAAAAATGCTATGTATGGTTGGTTTAGGTGGCGCTGCCGGCAGCATTCTCCGGTATTATACATCAGTACTTTTCACCCGCTGGAATTTACTCACCTTATCCCCTGGCCACTTTTACCGTCAATATTGTTGGTTGCTTTCTCATTGGTTTACTTTTTAGCGCATTCGATAAATATTCCCAAACTTCTCCTATGTGGCGGCTGTTGTTGATCACCGGTTTTTGCGGTGGCTTTACTACCTTCTCTACGTTCGCGTACGAAAACCTGCTGTTGCTGCAGGCAGGCAACTACAAGCTTTTCTTAATCTATTCAGCCGGCAGCATTCTAACGGGTTTAATAGCGGTTGTAGTAGGTATGCAGGTTATGCGCTGATAAATCATTATGCTGGTGAAAAGCAAGTGCAAATTACATTTTGACAGCTTCCAAAAAATAAATTGATGAGATGCATATTTATAGTTACTATTTGCCTAACAATGTTTGCCCAGGCCACCCTTGCGCAGCGGTCTGCAGCATTTACTGTAGTTCCACTGGGGGTCAAGGGAGGTTCTGACGAGAGCAATTTATCGGCTTATATGATCGCGGCGGCTGGCAGTTCCAATTACATTTGTGCCGATGCAGGAACGCTTACTGCCGGTTTGGAAAAAGCAGTGACAAAAGGCATTTTTCATGGCAGCACGCAACACATACTAAGGCATAACATAAAAGGCTACCTGATCAGTCACGGTCACCTCGATCATCTTGCCGGCATGATCCTTAACTCGCCTGATGACACCGCTAAGAATATCTATGCTATGCCCTATGTTACCGACGTACTGAAAAACAATTATTTCACGTGGCAAAGCTGGGCCAACTTTACCAACGAAGGCGATAAACCTGCACTGGGCAAATACACTTACATACCGCTGGAAGAAAACAAAGAAATTGAACTTATTGGCACAAGTTTGGGCATGCAGGCTTTCGAACTTAGCCACTCCAACCCTTACAAAAGCACTGCCTTCTTATTGAACAACAATGGTCAATACTTGCTTTACCTGGGCGATACGGGCGCAGATGAAAATGAACATTCGCAGCAGTTGCATAAACTTTGGCAACACATAGCACCATTGGTAAAAAGTGGTGCCTTAAAAGCCATCTTCATTGAAGTGTCGTTTCCGGATGCACAACCGGTAAAGCAATTGTTTGGTCACCTTTCACCCAAATGGCTGATGCAGGAAATGCATGTGCTGGCAAAACTGGCGTCAAAAACAACGCTGCAAAAAGTAAGTATTGTTGTTACGCACATAAAACCAAATGGAAACAATGAAAAGATCATTACACAAGAACTACAATTTGAGAATGATCTTGGTCTCAGACTTGTTTATCCCCGGCAGGCTCAGGTGTTACATTTTTAATTCCTTTCTCTTTCAACAGCTTATTTTACCTTTCGCAGTTTGCATAAAATGAAAAAAAATTTCTTTAAGCACCTTAATTCGAAACTACTCATTTGACAACCTATGAAAACAGTAGCGGCAATCTCAATTTCATTTGTATTGCTAGTAGCCTGCAGTACACAGAAACAAATTGGTATAAACGCAAAGAGAAATTTACTGGGCGACAAAAACCTGGCAACCGCCCATATTGGTATTGCTGTGTATGATCCTGTTGCCGGCAAATACTTATACAACTACCAGGGAGAAAAGTATTTTACACCAGCCAGCAACACCAAGCTTTTTACACTCTATGCAGGTTTAAAATACCTGCCTGATAGCCTGGTAGCTGCGCGTTATAAGGTAGAAGACGAAACCGTATTATTGCAGGCAACCGGCGATCCCACTTTCTTACATCCCGACTTTCCCCATCAGCCACTGCTCACTTTTTTGCAGCAAGACCGGGTTAATAAAATCAGCATTAATACTGCCTTTGCCACCACGCCCCTGGGTATGGGCTGGGCATGGGATGATTACAAAGAACCTTATATGGCTGAGCGTGATCCGTTCCCGATGTATGGCAATGTGATGAGCGTCACTTTGCGAAACGACTCTTTACTCACCGTACCGCCTTCTGCAAGAACATTGGTGATAGGCAGCCCCGTACCAAATAAGCGGTGGGAAGTAAACCGTACATTGGGTGCGCACTTTTTTTCCATAGATACTACGCAAGGCACAACAGACCCGGTAAAAAAGATAACACTATCTATGGAGCGGGGCAGTTTCGCAGCGCTCTACCTGGCTGATACCTTGCACAAAGAAGTGACCACTGAATATACACCGCTAAGTAAAAGTGAAAGCACACCCATCTATTCGCAACCAAAAGATTCGGTTTTTAAACTCATGATGCATCGCAGCGATAATTTCTTTGCCGAGCAAACGCTGTTAATGGTCGGCAATGAAAAATTGACTACCATGAACGACGAAGCGATCATAGACACGTTGCTGCAAACTGACCTGCGTGATCTGCCACAAAAGCCACGGTGGGTAGATGGTAGCGGGCTCAGTCGCTACAACCTTTTCTCACCTGAAGATTTCATTGCAATCCTAAAAAAAATGCATACAGAATTTGGGGCTACACGTATGCAGGTAATACTGCCGGGTGCAAATGAAGGAACACTGGAAGGGTTGTACAAAGGCTACGAAAATCATATCTATGCCAAAACCGGCACTCTGAGCAACAACGTAGCATTGAGTGGTTATATCATCACCAAAAAGAATAAGTCACTTTATTTTTCCATATTGGTTAACCACCATACAACCTCTGCTGCGGCGGTGCGAATAGAGATTGAAAAATTTATTACCACCGTTATTGACCGGTATTAGATGAAAACAGACGAACAGGGAATTGGGTTTGTTGAAAGTTAATTTTCCGTAGCAAATTTTTTGACAAAATACCGGCAAGTGAGAACGGCACCCACAGATCCACAAAACGATGCCGATGAACGGAGCGTCGCAACTATGTCGCTATTATTGCCAATGCCGGTCAACAAAAAATACGCGCTATTCTCCGGCTATCTGCCAAACATTTTATCCAGGTTTTCGCCGTTGAATGCTACATAGGTGGGATTGCCCGCCGGCGTGGCATTGGGCACTTCGCAGGCAAACAGTTCTTCGGTAAGCACCGACATTTCTTTTTGCGATAAAGCTACACCCGCCTTAATTGCCTGCTGGCGCGCAACACAGCGGATAAGTTTTTCGCGACGGCTAAATTTCACGTCGCTGCTAAAATGTTTGTACTGCTCAAGCAACATTTCAATCGCCATTTTTTCATTTCCCTGCAACAGATCGGCGGGTGTACCCTGCACCGCAAATGTATTGGTACCAAATGGCTCTATCAGGTAACCTATAATTTTCAGGTCGTCGAGCAGTTCCTGCATCAGCACTGTATCGGTAGCGCTCAACTGTATCACCGAGGGGAACAGGCTTTGCTGCGCGGGCATTTGTTTGCCGTGCATGGCGGCATTGAAACGTTCGTAGAGAACACGTTCGTGCGCCAGTTGCTGGTTGATCAGCAAAAAGCCATCGGGCGTAGTAGCCAATATATAGGTAGCGTGTAGCTGCACGAGCGGAACGTGCGCCAGCAAACGTATGCCGGCAGCAGGTTGTGCACTGGCCTCGTACTCAAGTCTGCCATTGACGCGGGTCGGCTTTGTGCAGATCGGTGGGCAGGGGAGTTGCTGGCACGGTGAGTAAAAATCTTTCCAATGTTGCAGACCGCTGCGGTTTGTTGGCTCAATTTTATGTGCCTGGTTTTGTTGGGTAAAGGTTTTAAAAAGATCGGAAGAAGCTACCGATTCAAGCCTTTCATTGCTTGCTGGTTTGTTTACTGCTTCCATTTGTTGTATATCAGCATTCAAACTAAAATCCAGTGAAGGTGCTATGCTAAATTGTGCCAGTGCATGTTTTACCGCTGCCTGCACAAATGCATACACGATCTTTTCATCTTCAAACTTTATCTCCTGCTTGGTGGGGTGCACATTTATATCAACCTGCGAGGGGTCGAGATCAATGAACAAAACATACATAGGAAAGCTGTCCTTTGCAATCATCTCATTGAAGGCGCTCATCACCGCATGATTGAGATAGGCGCTTTTTATAAAACGGTTGTTCACAAAAAAATACTGGTCGCCCCGTGTTTTTTTGGCGGTTTCGGGTTTGCCCACAAAGCCATAAATATTCATGTAGTCCGTATCCTCCTGTACGCTTACCAGCTTTGCTGTTATAAGAGGTGCCCAGTATCTTGAGGATGCGTTGTTTCAGGCTGCCTGCTTCCAGGTGAAACACCTGCTGCCCGTTGCTGGTAGAGCGAAAAAAATATATGCGGAAACGCCATTGCCACACGTATAAACTCATCTACAATGTGACGCATTTCGGCCGGGTTGCTTTTTAAAAAATTCCGGCGTGCCGGCACATTGAAAAATAGGTTTTTCATGCAGATGCTGGTGCCGGGGCAGCGGCGCAGGGCTCCTGTTTTTTTACAATGCTGTTTTCAATTTCCAGGCAAGTTGCCTACTTCCTCATCGGGTTTGCGTGTTTTTAGTTCTACCTGTGCCACGGCGGCAATAGAGGCAAGTGCCTCACCACGAAAACCCATGGTTTTTATTCTGAACAGGTCTTCTATATTCGAAATTTTAGAAGTGGCATGGCGTTCAAAGCTCATGCGGGCATCCGTTTCACTCATCCCTTTTCCATTGTCCATTACCTGTATCAGGTTCTTACCGGCATCGGTCACAATCGAGTTTTATTTCTGTTGCGCCGGCATCTACCGCATTTTCCAGCAATTCTTTTACGGCACTTGCCGGGCGCTGTATCACCTCGCCCGGCGGCTATCTGGTTGGCAATATTTTCTGGTAATAATTGTATAATATCCGGCACTTCTTCCACGTTTAATAGCTGCGAAAATACCATACTATTTCTGCATTTGCGCTTTGCCGCTGTGCAATCACCAACTGGTATCCTTCCCATTCCAACATCTATGAAATACACCACCTTCTCCATTGTGGCGGTTTTGCTGCTGCTTTGTTCCTGTCAAAAAAATATTGACAGGATCGTCACCGGTCTTACCATTAAAACGCCTGCAACTGAAATGGCTACCCCGGTTTTTGTACGATATCAAATTGCCAAAGGGGCACAGTATTGCGATAAGAATACCTATAAAAAAATAAGCTGTACCGAGATGAAGTTTATAGTGAAATTTGATAGTTCAGCTATTTACACCACGCTCGATCCCGGCAACCAAAACGACATTAACAAGCTTTACGGATTTAGCGATAACAACAGAACACATCACGAGTTTAGCGCCCGTATTGGGTGGCGATGGAGTAACAATGCTTTACGCCTTTTTGGATATGTATATAACAACAGTGTCAGGCGTTCGCAGGAGATCTGTACAGGTAAGATCGGCGAAGAGATCGAATGCACAATAAAAGTTATTGGAGCGCACTATTTATTTTCTGTGGGTGGTCAAACACTTTCTATGCCACGCACCAGCACAACACCGGCAGCAGAAGGGTACCAGTTATATCCCTATTTTGGTGGCGACGAAACTGCACCGCATAGCATTTCCATTTGGATAAAAGATCTGCAGTAACGGCTGACAATAGCTAACTTTTAATTTCTTTGGTTACCGGCTTTCGCAACCTATTTTGAGGCATTGTTGCGACGCTCCGTTCACCGGCAAAGCTTTGTTTGGGCTACAGGTTTTTATCAATCCGGTTTGTCTCGGGCTGAAAAGTGTCATCAGGTAAAGAACTTTGCAAATGCTAAAGCGGAAACAATAGCAGATCTGCTACTTGCGCTCTACAAATTTGGCTACCTTCACCGCCCATTTTACTCCTCCCCCCAAACGTATAAACAAACAACAATCACAAAGATTACTTCTGTCGATAGGTATGAATAAAAAGAGAAAAGCACTTTGTAGCCTAAACAGAAAAGAAACATTTTCAACGCGCCTTGAAATATGAAAAAAAATAAGACCGGATGCGATCTAAAAAGTTGTATGTTTTGCAAATTATGTCTTCCTGAGTGGCTACCGGTAATTGGTGCCAACCGCGAAAGTTTCTCTGTAAAAAAAGGCGAAGTAATTTTTAAGGAAGGAGAAGAAGTGACCGGGATCTACTTTGTGGTAGAAGGCATGGTAAAAGTGCATAAAAGGTGGGGTCTGGAAAAAGAGTTGATCATGCGGTTTGCCAACGAGGGCAGCATTTTAGGTCACCGGGGATTGGGCAACGATGTGTACTATCCAGTTTCAGCTACCGCGTTGGAAGCTTCAGTTGTTTGCTTTGTTCAACTCGATTTTTTTGTTTCTTCCCTAAAGGTCAACCACGATTTTCTTTACCAGCTTATGATGTTTTTTGCGGAGGAACTCAAGATTTCCGAACGTAAAATGCGCGATATGGTTCACATGTCGGTGAAGGGCAGACTTGCAACTGCTTTACTTGCTTTGCGCGACAAATTTGGTGTTACCCAGTTTGGGCATATCAATATCTCGCTTTCCCGGCAAGACCTGGCTTCATATGCCGGCACTACTTACGAAACCATTTTTAGAATGATAAATGAATTGATAGAAGAAAACCTGATCACCAACGCTGATAAAAAAATAGCCATAGTAAATGAACCACTGCTCCGCGAACTGATCAGCCAGGGCAATAGTTAAAAATTAACAATGGTTATCAACCCACGTATGTATTTAGTAATGCTTTTCTTCAAAATGTGATCCACAGCAGTAAGTAAGTATTTCTCCTGCGCGTTTTCTCTTCCGCTGCAAAATTTGTGAGGCAAGCTTATTGCAACTTTTACCTCGTATTAGGCAGCCACAGATCATTATTTTTTCTGGTTTCCACTGCTGCTTTTACGCCGGTTTCCTATACTGCGCTACCAATTTAATAATTGTAATTTTGTAGGCACCGGTTATAGTTCTTTTGCAGTTTAAGAAATATAGGTTACTGGTTTCGTGACTTTCGGTAGTAAAAGTTTGTGATTGTTGAAACTACATTTCACAGTGGAAACCTTTCAAATTTTATTGAGCCTACACCCCAATACACGTTCATAATGTTTTGAACGCTGAAAAGATTACAATGCCATACACACTCATTAATAAAGTAAGAATTGTAACTGCCGCTTCCTTATTCGATGGGCATGATGCGGCCATCAATATCATGCGGCGGATTATGCAATGCAAAGGTGCCGAAATTATTCACCTGGGGCATAACCGCAGTGTTGCAGAAATTGTAGAATGTGCCATTGAAGAAGATGCACAGGGTATTGCCATCACCAGTTACCAGGGCGGCCATGTGGAGTTTTTTAAATACATGAAAGACCTGCTTGACGAAAATGGTTGCGGCATATAAAAATTTTTGGCGGCGGTGGCGGTACCATTTTTCCTGCCGAAATTAAAGAACTTCATCATTATGGCATCACCAGGATTTATAGTCCTGATGATGGCAGGCAAATGGGCCTGGAAGGAATGATTGAAGATGTGGTGAAAAAATGCGACTTCCCGGTAAATGGCAATTTAACGATCACCGGCGACACTCAGGCTTAAGGAAGCAAAAGATATTCGGTATATTGCAAGTGCAATCAGCCATGCTGAAAACGGGCAGGAATACAATAAGCTTGTTGCATCTGTCGCTATAACCAAACCCAGCCAATAACAGCTCCTGTTTTGGGTATAACCGGTACAGGCGGGCAGGTAAATCTTCGGTAACCGATGAAATTGTCAGGCGCTTTTTAAATACATATACCGATAAAACCATTGCTGTTATTTCTGTTGATCCTTCTAAGAAGAAAACAGGTGGCGCTTTGCTGGGCGATCGAATTCGGATGAATGCCATTCATAACAGCCGGGCATATATGCGCAGCCTTGCTACCCGAGAAAGCGATAAGGCATTAAGTAAACATGTGCAGGAAGCCATTGATATTGTGAAAGCAGCAGGCTTTGATTTTATTATTTTAGAAAGTGCAGGCGTTGGGCAAAGCGATGCCACTATTTTAGATTATTGCGATGTAAGCATGTATGTAATGACGCCTGAATATGGCGCAGCATCCCAGCTGGAAAAGATAAACATGCTTGATTATGCCGATGTGGTTTGCATCAATAAATTTGATAAAGCCGGTGCTCTGGATGCACTGATGGATGTACGTAAACAATATAAACGCAACCATGGTTTATGGACTGCAAAAGATGAAGTTGCCGGTAATTGGGTACCACCGCTGCCAAGTTTAACGATGAAGGTGTAAACCAACTTTTTTTAGATGATGAAGGCCATTGAAGCAAAAACACAATGTTCGGTTTTGGTACAGTGAGCATATGAAAAAATTGACAGTAAACCATTCTATAAGCGGCTTGATTGTTCCACCGCCAAAAGAGTACGGTATCTTTCTGAAATTGCGGAGAACAATCGCAAGTATGATAACTGGGTAGTACAGGCAATGTCATTAGCCACCAAGCTGTACCAGATTACACGGAACAATCGACGCTGTTAAGCAGAGTCATAGCTAACGATGCAAACAGCAGCTTGCAATTGCAGCAATTAAACAGCTGAAAAACTATGAGGAAAAGCTCTGCATACCGAATGTCAGAAACTTATTCAATCAATGGGACGAAGTAGTAAAGACAGTACAATGCAGAATTTTTCGAATACCAGGTACGGGATAAAGTAATTAAACAACCACTTATAATCTAATAAGCCTTAGCAGGAACAAATATTCCTAAAATTGTCTTGCCCAAATATAAAGACTGGGGTGATATTTTACAGTGGCAGTTGCAGGAAAATTTTCCCGGCGAATTTCCTTATACTGCCGGTGTGTTTGCATTAAAAAGAGAAGGAGAAGACCCTACAAGGATGTTTGCCGGCGAAGGTGGGCCCGAACGAACCAACAAACGTTTTCACTATGTATCGCTTGGACAGCCTGCAAGCGCCTTTCTACTGCTTTTGACAGTGTTACACTTTATGGCGAAGACCCGGATTACGTCCTGATATTTATGGAAAAATTGGCAACAGCGGTGTAAGTATTGCTACTGTTGATGATGCAAAAAAATTATACAGCGGCTTTGATCTGTGCGATCCGAGAACTTCGGTGAGTATGACCATCAATGGTCCTGCACCGATGCTGCTTGCCTTTTTTATGAATGCCGCTATTGACCAGCTATGCGAAAAATAGATTGAAGAAAACGAACTTGACCGAATGGTACATCAAGAAAATTGAGCGAAAAATATCAACATCGTGCAAACAACCTTTCTATTACAATCCATCTTCACCTGAAAGATTGCCTGAAGGAAACAACGGTTTGGGTTTACAATTATTGGGCTTTCGCGGCGATGAAGTTTTGCCTGCAGATGTTTACCAGCAGATTAAAGCAGCAGGCATTGAGCACAGGTGCGGGGAACCGTGCAGGCCGATATTTTAAAAGAAGACCAGGCGCAGAACACCTGCATTTTCAGTACCGAATTTGCATTGAAATTAATGGGCGATGTGCAGGAATATTTTATTGATAATAAGGTGCGAAATTTTTATAGTGTAAGCATCAGCGGTTATCATATTGCCGAAGCCGGCGCCAACCCTATTACACAACTTGCCTTTACGCTTGCCAATGGTTTTACTTATGTTGAATATTACCTCAGCCGCGGAATGAACATTGATGATTTTGCGCCCAACCTTTCTTTCTTTCTTCAGCAATGGCATGGATCGCTGAATACAGTGTGATCGGCCGTGTGGCAAGGCGTATTTGGGCAAAGGCCATGAAATATAAATACAATGCAAACGACCGCAGCCAAAAGCTAAAATACCATATTCAAACAAGCGGCCGCAGCCTGCATGCACAGGAAATTGACTTTAATGATATCCGCACCACCCTGCAGGCACTTGTATGCCATTTACGACAACTGCAACAGCCTTCATACCAACGCCTACGATGAAGCCATTACCACACCAACAGAAGAAAGTGTGCGCCGGGCAATGGCCATTCAACTGATCATTAACCGCGAACTGGGCACTGCAAAAAATGAAAACCCTAACCAGGGCAGTTTTTAATTGAAGAACTGACCGACCTGGTAGAAGAAGCAGTACTGACAGAATTTGACCGGATCAACGAAAGTGGCGGCGTGTTGGGCGCTATGGAACGAATGTACCAGCGCAATAAAATACAGGAAGAAAGCCTGTTTTACGAGCATCAGAAACATACCGGTGAATTGCCGATTGTTGGTGTAAATACTTTTCTGAATAAAAAAGGAAGTCCGACTATTTTGCCCGGCGAAGTTATCCGCAGCACCAACGAAGAAAAGCAACAACAGATAGAAAACCTGCATGAATTTAAAAAACGCAACACTGAAAAGTGTGATGAAATGCTCGCCCGCTTAAAAAATGCTGCCATCAACAACGGCAATTTGTTTGCTGAACTAATGGAAACAGTAAAGCATTGTTCATTAGGTCAAATCACGCACGCACTTTATGAAGTTGGTGGTCAGTATCGCAGAAGCATGTAGTCATTTATACGTAGCATAGTACCGCCTGTTTCATTGCGCAACATATCCTAGTGACTTTTTTTTACTTTTCATCCGTGCAACGCACATTTTACACTGATATTTTATTACTTTCATACATACAGTTTATCAAGTGCACATACGGCAAAGCTGCTTTTAGTAAGCGCATCAAAATAGTCACTCACAAGCTGCAAATTCAATCAAAGTTTTATAGATGATTTATGTAAATACAAATACTTTTATTACAGTATAATAAAAGGTTATGTAGCTTCGTGCACCCACGCACAAAGCCCATGGCAAAACAGCTCTAAACACGTTTATATTTTTAACTTTTAAAACCAAATACAACTATGGCAAAAGCAGCCAAAAAAGCTGTTGAAAAAACAGCAAAAGCACCGGTATCAGTGGCTCCCAAAAAAGCAGCAGCTAAAAAAACCGCAGTGGCTCCCAAAAAAGCTCCGGCAAAAGCAGTAAAAAAAGCAGCCGCTAAAAAAACAGGTGGAAAAGCCAATGCCGCCTTTATGGCTCCGTTAAACGTTAGTCCAGCTTTGGGCGCAGTTGTCGGTAATCAGCCTCTGCCAAGAACTGAGATCATAAAAAAGATTTGGGACTACATCAAAAAAAATAACCTGCAGGATAAAGAAAACAGAAGAATGATCAATGCTGATGATAAGCTAAGACCCATTTTTGGCGGCAAAGAGCAAATCTCTATGTTCGAGCTCGCAAAAGTTGTAAACACGCAGGTCAAATAAACTGGCTCTCCATTCAAGCGGAAATGGTCCGCAAAATTAATCACCGGTCTATCTAACATTACTCCATGTGTTCCTGTCTGGTTTATTCTTAACCAGACAGGTGCGCTACTTGTTTCTTCAGCTATATACATCCGCGCGTCTTTCTCTTTCAGTCACGTAAAATTTCCTCCCTTCCGCAGAATCCTGTCTGCTTTATTGGGTCACCGGCATTTGAATTTAAAAGGGTCATTGTTGCGACGCTCCGTTCAGGTTCATCGCCCTGTTTGGGCAATACTACCGGCATACTTTATAAATTGTTTTTTGAAAAGCTTTTACATTACTCTTTATCTGTGTAACCGTACCCGTACACCGCTTTCTCTTCTTTGCTATCCGCTATCACCAGCACGCACATAATGTATGCTTCGTTTTACCTTGCAGCCATGATCATTTACAACATTACAATCAAGGTCGATTGGCAGATAGCAGACCAATGGCTTATTTGGATGCAACATGAAACCATACCACAGGTGCTGGCGACCGGCTGTTTCACTTCAAGTTCTTTGCTGCGCCTGTTACGGATAGACGAGGCAGAAGGCCCCTACCTATGCTTTACAATACTTTGCTGACTCTATTGAGCAATACGACCTATTTATAAACCAATACGAAGGTGCTTTCAGGCGTACTGCCAATAATAGATGGGGGCAAGGATTTGTAGATTTTCAAACACTAATGGAAGTGGTCAACTGAGCACTCAACGCAAGTTGAGACCAGGCTGCTGAGGTTAGCTGCCACCTATTTTTCTACAAAAGTTTTGCTACTAAATAAAAGCAGATAAATTTGTTTCTCTTTCAAGTTTCACCAAAAAACAAATCATGAACAAAGCTGAGCTGATAGCTAAAATATCAGAAGATACCGAACTAACCAAAACGCAGGCGAATGCAGTCATTAACTCATTTGTTGACAATGTAACAAAGACATTGAAAGCCGGCGGTAAAGTAACGTTGGTAGGCTTTGGCACTTTTACTGTTGCCAAAAGAGGCGCCCGCAACGGGCGCAATCCCAAAACAAATCAATTAATAAAGATCAAGGCTAAGAGGGTGGCTAAGTTCAAGGCAGGAAAAGAACTTTCGGCAAGAATTTGACGAGGCACCAATATTTCAATTGCAATAAGATTAACAGCTATACAACCGGGTTGCCCAACTGCATGCTTTGATTAATTACACAACTTAGTGTACGTTTGCAGCCAATTAAAAAAATAAATTAAAAACTAATATGGGACGTGGTGATAAAAAAACAAAAAAAGGTAAGATTTTTAAAGGTTCATTTGGTAAGAGCCGTCCGGCGAGAATTACTAAAACTACAAAGCCGGTAGCTGAAAAAAAGGAAGCATAAACGTCTGTTAGGTTGATTGGGTTACTGAATGCTCAATCAACCGCCAGCCTGCACAATCAGCTTTTTCTTCTTAGGGAGCGAGGCGTTCTTTTATCCATTCGTTGTTTTGCCGGCGGTACTGTATGCGATCGTGCAAACGACTTCTTCGCCCCTGCCAAAATTCAATTACAGAAGGTTTCACTATATATCCGCCCCAATGCGGGGGTTTGGGTATGTTCTCTTCGCCAAATTTATCTTTTAGTAGTACCATATTGTCTTCCAGCAGTTGCCGGTTTTCTATTGCCTGGCTTTGTGGCGAGGCCCACGCCGCAATACGGCTAAGTCCGGCCGCGTATTGAAGTAAGCCGTACTCTGTGCTTCATCCACTTTCTCCACCATTCCTTCTATACGCACCTGGCGCTCCAGCTCCTTCCATAAAAAAACCAGCGCAGCATGTGGATTGGCTGCCAGCTCTACTCCTTTGTGGCTTTGGTAATTGGTAAAAAAAATAAAACCTTCTTCGGTGAGCCCCTTAAGCAAAACAATTCTTGCGGAGGGCATGCCCGTAGTGGTGGCGGTTGCCAAAGTCATTGCATTTACCTCTTCTATCTTGCTGTTTATGGCTTCGGTCCACCATATGCTAAACTGAGCTATAGGATCGTCTAAAACATCTTTTTCTGAAAGTGCCGCAAGTTTGTAATCTGTTCTGATACCGGCTATGTCCTGGCTCATAATAGTAAAGTGTAGCTATACAACAATTGGGTTATAACATTGGTTCGCGCAGTGTTTGCGCAAACGAAAAAGTATATTGACAGATGTATAAAGTTTGGTTGTTTGCCTGTTCCCTTGTTTTTTTCTTAGCCCAATAGAGATAAAAAAGTAGAAGGGTGCGACGCAACGATGAAAGAACAAAGCGCTATAGCCCGGCTCAAAAAAAATCTCGCCCAAAAAAATGGCGACCAAGGGTCGCCGGTAGTATGATTTTAGCTAACATAGGTTCCAACATCCATACCTTCTACTACCTGTAGTAAGGTGCCGGGAGTATTCATATCGAAAACAATGATAGGCAAACTATTCTCCTGGCAAAGGGTGAAAGCGGTCATATCCATGACCTTTAAATTTTTGGTGATGACATCAGCAAAGGAGATTTTGTCGAAGCGGACTGCTGTCGGGTCTTTTTCGGGATCGGCAGTATAAATGCCATCGACGCGGGTGCCTTTTAAAATAACATCTGCTTTTATTTCTATAGCCCGCAACGAACCGGCAGTATCGGTTGTAAAATAGGGATTGCCAGTACCTGCACCAAAAATGACAACCCGTCCTTTTTCGAGATGGCGAATAGCCCGGCGACGAATGTAGGGCTCAGCTATCTGCTCCATTTTTATGGCGCTTTGCAAACGTGTAAACACGCCAACTTTCTCCAGACCAGCCTGTAGTGCCATACCATTTATAACGGTAGCCAGCATGCCCATATAGTCGCCCTGGGCGCGCTCTATACCTGTTTCTGCTTCATTCATACCGCGATAAATATTTCCACCACCAATAACAATTGCTACCTGAACCCCTAACTCAATGACTTGTTTTATATCCTGTGCGTATTGGGAAATAACATTGGAATCGAGACCGAAATTTTTATCACCCATCAAAGACTCACCACTTAGCTTAAGTAAAATTCTTTTGTATTTAGGAAGCATTAATGTCTCTTTTTTTCGAGTGCAAAGAAAACGAAAAGAAACGGTGGAAAAGAGCCCGGAAAAAGAAAGTTAACAAGGTTTGTAGCGGCACGCAGTGCTGAAAAATTTATAGTGGCAGCAGCACTTGAATAAAGTTTTGATATGCCGGATCTTATTTGGTAAAAAAGATGTTTCTTGTAAAGCTTATGAGTGAGCCGTTTAAAAAGTTGGAGGACCTGATAACAAAGGTGCCTGCAGTACAAATGCCAATAGCTAAGGGAACCTATGAAAACGGCTTTTGGTGGATGAAGTTTTCAATTGATATTACGCATGACCTTGCCTGGAATATAGTGCAGTATTTTAGCCATGTAATCAACTACCTGTCAATCAGCGAACGCCTGTCGACAGTGTTTTACCCGGTATCTTCTCTGCCGGTTGTTGGAGAGAGTCCAGCTTTGACGCTTGCCTGGATCATAGAAACTACTTCGCAGGATTTTACGCCAAATGAACTGGCAGAATGGCTAAGCTCCCGCTTGCCATCACCATTGGATAATGAAAAAGTATGGACAGCAGAAAGCGAGTAGGCAGGGCTTCGCTCCTTCAGTGGAGAAGCTTGCATTTTTTTGCAAGTATTTTGAAAAAAGACTAGTAATCAGTATATTAGTGGAGGTTTTTAACCCCCTAAAAACGGATGTATGTTTGCGATCAAGTTTGCCTGGACGATTTTGTTTTATGTGATTTTATTTCTGCTGATGATTATTTTTTTGAAGCCAATATGTAACCGTTGGCTGGAGGAAGAGTAGGCAAAAGCAGTTATAAATGAAAGCGGCGCAAGTAAAACTTGCGCCGCTTTCATTTATAACCATCCCGGCACTATACAAATCTAATTAGCCTTTCGAGTAAAATAGAACGTAATCAAGTTCTATCTACAGCCAAAAATTGCACGGTGAACAAACAGTGTACATTCCGATGTTTTAAAAGTTTTTAAGTAATGTAAGGTGTGGCAAAGCAATTACACCAGGTTGTGTTTGATATAATTAATACTTTGGGTGATGCTTGTGAATGGATCTCCGGGTGTTTTATCTTGCTCAACAAAGAAATATTTCATACCTGCTTTGTCGGCCTGCGTAAAAATCTTTTTAAAATCGATACTACCATTACCAACTTCAGTAAAAGACTTTTCGCTGGTCTTATCCATATCTTTCACATGCCATAGGGGAAATCTACCCGGATATTTGTTGAAGAGGTCGAAGGGATCTCTGCCTGCTTTAGTTACCCAATATAAATCGAGTTCCATTTTCACGAGGTCTTTGTCAGTATCGTTCAGCAATACTTCGTAGGGTAAAGTGCTGTTTTGTGCGACAAATTCGAAGTCGTGATTGTGATAGCACAGTTGTATTCCCGACTTTTTGCAAATTGCCCCTGCTGTGTTTAACTGTTCAGCCAGTTTCTTATACTGGTCAATGTCGCCCCGTTCAGCCTCTGAAAGGTAAGCGCAAACCATATATTGTATGCCTACTTTGGCAGCATCTTCTACAGCACGGTCCCAGTCGTGCAGAATGGTTCCTTTCACCTCGCTGCCATTTTGGGTTTCGAGCCCTAAACGATAGTGGCTGCTAGGCATCACAAGGCCTTTGTCTTTGAGTAACTGAGCAAAGTTCTCAGGCGACAAACCATAAAACGATTCTGTGCCTGTGTAGGTAGCACCTTCAACTGATGTATAACCAATTTCAGCTACTCTTGCCAGAGTGGCTGCGGGATCTTTTTGCATTGCATCGCGTACCGTGTACAATTGCAGACCGATCAATTGGGTTTTAAAATTGAAAAGCGATGGAGTAAAAAGTGCACCAGCGGATAAAGCGGAGCTTTTTAAAAATGTACGACGGGTTTGCATGCAATCTAGATTTTTATAAATAAAAGGAATTACCAAATGTACTAAGTCCCTTAGTTTATTGACCGGAGAATTTTCAGGTGATTTCGTTCCACAAACCTTTTCAGCCCTTTTAAAAAACTGCTTATTAAATCTCCGGTATTATCCCTACTCACAATATTTCATTCACATTATTTTAAAAAATATGTAATATATAATGTTCAGATTATAGGTTTTATAAAGTTTCTGCTATAGCTTTATGATCTAAGTAGTAAAAATATATCGCAATTTCGGCTTTCTTACCTATGTTTATGTTATATAGATATATTTTTACATATGATTGCTGCCATATTCATTAGACCGAAAATTAATGTTTATGAAAATTGTAATCATTGGGAATGGAATGATTGGCTACAAACTTTGCGAAAAACTAGTTGCAAAAAATCTGGGTCAGTTTGAAATTATTGTTTTTGGAGAAGAGATCAGACCCGCCTATGACCGGGTACATTTGAGCGAATTCTTCTCTGGCAAATCTGCAAATGAACTTACCCTCGCACCCACTACCTGGTATGCCGACAACCTCATCTCTTTATATCTCGGTGATCCTGTAACCCGTATAGACCGCGACCAAAAATTTGTCTGCACCTTTCACGGTCTTCAACAATCCTACGATTATTTAGTAATTGCCACTGGCTCTGCGGCCTTTGTGCCACCAATTCCCGGAGTTGAGAAGGAAGGTGTATTTATTTATCGCACCATCGAAGACCTGGAAATGATGCAGGACTACGCCAGGAAAGCGAAGAAAGGAGCGGTGATAGGAGGTGGGCTTGCTTGGGCTGGAAGCGGCAAAAGCAATGTTAGACCTTGGAATAACCGATACTCAGGTTATAGAGTTTGCGCCAAGGCTCATGCCGCGGCAAATTGACAATGCAGGCTCTGACATTTTAAAAGCCAAACTGGAAACGCTCGGTCTCACCATTCATACCAACAAGAATACTACGGCAATTTTAGGCGATGGTACCATCAACGCTATGCAGTTTTCTGATGATACCTGCCTTGATGTAGATATGTTGATTATTTCAGCCGGTATAAAACCACGCGATGAACTGGCAAAATCGGCCGGCCTGGAAACCGGAAACCGCGGCGGAATAGTAGTAAATGATTTTCTGCAAACCTCCGATCCCAACATTTATGCTATAGGTGAATGCGCCCTGCATAGTGGAATGATATATGGCCTTGTAGCACCAGGCTACGAAATGGCAGAGGTTGTTGGCAGCATCGAACCTGTACTGGTGTTGAAAAAAGCTTTTACCGGCTTCGACATGAGCACCAAACTGAAACTGATTGGGATTGATGTGGCCAGCTTTGGAAATCCTTTTGTGCATCCCTCTGAAGGACGGAGCGTTGTGTTTGAGGATACCGTGAAAGGCATCTACAAACGTATAAATATTATCGCCGGATGGCAAATACCTGTTAGGAGGCATTTTGGTGGGCGATGCCTCGCAATACAATATGCTGCTGCAAACCTGCAAAAATAAAGTGGTGCTTCCCCCTAATCCCGAAGATATTATACTCGGATCGCGGGGCGGAGAAAGTGAAGCAGGCGCAGGAGTGCCTAATCTGCCCGACGAAGCAGTTATATGCAGTTGTGAAAATATAAGTCAAAGGTGCTATTTGCCAGTCTGTAAAAGATGGTGCAGAAACATGCCGATGCGGTTAAAAAATGCACCAAGGCGGGCACCGGCTGCGGCGGATGTGTTCCTATGGTAAAAGACCTGGTAATTATACACTTGCATCGCAGGGAAAATATGTACGCAATGTGTTATGCGAACACTTTAATTATTCGCGACAGGAATTGTTTGACCTTGTAAAGATCAATAAACTTCATCATTTAACGAAGTTTTGAATACCCTTGGTAGCGGCGATGGGTGTGAAACTCTGTAAGCCTGCCGTTGCTTCGATAATTGCCAGTCTTTGGAACGAGATGATACTGAAGAAAGGAAATGCTACAGCACAGGACAGTAATGATCGTTTTCTGGCTAACATACAAAAAGGTGGTACTTACTCAGTAGTACCGCGCATTCCTGGCGGAGAAATAACACCCGAAAAACTAATCGTAATAGGACAGGTCGCCCAAAAATACCATCTCTATACAAAAATAACCGGTGGTCAGCGGATCGATCTGTTTGGCGCTCATGTAAATGATCTACCCGAAATATGGAAGGAACTGATTGATGCAGGTTTTGAAAGTGGCCATGCTTACGGCAAGGCTCTACGTACGGTGAAAAGTTGTGTCGGCTCCACCTGGTGCCGCTTTGGTTTGCACGACAGTGTAAGTTTTGCCATTAGAATTGAAGAACGTTACCGCGGCTTGAGTGCCCCGCATAAATTAAAATCGGCGTTTCGGGTTGTATTCGCGAATGTGCCGAAGCACAAAGCAAAGATTTTGGAATTATTGCCACCGAAAAAGGCTGGAACCTGTATGTATGCGGCAATGGCGGTTCGAAACCACAACATGCTGTATTGCTGGCTGCTGATATCGATGAAGAAACCTGCATCAAATATATCGACCGCTTTTTAATGTTTTATATAAAAACAGCCGATCCCCTTAACGCGTACCGCTACCTGGTTAACAAAATGGAAGGTGGCATAACTTACCTGAAAAATGTAGTGGTAAACGATAGCCTTGGTATTGCCGCCGAACTGGAAGCGGAAATGCAGAACCTGGTAGATAACTACGTATGCGAGTGGAAAGAAGTGGTTGATAACCCGGCATTGCAATCAGCGGTTCACCCACTTTGTAAATGCTCCCGGAAGAAAAAGATCCCACCGTACAGTTTGATGAAATGCGCGAACAAAAAAAAGCATGGAATGGAAGTAATCTGTAACTGAAAGCTTTATCCTGACCGGATTAGGAAAGTATTTACCACTCTGGATCGGCTTGCCACAATCGATTTTGTATCACTAAAAATACACCAACATGACTGAAGTAATTACCGAAACCATTACCTGGTTTCTTGCATGTAAAACTTACGACGTACCTGAAAATGGCGGGCGTATGTGTAAAATATGGCGATGAGCAAATAGCACTGTTTCATTTTACCCGCCGCAATGAGTGGTATGCCACGCAAAACCTTTGCCCGCACCGCATGCAAATGGCTCTTAGCCGGGGCATGATAGGTTCAGCCAAAACAATGAACCTAAAGTTGCCTGCCCTTTTCATAAAAAAACTTTTTCGCTTATTACAGGCGAATGCCTGAACGGCGATGAATGTGCCATAAAAACCTATCCGGTAAAAATTGAAAACGACGATGTGTATATAGGCGTAAACAGTAATAATTAAAGGAAAGGAACTGCCCACCGCCATCTGATAACCCGCCTGCCGGCATTGTGGGCAAGACCATTATTTCTTGTTTTTTTATGGGTGAAAAAAGCTCCCTTGCGATTTGCCGACGAACGTAATGCGACGCAACGATGCTGCCAATGATAACAAATGCCCGTAACCATACGAGCAGATATAATCTCATTGAAAACAATAACAAAACCCAGAAAACACTACCGACATGACAACACCAAAACGACTGGCATTGACACTTCTTATCGCGACGGGACTGTCGCAAACCATCCTTTTCGCAATTTACCTTTACAGGACAAATACGCACACGAACCGAACTGCGCGACGGCCTGGGCGCGCCCTTGCCCACCGATGCAGGTTCTGCCTTCTTTACCTCGCAACGTAGTCGCCTGTCATTGGGCTACTCAGCCTATCGGTTGAAGTTTGGAATTGCCATTCAGGATGTAAGGGTTTGGGGGCAGGATGTATCGACAGTAAACCGAACCACTGCAGCAGACAACAACGCAGTAATGCTTCATGAAGCCTGGGGCGAAATTTTACTAACCGACACCACACTGAAGGCGCAGACGTTAAGTCTGAAGATCGGCAGGCAGGAACTGGTGTACGACGACCAGCGGTTGCTGGGAAATCTCGACTGGCTACAGCAGGCACGCCGCCACGATGCAGCGGTGCTGAAGTACGAAACCAAAGCCTGGATGCTTCATGTTGGTTTTGCCTTTAATCAGAATAAAGAGAACAGCTCAGGCACCATTTACAACAGCGTGCCGGCAGGCAACTACGCTGCCAACACAAATGGCGGTACTATGTACAAAAGCATGCAGTTTTTATACGCCGGAAAAAAATTAAAAAATGGAAACGTTTCCTGGCTGCTGTTTGCCGACCAGTTTAGCAAGTATAAAACGGATACAGTAAACAACAGCGCTGTAAAAACCTTTCAACCCGGCAGTTGGGGCAGGGCGACGACAGGTATTTATATCACCAATGCTTTTGGTGCGCTTACCACAAACGCCGCCGCCTATTACCAGTTTGGAAAAACTGCCACGGCACAAAAACTAAGCGCGTTTTTATTGAGTGGCTCGCTACAGTATGCATTGAATAAAAAGTTTGGTTTCGCCGGTGGTGCAGACTATACATCGGGTGGCAACAGCGGCACCACCAGTCATGCCTTTGATCCGCTCTACGGAACACCACACAAATTTTGGGGCACCATGGATTACTTCTATGCAGGTAGCGGTTTTGGAAGCAGAGGCTTGATCGACTATTACCTGAAAACCAAATATAAGCCTTCAGCCAGGGCAACCATTGGGGCAGATGTGCACACCTTTTACAGTGCCAGCCAGGTATGGCTGAACAATACCAGCCTGTCAAAAAAGTTTGGCAGCGAACTGGACCTAACTGCCAACTACAACCTCACAAAGGCGATAGGGTTCGAAGCCGGATACAGCCATTTCTTTAGTACCGCTACACTGGCCTCAGCTTCCGTAAAAAATATAACCAATGCACAAACGGGCAATAACTGGGCTTATCTCTCCATCAATATAAAACCCGACTTCCTTCTGCATTAATGCTTGCTGACGATTGCCTTCCTGCTTCTTCACATTATTAAAGTAAAAACACAAAAAATTTCAGCATGTCAGCTCCATCAACACATCCGCTCACCAGGTTGCAGATCTTTAGTTTAAAAGGCGTTCAAATGAAGTCCTTTCATCTCACCTGGCTTATGTTTTTCGTTTGTTTCTTTGGCTGGTTTGGTCTTGCACCACTTATGCCAACCATTCGCGAAGACCTGCACCTGACCAAAGCCACAGGTGGGCAACCTCATTATCATATCCGTGTCTTCCACCATTATTGCCCGGTTAATCATTGGGCGGTTGTGCGATACCTGGGGTCCGCGTATCACTGCCGTGCGCCTGTTACTCCTGGGCTCTCTGCCTGTTTTTTTAGTAGGTCTGGCACATAGCTATCTCACCTTTTTATTTTTCAGGGGAGCCATTGGTATCATTGGTGCCTCATTTGTAATCACGCAGTTTCATACCTCTATGATGTTTGCGCCAAACATTAAGGGCACTGCCAATGCAGTGGCAGGTGGCTGGGGCAACCTGGGCGGTGGAGTTACCAACATAGTAATGCCGCTCATCTTTGCCAGCATAGTAGGTTTTGGTTTTACAAAAGGCGAGGCATGGCGGTATGCCATGATACTTCCGGGCATACTTATGTTAGTAGTAGCTTTTCTCTATTACCGCTATACCAAAGACACTCCCGCCGGCAACTATGCTGATATTGGAAAAACAAAAACCACCCGTACCAAAACAGACTGGTCTGTTTTAAAAGACTGGCGTGTATGGGCGTTGACCGTTGCTTATGCTATGTGCTTTGGCATGGAGATCACTTTCGACAATGTGGCTTCCCTGCATTTTGTTGATACATTCAAATTGACGCAGTCCAATGCCGGGCTGTGGGCGGGCGTTTTCGGAGCCATGAACCTTTTTGCCCGCGCTTTGGGTGGTGTCGTTTCCGACAAAACCGGCAGGCGTTTTGGCATGCAGGGCAAAGGATTATTACTGGCTATTGTTCTGTTGCTCGAAGGATTTGGTCTCATACTTTTTGCCCACTCCGATACACTGGTGGTAGCCATTGTCACTATGCTCACTTTTGCGCTTTTCCTTAAAATGGCGAATGGCGCTACCTATGGCATTGTCCCTTTTATCAATGAAAAAAATGTAGGTCTCATCAGCGGTATCGTGGGTGCAGGCGGCAACCTTGGCGGCATGATGTTCGGCTTTCTGTTCAAGTCCGAAACCATCACCTATGCCCAGGCATTTACCTACATAGGGTATGCTATTATTGCCGTTTCCGGGGTGGTGTTTATTACCCGCTTTACCACACAGAAAGCTGCTGCAGCACAAATTGCTTTGGAGCCCGAAGTTGCTGTTGCATGATAACACGCATGAATACCGCAAAAGTGTTTTGCTTTTTTGGGTTGCCGGCAGGGGTATCAATGAAGAGACAGAGTTGCGACGCTCCATTCATCGGCAAGTCACAGATGAAGCTTATAAAAAAACATCGCAACCATTTAGTAATTAAAGACAAGTGTAATGGAGAAAACGGAAAACAAGTCAGTAGGTAAAGGTGACAGTGTGCGAACCACCTGCTGCTATTGCGGTGTTGGGTGTGGCATTGTCATTAACAAAGACCGGCAGGGCAAACTAACCGTTGAGGGCGATAAAGATCATCCTGTAAATAAGGGAATGTTGTGCAGCAAAGGTTTAAACCTGCACTATACGGTTATGGATCAAAGCGACCGTTTGTTGTACCCCGAAATTCGCTACAGCAAAAACCAGCAACGCCAAAGGGTAAGCTGGGATGAAGCGCTGGACCGAACGGTCGCGGTTTTCAAAACCCTCATACAAAAATATGGTCCTGATTCAGTGGCCTTTTATGGTTCGGGCCAATGTTTAACTGAAGAATACTATGTGCTGAATAAGTTGGTTAAAGGATTTATAGGCACTAATAACATCGACACCAATTCCAGGCTGTGCATGAGCAGCGCAGTGACTGCTTATAAAATGTCGCTGGGCGAAGACTCTGTGCCCGGCTGCTACGACGACATAGAACTAACCGATTGCATCTTTGTTGCCGGTGCCAACCCTGCGTGGTGCCACCCAATTTTATGGCGCCGTGTAGAGGCAGCCAAATTAGCCAACCCAAATTTAAAAATAATTGTCAGCGATCCGCGACGTACACAAACCTGTGCACTTGCCGATGTTCATTTACAAATTAATCCCGGAACCGATGTGGTACTGCACCATGCCATTGGGCGGTTATTAATCGAAAACGGAGATGTCGATTATCCATTTATTCACCAACATAGTGAAGGTTTTGAAGACTATCGCGACAGCGTTTTGGCTACTACAATTATTGAAGCGGCCTTCATTTGCGGCATTGAAGAAAGTGATATTCGACAAGCGGCGGCTTTCATTGGCAATGCCAAAGGTTTTATGACCATGTGGACCATGGGATTAAACCAGAGTACCAATGGAGTTGCAAAAAATCTAAGTCTTATTAATCTCAACTTAATTACCGGAAAAATTGGAAAACCCGGGTCGGGCCCTTTTTCGCTAACAGGTCAGCCCAATGCTATGGGCGGGCGCGAAGTGGGTGGTATGGCTAATATGCTACCAGCCCACCGCGATCTGCTCAGTGAAAAAGACCGCCTGGAAGTACAGCAGTTTTGGGGTAGTTCGGCTATATCACCTAAGACAGGTTTAACGGCTACAGAAATATTTGACGCGCTGAATGATGGTCGTCTGAAGGCCATTTGGATCGTAGGCACCAACCCACTGGTGAGCCTGCCCAATGCAAGACTGGCCGAAGAGGCATTGAAAAAAGCAAAGTTTGTGGTGGTGCAGGATGTTTCGCAA
Source organism: uncultured Chitinophagaceae bacterium (assembly GCA_963726895.1). Lineage (GTDB taxonomy): Bacteria > Bacteroidota > Bacteroidia > Chitinophagales > Chitinophagaceae > Segetibacter. The sequence continues at coordinate 892,663 of CAVSED010000022.1, read as the reverse complement.
AAGCCGGAAACATTGGCTTATGCCGATGTTGTACTACCTGCTGCAGCCTGGGCCGAAAAAGAAGGCACAATGACCAATGCCGAGCGCAGGGTAAGCCTTTTACAAAAAATAGTGGATGCACCGGGCGAAGCGCTACCTGACGCAGAAATATTTTGCCGGTTTGCAAAAAAAATGGGTTTTAACGGTTTTGACTATAATGAACCTGCAGCCATTTTTGCCGAACATTGCGCATTAACTGCCAGGCACTTCTATAGACATCAGCGGTCTTGGTTACGAATACCTGCAGAAGCATCAAACCATTCAATGGCCACTTCGAAACAATGAAAGTGGCACGCCCCGTCTTTTTACCGATCATCACTTTCATACACCAACAAAACGGGCATATATACATACCGTAACTGATAGTAGCACTCTTGAAAAAACAACTCCGGAGTATCCGTTGATATTGACTACCGGTCGCATCCGCGATCAGTGGCATACCATGAGCAAAACGGGAAAAGTAAATAAACTAAAACAGCATATTGCTGAAGCGTTTTTGGAGATCCATCCTTTTGACGCCATGGAAAGAGGAATAAATGAAGATGACCTGGTAACCCTAAAAAGTAACCAGGGAAGTGTAAGGGTAAAAGCCAAATTAACTGCGGAAATTAAAAAAGGAGTAACCTTTTTGCCTATGCATTGGGGTAAGATTTTACAGAGCGATCTTAACCGCGCCAACAATGTAACCTGCAGTCAGGTAGATCCTTTTTCGAAGGAACCCGGATTTAAATTTACCGCCGTTGACGTAGAGCTGTACCTGAAAACCCCGCCAGAAGATTGTAGTGATTGGTGCCGGAGCAGGAGCATGTGGATTTGTAAAAAGCTACCGCAGTCTGAACACCGACGATGAGATCGTGATCTTCAGTAAGGAGAATTTTCCTTTCTATAACCGGGTCATGTTGCCCGACTACATTAGTGGTACACAACGATGGGAGCAACTGGTAAAAATGAAAGACCAGGAAGAATATGAGTTTAACATCAGGCTACACAGAGGTATTAGCATCGAACACATCAACCAGGTTGAAAAAACAGTTACAGATAGCAATGGCGTTTTGCATACCTACGATATTTTGCTGTTAGCAACGGGTAGCAGAGCAGCTATGCTGAAAGATGTGCCACCATTGGGCGGTATATTTTCAATGCGCAGCAAAACAGATGCAGACAATTTTGTAAGGCACATAGGCACTACGCGGGAAAAGGTGGTAATAGTTGGTGGCGGTTTGCTGGGAATTGAACTTGCTGCATCACTTAATGAAATGGGCGTGCCGGTCACCATCATACAAAGAATTTCGCGGCTGATGGACCGCCAATTGGATAAACTGGGAAGTCAGTTGCTGCATGAGGAGCTCAGCGACAAGGGTGTGGAGATATTGTACAACGATGAGATAGACAGATTTCTGGGTCATAGTAACATAGAAGGTGTGCAGCTAAAAAGTGGTCGCACTATTACTTGCCAGGCAATAGTGGTTGCTGTTGGTACTATACCCAATATTGAACTGGCACGGCAAACCGGTTTGCAAACCAAACGTGGCGTAGAAGTAAACGAATATCTACAAACCTCAGACCCCAATATTTACGCGATTGGTGAAATAGCAGAATTCAAAGGTTTCCTATATGGCATTACAGCCGCGGCTGAACAGCAGGCTGAAATTGTAGCCCGCCACATTGCAGGCGACATTTCAAAATATTACGAAGGGTCGCTATTGATGAACATTCTGAAGATGCATGGCACCGACTTGTGTTCGCTGGGTTGGGTAGAAACACCGGATGACCCAGCGTATGAGGAAGTGGTTTTTATAGACAAAGCAAAACGCTATTATAAAAAATGTGTCATCCACAACGATCGCCTGATAGGCGCGATTTTGATAGGGGATAAAACCGAATTTCAGGAGTTTAGAGACCTGATACAAAACAAAATAGAACTGTCGGAAAAGAGGTTGGAACTACTGCGTTCGGGCAAAAAAGCGGAGCCTGTTTTAGGCAAGCTCGTATGCTCGTGCGGTGGAGTAGGCGAGGAAAATATCATCAAAAAAATACAAGGTGGTTGTGAAGCGCTAAAACCCTTATGTGAAAGCAGCGGGGCAGGTTTGGGTTGCGGAAGTTGCCGCTCTGAAGTATTGGGAATATTAAACAGAGAGTTGCTGGCGAAGGAAAAGGCATTTCAGGAAGTGTTGTGATGTGCTTATAAAATTAATAATGAGGATTGGCGGTAGTTATAAACCTGGCTGCACTTTAAGCATCAACAAAATGATAGGAAATACATGACTTGTATTGCCTCACCAAAGCGGTAAAGATGAACGGAGCGTCGCAACTATGCTGCTAAAACAACAAAGGCCGGCGACCCAAAAAGAAAAATTTAGCCGGCAGGTTTACGGCTAAGTTGGTAAACAAAATACTATGGCGGCAACGAGACGAATAACGATCAATTTTCCGGGCGGCATTGTGTCGCCAGGTTACCTGAAAGTAGTGCTGGAAATAGCAGCGGATGCAACTGTGAAGGCAGTACGCTTTGGCAACCGGCAACAACTATTTATAGAAGTTCCACCGAATAAATTCAAGGTTTTTTGCGCAAGTTGCCGCGCTCGTGAAATACGATTTTCCCTGAGCGATGATATTGCGCCAAATATCGTAACCTCCTACCCGGCTGCGGGAATTTTTACAGCAGATACCTGGGTAAGTGAGGGTGTTTACAAAGACATACTAGGCATGTTTGATTATACGCCTGCAGTGAAAATAAATGTGTGCGACAGCAAACAAACATTTGTTCCACTGTTCAATGGTCATATCAACTGGATCGCATCGCAACAATCTCACTTCTGGTATTTATATGTGCGTTTCCCAAAGAGCGACCAGGTGTTTTGTGTGCCGGAATTAATTTATACCAATGATATTGGCTATGTATCGCAGGCTGTGGAAAATGCCCTGCGGCAGGAAGCCGGAAAAAAGAGAGACGGGCAGAGCCTGTACCGCGAAATAAAAAAAAGCATTGACCCGACTGCAAAACCAATTGTCAATGCACTTGAACTGCCGGTTTTTCGCCTGCCCTACTATGAAGGGTTTAATAGCTATGGTACCGGATATTGGCTGGGCATATATCGCCGCGACGAAATGTACCCGGTGGCTTTTTTGCAGGAGATGTGTACGCTTTGCCTGGCAACCAAAACCGGCGAGTTATACCTGACGCCGTGGAAGTCGATCATTATAAAGAATATAGCCGCCGACGATCGTTTAGAATGGGATTACCTCCTGGGCAAATACCGCATTAATGTGCGGCATGCAGCCAACGAGCTAAACTGGCAGGTGGAGGACAACAGTGAGGATGGTCTGATCATAAAACGCCATATAATCCGCTATTTTGATAAGGAAGATGTGCGCACATACGGGCTATGCTTTGCCGTAGAAACCCGGCAAAACGCAGCCAATTTTGGCAGCGTGCTCATACGACTGGAGAATAAATATGAACAGGCCAGGTTAAAATCCTATGACCGTTACTCGATCTATTTTACACAGGGCTTCAACCCCAACTCAACCGAATATGTGTTGTATAGAGAACAGGTGCAAAAAGAACACCTTGGACCATATGTAGTATCACTCTGCAAAAAATACTATGAAATGCAGGGTACAGAACGGCAGCAGAAGGCCGTGTCGCCCACACCCGTGCCGGCAACTACAGCACCTAAACCATGCGATGCCGGTGGTGTTTACCGGTGTAGGCACTGCTTTACTATGTATGACCCAATTGCTGGTGAACCCGAGAGAAACATTGAGCCGGGGACTAAATTTGACGCTCTTCCAACAGACTATACCTGCCCCCTGTGTGAGGCAGCCAAAGAAGAGTTTATAGCATTGCTGCCACACCCGCTAAAAACTTTGTAGATCCTGCGGAGTATTGAAGTTTGAGAAGTAAGGTTTCCAATCGCCGGGCAGGGGAATACGCACGGTATTCATTTGCGCAAGACAATACTGCAGACTTTGTTTAGCTAATGTTCCACTTAGATGTTGCTGGTATAGGCGGTTCAGTCCTTCGGCTTTATAAATGGCACAAAGTGGCTCTGACAGGTTGTTATGTTCAAATACAAATGCTTCATGATCTTTGTTCTCGTCATGAAATTTGCACAGGGCATTCAGCACCAATAACTGCATTTCGCCCATATCGCAGGCTAATATTAAAATGTCTTTTAACGGATACTTCATGTGTACGCTCAATAAGCCAAGCAGCGGACCTTTGACCTTCAAGTCAGTTTTATCCAGTATCAGTTCCTGCATAGGAAAGATCCTTTTATAGTGACTTAACTGTGTTTTATTAACTGATATGACTACTGGAATCTCCAGCCTGGAGAGCAGGGAAAAGCACTGTTGTGCCCAGGTCACCTTCCTGGTGTTGATCAGCAATCCCTTATCACGACCCATCCGCAGGCTTTGACCACCGCATAGCACTACACCCATCATAGCTTTACTATTTTTTTGTTGTAAGTTTTTTGTTCACCACAGTTCATCGAACGCGGTAAAATAGGCAGGCAATTGCGTGTATACCGGTTTTGCTTCTATATTCTCTTCTAACAGAAGCTTAAAACCTTTTTGATGTCATGATCCAATTGTTCACTCCGCACCTGCAAATACTACATTTTCGGGGGCTCACAGTGTTGGGGCAAGGTCACAGACCACTTCCCATTGAAGAGGGTCTGTTTCGGGTAAAGGTAAAGATGGGCGGGAAGTTTACCACAAATAAGATAGAACAGGGTTTGGATCGTGCTGCAAGTAGCAGTTTACACGTAAACTTCAGCCAATAGGTGGATAATGACGCTGGTTTGAAGTTACATTTTTTTGCACATTGATAAGGGAAAGTTTTTATTGGTAAATGAAAAAATTATTGCTGCCTGCCAGCACACTTTTTCTATACACGTTGTACTATTATTGTTGTATGACTATCTATCCGCCCTTTTTACAACCTGGAGATACTATTGGCATTGTTTGTCCTGCGGGTTATATGCCATTGGACGATATGCAAACCTGCCTTTCTGTTTTGCAGCAATGGGGATATCGTATTAAGATGGGTCATACTGCGGGCAGTCAGCATAACTATTTTTCAGGCACCGACCGGCAACGGCTTGACGACCTGCAACAGATGATGGATGACGATGAAGTGCAAGCAATTTTGTGTGCCCGCGGCGGTTATGGACTGGGCAGAATAATTGATCAACTCAACTTCAGCAAATTCATTAAAAAACCAAAGTGGATCATTGGCTACAGCGACATAACGGTATTACATTCCCATCTGTACCGTAATTATAAGATCGCATCATTGCACTCGCCGATGGCTGCAGCCTTCAACAACGGTGGCTATGCCAATGAATATGTACAATCGCTTAGGTTGGCGCTAAATGGACAAGAGGCTACCTACACCTGTAAGGCAGATCCCTATAATCATTTGGGCACTACTACCGGCAGATTGGTAGGTGGTAATTTGTCTCTACTTGCACACCTCACCGGTACGCCTTCCGACATACAGACCAATGGCAGAATACTCTTTCTGGAAGACATTGGCGAGTATATCTATAACGTTGACCGTATGCTGTACCAACTTAAAAGAAGCGGCAAACTGGCGAAACTGGCCGGGTTAATCATTGGGCAGTTTACCGATATGAAGGATACCACCATACCTTTTGGCCAAAATGTGTATGAAGTAATACGGGATGTGGTAAGGGAATACGACTATCCAATCTGTTTTCATTTTCCGGTGGGGCACACCTACCAGAATTATACATTGAAAGTGGGCGGTAAATATTCGTTGAGCGTGGCTGCCGATCTTGTATCGCTAAGCGAGATCAACTAAAACGAACACCGCCGGAACTTTTTTGTTTGGGCTAAAAATTTTGGCAGAAAAAAGCCGGATGGACGACCTGTTGGCAACACACCGCGATTTTGTAAAAAGGCGCCTGACAGAAATATTGAAAAAGGAGCTACCTGGCTCAATACCTGCAAAAGTGCGCGCCAACGCAGGCAATAACGTCATAGACATCTAACACTGTTTCAGAATGCTTTTGCCGGTACTGTCGTCACGCCAAAAGTTTTTACTGCAATCTTTGCCCCACAAAGTGATACGGATGAACGGAGCCCCGCTTCGGCGGAATAGACTGTCGCAACCATTGCCCCATTGCCCTTTACTGCCGGCTACCACAAAAAACTTTCACCGGGCATTTGAATGAAGAAGCGCGTTTTCTAGAAGGCATTTATTGCTTTGGTAGCCGGCATTGGTGGTACTATTTGGCATCGTTGTGTCACACCCTTCGGCGGCAACCATTCTATTCGGCAAAGGTGAACCAACAACGAGAAACTACGAACTGATACCCATTGCTTTCTACTATTTTTGCTGCCTAAACACGAGGTATGAAGAATACGCCTTTTACGGAGAAACACATTGCATTAGGTGCTAAAATGGCCGAGTTTGCCGGTTACAATATGCCCATCAGCTACACCGGCATCAACGATGAACATGCTAGCGTGCGCAATAATGCCGGCGTGTTTGATGTGAGCCACATGGGCGAGTTTATTTTGAAGGGCGACAAGGCGCTCAACCTGATACAGCGGGTAACAACCAACGACGCGGCAAAACTGACAGCGGGTAAAGCGCAATACAGTTGCCTTACCAACCGGCACGGAGGTATTGTGGATGACCTGATCGTGTATTGCCTGGAAGAGAACAAGGCTTACATGATTGTGGTTAACGCCTCGAATATTGAGAAAGATTGGGCGTGGATCAGCAGTTATAATTCAAACGGTGTAGAAATGCATAACATCAGCGACAAAACCTGCCTGCTGGCGGTGCAGGGACCTAACGCTACCAAAATGCTACAGCCGCTTACGGAAATGGACATTATGAATTTGAAGTATTACACTTTTGTGCGCGGCACTTTTGCCGGTGTACCCAATGTAATAGTGAGCGCCACCGGCTATACCGGCAGCGGGGGTGTGGAAATATATTTCGAAGACAAAGATGCCAATGCCGATACCATCTGGAACGCCATTTTTGCCGCCGGCTTGCCGCAGGGTTTAAAGCCAATTGGTCTGGGCGCCCGCGACACACTTGCGCCTGGAAATGGGCTACTGCCTCTATGGCAACGACATTGATGACACTACCACTCCGCTGGAAGGCGGACTGGGCTGGATCACTAAGTTCACTAAAGAGTTTACCGCCAAAGACATATTGGAAAAACAGAAAGCAGAAGGGATACCCCGCAAACTGGTCGGCTTTGAAATGGTGGACAAAGGCATACCCCGCCATGGCTATGAGATACAGGATGCAAACGGAAACAAAATAGGTGAAGTAACAAGTGGCACACAAGCGCCTTCGCTGGGCAAAGCCGTGGGCTTGGGCTATGTGACGAAGGCATTCTCTGCTATCGAACTTACAGATTTATGTTTTGGTTCGGGGAAAGTTGTTGGAAGCGAGAGTGGTGAAGCTGCCGTTTGTGTAATCTATTTGACACACCATTGGTTCGCAATAAGTAATGAAACATAGACAATATTAGAAGCCGCTAACAATGGCGAAAAAATGTAAAGATCCAGGCAATTTAGTTGCCGCTGAAAATCGGAAAAAGGTGCAAAAAAGCAATAATTAAATCATCGGCACAAACGTGAAATTTGAAATTGCGAAGGTGATAACCGCTTTTGGTAAAACTTATGAATTACCGCATCATTTGCAGCAATTAATTAATAGAGAAAATGGCGGGCTCAAAAGTAAGGTTAGCTATTGTGCGTCGGCTTTGTGCGCCTTTCAAATGCACCTATCCTGGACACGTTGGCAAATCAGATTTCTTTAAACAAACTGTCAATCTTACCCTCTGCGTACACCTGGGTAATTTTCTCTTGTTCTAACCGAATATTCTTTGCACGCAAATAGTTATAGAGGTTTAGCTCTTCTTCAGATAGCCAGTTTAAAGTTTGATTATTAGCAGGTTTGCCTTCTCCAAATTGAAAGCTGTTGAAAGTTGCTTCATCCATCATAACCGCTTTTGTGTTTGGAAAATAGCTGCGGCACTGATTTAATATTTGAAAACCCTGGGCATCAATATCACCCCAATAATAAAACTGCTTTTCTTTTAGCCATTCTATGTTCTTCAGATAACTGATATTAAATCCTCCGCCACTCCATATAGCTATGGTATCCTCTATAAACGGCAACGTTAAAAAATTCATGAGGTTCTCTGTGATGAAAACGTTCTTTATTGCAAAATTGTAATGTTTCAATTCTTTTTCTGTAAACGAAATATCTGTAACGCTCTGCAGCGGACTTTTAGTAGTATCTAAAAAGCGTATTCTTATCAATTGCTCCTTAGATAATAAGTTGAATCTCTTTTCAAAATCTTTTTCTTCTTTGTTAAGCTCGGTCGGGATTAAATAATTTAGCAGCGATGCGATAATGCTTTTGTTTTCATGGATGTATTTAGTATGAATGTCGATGGGTAACTGCCTGATGTATAAGAAGGGTTTGGGATGTTCCAAAAAGTATTTGCATACCTTCAAAGTATCCATCCATGTTGTATGTTCAATTAATTTTGTAGTATTTGCCTTTACCCATTCTATTATCAAGGGCAATTCGGTTTGAATAAGGGTTAAATTTTTTAAAAATATCTGGTGCTCTTTTTCTTTCCCGGTTACTTTCAGATAGTCCTCAATACTATCTACGGTAATTTTTTCCGGAACTAGTTGTTTTCCAATCTTATTGAACTGCTTTTCAATTAAAAGCAGACTATAACCTATATTCTTTCTTTCCTTTGAATGGTTATTCAGTAAATCGATGGACTGCTTATATTCTGAAAGCTTATTTAAAATATCTTTTGAACTTATCTTACCTATCCTGGTCACTTCTTTCGGGAAGTACAATTGCGAGTCAACAGTAGCCATTAAGACTTCTTTCCACCATTGTAGGCATTGCTCCTGAATTTCCTTTGGCGTAATCATTAGGCTATTTCTCTTACTTCAATGCCGTTCAATGCAATATTATGCAGTTGCTTTGCTTCTTTGTATTCTTCCACTGTCATGTTCTGCAGTTCTGAATTGTTGCCTTCAATATTGGAAACAAAATGAACAGAGTTAATATAGTTTTCTATGATGTGAATTTTTTGAAGCGGGGTAACAATCAGCAATTGCAAATTGAGTTTTTTAAAAAGTTCCAAGCCGTATTCAGCACTTGAATCACTTCCCTTTCCAAACGCTTCGTCAATTACAGCAAAGCGAAACGATTTACTTTTTGGCTCGCCAATTTTTAAACCAAACTGATAAGCCAAAGCAGAAGCAATAATCGTGTACGCTAATTTCTCTTTTTGTCCACCAGATTTGCCTGAACTACCAGCATAAAACTCTTTTTCAAGATTGTCAGCCAAATACTTTTCGCTTGCATTGAAGTCGAACCAATTTCTTACATCCGTTACTTTGTTCGTCCACTCAATGTCTTTGTTCTCGTTGCTTCTAAATCTGTTTAAAATTTTCTGCACATCATTAAAACGGTCTTCGGTGTAAGCATCACTGGTATCTAAAATATTGCTGTAGCATGCTTTTAAATCTTCTTTAAAAACCTTTATATCCTGGTCTCTGTTTCTGTCTGCAATCAGTTCTATATAGGTTCCTTTATTGAACTCAATTTCTTTTAAATGCTCATTAATGTTTTTGATTTTGGTCCTGATTTCCTTTTCGTGAATATCTAACTTGTTATCAAAAGCAACGATGTCGTCAATAGTGTTTTTGTTCAACATGGTTTTCAAGGTTGCTTCGTGAGCCGGTAATCCTTCATTTACAATTTTCTCTAATTTGTTTAAGTATTCACCTCTCGCTTCAATTTCATCAGAAAGGTCAAGAGAATCAGAAGGAAATTCATCTTTATATTCCTTCATCTTATAAATGATTTTATCTCGCACCGTACTTTGCCTTCCCGAAACGCGTTTTCTGTCTTCGTTAAGTTCCCTGGTGAGATTGTCTCTTGTTCTATCAATGGTTTTTGCTGTGTATGAAATGTCTTTCATTTCATTTGCAATTTTTGAATAGAATATTACTTTTTCTTCTTCGAGCAGTGTGTTTACTGTTGTTATACATGCTGTTATTTCGTCCTTATGCTCTTTAACTTTATCCTGTAAACTTCTTTCATCTCCTAACTTTTCTTTTAAAAGTTTTTCCTGACCGGCAATTTCTCCCTGAATAAACTGCAAATTTTCCTGTAGGGTTTTTAAAAGGTCATTACTGTTTTGTAGCAGGTTTCTTTCTTTCTCTAACTCAACAATGGCATCTACTTCGTCTTTCCAGTTTAACTCCTGCCAATTTTGGTAAGCAACCAGTTGGGCTAATTTTCCCTGGTAGGCAGTGTTGTTTTTATTTTCGGTTGTCAGCTCTTTCAGCTTGTGCTCAATGGTTCCTTTTTCAATTCTTAACTGGTTCAAATGCTTTTCAACGGCTTTTATTTTTTCCTGGTTAGTCCAGCCCAAAACAAAATTTCTTCTATCCCATAGTTCGCGTCGGTCGTCTTTAATGTGCCGCTGGTTGCCCACTTTGTATTGACCTTGTTTGGTAATTACATCAGCACGGCATTCTTTGAAAGTCTTCCAGTGAAACACAAAGCAGGTTGTACCTCTTTTGCAGTTCTGCTTCCAGCCAACTTTCAAAAGGACTATCGCCTTTAATTTCAATTTTGTTTACTACCGAGTCGGCATCCACATTGTTATACCTGCCTGCCTTAAACGAGTGAGGCACCCTAAAATACTCGAAGCGCATTCCTTTATTCCTGTTATCAGATAGTCTTCTTTGATTGATGTAGTTGCTTATTTGCTGGTAATGTTTTTCAGGCACCAACATGCTTACGCCAAAACCTCGCAGCAACCTTTCCAACGCACCTTCCCAATCTTTTTCCTGCTCATGCACCTTCATCAATTCGCCGGCAAACGGAATTTCTTCTTCATCTATTTCCAATACCTCGGCAAGTTGTTTACGAATGTTAAGGAACTCCAGCGGAATTTGATTTTCCCTTTGCTTCAACGATTTCAGTTCTTTATATTCCGCTTCAATGTTTTCTTCAAGCGAGGTTTTGCTACCGGCAATGCTTCCTATTTCGGCAAGTATTTCATCTTGTCTTGCTTTAAATGCCTCCACTTTCAGCTCTGCATTTTTCAGATTTCTAAAAAATGTTTTATCAGTGTTTGCAGTTTCCAGTTCGCAAAACGTAGTGAGTTCTGTGTATTGATTATGCTTCCCTCTTTTTACATCTCTTATCCTTCCTTTTTCCTCAATTTCTTTGGCTATATTTTCTAACCGTTCACCGCCGTTGTTTCTAATGTCTTGTTTAATCTGATGCAGATTGTCGCGTTTGGTGTTGAGCAGTTCTTCAATGCCAACCAATTGCCCTGCAAATTGAAGCAGTTTTCTTTCATAATCGGCAATTTCCATTTCGAGCAACGTAATTTTCTCTGAAGCAAAATACGCAGGCACGGCACTTACAATATCATCAATATCCTGAATTCTTTCTTCATACACCCTGAAGTTTTTACAGAAGTCAACCAGCGGCTCAAGTGTTTCCTTTTGTTTTCTTGCCCTCTGCACTGCCGCATGCGCCTTGTTCAAATCATCGAAGCGTTTCTTTAAATCTTCTATTTGCGCTTTTATTTCTGTACGTTCCAACATTTGTTCTCTTACAAACAAAGTAAGACTGCTAACCGATTTCATCGACACGGTTTGATAAAACAGGTCAATGGCTTTGTCGGTATGCATGCCAAACAATTGCCGGAACCGCTGACTGTATTTAGAGAAATTATCGTCGAATGTTTCGGTGTTCGACAGGTCTTTCATTCGCTTTCTTAAATCCTTTGCATCTTCTATGTTCGCAAAATTTTCTTTCACTGAAAGCGGCTCTCTTTCGCGTATTATTAAAAGCTTTTGCTGCTTGTCGTTCTCGATCCAAAAAACCTGCGCCAACGAAACAGATTCATGAAATCCTTCGTTGGTGAAGTTGGCGATGATAACACTGAAAGTGCAGTCGTTTGCATGGTTGTAGCGAAGCGAAACTGCTTTCTCCCGTGAATTGGTATCATCGCTTTTGGTGTTTTTATATTCGCCTTTAATGTATGAAACCAGCGTTCGCTCTTTGCTTTCTGCTCCTGCCGCTTTATTAAAAGTGATTTTATGATGTGGAACTATCAAACAGGTTAAAGCATCTACCAGGGTTGATTTGCCCGAACCAACATCACCGGTTAAAAGAGCATTGCTGCCGTTGGGTTCAATCCTCCAAATTTTATTGTGAAAGGTTCCCCAATTAAACAACTCTACCGAATGGAGGCGAAATCCTATTTTGGAATTGTCTGTATTAAATTCAAATTCACCCACTGCTAATTATTTAAACTAATAAAAGTATTGATAAAATTAACGGCTAAAGATGTGTTTGGATTTTTGGGTTATCAGCATAAGCGTCATGGCGACTTTGCTTGCGACGCTCCGTTCATCTCTAGTTTTTCATTTCATCAGGAACCTTGTGTTTTGTTTTAGTACTGTTACCATAAGTACTACAGATGAAGTGATTGCGACGCAACGAAGATGCTATGAAATACTGACGCTGGTACCTAAAAAATTTACGACACTTCTGTAAACTGGCTTGCATAATCTTGAAGTCTTACCAAAGCATCTTTCACCACATCGGCATTTACAAATGCTTTAATAATGCGGTTTATTTCGTACTGTTCATCTTCTGTTTTCATCTTTCGTAAAAAACCTTCATCAATTACTCGTTTCATTGCCGTTTCAATTTGCCTTTGCTGACTGGCTTCGTTGGTTGTTTCTTTATAAAAAGGTTTTACAAGCTGAATGATTTCTTCCCTTGTCAAAATTGCTTTAGTTGTTTCTCCTTCTCTGTCATTTTCTATCAAATGTTTGCGAAGCAACAGACACAAAAGCGACACATGAAAATTTAGTTGCCGCCTTTCAATTAGTTTTGGAGCTTCTTCCTCACCCGCATCGCTTTGCCTTTGCTTTAAATAGGCGTAACCTTCTGATCTATCCACGATGAGTTCGAGATTAATTTCAGAGAAATATCTTTTTACATCGGCTTCATTTTCAGGCTTCAAAAGTTCGTCCCAAACTTTTTCATGATGGCTGTAAACAACGCCTTTTAGAAAGGCAACTAATATGTGTGAATAGGGCTTTGTCATTTGCAGAAAACTATTTGTGGAATTTTCACTTTAAAGTTTTTATTAGTACTGGCATTTTTGATGCAGATAAAGTCGTGGGCATTGTTTTTTACGATGTGCCTGCTTTTTTCATTGGAGGCTATTTCAACATAGGCAACAATTTCTGCCACTCCTTTTTTTATTTCAAAATCCTTCACAAACTCAGCGAACGTGATATGCGTTTTATTTTTTAGGGCAGACTTAATATTGTTTTTCAGATCAGCTATACTTATTTCAAACTGCTCGTACAAGTGGTTTTTGTCGCTTGTGCCTTTTCCTTCTTCAGGATTATTATTTGCAAACTTTATTTTCTCTGGCGGTTTGAACCCTCTGGTATCCCATCCATGACCTAACATTAAATCGATGTCAATAACATTATCCAACTCCACCAGATTTAGTTTGCTGAAATCTTTGTCAGCGTGCAGGCTGATGATTTTCAGAGCTTCCTGAATGTTGTCGTAAATCCTCTTGTTCTCGGTAAAAGATTTGTGTTCTAAATATTTTCTCAATTGCTCCAGCAAAGAATTGGTCGAACGTTTGGTCTTGTCACCTGCCTCAATTAAATCGTTTCTCAAATTGGCAATACTGAAATTTTCGCGCTGCACTTCCTGCACCGCGGGCAGATGTAAAACATCGTTGAGCATCTCCTCAAATTCGTCTTGCTTGGATTGTGATAAGAGAAACTCCCAGAAAGCATTGAAACTTTTGCCCTGGTCTTCTTCTAACAAATTGTTTTGTTGCTGAAAAAGGTCTTCCAATACTTTGCCCTTCGCTAAGCTGGTTGTAATTATTTTTTGCCTGAAGCGTCTGTCTAACTCACGAAAGTTCTGTTCCACCTGCCTGAAATCTGACAGTAAGTTCTTTGCCATTTCTTCAATCAAAAAGTACTGTTCTTTTATTTGCCGGTCGTCAAGCACGTCCATTTTGCCGTGCTTTATATCCTCAATTTCCTGTTCAATTTGTTTTCTCTTTTTCTCCAACTCTTTCATTCTTGTTGCATAATCACCTTTTGATTTGCTGGAAAGCTCTTTCACACTTTCAAACAAATTTTTCAGCCGCGAATTCCTGCCCCACAAATTCTCTTTTATCTAAACTGTCAATCCATTTAAAAGCATTTTCTGTTGCTGCCGTTATCTCATAGAGAAACTCATCATTTTTTATTGGATACTTCCGTAAATAACCAGCGTTTGTCCAATCAGTCAGGTATTGTCTTGGCTGTCGCGGAAACTGAACCCCGTCTTTGTTAAGTATGTAGAGATAATCTGAAAGCTGTTCGGTCAAATCCTTCTCCGAAATGGTGTCGGTCTTAAAACCGTTTGGATGTAGCTTGAATGCTTTAAACAAAAAACTAATAATCAACGCAGCGCTATCGGCAGTTATCAGCGTAACTGTGCGATGCGTTTTTAGCAATTGGAATATCTTGTCAAAAGTCATTTTGTTTGAACCGTTATAAACAAATGTAAATATTATTGTCTCGGCATTTCCAATGTTGCGCTTGTTGGTTGTCTTGAGTGCTTTAGTTATGGTGGCGAGAATTACGTTTGCTGGGGTGGTTTGGTGGTGCGTTTAGCTTTTTTAGCTCTGATGCAGGTTAGTTTTGTCTAGTGGCATGTTTGCCTTATTATATGATATAAACAGCATATCGATACGTCGGTTCAATCATAATAAAAATCAAATATTAGGTTATGTACACCGAAGGCGTTTTCGCAAGTGGACTAGACGTTGAATCAAGTGATTTTCATCCTCTACAAGTAATCTGCTGGCGGGCAAATATTATTTTGTCCCCTACCTACGCCCAAACCACCCACAGGAACCACCTCCCTATAACCACCCCGCCGCCCTATATTTGAAACATGAACATACGCAGGCTATTATGGTTACTTTTATTGCCGCTGGCAGTATCGTGCAGCAAAAAGATCACCGAAACGGGCAGGGCTTCTTACTATGCCGATAAATTCCAGGGGCGCAAAACAGCCAATGGCGAAACATTTAGCCAGCACAAGAAAACGGCTGCACACAAGACACTGCCTTTTGGCACCGTGGTAAAGGTGACCAACCTTACCAATGGCAAGTCTGTAAAAGTGCGCATCAATGATCGGGGCCTTTTTAGCCGGGCGGACCATAGACCTGAGTAAAAAAGCGGCAAAGAAAATCGATATGGTTACTGCGGGCGTTGCCAACGTGCAGTTGAAGTATAAAAAACAATAGTGTCTCCAACGCTCCGCTCAGGCTTGCTTCTCTTTTCGTTTTACTATCAGCAACCAATCGCCATCCAGGGGCAGGTAGCCATACTCAAAGCAGAAGTAGTAAATATTGCCTTTTTTATTGGCGTAGGTATGCGTCAGGTATTTAAATTGAAACCCTTTTTCCAGCATTTTTTGTCGCGTCGTCTTCACCATTTCTTCCGCAGGCGGCAGTAGTTCCTCCAATACGCGGCGGTTGCGGCGCAAAACATTAGTTATGTTGCGCACATAGCTGTTGCTATCGCTGTTCAGTTTATTGTTGTAACTGTTGCGACACGCGTCATCACAAAACTTTTTATCGGTCCTGCCTTTCAGGGGTTTATGGCACTCGAGGCAGGTTTTCGCGGCGGCATTCATCACCAAAATTTGTTTGCCCCTTAAAGCTACTACTATCCGGTTACAAACGGTTAAAACCATTTATATACTCATGTAAATGGGTAATTACCAACTACCGGCTTGCGGCATGTTCATCTTTGTTTCATCATCTTATAACAACAATTAAAAACTACAACAATGAAGAACAAAGTACAACTGATCGGACACTTAGGTGCAAACCCCGAGATCAAAACCATGGAAGGCGGCAAAAAATTAGCCCGTATCAACATTGCTACCAACGAGACCTATACCAATGCAAAAGGCGAGAAAGTAACTGAGACCCAATGGCACAATGTAGTTGCCTGGGGCAAAACAGCCGAGATTGCCGAAAAGCTATTCGCCAAAGGCATGGAGGTCTTAATCGACGGCAAACTTGTCAATAGAAATTATACCGACAAAGATGGTGTAAAGCGCTACATCACCGAGGTACAGGCAAACGAACTGCTGGTGTTTTCTAAGAAACCGGCGTAGATTTTTTGGGTCACCGGCAGGGAACTTTATTGGGCCTGCTTTGCGTCGCACCCGTGTACTTTGGGTAATGCTACGCAGCAGCAGGTTGCCACTGATGCTCGTCCATCGTGGCAGGCGGCTTCCATGGCAAAGACTAACATCTCTGTTCACACCAACGCTGTTGCAGCCAAAATAAATAGTAAAAAGTAGGGCTTTCGGTCACTCCCAATTTGGTGAAGTGTGCAATCGGTATCCTCTCTTTTTGTCAAAATTCCGGCGGTTGTAAAAAGGTGGGTGCATCGGTTTTATATTTGCCGCATGAGCCAAAAGCCCACCCTTTTTACTTCCCTTACCCCGGCACTTTTGCACCTCAACGATGTAGATGATGCAGTAGTGGTTATCATCGACGTCTTCCGTGCTACCTCTACTATTGCTACGGCTCTCTACAATGGCGCAAGCCGGGTAATACCGGTTGCCGACGTAGAAGAATGCAAACGTCTCGGGCGGTCGATAGAGGGAAGCGTAACCGCCGGCGAACGCGAGGGTAAAGTGATTGCGGGATTGCAATATGGCAATTCACCAGCCGAGTATCCACGCGAATTTATTGCCGGTAAGACCCTGGTGCTTACCACAACCAACGGTACACGGTTGTTGCACAAAGCCGTTGCACAGGGCTGCGCGCAGGTTGTTACCGGGTCTTTTATCAATCTTAGTGCGGTTTGTGATCACCTGATCAGGCAAAATAAAAATGTAGTGCTGGGATGCTCCGGTTGGAAAGACAGGTTCAACCTCGAAGACATGTTATTTGCCGGGCCGTCATACAACGGCTTCGGTCAAATTTTCTCATTCACGACGACTCCAGTTTACTATCTGAAGAAATGTATAAACTGCACGAGCACGACCTGTACGAATTTGTACAACTCAGCACACACTGGCACCGCCTGGCCGCCTATGGTATGCAAATAGACCTGAAATATTGTGTTTCGATAGATGCAGCCAATGTATTGCCGGTATTTTTAAATGGCGAATTAGTGGCTGCACAATAGCCACAGATTGCAGTAGCCCGGTGACGAACACCTTTGTACAAGCTTGTTTGCACCCTTTTGTTTATGAACAACATTGTTGCCTCTCATGCGCAAAGAACCTGGCTGACTACATGGAACGATCAACCTTAAACGCGGCTCAGAAAAGATATGCCGGTAAAACGGAGCGTCGCAACAATGCCGCTACAGCATTCTATCGCCGGCGACCAAATGCACGTCGTCTATAACATCCTGGCAACATTGCAATGGCGTAAATTTTGAAAGAATGGAGGTATGAAAACGCCAGCGTTCAACCTTTACCCGTTAGTTCTACTTAGTTTGGTTTTTTTCACTGCCTGCTCCACATCGGGACCGGCTGGGTTGTTTGGCAAAAAAAGTCCGCACGACGAATATGCTGACAAGATAAAAAATGCCGGTTTGCAGGAAACAGCCCTCGGCAGAAAATGGTTTGCAGCAGCCGAAAAAGCGATCCATTCGCCATTGGCTGTAACTATACCGTATAGCGAGACCGGCTATTTTGCAGCAGAAGAACCGCGGGCAGCGGGTTTATTATTTGCCGGTAAGCGCGGAGAAAAGCTTATTGTCTCCCTTACCAAAAACCCCATCGGCAGTTTTGCCATCTACCTGGATTTGTGGCGGGCAAACGTGAACGATACATCCTTTGTTGCTGCTGCAGATACATCGGGCAATGCTATTACATACGAGGTTGACAAAGACAGCAAATACGTGGTACGCCTGCAGCCTGAATTGTTGAAAGGTGGTGAGTACACGCTCACCATTACATCTGGTCCGTCACTTGCCTTTCCTGTTGCGCCGGGCGCAAAAAGCAACATTGGGAGCTTTTGGGGCGACGGCAGAGATGCCGGGCAGAGAAAACATGAAGGCATAGACATTTTTGCCGCCCGCGGTACCGCCCTGGTTGCTGCTGCCGATGGTGTTGTAACACGGGTAAATGAAAACAAACTGGGAGGTAAGGTTGTCTTTTTAACGCCCGATCAAAAAAATTATACGTTGTATTATGCTCACCTGGATGAACAACTGGTGCAGCCCGGGCAGCGTGTGAAAACAGGCGACACAATTGGTCTGGTGGGTAACACCGGCAATGCGAAAACAACCGCTCCGCATTTGCATTTTGGCATTTACACCGGCAGTGGCGCCATAGATCCGCTACCTTTTGTAAACCGGAGTGTGAAAAAACCGGAAAAAATAGTTGCCAATACCGGCAATTTACACCAATGGGTGCGTGCAAATAGAAACGTACGTGTTACTTCTGCACCAGGTACAGATGCGATGATCGGGAACAATACTTTGCTGAAAGTGGAAGCAGCTACGGCTGACAAGTACAAAGTTTTGCTTCCGGATGAAACGGTGGCCCTGGTACCTGCCAATTATACAAGCATTCTTGCAAATGCGCTTAGTAAATTGAACCTGCCGGTTGAGACGTTCTTGCTGGATGAGCCGGCAACTACTGCTGCCAGAAAAGAGATCTTGCAAAAAGGAAAAAGCTTGCGTGTTTTAGCCAGCTTTAAAGAGTTCTATTATGTAGCAGACGCAGACGATAATATGGGTTGGATATTGAAAAATGCACTTTAAAATCAGAGATGTTTGCCCGCAATTCTTTTTTTGCAAAAAGTGGTAAATGGCTTAATTGTGGCAATACCGCCTTACTGTGCGACGCAACGGCCGCCCGATAGTAGCACCCCGGCTTTGGTCCAAAAAACACCCGGCGTTGCAGCCTTTTAAAAAGAGGTTAGCTTTCTTCGTCGAAATATATTTTGTAGTAGTGTTTGCCGGTTTGCTCATCATATCCCTTTTGCAGCAGGTCTTGGCGGCCATGTACATAAATGTGAAAATTTTTGTCGAGCTTGATGATACTTTTGAAAGCTTTTGCCTGCTTTTTTACTGCCGATAGGTTGATGTCAAATTCATCTTCTATTGCATAATTACGTGCGGATTCAAAAGTCTTTTTATACTCAGTAAACGTTTCAATTACCTCAGGATGGTGCATTACCTCTTGCGTAAAACCCTCCAGAGAAAACTGGTCGTTGGTCTTAAAATAATCCATTGACCGGTTTAGAAGGTCTATCTGGTCGCCTTTGGAAACGGCGAATTTTTCAGCATACTCATTGGCTATAAACAGCCGGCACATGCCTAATGCTTTGTCGGTATTATGATAACTATCGGCATTGGGTTCCACCTGCAAAAAATCTTTGATCCAGTATTGGGTATCATTTTGCCGGTTGGTTGTATCCAGTACACACACGGTAAAGCCATCCTGCATACCCCGGTTAAAGATCAGGCAGCCTTTATCGGGTTTATTGATATCGATTCCTTCTTCTGAGATCACTTCAAGGCTCTGCCCATGAGGAAATACTTTTAAAAAAGTTTCTTTCGTTTCCGACTTTATGATGCTGAGCGCCTGAACATATTCGGTACCGAATGGCACATTGTTTAACAGCGCAATATAGAGTTCGCCATCCTTTACGCGGGCATGAGTGCTTTTGCTGTAGAGAAAAGAAGCCAGCAGGTTTGAGGTGCCGGTAAATACCCCGGAATCTTTGAAAATAGCTGCGACATAAGAGAACACTTCATTCAGGTTTACATCGCTGATATGCGTGAAGTGATACTGCTCATTTTCGTTGAAAGCACCCAGGAAATATGTAGCCAGTAGAATTCTTGACTATCTCATCATTAAGTGTCAGTTCATTTTGTGAAAGGCGCATTTCTTCGCCCCGGGTAGGATTGCCCACTTTGTGTACGATCACCTTATCTAGTTTTACACTGTCTATACCTGTCATTGGGCGAAGGTAACCGCTGGAAAAAACATAGAAAAACCTGTGAATAAGTGCCTGACATTTCTTGTAAAACGCAGGCGCTAATCCAGACAACAAATTGGCGGAGCGATTGATTTGTATCTACTTGTGGAATGTGCGTAAATGCCCGACCAGGAAAACAATGCAGCCTTAAAATATGCGGGAATGAACAAATTAATCGCATTGTTTTAAAATCTTTAAAAATTTGATGCTTAGTTTTACATCAGTTTTTCTACTCTACTACTTCCCTTTCCCTTGTCTTTCTGTAGATTAAATGGAATGTTTATGCGCCCAACTTACTCTTTTTCAGAAATCAAATCACTCATTCGTTCTTTAGATGCAGTCTCAACAAAAATCCTCAGCGAATTGATAGAAGACGAAAGGGATTGTTTCACGGATTGTGAGTGGCGGGCCCTACAAAGATTCATAAAACTGAAACAAGCTGGTCTGGTTCACAACCAGGTAAAATGCGATTATTTGTTGTCGTTCAATTAATTATACCTTTCTTTTAACTCGCTGTTCTTTTGTCTTTGTAAATTGCCTGCTTGTATGAACCGGCACATACCTGTTGTCCTGATCCTGATCGCCTGATTTTAATTTTCCTTACGCGGTTTTTGTGCCTTTACCTTTGTTTTTTTTTGCGATTTGGTTGGCTGTAAAATTTGAAATTCTATGTTAGACATGATCATTTATTTTCTGTTGAAATACACCTATGTAGTTACCCTTTTTTTATTTCTTATTAAAACGATTTTGTTTTTGAAACACAGAAATAAGAACTGGACAGTGCTTCAGTTTATCTTTTTTAATCCTATCAACATCCGTTTTACTTCTAAAAATGAACGTGTAAAATATAAAAGGATACAGAACGGGCTGAGCGTAGCCATCTTACTATTGATCATCATAGAGATCTTTTCCTATTTGTTCTTCTAATTCTCCGGCGCTTTATAAACCAGGTGGTTTCACCGAATACCCTTACAGGGTGAATAAAAAAAGGAGGCCGTTGTGACCTCCTTTTTTTATTAGTTGTTGACACCAGGTATTAAAACCGGTATGCTGCGCTGACACCATAGGTATGTGGATCGCCTAAGTGCACAGCACCAAAGTCGTAGGCATAGCTAATGTATTGTTCGCCGGTGATATTTCTGTCCCAAAAACCAAGCGCAAAGTGTCGGGTCTGCACTTCTACTTTGGCATTCAGCAATGAATAAGCAGACTGCGAAAGCGTGTTGGTAAGATTGAAATATTGTTTGCCGATATATCGCCACTCACCACGTGCCACCACCTTTACATGGTGCTGTTGCGAAAGCGGCAAAGTGTATTGCGCAGCAAACATTGAGGTAACATCGGGAGTGAATATTTGCTTTTTACCAGCCAGATCTTTTACTTCACCATTTTGTGCCAGTTGCAAGTTTTTAAAACTGGCATCTGTATAGCCGAAATTGTAATCGACCTGCAGACCGCTAAAAATTCCACTCGCTTCTACCTCAACACCTTTGCTGGTAAGTTTACCGGTGTTCCTTGTTATCACAACCGCATCGGGCAGTATAAGGGTTGGTACCTGTGCATCCCTGATGTTGCTGTAGAAGGCAGTTACATTCAACAGCAAATGATTATTTAAAAAGGTGTTTTTTACTCCTGCTTCATAGTTGTTGCTGTACTCAGGTTTGTAGCTAAACAATGCCGGAAAAGAAGGATCAGCCGACAGGGAAGTTAATCCGCCGGCGCGATAACCTTTACTATAGGTTGCAAACAGCAGGTTTCTTTCACCTGCTTTGTATGCCACCGTTAGCTTGGGCGACACTGCATGAAAACTTGCATTTGCTGAGGTGTCGCTCCTGTAGTCAAAAATGGGCTCCGGGTTAGGGTCAGCCTGGTACTGTCCCAACACAGACTGCTTCTTTTTTTCATGATCATACCGCAAACCACCGGTAATGCTTAGGTGAGGCGTAAGCGAATACGTCGCCTGTCCATACACCGCTACTCCATCATTCTTCAGCGTACTGGAGTTGATAAGTGAAGTATTGGGCTGCAGATTGGGATCAACCAGTTGGGCATCGTTTCCAAAGCGTGTTGCCTGTTTCACCGGGTTGTCCTGGTGAAAGAAGTAAGCACCAGCCGTCCAGTTCAGTTTACTTTTTGCCACTGCTGGCGAAGAGAACCTCACTTCCTGCGTCAGCACTTTTACCTTGTTCCAGTCTTTACCATAATTATTGATAAGCGTGTACCCATCAATGGGCGAAAAGTCTGCATCGATCGGCTTGTCATAAATGCGGTAATTAGATTGATAGGCCGTCTGCGAAGTAAAATTGAAGGATCTGCCGAAGTAATTAATAGAAAGTGAGGAATTAAAGATGTTATCTACCAGCTTTGTCAGGGCATTCTGGCTAAGCTTATAGGGGTTGGCAAATGCCTCATCTGTACCTACCACCAGCGGGAAAGGTCCATTATTGCGGTTATTGGTATGTTTTACATTGAGCGTAAAAGCCCACTTAGCTGCAGGTAAGTATTTCAGGTAGTAGTTGCCGGTAAAACTGTTTTGCTTATCGTATTTTGAGTTATTGAATTCGTTCGTGTAAAAGCCATTGGAGCGCTCATACAAACCCGCTATACCCAAATATAATTTGTCTTTCACCAGCGGTGCCCGCACACCCGCCGTATAGCGTTGCAAACCATAATTACCCATATTTACCTCACCAAAACCACTGGTATTGTTGGTGGGTTGCCGGGTTATTATGTTTATCACACCGCCCATTGCATTTCTGCCGTATAGTGTGCCCTGCGGTCCCCGCAGCACTTCTATTCTTTCTACATCAAACAATTGAGCAATATAAGTATCCAGGTTAAACTGGTTCACACCATCTATATAGGTAGCTACTGTTGGGTCGTACGATGTTGTGGCTATACCCCGCATCGACGACACATTTCGTTTATCACCCGGATCGGCTGCGTAGTAATTGGGTACTATTGCAGTCAGGTCTTTACTGTTCCAAAGCCGGTAATTCTCAACCTGCTTTGCCGATAAGGAGGTAATGCTAAGCGGCACATCCTGCGCCCGTTCTTCTCTTTTTGTGCAGTTACTACCACTTCATCCAGCACAGCAGGTGATCGTTGCAGTGTTACCGCCAACGGGTTGCTTCGGTCATTAACCATCACCTTTTGAGTCTTTGCTGCAAAGCCCAGGGCAGATATCTCTGCCGTGTAGATACCCGGGTAAATATTAGGGATAATAAAATCACCATTGGTATTAGCCACTGCGGTAGCGCCCGTGTTCAACAAGTGAATATAAGCGCCGGTGACACCATTCATTGCCGAGTCCTTAACCGATCCGGAAAGTGTCATTTTTTGTTGCGCGCTCACCGCCATTACCATCAACTGAATACATACCGAAAGCATTACTTTTTTCATAGAGGTTCTTCTGTTTTCTTCTTACAAATGTTGGTTTCGATTTAATTATAAAACTCCTGTTCCAAGGTTGAAACCAACAAAATTGCAAGATATATTCCAACAAAAAAACCTAAGATTTACTACGGCTGTTCACCGTATCAACAGAGGCGTACTTCTTCCGCTTCAACCACAACATATTCACCAGCATTACTACTACAATGATGAGCAATCCAAAAAATTCACGTGTTTCTTCTATCCAGGGTTTATCTGCTTTCATCTTGGCAGCAATGCTTTCCGCATGGTGTTGTTCTGCCCAGTTTATCACACCAGACTTGTCTAAAAAAAGATACACAGCATACCCCAGGTACACTACAAAGCCTAGTACATACCACCAGGTTTGGTATTGTTTGTTCCAGGCTTTATAGCACAGCCAGGCGCCGTATAAATAAATGGGGATCCATATATAAGGATCGGGATCGTTGTACTGTAGCGCAGCAAAAATGATAAAGACAACGATAAAAAAGATATTGAACGCTTTCATATAAATGTTATCTGTAAGGGTGACGAAATCAATTAAAAAACTGAGGACAATTGTACGACAACCTATCCTGAACACTGCAAAAATTTTGCTACGATATTTTACCTTTTTACCTGTGTGGGTAGTCGGCCAAAAACGTGTGTGAAACATAGTTGCGACGCTCCGTTCATCTGTATTTCTTTGTTGGTTCTTTGGGGTTTTGCTGCCACCTGTTTCCCTTGTTTAGCCGTCGCTGTTACTGTAAAAATTCTATACCTTAGAACCCCTTATCATATTTAGGTTAAAATGCTTTTAATCATATAACCAGAGAAGTTATAAACTGGCTAAAACATTTTTTCAAACCATCCATCAAACCATTAAAATATGCAACGTATTGCTATGCTGGGTTCAGGCTTTATCGGCCGCTTTTATGCCGACTCTTTGCAGGGTTACCGAAGCAGAGATAAAATCGTAAGTATCTATAGCCGCCGCGAAGAGGCAGCCAAAAAGTTTGCAACTGATTACCACGTCGACCATGTTACAACCAACATGGAAGAGTCTATTTCCCATCCTGAGGTGACGGTGGTTTGTATATCGCTACCCAACAACCTGCACGAAGAAGCGGTGATGCTGTGTTGCAAACATAAAAAAGCCGTGATGCTGACGAAGCCGTTGGGTAGAAATGCTGCCGAAGCCAAACGCATGCTTTTAGCTGTAGAAAGCGCTGGTATCTTCAATGGCTACCTGGAAGACCTGGTTTATACACCCAAGTTTTTAAAGGCATTTGACAGTGTTCAAAACGGAGCATTGGGGCGCATACTCTGGGCTAAATCACGGGAAACGCACCCTGGGCCGCACAGCGAGTGGTTTTGGGACATGGAAAAAGCGGGAGGAGGTTGTATCCTGGACCTGGGGTGCCATTGTGTTGAAATTGCCCGCAGCTACATTGGCAAAACTATAAAACCAGTAGAGGTTATGTGTTGGGCCGACACCCAGGTAAAACCAATAGAAGCAGAAGACCACTCCATTGCCCTGGTAAAATATGAGAACGGTGCCATTGGTCAATTTGAAGTTAGCTGGACCTTTCGTGGTGGTCTCGATCTGCGCGATGAGGTAATGGGTACAGAGGGAACCATTTGGATCAATAACTTTTTGCGCACAGGTTTCGAAATGTTCACTACCGGCAAGGGAACAGGTTATGTAGCCGAGAAAGCAGAAAGCAACACCGGCTGGCTGTTTCCCGTAGGCGATGAACTAAATGAATTGGGCTATAACCATATGTTTATGGACATGTTCAACGCGCTGGAAAAAGGTGTCGATCCCAAAGAAACATTTTATGACGGGTATGTAGTTAACGCCGTTTTGGATGCCTGCTACCGCTCAGCCAAAACCAAACAATGGGAGCCCGTCAACCTGGAGATCTGGCGTGGACAGGAAGGCGTAACCAAACCTAGTCCCTTTACTGAATATGATGAAGAACACTACCTGGTGAAAGAAGAACTGACCCACTACGGCGCTAAAAAATTAATTCTGAAAAATAAAAAATCGGGCAAGATCTTCGAAAAAGAAATTGAGTGAACCATCTATAACAAACACCGCAAAAAGCTGCATCTAATATCTGCAAGTACAAGGGTGTGACACAACGATGCTGAAAAAATTAGAAAGGCCTGGGCACCAAAATATTTCCTGTAAAAAAAGCCTGCAATTTTTGCAGGCTTTTTTGTTGGCAAACTCTATCTCTTCATTTGCACCAGCGACGGATCGTACAATTGCTTATGAAACTGTTGCATGCTATCAAGCGGCATTTTTATCACCTTACGGTCGTAGGTCATCAAACCGTTTACTTCCACCTCCACATCGGTGGTCTGCGTATATACAGCGGCAGAGAGACCCTTGCTAATGAGAGCCGGAATGCGGCTCATAAACGAACCATACTTATCGGTAAGCTCCGCAGCATTTTTAAAGCTTTGGTAACCCCAATTGTGCTTGTCTTGCCAGGTATGGTTGTCGATAGCTAAACCCAAGCCGCCAAACTCGCCGAGCACCAGTGCATGTTGTGCACCATAAATAGCTGCGCTGGGCATAGCCGGCACCGGATAATTATGCAGGTCCATAATTGGCGCGCCGCTATAGAAGTTGCCTCCGCTGGCACTGTTGATCAACCGCGAAGGATCTTGCTGTTGGGTCCAGGCGCTAATCTCACCGGTCTTGAATTGTCCCCACGCTTCGTTGAAAGGTGTCCAGACCACAATGCTGGGAAAGTTGTACAGCGCATTGATGATTGCTGTCCACTCTTGCCGGTATATGGCTTCAGAGGCGGGCGTTCTGGTCATATCCGAGCCGAGACCTTCAATGCCTGGACGCGATTCCCAATGGGCGCCAAGATCGCCACTTGGCATATCCTGCCATACCAGCATACCTAGTTTATCGCAGTAGGTGTACCACCTGGCCGGCTCTGCCTTTACATGTTTGCGGATCATATTAAACCCAAATTCCTTCGTTTTTTCAATATCAAATTTTAGCGCTGCATCTGTTGGGGCGGTGTATAATCCATCGGGCCACCAACCCTGGTCGAACGGTCCGTATTGAAAAACAAACTGGTTATTTAATCAACATCCGTTTTATGCCGTTTGCATCAGGTGCCATCGAGATTTTGCGCATGGCAAAGTATCCTTCTGCTTCGTCGATGGCTTTGTTGTTGCGTATCACAGCAACTTTTAAGCGTGTATAAAAACGGATCATCAGGCGACCAAAGTCGGGCATTTTTTACCGGCAAATGATTGTCGGCAGTGCTGCCGATATTTCCTGCATTGCCACCTCGTTTCACCGTCCCAGTGCACTGTTATTCCTGACCTGGTCATTTGGCAGGGGGTTTTGCTACTAATGGCGTAGATTGTAATTGTCTGCTTGTCAATATCAGGTGTCTGGCGGTACGCAGCGATATAGGTTTTAGGAACCGGTTCTAGCCAAACGGTTTGCCAGATGCCGGTTACCGGGGTGTACCAGATACTGTTGGGATTTTTTACCTGTTTGCCGCGTGGCTGCGGGCCGTCGTCGGTCGGGTCCCAAACCCTAATTGCAATTTCCTGGGTTGTGCCTCTTTGCAGGTAAGGAGTTATGTTAATAGTGAACGGATCGTAGCCACCCTGGTGAGTTGCTGCCATTTTGCCGTTTATAAAAACCGTTGTTTGCCAGTCAACTGCACCAAAGTGCAGAAGGATTGTTTGTTTCCTGAATTTCGCGGGTATGTCTATAGTTTTTTTATACCAAAGCAGGCTGTCTTTGCCAACCGTTTTCCCGACGCCCGATAAGGAAGATTCTACGGCAAAGGGTACTAATATTTTATCGCCAAATTTAATAGTTGAGAGGTCATCTGCAGCTTTGGGAACAATGCTGTAATCCCACAGACCGTTGAGGTTGATCCAGTCTGTTCGAACCATTTGTGGTCGTGGGTATTCCGGCAATGGGGAGCCGGGTTGTACACTATCAGTCCAGGGAGAGGAGATTTTACCCGGTACTTTATGCCATCCGTTTTGGGCATTGGCATGAATGGCACATACAAGAACCAGGAGATAAAATGGTGACGCCTTGATCTGTTTCATCAATCGTTATTTATAGTGATCAAAATGAGGTTTGTTTGCCCACCTTACGGGCTGTTTTTGCAATATAAAGCTAACACGCCGACAAGCTGTGTCTTAATTGGATTTAAGTAACGGTTCAGATAATAGAAAAGCGTCAGACAACAGCAGCTAGGGTCTAATAAAAAAGTGATAAAGCCTATAGGCTTTATCACTTTTTACTTTGTACAACATTCATTATTTGGTAGCCAGCCTTTTTCTGCTAAACACTTAGCTTAGTTTCCACTTAGCTCCACACTGGTTATGCCAACCTGTACAGTAGCATTGGGATCTGCCGGTTTATAAACAAAATAAACAGCATGCATTCTACCATCCTGCACCGGTGATATTGAAATGCGGATATTTCCGCCATTGGGGGCTACCGGTGAAAGATTTCCTTTTCCAAGAAGCTGTCCGTCAGGAAAGTCAAGATGAACCTCAAATGCAACGGGAGCTTTTGGAGCAGCCTGCCAACCTGCACTTAAATTCAAAGACCGGACGCCAGTGAGGTCTAAACTGTCGAGTGCAAACCAACCCTCTTTTTGCGGCAGCATCAACAGTTGCATTCCACCATATCTCATACTGGTAAAACCCTGTAATTTTTCATTTCCCTTAAATTGGAAAATGTTGCCATGTAGCGCCAAAGTACGTATGGCCTGTAAGGGCTTTGATGTTATTACCACCCTTGTCGGTATAACTGGCAGAAAGTACCATAACGCTACCGGGTTTTTGTGCCGGTGGTGTGATGGTGCCGGATGGCGGAAGGGATTTTTTAACGGCATCTTTATTGGCAAGTGTAAGCACCCAGTTAACGATCTGTGTCGCATCGTTTTGCGAAAGCGTAGGATGTGCCGGCATAGCTACTTCTCCCCAAACACCTGCTCCGCCCTTGATGATCTTTTGGGTGAGATACGCAATAGCGTTAGGATCTTTCTGGTATTTCTGAGAAACATTTACATAAGCTGGTCCAATTGATTTTTCATTTTCTTTATGGCAGCTTTTGCAATCCAATGAAAGCATTAGTCCCTTTCCGCTAATGGCGGCTGTACCTTGCTGATGTCCCTGGGTACTTGCTGCTTTATCATAGCCTTGTACATAGTCAACAGACACAAACAAGTTTGCCGGATCCATTTTGCTGGTATCATTGTCTTGTACCTGCACAGTGTATTTGATTGGTTTGCCAGGAATAAAGAATGACTTATTGCCGCCACTGATCTCAATGTTAACAATTGGTTCCTGGTTGCCCGCATATACTTCATAGGCGTCGCTCTTGGTTGTGGCACCTGAGGCGTCCTTTACATCCACTGTAATTTTGAAGTCACCGGGTGTTTTGTAGGTGTGATCAATGGTAGGCTCAGTTGTTTCCTGTTTTGTGCCATCACCCATATCCCAGGTATAGGTCAGTTTTTCTTTTTCAGCATCGTGAGCTTCAACAGTCGCTTTTACTGTAAAAGGAAGAACTCCCGAGGTTTTATCTACATCTAAATTTGTGATCCGGGGCGCTATATTACCACCATTATAGTCAATTCGCGATAGGCCGGCATCCGGATTTTTAGCAAACCATCCAGTACCATATTCCAGCAAGTAGATCTTGCCATCGGGGCCAACTTCCATATCTATACAATTGTTGAATTTGGTATTTGCCATAAATGGTTCCATCTTATCAAAATCGCCATTTGGCAGCATTGTCACTGCTTTAATCCAACCCCTTATCCAGTCATAAATAAATCACTTTCCATTGTAGTAATCAGGCAACCTGGTTTCTTTCGGAAACATATCGGTATAGTAAACCGGGCCAGCCATTGCATTTCTGCCACCGGTTCCAACTGAGGAAAATCGGTGACGCATCGTAAGGATACCAGATGAAGGCGGGCTGAGCCAGGCGGCAAATTCGTGAAACCAGTATTGTTACGTGAATTATTTACCGGTGTTCGGGTCGAACGCTGCCCCGCTTTGCCCAGTAGCATAGTTATATTCGATGATAGGGATAATTATTTCCAACAAAAAACGGCCATCCAAAAAAACCGGCTTTACGCGCCTGGTTCACTTCGTCGTAACCACGCGGACCTCGTGTAGCAAAACTATCGGCATTGGCATCCGGGCCCACTTCACCCCAATATAAATAACTATTCTTTTGATCTACTGAAATACGGTAAGGATTTCGGTTGCCCATTACATAAATCTCGGGTCTGGTTTTATCGGTGCCTTTAGGAAAAAGATTGCCTTCAGGTATTTCATAGGTCCCATCGTCTTTTACTTGTATACGCATAATCTTTCCACGTAAATCGTTGGTATTTCCTGCAGACCGCCTTGCGTCGTATTGCACGTGACCCGGATAATCATTTAAAGGAGCATATCCATTGTTTACATATGTGCGCTTTGGTTCGTCAAAGGGGGTGGAATTATCGCCTGCAGAAAGGTATAATAGATTCATCTGGACCAAAAGCAATTGAACCGCCGGTATGGCAGCATATCTCGCGTTGCGATTTCACTTCAAGAATAGTTTTTTCGGATGGCATTAGTCGAGGGTATCATTTTTAAATGTAAAACGTGACAAGCCTGTTTACCGAAGTATCTGACGGGGCTATAATAAATATAAACCCAGTTGATTATTTGCAAAGTCCGGGTCTTTCGCTAATCCTAAGCAATCCTTCTTCAGCATTCACACCTGGTGTATGCAATGTTTTCCAATAAACATTTAAGAAACCAACCTGCTTTACTTTTTTGGTCGTGTTTTTATACATCATTATTTCGCCGCGGCGCTGAACTATCAATATATCAAGGTTTGGCAGTATCGGTCATTTCTGTTGGTTCGAAAAATTCGCCCTGCACAAGCGTAGTTTTGGTAAAGCGGTTTTCATCTGGTGGATATTTGTGGTTTTGCTTTGGAATAATCCAATTCTTGTTATCACCCATCGCATACTGAATGCCGCCTAAAAAATGTTTAGGTATGGAGGATCTGTAAAGGATTCTTCTGTATGTCCAAGCGCAGTATAAAAAGCCCTTCCGCCATCATATTCGTGGTACCAGGCCATAGGATGTGTACCCATTCTCTTACCACCATTGTAAGTTTTTTCATCAATAGTAATAAGAACTTTTGTATCGTCGCTTAACTTTTTAAAGCTATAAAATTCATCTGTGCGTTTCCATTGTTTGGGAAGATGTTTTGTTGAGATATTGTCTTGATCAACGACTGTAAAAACACCTTCCTGCACATTGGGAAAGGTATCGTGTATGCCGGGATGATCATAAAAATATCCACCTACCAGTCGTCCGTACCAACCCCAGTCATATTCGGTGTCGGCGGCAGCATGTATACCAACATATCCACCGCCTGCCTGTATGTATCTTTCAAAGGCAATCTCTTGTTTGAAATCCAAGACATTGCCAGTTGTACTTAAGAAGATGACCGCTGAATAATTTTTGAGTGAGTCTTCATTAAAGTAAGAAGCGTCGGTAGTGGTATCAACATCAAAGTTGTTTTCGCTACCCAGCTTTTGTATGGCGGCTATACCATTGGGTATGGAAGAATGGTGCCATCCCATGGTTTTACTAAACACCAAAACGCGGGCTTTGCCAGAGCGCTTATTACAGGCAATAACCAATAAAAAAATTGAAAGAAGAGGCAGGAGTAGATACCGGGAATTCAAAATCGCTTTACCGGTTTGGGACAAATGTTTCATAAGGAGCTGATCAATTGAGTTTACAATACTGTAAAAATAAGTTTGATTGAATGTTAAACCTTTAATCTACAGTAATTTATTATTCAAAGTCATTTAAGCAAAAATTATTTAGGAAACCGGCTTTTAGTTTTCTTTTCAGCATCGTTGTGTCACACCCTTGTACTTGCAGATTTTACATGCAGCCTTTACGTAAAAGTTATAAACTAAGGCATAATACCTTTGTCCGTATATCTGCATTAGCTCTATCTGCACCGTAAAATTAAAATAGGAACGTAGCTCATGATTGGGCAGGGGCCAATTAAAATTTGAATAATATACTACTTCAAATTTTTAGACGTTATCCAATTACAAAAACTCTGTTCAATTTCAATTCATTCTGCCTTGAAAAAATTTGTTTTCTTATTACTGTTAATGCCTTGGGCGTATGGCTGTAAAAGCCAGGATCTGACTATTACAATTGACCAGGCTGGCAAAGCTTCAAAAAACGTAAAGACAGGCTTGTTCACCGACGCAGAGGTAGTAAGTTCTACCGCTACCATTACCCTGCAAAAAAACCTGTTGGTGGTTAGCGATAGCATACGCCAACAATTTGTACTAGAAAAGAGTATAGAGCAAAAACGGAACAAATCTTTTATAATGCGCATATGGAGAGGCAAGGATGAAAATAGCCAACCTGTAAAATGCAAAATGACGGTAAATGAAAATGCCCGGACGGCAACTATAGAACTGACCTACGAAAAAATAAAGAACATCTATTTTGGAACCTATGTTGATGGACCTTTACCAGAACGCAAGCTACAGCCTACGTTTTAGGTGACTGGCACAATAATGTTAGTTTTGGGTGAAAGCATCTTCATGTTGAGCAAAGTATTGTTTCTATTTCTTCCGCTATGTATAGGCTGTGGTTTTGGGCAGTCTTCAAACAAACTCTACAAGAAGTTTACACTGGAGAAATCCCTGCACGAAATATCGGGCCTGGTTGCTGACGGAAAGGATCTTTGGGCAATTACCGATAAACCCAAAGCTGTATTGTATAAACTGGATAGCAAGGGAAAGGTGCAACAGGAAATAGATGTGACCAATGCAAGTGCCAGCGATGTGGAATGTGTAACCGCAGATGACACGTATGTTTACATGGGCGATACCGGCGATAATGACGGCGACCGTGATAATCGCCAGATTATTAAAGTAAAAAAGACTGCGATAGGCAAAGAAAAAAACGAGAAAGTACAAGGAGAGTTAATCCGTTTTACTTTTTCAGATGAAGTTAAGACCGACAAGAAGAAAAAAAATAACTACGACTGCGAAGCAATATTAAACCTGGGAGATTCTACTTTACCTGTTTACCAAAAGAAGAATGGACCAGCAGACAGAACTTTTTTCTATACCAAAAACACCGGGAGACTATGCAGCTATTTCGTTGGGTGTTTATGACAGCAAGGGTTTAATTACTGATGCGGCGATTAATGCCAATAAAAATGAGATCGCACTAACAGGGTATGGCAAAGGACATAGATTTCCTTTCATAATCTTCTTTACCAACTTCAACGACCATCAATTTTTTAGCGGTACCACTAACCGGATAGAATTGGCAGACAAGCCCTGGAACTGGCAGATAGAAAGCATAGCCTACACTGCAAAAGATAAAATATATTTCGCCTGCGAAAAAACAAATGAAGTGGAGGCTACATTGTATTCAATAGACAGAGATAAGGTAAAAAAACTGGACAAAGGACCGCGAAAGTAAGTAGCTCATTTTTTTGGCCGCCATAACAAGACTGTAGGAGTCATCTATCATTTCCTGTAACTGCTTATTGGCGAGTTCTCCATTTACCAAAACCGTATTCCAGTATTTTTTATTCATGTGATAGCCAGGTAATACACTGGTATAGTGTTCGCGCAGATCTATAGCTTTTTCGGGATCGCACTTCACATTGAATTGAAGCGGTTGTGCAGATAGTGATAGTAATAAGAACATCTTTCCATTTACTTTGAAAACAAGATTATCAGGACCAAACGGAAAATATTCTTCCACACCTTTTTTAGAAAGGCAATAATCGCGTATCTGTTCAGTATCCATACTATTTATTTTCGCTTGTAGATGGGAACAGTGCTACAAGGTTCGCCATACATTATACTCTTTACAAAAGGGCGGAGAACGGCAGTAATGAATACGTAAGCTGCTTCGGGAATAGCCACATCGCCACAACCTTTTATAACCACTCTCTTATCAGTATAGTCGTGCCCGTTGATGCTTGCAAGGTTTTGCAGCAAGACAGTTTGTACCGCATCTTTCTCCTGACCATACACCACCGCTTTGGCTACGGGTTGCAAATTGGCTGCAACCAGCATATTTGCCCACATGGGTATTATAGCATCTGCCGAACATGTGATAACGGCATTCTTACTGGCGAACTGCTGCCAATCGTACGATTGTAAAGCGGCGCGGAAATCTTTTTCTTTTAATATCAAACCCATAAACAAATGATCTTTCAAATCGAAGACAGCAACTTCATTTTTGGGATAGTATTCTTCGAGATCTATTGTTGTAAGCGCACTCTCGGCAACTTTATTAATGATTGTATCCATAATGGCTGATAAAGTTACAAAGTAAGTCTGCACATAATAATTGAAAGCGTGTTAACTAATACTACCTGTTATTGTTTTAGGCAACTTTTTTCGGATATCGAAAAATTACTGCTTTGTAACAAACGTGATCTCCTGGTGAGTTTGAACAATCTCAAATAATTGTATTCTGCCTACTTCTTGTTGAGATGCTCCACAAAGCACTAATTGGTGAACGGAGCGTCGCAAGCAAAGCTTCACAAAGAACCGAAGACCGGCGCACAAAAAAGCCCCGCAAACAGCGAGGCTCTTTCAAATAACTTACTATCGAAACTCTAATAAATATCGAACCTGTTGTCTGTTACATCGGCAGCTTTTTTAAGCGCTTCCATGCTACGGTAGCCACTCATTTGTTTTTGTTGCATTTCCATTTGCTTACGTAGTTCCTCTACATTGGTATTGGTGTTTGGCAGGGCAAGAATCTTCTCCTTTTATCACAAATACGCCGGTGTTGCCGGCGATCGGCTCGCTTACTTTTCCCTGCAGACTCTTGTTGAAAGCCGCGCCGGCCATTTTCGGTTCGTTGCCAATATTGGGAATAAAAGGTTGGGCGAAACTAACACTGTCAGCCTTTTGAACACCGACACCCGCCGACTGCGCCATTTGCTCAATTGTAGCTCCTTTAAATTTGGTGTTGATAATATTCTGTGCCTTCTTTTCGTTGAGGATCAAGAGGCTCTGCTGTATGCTGGCTTTGCAGGCTACATCACTCCTTTGTCGGCAACACCGCAATAGTGGCAACAATGTACTTGTCACCGATCTCGTAAGGCTCACTTACATCGCCGGCTTTGTTTTCATATACCCAGCGTACAAACTGCCGGCTTTCGCCTAAACCTGCAACTGATAATCATTTTGCTTTAGGTCGGCAATAGGCAATATGGGCAAGTTTTGTTTTGCAGCATTTTCTTCGAAACTGCTTTTGCGTCGCGGCTGTTTGCTGCAAACTGTGCTGCCAGGTTATTGGCATTATTGATAGTTTCCTGGCTGGCATCAATAGATTTTGCGAGATAAGCTATCTTATAAGCGGCTCTAGTTTTTTTTGCTCTAATACCTCTATATAATGATAGCCGCTGTACGACTGATTTTCTACCTTAACAGTTTTCTTGTCGCCGGTTTTGCCATAGAAAGCAACTTCAGCAAACTCTTTGCTCAGGTTCGGAAACTGTGAAGAAGAAAAAGTGTATTCGCCTTTTGTGTTCTTGCTTCCCTGGTCGTCGCTATATTTTAACACCATCGCGTTAAAATCTGCACCACTTTGGCTGCGCCGCTATGCTGTCAATTCGCTCTTTAGCCACGCTGTCAGGCAATGTTGGTTGACCCTGTTCGCCTGTTTTTATTAGTATGTGGCGAACCTTTACGCTATCCGGCATTGCGGCGTGCATCTATCATTTTGGCCAGGCGTATAATTGTTACCGTCCAGGTACGGTCCAAATATTTGGCCCTTGCCAGAGTTTTTAATTGAGTCGGCATTGGGCACCTGCAGTTTGATCCTAAGACATAACCATCAAAATAGGGGTTTTCAGTTCCTACTTTTGCCAGAAAAGCTTCTGCGTCGGGGGTAGTTGCAAACTCACTTTTAAATTAGTAATCCGCTCAATGCCTTTGCTGTATCTGTCGCCGACGTGGGCGAGCATTAAAAGCAACATAAGAAACGGTTCGTGATGCCCTCATCCTGTTTAAACTTTCTTTGTGCTTGTCTATATAGTGTCTTTATGTCCTCTTCCGTTACTTTAATAGTGGTGTCGGTAATAGATGGCATAAGGCACAATTACATAAGACAAACCGAGCAACTTCAGTTTTGATCGGCCAGCATTTTTTCCGCCATCCATTTTGGTACATAAGTACTGTTTGCCAACAAAGCCATGTACTTGGCACGCAAGTGTTTGGCTGATGGTTGGGTTTGATATAAGCTTCATTAAACATTTCGATGTTCGGAGTTGTTCTTTTGCTTTTTTATCTGGGCAAAATATTGTTTGGCCTCATTTGCGTTAAAACTACCTGTTTGCGGATCGGTAAATTGCTGGCTTAGCCATTGTGGCGGATTGGCACCAAATAGTACGTCATTCAATTCTTTATGCAGTAAACTGCAATCCTAATTTTTCATACTCCTGGTTCATTACCATTTCATCCACTGTCTGCTCCCAAACATTGCTGATCAATTGTTCGCGTTGGCGTGTGCCTGCTGATCCATACATGCGTTTGCTGCAAGGTGATCTTTTTTTCAAAATCATGCTCTTTCAATTTTTTCTCCATTTACCTTTCCTACTAACGTGTGTTGCTGCTTCCGCCACCTCTACCGCGCCCCACAAAGGCATCCATTAAAATAAAACCAATTAAACTAAGGGCAATAACCGCAATAACCAACCGCAGCATATTTATCCCTGATTTTTTGAATAACCGACATATTATTATATACCTTTTAAATGTGGACGGCAAAAATAGGGGAATAATTGTTTTAACAATTGTGGAAAAGTTTCTTAAACGCTTGCTAATGCGTGGTTTCAGGATTTGTAAAAAGTGGAAGTAACTGTGTGTATAACAAACCACCTCGTTTTTTGCCGGCAAAATTCAAAATTTTAATGTTTCCACCAGCCCGGTGTTGATAAAGCGCTTATAGTGTGGAAAAGCCGCTGATTTCGACACTCTTTTGTTGGATAGATGTGGAGTAACTTCTGCTGCAAGTATCAAATTTTTTTATAGTTGTGGCGTTTTATAAATTTGTTCTATTTCATCCAACACTGTTTTAGTCGCTAATTTTAGCGTTTTGTTTATTCACTACTTGCCTGTTAACATCCCTGCATAACCTAAGCGAACGCTTGGTACCACATTACAAATATTACTGTGCATGCAATGTGTGGATAAACGTGGATAAAGCAGCATTTTTTACATTTGCAAGTATATTTTAATAAAAGTTATCCCGCTATTAACATTCGTAATAGTAGTAGGTTTATATATAAATAAGGTATTAAAGAATCTATTACAGCAATTATGAACATTGCAGAAGCAGAACAACAAGTACAGCAAAAAGGCTTTCTCGATATTGATATAGATGTGAGTCTGGATTTGTTTGCAGAAATTGAAAGACTTGAAAAAAGAAAAGAATGCAATTGTGCTGGCGCACTACTATCAGAACCGGCGATATACAGGATGTGGCCGATTATCTGGGCGACAGCCTGGGTCTGGCGCAAAAAGCACAATCCACCAATGCTGATATGATTGTTTTTGCCGGAGTGCACTTTATGGCGGAAACCGCCAAAATACTTAACCCCGGCAAAAAAGTGGTTTTGCCCGATCTGCGTGCCGGTTGCTCACTTGCCGATAGCGCACCTGCAGATGCTATTTCGTGCTTTTAAAGAAAAACACCCTGACCACCTCGTCATCAGTTATATCAATTGCACGTCGCACATAAAAGCGCTGAGCGATATCATCTGCAC
This sequence comes from uncultured Chitinophagaceae bacterium, assembly GCA_963726895.1. Classification (GTDB taxonomy): domain Bacteria; phylum Bacteroidota; class Bacteroidia; order Chitinophagales; family Chitinophagaceae; genus Segetibacter. The sequence goes on along the minus strand of CAVSED010000022.1, from coordinate 855,241 downwards.
CAGCAGCAATGCCGAGGCTATTTTCAACAGCCTGCCAAAAGACCAAAAAATAATCTTTGCACCCGATAAAAATCTGGGTGCTTACCTCAATAAAAAAACGGGCAGAGAAATGCTGTTGTGGAATGGCGCCTGCATTGTTCACGAGATTTTTAGTCTCGAAAAAATAACCCGCTTAAAAGTGCGGCATCCGCAGGCAAAAGTCATAGCACACCCCGAGTGCGAAGAAGCAGTACTTCGCGTGGCCGATTTTATTGGCAGCACTACACAACTGCTCAAATATGCAGTCACCTCACCTTTCGACACCTTTATCGTAGTACCGAAACCGGCATTTTGCACCAAATGCAAAAAGATGCGCCGCTAAAACGTTTATACCTGCCCCACCCAACAATGGATGTGCGTGCAACGATTGCCCTTATATGAAACTTAATTCATTGGAGAAATTGTACTTGTGCATGGAGTACGAAACACCGGAAATACTGATGGACGAAGAGTTGCGCATAGCTGCCAAAAAGCCCATCGACAGAATGTTGGAGATAAGCCGAAACGCTGGTTTGATAGGTTAAAATTTACACGGATAATTCTTTGGAGACCAACTGCTCTATGCAGGGCGACATTGTTGCGACGCTCCGTTCATCGGCAAATCATTGGGGAGCTTTTGTTGTATTTTATTAAAAGAATTTCCGTCTGGGAGTTAGCCAAATCTACTTACCGGCAATTACCTGTTCTTTTTGCCGGAATTTTTTTATCAGCATAAAACCCACCACTGCTGCGGCTACAAAAGCAACACCAGCAAAGCTTCGCTTATGGGGCTTTTTTGGCGGCACATACATAACCCCATTCGCATTGGCGATAGCGGGAATTGGGTAGTAGCGTCCCTGCCTGGGAACTGCTTTGTTAGTAAAATTTTTGTTGAGTTTTTGCAGTTCTTTTTGCAGTTCTGCGCCCCGCATGGGTAGGCCATGCCCGGTTGCTGCTGTTGCGGGTTGTAGGTCTGTAAGCGTAGCCACTGATTCTGCAGCAGCATCCCAATCGCAGGTAAAATATTTGGGCGGTCCTGACATTATTTTCGACTGTAGCATGATCGCCAATAACGATTCTTGTTTGGTGGTCACAAAAGCATCACCGGCAATCAAAGTTTTATCACTTTCCCTGAAAAGACTGATATGGCCAGGTGAATGCCCCGGGGTATGAAGGTATTTCCAGCCGGTTAAAAACGGAACTTCGCCGTCGGGTGGCAATACTCTCAGATGGCTCGAGATATCAATAGGGCTCTTTGGGTATAGAAATGCCACTGACGCCATTATGCCTCCACCGACCGTAGAGTTGGGTGGTGGGTAATTTGACAGCCCTGTTAGGTAGGGAGTTTCCAAATAATGAGCATAGACCGGAACGTTCCATTCTTTTGCTAATTTCTTAACGGCTCCTACATGGTCAAAGTGTCCGTGTGTAAGAATGATGGCAACCGGTTTACTGCCGGTACCAAAAAGATCAGCAGCCATTGACCGAATGTGTGGTGCAGAAAGTGGAAGACCGGTGTCTATCAAAACCCAATTGTTGCTATCATGTACCTGTATCATGTAATAGTTAACCATTACATCCTTTCTGCCCCAAACGCCTGGCGCTACAGTAAATAATTTGGATGGTGCTTTCGTTGCTGATTTCATAGCAGGTTTGAAATTATTAATGACCGGGAATAAAAGCATGCCATTTACATGTAGAGTAATAGTAGAACGTCAATATCTGCTGTGAACTAATTTTTTGTGAGATGAATACCACCTATGAAAATGTTAGTATGTTCATCATTGCTGTTTATATCATGTTACTAACTGACTTACCTGTGGTGATATAGGGTTTATTTAGATTTTACATATTGTAAGGTTTTTCAGCGTGCATTTGGCAGCTTTTATTTTGTAAGGCGGCATACATTTTTTACTCTTCGCTTTTAAATACAAACAGTTATGTCCTTATCAACCGATCCCAAAGAGAGACAAATAGAACCTGGAACAAACGATCCTGCTGAGGCTATTGAGACACCTCAGGAAGTAGAGGAGTCAAATGATGAGAAAATAGATGAAGACTTCCCAGGCTACCCGCATTATCCCGCGAAGGACGACATTTTAAATCCGGCTACTGATAGTGCGCGGGTAGATATTGATGTAGAGAATCTTACCCGTTCGCACAAGATAACTGATGAGCATTTGAAAGACATTAGTGACATTCCAGATACAGAAGTTGATAATACTGAGGTGGCAGATACCACCGGTGAAGCGGATATAAATACCGGAGCAAACGACTCAGATGTAACAGCCGAGGATTTGCTGATTTTAGGCGATAGGGACCAGGACCAGGACATGGGTGAAGATGAGGCATTGGAGGCACAAGGCTGGGCGCCTGTAACCGGTAAAGATCTGGATGTACCGGACGGGGATATGGACGTGGATGATACGCCGGGAGAAGAAGACGAAGAGAATAGTTACTACAGCCTCGGTGGCGACAACATGGAAAATTTAAGTGAAAACCAGGGCTTGAATGATGGTGTTTAACTTCTCCATTTATTGATCTGCTGAATATATCTCGTCCTGTTTAAAAACCGATCTGTTTATCTTGATTCCCGCTGCATAATACTTATAAGCTTCTATTATAAATTGACCAAACTCGAGATCGTTAAAAGAAGCGGTCATTTCGTAAGTCGGTCTAAACTCTGTCATGAAAGAATCAAGTTGCGGGGTTTCCAACCCTGTTAGTTTTCTTACCAGTCCTTTATTGAAACGGTGACTGATATATTTATCTTTTTCTTCCATAAGTAAACGATGCTGAAAGGCAACCATGCGTTTGTTCTTTTTAAACTTGAACATGTTGATGAATTGATCAAGGTCTAAACCAACGCTCACATTTCCGCCTCCGGAGTTCAAAGAGGAGGCAATGCCAGGTTTTTTGTAGTTAAAGATGCGGGCGTAGTCTTCCCTGTTTTGAAGATATCGATCCGGTAATTGCGCTGCCTGACTGTAACACCCGGTAGTTGTTGTATGGATCTTTGAATAGAAATATCGAAAGCGCCGTAGGTGGCTATGGAGGTAACCGGGTAATGTGGTGTCTCCTTATTTAAAAACGAGAAGTATATAGAGTTCTGTTTCTTTTACTGTTATACTGTATTGACCTAATGAATCAGTTTGGGTACCGCTGCCAGAGGTACTGAGTACACTTATAGCCTCAAGGGGTATTTTTTTGGTGATGTCGTAAACGGTACCACTTATGGTAACCCGCTGCGCAGTTGCACACAACCCGGTCACTAACAGGATGATACTAAGTACATAAAATTTACTGCTGCACGCGGGCAAATTGATTTCTATTTTGATCAATATTACAATTGCCTTGTTTTTGAATGCTACGTGCGATTTACTTTAACGGTAAATTGGCAGGAGATTTATTGCGCTTCTATTGCTCAAAGAAGAGATAACTGTACAAGGGTGCGACGCAACAAAAGCAGCTTTCAGATAAAATGCCGGGTACCACGAAAAAACGGGGTTATGCTAAGAATTTAGATTTAAATTGAAAGCTGTCGCTACAGGTATTTGTCGCCCATATTTCTTTTTACTTCGGCTACATATTCTTTAATTTCCTGTTCTTTTTCTTTTTTGCATATAAGCAATACATCTTTGGTATCCACCACAATAAAATCATTGAGACCTTGTAAAACCAATAGCTTATCGTGCGGTGCCGATATCATGCATTGAGTAGAATCTATAACCATTACTTTATCGCCGGCAACGGCATTACCCAAGTAATCTTTTTCAAGATTATCGTAAGCGCTGGCCCAGGTGCCAAGATCGCTCCAGCCAAAACTGCTTGGAATAACAAAAACGTTGTCGGCTTTTTCCATTATCGCATAATCAATGCTATACTGGTGCAAAGCGGATAAATTCGTTCTATGGCTTCTTTTTCAGCGGGTGTATTAAAACTCTCTTTTTCAGCATGAAACATATCGTACATTTCGGGCTGCATGTTGTTCGAAACTTTCAATGATTGTTTTAACTTTCCAAATAAAAATCCCGCATTCCATAAAAAATCGCCACTTTCAAAAATGTTTTTGCCAGGTCGAGATTTGGTTTTTCGGTAAAGGTTTTTACTTTATACACATTATCTTCTATCGGCTGCGGTTTCGTGTTGTATATAGCCATAACCTGTATTTGGATATGTTGGCTTGATGCCAAGCGTTACCAATGCATCATTGTCTTCTGCAAATTGGATTGCTTTTTGGCAGGTTTTCTTAAAAGCCGGGGTATCTAATATAAGATGATCGGCAGGTGCAATGATCAGATTTTGCCTCCGGATTGTATCTGCATGTATCTTAAATGAAATATAGGCAATACAGGGAGCAGTATTTTTGCGGCTGGGTTCGGCTACAATATTTTCGTCAGTGTAATTCTGCTAATTGCTCTCTTTACAATATCATCATATTCTTCGGAGGTTACAACGTAAATATTTTCTTTGGGTATAAACTTGCAAACCTTTCAAACGTATATTGAATAAGTGTTTTGCCAGTATTTAATACATCTAAAAACTGTTTGGGATAACCGACCCTGCTTTTTGGCCAAAACCTGCTTCCAATTCCACCAGCCATGATGGCTACAAAATTGTATTATTCATTCTTGATTTGTTATTGTTGGTTTGGTAATTAATATAGTTTAAATGATGCCTTCTCTTACCAGGTCATGTAGGTGTAAAATGCCGAAATATATGATCGTTTTCGTTTACTAACGATCAATTGGCTAATATCGTTGTTTCTTAGTGTTTCAAGTGCATTTACCGCCAGTTCATCCGTATGATTGTTTTGGGATTTTTGGTTAATATTTCGTCGGCCTTAATATTTGTAATGATCATCTGTTTTCTCCAGCATTCTTCTGAGATCTCCATCTGTTATCATTCCAACTGATTTTCCATCTTCCGTAATAACTGCGGTTGCACCCAACCTCTTGCTGGTCATTTCCACTATTATCTCTTTTAGACCAGCTGTAGGTTTAACTGCGGTTTCACATTTTGGCATATAGATCCTGACCCGTAAATACAGTCTTTTGCCAAGGTTTCCGCCGGGATGAAATCTGGCAAAATCCTGTCCATTAAAACCTGCTAATTCCATCAGGCAAACTGCCAGTGCATCACCCATTACCATTTGTGCAGTTGTACTGCTGGTTGGCGCCAGGTTGTTGGGGCAGGCTTCTTTTGAAACGGTTGTATTTAGAAAATAATTGCATTTCTGCTAGAAACGAGTTGATATTTCCGCCCATACCTATCAATATGTTTCCAAAATTTTTTATTAGTGGAACCAAGCACCTTTATTTCCGGACTTTCACCGCTTTTGCTTATCAGCATTACAACATCTTGTTTTTGTATCATTCCCAGATCTCCATGAATGGCATCTGCAGCATGCATAAATAGAGCATGGGTGTCCCGTGCTGTTTAAGTGTAGCTACTATTTTTTGGGCAACAATTGCGCTTTTTCCAACTCCGCTTATCACCAATCTACCTTTGCTATGATATATCGCTTTAACCGCATCCTCAAAATCGTGAATTAATAAATTGACCAAGCCCGCAATTGACTGAGCTTCCAGCTGAATGGTTTGTATAGCAGTTTTGGAAATAGTTTCATTCATGCGGCGCAAAAATACATCTTTTTTTAATGCACTTTCAGTTGAATAATACACCTGATCTGACTTTAGGTACATGTGAAAATTCATTCTCAATAAAATTTTCACAATGGTATATGCTTGCTAAATTTAACTCACCCGTTTAATATGTTATAAACTTTAACAAATGGCGCCTTATGAGAACATAGCCTTGAAGTAACTTCGCTAACCTTGAAAAAAGACGTTTTTTATTGTTTATGCAATAAAAATTAATATAATTCTTTATCTTAAAGAAAATAGTTTAAAACTGCCCGTGAATAGTGAAAGGGTAATAACGAAAATGGCAACGAACTCAACTCAAAAAATCAACTCCTAAAAAAGCAGGTATCAATAAACCAACTGCAAAGAAATTAACCTTCACAGTAAACAGAAGACCAGGATCACCCCTACGATATTCACGAAGGTCTTTTACGAGTATTTCGGGTTCGATGAATTTAAAGGAACCCAGGAACAGGCAATCAACAGTTTGCTAAGTGGGAAAGATACTTTTGTAATTATGCCCACCGGCGGCGGTAAAAGCCTGTGCTATCAGTTACCTGCCCTGATTAATGGAAGGATGTGCAATCATTGTGAGTCCCCTTGATAGCTCTCATGAAAAACCAGGTTGACCTGGTAAGGGGCTACAGTGAAAAAGACCATGTTGCTCATTTTTTAAATTCGTCGCTTACTAAGACTACAGCAGCGCGAAGTAAAATCCGACCTGACGGAAGGCAGGACCAAACTTTTATATGTAGCACCAGAAACCCTTACCAAACAGGAAAATCTTGATTTCTTTAGTGATCTTAAGATCTCTTTTTTTGCCGTAGATGAAGCACATTGCATTTCGGAATGGGGCCACGACTTCAGGCCAGAATATCGCCGCTTAAAGGATATGATGACGATTATCAATCCTAATGTTGCCATCATTGCCTTAACTGCTACCGCTACACCTAAAGTACAAAGTGATATTCTAAAGAACCTTGGGCTTGAGAGATCCAACGTATTTATCTCTTCGTTTAACCGGGAAAACCTCTATTACGAAATTCATCCTAAGATTAAAAAAGATCAAACCATTAAAAATATTGTTCGGTTTATTTCGCAAAACCCAGGGCAAAAGCGGTATTATTTATACGCTTAACCGAAAAACCACGGAAGAACTTGCTGAAATTTTGGTTGCCAACAAAATCAAAGCAGTAGCATATCATGCCGGCCTTGATGCCAAACTTAGGGCCGAACGCCAGGATAAGTTTTTAAAAGAAGATACACAGGTTATTGTGGCTACTATTGCCTTTGGAATGGGGATTGATAAACCTGATATCCGGTTTGTCATTCACTATAATATTCCTAAAAGTATTGAAAATTACTACCAGGAAACCGGGACGAGCCGGCAGCGATGGAATGGAGGGAAAATGTATATTGTATTATTCGCATAAAGATGTTTCTAAGCTTGAACATCTGATGCGCGATAAGCCTTTGAGTGAAAGGGAAGTAGGTGCCCAGTTTATTAATGAAACGGTAAGTTTTGCGGAAAGCAGCGTTTGCCGGCGCAAAATTTTGCTTCACTATTTTGGTGAAGATTGGGATACATGCGAAATGCGCTGCAACAGGTGGTTGCGATAACTGTAATCCCAAAGAAAAGATAGAGGCTAAAGAGAATGTTGTAAAAGTGTTGAAAGCTGTAAAAGCGTTGGATCAGCGGTTTACAATAGATTATGTGGTGAATGTTTTAATGGGTAGAAACACACCACAAATACAAATGTACCGGCATGACGAGCTTTGCTGCCTTTGGCATTGGTAAAGAGGAAGATTCTCATTATTGGAATAGTCTTATAAGGCAAATGCTATTAGCAAACTTGTTGGTTAAAGATATTGAAGAATATGGTGTTCTGAAGTTTACTCCTACATCTGAGGGTTATGTAAAAAAACCTGTTTCGTTCTTAGATTGCATTGAACAATAAGTTTGAAGATGCCAATTACGAAGATGACGAAGAATCGGATGCTTCTGCCAGGCAGCCTCGCTGCAGCGGCAGACGACAAGTTGTTTGATATGCTGAAAGATCTACGCCAAAAAGAGGCAAAGAAAAAGGGCTTACCTCCCTTTGTTTTGTTTCTTGAAAACTCGTTGCAGGATATGGCAACACTATATCCAACTACTTTAAAGGAATTAGAAAAGTGCCAGGGTGTTAGTGTTGGTAAGGCATTGAAATATGGTAAGCCTTTTGTTGATTTCATAGGCAAGTATGTTGAAGAAAATGACATTGAAAAACCGGATGATTTTGTCATGAAAAGTGTTGCTAATAAAAGCAGCAACAAGATCTTTATTATTCAAAATGTTGACAAAAAAATACCTTTAGAAACTATTGCAAAAAACAAAGATCTGCGCCTCGATGCATTGCTTGAAGAAATGGAAACGATAGTTGCAAGCGGTACTAAATTAAATCTTGGCTATGCTATTGATGACATGCTCGATGAAGAAGAACAGGAGGAAATTATTGATTATTTCAGAAGTTGTGAAACGTCTTCTTTAGATGTTGCAAGAGAAGAATTGGCCGATGGTGGTTATGAATGGGAGCAACTTAAAATAATGCGTATTAAATTTCTTAGTGAATACGGCAATTAATTTTGGTGCGGGCATCAAATTCTTCGATTAATCATTGTTGCGTCGCACCCTTGTACGGTAAATCAGTGATAAACATTTTATGTTTTTTAATATGTAATTTACTTATTATTAGTACGCTAAACCCGCTAAAAGCGGGTTTTTGTTTACAACAATGTTATTTGATTATTTTGTCAACTTTCTGTCATAGTGCGATTTGATTGTTGTATTTTTTCATTTATAATCTTTTAATGTAAAATATATACTATGTCAATACCCGTTGTAGATCTTGCAGATTTCCTGTCCGGTGATCAAGAAAAGAAAAACTTTTTTGTTCAGAAACTTGGACAAGCCTATGAAGATGTGGGGTTTGTAGCAGTAAAAAATCATGGTGTACCAGACGAGCTGATTGCTCATTTGTATGAGTATGTTCAGCAATTTTTTTCCTTACCACTTGAGCAGAAGTTAAAGTATGAGGTACCCGGTTTAGCGGGTCAAAGAGGTTATACCAGCTTTGGTCGTGAACATGCAAAGGGTAGTGATGCACCGGATTTAAAAGAGTTTTTCCAGTATGGTCAGGTGGTAGAAGATAATGATCCTATACAAAGCGAATACCCGGAAAATGTGCAGGTTAGTGAAATACAGAGTTTTAATGAAACCCTTTTCAAGGCATATAAAAACTTTCAAAAAAGTGGCACAGCTCTACTCCAAGCCATTTCTTTATATCTGGGTCTCGAAGAACATTTTTTTGATGAGTATGTGCATAATGGTAATAGCATTCTACGCTGTATACACTACCCTCCAATAATTCAGGAACCTAAAAGTGCGATAAGAGCTGAACAACATGAGGATATTAATTTAATTACACTGTTAGTTGGTGCAAGCGCTGACGGTCTGCAAATTCTCACAAAACAAAATGAATGGGTTGGGGTTACGTCTCTCCCTGAACAAATAGTTGTAAACGTCGGTGATATGTTGCAGAGGTTTACCAATAATAAGCTAAGAAGTACAACTCACCGTGTTGTTAATCCTTCCAGGGAATTATGGCATACTTCCAGGTTTTCTATTCCATTCTTTCTTCATCCCCGTAGTAGCATGAGTTTAGCTTGTATCGAAAGTTGTGTCTCCAAAACTTCTCCCAAGGCCTATCCAGACGCGACAGCAGGGGAATACCTTGATGAAAGACTGCGGGAAATTGGACTTAAAAAATGAGTTTTTATTTACTAATATTTTCTCTTGGTTCTTAAAAGACACATACCTTTTTTAAAAACAGTTTTTCATCACAGTATTACTGCCTATGGGGGTCCCCAGATGCATTTAATAAGAATGCATAAATTATTTGTGTGCCGTAAGTATATTGGTGAAGATGAATTGCTGGAATTAAATGCTTTTGTTCAACTGCTACCCGGAGCGGGTAGTAGTCAAATTCTTACACTAATTGCCTTCAAAAGGGGAGGAGTACTACTTGCTTTTTTCACCTTGATCATATGGATATTACCGGCTTCTTTTTTAATGGGTGCACTAAGCTTCTTACTTAGGTATATAGATGAGATACCGAATGGGATGAACATTTTCAGATTTATTCAACCCATGGCTATAGGTTTTTTAGCCTATTCCGCTTATAAAAGTTTTTTTTTATTTGTAAAGCACCAGGCTACTTTGTTTATAATGCTTGGAGCATTATTAGTCAGTTTGTTCATTAAATCTCCCTGGGTCTTTCCCATTCTCATCTTAACTGGAAGTATTGTAAGTAATTTCAGCGATAAAAGAATTCCTGATCGTGCAGAGAAGACATCTCCAATAAGATGGGCTAATCTTTGGGGCTTTATAACCATATTTGTTCTGGCTGGTATATTAAGTGAAATTGCGCGGGTGAATGATTGGGCAATGCGCAAGCCTATTAACTTGTTTGAAAATTTTTACAGATTTGGTAGTTTGGTGTTTGGTGGTGGCGGAGTACTTATTCCCATGATGTTTGAACAATACGTTACGCGGGAAAAGACTAGATATATTACACCGCAAGACTTTTTAACCGGTGCTGGTATGGTTCAGGCTTTTCCTGGTCCTGTGTTTTCAATTGCTGCATTTATAGGTGGAATGGTCTTACAAAATTTTGGTCCAGGCTACCAGCTTATGGGTTGTTTTATCGGCACGATTGCCATTTTTCTCCCTAGCTTTTTATTAGTAATTTTCTTCTTCCCGGTCTGGAACAAAATTAAAAAGCAAGTAGTTGTTTTTCGGGCTATGGAGGGAATTAATGCAGTTGTGGTTGGAATTATGATCGCAGCGACTATTATTTTGTTTACTTCGCTTTCAAAGCCTTTTGGGTTTCAGAATTTATTACCGGTATGTATTACAGTGGCTATTTTGTTGTACGATAAAATTCCTTCGCCGATCATTGTGATCCTTTTTTTAATTTGTGGGTGGTTATTTTAGCTCCGTTTGTAATATCCGTTTTCTTCAATTTCTTTCCATACGCATTCTGGTACCAGGTATCTAATACTTTTGCCTTGCTGTAGTAGTTTCCTTATTTGTGTCGAGGATATATCTAATAATGGGGCCCTGTAGGATTGTAACATTTTTAGGATGTTCAGGGGAAATTTTAAATTTTGGTCTTAGGTATACCAAAAGTTGATAGTTATTCAGAATATGAGATCCATTCTTCCATTTTCCGACATTTTGAAAGCTGTCTGAACCCATAATAATCGAAAATATATTTTTTGGATATTTTTCGGCTAAAAAGGCCAGAGTATCTGATGTGTAAGAAGGTTTAGGCAACTTGAACTCAATGTTAGATGCCCTAATCTTTTTATCATCTATAATGGCCAATTCTACCAAATGAAGCCTATCATATTCATTGAGAAGTGTTTTCGACTGTTTAAAAGGATTTTGTGGTGATACGACAAACCAAATCTCCTGCAAGTCGGTCATATTAGCAACATAGGTTGCTATGATAAGATGACCAACATGTATAGGATTAAAAGATCCAAAGTATAAACCTATTTTCATCTACATTATTTCTTCAACTAAAATTTTTTCTGCTTCATTTAATCGTAAACTAAGATTATAGCCTGAAACAGTTATGGAAATTGGATCGCCTAAAGGTGCCACTTTTTCAACTTTTATCTTCTCACCTGGAATACACCCCATCTCCATAAGTTTAATAAAAATGTCATCATTTTCAAATGAATGAATGATAACAGTTTTTCCCATCTTTATATCTGATAGTTTCTTCATTGGTTCAAATGTAGAGCCGTTATTTGGCTATTAGTTACGAAATTTGGAAGTAAAGTGCGCTGATGATAAACTTTCACAATGCTGATATTTCATTTCAGCTCAGAAATAGAAAGCTTCTGAAAACCAACTTACAGGTACTATTTTCGATGGAACAAAAGGAGATACAAAACGTTGATTACATATTTTGTTCCGATCCCTTCCTATTGGAGCTAAATAGGAACTATTTGAAACATGATTATCTCACCGATATTCTCACTTTTGATTTGTCCATTTCCACGGCAATTATTGCTGACATTTATATAAGTATCGAACGTGTTAAGGAGAATTCAAATATTTTGAAGTGTTCCTTTTCTACAGAATTGCATAGGGTCATTATTCATGGTGCGCTACATCTTTGTGGTTTTGCAGATTCAACGCTGGAAGAAATAACAAAAATGAGGGACAAAGAGGAGGAATATTTGCGGTTATTTGCGTCATAAATAAAAATCGTTTCACGTGAAACCCTTTTGTTTCTGTTTATTTTTCGTCTGTTTAGTAAATAATTCATCTTCACAAATTATAGGGTCTACGCAAGTAGGGGTGAGGCAACTTCCACGTTTTGGAATGAATGATCCTGAAACGTTAGGTTTTATAAATAGCTATCCAAAGCTAGAAAACTCCTTAAAGGAAGATTGGTTCTACTGGGTCAATTATAGCCGCAGGCACCCTAAGCAATTTTGGGACAGTGTTGTTAAATCTGTTTTATTGATTTACCCTCATTTAAGGAGCAAAAATACCAATAGCTTACAACGGGAGCTGTATGCCGCATCTTTTTTGCCCTTTGAAAAGTGGAATGCCACGTTGGAGATTTGCGCTCAAAGACAAGCAGATGCATTAAAATCTATTAAGAGTTTGCCAAACCATAACTCTCCTAAAGGGGAAAGTTTTTCAGAAAGGATTAAAAAGTTGGGTATTAAAGGATGTGCGGGTGAAAACATATCCTTTGGTGCTGGCAATTCGGTCTTTGGTTTGGTTTTGTTATATATAGATGAAGGAGTTCCCGACCTGGGACATAGAAGAACTTTATTAGACCCATTTTTCACAGAAGTCGGCATTGGTATATCGACTTATCCAAATGGGCAGCAGATGGTAGTTCAGGATTTTTCATGTGACCAAAATCATTGAGGAAATATAAAAAAGTAAGTAGTATGTTTTGCAAATATGATGTGATAGTGGTGGGTGCAGGTCATGCTGGGTGTGAAGCAGCAGCAGCAGCAGCAAATTTAGGCAGCAGGGTTTTGCTAATTACTATGAATATGCAAACCATTGCTCAAATGAGCTGCAACCCTGCTATGGGTGGTATTGCTAAAGGACAAATTGTTCGGGAAATAGATGCGCTGGGTGGATATAGCGGTATTGTAACGGATTTAACAATGATTCAATTTCGCATGCTTAATAAAAGTAAAGGGCCAGCAATGTGGAGTCCAAGAGCTCAAAGTGACCGGACACTATTTTCACTTAAATGGAGGGAAATGTTAGAAGATACTCTAAATGTAGATTTTTATCAGGATATGGTGGTATCTATAATTATTGAGAATGGTTCTGCTTGCGGTGTTGTAACGGGGTTAGGCAATAGAATTTTTAGTAAACAGTGTAGTAGTTACAAGTGGAACGTTTCTGAATGGAGTTATTCATATTGGGGAAAAGCAGTTTTGGGGGTGGAAGAATGGCTGAGAAATCTGCTACTGGTATTACCGAACAATTGGTTGACTTTGGGATTTGAAAGTAGCAGACTTAAAGACAGGTACACCACCACGAATTGATGGCCGAAGTCTGGATTATTCTAAAATGGAAGAGCAGAAAGGAGATGAGGAAATCACCGGATTTTCTTATTTAAAGACTACTAAAATATTGCCTGAACAACAAAGAAGTTGCTATATCACTTATACAAATCAACAGGTTCATGATACTTTAAAGACGGGTTTTGATCGGAGCCCAATGTACCAGGGACGAATAGAAGGAGTTGGGCCACGGTATTGCCCAAGTATTGAAGATAAAATAAATCGTTTTGCAGATAGAGACCGTCATCAATTGTTTGTTGAGCCAGAAGGTTTTAATACCAGTTGAGATTTATGTAAATGGATTTTCTACCTCCTTGCCAGAAGAGGTACAATTTAAAGCTTTAGCGCTAGGTACCTGGTTTTGAAAAATGCAAAATGTTTCGCCCGGGATATGCAATCGAATACGATTATTTCCCACCTACTCAGTTGACATATTCACTTGAAACCAAAGCAGTTTGAAAATCTCTTTTTCGCTGGACAGATCAATGGAACAACAGGGTATGAAGAAGCAGCTTGTCAAGGTTTAATGGCAGGTATTAATGCGCATCAAAAAGCCTTTAATCTTGAACCATTTATTTTAAAAAGAAGTGAAGCATATATCGGTGTTTTAATAGATGATCTAATTAATAAGGGAACTGATGAGCCATATCGGATGTTTACTAGCCGGGCAGAATTTAGAACACTTCTTACGGCAGGATAATGCCGACCTGCGATTAACTGAGCTTAGCTTTAAAATTGGGTTTAGCCAGTCAGCAACGCATGGAAAAGGTGATATCCAAGAAGAATGATATAGCCGCAATTAAGGAAAACATCGGATCATTTTCAGTGGACCCGAAATAATAAATTCTTATTTATCTTCCATTGGATCTTCTCACCTAAATCAAAAACAAAAATTATCTCAACTTTTGTTGCGCCCCAATATTCAACTTAAGGATCTTATTAACGAAGCCGATGAAGTGCGTGGCTTACTAGGAAATTTTGAAGATGAAGCCTTGGAACAGGCTGAAATTCAGGTTAAATATGATGCGTATATTGTTAAAGAACAAGAGCTTGCCGAAAAATTGAGCCATTTAGATCAACTTTCCATCCCATCTAACTTCAACTATGAAAAGATTTTATCTCTATCGAATGAAGCGCGTCAAAAATTCAAAAAAATAAAACCCGAAACATTGGGTCAGGCAAGTAGAATTAGCGGAGTAAATCCAAGTGACGTACAAATGTTGATGATATATATTGGAAGATAAAGCTCAATTTAATTCCGCAAAGATGAGAGATAATAGTCAGCAATGTCCTTCAGAGACTCCCGAATAGATCTGAATTTGAACGCTGGTAAAGATGCAATAATTTTAGAATTATCATATGTTACACTATTTTGCGCAGTGTTTATAGTCTCATTCGTCAAAAATGGTTCACTGTTGTTTAAAAAGGCTCGTATTAATTCTATCTTGGCTAACCATTTTGAAATTGCCAGACTAGCCTTCTTAATGGGGGGACGTTTATTGAAAAGGATAGCGACTGTGGTAAATAGACTTTTAAAGGAAATATTTTCTGCATTCAATATAAATCGTTCACCACTGGCATCACTTTCTGTTAACATCACCATAGCCGCTACAACATCCTGTACATCAACGAAGCCGCCGGCACCTGCACTATACCAGGGAAATTCATCGTATGCGTACTGGAATATTTTAGATGAGCCGACTGTCCAATCTCCCTTGCCTAAAATTATAGAAGGATTGACAATGACAGCGTTTTGACCTTCTCCTATACCTCTCCATACTTCTAATTCAGCCAAATATTTACTTTTTGCGTAGTTACTTTCCCATGAGGTTGTGGAGAAGTCAAGTTCTTCATTTATAAATTTTCCCTCACTACTTTTTTTCAACGTTGCGACTGAACTTACGTAACACAACTTGCGGGTTCCTGAGATTAAACAGGCATTAACAACGTTTTGAGTTCCATTAACATTTATCTCCATTATTTCTTTAACTCTTTTTGGATTGAACGAAACAACAGCTGCGCAATGATAAACATCCTTGACATTTTGTAATCCTTTGAGTAAGAACTCAATATCCAAAATGTCCCCTTGTATCCATTGAATATTCATATGAGTGAAGGCAGGTATTTTACTTCGATAAACTGCTTTCACAAAATAGCCTCGTTCTACCAGATGTTTTACCAGGTGTAACCCTACAAGTCCATTAGCGCCGGTTACCAGAACCGTACCCTGGGTATTTAAATGGATTGTTTCATTCATAGCTTAAATGTAAATGACATAAGTGGTGCGGACAATAAAAAACCCGACCTCAAAAGTATTTTGAAGCCGGGTTTTTATAATAAGTAAATGGGTAAGCTAGTTCATTGCTGAGGGTTTGAGCCGGATAATTTTAACAACATGCATAAACCTCATAATGTAATAAGTTGTATCAAATTCGTACCATTTCCTGGCAAAGTTTGCACTATTCTTAGCATGATGATGGTTGTTTTGGAAAAGTTCTCCCATCAACAGTATGCCCCACGGTGTTGAGTTTCTGGAGTGATCACCATTATTATAATTTTGATAACCAAGTTTGTGACCAAACCAATTTACGATTGCACCTTGAACAGGACCCATAAGAAAATGAAAAGGAAGCAGTAAGAACCACCAATAGGAAGGTGCAAATACGACATAAAATAAAATATACCCGGCAGAGAACAATAAACGGGTTATCCAACTGTATCCTATTCTATCCAGCTTGTCCCAGACAGGTAAGTATTCTTTAGTGAATTTTTCTTCGGGAAGAACAGTATTATCAATAAACGCCTGATAAATTTTTGCTGTATGTAACATCATGTGCCACACATCTTTAAAAAAATGTGGTGAATGCGGATCTTTTTCTGTATCGCTATATTCATGATGCATACGGTGCATAACGCCATATGCACGTGGAACCAAAAAAGAAGAACCTTGTGTGAACCAGGTGAGAAAATAAAAAACCTTTTCCCAATTTTTGCTAGTGGTATACATCTGGTGAGAAGCATAACGATGGAGAAAAAAAGTATGGAAAAACAGAGACAGAAACCAATGAGCAAAGAAGAAAAGGAGAATTGCGACCATTAAATTTAATTAAAATTTTAGGCTGCAAAAGTAAGCCTATACTTTCATAGATTACGACGCGCGATATGGTTTGTTTGTTAAATTAAGGTATGAGCTAGATTTTCGAAAGAGTTGTAAAAAGAATAGTTTTGTTTCATCCTATAGGATTAAACAGCTCCTTTGAACTGCCTGAGAAATCTGATGTCATTTTGAGAGTAAAGTCTTAGATCATTGATACGAAATTTTAGTTGGCAAATTCTTTCTACTCCCATACCAAAAGCAAAGCCGGTAAACTTATTTGGGTCAATAGAGAAGTTTGAAAGCATCTTAGGATGAACCATACCACAACCCAGAATTTCAACCCAGCCGGTATGCTTACAAAGACTACAGCCGGTGCCACCGCACACGGTGCAACTAATATCCATTTCGGCACTAGGCTCGGTAAAGGGAAAGTAGCTTGGACGAAAACGTATTTTGACTTCATTACCAAACATCTCCTTTACAAAGAAATAAAGTGTTTGCTTTAGATCGGCAAAGCTCACCTGTTCATCTACGTACAAACCTTCTATTTGGTGAAAAAAACAATGTGCCCGTGCACTGATTGTTTCATTGCGGTAAACCCTGCCCGGGCATACAATGCGGATCGGCGGCTTTTGCTTTTTCCATTACCCGGGCCTGCACACTGCTGGTGTGTGTACGAAGTAGGCAATCGGGATTTTGATGGAGATAAAAAGTGTCCTGCATGTCGCGGGCAGGATGGTTTTCCGGCAGATTGAGTGCTGTAAAGTTGTGCCAGTCATCTTCAATTTCAGGTCCCTCGGCTACAGCAAACCCAAGCCGCTTGAATATGGAAACGATCTGGTTGCGCACAATCGACAGCGGGTGCCTTGTGCCGGCAGTGAGTGCATCACCAGGCAGCGACCAATCTACTTGCGATTTGTTGTCTGGTACTACTTCAGTAAGAACATTTTTGAATGTATCATATTTTTCTTCGGCAAATATTTTAAAGGAATTAAGCAGTAGCCCAAATTCCTTCTTTTTTTCAACCGGAACATTCTTTATCTCGGCCATAATTTCCTTAACTATGCCCTTTGTACCCAAAAATCTGATACGAAAATTTTCTAACTCACCGGTAGTAGAGACATTGCTACCAGAAATCTCAGCTTTGTAATCATTTATTTTTTGCAACAGTTCGTCCATAAGGCGAAGATATAATTACTTGTAAAAATGAAAAGGAAGATATCGGCTAATAACTTTCTATTTTGCCAGTACAACATCAATCGTTTTAAAACGCGCCTGAGATAAAAGGTGTAAACTGCCTCACCGAAGAACCAAAGGATGAACGGAGCGTCGCAACAATCGCCTCCACATAGCGGCTAAAGCTGGTTACCCCATAAACAAAGTGTGTACAATGCCGCACCTAATAGTACTGCTGGAAAAGTGGTTGGGCATCGGTCAAAATGCTGCTGCCAACTTGTTGAAACTCCTCAAAAGTGTCCGCATTTTCAAAAAGACCCAACGAATACTCCTTCTTCAAATAAGGTTCACAATATTCGCCACCGGCATGGGTTGCCACCAGACGGTAAAAACTTTCAGGTGTGAGTTTTTGAACATCTGCAAGATTTTTATCGAAGTCGGGATAAAACAGCAAAATCTCTTCATGCCCTCGCTTGTACAGTTTCATCAACATTTCGAGAGACCTGAGTGCACTTTTTTTGCTGACCAATTTTTCTTCGACCGTGATGAGTTTATTTTTTGTAGCTGAAATGAACTGCAAATCTAACGGCTGACCTGCTGCAATGGCTATGAGAAATTTGATCCAGGCTTCGAGCAAATACTTCTGTTCTTTTTTTGAAAACGATACCAGCACAAGCTGACCTGCATAGATATGGTCTAACCTGCCTTTTAAAATGGTGTTATCGATCGTGACATTGAGGCTGTAGGTTTCCTCCTGGTGTTGCTCAATAACCGGATTTAAAACAGTCTGCAAAGGCTTTAACTCTTCCTGTGTTTCAGCAATGCTCAGGTTAGCCATGTTTGCCAAAGGCAATTGACCGCCTGCCACACCGCGTTTGCGAAGCTGGTCTATGTCGGCGGATGAAAACAGCAAATCCTGTTTTAATTGCCAGCTTTGTAAACCATCGAGGTCGAATATTTCGGTTTCTGGCAACAGCGTGGTTTCCTGGTCGTAGTGTATTTTCAGCACCTTATTGTAATAGGCTTTGAAAGGATTTTTGAAGAAGCTGATAAATGTGTCAATAGATATTTCGTCTGTGAGCTGTGGTTCGGTAAGGGGCGTTTTGGTAGGTTCTACTTTTAAAGCAGGTGTGAAAGGATGCAAGTAGTCATACAGATTGGTTTTGCTTTTTTTGTATTGATCGCTGAAGCTGTGAAGCGGATGATAGGTAACCAGACGTGCTATGCTATTCTCGTCAGTTGTAATGCCCGACTTTATATAGTCAATCAGTTCGTCGACCAGTACCGATGGCGGCAAGGTTGCATTGTCTTTGGCGCTGCGACCAATGTAGCTTATGTAAAAAAAAGATTGAGCCGACAAAATGGTTTCCAGGAAAAGATGCTTGTCATTTTCCTTCACATTTCTGTCTCCCTTTTCGTACATCCTCATCCATCAGGTTAAAACTTACCCGTGTTTCTTTGCGGGGAAACTTATCGAAGTTGAGCCCCAAAAGTGCCACTACCTTAAACGGAATACTGCGCATGGGTATAAGCGAGCAAAAGGTAATGCCTCCTGAGGCAAATGCATTTGACCTGCTGGTAGCAGAAAGTGAATGCCCGAAGCTATGGTTAAACACTTCGAAGCTGATTTTTTCGTCCACCACTTCGGCAAGTACATATACTTTTTCAATATGCTGTGACAGTAGCTGAAAATCTTCATCACTATTGTCATCAGCCGGGCAGATCAATTTATCTACTACCTGTTCTACATATTCGCCCCATCCAATTACCGATCTGGGTTGCCGCCTTTCTTCAATGGTCGAGATCAAAACTTCTGCAAAATGGCAAAAGCGTATCAGCTCAAAAGCGTCATTTCCTTCAGCCACATCCAGGGGAAAAACCGCCGTACCATCCAGCAAATACGGCTCATCGGTTATCATACAAATACCCAGCAAAATTCTGCGAAGACCAGTTTTCCAACTCACATAAACGGTATCGTCTTGCTGCATCTCCGGTTATACCGAAACGGATATTTGCCAGATTTACCACCTTTCGTATCCATTCTTTATTAATGAGCGAAAACCGTTTCCTGATATATTCCGAATCGAGTAACTGCAGCACTTCTTCCGCCCCGAAATTCTCTTCGGTCAGCGACAAGATGGATTGTAAAGCTGTAAACAAGTTATCAGTTGCTGAAAAACTTTCGTCAGCTATCGTAAAGGGAAATTGATACGGCGCAGATGTAAATACCGCTTTTATATAGGGCGCATATAGATCAATATCGCTTACCATTACCACCATATCGCGCGCCGAAAACTGCGATGGCGATGTGGTAACCAGGTGAACCAGGTAGTTGTAGAGTACTTCCACTTCCCGTGCCGGTGTATGGCAGGAATTGATAGTAATAGATCCGTCACTTAAGTCGCCGGGCTGAATGATGTTGCGCTCTGCCTCCGGCTTGTTATAGAAAATATCATTTTGAATTTTCCCCAGCAGGTTTACGGGTGCAGGCTCATCGGTTTCCAGGTCGTAGTACTGGTTCAAAAATTCGTCGGTTTCAAAAAACATGCTAAAGGTGTCCTGCAGCACTTTACCCCACCCGGTCAGCAATGCATTACCATTGCTCAACAAAGGCTGGTCATTAAATTTCAGTTTGCTTTTTTGTCGCCACAGCGCCAGTTGTTTCTCACTTCTGTCATCAAACCAATACACGTTTGGCGCGGGGTTCAACAAATAAAAAGTAACGTCTATATATCGCGACAGCTCAAACAAAATGTGGAGGTGATAGGTCGTAATAATTGATAAGCCAAACACGTGGATAGAAGGAATTTGGCTTTTTACTTTTTGCTGTAAAGCTGCTTTCTGCAATGTTTCCAATATGTGTTTGCCGGTCACAGTTTTATCCGGCATCTCATTTCCCAAAAGCGCCTTTGCCTGTACCCATAAATACTTTTGCCAACCACTTTTGCCTTCAAATAGCAAAGAATTTTCATTCCAGTCAATGATCATTTCAGGTCTGTAGATCTGGTATTGATCAAACAGATCAGCAACTTTTTCGGCCAATGCCATTCGCTTTACATCGTCTTGCGTATAGTAGTCCGCAATTTTCCTGAACTTGTTTTGGAAGTCAGGCGTTGCCAAAATGCTGAACAGTATCCAATGCAACGTTTCAGCAGACAAGGCTTGTTTATTACCACTTATCAGGCGGAAATAAACCTCGTTCACCATCTCATTTGGTTTCAAAAACCTGCAGTTTGCCACAATTCCCAGTTCGGCAGCCACTTTCAGCTTCAGCCAATTATTCATCCCCTGCGTTTGCGTCACTATATATTTTTGCTCAAATACACTGCCTCCGTATAGTTGAAGGTCAGCAGCCAGGCGCTTTGCCAGGTGCTCAAGTGAGTTTGATCCATATATCTGTAAGCTCATTATTCAAACATTTTTTACCACTATTTTATTTATAGAGCCAGCAGTGGTTCTGTACTTAGCTCCGGTTGTGTCACTCTCTTGTACTGTATATTTCTGCGGCAGCTTTTTTCACCCTTTGTTGTTTAATCATTTGTTGGCGGGGTCACTATTTCACCCAACCGTTCTCTTATTCCTGAGGCGCGTTTTACACTACGTTCGGCTGTTTGCAAAATCACCTCCTGGGTAGCTTGTATCAAAACTTTGTGCTTTGCACGTGTCACTGCAGTGTACAGTAGTTCGCGTGTAAGCAGCGCTATATTTTCCTCGTCAGGCAATATCACCAGTACCTCGTTATATTCCGACCCCTGGCTTTTATGTATGGTCATGGCAAACACTGTTTCCGCCTCAGCCACATACCCGGGCAGTACCGATTTCAACTCGTTGTTATTATCTTCAAACCACACCTTTGGTACACCATTTTCATCTTTTCTTACAATACCTATATCACCGTTAAAAAGACCCAGTGAATAATAATTGCGGGTTATAATAACCGGTCTGTTTTCATAGAAGTCAGTATTTTTTATAATTAGTTTTTGGCTGCTGAGATAAGTTTTCGATAGCGCTATTTACCCGGTACAAACCCTTCTCGCCTTCGCGTACAGCACATAAAACACGCAGGTTATTCAATTTTTGCAGGGCTGATTTTATATTCCTTTCCTCAATAAAATCACGATAACCATCTACAAAATTGTCAAACAGTTCTACACTATAGGCAGTATCTATTGTTACCTGCTCATCGCCTCCTTCAGCCAGGTACTTTTTTAGTACCACATCTTCGTTTATTATAACCGCACGGCTATATTTCCCTATACCCTCGCTGCTCTTAAAACGATGACTGCGTTTAAGTTCTATAATATTCTCAGCTAAGAAAGAGGAAGGAGTTCTACTAATATACTCCGGGGTGATCCGGCGCGCAGGTGTGTGTATCAGCGAATTAATAAAACTAACCCGGTCAGCCGATAGGCTATTAAGTTCCTCGTGTATTTTACACAGATCACCAAAAAGACTTCCCGCTTCCACCGATGCCAACTGGTCTTTATCGCCCAGCATTATCAGCCGCGTTCCCATGCCAATTGCCTGGAGTAATTTGGCAAACAGGGCTGCGTCTATCATAGAGGCTTCATCAATAATTACAACATCAAATTCTACCGGATTTTCTGCATTGTGTACAAATCGGGGTGTGTCCGGAATGGAAGCAAGCAACCGGTGTATTGTTTTAGGCTCCAGTTTTACAAACCATGTCTCAGCACCGGGTATGGTTTTCGCCGAAGCTTTTAATGACTCCGCCATCCGGGCTGCAGCTTTGCCTGTTGGTGCAGCAAGTGCAACCCGCAGGTCAGGGTTGACGGTGTATAACAGTGCAAGAATTTTAGCAACAGTTGTTGTCTTACCTGTGCCTGGTCCACCAGTAATAATGGTAAAATCATTCAGCACAGCCGAGATAGCGGCCACCAACTGCCAATCAATATTTTCTGCAACGTGCTCTGCCGGTTTATAAGACTGGTCTTCAAACAAAACCTGTATCAACCTGGCATGTTTCCTTATCGCAGAAATCCTTTCTACCTGGCAGTCCGTTTCAGTTTGGCGAAACAATTGAAGGCGATTTAAAATCAATGTCTCATAATAGAAATAGCGCTGCAAATACAATTTTTGATTATGCAATACAAAAGGTTGGTTTTCTTCTGCACTGCCGGCTACCATTGTCTCATTTATTAATCTTGTGCTATTGGCAATCACCTCATCTAGGTTATAGTAAGTTGATCCGTTCAACTCTGCTGCTACTTCGGTCAACGGCAGGCAAATATGTCCCTCACTTAGCCTCTTAGAAACAAGGTAGGCAAAGGGTTGTAGCGTCTCGCTGTTGAAAAAGGCGGCAAATTGCTGGTGTACATCGTTGGTCGTCTTCATTACTGGTAGTTATAAGCCAGGAAATAAAACACAAAAAAGCCCCGCTAAAGATAGGCACTACAAGGCTGCTATTTGTGGTAGGTGGAAACGCTGTCTGCGCCAAAAGTGCTGGTATAATCAGGTGCTTTTGCATGATGAAATTGTGCAACCAAAACCTGCATTCTGTGTTATAAAACCGGGTACAGAATTATTCGTTTTAGTTCACGCTTTATTAGTCATATTTGTTGCTCTACTGTGTGCAGAGTTTATGGCAAAAAGAAGAACGAAAAAAAACAATTCGGCAAAGAAAAACTGGATCGTTTTTATAATTTTTTTGGTGATTGCGGCATTGGGTACTTATATCTGGTTTCGCAATGCTGCGATTCGAAAAGCCAAATTTGTACGCTACCCAGGATTCGAAATTGAAATGCCGGAGAGCTATGAGATACATGGCATTGATGTGAGCCGCTACCAGGGTTTTATTGACTGGCCTTCAGTAAAGCAAATGAAAGTTCAGGACATTAAACTCGGCTTTGCATTTATAAAAGCTACAGAAGGGTTAGGCAATGTTGACAAACAGTTTAAGCGAAATTGGAAGAAAGCTAAGGAAGCTGGTGTCACCCGCGGTGCTTATCATTTTTTTCTGGCTACAAAGAGCGGCAAAACGCAGGCAAAAAATTTTATCAGTGCAGTAAAGTTAGAACCAGGCGACCTGCCTCCGGTACTAGACATTGAACAACTATATGGCGTAGCGCCGGCCAAAATGCGTAAGGAAGTTCAGGACTGGTTAACTATTGTGCAGGATTATTACAAAGTGAAGCCCATCATTTATACCTATGTAAATTTTTATACAAGGTTTATGTCAAATGAGTTTGACGATTATCCGCTTTGGGCAGCCCACTATCTGGAAAAAGACCGGCCACGCATCAACAGACCCTGGATCTTTTGGCAGCACAACGAACGTGGCAGAGTCAATGGCATTGTGCGACCGGTAGATTTTAATGTATTCAACGGCGATAGCAGCGACTTCGAAGATTTACTGATCAAGTAACGAATCGCAGGTAGTAATTACTGTAAAACAAACATTGTATGGAACCCGAAATGGCAGCCTTTTTACGGCGTGTGGGCAAAAGCCTTACCATAGGATTTTTGTGGCTGGCCATCAATGCTACTGCCGCTATAAAAGGCGATAATGCATTCGTTGGCGATCACATTACTCTCGCCAATGTTTTATTTTACATTTGGTTCGTCATCAGTATCATTATACTTGTCTTTCTCTATAAAAAGCTTTGGACAGGCAAGGATATGATAGAATGACGGGCACTTAACTGCTATGGTCAGAAATGATCTGCCACCGTTCATTTATTTTCCGGAAGAGAAGAGTGAACATGCCACCAATATCTCCCATTGTTCTTTGCAAATGCCAATTACCAATAACATAGTAGTATTCATCCGAAAGCCGCATAAACTGTAGACCACTAAATTGCAACTTTCCCATTGCGGCCGTATCCGGATAGCTTTTCTTGTATCTTTTCAGGGTATTCGTATATCCATAACTTGCGCCACTCTTGCCTATAAAACTCAGGCTATCACTTTGCCAGTAACCATACATAAAGTCATCAATATTTCCTTTGTTCCAGGCGGCAACCTGCCGGTTCAACACTTCCTTTATACGGGCACTCTCATTCAACTGCGCAAGGCAATTACAACTGATCATTAGAAGTGCAGATATAACTACCAGGCGCCCAGAGAGGCTTTGGTTTAATAAACAATTCTTCATCAGAAAATTTTTTGGTTAGAGGAATATTAATTTTAAAAAATGGAATACCTCAGTCATCTGCAAAAAGACAAGAAACTCGCTAAAATAATTTTAGAGGCTTTACCACCCCTGCAAAAACGCTCCAATGTACCGCTGCGTCTCATGGCTAGTATTATGGGCCAGCAACTCAGCACCAAAGTAGCCAAAGTTATCTACAAGCGTTTTCTTGAGTTGTATCAGGGCATTGAACCCAGTCCGCAGCAGGTCTTGGAGACTTCTACCGATACACTGCGCAGCATTGGCTTATCAAATGCTAAGGCAAACTACGTACAAAATGTGGCGAAGTTTTGTCTCGAACACCAGGTAACTGATGAACTGATTTTAGCGATGGACAACCACGAAGTCATTGAATTGCTAACACAAATTAAGGGTATTGGCAAATGGACTGTCGAAATGTTGCTTATGTTTACGCTTGCCCGCGAAGACGTTTTTGCCGTGGACGATCTTGGAATACAGCAAGCAATGATTAAGACGCACAATCTGCCGGCTACCAACAAAAAACTATTGAAAGAAAAAATGCTGAAGATATCAGACAAGTGGAAGCCGTGGCGTACTTACGCATGTTTGCATCTTTGGAAATGGAAAGACGCAGAACAGTAGTGGGTAGCCAACTTTATTAAGAATGAACGAACATTGTTGCGACGCTCCGTTCATCTCTGGTACTTTTTTAAACTTTGCTCACCATTTACTTTAAAACAACACTTCATAACTCCATCATTCGAAAATTTTATAAATATGATAACTACTACTACCAACGCAATAGAAGGAAAGCCAGTACAACAATATTTAGGTATTGTTTGCTCAGAGGCAATCATAGGAGCCAATCTTTTCAAAGATTTTTTTGCCGGCATCCGCGATATAGTCGGTGGGCGAAGCGCAACCTACGAGCGGGTAATAGACGAAGCCCGCACAAACGCAATGAACGAAATGGTGCAAAAAGCTCAAAGCCTGGGCGCCAATGCCATTATTGGTATCGATCTCGATTTTGAAACTGTTGGCGCCAATGGAAGCATGCTTATGGTAATGGCTTCCGGAACCGCAGTTCGAATTTAGTACGGTTTTGCCTGCGCAATTAGTCCTCAGAAATATGGATGTAAAGGAAACAACAAAGCCCTCCACTTGAGGGCTTTGCTGGTGTGTCGATCAAAGGTTATAGCAACGGCGCTATCAGGTTAATACATTCGTGAGTATTACGAAAAAAATTATAATCCGGTAACCTCCATTTCCGGAACAGATTTGTAAGTTCTGCTGATCTCGAAAGTTTGGCTGATGTTTTTCTTCCCTGTTTTAATAAGGAAAGTGAGCTTACAGTTGTCAGGAACTTCTGAAAGGTAGACGTCGGTGTTTAGTGGTTTGCCGTCATACATTTTCGAGAAAATAATTTCCTGGTTTTCATTTTTAATCAGTAGTTCAAAAGGTTGCAATGTTTCATTTTTATAGTCAACCTTAAAAACGGTGTATTGATCTTTTAAGCCGCTATAAGAAATGTTTGCTGATACTGATTTGGTGATAGCCTTATCAGGAAATGCAAAAGATGCAGTGGCGCTTCCCAATAGAATTACAGATGCCGTTACAAGTGTAGCTACTTTTTTTCCGATCGATGTTGTGAATTGCTTTTTCATAAATTCCAAAGTTTAAACGTGATAAAAAATGTTCCGGTAAGCAACAGTTTAAACAAGCCAATCGATAAAGCAATCTGGATAAAAGCAATCTTTAGTGGGGCAATCGCAAGTTTGCCTTGTCGGCAAATAGAGGAGATATAGCGGGATCGTTATGAAGAAGCAAAGATGGGCACTAAACCCTAAACAAGATCAATTTCAGCATTAATAAATTGTTAATACAAATTTTGCAAGATAATTCATCTTTTGCAAACTAACGTTAGTTTTTTATTAAAAATTTAAAACTACATAGGTTTGTTCAGTGTTTTCCATAATAGGTCTTTAAGATTTGTCAAGCCTTTTTGTGTAACTGAAGAAATGAATAGGTGCGGAATATTTTCTGGTAACTCTTTTTCAATTTCTGATTTTAGTTCCTCGTCCAGCATGTCGCTTTTACTTATGGCTATTATAAAGTCTTTTTGCAACAGCTCTGGGTTGTATTCTTCCAACTCCTTTTGCAGTATGCTAAACTCCGCAGCATGATCTTTACTGTCGGCCGGTATTAAAAACAATAAACAAGAGTTGCGTTCTATATGACGGAGAAACCTGTGTCCCAAACCCTTTCCTTCTGCGGCGCCTTCTATAATACCGGGCAGATCGGCTATGCAAAAGCTTTTTCCATCCCGGTATTCCACCATACCTAATTGCGGTGTAAGTGTAGTGAATGCATAGTCAGCTATTTTGGGTTTGGCGGCAGTAATTACAGACAGCAATGTTGACTTACCGGCATTGGGAAAACCAACAAGCCCCACATCCGCCAAAACTTTCAGTTCAATTATTTTCCATCCCTCGTCTCCTTCTTCGCCAGGCTGGTGATGCTCAGGTGCCTGGTTTGTAGGTGTAGCAAAATTGGCATTGCCCAAACCACCGCGTCCACCCTTCATCAGCACAATTTCTTGTCCATCCTCCAATATCTCTGCTACTACTGCACCGGTCTCTTCATCTTTAGCCACAGTGCCCAAAGGCACTTCTATTACAATGTCTTTCCCTTCGCGACCTGTGCAATTATTTTTACTGCCATTCTCACCATCTTCTGCCAACACGTTTTTATAATATCTCAGGTGCAGCAGTGTCCAAAGCTGGCTATTTCCACGCAAAATGATATGTCCACCTCTTCCGCCATCGCCGCCATCGGGACCGCCCATAGCGGTAAGTTTGTTGCGCAAAAAATGCCGGCTACCGGCACCACCATGTCCGCTGCGGGCAAAAATTCTGATATAATCAATAAAATTTGATTTCTCCATTTGGGCAAAGATAGGTTGCGATGAGTTGTGAATACGTGTAGTTGATCTCTTAAGAATGAATGGCAGCTTTAAGAACAAAAAGTACAAGAGTGCGACGCAACAATGTTGATTAAAGAGATATAGCCCGGACAAAAAAATATTAAATTTTACATCAAAATAAGAAGATAAATATCAACCAGATCGGTCAGTTGAAATATACCACTTCAGTTGGTTATAAAACAAAACTCCCGACCAAAAGGCAGGGAGTTTTGTATAGAAGTAATGAAGAATTTATTTGATCGCTTTAAGAGAAGTTGAGGACCCATCAGCCGAGACAATCGTAATAATGTATAATCCATGCTGCCATGCAGATGTGTTATAATTCCACCTGGTGGAACCGGGTGATAGTGAAAGGTTATTTCCCAAAATTTTTCTTCCGCCCATATCGGTAACGGTTATCTGCGCCGGTTGACTATTTTTTAGTCTATCCTAATAGATAATTTGTCCTGAACAGGGTTTGTGATCAATGAGGCTGTAAAGAGGCTTGGGAGTTGCGGTTTCGCTTTCATTTCACTTCGTGCAAAGGTTAAAGTGGAAGTAGTTCCCGCGTATAGTTCGTATCCATATTGGTAAGAATATCCTTCGAAGAATAGTTTATCGCCAGCGCTTTGTAGGTTGTTGAAGTAGTTTATTCCCTGTAAGCCAAGGTCATTGACACTATGGGTGCCTGAGCTGGTACCATCAGAGATCCAAAGAAGGTTGTCTTTTACGAAAAACAATTTGCCCGAACTGGCAGTTAGAAAATTGAGATAGGAATAATTGAAACCGGGAGTAATGTCCTTCACCAATTTGGTGTTGGAGCTTGTACCGTCACTTTTCCAAAGTTCTGCGCCATGCGCGCTATCAGAGGCAACAAAATACAGCATTCCATTTACATCAGTAAGATTGTAGGGATAGGATGAATAGCTCCCCTTGTAAATGTCCTTTACCAGCTTGGTTCCGGATGCCGAACCATTAGTCTTCCATAGCTCCTGCTCATAAGTAGCTGGGTTGAGACCGGAGAAAAATAATTGGTTGTTTGAGATACAAAAATTGTATGGAGTTACATCCTTTAATTTAACTGTGCCGCTGGTTGTTCCGTTGCTTTTCCAAAGAGCATAGGAAACGCCATCATAGGCACTAAAATATAATTTGTTGTTATAAACCACCAATTTATTGTAGCTGGAGGAACTTCCAGAGCCGGGGTAGATATCCTTTACTAAGGCAGTGCCCCCAACAGTTCCATCACTTTTCCAGAGTTCGTAGCCATAGGAGGTCAGGTAATCATAACCATAAAAGTAGACTGTATTGCCTATGGCATACATTCCCGAAGATTGACTGGCACTGTAGTCATAATAAGAAGAGATATACAAGTTGTCTCTCAACAACATTGTTCCTGCGGGAGTGCCATCTGTTTTCCACAATTCATATCGACTGGAAGAGTAGTTATAAATCGAGTAAAAAATGTTTCCATTGTCAACTACTGTATATGAATACAAATAGGCATTTGAACCTAAGTCAACTACCTTCTCTGTACCTGCGGCTGTGCCATCTGTGCGGAATATGGAATTGAACGGGTAATTGTCATAAGCGAAATAAACGTAGTTGTTTTTGTTGAGAAAGTTCCTGGCATAACCCGACTTTTCACCTGGAATGATATCCTTTATGATAGAAGTGCCGGCAGATGATCCATTTGACGTCCATATTTCGGTTCCCGTGGCGGGCTGACTTGCATTAAAAATTACGGTGTTATTGTAGGGTATGATCTGGTAGGGGTAGGAACCGGCGGTAGTTGTTTGGTTAACATCTTTCACGAGAGTTGTGCCTGCAGTTGTTCCATCCGTCTTCCATAACTCTCTTCCATTGGTTCCGTTATTTGCAGAAAATAGTACAGCACCATTGCAGCCAGTAAAGGACTGCGGAAAGGAGCTAACCGCACCGGACCAAATATCTTTAACCATCCTGGTTCCTGCTGTAGTACCATCACTTGTCCAAAGCTCATACCCATTGGCATCTGTGCTTGCATTGAATAAGAGTTTACCATTTGCACTGTAAAGGTTATAGCTGTTAACTACACCTAAATTGGTAACCTGTGAGGAACCAGCCGAAGTTCCCGTTGTCTTCCAGAGATGTATCCTCAATAAACTGTCGGAGTATATGAAGTAAACAGTGTTGTTAACGTCTACAATGTTGGAAGCATAAATATTGGTGCTGGCAGCGCCGGATGCAATATTTTTTACTATAACTGCACCGTTAACTCCATTCTCATACTTGAACAACTCCCACCCCGTAGATGGTTTATAACCAGGGAAAAATAAGGTGTTGTTACTGATAGTAAAGGGCATATTGTTGTAATAGTAATAGGATTGTAGCAGCACGCCATTATAGCCCGTTGCGGGGTGTGTATTTGCTGCTGTACCATCTGATACCCATAATATCCTGCCGGTGCCATCGTTGGCACTGAAGTAAAGTTTGTTTCTAAAAAACGTCAACTGCGACGGACCTTCATAATAGCCAAAGCTGCTGCTATTGATATCTTTAACCATGTAGGTGCCTGCTGAAGTACCGTCGCTTCTGTATAACTCGTACCCGGTGGCACTGGAATAAGCGGTAAAAAATAACTGGTTATTTACGGCTGTTAACTGGGCTACATCATAAACGTAAACGCCGTTTATATATAAATCACTGACTAATTGAGTTCCGGCAGAGGATCCATCGCTTACCCATAGTTGGTTGTAGTAATAATAATTATTAATAATAAAAAAGATTTTTCCATTAACGATTGTTAAGCGGGTAGGGTTGCCGCTACCTATACCGTCAACTATATCTTTCAATAAATATGTCCCGCCAGAAGTTCCATCGGAAGTCCACAGTTCAGACCCGGTAAGAGGATTGTAGGCAGTAAAGTAAAGCTGGTTGTTGGCAACTGTAATATTCTGGATACCGGCTGAAGCTTCACCGGGGTTTATATCTTTTACCATGTAGGTACCTGTTTCAGTACCATCACTGCGCCACAGTTCCTGTCCATGTATACCGTCATCTGTGGAATAATAAGCAACATTATTTACTACTGCAAACTTTTGACTGTTTTCGTAGGTATAATTGTAAGGATTGGCATCGGTAGAAGAATTGATATCTTTCGTAAGTGCAAAGTTGTTTGAAGGATTTGCACCTGATGCAAACATTGATGGAGATAGCGTTTCTTTCAAATTAGGCTGATCAAAGGGATCTGCCAGACCCGTTTGAGGGCTATATATCATCGGTTTGTTTAAGGATTTATCAAAATATCTAAAGGGCTCGTTGGGAATTAATTGGTGGGTCTTATTCAGTTCTTGTTGAATGTCAAGGTATTCAGGACGAACTTCTTTTTTAAGTTGTGCCTGGGTAAGTGAAATGAAGAGGAAGGTTGAAAAGTAGAATAGCTTTTTCATGCGTAATAATTTTGTTTTACAGACATTTATTTGTGCAGTGCCAGATATTTGACTAATGAGAATCTATAGAAAAGTAACTTGACTATGGAAGATTGAAGCACAATAATTTAAGGAGGTCTAGTATAGGGTTTAGTTTCGACTTGATTTTCTTGAAGAAATTGCAGAAAGATTTGTTCGTTAGTACACAACGAATTACAACTTTGGAAAGGGTCCACCACACCAGGTAAGATATAATTCCAGAGAAAGCGCTTGGATGAATTGAGTGATATTATTTTCAATTTGAAAATTTTTCCAAAAGGAAATTAAAAAAGTTTATTCCCTACTACATATAACCAGGAAGCCTGTAGGGTGTTTTCATAAATTTTAGGAAAGGACAAACCGCATAAAATTTTTTAAAAATGAAATAGAAATACAAACTCATTGAAGTTTGTTTATAACATTTTTAAAATATTTTACTGCAAAAGGGGGGAGTAAATACAAAAGAAAAAACTTAACATGTATTCAAGAGATGCAACAGCAATTTAAATTACTAATATAATGTATACTTTGAAACGTACAAACACATTTGAATTAAATATTTTGTTTTTAGAAATGGCATAGGCAAAAAAAATAAACAAAAAAAAGGAACGGTTTTCAGCCGTTCCTTTTTTTAAAAGAATACAAGTTTATTTAACCTAACGCTACTCGCTTAAACTCAAGCACCTTTAATTCGCTGTCTACACTTTTAGGTAATCGGCAACGGTTTTGCTGTTGTCTTTTACAAAAAGCTGGGCAGCCTAATGTATTTTCTTTAAAGAAAGCGTTTAGTTTACCATCGGCAATTTTTGCAATCATTTCGGCAGGCTTACCAGCCATTTTAGGATCGGCAGCAATTTGTCTCCGTTACAATTGCTCTTTCTCTTTCTACAGTTTCAGCGGGAACTGCATGATGGATCCACAGCCAATGGGTTCATTGCTGCAATTTGCATTGCAAT
The DNA here is from genome assembly GCA_963726895.1 of uncultured Chitinophagaceae bacterium. GTDB lineage: Bacteria > Bacteroidota > Bacteroidia > Chitinophagales > Chitinophagaceae > Segetibacter. The sequence goes on along the minus strand of CAVSED010000022.1, from coordinate 823,174 downwards.
ATCTTTTCCTGCTTCTTCAGCTATTTTATTGAAACCAACCAACACACCCATTCGGTTTGCGCCATGGATGTATGAAGCAACATAAGGAGCTTCAATTCTTTCGAAACGGCTAACACCAATTTTCTCACCAATAGATGCCAGTTTATCATTGATCATGTCGGAAACCTTTGCACCATTTACAGTTACCTCGTTCAGTTCTTCTACGCTTTTTACATTGTTGCCAATTGCAGCATCAGCAATGCTAGTAGCAAAGGCGACAAAATCATCATTTTTGCTTACGAAATCAGTTTCGCAGCTAATGGTAAGTACGATACCTGTTTTATTATCGAAAGTAGTTCTTGCTACTACGACACCTTCTTTTGCTTCGCGGTCGCTACGTTTTGCAGCAACTTTCTGACCTTGCTTGCGCAGCCAGTCTATAGCTGCCTTCAAAATCTCCGTTTGTTTCTGTTAGTGCTTTGCGGCAATCCATCATACCGGCACCGGTAGCCTGGCGTAATTTATTTATATCCTGCGCTGTAATTGTTGCAGTTGACATATAAAAAGTATTAAAAGTTATAAATTAAGATTTAAAAGAAAACCACATAAACACATAGTCACATTAGCTATGTATCTATGTGAATATGTGGTTTTGTATATAGTTCGAATAGTAGTTTTGTCGGTACAAGTGTGCGACGCAACGATGTTAAATAGTAGTACAAAAGTCTGGCTCATAAAATCATTTCTGTCACTCACTTAGAACTTATTACTTACTACTTAAGTACTATCTTGGACCACCGGGACCACTTGTGTCTGCGGCTGGCGCCACCTGGAACACGACGCTTTTGAGGGCGCCGGACCTCCTGTAGCGCCACGGCCTCTTACCACCACGTGCAGCTTCAGCCTCGGCCTCAGCTTGTAAACGTGCCGCTCTTTTTTCTGCATCATTGTCTACATCACCGTCTGCTTCATCATCTTTAGAAGCTTGTCTTTCGGCAAGACCTTCGGCGATAGCCGCAGCAATATAGTTGGTAACAATAGCTACTGATTTGGTAGCATCGTCGTTGGCAGGAACAGCGAAATCAACTTTGTTAGGATCGCAGTTTGTATCGACCATACCAAAAGTAGTAATGCCCAAACGCTTTGCCTCTGCAAGCGCAATATGCTCATGTCCGATATCAACAAGAAACAAAGCTGCCGGAGCACGGCCCAATTGGGCAATACCACCCAGTACTTTTTCCATTTTTTCTTTGTCGCGGGTAAGTGTTAAACGCTCTTTTTTAGTAAGGCTTTCAGCGCTACCGTCGTTCAGCATTTTTTCGATGCTCTGCATTTTCTTTACGCTCTTGCGAACCGTGTTGAAGTTGGTAAGCATACCACCTAACCAACGCTCGGTAACATAAGGCATGTTTATTTTTTTTGCTGCTTCGCTTACGATCTCTTTTGCCTGCTTTTTGGTAGCAACAAACATGATCTTTTTGCCGCTTTTTGCAATGCTTTTCATTGCTGCTGCCGCTTCCTGCAAACCTTCAACAGTTTTGTTGAGGTCTATGATGTGAATACCTTTTTTTTCAGCAAAGATGTAAGGCAACATCTTAGGGTTCCACTTCTTCTTCAGGTGACCAAAGTGAACACCGGCCTCCAGAAGTTGCTGTTGTAGTGAAGTGTTATTTTCCATTATAGTAATTTGATTAATTGTGAATTTGATATATTGAAGTTAAAACCAAGATGCAGCAGTAAGATTCTACGCTTGCTGAACTGGAAGCTTTTTCTGGCTTTCTTCTTACCTGGTTTTTTACGCTCAACACTACGTGGATCGCGCTTTAATAAACCTGCAGCTTTTAATGAAGGACGAAGTTCGGGATCAACTTCGAGCAACGCACGGGCGATACCCAATTTGGCAGCTTCAGCCTGACCTTTTAATCCACCGCCGGTAGCGTTGATCTTAATATCAAATTTGTCGGTTCCGTCAATGGTTTTCAACGGTTGCTCAACCTGGTTTTGCAGGTAAACAAGTGGAAAATAATTTTTATAGTCTTTATCGTTTATGGTGATCTTTCCTGCCCCACGGCTAAGGAAAACTCTTGTTACAGCTTCCTTCCGGCGACCAACGGCATTTTTTTGTTTTTCCATTTTTTTAAATTTTGGCTTTGGTTTCCCGGATGAACAGTACTCAGTCTTCCGGGTTCCAGGTGACCGGTTTTTTAGAATTTTAATTCTTTGGGTTGTTGTGCTGTGTGTGGATGCGTGTCGCCTGCATATACAAACAGTTTTTTGTACATTTTGCGACCCAGGCGATTTTTTGGAAGCATACCTTTTACAGCTCGCTCCACAATTACCTCAGGTCTCCGCTTTAGCAGATCTTTGGCAATTTCTACTTTTTGACCTCCGGGGTAGCCTGTGTAGTGCATATACCCTTTTTCGCCCATCTTGTTGCCGGTCAATTTTACTTTGTCGCAATTGGTTACAATTACGAAATCTCCACAATCAACGTGGGGAGTGTAGTACGCTTTGTTCTTTCCACGCAGAACTGCTGCGATTTTAGCACAAATGCGACCGACGGTTTGATTAGTACCGTCCACAACGTACCAGTTACGCGTTACGGTAGCCTCGTTCGCACTTTTGGTGGTGAAATGTAATTTGCTCATTATGTTTTGTTTTAAATGAACCGGTGCTATCCCACCGGCTTGTAAAAAATGAGCGCAAAGGTAACCGCAATATTTCAACTTAAACAAGGAAAAAGAAACTAAATTTTTATCACACCTTTATAAGTGATTGATAATCAAATAAAATTTTGTTGTTAAATTTTACTTACTTGCTGCCTAGCCCTTTTTAGAGGTAGCTTACATTCATAAAAATGATGGGAGTTATTGAATGGAAACAGTTATTAATTTGCTGTAATTTTTGGCTGTAGTAGTTTAAAGCATCTGCGCAACATCTCCACCTTGTATTCTTCTTCAGTTTCGGAAGGTTCGCCATCTATATGAAAAGGTGCATGCTTGAGGTTTTTAATAATGAGCGAGGGCGTTTGGAAATAAAGAATGTTTTTCTGCGACATATCCTCCACTAATTGTTGCAATTGATTATTGCCGCGAACCTGCCGTAACACAGCAAATGGCAGCCGGGCTTTGTTCATCTTTTGCACAATCACAATGTCAAGTAAACCGTCGTTGAGGTTGCCTGCGGTGCTATTGTAAAGTGGTTGCCAAATTGGTTGCTATTGGCGATACTTATAAAGAACGCATCACTAAAGAATGAAAAGTCGTCGAGAACGATTTGAAATTGATAAGGATGAGCCTTGAAAAATTGCACCAGGCTTTGATGTGTGTAGGTAAACAGACCGCGCGATGCTTTGTTGGCAAAATCGTGAGCTACCTGCGCATCGAAGCCCAAACCACTAAGCATGCAGCTAAAATGACCATTAATGGTAAAGGCATCCACATACCCGGCCTCACCGGCAAAAATAATGTCAAGCGCCTTAACCGGGCTTTTTGCTATACCTGCACCAAAAGCTAAACCATTGCCACTGCCCACTGGTATAATGCCAAAGTTTACATTCGTATGTCGCAAACTTGAGACAACCCTGTTAACGGTTCCATCACCACCCACCATCACTACATCAGTAATACCGTCTTTCTCTATTTTATCCTTCAAATGTTCATAATCACCGTCTATGTTAGTGGGTAAGATTTCAAATTCAATTGATTCCTTCCTGGTCTTTTGCTCAATCAGTTTCAGCAACATTTCTTTCTTGCCCGTCCCCGATACCGGGTTTACGAGGTAAATTATTTTTCTAGGCATGTCAATTTATTATTTCCATTCGGTCTTACATTTCTTTTGCACCCACATTGTACCCGTTGTTTGCCAGCGTGAAAAGTTGCTTTAACACGCTTTGTAATTGTTTGTTCAGGTTATGAGAAAGCTATTTTATGGCTAAAAAATTACCATCAACCAGCTACCATCGCAGCAAGGCACTAGCCCAGGTAAAGCCACTACCAAAGGCAGCAAGGCATATAAGATCGCCTTTTTTTATTTTACCTGCCTCCCAGGCTTCGCACAAGGCAATAGGAATACTAGCTGCCGTGGTATTACCATACTTCTGTATGTTATTATAGACCTTATCGTCAGTAAGGCGCAGCATTTTTTGCACCATTTGGCTGATGCGCAGGTTGGCCTGGTGAGGAATTAATAGGTTAATATCAGCCGGAGTCAGATCATTCTTTTGCAATGCTTCCATTATCACTTCCGGAAACTTTACAATTGCTTTTTTAAATACAGCCTGACCATCCATTGTTGGAAAGTTTTGTTCATTGTCGATCATGGCGTGCGACATAAATGCCTTTCCCATATCATCATTATCAAAGTCAGCAAAGTTTCCCCAATGGTTGCCATGTGTACCCGGATTAAACATTGCCAGCAACTCTGCGCTGCTGCCATCGCTGTGCAGATGGGTGCTGAGTATTCCTCTGTTTGTGTCCTCAGTTGCCTGCAACACAACTGCGCCGGCACCATCACCAAAAATTACAGATACATTTCTGCCGCGCGTGCTAAAGTCCAGACCGAAAGAATGTTTCTCGCTGCCAATTACAAGAATGTTTTTATACATACCCGAACGAATAAATTGGTCAGCAACGCTAATGGCATATACAAAGCCGCTGCATTGGTTGCGAATATCCAGTGCACCAATTTCATTCATCTTCAGTTCACGCTGCACAATCACTCCGCAGCCGGGGAAATAATAATCGGGACTTAGTGTGGCAAAAATGATAAAATCAATAGCAGAGGAGGATAGACCTGCACGTTGTATGGCGACTTTTGCAGCTTCTATACCCATGGTAGCAGTAGTCTCTGCGGAGCGGTCGGCATAATGCCGGTTCTTTATTCCGGTTCTTTCCTGTATCCATTCGTCAGAAGTGTCCATGTACCTGGTCAGATCATCGTTCGAAAACGTTCGTTCAGGCACATACATACCTACTCCCGCAACTATACTTCGTGGCATTTGCAATCGTTATTTGTGGCGGACAAAGTAATAATTTAAAAAAGTATAAACAGAATGCGCAGTATTTTTATTTATGAGTCCACAGGTAGGAAAGTATATGATCATCGGCGGAATAGTGTTGCTACTTGCCGGTCTAATTGTCTATTTCTTCTATGATAAACTAACCTGGCTGGGTCGTTTGCCCGGCGATATAAGGATTGAAAAAGAGAATGTTAAATTCTATTTTCCAATTGTCACCATGTTGCTGTTAAGCTTGCTGCTAACCGTTATTCTCAATTTGCTCAGGAGACTTTAAGTAAACTGATTAGCATCATAGAAAGACAGGTTATATTTTGAGCCAGGCAACAGGTTCTTTGTTGTTACATGGTTGCGTCGCACTCGTGTACGGCAAATTGCTACGCAGCAAATATTTTGTACCAAAGCACGTTAGTAACAACCCCCATTTTTCAAAGCGCCCGGGTAGCTTGTTTTTATTAAATTGTTGCAGGTGTTTTTCTAGTGAAAGCTACTATTTCTCTACTACTCTTTAAATAAATTACCCCGCACTTCCTGTGTTATCATTGCCTTTACCCTTGTCTGCCAAACCCGTAGTTCCACCTGTGCTGCCGCCCATCTCTGTTTGCTTACCAGTATGTTCTTTGGGCTGTTTGGTTTCTCCGTCCACCCCACCGTCAGGTACATTTTTTACCGGTCCTGCACCTAAGCTCTTTTCAGTTTTACCGGTGTTATCTGTTTCTTCTGTCATAACATAAGGTTTATACATGCAGCATAATTTCTATGCCATCTGCAGGCACTGCTAAGTTTGTGGTATTATTAAGAATACTATAATATTCACCTCAATCAAAAGCCGTATCAATAGCTTACCTTTGCAGCCGAAACAAACGCCTTGCCCCTTTTCGAAGGGGAATTTTTTTATAAGGAGTTTATATTTTTAAAAATTAAAGGTCCCCCAGGGATTTAGGTCTTTATGAACATCAGAAATATAGCCATCATTGCACACGTTGACCACGGTAAGACAACACTGGTTGACAGAATTTTGCACCAGACCAATGTGTTTCGTGCCAACCAGGAAACCGGTGACCTGATAATGGATAGCAATGATCTTGAAAAAGAACGTGGTATCACCATTTTTAGCAAGAATGCCTCAGTTGTTTATAAAGGTGTAAAAATTAATGTAATTGATACTCCGGGTCACGCCGACTTTGGCGGAGAGGTTGAAAGGGTATTGAAAATGGCCGATGGTGTTTGCCTGTTGGTGGATGCTTTTGAAGGACCAATGCCACAAACCCGTTTTGTATTGCAAAAAGCGCTTGCAGCTTAAACCTGAAGCCAATTGTAATTATCAATAAAGTAGATAAGCCAAACTGCCGCCCTGATGAAGTGCATGATGCCGTTTTTGAATTGTTCTTTAACCTGGATGCAACCGAAGAGCAACTGGATTTTCCAACCTTTTATGGCTCAGGAAAAAATGGCTGGTTCAACAGTAAAAATGAGCAATGCGATGACATTACTCCATTATTGGATGGCATTTTAGAATATGTTCCAGAACCAAAAGTACCGGAAGGTAATCTTCAACTGCAAATTACTTCTCTTGGATTACTCCACTTTCTTGGGCCGTGTTGCAATTGGTAAAGTAAACCGTGGCGGTATAAAAGAAGGTCAGCCTTTTAGCCTTGTAACTGCTGATGGCATTAAAAAATCGAAAGTAAAAGAACTATACATTTTTGAATCGCTGGGCAAAAGAAAAGTTACCGAAGTTTTAGCCGGAGATATTTGCGCTGTTGTTGGTCTTGAAGATTTTACTATTGGTGATACCATTGCCGATTTTGAAAACCCCGAAGGATTACCGGTTATAAGTGTGGATGAACCTACTATGAGTATGATGTTCAGCATCAACAACTCTCCTTTCTTTGGTAAAGATGGTAAGTTTGTTACCATCCGCCACCTGCGCGACCGGTTGATGAAAGAGACAGAAAAGAACCTGCCTTAGGGTAGAAGATACAGATAGCGCCGATAGCTTTCTGGTATTTGGCCGCGGTATTCTGCACCTGGGTGTATTGGTTGAAACCATGCGCCGCGAAGGTTATGAGCTAACAGTTGGTAACCCGCAGGTATTGGTAAAAACGATCGATGGCAAAAAGCATGAGCCATATGAAGTATTGGTGGTAGATGTGCCACAGGAATTATAGCGGTAAAGTGATTGACCTGGTTACACAACGTAAAGGCGAAATGCTGATCATGGAAAGCAAAGGCGAAATGCAGCACCTGGAGTTTGATATCCCATCAAGAGGATTGATTGGTCTGCGTTCGCAAATGCTTACCAATACGCAGGGAGAGGCTGTAATGGCCCATCGCTTTAGCGAATACAAACCATGGAAAGGGTTATATACCCGGCAGAAGCAATGGTGTTCTGATCTCTAAAAATGCGGAAAAAACAACCGGCTATTCAATTGATAAATTACAGGATCGCGGAAAGTTTTTTGTTGATCCGGGAGAAGAAGTTTACACCGGCCAAATTATAGCCGAGCACATTAAGCCAGGAGACCTTGTGGTAAATGCTACAGAGCCTAAAAAACTGACCAACCACCGTGCAAGCGGTAGCGATGATGCCATCCGAATTGCTCCTAAAACTCTGATGACACTGGAAGAATGTATGGAATACATTCAGCAGGATGAGTGTATAGAAGTAACGCCCAAAAACATACGGATGCGCAAAGTGATGCTGGATGAAGAAGAAAGAAAGCGCGACTCTAAAAGCGCAAAAAGTGAAGCCTTAGCGTAACACTTTCATAAAAAAATAAAGAGCCGCTCAGGAAACTGAGCGGCTCTTTATTTTTAGTGAATATTATTTTTTACTCTTACCCAACTCAAAATTGTAGCCAAATCTTATCGCCACAAGATTAATGTCTTCGCTGTCTTTAAGTAATCCGCTTTGATACCGGATACCCAGATCAATTGAGTTTTTTGCGTAACCGCCACCTATTGCCCAGGTGAACTTGTTTTCGGAACTGGAAAAGGATTCACCACCAAAAGTGACCTTCACTCCATAAATTCCAATCCCTGCCTGGGGCTCCAGGTAAAAGCCGTTGAAGCTATGCCGGTAACCCATAAAAATTGGAATAATGTTGATGGAGGCTTTTTCAGTGGTTGAAGATCCTTTTGCAGTAAAAGATGAATAGCCAGTGGTAACAGTTACCTGCCCGCTTTTGCTAACTCCAAATAAACCTTTTACATAACCGCCAAAACCCGCTTTAAAGCCACCTTCGTCGGCGCTGCCTCCAAAGCCGCCGACCGGCAAGCCAAGCTCGGCACCAAACCCCAGGTAATTAACTCCCTTTTGCGCCGTAGCAATAATAGAACAAAGCATTACAGTCGTAATGGTGAGAAATTGTTTCATGATGTAGTTTTTGATATATAAAATACTTATAGCTAATGTAAAAAGCAAACTGTATTCACATTAAATTAATTATCGATAAATTCCGGAGAACTTGTCTTGTATAGGAAAGCGGCAGCCTACCCCATCAGAAATAATTCTTCCTGTTTTGTAACAAGGCTTAAACAGCGCTTTTCTTGTAATTCTAATACCTTTACACCCCTTTGAAAAAAGGTGAGGCAAACAGTTGCGCACGCAGACAATGAAACCTGAGATGCACAAAGATTAGCCGATGAACGGAATGCGACGCAACAATGCAAAACCAGGGAACAAATGCCCTGTACACAACAAAAAACCCGGCAAATTATAAGCGCTGAATTGAACTAAACAATGAGCACCACGGCAAAATACGAAGCGGTAATTGGGCTGGAAGTGCATGCACAACTGCAGACACAGAGTAAGCTTTTTAGCGGCGATAGCGCAGCTTTTGGCGCTGATGCCAACACACACATCAGCCCTATTACACTGGGGCATCCCGGCACTCTGCCAAAAACCAATAAAAAGGCAGTTGAATATGCCATTAAAATGGGCATTGCCTGCCATTGCGAAATTGAACAGTATAATTACTTTGCCCGCAAAAATTATTTTTATCCCGATCTGCCAAAAGGTTACCAGGTGTCGCAGCATACCACGCCCATTTGTAAAGGCGGGCATGTTACCATCAGAACAAAAGCCGGGGAACGAAGCGTGCAATTAAACCGTATTCACCTGGAGGAAGATGCCGGCAAAAGCATACATGATGCTAGACGAAAATTATACCTGTGTCGATTACAACCGGGCCGGTGTTCCACTTATTGAAATTGTAACCGAGCCCGATATGCATACTGCCGAAGAAGCCTTTCAATATGTAACCGAAATAAGAAAACTGGTGCGATGGTTAGGTGTTTGCGATGGCAATATGGAAGAAGGAAGTCTGCGTTGCGATGCCAATGTTTCGATACAGGCTAAAAGGCGAAACCGAACTTGGGTACCAAGGTGGAAGTGAAGAACCTGAATTCCATCACGAAATGTAAAAAAAGCCATAGAATATGAGATTGAACGCATGATTGACCTGGTGGAAAATGGCGAAACAAATAGTACAGCAAACACGAAGTTTTGATGCCGACAACGATACCACCTTTGCTATTCGCGATAAGGAAGAAGCCAATGATTACCGGTACTTTCCCGAGCCCGACCTTACACCCTTTCAACTGACTGATACCTTCATTGCCGGCATACAAACAGCCATGCCTGCGTTGCCGGCCGAGCTTTATAAAAAATATGTGTCTCTGGGTCTAAGCGAGTATGACGCTGCGCAGCTAAGCGAGGAGAAATCGAAGGCTGCCTACTTTGAGAAAGTCAGCGCCCACTCGCAAAACTACAAAGCGATAGCAAACTGGATGAACGGCCCGCTGCAGCAAACTGTGAACGAGCAACAGGTCAATTTTGCCGGTTTAAAACTGGCGCCCGCAACGCTGGCTGCACTTATTAAACTTATAGACGACGGGAAGGTAAATTTTTCAATTGCATCATTGAAGATCTTACCAGAACTGATTAAAGATGCCGCAGCCGATCCGCTGCAAGTGGCTACCCGGCTAAACCTGCTACAGGTAAGTGGAACCGGCGAAATTGAAGGCTGGACCGATGAAGTGTTACGCAAATTTCCAGACAAAGTAAAAGACTATAAGAAAGGTAAAAAAGGCCTGATTGGCTTATTTGTGGGAGAGATGAAAAAGTTGAGCAAAGGCACCGCAGATCCGAAAATTGCGACACAAATACTGGAAGAAAAACTGAAATAACAATAAAATACTGCAGGTCAATAACCTGCTGCTGACACATGAAAAAAATACTATCTGTTGCTGCGATACTCGCTATATTGAGTGCCTGCAAATCGACCAGCCATGGTTCATTTGAAGTGAGTGGGAAAATAATAAATGCTCCGGGCAAAAAAATTACTTTACTGGAAACTCCGTATGGTACAGCCCAACCAATAGTGCTCGACTTTACCCTGCTAAAAGAAAATGGCGATTTTGTTTTGCATGGTCGCGCTACCGATGAAAGTGTTTTTAGATTGGTCATCGATAACGGACCGAACCTGATTTTGATAAATGATAACGACAAAATTAAACTGCACCTCGATGTAAATGACTATCGTGGCTATACTGTAGAAGGGTCGCCGGCTTCAGAAAGTCTGCACAAGCTTTTTGAGGAGTATCGCGAGAAAGATTCTTTGATACTCGTTACTTTTAAAAAAGTGGATAGTGTGCGGGCTTTGGGCAACCAGGATACAACCGTCGAACTGTTGCAAACTTCCAACGATCTGCAGATAACCGGGCTCAACAACCTATTGCGCAATTACATTAATAATACTCCAAGTCCATCCGCCGCGTTGTATGCTTTGGGTATTGCCAGCCAAACCATTCCCGAAGCCGAATTAAAAACGATGGTCGATGCCACCGCCAATAAGTTTCCCTCAACATGCAGGTTTGGCGAGCGTGAAAAGTATGCTGACCGTCAAATCCGCCGAGCCTGTCGCCTCGGCACCTGCCGCTTATGCTTTGCTGAACCAGCCGGCTCCCGATCTTACCATGAACGATGCCAATGGTAAACCAATCAGCATCAGCAATTTTCGAGGCAAGTATCTGCTGGTAGATTTTTGGGCTAGCTGGTGTGGCCCCTGCCGGCAAGAAAACCCGAATGTAGTGGCGGCATATCAGCAATTTAAAAATAAAAACTTCAGCCATCCTTGGCGTTTCCCTTGACAAAGACAAAACCGCGTGGCAAAAAGCCATTACCAAAGACAACCTGTCGTGGACACACATGAGCGATTTGAAAGAGTGGGAAAGCGCCGCGGTGTCAACATACGGCTTCGATGGTATTCCTTTTAATGTGCTCATCGATCCGTCGGGCAAGATCATCGCCAGCTCACTGCGCGGCGAAGAACTCTTTAGTAAACTTAGTGAAGTGCTGCAGTAAGGTGTTTGCTGTGGTTACCGGCATTGGTAACTCCGGGTTACATCGTTGCGTCGCATTCCGTTCATCGGCAACGCTTTGTTATAGCTTTTTTTACCGGGTGTAAATAGGTTGCTACCGCACCCGTCAATCGCATTCTTTAATCGCCTATTTTAACGGTGGCTTAACCGCCTCCGAAAATTTGCCCGGTAGCGTTATATTATTTTTGCTAACCATGTCTGCGACCAACAAATATTGTTTTCTTGTTCTGTTGTTGTGCTTCAATATCTCCTTTTCCCAGTCGTTTACAACCCGGGTTTCGGCCACAATTATTGGCAAAATGGATGTGTTGCAGATAGAATACGTGGCAGAGAATGCCTCACTCGAAGAGTTCGTTCTACCATCTTTCCCCCACTGGACCATTGTCTCAGGTCCTAACCTCAGTAGCAGCCGGATGCAAAATGGAAATGTCGTAAAAATGCAGACCATATATTCTGTTATGGTGCAGCCGGAGATCACCGGAACGATCACAGTTCCCGGTGCATCAGCCCGCATCAACAACAAGGTGCAAAACAGCAATTCCATACAGGTGGTGGTAAAAAATACCGATCATGTATTATCCGCTAAACCCCCAACCCAACCGGCAACACCTTCTATTCTCGATCAATTTCCCTTTGCCGACGAAGTGCCGGCAAATCAATATTTAAAAAAGGGCGAAAAGGCTATCGATAAAATAAAGAATAATATCCTGGTGCGCCTCGAAGTTGACAAAAAGACAAGCTATGTTGGCGAACCAATATTGGCAGTATATAAGCTGTGTACACGTTTGCGGTCAAAATCAAAAGTGGTAAAACAACCATCGTTTACCGGGTGCACAGTTATTGAATTGACCGGCGACGACCAGGACCAACATGTAGAAAAAATAAATGGAACGGATTACAACGTTTTTACTATACGCCGGGTGCAGCTACTACCGTTAGAAGCCGGGCCACTTGTTTTGCCGGCCACCAGTGTCGAAAACAAAGTAACTTTCTATGATGCCAGTAAAATAGATTATCGCGATCTGTATTATAACCAGCCTTCCCTTCCCGCACAGGAGCAACTTGTTACTTTGCAAAATAAACCGGCTACGGTAATGGTAAAACCCCTGCCTCCCTATCCGGCAGTTGGTTCAGGCGAGTTTAGCGGTGCTATTGGCAAATACGAAGTGACTGCATCAACCGGCGATGAAAAACTCACCACCACAAGTACAAATCATCTGTTGTTTTATATTCAGGGCGAAGGAAATTTACAAAATGCCAAACCACCTGTAATCAAGTGGCCAAAAGGTATCGAGGCATTCGAACCAACCGTAGAAGACGACGATGACAAGGCTGATTTTCCCGTAAAGAGTCATAGATTGATCTCTATACCTTTTGTTACAGCCGAACCTGGCACTTACACCATTCCCGCAATTGATTTTACCTACTTCGATGCTGCTACAGAAAAATATATTACCAGGTCCACCGCTCCATTGGTTCTTCACGTGAGCCAGGGTAAAAAAACTTTTTTCAACACCATTGTGAAAAACGATGCAGGTTCTTTTCAGAAGCGGTTATATATTCTGTTGGGCGCAGGTTTACTTGCGGTTATTATAGGGTTGGTTTGGCGAAGTGGGAAAACACCACCGGTCAGTCAACCTGTTACCTTGCCGCCTGCTAAAGAACAGCCTCAAATTGAAAGACGAACTGCCGGCGAATTCCTTTTTAATATTCGCGAATTGCAACCTGGCGTGGACAGTTCCAATTTCTATAAGATGCTTTGCAAAAATCTCCAGTTGTATGTTGAGCATAAGTTTTCCAGGTCAGTTTCCGATCTGCCTGCAATAGCAGAATCGCATCCCCTGCAGGCAGCTCACCTGCACCATTTAAAAATTTTGCTCGACGATTGTAATGTAGGTATGTACACCCCGGTCTTCACCATTGAAGAGGCTATGCAGCACCGGTTAAAGGCAATTGAAATACTTTGCAACCTCGAAGAAACACATGATTAGGTAACCATTATTCAAATAAGATAGTGTAAACTGTTACTGGTTGTATTTATATCCTACCCCTCTTACCGAGTGAAAATAAGTTGGATTGCGACTATCCTTCTCAAAATATTTTCTAAAATTGAGTATAAAGTTATCAATGGTCCTGGTGGTGGGAAAAACGTTATAACCCCAAACCGACTGTAATATTTTTTCCCGGGTTACTACTTCGTTTTTATTTTCAATTAATAGCTTTAGCAGCATTACCTCTTTTTTGCTTAGTTCTATGTGCAGGTTATTCCAGGTGGTTGCAGATTGAGCTTTAAAGTCAATTGTATTTCCGCCAAACTCGTACCTGTCGCCAATAGTTTCTTTTTCGTTGAGCTTCTTATTCTTAAGGATCAGCTTTTCAACCCGCAGCAACAGTTCTTCCAGGTTGAAGGGTTTTACCATGTAATCATCTGCACCTTTTTTCAAGCCGAGTACACGATCGGCGCTGGTGTTTTTTGCGCTCAGTATTAAAATAGGTACATCGTTATTTTGCAACCTGATGGTTTCAGTTACTGATATACCATCCACTTGTGGCAGCATTACATCCATTATGATCAGGTCAAAATATTCATCCCTTATAGCTTTCAAGGCTTCGTTTCCATCATACGCTGATGTGATCTCAAAGCCTTCAAGTTCCAGGTTGAGTTTGAGCGCATCGTGTAGATTTTCTTCATCTTCTACTAACAATATATTGGCTTTGCCTTGTCGCCTTATCATGTGTAACTTTTTAGTGACCCCATATTAAATGTACTAAGCAGTTTTAAATTTAACTGTTAACACAGCACCTGCCCTCTCGTTATTACCGGCGCTTATTTCTGCATGGTGGTCTTTGGCAATTTGTTGGCAGAGATATAAACCCAAACCTGTTCCTTTTGAAACACGGGTAGTTTCATTGCCTATCCGGTAAAACTTTTCGAAGATCTTGATTCTTTCTTCTTCAGCAATTCCTGCACCTGCATCCTTAACCAACAGGTAAATATGGTTGCCCGACTTTTGTAAGCCAATAGCAACAGGACTATTCTTCGGTGAATATTTAACAGCGTTTTCCAGGAGGTTACTCACTAAAAGTTCCAGCAATAATTCCTCTCCTTTTATTACAATGTTCTCTTCAATTTGGCTATCCATTTGCCGCGCCGGGTACCTGGAAGCAAATGAAGAAAATACCCGTTGCGCCAGTTCACTGAGGTTCACTTCGGTTTTAGATACCTTATAGTCACCGGCATCCAGTTGCGAGGCCAGCAAAATATTGTTGCAAAGTGAGTTGAGGCGGTTAACCTCATCAAGCGTTATTTGTATCAACTTTTCCTGTCGCTCCGTTTCCAGCTTTCGTTTTTGCAAGGTCTCCAGGTTTAGGCGGGCGACGGCAATTGGGGTCTTCAGTTCATGCGTAACAGCCATCATAAAATTTTGCTGCTGCATAGAAAGAGTTAATCGCCGGCGTATAATACGATAGACGAAAACAGCGCCCACCAGTATAAGTGCCAGGAAAGTAGTGCCCTCGCTTATGTATTGGGTAGTTTTCCGGCTTTTGGCGTCTTGTATAGCTGCTACTTTGTTGTAGTAAGCAGGTTCGTCATGTTTTAGCTCATTCAGCAACAACGCTGTCATTTTGGTATTTTGCTGCTGTAGCGATATAAACCAATAAACAAGCGCAGCAATAATGTATAATAGTACAAGCCAGTAAACAATTGTGATGGTTGCAAGTTTCCTGGCTTTCTGCCTTTTCATCATTATTTTACTTTTTCTACTCTTATACCGGCGTTAACGATATGTTCCAGGGGATCTTCGCGCATGTCTTGTTGAAGTATAAAGGTATAAGTGCCCTTGTGGAGGGGTGCCGGCTTATTGTTGAAGGGAATACGATGTTCAAAAATGTCGTCCATACCACTGCCCAGCCATCCCTGGCTATTATTGGCTAAAATGAATTCGCGTCTTACGGTTAGCGTATCCACGGGGCTTTTCACCGTCAGGTTGATCCAGATATTATTATAGTTATAAGCATCTTCGTGGCGAAGAACAAGAAATATGTTGTATAAAGAAACAGTATCTGTTATGTCAAATGTAAAGGCGGGTTTACTCGCACTTCGCCAACTGTGAGTAGGAAATGTTTCTGTCTTTTCAAAAATATCTATTGTCTGGCACGCGAAAATGGTCGCCAACAGAGACAATAAGAAGCAATACTTATGCAAATTTCTAAGTTTTTGTAAAGATAGAAGTCTTCGTTCGCTTCATTGAGCAGTTATTTCGTAACCATTTTTTTCGTCGGAACTATTATCATTAAAAAGTGTCAAACGATCTCCGCGCCTGTTTCTTAATATATTTTTAAGATGAAAGCAATTTTTTTTTAGCTAGCTCCGTTCGAAGGAAACCAGTATTAACTATGAGATTTGAAGTGGCAGGGCGCAGGAGTGATTCAATTTTGTTCGTTTTCAAAGGACTGTAGCGCCAAACAAATACTGGAAAGTTCCATATATTCGCATTCCCCCTCAGTTCAGATTAGGTTACATAGCTATGTTACTCAACATAAAACGGTTAATATTTACACTATTCTCAACAGTTTCATTCTAAAAAATTTCGAAATGAAGAAGTTTACCCTTTTACCCTTATTTTTTTTATTAGCTCTTGGTTCAGTCCGGCGCAAAGCCAATGGTGATTACCGGTCGACCAGTTCTGGTACGTGGACAAATGGCGGCAGTACGGCAACCTGGCAGCAATTTGATGGAATGCCTGGCAACCGTCAGCTGCACCCGCGTTAATTCCACCGACCACTACTATGTATATAAGTTCGGCGTAATATTACAACAGCTATTAGCGGACCGGGCGATCAGCACCAACCTGGTCATTGAAAATACAGGTGCTTTTGTAAATGCTGGCGACAATTCCTACAACAATGTTTTAGTTAAAAGTGGTGGTACCTCTGAATGTTACGACTTTATTACTATTAATGGTAACATTCTGGAAATTGAAAGCAATGGCACCGTCTGTTTGAATTACGCCAATAACGGCACTACCCCTGCTCAATCCATTTTTAAGGGCAACGAAAAATTTAATCCCGGTTCATTTTTTATCGTTAAGAGAAGACCTGATGCAACCGGTATTCTGTTTGATGCTTCAGTGACATTTCGCCTGTCACAGCTTCCAAGTAAAACCTGTTACTTCGGTAATTTATATTTTGATCTTACGACGAGTACTGCCTGGTCTGCTGTTCTCAATTCGTTAACTGCTGATCTTACTGCTAACGACCTGGAGATCTCTGGTACTATCTATACAAATACGCTAACCTTGTTAGATAATTCAAGTAGTGCTAATGTGGTCATAAATGGTAACCTAATGATTAATCCTATGGGAACTGGCGGCACTATACGTTTGAGTAATAGTACCGGAACTGTTACTGCAACGGTAAAAGGTAATTTCACCCAAACGGGTAATTCCCAATTTTATGTAGCAAGCGCCAAGGGAACGAATACCCTAAATATAAATGGGGATTTGACGGTTACGGGTATCAACGCAAAATTTTCGATGTATGATGCTACAAACAACAATGCATTTACTACTGTTAATCTGTCTGGCAATTTGACTGTTGCCAATGGAGGGCTCGTTGAATAACTTAAATACCAATGCCACTGGTTTAGCTAATACACTTTTTAACTTTGTAAACGGTAATTCCAAGCAAATCAACTACACTTCTATGGTATCTTCAAGCGGGGTTCCGTATGTAGTAAAAGCTGGATCCACAATAGAACTAACGAATGATCTCGTCCTTGACAGCTCCTCATCAGTGACGGTTGAAGGAAATGCAACGCTGGATTTTGGCAGCAACAGTTCTTCTGTCTACAGTATAAAGAAAGCGGCGTCTGCCACTGGAACTACCTTCACGTCCAAACAGGGTAGTATTTTGTACATCACCTCACCCGGTGGACTGTCAACTGATGGTGCAACTGGAAATGTTCAGGTTGACACTTATAGCTACAACCAAACCGCTTATTTCTACTATGTAGGCAAAGCACGACCAGGAAACAGGAAATGGTTTAACCAACTCTTGCGGGTCGTTTGTTATAGTGAAAATGTTAGATGATAGCAAAATATTGACTATTACCAATGATATTGGCATTCCTCAGATTTAGCCATTGCTCTTGACAGTGGCGGAAGACCGATATTCAAACAGGTATTGTCGTGGGCGCTACAGGGAAAGATTTTGTAGCACGGACCTCGTATGACCGCTGGGGATACAGAATTTAACGGTGACAACCAGTCCCTTAACTCAAAATACCATTATCGGACTTATAAGTCATATAGCTTGATGGGTGGCACCATACATTTGAATGCCAATAATGCAATACAAATTCTATCAAATGCAAATGATTATCACAATCTGATTATAAGCGGAACCAACCAATATGGTATTGACTATAAAGGAATTGGTAATTCGATAAAACTTTTCGGTTCCTTACGATACTTGGCAGCGATTTTTGATAAAGGACAAGCGCTTACCCGCTGTATGCAAAATATGCCGTTCATTTGGCTGGAACGGGTCTAAAACCCGGTTTAACTGGTCGATTATTTTCTTGCCCCAACCTACTACTATTGAATTTTCAAACTCAGCACAACAACAGCACGAAGAACATACGTCTTGCCAATCACCTACGCAAACATTGATATCAGCGGCAATAACGTGGTCAATGCCTCAACCAACAATAACGCTAATGCTGCGATAAAATTAGCAGCAGGCGGTACTTTCAGGGTAAAAAGCGGCGGTGTTTTTAAATTTCAACACACCAACGGTTTTACTGGCTCTACTAATACAGCAGTTTCCAGCACCAATAACCCAATCATCGTTTTAGATCCGGGGTCAACTATCGAGTACAACGATACAATTGCAGTGCATACCCAAAATATCACTTCAAGACAATATTCAAACCTGGTACTAAGCGGAGCGGCTGCAAAATCCATGGCAGGCAGCACTTCAATCAGTGGCGATTTTACAGTTAGCGGTGGCACAGTTACTCTTCCTGCAAACATCACTTTTAATGGTACTTCCGGTACGCAGAACATCACAGGGTTAAATTACAACAGCATCACCTTTACCGGTGCAGGTACAAAGGCGTTCGCTTCAGATGCTTCTATCGCCTACAATGGGGTGCTGAGCCTGGGCGGTGGCATTTTAGATCTGAATGGTAAAACGGTGACATTGAAGGCTGGCACTGGTACCAATTATCCTTCCACCGCAACGGTTGGGCAGGTCGATCCAACTGCCAGCATTGTTTACAACTCCGGCAAGTTCCTTGTTGAGAGATATATACCGGCAAAAAGAGCCTACCGTTTTGTAACCTCTTCAGTAACCACCAGCACCAGTTTAAAAATAAACTGGATGGAAGGTGGCATAACTCCGCCCACTTCAGCCTTGGAACACAGATAACCGGCCCCGGCGGTTCAACAAACGGCTTCGACCAAAACGCCGGAAATGCCCCGTCAATGTTTACTTACAACAACTCCTCGCAGGCCTGGGTTACTGTACCCAATACCAATGGCACTTTGGTTGCCGGTTATCCATACCGACTTTTTGTACGTGGCGACCGTGGGATTGATCTAGGCAATAACAATGCTACTGCTACCAATACCATCTTACGCTCTTCTGGTTCTTTGGTGACTGGCGATGTTGTTTATAACACCGGCAGCACTACCACCTATCAAGCCAACAGTCAATGCATATAGTTTATTAGGTAATCCTTATGCATCTCCTGTTAACTGGAATTTACTCACCAAAACCGACCTTTCAACTACTTACACCATTTGGGATCCCACACAAGGAACCACGGGAGCGTACACCACCTACAACGGTAGCTCCGGTCAAAATAATGGGGGAAGCGTGAACAACTTCATTCAGCCGGGTCAGGCTTTTTATGTGCAGCCATCCGGTACCAATCCTTCATTAACTTTTTTAGAAGCGGCTAAAGGCTCCACTTTTACAACGGTCTTCAGAGACCCTAACCCACCTGCAAAATTATCTGTGGCACTTACCTATGTAAATGAAGAAGGCGAAAGAATAATTGCAGACGGAACAGTGGCTGTTTTTAGCCCCAACTATTCCCGCAATCTGGGTGACGAAGACTCTTACAAATTCATTAACCCGGAAGAAAACATTGCCATTGCAAGCAACAATGCAACCCTAAGCATCGAGGGGCGCTCACTCAGCGACATGGCAGAGCCAATAAGTTTACAAACCTGGCAATACTCTCAAAAAAAATACAATCTGTTGGTTGTAGCTACCAATTTTCCCGCCGGCACGCAGGCATTTGTTAAAGATGCTTTTCTACAAAACGAAACTGCTGTTGCAATCGGCGATAGCACTTCTATACCCTTTAGTATTACTGCCGCGCCTGCATCGTCAGCAGCTAATCGTTTCAGTATTGTATTCAGACCAGGTACCGTGATAGCCTGCAGTGTAACCGACATTAAAGCTGCCCAAAAGGGAAATGGCATTAACATAGACTGGCAGGCACGTTGCCTCACAAACATTGTGCGTTACGAATTAGAGAGATCTGCCAATGGTATAGAGTTTAACCAGGTAGCTTCATCTGCTGCAAGAACCGGCACCGCTATAGCAGCTTACAATTGGTTCGATGCGAAAGCGCAGGAAGGCGATAACTATTACCGCATTAAAGACATAGACAGATCTGGTCAGTTTAGTTATTCGCAGGTTGCAAAGGTTGCTATGTTAACACCCGGTGGAGCAATCACGGTTTACCCGAACCCGGTAACCGGCAACAACATCAATTTACACCTCGCCAATTTACCGGGTGGCACCTACACAATTAGTTTGTACAATAGCCATGCACAAAAAGTTGTCAGCAAGTCGATCTCATTTACTTGGTGACACCAAAGACTATAAATTTTCAACCGGCAGCCGCCTGCCAACCGGCAACTATACCATTACCATCAGCAATGGAAAAACGGAAAAGAGTACTGGTTTGCTGGTACAATAAGCTTTGTCTTTTCTGAAAGGTCAGTAAAGAGAAAAAGTTGAAGGGTGCGACGCAACGATGTAGCAGAGAGATTTATAGTTGGTGACCAAAAGAAAAATATTTTTTTTGATTACCGGCGGTAGGTTTTCATAGCGACATCGTTGCGTCGCATTTCGTTTATCGGTATCTCTTTGTTCAGGCTTTTTTTACCCTCTACTTTTACCCTTTGTTTCCGGTAGAATAATAGGCTGTATTACACGCTTCTATAAATTCGAGCACCTTATCGCGCCCCGACTTTTTTACGGCGCTGCTTACAAAATACCGCGGAAGAAATTGCCAGGTGCGGCGCATGGCTTCAAAAAACGCCTTTATATTCGCTGCCACGGTGCGCTGGTTCTCTTTATCAGACTTGGTGAAGACGATGCAAAAGGGCACTTCCCACAGGCGCAATTGTTCCAAAAATTCCAGATCGAGTTTTTGTGGTTCGTGACGGCTGTCAATAAGTATAAAAATATTTACCAGGTTTTCTCTTTTCCGCAGATAGTTTTCTATCATCTGTTCCCATTTTCGCCGGCTGCTTTGCGAAACCTTTGCAAACCCATACCCCGGCAGATCGACAATATACCAGTTATCGGTTTTATGATGTCCGACTGGCGCTTCGTTCCCTTTCCACAACTCGATACTAAAGTGATTGATCATCTGCGTTTTGCCGGGTGAGCCGGAAGTTTTTGCCAGCTTCGGGTTGCCGGTAAGCATATTAATGAGCGATGATTTACCCACATTGCTACGCCCGATGAAGGCATACTCCGGCCGGTCTGGTGCGGGGCAGAGCGAAAGGTCGGGGCTGGAAATAACGTAGGTGGAAGATTTGATAAACATGGTGCAAAGTAAAGAATTGCCTGCCGTAGTATTGTCTTTATGAGGGAGAAGCGCGCACGTCTAAAATCTTTAGGGAAACAGCCTTTACGTACATACTAAAAAAATGGGGACGGCCGTTATTACCTTATATCCAATATTCAATCTCATTTCTATGTTGAAACCACTGGCTTTTATAGCGTTTGTTTTATTTGCGGCTACGTGCCGGGCACAGGCACCCGCAAACTCAACTGAAGTAGTTGATACGGTGCAAATGGAATTTGTACGGTGTCCCAAAATTGATACGGTTCTTCGCTGCAAAAGAATTGTGGGGTTTGGTTTACTGAAAACAGGTATAACACCGGTTACTGCCACTAACCCCGCAGGTGTGGAAGTAATAGATATGCAAGTTTATTTCGACGAGCAAAAGAAAATAATAGACCGTAACAAGTTTGATATTTTTCTATAGCCAGAAAAGCAGCGAATTTATTTTGGTCTTCTTCAATTTCTATTACAGTTTAAGTTTATTGCCTACCTGCTAAAGCGATATATCTTTTCAGTGGTATTGCCAACGATATCTGTTACCACTACCCGCATCTCGTGACTACCCGGCGCAATTTTTTGGTCGAAGGTGTGAATAAAAAAGTTGTTTTTGCGGCTGAACAGGATCCATTGTCCATCAACATAGGCATTGAATGTTGACAGTTCTCCGTTATTGTCGGTAGCTACAAACGTCATAGATCTTTTATTTCGCAGGCTGCTGCCATTTGTCCAGCCAACAGGGGTTAGCCGTGGTGCAATGGTGTCGAGCAAAAGTTTCACATTACCCAGGTCGCGAAACTTACCGTAAACAAAACCATCTTTCCAAATTCCCTTTTCTGCTTCTACTTTACGGTTGCTGACCAACTGTATCACAACCCGCTCCTGTAAGGTATCCGGCGGCATAATACCTGGTTTTATGCCCACTTCAAAACTATCATGCACCGGAATGGTATAGTTAGCCAAATGATGTACGGCGCTAATCACACGTGGTTCGTTGGTTTGTTGAAAGCTATGCACAAAAGGTACGGTGTCGTAAAAAGCCCGCGGTGAAAATTCCAGGCGCAGATCGTCGTCTTCATAAACGTTTTTTTGCCCGGGCGGCATGGCTATGCTGTTTTGTGCAAACACCAGGTCTTTTGTTATTGCCGGGTTCCACCTGAATTTAAAGGAAAGGTGAGATGAATTTCCGGCAGCGTCAGATACTACAATCTCTGCAGTGTGTATCTCAGTGTCTGACAAAATTATTTTACCATCTCCCGCGTCTGAAAAAATAGTGCTCTGATTGCCTGGCAGCCGGCTAAGGTGTTGAATATAACCACCGCCACTGGCTTTGGTCTTGTAGTCTATGCTTCCGTTTACATACCGTGTATCGGTGTAGGATATGTTGTTTAATCTAAAGTCTGCAAGCACCGAATCATCTACCGCTATAGAAGCTTCGTAGATACCAAATCTAAACCCGGTGGTGCTGGTTTTGTCTTCTGCTGCAATGCCAAAGCTTACAATCGGGGTACTTAGTTCTACCACTGCATCGCGTGCAGTGTAGTTTTTACCGGCTGCTTTTATAGCAATTGTTTTGGGCGCACTTTGGTAAGTGCTGTAGCGCCGGTCATAGGCATACAACCGGTAGATGACAGGCGCTACCTTATCCGGCAGGGTAAAGTCAAATAGCCACGGGTTAAGGTTGTTACCCGTTTTAGTATCTCTAATTTCAAAATGCAAATGTGGCCCTTGTGAGGCACCGGTGTTGCCACTGAAGGCAATGAACTGTCCTTTGGTCACCGGAAACTGGTCGGGTGAAAAACTGATTTCCTGTTCCCATTGCTCATCGTGGTATTGCTTGTTTTTTACATAGGCTTCCAGCGCCGGATAATATTGATTGAGGTGAGCGTACAACGTGGTGAATCCGTTGGGATGAGTGATGTATATCGCATGTCCAAAACCAGACCGTTCTACTTTTATGCGGCTTACATAACCGCCGGCTGCTGCATAGACCGGCAGGTTTTCGCGTTGGTTGGTACGAATGTCAAAACCCATGTGAAAATGGTTGTTTCGCAACTCGCCAAAGTTGGCTGCCAGTTGTATGGGTATGTCCAGCGGGTCTCTGAAATACCCTTTTGGGTAAGTAACGGGGGTAACAGTTTCGGGTTCTACAACCGGCGCACGCGAGCGGAGAGTATTGGAAAAAAAGAGGAGCGATATTAAAATTTTCTTCATCACTATAAGGTAATTGGATGTATGTAAGCAAATATCTCAAATGTGCGGGTATTATAAATTGATGAGACCGTTAAAGAATGGTTGCAACCACATTTTAATTACCTGGTGTATTGCTGAGTTGTAGCATGCTGCCAACATGTATAAAAAAATAAGACCGTTTAATAATATGCAGGAATTACATTTGCACAATTTTGTTTTTTATGCCAAGAGATCATTCTATTAAAACGGTTCTTAATTGTGGGCTCTGGACCTATCGTTATAGGTCAGGGTTGCGAATTTGATTACTCGGGTTCGCAAGCTGCCCGAAGCCTGAGCGAAGAAGGTATTAAGGGTTTACCTGATCAACAGCAATCCGGCAACCATTATGACCGATCCGATGATGGCCGAAAAAGTTTACCTGCTACCATTAACGGTGGAAAGCATTGAACAAATTTTGGAAGAGAACCAGATAGATGCGGTACTACCTACAATGGGTGGACAGACTGCATTGAACCTTTGTAAGGAAGCCGATGAACTGGGCATTTGGGAGAAATACAATGTAAGAATGATTGGTGTTGATGTGGCGGCTATCGACACAGCGGAAGACCGGGAAAAGTTCAGACAATTAATGGTAAAAATTGGTATTGCTGTAGCGCCAAGCCGTGTTGCAAACAGCATATTGGAAGGAAAAGAATTCGCCCAGGAAATTGGCTTTCCGTTGGTTATCAGACCTTCTTTTACACTGGGCGGTTCTGGTGGCGGATTTGTACATGGTAAAGAAGATCTTGATGAAGCGTTGGAACGTGGTCTTACAGCTTCGCCTATGCATGAAGTATTGGTAGAAAAAGCAGTTTTAGGCTGGAAAGAATATGAGCTTGAATTGTTACGCGACCAGGCTGATAATGTGGTGATCATTTGCACAGTAGAAAATCTGGATCCCATGGGGATACACACAGGCGACAGCATTACGGTAGCTCCGGCCATGACTTTGAGTGATACAGCATTCCAGGATATGCGCAATAAAGCAATACTTATGATGCGCAGCCTTGGCAATTTTGCCGGCGGGTGCAATGTACAGTTTGCACTTAATCCGGATACTGAAGAACTGATAGCCGTTGAGATAAATCCACGCGTAAGCCGATCTTCTGCACTGGCTTCAAAAGCAACGGGTTACCCCATTGCAAAAGTGGCAGCTAAACTGGCGATTGGCTATTACCTGGATGAATTAAAAAATCAGATCACCCAAACAACCTCTGCCTATTTTGAACCAGCACTTGATTATGTAATTGTAAAAGTACCCCGCTGGAATTTTGACAAGTTTAAAGGAGGCAACGATGTGCTTGGGTCTGCAAATGAAAAGTGTAGGTGAAGTAATGTCAATCGGCAGAAGCTTTACTGAAGCTTTGCAAAAAGCCTGTCAAAGCCTGGAGAACGATGCAGTGGGATTAGGCTATTATGGCAAAAGCCAAATGAAAAGCAGCGAAATAATTGAGTACATAAAAACTCCCCGTTGGGACAGGATCTTTAGAATAAAAGATGCTCTGATGGAAGGTGTTACAGTGAAGACCATTTCGCAAATTACAGGAATAGACAGGTGGTTTCTTTTTCAAATACAAAAGATCTGCGACATTGAAAAACAATTGTCAAAATTCACACTTGACACCTTGCCAACTGACCTGTTGAAAGAAGCTAAGAAAAACGGCTTTGGTGATGAGCAGATCTCACGTATAATGCGCAACTGCACCGAGGAGCAGGTGTACGAAAAAAGAAAAGCTTTAGGTATAACCCGAGTTTACAAAATGGTTGATACCTGTAGTGCAGAATTTGAAGCGCGAACTCCTTACTTCTATAGCACCTTTGAGTAAAATTCTTTTGCGTAACGCCAGAACAGGTAATACGGTAGCGGTGCTTGCATGTTTGCCAATAGGTCTTTGTTGAAATTGGCGCAGTCTGCCCCTGTAATTGGCGCAGGGAGCAAACAGCCGAACACCTGTTCTTTTTTATTTTTATCCCTTACAAGAAGATCAATATGGTCGAAGTGTTTAAAACGGATATTAATGATTACAAACAGGCACGGATGCTTCTTGAGCATATACATGCAACCTGTGTAGATTATAATGCCAATTTTGACCTGGACGACTGCGATAAAATTTTGCGTGTTAAGTGTACCTCAGGAGTTGTTGAACCCCGGCTTTTAATCAGCCTTCTGGCTGAATTTGGTGTTACCGCAGAAGTACTGCCGGATTAGCGATAACAGTTTCTCTCCTCATGGTAGTTAGGTTTGTTTTATAAAGTCATAAGTTCCCAGGCGCTCATATAACCCTCTATAGATTGTGTATACGCAATAAAGTCAGCATAGAAGTTGAACTGGGAAAGGGTAGCACTGTCGCCGATTACAACTAATTTCTTTCGCGCACGGGTCATGGCTACGTTCATACGACGTGTTTCACTTAAAAAGCCAATGGTACTGTCTGCATTGCTGCGGGTGAGGCTGATGTAAACGACATCGCGTTCCTGCCCCTGAAAACTATCGATGGTATTGACACTGATAGCAGATGCAAAAGGTTGAAGTGCCGTAGAAGACAAAAGCCTCTCTTGCAGCAGTGTGACCTGGTGGCGGTACGGCGAGATAACTGCGACCGTTGGAAGAGAAGCTGTAGAAAGTGAAATAAGAAAACCAGTAAGGTGTAGCAACATCGCGCCAGCTTCTTCGGGGTTGCTTATGCCGGCTCCATCCTGTTTTTCTTCGTAGCCACAGCCCGCAGTATCTATAAACACTACAGGCAGATCACCTTCCCTAATTCTTTGCCCGGCTACCCCTGGGTGAGCATACAGCCGTCCCTCGTAAAACTCATTAGAAGAGAATTGCATGATACTATTGTTCATTCTGTATTGTTCCTGCAGAAGCAACACTGCTGCAGGATGCATATGAACAAATTTTTCGAGAAGTGTGGTACCTAAGCCGGCTCGTGCGGCTTCTTCGCTTTTTATAGTTGGTGGCAGTTGAAAGTGATCGCCGGCCATGATCACGCGTCTTGCTTTTAAGATAGGAATCCAACAGGCGGGTTCCAATGCCTGGGCAGCTTCGTCGATGATAAGGGTCTCAAAATGTAAATGACGAATAGTGTAATGATTGGCTCCTACTAGTGTGGCAGTAATCACCTGAGCCTTATTGATAACATCGTCAACAATGTACTGCTCGCTCTTTTCCACTTCTAACCTGATGTTTCGTGCTTCGTTGAACAATGCCTTGCGTTGTTCACGCTCGGATGCACCAAAACTTCGCTTGTATTTGTGCGCAAGATCTCTAAACTCTGCCGCCCGTTTCTTCAGTCGCTTTATCTCTTTGTGGTGCGGATGGTGGAGCATCTTATGATCGAGGGTAAGGGATAATTGCTTTTCGTTGACACGCGCCGGATTTCCTATACGTACCACCTTTAGCCCGGCTTCGTTTATTTTTTCGGTTAACAGATCAACTGCCGCATTGCTGGGAGCTACCACCAATATTTGGCGTTGTTCGTGCTGTACGATTGCCTGTATAATGTAAACAAGAGTAGTTGTTTTGCCTGTGCCTGGCGGGCCATGCACAACCATTGCATCATTAGCTGAGACAGCCATATTGACTGCCGCCAACTGGTTAGTGTTTAGTTGGGTAGATACAAATTCGCCTATTGTATTAAAGGTTGGTGCTGTTAGACCAGTGAGGACCTTTAGCAGTCGATCCTGTTCTTTTGAAAGATTTTGGGACGCTGCAGTTTTTAGTGCGTTCTCCATTTCCGAATAACTATTGTCGTCGAAAACAGCATCTATACCCAACTTGCCACTACGGGTCCAGTCGGGCAAGTCATCAACGCGCAAAGACAAACGTAACCTGTTGGCTGAAATATGTGTAACAGTTCCTTCAAGGCGATCTTGTTTGGCATTATGGTTACTGAATAGCGCAGCCGTCATTCCAAAGCGCAACTGGTGTATGATATCAAAATGCGTGGTGCGCTCTACTTCGACAGTTATATAGTCACCGCGCCCGATCTCTGTGTCGCGGATGGCAACTGGAAACCAGGTCATGCCATTTTCGCGGCGGGCAGTTACAGACAGGGATGATGTTAACGAGAGAAAAGATTGTTTATCGGCTTGTTTCTCTATGCTTAGTAGTTGCTGCAGGTTTTTGAAATACTCCATCGGGCGAAGATAGAGAGGTGTTAATTGGTTATCTCAATTTGACGTTAGCGGTAACAACAGGGAACTACCAGTTGAACGGAGCGTCGCAACTATGCCCCATTCTACAGACCAAGCCGGCTACCGAAAACTTCTTCGTTGCAGGTGTAAAAACTGTCTTTCCTTTGCTGCTACATCTGGTTCTTTATTATACAAAATCAAAAGCAGGATATGAAAATAGCGGTATTTGGTGCAACCGGGCAGGTGGGTCGCAGGGTTGTAAGTTATGCTTTGGTGAAGGGGCACACGGTGCGGGCATTTGGGCGGAATGTTGATGTGTTGATAGATGAGGATTTGCGCAGTGATGACCTGGAGGCTATTCGCGGATCTGTGTTTGATGCGGAGGATGTATGGAATGCGGTAGAAGGTGTAGATGCCGTTATATCTGTTCTCGGCGGTGCCTTTGACGGGGAAGATAAAACCCGCAGCCTGGGTATGAAAACCATTGTGCAACAGATGCATAAAGCCGGTGTAAAAAGGATTGTTGCCTTGGGTGGATCGGGCGTTTTGAGTACACCTGATGGTACATTTATCTTGGATCAGCCCGACTACCCGCCTGAGTATTTGCCGGTTGGGCGGGAACATTTGCTGGCCTATCAACAACTTGAAAAGTCTGATCTCATCTACACCTTTGTGTGTTCACCTGACATAAGAGATGGCGAAGCAACTGGTGATATAGTTACCAGCGATACATACCCGCCTTTGCCCAATAAAGGTTTTGTAACTGCCGGCGATCTTGCACACTTTATGGTGAATGAACTAACGGCGAATGAACATACACGTCAGCGGGTTGGTATCTCAGCCCGGTAAAAATCTGGCACAAAAAAGCCCGGCAATGTAAATCGCCGGGCTTTTTTCTAAACACAATTTATTATATTATTAAGCACTCTGAAAGTTAGCAACATTGTTTGCTTCCTGCGAGGGTACTTCCTCAACAGGTGCCGCAACAACTACTGCGCTGTCGTCTTTTTTCAGGCCAAATTTTACTTTATACCATAACCTCTCGTGCAGATAATAAAGACCTACTTTGGTAAACACTTCAGTAAAACCAATACTTAAAGCTGTATTGTGATTGCCGGTTACAAAAAAGGCGATAATAATGGTGTCTAATGTGCCGAAAAAGCGCCAGCTCATACCCTTAACCACACTGCGATAGTGTTTATCTTTTTGAATGTAAACACCCTCAGCGTTTAGCACTTGTTCACGTCCGTATTTAAGTTTCAACCAAATACGCTCGTGCACATAATAGAGGAAGATTTTAGTAAATACCTCGATACTGCCAATTTTTAGCGCCGAGGTTATGCTGCCCGTAAAAAGCCAGGAAAGAAATATTGTATCCATAGTGCCGACCATGCGCCAACTGATACCTTTCACTACGCTGCGATAATGTTTTTCTTTCATAAACCTTATTATTTTTTGCTGATATGGTTGTGACTTGCGGCAAAATAAACAAAAATATTTTGAATGCATACTAAAACGATAGGAATTATTTTTTTCGCCAATGTTGTAACGAAAAATCCGGATGAAAAGTTGTATGTTAATAATAACTTCATTTACTGGAGCGAACTAACAGATCTCAATCTGTTGATTTACAGGCAAAAAAAAGCGGCAGAAGAATTTTCCTGCCGCTCATTTATTCCATTGTAGTTATAACCTCTCCATAGACCTCATCCATCGCTCGGGTATTTCATTATTTGAAGCAGTGGCATAATCTGCCTGGCTACAGGCGATTAATTTGCCTTCTCCTACTTCCATCCACCACCTGCCGGTCTTTTTACTTTGTAGAAAGGTGGTCTCTATCTCAGCAAAAGCCAGGCGAAATTCATTAAAATGACTCCTCTCCAACATGTCAGCTTCATTTTTTCCCTTCACCATTCCGTCCAGCAGGTACCAAAGCATTTGTGAGATTTGTTTGGCTGTCATGCCGTTTTGGTCGTGCGCCGGCACATAGCCATAAATGCCAACAGTGCTCATTACGTTGCTCATTCCTGCATATTGTAGCAGCAGGCAGGCTTCTTCTCCGTTAAAACCATTGGGTGTTAGCCGGTTTGCCGGCGCGTGGCTGTTTGCCATCGCAGAAATGTCAAAGCTCAGCATATCAGAGTTTCTGATCACCGGCTCAAACTCGTGTATGTTTTCTTTTACCCGTCCAACACGGTAGCAATCAAACCGCAGTTTATCTATAGTCTCCAGCATTCCCGGGTGCACAAAGTAGCTCTGAAAACCAATATGGTTATAGTGTCTTACATAGTTTGGCTCGCCGGTTAGCATGTTCATTAAAAACTGGTCGGCAGGCAGTGTGCTTTCCATATCCAGGTCTATTTTGGCATCAATGCAGGTAGCTTCTACTACCTGTTCCATATCAGCATAGGCACGGTATTGTGCTGTTGTCAAATCGTGACTACCCCCCAGGATCACCACCTTTTTTTTGTGACGCAGCAGTTCATTTACTACAGATTTTAGTGCTGCATAAAAGTCTAAAAATGGAAGAACCTGGTCTCACATTACCAACATCGGCAATCACCAGATCAGGATGCCACTGATAAAGCGCATAAAATTCTTTGCGAATAGCATTGGGGCCTTCGTTGCTATACAGCGACATAAAGCTGCCACGATTTTCCCCAAAGCCCACGATCACCAGGTTGGCATTGGTTAGTTCAGGAAAATACTCGTCGTTCAGCAAAATGCTATTTCCGATCTGTGTGTGTTTATAACCCTCATCTTCACTTATCTCCAGCAGGCTCACCGGCTCCAAAAAATCTAGTATAGATTTATACTCGTGCATGCGGTTGTCTTTTCAACAAACTTACACAAAATCGACAGTGCCCTCTGCAATGGGGAATAATGGTGTTGCCGCCTAAATTATGCACAGGCATATAGGCAAAAAAAAGCCGGCTTTACTATGCCGGCAATTGTAAAAAGTCGAAGAAGTTTTTTGTACCAGGCAGTAAATCTATTGTGTTGCCTACGTTGCGTCGCACTCTTGTACTTTTTGTGTCTCTATTGAGCAAAAAACCATTACAAATAATTTCAGCGGCTTTACTTCTGCTCTTTGTTGTATTTCTCCTCTGCTTCTTTGGCCTTTTCAAAATCAAGCACTACACCGTTAATGCAATAGCGCAATCCGGTTGGTGGTGGTCCATCTTCAAACACATGCCCCAGGTGCGATTTACACCTTCCGCATTCTACTTCCGTACGTTGCATACCATGGCTGTTATCGGGTGTGTAAATAATAGCGCTTTTGCTTACAGGCTCATAAAAACTTGGCCATCCGCAGCCACTTTCAAATTTGGTATCACTTCTAAAAAGCGGGTTGCCGCAAACACCACAGTAGTAGGTGCCAATTTCCTTCGACTCTTCAAATTTGCTTGTCCACGGTCTTTCTGTTCCTTTTTGGCGTGCCACATAGTACACTTCGGGCGACAATATTTTTTTCCACTCGTCATTGCTCAGTGCTACCTTATCTGTACTGGTGGTAGAATATACAGGGTTGTTTTTTTTATTTTCCATATCGGTTTTGGGGGGTTGTATTGGTAAGTAGTTTAGAAAGTTATACCGAGGTTGGTTTGTACCCAGCCAGTGTAGTACCCAATGGCAAACAAAATCACAAGAATGATGACGATAATGAGTATAACGCTGCCGGCTGAAACAGCTCGTTTTTGTGGTAATGGCTGCCGCAAGTTGTTTTCGCCTGCTGAAACAGCGCGCGCCTTAATTAATTTTCCGGTGTAGCGTGTTGAAAATGCATCAGCTTCCGTTTGGTTATTTACAACCTGTTCAGCTATAAAGAACTCTTCATTATTGCTTATCTCATAAGCCTGTACCACTACAGGAAATTGGTCTTTGCTAAAAAGCATAAGTGAAAATTTAATAGTGTATAAAACCAGGAAATAGTAAAATGCAATTATTCTGCCATTGACTGCTGTCTCGCTCTAACCAAACCGCTGGGTCAGGGATATAGTTCCAGTCAATGATAAATAAACAGCAAAAAAAAGCACCGGTTTTACCGGTGCTGATTATTCTTTCAAAAACTTGCATCTGCAAACGTTTACAATGTTCGCTTTACTTCTTCTTCTTCAAATGCCTCAATAATATCGCCTACCTGCAGATCGTTGTAATTTTTAATGGTAAGACCACACTCCATATTATTGGCCACTTCTTTCACATCGTCTTTAAAACGTTTTAAAGAACCAAGTTCGGCTGCTAGCACCTTCTCCTTTCGGATATTCAACTATACCATCGCGAATGATACGGACCTTTGAATTTCTGAAGATCTTTCCTTCGAGTACCAAACAACCGGCAACAGTTGCCTTATCAAATTTGTACACTTCTTTTACTTCAACATTGGCAGTGATCTTCTCCTGGAACTTCGGTTCAAGCATACCTTCCATGGCGCTCTTGATCTCATCGATTGCCTGTGTAGATGATGGAGTACAATTTAATTTCCACGCCTTCACTTTCGGCAACTCTTGCAGCCTGGCTCGATGGACGAACGTTAAAGCCAATAAGAATGGCATCGGAAGCTGTTGCCAGGTTTACATCACTTTCTGATATCTGTCCAACACCTTTATGTACTACCCTCACAGCAATTTCTTCGGTAGAAAGTTTTTGTAATGAGTCGCTCAATGCTTCTACCGAACCGTCCACGTCACCTTTAATGATCAGGTTAAGTTCTTTAAAGTTTCCAAGTGCCAAACGACGACCAATCTCATCGAGTGTAATATGTTTTCTTGCACGCAATCCTTGTTCACGCAAGTATTTGAGCACGTTTGGTGGCAATGTCTTTTGCTTCAGCTTCATCCTGGTACACCCTGAATTTTTCACCCGCCTGCGGTGCACCATTTAAACCCAGTACCAATACCGGTGTTGATGGCGGCGCTTCAGTTAAGCGTTGGTTACGTTCGTTGAACATCGCTTTTATCTTACCAAAATTCTGTCCACTCACCATAATATCGCCCTGGCGCAGGGTACCGTTTTGTACCAGCAAAGTAGCTACATAACCACGACCTTTATCCAATGTTGCTTCTACAATTGTTCCGCTGGCTTCTCTGTCAGGGTTGGCTTTCAGATCAAGCAATTCTGCTTCAAGCCAATTTTTTCAAGCAACAGGTCAACATTCACCCCTTTTTTGGCGCTTAATTCCTGGCTTTGAAATTTGCCGCCCCATTCTTCTACAAGTATGTTCATACCGGAAAGCTGCTCATATATTTTTTGCGGATTTGCACCGTCTTTATCAATTTTATTTACGGCAAATATCATAGGTACACTTGCTGCCTGTGAGTGGCTGATGGCCTCTCTGGTTTGCGGCATCACCGCATCGTCTGCAGCAACCACAATCACCGAAATATCGGTAACTTTTGCACCCCTGGCACGCATGGCAGTAAACGCTTCGTGACCCGGTGTATCAAGGAAAGTGATTTTTTTACCGGAAGCTGTTTTTACTTCGTAAGCACCAATGTGCTGGGTAATTCCTCCTGCCTCGCCGGCTACCACATTAGCGTTTCGGATATAATCAAGTAATGATGTTTTACCATGGTCAACGTGACCCATGATGGTAACAATAGGAGCTCTTGATACAAGGTTGTCTTCATCATCATCTTCTTCTTCATCTTCCATTTCGGCCTGGGCTTCCATGTCTATAAATTCAACATCAAAACCAAATTCGCCTGCTACCAGTTCTATTACCTCTGCATCAAGACGCTGGTTGATGGAAACCATGATACCAAGGCCCATACATTTACCAATTACTTCGGCAAAACTTACATCCATCAGGTTGGCCAATTCGCTTACACTGATAAATTCGGTTACCAATAATTTGTTATCATCTCCCTCATGTCCAACTTGTCGGCTACTCCATCTCTCTTGCTTTGCGGTATTTGCTTTCAGGCTCTTGCCACGCCTGAACCGCCAGACAAGTTTTGCCTGGGTTTCCCGTATTTTATCCTGAATTTCTTTTTGATCTATTTCTTTATCATCCCTGCGTTTATCAGTAGAGCGCGGGCCAAAACGGTTGGCCTGCCTTGACCCGGGCGTGTTTGGACCGCCCTGGTCCACCGGGACGGTTAAATCCGCCACCTTGTGCACCAGCGGGTCGGTTAACCTACCACCTTGCTGCCGTTGTTGTGCACCGGGAAGTTCTGATGAGCGCGGACCAAAACGGTTGTTTGGACCCGGTGCTTTGGTTTGCCCTGGTATGCTGCTAACGTTGCAGGCTGTTCGCTACCTTTTCGATCTACAGGAATGCGCTTGCGTTTTCGTTTTTCCTGGTTATTCTGTTGGTTTAGGGCGGGTATCGCTTTCAACCGGCAAGTTGTATTTTGCCTAAGATCTTAGGACCTTCCAGTTTTTCAGCTTTAATATTTGATATAACTGGGCAGTTTCTAATGAAGCTGCAGGAGCTAATGGGTTGTAGTTGAGGTTGTGCACGGTGGGTTACCTGGGTGCAGGTTCTAGGCTGCCTGTTTACGGTAGGCTCGCTGCGGTTGTAGGTACTTTTTTCCGGTGCAGCGGTTTTTGCTCAGTCTTAGCTCTTCGGTTTTTTTGTTCCTTTTTTAGGACGGGTAGAAGAGTCGATTGCTGAAAGATCAATTTTACCAACGATTTTTGGCCCTTCAATTTCGGGAGCTTCTATTTTATGTGAACCGGTTGCTTCATCTTTCGGTAGGTATCGGTTCTTCGAGCGGGTTGCAGCGTGCAGCTGGTGTATGCAGGTACAGGTTCTTCAACGGGCTGGGTAGCCGGTTCTGTGCAACAACCGGCTCGGGTAGCAGGCTGTTCTGCTGCAACCGGTTCAGGAAGTTGCTGCAACCGGCTCAGGTGCTGGGCTATTTCTACCACCGGGTGCTGGGCTGGCTACCTGCAACAGGTTGCCGGTGGCAGCGGCTGGTGTGGACTGTCTTTTTTACTAAAAGTTATTTCTTCTTCGTCTCGTTTTTTTCTGCCTTCCTGTTGAACTCCTTTTGGTATTTCAACCTGGTCGGCTTTATTTTTTGCCACTTTATCGCCCTGAAACTGGTGCTGCAAAGAACGATACATGTCTTCGCTAAGTTTGGCAGTAGGTTTTAGTTCATCTCGTTAAATCCTTTGCCAACAGAAAATCAACAATAGTATCCTGGCCAACATTAAATTCTTTGGCAGCGGCTAATAATCTCGGTAATTTAAGTTCTAACATTCAATATTTTTATTTGGTCGATTGGCCGCATTTCTAAAATGCAGCCCAAAAGTAATCCTAAGTTTTGTCCTCAAAGCCATATGTTTTTAATGCTTTTCTTGTTATGGAATCAACTTTTATTGTGCTCAGTCTGCTCAGTAGCAGTATTTATATAGCCTATTCTTTATTCGGCAAGTGGTAAATGTAACCTTTAAACATTAAATTTAACTCAGACTGCTTATGAATTGAATTAATTCTTTGTATTATGCCAGTTGAATTATAAAACTGTTACATAATGTACTACAGTTTCGCTGCCAATTGTAAGACAACTGATGAACGTAGCGTCGCAACGATTGCTGTATCAGAGATTCAATGACCGCTACAAAACTATACCTGTCTAATTATTCTTTTTCAAATTCATTTTTCAATACTTTTCTTACTTCTTCAATTGTTTCTTTTTCAAGGTCGGTACGGCGCTCCAGTTCTTCGGCGGTAAGATCTAATACGCTGCGGGCAGTATCGCAACCTATACGCTTCAATTCATCAATTACCCATGGTTCAATTTCATCGCTAAATTCTTCCAGGTCTATATCAAATTCTTCTACTTCTCCTTCATTATCGCGGTACACATCAATTTCGAAACCGGTTAAGTTCGCAGGCAAGTTTAATATTTACACCGCGGCGGCCAATAGCCAGGGAAACCTGGTCGGGCTTGAGGTAAACACTTGCATGTTTGCTTTCCTGGTCAATATCCATGCTGGTGATTTTAGCAGGAGTAAGGGATCTTTGAATTAACAGATTGATGTTGTTTGTCCAGTTGATAACGTCGATGTTTTCATTTTTCAATTCGCGAACAATGCCATGAATACGGCTTCCTTTCATACCTACGCAGGCACCTACGGGGTCAATACGGTCATCAAAACTTTCTACGGCAACTTTGGCTCTTTCGCCCGGATCTCTAACAATTTTTCGAACAACAATCAGGCCATCGAAAATTTCAGGAACTTCTATTTCAAGCAATTTTGAAAGAAATTTTGGGCTGGTGCGGCTTAGAATAATGACCGGTGTATTATTTTTTAGATCAACCCGCTCTACCACTGCCCGAATGCTTTCGCCTTTCTTGAAAAAGTCGCTTGGTATTTGCTCTGATTTTGGAAGAATCAATTCACTTCCTTCTTCATCTAGTAATAAAACTTCTTTTTTCCAAACCTGGTAAACTTCGGCATTGATAATTTCGCCAATTCGTTCGCCATATTTTTTTACCAACACATTTTTCTTAAGATCGCTGATGCGGCTGGCAAGTGTTTGCTTGGCAGCAAGAATAGCACGGCGGCCAAAATCGAAAATATTTACCTCTTCATACAATTCTTCACCTACTTCAAAATCGGGTTCAATTTTAATAGCATCGCTGTAAGCAATTTCAGCAAGCGGATCCATTACTTCACCATCTTCCACAATCATTCGGCGGCGAATGATTTCAAGGTCACCTTTTTCGGCATTTACAATAACATCAAAATTTTCGTCGCTCGTAAATTTTTTCGCAGCAATGTTTTAAATACATCTTCCACCACTTTCATCAGGGTGGGACGATCAATGTTTTCAGCATCTTTAAATTCCTGGAATGCTTCAATTAGGTTTATACTTGCCATAGTTTTTATATTTGAATTATACAATGATGTTTGCAACACCATCGGATTTTAAAATTGGATTTGAACTGTTGTTGATTTTATATTTTCGAATGGAATAACGAATTGATGTGTTTCTGCTTTTTTGCCTTTACCGGTAGTTTGTTCAATTATAATATCGGTTTCGTGTTACTTCTAATAGTTTACCTTCTTTTTCGGTGCCGTCGTTAAAGGTAACTCAATACATTCCGTGCCAATATTTTTCTGGTATTGCCGGTGCAGTTTCAGCGGTTCATCTACACCAGGCGAAGAAATCTCCAAGGAAAAATTTCCATCGGGAAACAATCCGCTTTCTTCAATTGTTGGTATAAAGCTTCCGGTTGTACCGCACACATTTTTCAATCGACATGCCCTCGTCGCTGTCAATAAAAATCTTAATGTTATTGGTGGGCTTTATTTTAACCGAAACCAAAAAATCGCCAGGCTCTGCTGCCAGCAGGTCATTTAGCAATGTTTTCTATTGTCTGCTATTATTGTTTCGTTCACCATGTTAAATAAGAGAAGGGAACGGTAGCCGTTCCCTTCTGTTGTTTTTATTTTCCGATGCAAATGTAAGCATAAGAAATTATAAATTCCAAATTCTGCCGCGCCTACAAATGCGCAAAATCCGTTAACCTTTTGTAAAATGTAAAAAAGCCAGCGCCGTTTAACCAAACCAACAAAAACCGGCTTTGTACCTTCGCACCATGTTAGCAGCAATAATCTGGTTTATAGTTTTTTACCTCCTGTACAAATTTCTTTTCGGATTTGTAATTCCCGTGGTGCTGGCTACGCGCAACGTTCGCGCAAAAATGCGCAACATGGGTACAGAGGCAAATTTTGAAACTTCGCAGCAAGATCAATATCAAAATACTTCTCAACAGAAAGGAACATCTGCCAGCCAATCTAAAGCGGGCGACTATATTGACTTTGAAGAAATAAAGTAACGGGTAGTGATGCTTTCGTTAAACTTATTGAATAGGGTGGTACAATGGTGTCTTTTACTTTCTGCGTTTTTTTACTTTCCTTCTTTTGTTTTTTGTCACAGGCATCAGATACTTATGGTACATCGTTGCGTCGCAGTACGTTCGTCTGCATCGCTTTGTGGTACCATTTACTAATCTTTTCTAATCTATTGTAGGTCCAGGTCAAACACAGTCATTGGCGGTGTCAATAAAATTGTTTGTAGCCCTGCCTGCTTTGCCCCTTCAATATTCTTGGGGGTATCATCAATAAACAAGGTCTCTGCGGCATCCAGATTTTCTAACTGCAGCAGGTGAGTAAACGACGCAGGGTAAGGTTTGCGCAAACCCAGCTCATGACTGTAGTGAGCTTTTATAAAATGATCATCGAAGTTTTTCAGTCCGGTACAGTCGCGAAAGATCTGCTGAAATGCCTCGTAGTGAATAAGGTTGGTATTAGAATACAGGTAAACGTTGTAGCGTTTAGCAATGTCCCGCAGCCAGTGCACCCTCTCAGGTGGAAACTTGCCCAGCATGGCGTTCCAGGCGTCTCTTATTTGCTCATTGGATATTGACAAACCCGTAGCTTGTCTAAAGCGGTCGTAAAATTGGTCGGGGCTACATTTGCCTGTCTCCAGGTCTTCAAACAAAGTTGAAGCAGTATGTTGGGTGTAGAGATCGCTCCAGTTGGCCACACCCAATGCTGCAAAAGCTTGTTCGGTCTTTAAGAAATTGATCTCTATGAAAATGCCGCCGAGATCAAAAATAATATTCCGCAAAGTTTTCATACAGGCAAAAATAATGCAGGCCGAAATGCGATTTCTTTTATATTTGCACCCGCTTCGCAGAAGCCGGGCCTATAGCTCAGCTGGTTAGAGCACCTGACTCATAATCAGGTGGTCCCAGGTTCAAATCCTGGTGGGCCCACAGTAAAGGAAAAGCAGTTATGAAATTCATAGCTGCTTTTTTATTGTTTGTTATATACCTGCTTTTTTTAACGCCGTTGTGAAGTAGCAATTGAAAGGCTGGAGATTTATATCGGTGTGTTTCACAACCAGTGATTCGTAATTTTCGAGAATGAATTTTGTGCTCAAAGAACGACACTAGTGCGAAGCGGCGCAACCATGCTCAGCCATATTTACGGGTGTTTTGTCGCCAAATACATTTTTATTCTTTCCTCTGCTTGCTGTACTTATTTTTTTTGTGATGATAATCAACTTTCCTTTTGACTGGTGTCATGCCCTGTTGCCAGGGTTAATTCTACTTTCGGTCTTTAATCAACAATTAAAACTTTTGTTATGCCGCACTTTATCATCATACCACCAGCAACCCATAAACTGGCAACCATAAACATAGATGTTGAGTATGCCCGCCCGGGTAATAATATTAGCCATGTTCCGGTAAACTTTGAAATTTTTAAACGTGGTAATCGCTTTATAGCCCTGCCAATACAGACCCGTAAAATGAGGTTACTGACAAACCTCTCAGGACCTATTGAATTTGATGTGCAGGAAGAAAAAATAGGTTGCAAACCTGTTTACAGGGAGATAGTTGAAGAAATAGTTTTGAAACTTGCTGCCGCAAACGTTATTGAAAGACAGCAGGTGTTTATGAGTTAATTATTGCGGGTGCCCGGAAGAGTAACAGCAGGGTGCAGATTTCATTTGTTTCCGGCATTCCCGTAAACAATTATCCCGGTCCGCTGTACAGATCTTTGTTTGCCAGATACAACAGTACGACATTATTAAAGACAAGCACGGGTGATATCTAGAAATGGTAGTACCCTTTTGTAAATGCATTTTCAGCAGATTGATTAAATGGAAAGCTCTCAGCTTATCCACTCGTTTGTGCCCGCAACCATTTGAATTTTTTCGTCCTGGTCAACACTGCTTTATTGACAACATGATTGAAATCATCAACTACGTTGACCATCCGCATTTTAAAAATTAAAAAAGGCAAATAGCTTCACGTCGTAAAAACCCACGTCATGGAAACAATTTTGATCGCTACTGATTTTTCGGACGCCGCATATAACGCAGCAAAATACGGAGTGCACCTGGCAAAATTTTTAGGGGCACGTGTGGTTTTGCTGCATGTTCATACTCCGGTCGTCTTTATTTCAGAACCTGCCTTAATGGTGCCTGAAAAAGAACTAAGGCAGGAAGTAGAAGAGAGATTAAAAGAGGAAGCTGAGCGGCTGAAAACCGACACCGGGTCAACTATAGAATGGCTTGTTGAGGAAGGGCTTGTTGCCCATGCCATAATGCGGATAGCAGAGCTTCAACAGGCAAACTGGATGGTAGCAGGAATGAAAGGATATGGAAAAACCATCAGCAGGTTGTTTGGGTCCACCATTTTGTCGCTGAGAAAACACTTAACAATACCCCTGATCGTAGTGCCCGAACAAGCTGTTTTCGCCGTTCCCCAGTCTATTGCACTGGCCAGCGGTATAGACTATGAAACAGACGTGAATGTATTGACCCCGTTGGAAAAGTTTGGCAATAAATGCAAAGCAACCATGCATGTAGTACGGGTGATAAAGAAAGACATGGATGAAGTGGTAGAACGGCTTCTGCGCCCAACGCGCATACAATGGCACTTCACTACTTTGCACCCAACTTTCGACTTTGTGAATGACAATGACGTAAGCCACGCAGTAAACAACTTTGTTGAAGAGCGCCAGGTGGATGTGATTGCGATCATTGCAAAGGAACATAGCTTATTCGACCGGCTTTTTACAAAGAGCAACATCAGGAAAATGGTGTTTTCTGCGAAAGTGCCCGTTATCATACTGCCCGGGCATTTAACTGAGGTGCACCAGGTAACGTAAGGCAATAAGGTACATTGAAGCATTACATGCATTATTACGTTTTGCTGTTTCACATTCGCCCCTTAAAACACACTGAATTAAAGTAAAGCTTTGGCCAGAGCTGGTATTTGCCCGCAAGGATGGAGAGGAAGCATAGCATAGAAGAACTGTGCTGTATAATACCGCAGCTAATTTTACTGATCATTGCCGCACAAAAAAAGACAAGACCAAAATCCGGAGACAACGCTTACGCAATTCAGCGATTTAGCATGGCTTTGCTGTAAAGACGTTTTACCATTTCTTTCTGCAGGACGTAGCATTAGAAAAGGGGTAGGAAACTAGTAGGTTTGATTTCATAGTTAGTAAGACAAATAATGGAAAAGAGTGGCAAATTGATTATAATTAATAGCGAAAGCAAAGTAAGCGACTTTCAAAAGCGATTTACTTTATGCTATCCCTACCTTAAAATAGAGTTTGCAAAAGGCAGCCAACTTAGCAAGGCTCAAAAAAACCTTTTAGATCCGGCAACATGTATTGAGAAAGTGGCTGCTTTTACAGAACCAGTGATAATAAATATTGCTGGCACAGTAACCATCGCTGCACTTGAAGAAGAGATTTTTCTAAAGTTCGGGTTGAACATTCAGGTGTACCGGAAATCGGGCAAGATCTGGAATGTTATTTCCATCACTAATAGCTGGAACCTGGAAAGCCAGAATAATGCAGGGGAATTTATAAGTTTGGAAATGTCTGAAGCTTCCTGATAAATGGTGAAAAAAGCTGCCCAAAGATGTAATGATGAACGGAATGCGACGCAACGATGACTCCTGTAGATAAAATGTTTGTACCAAAAAAAGCAGGCAACCTTGTTCTCGCAAGCCACTTAACAGCTTGAATGGGACCTGGCGAATTTTTGTAAATAATGCTGCCTCATAAAATGGAGCTAATAAGGCAAATTCTTCAATTTTTCCTCGTTTACAATAACCACTTTTCCCGTCTGTATTTCTATTAGTTTTTCATCTTTGAAATCACTCAGTGTGCGTATGAGCGATTCGGTAGCAATGCCAATAGATTGTGCCATGTTCTCTCTCGACAAGTTTAAAACGAGTTTGCCTTGCTTGTGCTGTTTGTACTTGTCGAGTAACTGAATGAGGCCAAAAGCAACTTTCTTACGGAGCGAATTGTAGGCAAGATTTAGCAGCGTTTCTTCCTTTTCTACAATATTTTGTGTAATGATCCTTATAAAGCTTTTTGCGATCTCCAGGTCGTTGGACAACAGTTGCATAAAATCGTCGCGGGGTATTATCATCAGTTCGCATTCTTCGAGCACCTGTGCATCTTCCTTGTAGTTTCCTTCTTCCAGCACCGCGGTGTACCCCAAAAACTCACCGGGGCCAACAATGTTTGTGATAAAGTCTTTGCCGTCGGGATGCGTTTTGGACACTTTGATCTTGCCGCTGATAACGTAGTAAACCAGCCGGGGACGCTGCCCTTCTTTGTATAGCAAATGCTTCTTGCTGTAGTTGTACACTTCGCGCGCATCGGATGTTAATTGCACTTTGCCTGTTTGCTGCGCCTGTTTAATAAATTCATTAATTGCCTGTGGGTTTGAAAACCTCTCTTTTAATATCTCGGTTTTCCTCAGCCGGACTTCAACAGCGTTCAACAATTCTATTCCATCAAAAGGTTTGGTTATGTAGTCATCAGCTCCCATCTCCATACCTCTTCTAAAATCAGCTTTTTCGGACTTGGCAGTCAGGAAGATGAAAGGGATGGAGGCTGTTTCCGGGTGCTTGCTGAGCAGGTGAAATACACCATAGCCGTCAAGAACAGGCATCATAATATCGCACACAATCAGATCCGGAAGTTCTTTCAGTGCCAGTTCTACACCCAGCTTTCCATTGCCTGCAGTCAACACTATCATAGTTTGACAGTTCAAGAATTTCGGCTGTGTTTTCCCTAACCTCCAGGTTATCTTCTATTATCAGGATCTTTTTCATCTGTGCTATGATTGTTCAGGTTTTGCGGGATGTAAATGGTAAAGACCGAACCTTCGTTCAGCTTACTTTTCATTTCTATTTTTGCGTACATCAGGTCAAGATATTTGCTTACAATATGCAGCCCCAGACCTGTACCTTGAATGTTGCCGGCATTTTTGGCTCTAAAAAATCGTTCAAATAAATGTTCCTGATCTTCTTCGGATATACCGATCCCGTTGTCCTTTACAGAAACCACCAGGTGGTTGTTTTCAAGTGAGGCATTTACAACAATATCGGTGTTTTCGGGGGTAAACTTTGCGGCGTTTGATATAAGATTGACGAGAATATTTTTAAGCAGGTTTAGATCTATCCATACCGGCTGAGGCAGCATAGAGGTAAATACTATTTTTTGCCCCGGCTCTAGTATGGGCTCAAATTGTTGGATCACGCTTTTTATTTCGCTTAACACGCTTGCGCTTTCTTCCAGTTCCATTTTGGTTTGCACCAAACCTTCTTCCAATTTTCCCAGCGACAGGAAGTCTTCCAGAATACTTTTCATTCCCGCAACTGCACCTTTTATGCGCTGCAGGTGTTTATCAACCTTTTCGTTGGGCGCTTGCTCATTGTATTTTTCCAGCAGGTAAGCCGATGAGAGAATAGCGCTTAGGGGTGTTCTGAATTCGTGGGAAGCCATGGTAACGAACCTGGATTTTAGCTCGCTTAACTCTTTTTCATTTTCGAACGCCTCATTCAATTCCTCTTTCGATTTCTCCAGTTCTGCCAAAGCTTCGCGCAGCATTTTGGTGCGGTCATTTACCTTTTGCTCCAGTTCATTGTTCATACGCCTTATTTCATTCGCCTTGGTCTCAAGTTCATGTTTTTGTTGCAGCACCACTTGTTCCTGTTTTTTTCGCACGGTAATGTCTATTACAAATGCTATCACAAAGGTTTGCCCGTTTATCGTGTAGTGGCTCAGGCTCACTTCCACGGGAAAGGTGCTGCCATCCTTGCGTTGCGCAAACAGATCGCGCCCGTGCCCCATAGCCCGCACCTCGGGGTTTTTATTGTATTGTTCGCGGTAGGCAATGTGTTTGTTGTGGATAGTTGACGGTAATAGGATCTCGACTTTTTTTCCTAAAACTTCCTCCCGCCTCAGACCAAACTGTTTTTCAGCAAACTGGTTAAAATTGATGATCTCACCGTTAGATGTAGTGATTACCATCCCGATGGTTGCGTTTGTAAATACTGCTTCAAATTGTTCAATGTTGCTAACCTCTCCCGACGAATTAAACTTATTTTCTTCCATCTTATTCATCATATCTGCTAATGACTTCGCCTAAAGGTAACCGACCTGCCTGAGTTTAAAAACTTACGGGGGTAGCTAATAACTTTGCACCAAAACTTTGGTCTTATCAGACGCTTGCAGATCTTCAAACCTACCGGTCTTTTCCACTATATCTATCCTGTAAACAACACCCGCTATATCATTCAAATTTTCGGGTTGGTAGGGCCAGTCGGGCGACAGTTTTAGTGTTTCGCTATGCACCAAAGGCACGTGCCTGGCATGTAATAATTCCAGGGCATGTTTGCGTTTAGCCTCATCTCTTATTTCAACAAATTTGCCCCATATTATCACCGTTTTCCAGTTAGCCATATCGCTATAGTCCTCTATTTCAAAGCAAACATCAGGGTTAGCGCGCATTATGTCCACCTTCATTCCTTCGTTGCTGTGGGCAAAAATGCTTTTCTCATCATTTCCGTAACTAATGGGTACTATGTAAACTTTACCGTTTGCACAGCAGCCAATCCGTCCAAGAATTTGCTTATCAATTACCTCGTTTATCTGGTTGTTATCAAGTGTTCCTAGCATGATCGTAAAATTTTCAACAAAATTAAAAGCGAGTTGGATCATCAATAATGATGCAAGTCAGGAGGCAACTTGATCTTCGGCATAAAACCTTCATTGGGTAAGTGCCGGTATGGTAGCAGCAGACCAATAACGCCGCTTGTAGAGGGAGGGATTTAAAACTGCCGAAGCTTTTTTTGGGAGCAGGCATTTGCACAATACCAGGCATCGTTGTGTCACACTCTTGTACTTGCAGGTTCTTTACTGAACTTTTTAGTTAATAAGTTCAATAGCATAAATGCGAGGCAATAATTTCGAACATAAGTACTACTGCTTTGTTGAGATAAATGGCGGGAAAGAATGCCCAAAGATTTGCAGGCGAACGGACTGTCCACCCAAAATATAGGAGGGCAGGCGCAACAATGTTTCACAAAGAAAAGATGTTGGGTTAACCGCTGGCAAAACACACCTGGGCTGTAGCTTGTCTTTGCCAATTTTTTACTCTTTAGGATCAGAAAATGTGCGTTCCATGGAAATTTTAACCGTGCTTAACTTTGCCGGAACATGTTGTATAGCGGCATAATAGGTGAACGTTTTTGAATTATAACA
This sequence comes from uncultured Chitinophagaceae bacterium, assembly GCA_963726895.1. Taxonomy (GTDB): domain Bacteria; phylum Bacteroidota; class Bacteroidia; order Chitinophagales; family Chitinophagaceae; genus Segetibacter. The sequence goes on along the minus strand of CAVSED010000022.1, from coordinate 778,490 downwards.
TTCACCGATCGAAACTATATTTTCATTGTTTTAGTTTTACCGGGCGTAGTGCGGTCTATGGATTGCATCGGGCATTTAATTGTAAACTTTTTTTGAACAGAAATTAATAACATGGAAAAAGATTCTACAGGACATTTCTAAATGTCCTTTTCACAATGGTAGCATGAAGCAGGCAGTTGCCGGCAAAGGCACCAGGAACCGAGATTGGTGGCCTGACCAGTTAAACGTGTCAATATTGCGGCAGCATGCTGAAGTATCGGACCCAATGGATAAAGATTTTGATTATGCTGAGGCATTTAAGACCCTCGATCTGCAGGCGGTAAAAGCAGATTTACATGCTTTAATGACGGACTCCCAGGATTGGTGGCCAGCCGACTTTGGACACTATGGTGGTCTTTTTATTCGTATGGCTTGGCATAGCGCCGGCACCTACCGGTTATTTGACGGGCGTGGCGGCGGTGGCATGGGTATGCAGCGTTTTGCGCCGCTAAATAGTTGGCCCGACAATGTGAGCCTCGACAAAGCCCGCCGGTTGTTGTGGCCCATAAAACAGAAATATGGTAAAAAACTTTCCTGGGCCGACCTTATGATATTGGCTGGTAATGTGGCATTGGAAAGTATGGGATTTGAAACTTTTGGTTTTGGTGGTGGCCGTGCTGATGTATGGCAGCCTGCTGAAGATGTATACTGGGGTGCAGAAAAAACCTGGTTGGGCAATGAAGAACGCTATGGCAAAGGAGTTGAGGGTGTAGCTGACCACGGTGTTGTATCATCAGATGAAGATGCTGATGGTAAAATACATACCCGTGATTTGGAAGAGCCCCTGGCGGCAGCACACATGGGTTTGATCTATGTAAACCCCGAAGGACCCGATGGCAATCCAGACCCACTGGCGTCTGCAAAAGACATTCGTACCACCTTTGAACGCATGGCAATGAATGACGAAGAGACGGTAGCTTTAATTGCGGGCGGACACTCATTTGGTAAAACCCATGGTGCAGCTACGAGTGACCATGTAGGCAAAGAGCCCGAAGCTGCCGGTCTGGAACTGCAAGGCTTTGGTTGGGCTAACAACTTTGGTTCCGGCAGGGGCGGCGACACCATTACCAGCGGATTAGAAGTAACGTGGACCACCACACCTACACAATGGAGTAATAACTATTTCGAAAACCTGTTTGGTTTTGAATGGGAACTGACCAAAAGCCCGGGTGGTGCGCACCAATGGGTGGCAAAGGATGCAGGTGAAATTATACCTGATGCATTCGATCCTTCAAAAAAGCATCGCCCAACCATGTTGACCACTGATCTGTCGTTGCGCGTAGATCCGGAGTACGAAAAGATCTCCCGCCGTTTTCTGAACGATCCCGATGCATTTGCCGATGCATTTGCCCGTGCCTGGTTTAAACTCACCCACCGCGATATGGGGCCAAAATCCCGTTACCTTGGGCCCGAAGTTCCTGCAGAAGACCTGATTTGGCAGGATCCTATTCCGGCTGTAGATCATCCGTTAGTTGATGATAATGATATAGCCAGTTTAAAAGGTAAAATAGTAAATGCAGGTTTAAGTGTATCAGAATGGGCATCCGTTGCGTGGGCTTCCGCTTCTACCTTCCGTGGGTCAGACAAACGCGGTGGCGCTAACGGCGCGCGTATTCGCTTTGCTCCGCAAAAAAGCTGGCAGGTGAACAATCCTATTCTTCTGGCAAAGGCGATATCCGTTCTCGAAGGTCTCCAGAAAGAATTCAATGAAGGGGCGCAAGATGGCAAAAAAGTTTCTCTTGCTGACCTTATAGTGCTTGGCTGGTTGTGCTGCAGTAGAGAAAGCTGCCAAAGATGCCGGCTTTGCAATGACAGTTCCTTTCACCGCAGGTCGTATGGACGCATCTATAGAACAGACTGATGTGGAGTTTTTCAAATTTTTGGAGCCTCAGGCAGATGGTTTCCGAAATTATCGCAAGTTCAATGTATTTGCTTCCACTGAAGCGATGTTAATTGACAAAGCACAGTTGCTAACGCTTACCGTTCCGGAACTTACCGTTTTAATAGGTGGTATGCGTGCGCTGAATACCAACTACGATGGTTCAAAGCATGGAATATTTACCGACAGGCAGGGAGTATTGACCAATGACTTCTTTGTGAATTTATTGGATATGGGTACCGCCTGGACAGCTATGGGTGATGATAAAGAATTGTACCTGGGCACCGACCGCAAAACCGGTCAGCCTAAATGGACTGCTACCCGTGCCGACCTTGTTTTTGGGTCCAACTCAGAATTGCGGGCCGTTGCAGAAGTGTATGCTAGTGCCGATGCAAAAGAAAAATTTGTCAGAGACTTTATCGCCGCCTGGACCAAGGTGATGAACCTTGACAGGTTTGATGTGAAGTAAGTTTGAAGAATAAAAGGTAAAGGCGGTGGGCGTTCCACCGCCTTTTTTATGTGATAAAAGTTTGTTGGTGAAAAGCTACACAGAACCGGTTATTCTTTTTACAACGTTATTTCTGCCGCGGGATTTTTGACAGATTTTTCCTGGCAGGTACAGTTCAGCTTGGTTTTCAAAGGTTCGTTACTAACCGGAAATTGCCTTTTAAGTATCCTTCGCCTCTCTAGCTTTTCAAAATAGGCGAGGTGAAACTTGCGCTTAATAGTTTATCATTTAATTCCCAGCCCCACTGTGCAACAAACGCAAACCATTAATTTTAGCCCTTTCGTTTTTTACAAGAAATCTCAAAATAATTCTTATGAAGTTTTTGCTCTGCGTTGTGGTGCTGATCTGGTGCTCTGCTGTTAATGTATTTGCCCAGGTAAAATGGGCAAATGATGGCAACAGTTTCTATGAAATCGCCGGTAGTTCTATTGTTGAAAATCACTTGCCTGGCTTTGAACCGAAGGTGATAGTAAGTTCTAAAGCTTTAACCCCCGCAGGTGCCACCAGGCCTTTGGCTGTAGAAGACTTCACCCTGAGTGGAGACGGACAAAAAGTGTTGATTTATACCAACAGTAAAAAAGTTTGGCGCAGAAATACTCGCGGCGACTATTGGCTATTATCATTTTCCGATAGCAGTTTGCACCAGCTTGGTAAGGGCAGACCAGAGTCTTCTTTAATGTTTGCCAAAATTTCGCCCGACGGAACAAAAGCAGCTTATGTAAGCGGGCATAACCTGTATGCAGAAGACTTAACAACACACAAAATAACTCCGCTTACCACCGATGGCACATCCCGTCTCATCAATGGCACTTTTGACTGGGCTTATGAAGAAGAATTTGACTGCCGCGACGGTTTTCGCTGGAGCGACGATAGCAAAAACATAGCTTTCTGGCAGGTAGATGCGAATAAGATCAAGAACTTTTTGCTTATCGATAATACTGACTCTTTGTATTCTTTTACCATTCCGGTCGAGTATCCAAAAGTGGGGCAAACTCCTTCACCGGTAAAAATTGGAGTGGTGAATGTAACGGGTGGTAATATCATTTGGATGAAAGTGCCCGGCGATCCGCAGCAACACTACATTCCGCGCATGGAATGGGCGGCAAACAGCAATGAGGTAATTTTAGAACAGTTGAACAGAAAGCAAAATGAAGCCAGAATATTTCTCTGCAATGCTGCTTCAGGCGCTGCTTTTCCTATTTATACTGAAACCGATACTGCCTGGATAGACATCAAAGCCCGGTGGAGCGACGAACCTGAAGGCTGGGATTGGATCAAAAACGGTAAAGAGTTTTTGTGGGTATCTGAAAAAGATGGCTGGCGTCACCTGTACACCCTGGACCGTAAAGGCAAGGAAACTAAAATTACCCGGGGTGATTATGACATTATTAACCTGGCGGCTGTAGATGAAAAGAATAACGAAGCGTATTTTATGGCATCCCCCACCAATGCTACCCAGCAATATCTGTACAAGATATCTCTTAGTGGCAAAGGAGAGCCAGAGTTGGTATCTCCGGCTGTAGAAAAAGGCACTCATTTCTATTCCATTTCTCCCGGCGCACATTACGCCAGTCACAACTTTTCAAACCTTACCACTCCCTGGGCATCGGGTTTCATTAGTTTGCCTGCTCATACCAACCTGGTAGCTGCCCGGCAACCTGGTCAATTAGCTAAAAAGAGCAGTACCCCCGAACTTTTTCAGGTAACCACAACAGATGGTGTTACTATGGACGGGTGGATAATAAAACCCACCAACTTCGACAGCACCAAAAAATATCCGGTCTTGTTTTATGTGTACACCGAACCGGCTGCCACTACTGTGCGGGACTCTTACGGCAGCGCGGGTACACGCCTTTTTGCAGGCGACATGCCCGACGAAGGGTATATACAGATCAGCCTCGATGGGCGCGGTACACCTGCACCAAAGGGAGCCGCCTGGCGCAAATCCATTTACAAAAAAATTGGTATTGTCAATGTACGCGACCAGGCAATGGCGGCAAAAAAGATATTGCAATGGGGTTTCGTTGACACCAGTCGCATAGCAGTCTGGGGCTGGAGCGGCGGCGGCTCAACTACGCTTAATTTGTTGTTCCAGTATCCTGACATCTACAAGACCGGCATCTCCATTGCGCCCGTTGCCAATCAGTTGCTCTACGACAACATCTACCAGGAGCGCTACATGGGTCTGCCGCAGGAGAACCTGCAGGATTTCGTAAATGGCTCCCCCATCACCTATGCTAAAAACCTGCGGGGCAACCTGTTGGTCATCCATGGCACCGGCGACGATAACGTGCATTATCAAGGCACAGAAATGCTCATTAACGAACTTGTAAAAAACAACAAGATGTTCCAGGTAATGGTGTATCCAAATCGAACACATAGCATCTCTGAAGGTGAGGGAACATCCAAACACCTGTCCACGCTATTTACTACATATTTGCGCCAACATTGTCCTGGCGGTGGCAGGTAATACCGCTTTTTGGAGACCGGCTGTAAAGCCCTGATGTGGCTTTTGTTGCGACGCTCCGTTTGTCGGTGTCGCCCTGGCTGAGCTGATGTACCAGTTACAATGATTTCCTTACTATTCAGTATATCCTTCCGGGATAATCGTTATGGGCCTGGCACAACATTGGCATCTCCTGCTAAAACAAAATCTCATGAACGATCAGCAAAACGATCAGGCAAATTCAAGCGCCGATGATCTGAATATGGGTAACACCCACCTGGAAACAGAAGAAGAACGCCGGGCTGAAAAAAACTCAACGCAGCATAACACGCAGGAATCAGTAAGCGCAGGTCGCGCAGTTGATGATCTTATCTCTAACAGCGACGGTGCCGCAGGTACAGACCGCGCCGGAACAGCAGAGAGAAAAAAATACGGAGATACTGAACTGAACAAAGGCTTAGAATCACAGGCAATGGACGAAGAAGGCACCAACCTGTAAATAACATTCGGAACATTCAAGTGATCTGCACCCTTAACCACGGCAATGTGCGCTACCAATAATTTTAGTAACAATTGCTAGCCATTTGCTAATTTTACTGGCAATGAGGGCAATCATAGATTGTAATAACTTTTATTGTTCGTGCGAGAGGTTGTTTAAACCCTGGCTGAAAAACAAGCCGGTCATAGTGCTCAGTAACAATGATGGCTGTATAATATCGCGCAGCGATGAAGCCAAAGTTTTGGGAATAAAAATGGCTGCACCTTACTTTATGGTCAAGCCATTTTTAGACCAGCATGGTGTTTCTGTTTTTTCTTCTAATTACAGTTTTTATGGCGATATGAGCAAGCGGGTAATGGAAGCCGTAGCAAGCATTTTACCCCTGCATTGCATTGAAGTGTATTCAGTTGATGAAGCCTTTCTCGACCTGAGCCATGTACCCGCCGCTGAGTTGCCGGCAGTCACTCAAAAAATTAAAGACAGGGTCGAATTATGGACCGGCATTTCTGTATCACTGGGGGTAGCGCCGACAAAAACCCTGGCAAAAATCGCCAACAACCTCGCCAAAGCAAATAAAGAAAAAAGTAAATGTCTGTTGTTGCTCGATACCCCGCAAAAAATAACAGCAGCGCTAAAACGTACGCCGGTAAAAGAGATCTGGGGCGTTGGTAAACAATTCGCTACCAAACTTGAGAACTTGCAGGTTAAGACCGCCTACGATCTTAGCCTGCTGCCCGAACAGTGGATAAGACAAAACCTGGGCGGTGTAGTAGGCTTGCGCTTACTTAAAGAATTGCAGGAGATGCCCTCGATTGTAATTGAAGAACAGTTAACGACGAAAAAGATGATCTCCTGCACCCGCAGGTTTGGGCAACCACTGGCAGACTTGTTGCCCATAAAAGAAGCCGTTGCTACCTATACCAGCCGTGCTGCCGAAAAACTTCGCCGGCAAAACGGCGCAACTCAAAATATCAGCGTTTTCCTCATTCCTAAAATTCCCGGTGTTGTTACCGATTTTAAACGTGCAGTACCCATAACCGCCGAAATGAATTTGGCGGTTGCCAGCAGCGTTACCACCGAGCTGATAAAAACTGCCCTGCAATTGATCAGCAAAATATATGAAGAGGGAAAGGTGTATGAAAAAGCAGGTGTTATTTTTTCGCAATTGGTGCCGGCTGCTCGCTTTGCAGACCAATTTGTTTGCAGCACCTGCTACCAGCCGTCAGCACCGCCTGATGGAGATAATAGACAATGTAAACTTTAGTATGCGCAACGAGCAGGTAAAGGTGGCTCGCAGCCGGCACCGAAAAATTGTGGAAAATGAAACAGCAAATGCTTAGTCCCAGGTACACTACCCGCTGGGAGGAATTGCGGCAAATCAATTGATGGATTTTGCAATCTTTCCAGAGGCATTGTTTTTGTGTCTGATGCCTGTAAATAATAGATTATGCAAGACCAAAGTTTTCAATTGTTGCTGAACGGCGTACCCTATATGGTGAAAGCCTCCCCTTTCGAGTTCAATGGAAGTACCCGCTTCAACATTAAAATCAACAGCAGTGATGAGTTTATCTTCACCTACGATCCATCGGTCAAGCAGTTCATCTCGCTGGGCGATGACGCCGCTACTATTCCGTCTGACCTGGAGACAGCCATTTCCGGGCGGCTGCTGGCGTTACCCGTTCAATAAGAAACCTTACAACTCTGAGGCAGCCGTTGACATAAAATCTGCTATCCCTTCCTGCACCAAATATTCCAGATCTGATCTATCATGCAGTGTAAGCGCCCGTAGTTATCCCTTGCAAAATTTGTGAACTGGTGCGCAGCGATATGCAGTTGAACGGAGCGTCGCAAGCAAAGCCGCACAAAGAACTTTGGCCCGCACCTAAAAAAGGAAAAAGAACGCAGACTATGCCGCATTTGCGTAAACAGCTTGCCAGGAAAGAAAGGAACACTTGTTGTTGTTTTTGGTGACCAACTGCGGAGCGATAAAGAGGCATTGTTGCGACGCTCCGTTTAAACGGCAAATCTATGAAGTAGCTGCAGGCTGCCTGGTAAGGTGGTCGCAATCAGCCAACCAGTTGCTGCGCCTGGTTTTATACGTTTGCCTGCGCACTCGTTATTGGTGCTAACCTGCTATTTTTGCAGCGATATGAATGCAGGTGATGATTTACAGGCGCGCTGGTGGAGCCTGGAGGCAAAAATGCTGGAGCGGTTTGGAAAAAAGCCCGACATGGAGGCTGTACTTTTTCTGATAGGAATGCAGGAGACCGGTTTTGTAAAAAGCAAAATAACCAAAGAGCAAAAACAGGATCTGATGCACGTAGCTGTGTGCACTTTGCTAAGCGCCAGTGGCTATTATGCCCTGGAAGGCAAAGACGAAGAGGGCTGGCCGCATTTTAAACAACTAAAAGAAATTCCGGCGTGGAATGTAATAGAGCAGGAAAACTTCTTAAAGGATCATGTATTGTTATATTTTAAAAATCACGGTTTATTAGATGAATAAAGCAACGGTTATGTGGCTGGTTGCCCTGCTATGCATGGCAGGAAGTGTGCAGGCGCAAGTGAAAAGCAAAACGCCTGCGAAGAAAATAGTGACAGTTGCCAAAACAGCCACAGTTGCTAAAGAGCCGTGGCGGCAATTAGCTACTCACGAGCGGCTGGTAGAAATAACAACGGATTATGGGGTGATGATTGCCAAATTGTACGACAGCACACCGTTGCACCGGGATAATTTTATAAAACTGGTAGAACAAAAGTTTTATGATAGCCTGCTGTTTCATCGTGTCATCAGCCAGTTTATGATACAAGGTGGCGATCCTCAAAGTAGGCTGGCACCGGCTGGTGTACCGTTGGGAAATGGCACAGCGCCCGGCGAGAGAATTCCGGCAGAATTCAGACCTAATTTCTATCATAAAAAGGGTGCTTTGGCTGCCGCCCGCGACAATAATCCACAAATGGCAAGCAGTAATTGCCAGTTTTATATTGTAGAGGGTAAAATAATACCTGACCAGGAACTGAACAATGTTTACACCCAACGTGTAAAACCTGCTAATGAAGGTTTTGCTTATTCTCGCCAGCAAAAAGAAGTGTATAGCCGCATAGGCGGCGCTCCATTTCTGGACCAGAGTTACACTGTTTTTGGTGAGGTGATAAGTGGCTTGGATGTGATAGACAATATTGCAAAAGTGGCAAAAGACGCCGGTGACAGACCTATACAAGACGTGAGAATGAAAATGCGTATGTTGAATTAGGCAGTTGAAGTTATTTTTTATTAATATTGATTTACTAAACCGTTTCTACATGAATTTTCCAGAGGAGTTTCGCTATACAAAAGACCATGAATGGGTGAGCCTTGAAGGATCTACGGCTACCATAGGAATAACCGAATATGCGCAAAGTGAGTTGGGAGATATAGTGTATGTAGACATCGATTCTGTTGGAAAATCATTGGAAGCTGAAGCAGTATTTGGCACAGTGGAGGCGGTAAAAACGGTAAGTGATCTGTTTTTGCCGTTAGCAGGTACTGTTGATGAAGTTAACTCCGCACTGGCTAACCAACCTGAACTGGTCAACACCGATCCTTATAAAGAAGGCTGGATGATAAAGATGACCGTGAGTGACCCTGCAGCGTATGAATTTTTGTTAAGCGCTGCTGATTATAGAAATCTTATTTCTTAAAAAAAATCCGGCAAAACCCACCTTACGTATGTATTGTCGGTTACGCCTTCTAACCATTTCCTTTACCTCCGCAATTGAATAACGGCATTACATACCAGGAAGGCGAGTTGGTTCTGATGTTAAAACAACACCAGGAAAGTGCATTTAATTATCTATACGATCATTATTCCGGCTCATTGTATTCGGTGATCATGAATATAGTAATTGACCGCGAGTTATCTAACGATTTACTTCAAGAGGTTTTTGTTAAGATTTGGCGCCAAATTGAAACTTACGACCACACGAAGGGCAGATTGTTTACATGGATGTTAAACGTGGCCCGCAATGCAAGTATCGACGCCATAAGAAGCAAAAATTATCAGCACAACCTTCGCAAAAGAGAACTTACAGAAAATATGAACGATGCTGGTGGCAGCACCGAAACCAATACGGATAAAATTGGTCTTCGGAAGATCGTGCATAATTTGAAGGAAGACTACAGAATTTTGGTAGAGCTCTCTTATTTTGAAGGATATACACAGGACGAGATTTCGAAAATGTTGAGAATTCCTTTGGGAACAGTAAAGACAAGATTGAGAACGGCTCTGATACAGTTAAAACAAGTTATTAAACCTTAGTGGACATACAGGCATACATACAAAGTGGAATAATAGAAAGCTATGTGCTGGGAATGGCATCTGCTGATGAAGTTGCGGAAGTTGATGCCTTTCAGACTGCAGTATAGAGAGGTTGCACAGGCTATTGATGAGTTTTCACTGTTGCTTGAAGAGAGTGCCCTGGAAAATGCAGTAGAACCCCCCGCGCATGTAAAGACTTCTTTGTTCGCTACCCTTAGCCAGGAGACCAATGGCAAATTGCATAATCAACCTGACGAAGAAGAAGAAGACAAGACCCCGGTAGTTCATATAACTTTTTTCAGAAGATGGCGTATCGTTGCCGCAGCTTCAATCATCTTGTTGATAGCCAGTGCAGCTTTAAACTTTTACCTATACCAAAGATACCAGGACAAAAACGCACAATATCTTTCTTTGCTATCTGAGCGAAACACATTGCAGGCTAATAACCAGATCTATCAAACACGACTAACTGAATGGCAATCGGTTTCCAGCATCATGGGTAGTATTGATGTAATAGCTGTGAAAATGAAAGACCCATCCGGAGGTACACCTAATGTAGCAACCGTTTTCTGGAACCCAAAAACACAGCAGGTTTACCTGATGCCAAACAGCTTACCAACTCCGGCAGCCGGTAAGCAATATCAACTTTGGGCGTTGGTAGATGGAAAGCCCGTTGATGCAGGTGTTTTATCGCAGGGTTGTGTTGGTGCCTGTAAAATGAAACAAATTAGCAAGGCACAAACATTTGCAATAACTCTTGAGCAGGCCGGTGGTAGCCCCACTCCTAATCTGAAAGCTTTGTATGTTATTGGCAATGTATAATTCCAATTGCCGAACTCAAAATATAATAGCCCTTACGGGCTATTTTTTTTGCAAAGATTTTCCCCAAAGATTGGTATTGTCTTTTCTGCTTTTTATGAGGCGCTATTCTTGTGATGGTAGTTTTTCCGTTCTTACTTCCTTTTATATTTTACTAGCAATAAATGGAAACTGAATAAAAGAATTTATGTAAGAAGTCAACAGTTTTTATAGAACCACCATTAGTTTAATAGGCTTTTACCCAATTACAAGTTGTCTTCAGAAGTTTCGTCACTTTTAACCTATTGCGTGGTGTTTGATATAGCCATGCTTTAACTTCAAACCTGGTAACAACATAAAGGGCAACTTTTTTTTTAAGTTGCCCTTTATGTTACTAGTAAAATTAATTCTAATACCTGCGGTTCTTATTCCTTCCGCCAATAAAATAATCTATAGAGAACTTGCCTGCTCCCATAATTAAAAAGCCAACAAAAATAACCAGGTATAAAAGTGCCAGTTCTTTGCGGGCAAACGGGTCTTGCGCATGTGCGACCAGTATCGCTACAGCCATATTTATGATGAGAGGTAGTGTAGCAAAACGTGTTGCTAACCCGATCATAACCAGTATAGTGCAAACTACTTCTGCAAATACAGTAAGGGTAAGTGACGGACCTGGCCCCAAACCGAAGGGATCCAGAAACTCTATGTTCCCGGTCATTAGGTTGTTAAGTTTTGGCAAGCCATGCGTCAGCATAATGGCGCCAATGCATATTCTGAAAATAAGCAACCAAAAATTGATTGCATTAGAATTTAGCTGAGTAGAAAACATTTTCTTCATACGCAAGTGCTGTTAACTGTTACAATATGCAATTTGGAGAAAGTTACTGATATAGCAACTTCTTTCGTGCACGGGCATTCATAGAAAGTAGTTTTATGTAATGCCCTGTTTTTACTAAATGTCTTTTTTCAAGCTATTGGAATACGCGACGAAGGAGAGATAGAAAAATGAATTCACGACAAGATAAACAAACAACCTAAAACTTGCCCGGCAATACCAACGATCAAACCCCAGACAATTTCCATTGGGTCATGGTCTGAGACCAGTAAGCGCGATGTACATACCAAACCCATGACCAATGTAGCAACGGCTATGGCGACACCCATTGGTACACCGGAAATAAGACCCAGCAATATTAAATAAGTAGCGGCACCACCCACCCCAATGGCATGCATACTAATCTTGAAATAATTGTTGGCCGTTAAAGCTGCACTTGCCGAAAGAAAGATACCAAAGAAAAATGCGGTCATGATCTTTGGCGAATCCTCTAAACCCCGGCTAACGAAATAGGCCCAGAAATAATAAGTGATAGAAGCTACAAATGGAATGATGCGTTCTTTTTGTGTACGTAGAAAAATAGAGTTGGCAAACTTTAACCGCCAAAGCAGAAACACGGTAAAAGCCGGAAAGAATGCAGTGGTTGAAAAAACAAAGATCAACCGGAAGATCTTCTGTGGCGTATTCAGCAGCGCAAATGAATACGGATGTATGAAAAGCAAATAAGCCGCTACATAAGCGGGTACAAACAACGGGTGGAAAACATAAGAAAAAAAACGACCAAAGGCTTTTAGAAGTGGTGGCTGCGGCAACGGAAAAATTGATTGACTCTCAGCAGTTGATATCGGGTTCATTGGTTAGAGTTGCTTTCTCAGGCGCGCAACGGGCAGGTTAAGTTGTTCACGGTATTTAGCTACCGTTCGGCGGGCAATATTGTATCCTTTTTCCTGTAGCATGTCTGTCAATTGCTCATCGCTCAGGGGTTTGCGTTTGTCTTCTGCTTCTATCAGGTTGCTCAGTATTTTCTTTACTTCCCTTGTACTTACTTCTTCGCCACTATCGGTACTAAGCGACTCGCTGAAGAAAAATTTAAGCCGGTAAGTACCAAATTCGGTTTGCACAAATTTGCTGTTAGCCACCCGGCTTACTGTACTTATATCCAAACCTGTCATCTCAGCAATGTCTTTTAATATCATCGGCTTCAGCGTAGTTTCATCACCAGTTAGAAAAAATTCTTTCTGGTAATTCATTATGCTCGACATAGTACCGATCAACGTTTGCTGCCGCTGTTTTATCATATCAATAAACCACTTGGCAGAGTCTATTTTTTGCTTGATAAAAAGTACCGCTTCTTTTTGTCGTTTATCTTTTTTAGTACCGCTTTTCATAGTCTTTTATCATGTCCCGGTAACCTTCGCTTATGCGCAGGTCGGGGGCATTTTTGCTATTCAGCGTTAGCTCAAGAACACCATTGTTGTTGAAAATAAAAAAGTCGGGCACTACATAACTTTCTGCCTTATTTACGTCCCCAATGTTACCACCCGGCTTGGGGTTAAGCTTTATAATTTGGTGTGATAACATCTTTGAGTTGCTGATCAGTAAGCGATAGACCTCGTTGTATTTTCTCGTAGTGCTTTTTGGTAAATTCATCAAAATATCGCTCCAATACCTGCATAGCAATTTCTACTTCTTTGCCTTCGCCCAACTTGCGTTTTAATTGTAGTATCAGGCACTCTTTCAAATCACGGGCACATATACCCGGCGGGTCAAATTGTTGTATTTGCCTGATGAGTGTTTCAATTTCGTCTTCTGTAGATAAGTATGTTTTGCCGAAAAGCCAGGTCATCAGATATTGAAGCTATCTCGCGGCGCAGGTAACCATCATCGTCTATACTGCCAACAATTTGCTCTGCTATTTTTTGGGTGCGGTCATCCAGTTCCATCATACCCAACTGGTTCAGCAGCATTTCATGAAAAGATGTTTCTACCCGTATCGGTATCACCTTTCCTTCATCCATTTCAGGATAATTTTCATCGCGCAGCTTATAGTCACCCACCTCATCATCGCCTTCTGTTACATATTCACTCAGGTCTATATTATCATAATCATCGGTGCTGCTTTCGGCTTCGTATTCTTCATCGGGGTCGCTCTTAAAATCATCATCCTCTTCAAACTCGTCATGTCCGTCTTCACCCACTTCCAGCGCCGGATTTTCTTCCAGCTCTTCTTTTATTCGCTCTTCCAGGTTGGCAGTAGGAACCTGCAGCAATTTCATCAATTGAATTTGCTGGGGCGATAATTTCTGTAAAAGCTTTTGTTGTAGTGATTGACTTAATGACATTGTTTACCTTTCTCCATCAAAACTGCAAAAGTCGCAAATTAAGATGTTTTAATTTTCCCAAATATTTTGCCTGCGCCTTAACAAAAGGCTTTCAACATTAGCAGGTAAATTTACAGCTAATAAAACGCCAGATGAGGGCTCACAGTATTTGTTTCTTTATGTTTTTATTTGTATGCGTCGGCGCATATAGCCAAAAAGTTACGCCCGCTTTTCCACCTGCGATCCGCCCATCCATACCATTTTTTGGCACTGCAGGCAGCGATACACTTAACCCGCAAAAGCAACTTCCTTTGCCACTGTCGCCCACGTTTTACAGCAGCCATATTGGGTTCTTTTGCCAAAAAGAATTGCAGTTGCAAAAGGCTGTAAAACTCCCCGTCAAATTTCGTTTGGGCAGTGTAGCCTATACCGATAAAATGGAAGGCAAACTCAATACTTCTCTTCCATAAGGTTGCAAGGGTGTTAAAGTAGGCAGGTGTTTTTTGGTAGCCGGCAAAAGAGCTATGGGAAGCATTGTTGCGACGCTCCGTTCAACTGTATGGTCTTCGTGGAACTGAGCCATAATTGACAATATCCAGGTTTTATAACAACCTTTTTTTTCGTAAAATTTTATAGTGCCCTCTTTATTGATAGCTTCCACTTGAAGTACTTTCCTACTACTTATTCTTTAAGCTGCTCAATGGTTTGCCGTACAAGGGTGTGACACAACTATGTCCAACTCTGCATACAAAAGCTGGCGACCAAAACAAATTTCTGCTGAACTACTAATTGGTGCAATGGACGAATTGGAAAGATTATACTTCGGCAGTTTGCCCGGCTAACACCTTTCTGATAACAGCCACCATTTTTTCGCCCTTTTCTTTTATCTGCTCCCCGGTCCAAAGCAGGCTTATAGCGGTAGAGATACAGCGGCTCATAATGGCATCGCTTACGGGAAAATTTTGTGTGGCATACGCTCGCAACTTTTCCATTGCAGCGTGGCTTTGGCTATTGAGAAAAGCGGGTTCTTTCAGGTGGTCCCACTTGCTGATGTAATGCCAGTTATTGTTGTACCAGTAAAAGTTTCCCGCCAAAATTCCCTGCGCCTTCATCTCGCTAACAAACGCTTTGGTCATAGCTTCGGTGGGCAAAAACCAGCTTAGAAATGTGCAACTGTCGCCGGCCGGGTCTGGCACTGTACGAAATTTGATCTCCGGAATTTGCGAAAGAATTTGTTTTAACGCGGTTTGATTCTGTTTTTGAATGGCTAAAAATTGCGGCAACTTTTTTACCTGCGCCAAACCAACGGCGGCATGCAACTCGCTGATGCGAAAATTGTAGCCAATGAACGGATGTTGATCTGCCCCGCGATCTGCACCGCCTTTATGGTCATGCCCGTGGTCGGTGTAGCCATCGCATTTTATATAGGTATCGTGCTGGTTTGTCATCACTACTCCGCCTTCGCCACACGTGATGGTTTTTACGAAGTCGAAACTAAAGGTGCCGGCATCGGCAATGGTGCCCAGCATTTTGCCTTTGTAAGTGCCACCAATACTTTGGCAGGCATCTTCTATCATTAGCAGGTCGTGCTGTTCGCAAATGTTTTTCAGCGCATCCATATCGGCCATGCTGCCACACATGTGCACCGGCATTATACATTTGGTTTGTGGCGTTATAGCCAGTTTCACTGCCTCGGGATCTAGTGTGAGCGACTCATTTACATCAACCAAAACGGGTATAGCGCCCACACTCAGCACCGCCTCAAAACTGGCAACGAAAGTAAACGTGGGCATTATCACTTCGTCGCCATTGCCAATGCCAAGAGCCGCCATGGCAGTAGTAAGGGCTGCCGTGCCACTGCTGGTCAACTGCGCGTATTGGCACCCAAAAGTGGTACAGATAGCTTGCTCCAATTCTGCTGCTTTCCATATTCCTTTTCTTGCACCATCAAAGCCATATCGCATTAAAATGCCTGTCTCTAATACATCGTTCACTTCTTTGCGTTCTTCGTCGCCCCATAGTTCAAATCCTGGCATATCTAAAAAGTTTAAATGGTTTATGTACGCTTGGAGTAAAGGTAAAATTTTGCGCCTTACTTACTCCCTGCATTTGTAAAAGTGTAAACAGAAAATAAACAGTAAGACTTCAGCATTGTTGACAGCTTTTGCCGGCACTAAGCAAACTCATCTAAGCTGCACCCATTCACTCACGTTATTGTTTCTATCAACTACCGTTACATACAACTTGTCGTCATTTCGGGCAGGCAGATCACGCAGGTCAACATCAAGGGTTTTGTCTGCCACAACGATCTTTATCAGCATCGCCTCATCTATTGTCGCTTCTTCACCTTGTGCAACTTTATAGAAAGCAAATGCCTTTATAGGTTCTGCACCACGGTAATACAGCCTCACTTCGTTGCGACTTGTTTTTTCAACCATTGGGCTAATGGGCGGTACACTGTCTATCCATTCCATCGGTGGAACAATAGCAGGATATTTATAATAGTTGTTCCGCAAAGAAGTCGCTCCATCCGTTTGGGTTGCTGCGAAAGGTGGCACTGCTGAAAAAAATGCTTCCCTGCACATTGGGATTGGCCCGTATAGCCTGTATTTGACGTGGCAATTCGTTTCTATTTTTCCACGCGCCAGATTTCGCCTCCAAAGCCCGGTATATACCCTGCCCGATATACAGGTGATTGCCATAAGTATTTTTAGACCACCAGTCAAGTAGCATATTAAAGTCAACCACCCGGTGCCCTATTTCCCAATACAGTTGTGGTGCCACATAATCTATCCATCCTTTTTGCAGCCACAGCAGTATATCAGCATACAGATCATCGTAGTTGGTTTGCCCGGCTTTTGAGGCGCTGCCTCGCGGGTCGCGTTCGTGCTGTTGCGCCAAACGCCAAAGGGGCTGATACCAAACTTAACCCGCGGATTGGTTTTCTTGATCGTTTCGCTCAGCATTTTTATAATGGTATCTACATTGCTGCGCCGCCAGTCATCCTTGTCCATGCCATTGCCATAGCGGGCATAGCTTACCTCGTCAGGAAACTCTTTTCCGGGAATACGATACGGATAAAAATAATCGTCGAAGTGAATCGCATCAACATCATAGCGCTCTACTACATCCTTCACAATACGGTTCACATGCTCACGTACCTGTGGCAATCCGGGATCGAAATATTTGGTACTGCCATACGTAACAAACCATTGGGGAAAAAGGCGTGGTAATGTGGGTAGGTGAGATAGAAGACCGGTTAATATTAAAACAGCGCGGTAGGGATTCATCCAGGCATGAAATTCCATTCCACGCTTGTGGGTTTCCTCAATCATAAACTGCAATGGATCGTAGTAAGGGTGTGGGTGCTTGTCCCTGTTTCCCCGTCAGGTATTCGCTCCAGGGTTCAAAGCGCGAAGGATAAAAAGCATCTGCAACCGGTCTTATCTGCATCACCACCGCATTCATGCCATTTCGTTGATGCATATCGAGCAACCGAATAAATTCTTGTTTTTGTTGTTCAACAGACAAACCTTTTTTGCTGGGCCAATCAATGTTTTCCACCGTGGCTATCCAAACTGCCCTGAACTCATATTGTGGCGAAGACTGCGCCTGCAGGTGCGAAAATATTACAAAGGCAATTGCCGTACATAAAAACTGCTTCATAAATTCTCTTTCCTAATTTAATGCCTGTAACTACGAAGGATCTGCCGTTCTCCGTCTCTCATCTTATCCAGGAGATTGTTTAAAAGAATCAGTCTCCTCATCTGTTAGCCTGGCTGATATTCCGTCGATCAAATTATTCTTCCTGTCTAGCTTTTTGCAACAGCTGAAATTCCCTTTTCGCTTATGGTTACATCCACCAATCTCTTGTCGTGCGAGCAGATCTGTTTGTTCACCAGTTCTTTTTTTAATAGCCGTTCTACAATTCTACTGGTATCACTCATTTTGTCCATCATCGTTCCCTTATCTTCAGGGTGGACAGCGGTTGTATCGCTATTGTCTCAGTATGCGTAGATATGTTGTATTGCTGGTGGGTGATATCTTCCTTCTTCAGGAAATTTTTTTCAAATCTTTCCAATATCCAGTTCGATGTGAAACAGAATATTTACCAACGCTTGTGCCGTTCATTTCGAAAATAGTTTTGTGGAATTTCCTTTTCAATATCGCATTCGATGCCGGTTTTGAAATGATAGTATTAAAGTTAGATATTTTGTCAGGGTCAAAATACTTTTGTGTTTAGTCTTCCCACACTTTCAATCCTTCACTGCAGTTCGCACAAATATCAATGTTTTTGCGGCTGGTCATGATCTCCTTGCGAAACTGTTTGTAGTTATCATTGTTCCAAACCTCCTTAAAGGATTGCACTTGCAAATTTCCCAACCGGTGGGCAGCATCTTTATCAAAACAGCAAGGCACCACCAAGCCATCCCACGATATTACGTTGCCCTGCCACAGTTTCCAGCAATGGTTTCCCAAGCCGCTTTTGCTTTTCATTTTACCATCTTTTCCCCTGCGGTACCGGCTGTATTTTTCCATGCGTGGTATCAGTTTGTTGGGATCGTTTTCATAATCATACACCTGTGCAGTTTTAAATCTAACCTGGTCAACACCTATCTCTTTTGCTAATTTTTTTATATCTGTCTATCTGGTGTTCATTGTGTTTTACAACCAAAAACTGGAAGAACACAAACGGCTGTTTTGCTCTTCAATTCTTTTTTCCACTTCACAATTTCTGCGGGCACCTTCCATCACCTTTTCCAGATTGCCGCCTACCCTGTATTGTTTATACACATCCTGTGTAGTTCCGTCTATGGATATGATCAACCGGTCCAGACCCACTTTCTACGGTTTTTTTTGCATTGGCATCGGTCAGGTAATGCGCATTGGTGCTGGTGGCTGTGTAAATGCCTTTGTCTGCAGCATATTTCACCATTTCCAAAAACTCCGGGTTTAAGGTATGGTTCGCCCTGGAAATAAAAAATGAGGTAAGTAAGCTCTTTATAGATGTCGTCGATGGTGCGGCTGAAAAAATCTTTCTTTAACATGCCGGTTGGTCGTGTAAAAGCCCTCAACCCACTGGGGCATTCGGGGCAACGAGGTTGCACGAAGTGGTGGGTTCAAAAGAAACCGATATTGGGTAACCCCATTGCACGGGTTTGCCTTAACATCTGCTCAATCTATAGCTGCTCCAAACCTGTGCTGCATTACCAGGCTCGCTTGGAGTGTTACTTTGGAAAGCAGATTAAGTGTGTCATTCAAATTAAAATAAGGCATTGTGTAAAATTAAGGCCTCACCATGGTATTAAATCTTTAAAAATTCGTACTTACATTATCGCTCTTAATAACGCTTCTTTGTTTTTCTTCCTTCCTGCCACTCTTAGTTCGCATCATTTTCAATGAAGTTGCCGTGTTTACTTAGCAGTTTCTTTAACGGTCAATACCTCATTTTGAAAGCTGGTTTTTTTTTGGTTCCCTGCGGAGTTACTCCGGTTTGGCATCCTTGCGTCGCACCCTTGTACAGCATTTTCGCTATGGGCCAGTAAAAACAATTGAACAATCACCTCCTATAAAAACATTCTATGAGATAAACTCTTTTATATAGCACTCTCTCCTTCCCTGTAAAAGTTAATGTCCTCTATTCATTCTTTTATGGTTTTCTGTAAGTGAAATCAATTACCTCAAGCTTTAGATATTTTAAACATGTAAAAGCAATATTTCTAAAAATGACTTGTTACATAAAAGCTTTTTACGGGTTCATACTTTTTTCAAAATCGGGACGTTGTTTTCCTGAAAAAAGCCAAGAACTACCTGCAAGAAATAGGTGTGAAAAGAACAAAACCTTATCGAAATGAAACGTCATTTAATTTTCATGTTAGTGTTGCCTTTGTTTTTGTCATTGAAAAGCTATTCACAAAATGTAAGCATCAACACTTCAGGTGCTGCTGCCGATGGCAGTGCAATGCTCGACATTACGTCGCTAAACAAAGGTTTACTGATACCGCGAATGACCCAGACCCAGCGTACTGCCATTTCCAGTCCAGCCAACGCCTTACTGGTTTACCAGACCGATGGCACCCAGGGCTTTTACTACTATAGCACCCTCAGTTCATCGTGGGTCATGCTGGCTAACAGTGGCGGCGGTTCAGTGACAACTGCTTCTGTTGTCAGCGCCAATGGCTTTGGCGGCACCGTTACCAACCCCACCACAACCCCTGCCATCACCCTGACCACTTCCGTGAACGGTATGATTAAAGGAGATGGTACAGCCCTGTCAGCAGCTACCTCCGGTACCGACTATGCTCCCGGCACCGCAGCCAACAGCACGGGTATCGTTAAGTCAACCACCGGCACCGGTGCCCTCACCACTGCCGTAGCAGCCGACTTCCCTACACTCAATCAAAACACCACCGGCACCGCCGCCAACATTACCGGCGTACTCAATACTACTTCACTACCCGCCCTCACCGGCGACGTGACCAATACCGCAGGTTCAGCAGCCACCACTATCAGCGCCAATGCAGTGACAACAGCAAAAGTTATCAATAGCGCCATTACCAATGCGAAGCTGGCAAACATGGGCGCTACCACCATCAAAGGAAACAACACTGGTGCTTCTGCTGCGCCGCTAGACCTTACAGGTACCCAGGTTACCGCTTTGCTTGATGTATTCAATACAACAAAAGGCTTGGTTCCCGGCGTAACCAGCAACACTACGCAATACTTAAGAGCAGACGGCACCTTTGCGGTTCCCCCCGGAGTTACTTCCGGTACTGTTACCTCTGCCTCCGTGGTCAGCGCCAATGGCCTGGGCGGCAGCGTTACCAACCCTACCACTACCCCGGCTATTACCCTAACAACATCAGTAACAGGTATCGTAAAAGGAAATGGAACTGCACTATCAGCAGCTACCTCCGGCACCGATTATGCTCCCGGCACCGCAGCCAACAGCACCGGCATCGTTAAATCAACCACCGGCACAGGTGCGCTGACGACCGCCGTGGCAGCCGACTTCCCTACACTCAATCAAAACACCACCGGCACCGCCGCCAATATTACCGGTGTACTCAATACCACTTCACTGCCCGCCCTCACCGGCGACGTGACCAATACCGCAGGTTCGGCAGCTACCACTATCAGTAACAGTGCTATTACTACTGCCAAGATCAATAACAATGCGGTGAGCAACATAAAGCTGAGTAATATGCCTTCCGGTACATTTAAGGCGAACAATGCAGGCGTTAGCGGCAACCCGCTCGACCTGACATCCAGCCAGGCAACCGCCATGCTCGATTCATTTACAACCACCACCAAGGGTTTAGTACCTGCAAGTGGTGGCGGAACAGCTAACTTTCTGCGGGCAGACGGCACCTTTGCGGTTCCTCCCGGAACTACCTCCGGCACCGTAACTTCTGTTGCGGTTACCACTGCCAACGGTGTATCCGGTACAGTTACCAACAGTACAACTACCCCGGCTATAAGTCTTACACTTGGCGCTATCACACCTGCCAGCGTAGCCGCAAGTGGAACTGTCAGCGGTTCTAATCTATCCGGAAATAATAATGGCGACGAAACTTCCGCATCAATAAAAACCAAACTGGGTACGGCTTCCGCAACTACCAGTGGGTATTTAACTATGGCCGACTGGATTGCCTTCAATGCAGCCACCACCAGCAATTGGTCTCTTGGCGGAAACTCGGGAACCATTGCAGGCACGCATTTTATCGGTACCACCGATGCGCAGGATGTCGTTGTAAAGGCTAACAATATAGAAAGGCTACGGATTATCAACGGGGTAAGTGCAAGTACCGGTACGTCCGGCGATATCACAATAGGTGATGCAACATCCGGTACAATCCGGTCAACGAAAGAATTTGTGATGCGCGAGGAAGGTGACGTGTATGGTCCCTCAACGCTACGCCTGCGCAACCGGGCTGGTGAGAACGGAGCCATCTTTGAAACCATAGGAACCAGTGCAAATCTGGTGGACTTCATATTTAGAACAGGTACTGCCGGTTCTCCCCTTACCAGCAATATTCGCTTCGAAGCAAGACCAGGAGCACCTAATACTTTTGTTACTGGCAATACTGCCGAATGGCAATTTGGGCAGGCTGCTAATCCCACTTTTGTAGTAAGCGCCAATGCAACAGGTAATGCAGCCTTACTCACAGGCAACTTTGGTATTGGCACAAAAGACCCAACAACAAAACTATATGTACAAGGCGCCAATCCATTGACCCTAATAGGTCTGGCAGCAGGCACCACCAATGTAAATGGTGACAGCTTGTTAACGGTAAGCACCGGTTTAATCAGAAAAATACCAATGTCTACATTTGGTACAGGATCGGTCACTTCAACCTCAGTGGTTACAGCCAACGGATTGGGCGGCAGTGTTGCCAACCCAACCACTACACCTGCTATCACGTTGACTACTTCGGTCAATGGTATGGCAAAAGGCAACGGCACCGCTTTCTCTGTTGCCACAGCAGGTACTGACTATGCACCGGGTACAGCAGCAAACACAACCGGTATCGTTAAGTCAACCACGGGCACAGGTGCACTCACTACTGCTGTTGCAGCTGACTTCCCAACACTTAATCAAAACACAACTGGTACCGCGGCTAATATTACCGGAGTGCTCAATGCTGCTTCACATCCTGCCCTTACCGGCGATGTGACCACTACATCAGGTTCAGTTGCCACAACGATTGCCAACAGTGCTGTTTCCAATGTTAAAATGGCGAACATGGCTGCCAATACCTTCAAGGGAAACAATACAGGAAGTGCCGCGTCGCCCATAGACCTTACTGCTACTCAGGCTACTGCCATGCTCAACGTGTTTGGCACCAACAAAGGTTTGGTTCCCGGCGTTACCAGCAATACTACTCAATATCTCAGAGCCGATGGTACGTTTGCTGTACCACCGGGAGTTACTTCCGGCACGGTTACCTCAGCATCAGTGGTTACAGCCAATGGACTGGGCGGCAGTGTTGCCAACCCGACCACTACACCTGCTATCACACTAACTACTTCGGTCAACGGTATAGCAAAAGGCGATGGTACTGCTTTCTCTACTGCCACAGCGGGTACAGATTATGCCCCGGGTACTGCAGCGAACACAACCGGTATCGTTAAGTCAACCACTGGCACAGGTGCATTGACCACGGCCGTTGCAGCCGACTTTCCCCTACTTAATCAAAACACAACCGGTACAGCGGCTAATATCACTGGTGTGCTCAATGCTACATCCCACCCTGCCCTTACCGGCGATGTGACAAACGCTTCCGGTTCGCTGGCAACTACCATTAGCAATAGTGCGGTCAGCAATGCGAAACTGGCAAATATGGCTGCCAATACTTTTAAAGCTAATAACACCGGTTCTGCAGCAGTTCCAACTGACATTACCGGTACGCAGGCAACCGCCTTGTTAGATGTTTTTAACTCTACGACGAAAGGGTTGGTGCCGGTAAGTGGTGGTGGCACTTCTAATTTCTTAAGAGCCGATGGCACCTTTGCTGTGCCGGCTAGTGTCTCAAATACATGGTCAACCAATGGCGCAAATACCAGCGCATCAATTGCTACCAACTTTCTGGGTACTACTGATGCAACCAGCAGTCTCCGTTTTAGAACCAATAATAAACAGGGAATGCTCTTAGACAGTGCAGGCAATGTTTCCATTGGCAACGCTCCTATACAAACTTCCGGTGCCAATATGGAAAAGTTTTTGGTAGATGCAGGTTCAACTGCGGCTAATCCCACTACAACCGTAAATGTGATCAGCGCAAAAGGTTACATCAATAACTATATGCAATTAAACATTCATAACAGTTCCAATGGTTCCTTGGCAAGTTCCGATGTAGTGGCTACTAACGATTTAGGTACTGAGGCAAATGGTATTAATTATATCGACATGGGGATAAACTCAAGTAATTATACAACAGCTGGCACCAGTATTCTTAATGGACCAAATAATGCCTACCTCTATTCTGCCGGCAATGATCTTATTTTTGGTAATGTGACACCAAACAAAAGTATTATTTTCTTCAACGGTGGATTGGATCCTACCAACGAGCGTATGCGCCTTGACAGCGTCGGAAGATTTGGCATAGGTACCACTACACCCAATTCAACATTATCCTATAACGGTTCTGTGTCCGTCGGTTTTCGCAACGTCACAGGTTCACAAACAATCACCGGCACTGATTATGTAGTTATCAATACAGGGTCGGGCAACGTTACCTGGACCCTGCCCGCTCCCAGTACTTGTCCCGGAAGAATTTACCGGTTTATCAACAATGGCTCAGGGAATATAACCTTTAATATGACCATCAAAACCGGGAGCACTTCAACTACTACTCAGTTACAAAAAGCCGCCACAACAAATGCTATGGAAATTTTAAGTGATGGGGTCATTTATGTACAGTTAAATATCTAAAGGCTTTTAAACAATTTTCTAAGTAAACTCATACTGGCAAATAGTACCTGTTTTTGGAAGTTTTATAAAGAACAGATTTAACAGCCCTCTCACTTATGAAGGGCTGTTTTGTTATGTAGATAATTCCTTATAATCAATAAACCGGTCGCCGATCATACCAATACTGCGCCTGCTTCTGCCCTCATTTCACCTGGTTCCGTGGTCAGAAGCACAATCAGCCAGTGTTTTTCCAGGTGGCTTTTTTTGCCGGCATTCCCTCTTTATTCAACATTGTTGTGTCACTCCCTTGTACCGCATCACTTTATGGGCATAATCCATTGAACTACAGCAATGCTTAAGAGATATTAAAAGGTTATTCACAGCTTTATTTCCGCACAATATTTACAATCTTAAATTGTTTATTCGGCACTAAACTCCGGTACTAACTATATGGGAACTGCAGACCTGAAAAGTTTGCGCTTTCGCCCTGCCCACACAGAACGTGTAGTATTTGACAGTTTGGGCAGAGCAGGTTCTGGTGTTACCGATCCAACAGCCCGTCTCGTACTCAAAGACAGTGTTGAAATCCGTCGTGTGGGTTCGTCATCCCAATTACTTTTTACCATACTGCCAGCTCCGGAGATTTTAGGATTGGTGGTGATGGCGGTGACATCTACTGGCAGGGAGGCGGAGGACGTAATTTGCAAATGGGTTCATACTGGACAACCGTTTTAGGAGGTGACCGGCAAACCGCAACTTTCCCGGCATTTTTAGCCTCAACTAGCGGAACGGGAGTATTGGTTCAGGCACAAAGAAATGCGAGTGTTCCCCTGGGTGTACAGGCATTTTCTGCCTTTCAAACTGCCAACCTCACCAAATGGCGAAGTGCAGCCGGACCTACTCTTAGCACAGTCACCAAAGACGGCAATCTCGGAATTTTAACATCACCTCCGGTATCTTCTCTCGACGTCAATGGTTCCAATAGTCATGCAATTGTGCGGACGAGCACAAGCCAAACCTTAAACGCAACGCATCATACTGTTATCATCAATCTATTAAGCACACCTGCAATCACTTTACCCGATCCAACTACCTGCACGGGTAGGGTATATGTAATTGTAAACAGGTCAACCGGTGCGCGTAATGTTGGTGGTTATAGTTTTAGCAGTTTCACACTTGCAGTGGTAACTACTGTCGCCGCCCAAAGCACCATTACCCTTCAGTCCAATGGTACTGGCTGGTATCAATTTCAGTGAGTTTTAAATCCGTTCCCTTCTTCCTATAACGAGTTTTGAACACCTGTTCAGGACTCCTTTTTTGTTTTGTGTTTATTTGCTACCAATGTCCACACACGCCGCGCAGTACCCTCTTGTTTTTAACATTTTTCAATCGTACAAGAATACAAGCCTCACCTCTATTGATTGTTTCCTGCTCCTCCGCAAGCTCTACACATTCACTTTCCGGTTCCCTTTATTGGTTTTTTCGTCCCTGCCTCTCTCTTGCATATGCCTTGGCTACAGGAAATCGAGGGATAATTAGGTAGCCAACTTTAGTAAAAAGTATTCAGGCATTCTTGCGTCGCACCCTTGTACTTTATCTTTTCAGTTCAGCCTGTGGGCTTTGTATGTTTTACTTAAATACCCACGATCCTGGTAGGAGGTAAACTATAAAAATTATAGGTTTTTATCATTGCAGATATAAAAATTTTCTATTAAGCGTTGTTTTTCAACTTGTTAGTGAATCAGAAAAAATTCTGAACCTGTAGAACTTTTATTAGTAAATGCGGACAATATTTTTGGACTTGCCACGTTACATAATTGTATTACTCCTGTTTTAGAGCCCCCTATCAGTGGTTCCGTATGGTAAAACACGCACAAATTGGAAGGAGTAAAATGGCGGGTCGCAGACAAATTCATTTACTAAAAACTAAACGCCTGGATATGAACAGACGAATTCTACTAAGCACCTTTATCTTTCCTTTTTTCATGATAACGGTATGTCATTCCCAGAATGTTAGTATCAACACTTCGGGTGCTGCTGCCGACGCCAGTGCAATGCTCGACATTACGTCGCTAAACAAAGGTTTACTGATACCGCGAATGACCCAGACCCAGCGCAGTGCCATTTCCAGTCCAGCCAACGCATTGTTGGTTTACCAGACCGATGGCACCCAGGGCTTTTACTACTATAGCACCCTCAGTTCATCGTGGGTCATGCTGGCTAACAGTGGCGGCGGTTCAGTGACAACTGCTTCTGTTGTCAGCGCCAATGGCTTTGGCGGCAGCGTTGCCAACCCCACCACAACCCCTGCCATCACCCTTACCACTTCCGTGAACGGTATGATAAAAGGCAACGGAACTGCCCTGTCAGCGGCTACCTCCGGCACCGACTATGCTCCCGGCACCGCAGCCAACAGCACGGGCATCGTTAAATCAACCACCGGCACCGGTGCGCTGACGACCGCCGTGGCAGCCGACTTCCCTACACTCAATCAAAACACCACCGGCACCGCCGCCAATATTACCGGCGTACTCAATACTACATCACTGCCCGCCCTCACCGGCGATGTGACCAATACCGCAGGTTCAGCAGCCACCACTATCAGCGCCAATGCAGTAACAACCGCAAAAGTTATCAATAGCGCCATTACCAATGCGAAGCTGGCAAACATGGGCGCTACCACCATCAAAGGAAACAACACTGGTGCTTCTGCTGCGCCGCTAGACCTTACAGGTACCCAGGTTACCGCTTTGCTTGATGTATTCAATACAACAAAAGGCTTGGTTCCCGGCGTCACCAGCAACACTACGCAATACTTAAGAGCAGACGGCACCTTTGCGGTTCCTCCCGGCGCTACTTCCGGTACTGTTACCTCTGCCTCCGTGGTCAGCGCCAATGGCCTGGGCGGCAGCGTTGCCAACCCTACCACTACCCCTGCCATTACACTAACAACATCAGTAACGGTATCGTTAAAGGAAATGGAACCGCCCTGTCAGCGGCTACCTCCGGCACCGACTATGCTCCCGGCACCGCAGCCAACAGCACGGGCATCGTTAAATCAACCACCGGCACAGGTGCGCTGACGACCGCCGTGGCAGCCGACTTCCCTACACTCAATCAAAACACCACCGGCACCGCCGCCAATATTACCGGCGTACTCAATACTACTTCACTGCCCGCCCTCACCGGCGATGTAACCAATACCGCAGGTTCAGCAGCCACCACTATCAGCGCCAATGCAGTAACAACTGCAAAAGTTATCAATAGCGCCATTACCAATGCGAAGCTGGCAAACATGGGCGCTACCACCATCAAAGGAAACAACACTGGTGCTTCTGCTGCGCCGCTAGACCTTACAGGTACCCAGGTTACCGCTTTGCTTGATGTATTCAATACAACAAAAGGCTTGGTTCCCGGCGTCACCAGCAACACTACGCAATACTTAAGAGCAGACGGCACCTTTGCGGTTCCTCCCGGAGCTACCTCCGGCACCGTAACTTCTGTTGCGGTTACCACTGCCAACGGTGTATCCGGTACAGTTACAAACAGTACAACTACCCCGGCTATAAGTCTTACACTAGGCGCTATTACACCTGCAAGCGTTGCGTCAACTGGTACAATAAGCGGTACTAACCTGTCTGGTACCAATACCGGCGACGAAACCAGTGCAACTATCAAAACCAAATTGGGCACGGCTTCCGCAACTACCAGTGGTTATTTAACTTTGGCCGACTGGAATGCCTTCAATGCAGCCACCACCAGCAATTGGTCTCTTAGCGGAAACTCGGGAACCATTGCAGGCACGCATTTTATCGGTACCACCGATGCGCAGGATGTCGTTGTAAAGGCTAACAATATAGAAAGACTACGAATTATAGATGGGGTGAGTGCAAGTACCGGTACGTCCGGAGATATCACAATAGGAGATGCAACATCCGGTACAATCCGGTCAACGAAAGAATTTGTAATGCGCGAGGAAGGTGATTTGTATGGACCCTCAACGCTACGCCTGCGAAACCGGACTGGTGAGAACGGAGCCATCTTTGAAACCATAGGAACCAGTGCCAACCTGGTTGACTTCATATTTAGAACAGGTACAGCCGGTTCTCCCCTTACCAGCAATATTCGCTTTGAAGCGAGACCAGGAGCGCCCAATACTTTTGTTACCGGTAATACTGCCGAATGGCAATTTGGGCAAGCTGCTAATCCCACTTTTGTAGTAAGCGCCAATACGACAGGTAACGCTGCGCTGCTAACAGGTAATTTAGGTATAGGTGCAAAAAACCCCACTACCAAGCTCTATGTGGCAGGCGCTAATCCGCTGACACTGTTAGGTGTGGCAGATGGCACCACTACATCTACAGATAGTTTACTCACTATTTCTGGTGGATTGGTAAAAAAGTTACCGGTATCTACTTTTACAAATGGCACCAACTACTGGTCTACAACCGGCAATACAAGTGCCGCAATAGCAACTAATTTCATCGGAACAACAAACGCAACCAGCAGTTTACGTTTCCGTACCAACAATGTACAGGGAATGTTGCTGGATAGCGCAGGCAATGTATCAATTGGTAATGCGCCACTTCAAACTGCTGGAGCAAATATGGAGAAACTCTTGGTAGATGCGGGATCCACTGCAGCTAATCCTACCTCCTCTTACAATTTGATAAGCGGCAAAGGATACCTTAACAACTATCTGCAACTTAACATTCAAAACAAGTCTGCCGGTACCAATGCTAGTTCCGACGTTGTCGCTACCAATGATGCCGGAACCGAAGCCAATGGTATTAATTTCATCGACATGGGTGTCAACTCCAGCGGCAATACTTCCACAGGAGTTTTAGGCGGAGCAAATACTGCTTACCTATATAGCACTGGTGCAGACCTGGCAATCGGCAATGCTACTGCAGCAAAAAATCTGCTGCTCTTTACCGGCGGGACCCTATCTGCAAACGAAAGAATGCGTATAGATGGCAGTGGTAACGTCGGCATCGGTACAACGGCACCTACCTCCAATTTCGAAGTAAATGGTTCAGTGAGTCATTCTATAGTAAGAACCAGCACAAATCTTACATTGAATGCTACTCATTATACCGTAATTATAAATTCCGGCTCAACCCCAACTTTAACTCTCCCAGATCCTACAACCTGTGCCGGTAGGGTCTATGTAATAGTTAACCAAACCAATGCAAACAGGAGTATTGCTGGCTACAACTACTACAACTTGCAAAACGCATCAACGGTAAACATTGCTCAAAAACTTGGAATAACCCTTCAATCAGACGGTACATCCTGGTACCAGATACAATAAACACGAGGTCATGCTGTTGTAGTTAAAGTATATTGTCAATTTATCTCCGCCTTTCTATAAATAAAAGTTCAGGCGCTGTTCTTATCTCAATACCTCATCACAGGTCTATTACGCATGCAACCCGCCTTCCGGGAACAATCGTTACAACTTTGTTCCCTTCATTTATTTATGGCCCCTTAAAAATCAGGCGGGTTTTTCATGCAGATAATAAAACATTGTTGCCACAAAATTTGATCTCATAGCCTTTTGCAACAATAATTATTAATTAAAACGCGTTGTTTTAAATACAATCCTTCGTCCCAAATTCCGCCCAGAATTTCAATGTCCATGAATGAAAACCAATCTTCTACTGTAAGTGTCTTCCTCACTTTAGACCGGCTGCTTATCAATGGCTATTTCAATAAGCACGATCCGGCACCTATCTACAAAAGACAACTCAATCATCATTTCGAAGAATACATTCTAAAGTCTGTAAGATCAGTAAAGCGCTACGTTCCGGTTATTTATAAATTGAATTGCAAAAGCGAAGACGATAAAAAATATGCCGAACCACTGATGTATGCTATCAGGCGCCACTTTTCAGCCAAAAAACTGGATAAAGAACTGGAGTTCATCAAATTTAAAAGGCGCAACTATTTGCTACTGATCGTAAGCATTGTCATTGTTATTCTGTTTCAGGGCTTGCTGCCACTCATCTTTAATGTAAAACCCGGGGTACATACCGGTTTACTCAACAGTCTCGACATTTTTGCCTGGGTATTGCTCTGGCACCCAATAGATGAACTTGTTTTTCACTGGAACCATTATCTCAAAAGTATAAGCCTTCTTAATAAGCTCGCCACGGCTGAAACAATCATTATAAAACATGAAAAAAATCTTATGGGTGATAATGCTTTCAGGGTGGTGGCATAGTGCAACAGCACAGTCGCATGGCGGGGCCGAACAATACTATACCCTGCAAAATCAGCGGTCTTTTGCACTGGTACCGGTGATCTATTTTCAACACAAAAACGGGTGGTATGCAGAAGCCCGGTACAATTATGAGGAACTTGAAACAGCATCGGTCTACGCCGGGAGAACCTTTGCCAGTACGGGAGATTTGGCGGTTGCCATCAGCCCCATTGCAGGCTTGGTAGCCGGACGCTTTGTTGGTGGCTCTGTCGGCTGCAACATAGCAGCAGAATTTAAAAATTTTTCGCTTTCATCGCAGTCACAATACACGTTTTCAATACAGGCAGTAAGCCAGAATTTTACCTATAGCTGGACCGATCTTTCCTACAAATTGTGGCATCATCTTGCCGGTGGATTTTCGCTGCAGCAAACCGGTCTTTACCGCACTGCAAACAAATGGGAAGCCGGGGTTTTTCTACTGGCAAGATTTAAAAAGTGGAGCATGCCTTTGTATGTTTTTAATCCGGTAACCAGCCATACTTGTTTTATACTTGGTTTACAAGGCGAGTGGGACTTTTTATAAAATATAACCTCTGCAAAATAAAAAGCCATGTTGCGCCGTATTAATACTGCAGACAGATGTAAGACTAAATTAAGATGAAGAATATGACACTTGTGTACAGGGGAAATGTATTGCTCGCGATTCCGTTACAGTCGTGGTGGTTTTGTTTCGCAGCAATGGTATTGCTACTGCTATTTGCCTACATCTTTTACCGGGTGAAACTGAAAGCGGTAAAGTGCCAAAAGGCAGAAGTTGAGAGGCAACTCGCCGAACGCAATGAATTGTACCGCTATGCTCAGCTCGATCAGCAACGCGCCCGTGAAGAAGCTGCCCTGGCCGACAAAACAAAGAAGGAGATCCTCGCCAAGATCAGCCACGAAATACGAAACCCCATGAACGCTATTTGGGGTATGGCAAGCCTGCTCAACGAAACCCCGCTCAATGCCGAACAGGTCCAGTACACATCTACCATTTTGCAGTCGGGTCAAAACCTCATACAGCTCATTAATGAGATACTGATGAAGGATCTGGTGCAGTATTCAAATGTTGAAACAGCAAAGGAACTGTTGGCTATTGACTATGATGTGCGTACTGCAATTGAAGAAGTATTAGACCTGTTTGCAGACAAAGCCACCAAAGTGGGGATAGACCTTTTATACTCCATCGATACCAAAGTGCCCCGGCAGGTTAATGGTGATGTGCAGCGCCTGAAACAGGTGTTAATGAACCTGCTGGAAAATGCTTTTCGCTTTACCACAAAAGGTCACATATCCATTGCTGTTAAGGTCGCTCCTTCGGTTGATGACATGCCGCAACTTGCCTTCACCGTCAGCGATACCGGCATTGGCATGAACCCCGAACGTTTGCAAAGAGTAAAAAGCGATCTGAAGTCATCTGACGATTTTATCGAAACCCAACGCTGCATTGGCGTTACCCTTATCATGTGCAAAAAGCTCATCAGCCTTTTGGGTGGGCGGTTGTCTGTTTCCAGCACCGAAAACAAGGGAGCCACTTTCCATTTTACCATCAATGCGGCCGCCAGCCGTAAGACTGTAAATACACCATTGCTGCCCGACATCACAGCCTTGCAAAATAAAAAGATCCTCATCGCCGACGAAAATCGCAACCTCGCTGCCCAGCTACAACACCAGCTTGCACAGTGGGGCGCCGAAGCAATGGTTTGCACCGGCGAGGAGGAAGCCTTGGGTACCTTGTCTGCTACAGCAGGTTTTCACCTGGTGCTAACCAGTGTAAACCTTACTAATGGCACCGGCTTTTCGCTGGCCAAAAAGATTAGCGAATGCCACCCGCAAATGGGTGTTGTCTTACTAAACCGCGCCGGCAACGAGCGCTATCGCGAGCATAATATTTTGTTCAGGTCAGTGGTTACCAAGCCAGTCAGGCAGCACCTGTTAGCCTCCGGGTTACTCAGCGGTTTCAAGGCTACCGCGTCCGTCAGCAAAAAGCCGGAGAATGTTTTGTCCGCCGACTTTGCACAACGTTATCCGCTTACTATTCTAATAGCCGAAGACGATGCCATGAACCAGCAAATGGTAAGCATGGTACTGAAAAAGTTAGGGTATGAACCGGTTATTGCTTCCAATGGCAAAGAGGTGTTAGAAGTAGTGAGCCAAAACCATTTTGACCTCATCTTTATGGATGTGCAGATGCCCGAGATGGATGGATTGGAAGCCTCGCGCATGATACGTATATGCCTGACCGCCCAACCGGTGATTGTGGCTATGACCGCCAACACCTTACAGGGAGATCGCGAACTATGCCTGGAGTCTGGCATGGACGACTACATGAGCAAACCGGTAAAACTTTCGGCCATTGTAAATATTTTGGAAAAGTGGGCGAAGCAACAACAGGCTTCCTTGCGCCAGGCTGTATAGCTGCCCACATTGCAATCGCTTCATTTTGCGAATTATTTTTATGAACCCGGCATGGGTTCTTTAACCCGGGCATTGTTGCGTCGCACTCGTGTACCAAAAAATCAACACGCAGCCGAAAAGAAACAAGAATATAAGATTGGCTACAAAAATTTTTGTAGCTGAATAGAGAAAAAAAAGTACACGGGTGCGACGCAACAAAAGCCAAATAGAAAACCGGACTGCCGGGCTCCAAAAAAAATCCGACGAACCTTTTTTTGTCCCTCACATGCTACCGGATATTGCCTGCTTTCGCAACCAGAAAAAAAATGGC
This sequence comes from uncultured Chitinophagaceae bacterium, assembly GCA_963726895.1. Lineage (GTDB taxonomy): Bacteria > Bacteroidota > Bacteroidia > Chitinophagales > Chitinophagaceae > Segetibacter. The sequence continues at coordinate 745,484 of CAVSED010000022.1, read as the reverse complement.
TGCCCTATACTAATTAGCAGGTTGAAACGTTTATAACAAACTGTCGGGCAATGCCAAACCGCAATATAAACGGGCGGCGGCACCACACCTTACAGGTATAAACCAGACTTCCTTGATAGCTGCATCTTTTTACAAGTGCGCAGGTTGATCAATAAAGAAAAACCCATAGTTAGACAGGAAGGAATTATACCCTTCATCCTTCATGAAAAGCACCCTGTCTGCTATGAAAAATTCATTTAGAAAAACAAGCGCCTTAGTCTCGGTTTTGTTGGCGGCTATGTCCACAACTTCTTTTGCCCAGGCAAAGCTCAACATCAATGGCGCCAAGGTAAACCTGGCACCGGGCATGTACCTCAGCACCAACGACGTGTCGGTTACCGGTACAGTTCTCACAGTATCGGATGCTACGCTAAAAGTGGCCAACGCCATTAGTAGTTTTGGGGCTATAGACCTGAGTAATGGCACGCTTGAAATGAATGGTACGGCCGATCAGCAGATCCCCGACAATTCACTCACCGGCAACGTAATAAAAAACCTCACCATCAATGGTACCGGCGATGTAGATGTGGCAGGTCCATTAGATCTTACAGATGTACTTACGCTTTCAAACGGCAGCCTTACCTCTGGCGGCAACCTTACTTTAAAATCTATTGACACCCTCACCGCGCGTGTAGCGCCGGTAACCACCAGCGCTGTTACACCGGTACATGGCAATGTGGTGGTAGAGCGGTATATAAGTTCGCGCAGGGCGTTCAGGTTTTTAACTGCTCCTGTCAATACACCTGATAACATACGTGCCAACTGGATGGAGAATACCAATAACCCAAGCCTGGCTGTTACCAATAATCCTGTTCCCGGTTATGGTACACATATAACAGGTGTGGGTGGCGATGCAAACGGATTTGATGTGACTGCCTCTAACGCGCCGTCGTTATTTACTTTTAACAACCAAACGCAGGCGTGGGTGGCTGCAACCAATACAAATGGTTCGATGTCAGCAGGTGGTGCCTACCGCATTATGATACGTGGTAGCAGAAGCACTGATATTACGCAAAATGATCCACCCTCCTCTGTTACCACTCTCCGTGCCAGGGGCACTCTTGCAACCGGTACGGTTGTACTAACCAAGCCCGGTGGTGGCGGCACAGCAGGCATGCCCGAGTTGTCGAATGTGGCAGGTGGTTATAATTTTTTAGCAAATCCCTACGCCTCACCAATAGATTGGCTGCAAATAGACAGAACCAATGTAGCCAGTACCTTGTATATATGGGATGCAACAATAAATGGAGCTTTGGGCAGAGGCGCATATGTTAGTTATAACTCGATGACGGGTGTCAGCAACATTTCCTCTTCAGTGGATAATAACTTACAATCGGGTCAGGCGTTTTTTGTACAAACTACAGCGCCCGATCCGGTGTTGACATTTAAAGAAGAATACAAGACCGGAACTCACCGTGCGGTTTTTAGAAACGGCAACTCTTTGCCTCATCTTTCGCTGCAACTTTTGCTTCCCGGTCAGGAGACAACAGGTGCTGCTGCCGATGGACTGGCAGCTTATTTTGCCGATGACTTTAGCAACGACCTGGGTCTGGAAGACTCTTATAAATTTTCAAACCTGGATGAGAATATTGCCATACTTCGCAATACCAAATCATTGAGCATCGAAGGCAGAAAACCCGTCACAGCCAACGATACACTTCCCCTGAAGATGTGGCAACTGACCAGTAAGAATTACCTTATCAAAACTGTTTTGTCAAACTTTGCTCCCAATGTGCAGGCATACCTGGATGACTTCTTATCTCAATACCAGTACCGCCCTTAGCAGCAACGATACCAGTTTTATTCCGGTCGCTATCACATCCGATCCGTTGTCGATGGGCATGTATCGTTTTCGCCTTGTTTTCAAACCAGGCTCTACCCTGCCGGTCATATTGTCTGAAGTGAAAGCCTATCAAAAAGATGATGGTGTGCAGGTAGAATGGAAGACAGAATCAGAAAGTGGCATGGATAGATATGAAGTAGAAAAGGCAACAAATGCACAGCACTTTGAGACAGCAGGAACCGTGACCGCTAAAAACAATGCGCTTTCCAATAATTATGTTTGGTTCGATGAGAATGCTACCAATGGCATACAATACTACCGCATCAAATACATAAGCAAGTCGGGCGAAGTGAAGTACAGTGAAGTGGTTAAGGTAAATGTAACCCGCAAGGCTGCCGGAACCACTATCTATGCAAGTGCTACCACAAAGAGCGAGTTTACTATACAGATCAACAATGCTGAAAAGGGTAAGTATGGTGTAGCCCTGGTAAATGGTCTTGGTCAAAAAATGTTTACCGGCGAGATCAACCACCCGGGAGGTTCTGCCACAAGTACTATCAGGTTGCCGGGTGTAATACCCGGTGGTATTTATCATGTGCAGGTGCTGGCAGGCGGCAGGGTTTTTACCTCGTCTGTTTTGATACCCTGATAAAGCAAACCGGATACAATAGGAAGACTGCTTACCCGCATGCATAATACAGGTTGGTAAGTAGTCTTTTTTATTGCCGGTAATGTTAAGTACAACTTTTTTCCACTTCAATTGCTCAGTTTGTGAGCTGCAACAATAGTTTGTTAAAACGTTTTGCTTCGCTACCCCTAGCCATTAACAAAAACCTATTTTTGGCTGATAAGGTATAAATATGAAATTTAAAATATTGTTATCGGCAGTTGCGGTGGTTTGCTGTTCGCTGGTGTATGCGCAACCTAAAAAGGTGGTAGCCGATAAAATTGCTGCGCAGGTAGGTGATAAAATCATTTTGCGCTCAGATATATATAACTCTATTATTGATGCACAACGGCAAGGTGCAACCTTGCCACCCGACCCTGAATGTGTGCTGATGGAAAGAGCCTTGATTGATAAGGCGCTGGTGGTGCAGGCCGAAAGAACTCGTTGCCGATAAGTGAAGAAGATATAGATGCCAACCTCGATAATCGTATCCGTGGGTTTATAGCCCAATACGGGTCGCGGGAAATCCTGGAGCAGGTGGCAGGAAAAAGTGTTTACCAGTTAAAAGAAGACTTTCGCCAGCCCATCCGCGAACAAAGCCTCGCAGACCAAATGCGAAAGAAAATAGTAGATAACGTAAAGATCACACCAGTTGAGGTGCAGGACTACTATGCAAAAATTCCGAAAGACAGTTTAGCATTTTATGAGACCGAATTGGAGATAAGTGAAATAGTTCTGTATCCTAAAGCAAACCGCGATGTGGAAAGCTATGTGACCCGCCAACTAAACGATTGGAAGAAGCAGGTGGAAGACGGGAAGGCTTCATTTGAACAATTGGAAAAACAATACTCAGAAGACCCGGCAGTAAAGCAGGGGATGATAGAATATACACTAAACAGGGGTGATAAGTTTTGGGACCCAACGTTTTTGGCAACTGCCTTTAAGTTGAAAGAAGGACAGATTTCGCAGGTAATAAAATCAAAATTTGGTTTGCACATCATCCAATTGGTAAGCCGGGCAGGAGATGACGCAATTGTACGGCACATTTTAAAAATTCCGCCTGTAACAGGTGAAGAAGTAAATGAGACCTCTGCCAAGGTAGATTCAATCCGTGCCAAATTGCTGGCTGGTAGTTTAAATTTTGGAGAAGCTGTAAGCAGGTACAGTGAAGATGAGAACAGTAAATTTAGCGGTGGCAGAATACAGGGACCCAGCGGATCAAGTTTTGTGACCATAGACCAGTTAGATAAGGATATGGTAGTAGCCCTTAAAACTATGAAGCCAGGCGATTACTCTAGTCCGCTGCCATATACAGACGACCGCGGTAAAAAAGCGGTAAGACTTGTTTACCTGCAAAGCCGCACCGAACCACACCGCGAAAACCTAAAAGATGATTACAGCAAAATAGCCCAGCGTGCATTGGACGAAAAGAAAAGTCTGGTATTGCAAAACTGGTTTGCTGCGCACATCCCTAATTTTTATATAGTGGTTGACCCGGAGTTTACCGGCTGCGAAAGCATAAAAGACTGGACGAGCCACGCAGTAGCCAACAACTAAAAAATATAATTGTAAATACAAAAGGCACGCACAGTGCCTTTTTTCGTGTGTGCTAAAAATAAAATTTGGAAAATTGCATGTACATACATACATTTGTAATGTGAAACTGGAAGACGCATTAAAAACGAACAAATTTTTGTCGCAAAAGCATAAAGCTTTTTTGAACCTTATGTATTCGGCATGGTGGTTAAAGACTGCAATAAGCCAGGAACTGAAACAGGTAGGGCTAACACAGGAACAGTATAATGTGTTGAGAATTTTGAAGGGAAAACATCCGGAAAATATGTGCATACGCGATATTGGCAGCAGGATGATAGAACCCAGCTCGAACGTGCCACGAATAATAGACCGGCTGGTAACGAAAGATCTTGTTAGCAGATCGAACTCAATTGAAGATAAACGCGAAACGATCATCGGGTTGACAGATAAGGGCTTAACTATTTTAGTGGCGGCGAGTGAACACCTTAATCAAAAATTAGATAACGCTATAAGCATGAATGAAGAAGATGCTGCTGAGCTTAATACACTATTGGAAAAACTAAGAAGCGAGTAAATTTTTTTTATCAATTACATGTACATACATCATTTTTAGCGCACAATTGAATATTTTAAAACAAATAAAAAAAACAAAACATGACAACTTACAAAATTGACCCAAGTCATTCAGATGTAACATTTAAGATCAAGCACCTAATGATTTCTTCGGTAACAGGAACTTTTAAAACTTTTGACGGAACACTGGAGGTAGAAGATAATGATCTGACCAGGGCAAAAGTGAACTTTGAAGCAGACATTGACAGTGTGGATACAAAAAGTGAACAACGCGATGGGCACCTGAAGAGTGAAGATTTTTTTGACGCCGCCAAATTTCCGAAAATGACATTTGTGAGTGACAGCATTGAAAAGAAAGCGGGCGACGAATACAAAATACATGGGCAATTGACCATAAAAGGCGTTGCCAAACCTGTAACATTGGACGTAGATTTTAATGGTGATGTTGTGGACCCGTGGGGAATGGAAAGAAAGGGTTTTGAAATAACCGGTAAGATAAACAGGAAAGATTTCGGGCTGACCTGGTCTGCGGTTACTGAAGCAGGTGGGTTGGTAGTGTCTGACGATGTAAAACTTATGATGAATATTGAAGTAGTAAAGCAACCCTAAGAGATTACTGTTTTTTGAAGCCGGCATTGGGATAGATGAAGTGCAACGAGAAGGTAAGGTTGTAACAGAAAAAAAGGGTTGCGTGCCCTAGAAGTAAGAGACAAGTAGCGAACCAGATACCCGCATTACAATATTGTTGTGAAAAAGCAACCGACAGGTTATTGATTGAGAGCTCTGGGTTTACATAACATAGATGCTGAACAAAGCGATGCCGATGAACGGAGCGTCGCAACAATGTTCAATTTGTAAACCAATGCCGGCTTCCAAAAAAACGTCAACTTTGTTGCTCCCTTTTTGTTGGTAAAGAAAAATTAATGAATATAGAGATCGTATCGGGAAGTCCTCGCCAGCAAAGTATGACGTATAGATTGGCAAAATACCTGCAGGATCATTTGCGTGGAAAAACGACCCACCAGGTAAGCATTATTGACGTTCGGGAATGGAATTTTCCAACCCTGCAGGAAGAAGTATATACTTCGGTGGATAATACTCCTGACCACTATAAACCGCTGGCGCGAGAATGTTTGCAGCCAACGCTTTTATTATAGTAACCCCTGAATACAACGGCAGTTATACACCTGCAATGAAAAATCTTTTTGATCATTTTCCAAAACAAATTCATAAGCCGTTTGGCATTGTTACCGCTTCGACACGGGGCGATGGGTGGCATTCGGGCAAGCCAGCAAATTCAATTGTTCATCTGTGCCTTATTTGGAGTTCCCAGCCCGTACATGCTTGTAACGCCTGGTGTGGATAAAAAATTTGACGCATGCGGGAAATTTGATCGATCAACTCGTTTCCGAATTCCATACATACGTTCACCTCCGAATTTCTGTGGCTGGCAGAGAGCTTATAGCAATAGGCGAATTAACCAAAACTTTCCACGACGGTGAATTGTAACTTCGCCGTTTCTTTTTCAAATCTTCCATGAGCGATGAAATAAAGCATGAATGCGGTCTTGCATTCATTCGATTGAGAAAACCTTTTTCCTATTATCCATCAAAAATATGGAACTGTGTTGTATGGCTTAAACAAGCTGTACCTGCTAATGGAAAAGCAGCATAATCGCGGCCAGGATGGCGCCGGGATTGGCTGCTGTAAAACTAAATGTTGAGCCCGGCTATCCTTTTCTTCATCGCATACGAACATATGCACCACAACCTATTGCCGATCTTTTTGCAACAATTGCCAAAGAGGTTGCCGAACTGGAAAAATTTCAACCTAACATTAAACAACATCCCGGTCTTTTGAAAGGACATTTGCCCTTTTTAGGCGAGTTGTTATTGGGTCATTTGCGTTATGGCACACAGGGAAGAACAATGCAGATTTCTGCCATCCTTTTATTCGACGCGATGTGGTGCCTGCGCGCAACCTTGCTCTTGCAGGAAACTTCAACCTGGTTAATACGATGAACTATATGAGCATGATGAAGTTTGAAGCCGGAGACTTTTCGCAAGCAAAGTGACCTTGCAGCGATGCTGGAAGTGATTCATCATTTCCTGGTGAAAGAAGATGAACGCAATCCGGGAATTCTTGGACGTTGCTGCTGTTTTAAGAAGTGCTGCATCGCTTTTTGATGGTGGATACACGATTGGCGGATTGATTGGCAACGGCGACAGTTTTGTATTGCGGGATGCCAATGGCATAAGACCCGCATATTACTATATTGATGACGAAGTAATTGTTGCAGCAAGCGAAAGAGCTGCCATTCGAACCACTTTTAACGTAGGCGAAAATGAAGTGCATGAATTGATGCCGGGTCATGCCTTAATCGTAAAAGCACACGGTGAGCATTCAAGGTAGCAGCAAATTATTAGAACCGAAAGAAAGACGGGCCTGCAGCTTCGAACGTATTTATTTTTCGCGCGGAAGCGATGAAAAAATTTATCGTGAAAGGATTGCGCTGGGCTATCATCTTAGTAAAACGGTACTGGAAGCAATTGACTATAATTTAAAAAATACCATTTTTTCTTACATACCTAATACGGCTGAAATAGCCTATTATGGCTTGTGTAAAGGAATGGAAGACTATCTGAACCAAATAAAGGTTCAACGAATTTTTAGCTGGGGAAATGATGTGACCGAAGAAAAGCTTTCGACCATTATCAACCGGAAAATACAGGCAGGAAAAGATTGCTATAAAAGATGTGAAGCTGCGCACTTTCATTACCGAGGATGCTAACCGCAACGAAATGGTGCAACACGTTTATGACATTACTTATGGTACCTTCGCAGGCATGAAGATACCCTGGTGGTAATCGATGACTCTATCGTGCGAGGTACTACTCTGAAAGAAAGTATCGTGAGAATGCTGTCGCGGCTGGCCCTAAAAAAATTATCGTTGTTTCATCTGCACCGCAAATCCGCTACCCCGATTGCTACGGTATAGACATGAGTAAATTGGGTGACTTTATTGCTTTTAAAGCTGCTGTTGAACTATTGAAGGAAAACGATAAGGAATATTTTTGAGGAAGTGTATGATAAATGCAAAGAATTGCTGCGAAAAATGAACTGCACACTGAAAACATGGTCAGGCAAGTTTACAAGCCATTTTCAACCGAGGAAATTTCGAATAAATCGCAAATCTGATCACTCCGAGACATTCAATTTCCGGTTGAAGTAATTTATCAAACCATCGAAGATCTGCATGCCAGTTGCCCAACCAATACCGGCGACTGGTATTTCACCGGAAACTATCCTACAGCCGGTGGAAACAGGGTAGTTAACAATGCTTTTATCAATTATATGGAAGGACGAAATTCGCGCGGGTATGGGCAATGAAGCAGTTAATGCTTTGAAAAAACAATCTTTTATAGCAGGTGTTGAACAATAGATAATAAAAGCAACTTTGAACAATAGGTGCGTTAATTAGGGTCTTTTAATTGTACTCAATTGTTTAAATATATTTTGAGGATTTTTTGTAAACCAGCATTTGGAATCGTATTTAGCATCGTTGTGTTATTTTAATTCGGCTTATCGGAACTCCCTTGTACTTGCAGATACCAGATGCAGCTTTGAAATTGTAAAAGTGTTACTTAAAAGATATCATTAGTACTATTTTCAATTCATCATCATTTTAAACTATGAAATCACTGTTGCTGGTAAGACATGCGAAAAGTAGCTGGGATTATGATGTGGATGATTTTGACCGTCCACTAAATACACGTGGATTTCTGGATGCACCTGAAATGGCAAAAAGGCTAAAGAAGAAAGATATTATTATAGATACATTCGTTAGCAGCCCGGCAAAAAGAGCCTACACCACTTGTGTTTATTTTACCAAAGCCTTCGACGTTAAAAGTGAAAAGATTGTTTGCATCGAAAATTTGTATGAACCCGAACAATCAGCATTTACCTCAGCGATCTTACAATTACCTGCAACAGCAAATTGCGTGGCGATTTTTTCGCACAATCCCGGCATTACCGACTTTGCCAATTCTCTTACTACACACAGGTTAGACGACATGCCGACGTGCGCCATTTTTGCCGTTACCGCCAATATCACAACCTGGAAGGATTTTGCCTCATCACCCAGGCATTTATGGTTCTTTGATTTCCCCAAGGCACAATGACCAGTACGACTGGCAAACTTGTTTGAGCTGCTTACTCTAGGAAAAAATCAGGTAAAAAAAACAGCTACCTAGCAACACTCCCCGTATTGCGTATTTCTCTTCTATCTTCATGTACCGTTAACGACTTCTACAATTAACCAATGATACTACTCGAACAGGTTAATAAGCAATATGGAGAATTGAACGCCGTAAAGGATGTCTCATTTTCGGTTGCCGGTGGTGAGACTGTTGTTTTACTAGGCACCAGTGGTTGTGGCAAAACAACTACACTCCGCATGATCAACCGCCTGGTTGAAAGCAGCAGTGGCATAATAATGGTCAATGGACAGGATATAAAAACGCAGCCAGTAGAGCAACTGCGGCGCGGCATTGGGTATGTACTGCAGCACCATGGTTTATTTCCGCATTATACCGTTGCAAAAAACATTTCAATCGTTCCGGATCTATTGAAGTGGGAGGAAACAAGGACCAAAAAAAGAACGGCTGAACTATTGGAGAAATTACAGCTTCCCCCAAATATTCTCCACCAGTATCCACAGAGCTTAAGCGGTGGTCAACAACAACGGGTAGGTTTAGCCCGGGCATTGGCCAGCAATCCACCTATTTTGCTGATGGATGAACCGCTTGGTGCATTAGATCCTATTACCCGTGCAGGCATACGCAAAGAGTTTGCTACACTCGATGAATTGCGCAGCAAAACCATATTAATGGTCACCCACGATGTGCAGGAAGCTTTTGAACTGGGAGATAGGATATGCCTGATGGACAAAGGTGAAATTGTGCAAATAGGTACCGCTAAAGAGCTGCTATTTCATCCCGCAACTGAGTTCGTTTCTTCTTTCCTGCAGGAGCAACGATTTCAATTGGAGCTGACAAGCATTTCTGTAAATGATATCTGGACACTGCTACCGGTGGCTGTACCTGGTACGGAGGAGGTATTGCTGCCGGGTGATAAAAATATCTGGGAAGTACTGGAAATGATCTCAGCAAAAAAAAATGGTGTCAGGTATTTTTCTACCGTGCATACAGAAAAACGACAGATCACCTCAGCATCCATTATGGCAGCTTTTACACAGTTCAAGAATTCTTTGTAGTATGAACGAGCATCAAAGTTTATGGAGCTTTATGGGTCAGCAGTCTGGCAAATTAGTTGAACAAACATTGGCACATATTGGCTTAACATTTATTTCGTTACTTTTTTCGCTGCTTATAGGTGTTCCCGCCGGGCATCTGGATAAGCCGCAAAAAGCAGTTTAGTGGAAGTGTGCTCGGTTTTGTCGGTGTATTGCAAACTATTCCGAGTATCGCCCTATTAGGTTTTATGATCCCATTTTTAGGCATTGGTGCCAAACCTGCTATTGTAGCGTTGATGTTGTATGCTTTGCTGCCCATAGTACGCAATACCTACACGGGTATAACGCAGGTAAATGCATCCGTTACAGATGCTGCCAGCGGCATGGGTATGAACTATTGGCAAATTCTTTTTAAAGTTGAAATACCCTTGGCGATGCCTGTTATACTGGCTGGCATTCGCACAGCAACGGTTATCAATGTTGGGGTGGCTACACTCGCCGCCTACATTGCAGCAGGTGGGTTGGGTGAATTCATTTTTGGAGGCATAGCGCTCAACAATACCAACATGATTCTTGGCCGGTGCTATTCCTGCTGCCTTGCTCGCAATATTCTTCGATTTTTTGCTGGCAAAAGTGCAACACATCAACATCGCACGATCACGGGTTATGCTTATAGCAATACCCATTACTATTGATGGTTTTATCATCGTCTTATTTGCTGCCAAAAGCAGTAGGCAGTAAACTGCTCGCTGGTTTCACACCGGAGTTTATGGGAAGAACTGATGGTTACCTGGGTTTAAAAGACAAGTATAAACTCAACATCAGAACCGTTGTTATCAGTGATGCGGTCATGTATAAAGCGGCTTACGAAAAGCAATTGGATGTGATCAGCGGCTACAGTACCGATGGCAGGCTGAAAGCATTTGACCTGGTTGTTTTACGTGATGATAAGATATTTTTCCACCCTATTATGCTGCGCCGATCGTTCGCCTGCAAGTATTGCAAAAGTACCCCGAACTGGAACCGGCTTTAAATTTACTTGCCGGGCAGGATCAATGATTCCATAATGACAGAACTCAATTACAAAGTTGATTACCTGAAACAAACCCCGGAACAGGTTGCACACGATTTTTTGGTGCAACAACATTTATATAAACCTGCACGGGCACAAACAAAAGGCACCGTCATCATGGGGTCAAAGATCTTTGGCGAACAATATATTTTACTGCAGATGTATGCAATGCTGGTAAAAGGGAATACCGACCTGGCTGTTGAAACAAAGACCGGGCTGGGGGGCACCAAAATTTGTTTTGATGCTCTCACCAATAACCAGATTGACCTCTATCCTGAATATACAGGAACAGGGCTCCTGGTAATTTTGCAACCTGCCGCTGAGATGGTTCAACAATTGATAGGGGATAAAGTACAAGTGTACAATTATGTAAATGAGCAATTTACTCAACGGTACAATATTAAATGGTTGCAACCTATAGGCTTTAACAATGCATATGCTTTGATGATGCGAAATAACAGGCAGAAGAATTACATATTCAAACCATTTCGCAGTTAAAAATGTATATTGATAACAACTAAGGATTAATGGCGATTATAGATAGCTATAGAAGGGTACGGCAACGAACAGAAAACATTTGTAAACCGCTGCAAACAGAAGATTATGTTGTGCAGCCTGTGGCTGATGTAAGTCCGCCCAAGTGGCATATCGGGCATACGACCTGGTTTTTTGAAACTTTTATTTTAAAAGAATATCATGATAACTATCAGGAGTTTAATCCAGATTACAATTATGTATTCAACAGTTACTACGAAACAGTTGGGGCACAGGGTTATCCGAACAGACCGGGGCAATCTTAAGCCGGCCAACTGTTAACGATATTTATGCTTACCGTAAGTATGTTGATGAAGCAATGAGCAATCTTTTGCAAACATGATACAATGCTTCATTGAATGAATTAATTGCAACTTGGCTTTAATCACGAAGAACAGCACCAGGAACTTTTGTTGACCGACATCAAATATATTCTTGGACAACAATCCTTTTTTCCGCTTACGACAACGAAGTACTGCTGCAAAACAAATTAGCAGCCGACGTGCCGAATTTGTTATAATTAACTGAAGGATTGTATGAAATAGGATTATGATGGTGATGGTTTTTGTTTTGATAATGAGCTTGGCAGGCATAAAGTGTATCTTCCAGCATTTCAGATTTCAGCCGCACCTGGTAACCAATGAAGAATACTTGAAATTTATGAAAGCAGGTGGCTATACTGATTTCAGGTACTGGCATGCAGAAGGTTGGGATTGGGTTAAGACCAATAAAATTCAGTCACCCATGTACTGGCATTTTATAGATGACCAATGGCATCATTTTACCTTTGAAGGCTTGCAACCAGTTGACTGAAAAGGAATACTTAACCATGTTAGTTTTTATGAAGCTGCAGCTTTTGCAGCATGGAAAGGAATGCGGTTGCCAACAGAATTTGAATGGGAAGTTGCCGCAGACAGAATTTGACTGGGGTAGCAAGATGGGAATGGACAGAAAGCGCATATCTGCCTTATCCCGGGTTTGCAAAAGCACCGGGAGCAATTGGTGAATACAATGGCAAATTTATGGTGAACCAAAAAGTGCTACGCGGCGCATCAGAAGTTACTTCACCCGGGCATAGCCGGATAACTTATCGCAACTTTTTTCATCCACATCTACGCTGGCAATATACCGGCATAAGGCTGGCACAATAAATATGAACAATGAGTCAATTTTTAGAAGATGTAATTAAAGGTTTGTCTGCTAAAGAAAAATACCTGGAGTCAAAATACTTTTATGATGCAAAAGGCGATGTCTTATTTCAAAAAATAATGGCCTGCCCTGAATATTATCCAACACGTTGCGAAGATGGAAATTTTTACAAAAAACAGCGAATTGGTGTCGATACTTACGGCACATCAAAATGAATTTGATATAGTTGAACTAGGTGCCGGCGATGCAACCAAATCTGTTCATCTTGTTAAAAGAACTGGTAACCGACAAAATCAACTTTACTTATTACCCTGTCGATATTTCCATTAATGTCATTCAATCACTTGCACACCCAATTCCCGGCGCAACTGCCAGGTCTAAAAATGCAGGGTCTCAACGGCGAATATTTGTAAATGCTGGAAAAAGCAAAAACGCTTTCAAACAAAATAAAAGTAGTGCTTTTTTTAGGTGGAAATATTGGCAATGTTCCATTCGACAAGGCGCCTGATTTTTGTTCTGTTATTCGCCGGCATCTCCTTCCCGGCGATCTTGTTTTGATAGGTTTCGACCTCAAAAAAAATCCGGCAAAAATACTCGCTGCCTACAATGACCGCGCTGGCTACACCCGCGATTTCAATCTCAATCTTTTGCACCGTATCAACCAGGAGTTGTGTGGCAACTTTGTTGTCGAAAACTTTAGCCATTACCCCACCTACGATCCGGCTACCGGTGCCTGCAAAAGCTATCTCATTTCGCTTGTTGCTCAGCACGTCACCATTAAGAACCATACTTTTTCGTTTGCCGAGGGTCGAACCTGTCTTCATGGAGATCGCGCAAAAATATACCCTCACCCAAACTGACGACCTGGCAAAGCAAAGCGGTTTCGCCCCCATCCACCATTTTCTCAACTCGCAACAGATGTTTGTCGATGCGGTCTGGAAATGTATTTAGCAGTGCCATATTTTTTGGGTCACCGGCAGTGGAGGCACGAGGTGGCTTTGGTTGCGACGCTCCGTTCATCAGCAAATCATCTGCCCGGCAGTTGGGTTCCTGTTCGCAGTCGTTTATATCTATCCAGAGCCACCTTACGCTATTTTTATTAGTACAAAAAACTAAATAAATTAGTGTTAATAACTTAATTACTATACCTTTACCCATTCAATAATTTTGATAAAAAATAGATAAATGAGCAACGCAGAAAAGTTAAAAGCGCTTAAGCTTACCATGGACAAAATTGATAAAGATTTTGGCAAGGGTAGCGTAATGATGATGAATGAAAGAGCGAACCAGTGAGCAGGAAGTTATTTCAACCGGTTCTATTGGTTTGGATGTGGCTCTGGGCATTGGCGGTTTACCAAAAGGAAGAATGGTTGAAATTTATGGACCGGAAAGCAGTGGTAAAACAACCATTGCCATTCATGTAATTGCTGAAGCACAAAAGAAAGGCGGCATGTGTGCCATTATAGATGCCGAGCATGCTTTTGATAGCACCTATGCGCAAAAGTCTTGGTGTAGATGTTGATAATCTGCTGATCTCACAACCCGATTATGGCGAGCAGGCCTTGGAAATTGCAGACCGTTTGATTTTTCCGGCGCATTGGATGTAGTGGTGATTGACTCTGTTGCCGCACTGGTGCCAAAAGGTGAACTGGAAGGTGAAATGGGCGACAGTAAAATGGGTTTGCAGGCAAGGCTTATGAGCCAGGCATTGCGAAAGCTTACCGGCTACCATCAATAAAACAAACACCATTTGTATTTTCATCAACCAGTTGCGTGAAAAGATTGGTGTTATGTTTGGCAACCCCGAAACAACTACCGGTGGTAATGCATTTAAATTTTATGCGTCTGTACGTTTGGATATACGCCGACATGGCACAGATAAAAGATGGCGATGAAGCAATAGGAAACCACGTAAAAGTAAAAGTGGTAAAAAATAAAGTTGCTCCTCCTTTTCGCGCGGCAGAGTTTGATATCATTTTTGGTGAAGGCATCAGCAAAATCGGTGAAATCATTGACATGGGCGTTGAACTGGGCATTATACAAAAAAGCGGAAGCTGGTTTAGCTACGACAGCAATAAACTGGGGCAGGGACGGGATACGGTAAAACAACTGATCACCGATAACCCTGAACTGGCAACTGAACTCGAAGGAAAGATCAGGGCAAAATAGCCGAAGCACAATTGGCATAAAACATATGATAAATTCGTTTATTAGCAGAAGACTTGTTTGGTAAAAGCCAGGCAGGTCTTTTTTTTCTACTGGATGGCTGATACTTTTTACCGTATTTCCCGGGTGCCAGGCACTTTTATTTCTTTTTTGTATTAAACTATAATTCCAGGTTTTTTGTCATACCTTAAAACAACGATTTTTTGATTGCTTCACAATTTTTCACTGTAGTGCGCTACAGGTAGTTTAGCGGTGTCTTTACCGGTAAATTGCTGCCATAAGATCTTTGTGTGCTACGGAGAAGAATACAAAAAAATAAATGTTTTGTTATGGTAACGGAAGTAAAAGACGGGTATGTAAAAACAGAAAAGGAACATGGAATCACTACAATAGAATTTTTTCATCCGCAAAGTAATTCACTACCTGGTAAGCTGCTGGAAACACTGGCGCAAACCATACATAGCGAAGGCGTAAACAGCAGCACAAAGATCATCATACTCCGATCGGCAGGGGAGCGGGTTTTTTGCTCCGGCGCTTCTTTTGACGAGTTGGATGCTGTTCAAAATGCCGAACAGGGAACTGAATTTTTCAGGGGTTATGCCAAGGTTATCAATGCCATGCGGAAAACACCCCAGTTCATTATTGCCCGCATACACGGCAAGTGTGTGGGTGGTGGGTTAGGGCTGGCAGCAGCAGCAGATTACGCAATAGCTGTAGAAGGTGCCGATGTAAAGCTGAGTGAATTGGGCGCCGGCTTTGGACCGTTTGTTATAGGACCGGCGGTACAACGCAAAATTGGTTTGGCAGCGTTTAGCCACCTTACCATAGATGCCAACATGTGGCGCTCGGCGGATTGGGCACGCAGAAAAGGTCTCTATGCCGAGTTGCACCCTGAAGTAGCCGGTATGGAAAACTCAATAGAACGATTATCCTTTTCCTTGTCGCACAGTAACCCCGACGCTATGAAGGAACTAAAACGTGTGTTTTGGGTAGGAACCGAAAACTGGGATGACTTGCTGAAAGAAAGAGCCGCTATAAGCGGCAGACTAATACTAAGTGAACATAGCCGTGAATTTATAGCCCGCTTTAAAAATAAAAATAAGGTATAACTCCGTTAGGTCGTAAAACAGTAAACCCGGCAAAACTGCCGGGTTTACTGTTTTTATACTATGTGTTTTGCCTATGGTATAGTGGCGCATGTTGTGTTCAACACGTTGGTTTAGCTGCACAGGGCTATGCCGGTGAACGGAGCGTCGCAACGATGAACCACAAAGTAATGCAGTCGGCAACCCACCCATTCTATTCATTAAAATCGCCGTATTCATAAATGGGATCGATAGCAGTCCCGGCAGCCATTTCGAATACCGGATTGATAATGCCATCGGCGAGACTGTAAACCCAGCCGTGTAAATGCGGGCGGTTCTCTGTGCTCCAGGCTTTTTGAACAATGGAAGTTTTAGCCAGGTTTATGATCTGCTCTTTTACCGTTAGTTCTATCAGGCGGTTAACGCGTGCGTCGCCCTCGGGCAAGTTGTCCATTTCGTTGCGGTGCAAACGGTAGATATCTTTTATATTCCGCAACCACATGTTGAGCACTTGTTTGAAGTCGTGATTGGTAAGGGCAGCCTTTACGCCGCCACAACCGTAGTGCCCACACACAATGATATGTTTTACCTTGAGTACTTCCACCGCGTATTGCAATACGCTCAGCATGTTTACGTCGGTGTTTATAACAAGGTTGGCAATGTTGCGATGCACAAATATTTCACCGGGCTGGGTGCCGGTGATCTCATTGGCAGGCACCCGGCTGTCGCTACAACCTATCCATAAAAATTCGGGTGTTTGCAAATGCTCGAGGCGGGAAAAAAACTCAGGATCTTCGGCAACTTTTTGGTTTGCCCACGTTTTGTTTTCTCTTAATAATTTTTCGTATGAGGTCATTTTAAAATTGGTTTTACAGGTTCATCAAAAAGTGAATGCATGGTTTTGTTGAAGCTTTTTTTGATTTCAACAGTTATGTTCTTCAGGTGAGCGTGCTTTAAAAAATTGTTTACTTCTTCAATCACATCTTTGTCAATATAATCTGCACGGGTAGCATCTATTACAACCAATAAGTCAACTGGCACTTGTTCCAGTTTTTGTTTCACAGCCGGCTTGTTGAGAAAGGATACGTCTTTGCGAAATCTGAACAGGTATTTGTTGGCATCATTTACCATAAATACTGAGGACTTAAAGTTGCTCCGGACCATAAAGAATAAGCCGATCAATATACCCACTAAAATGCCTACAAGCAAATCAGTGAGCAGGATAGCACAAATGGTAACAACAAAAGGGATGAACTGATCCCAGCCTTTCTTGTAAAACGATGTGAACAATTCGATTTTCGCAAGTTTGTACCCCGTAAATATAAGCACTGCCGCCAACGCAGAAAGCGGAATTAGATTGAGTATTTGCGGAATAATCAGGACCGATAGCAACAACATCATTCCATGCATAATGGTAGAAACTTTTGAACGTGCGCCCGACATAATGTTAGCAGATGTACGCACGACCACAGAGGTAAGCGGCAGACCGCCGATCATACCAGAAACGAGGTTACCTATGCCCTGCGCTTTTAGTTCGCGATTGGTAGGTGTAACTCTCTTTAATGGGTCGAGCTTGTCTGCAGCCTCAATAGCCAACAATGTTTCCAGGCTTGCTACAATGGCAATGGTGAAGCCGCTGATCCAAACATCGGGATTAACAATGGAAGAAAAATCAGGAAATGTAAAGAAGGATACAAACATAGAAATGCTGTCGGCAACCGGCAACGACACCAGGTGTTTTTGTTCCAAAGCCATTCCCTTTGCGGATAGAAAAAAGCTGCCGGCGACCGCCACCAAAACTACCACCAAAGGTCCCGGTACGATTGCCAGGTATTTTCTTGCTTTGAAAAACTTGGTCTCCCAAAGAATAAGGATCAGGAGGGAGATAATGCCAATAATTATAGCCGCGGGAGTTATAAAATTGAATGAATTGAAAAGACCGGAAAATGTATTCTGCTGATTGCCTTGTGCAAAGGTTTCATCGCCAACATAGTCAGCATCGAAACCTATAAAATGCGGCAGTTGTTTTAAAATGAGAATGATACCAATAGCAGCAAGCATTCCTTTGATAACGGAGTTGGGTACAAAGTCGCCTATTATACCTGCCTTTAAAAACCCGAAAACAATTTGAATGAGACCTGCTAACACCACAGCCAGCAGGAAGGCCTCATATATCTGCAGTTTTACAATAGCAGTAGCAACAATTACGGTGAGACCCGCTGCCGGCCCACTTACGCTTAATTGCGAACCGCTAAAAATACCAATAACAACGCCGCCGACAATACCGGCAATAATACCTGAAAAAAGGGGTGCGCCAGAACCCAAAGCTATACCCAAACACAAGGGCAACGCAACTAAAAACACGACTACGGAAGCTGAAAAATCAGCCCCTGCATTTTTGAAAAAGATTTTCATGCAGAATAATATATTTATCTGATAAGAAGAGTAATTACAATAAAAAGAAAGCAAGCCTAACTACGGCTGTCCGGAGGGGGAATAATTACTTCTGCAGAATGATTGAAGGGAACCTGCTCTGAGTGATGAATATAGGCTAAGGCTTTTGTCTCGGAAAATACCCGCGACAACAAAGGGTGAACTGATGAAGGAAGAAAGGGTTGGTCGAAATTACTTGTACATGATTTTCCGCTTTCATCAGCACTGTGCGGAAGTTCTTCAGTCCATTGATTTTGACTGAGCATGCTACCGATCTGTGCTATAGGAAGCACCTGGAGGCTTAGTAGTAAGCACAAGAAAAAAGATATGATCCTCAGTTTAAGCATTGGCGCAAATATAAGCGCCTCAAATTTTTTTCGCTGTTAATTTTCTGTTGATTGTGTGTTATGAAAATATGAACTGAAGTAAAGATCAGAGAAGCAATTACCGGCAACCATTACTCTTTCAACTGATGTATGTCGGTAATCGAGTATGATGAAATATACCTTTGTCTCAACGGAATGGCTAATTTACTGTCAGGCTTGTGCAGTTTCGTAGGTTCCATCGCTGGTAGCTACTTCGTACACTTCGGCTTCTATATTAAATTCTTTTTTGTATGCATCTGTTATGTTGGCTACTACCGCAGCCCAATCTTTTTTATGTATAAGGTTGAGTGTGCAACCGCCAAAGCCGCCACCCATTACCCGGCTGCCAATGATGGAAGAATGTTCTTTGGCGCGGTCAGCCAAAAAGTCAAGTTCCGGACAACTCACTTCATACAGTTTGCTCAAACCTTCATGGGTTTCAAACATCAGCTTACCAAATTCTTTAAGTTGGTTATTTTCAAGATAAACGGCTGCTTTTTGTGTCCGCTCAATCTCCTGTGTTACAAAGAGGCAGCGTTTATAGATCACTTCATCCAGCGCGGCTTTATTATTTTCTACATCAGCAGGAGTTATGTCGCGGAACGACTTTACATCGGGTAAAATAGATTGTAAAATGTTGAAGCCTTCACGGCATTGTTCGCGGCGCAGGTTGTATTCGCCGCCGGCAAGTGAGTGGTGAACCTTGGTATTGATCAGCACCAGTGAGTATTCATTGAGCTCCAGTGGCAGATACCGGTAATCGAGGTTCATGCAATCGAGCAGTATAACATGGTTTTGCTTGCCCATAAGGCTGGCAAACATATCCATGATACCGCATTGCACGCCAGGAAAGGTGTGCTCGGCTTTTTGTGCCATGGTTGCCATAGTGGTTCGTTGCAGGTGCAGATCAAATATTTCATTCAGCGCATACAGCAATCCACCCTCTACGGCTGCAGACGACGAAAGCCCCGCCCCAACGGGGATGTTTCCGCCAAAGGCGCAGTCAAACCCACTAATGGTCAACTCCCATTTTTGAATCTGGTCAATAATGCCCAGCACATAATTTTGCCAGCCCTCAAAAGGTGATATCCTGGACAGAAGAACAGAATAATCTTCCTTCAGATCGAAACTGTAAAAGTTGGCAGTGTCGGTGCCATTGGGTGCAACGGCAAACCAGATCCCCTTATCTATAGCCGAGGGCATCACAAAACCATCGTTATAGTCAATGTGCTCGCCAATTAAATTTATACGTCCGGGTGAAAAAAACAGGCGGGGAGTGGTTTTAAATTTCGCCGTAAAGATCTCTATCAGTTCATTTGCTGGCATGGTAATCAGTATAAAGTTTGAATAATAAAAGTAGTTGAAAAGGAGACTAACTCTGTGCCCGGCTGCAGTACCCGTAAACCCATACCATTATTAAAGGCATCCGGTGCTGCACTCAAATTTTCAATAGCAATACTTCTGCGGTGGTCGGGTGTATAGATCTGCAAATAGGGGTATGACTGCGCAGGCTGAATAGCCAACTGAATATTGCGCGCCGGGTTTCTTACTACACACATTGGCTGGCACTCAGCAAAATTGAGCGTAAAACAATTATCAAAAAAAGTAGGTCCCAATCGTTTTAGCGATCCAAACTCCTGGTAGGGTATAAGGTTGCCGGTCGGTATCAGGTTCCCGTCAAATTCCAGCATCTCTTTGCTTTGAAATTCAAGTTGATAATCGTCAATAGTATCACCCAGTGCAAAATACGGATGCCATCCGTCAGTTACCGGCATTAGCTGTTCGCCGTTGTTGGTCACAGTTGTGGCAACTGTCAGCGAATTATTTTCTGCCAATCTATATTCAACCTCGCAGGTATACGGAAACGGAAATCCTTCAGACAAATCAGTATAATCAAACTGCAGTTTTACAAAAGCGCTTTGGTCATCGCTGCCGCTGTCTGTTACAGAAAACATTGCATTGTAAAGCAGCCCATGAATGGCATTGCCATGCGAAGAATATTTTGTAAGCTGGTATTTATTTTCGCCAAAAGTATAGCTGGCTTTGTTAACCCGGCATACATAAGGCGAGAGCTTTGCACTCTTAAAAAAGGGAGTTAGTTTTTGTCTGGCTTCGGCTTCACCGCCAAATCCATCCACAATATTAAACGCCACACCTTCCAACTGCACCGCAAACTGATTGAGCAATGCACCGAAAGCATAGACCTCTGCAAAAGTATTATTGCCGGTATCTTGTAAGGTAACTACCGACCCTGTAATGTTTACCTGGAATGCCATAGATGTTTAGATTAATAATGTGGAAGCAAAACAGTTTGCCTTCTTATTTGGTCGCCGGCCGTAGCGCTACCTTCAGCATCGTTGTGTCACTCCCTTGTACCGCATATTTTTATGGCGGCTTTTTCTGCCTGCTGCCGGGTATTTTCTGCCCGGTTGTTTTACTTATTGTCAGCAAAAACAAAACCACTGCCGGCTCACCTACTACTGTTGCGTTTAAAACAGGCCTATCCTTACAAAGGTCAACCAGGATCCGTGCCTTTGGAACACTTACTATTTCAATGGTTAGCCAGGTTGCGCTGTGTGATCAGCAAAAACAAAATAATTACCGCAACAAAATATATAATGTCGCGTGTATCTATAACCCCGCGACTGATACTTTTATAATGAAAGTCGATGCCCAGCATGCCAATATAGTAATCTGCGCCGGCATTAAACACAGGCAATTTACTGATAGCAGTAAAACCACTGAACAATAAAAAGCAAACAAAAGCTGCCATTATAAAAGATACAACCGTATTGTTGGTAAAGCTGCTGGTACAAATACCCACCGCCGTGTACACTGCACCTAAAAAAAGCAGCCCGATATAGCTACCAATTGTGCCGCCTATATCAATACCGCCACGGTCGCTAAGGTGTTGGATACTGAAGGCATACACAAGCGTGGGAAGAAGTGCAACACCAACTATCAGCAGGCAGCCAAAATATTTGCCCCACACGATCCGCGAAGTACTTAAGGGTAATGTTCGCAAAATTTCGAATGTGCCGCTTTTGTATTCATCGGCAATGCTGCGCATGGTTATGGTCGGCACCAGAAAAAGCATAATGTAAGGCGCGAGATTAAAAAAGCTGTCAAGCGAGGCATAACCAAAATCGAGTATGCTGGTATCGGGAAATACAAAAAGAAATAACCCCATCAATAGCAGGAAGAGAATAATGGCAATATAGCCGGTAAGACTGCTGAAAAATTGGCGCAGTTCCTTCAGACAAATGATCCACATAGAAACCAAAACTATGAATAAACAAAACAACGGTGGAGAACCTGAAAAAAATTGGGCAATTTAATATGCAAAAATATTTTTGCAGCAGGAAGGCAAACCCAAACCGGGGTGGTAAAACGGGCTGGCAAAAGTGCCAAAATAAAAAAAGGGCCAGGATAGAAATCCAGCCCTGTTTTAATCCAATATTCTATGAAAAACCACTTATATAGACCCTGCGCGACAATGAAAAGTTGCTTAGGCTTTTTACTATATTTTCTGGATGACCAGATATGCTGAGATAAGATTATGTATAAGTAGCCTATTATCTTGCTTTCTTTGGCCTTCTAAAAAAGTTAAGGCAAAAAATGCCCCATCATTGCCGTGCCGATGAACGAAATGCGACGCAACGATGTACCACAAAGCACTAACAGCCTGTACCAGAAAAGCGGGAGTAATTTCGTGCAGTAAACAAACCCTTGTTGCGGGTTGTAATGTGGTAGAGTAAAACGCGGGAGCAGGCAAAACCCCGGTGCAGCAGGCTACTTTTACACAGAAAAATAACACAATGGCAAATAAAATATTGGTGGCGATAAGTGGGGCAAGCGGTTCGATATATGCGAGTTTGCTGATAAATAAACTACTGACGTTGCAAGAACAGTGGAGTGAACTGAGTGTGGTAATGAGCGAGAACGCCAAACAGATATGGCAAACCGAATTGGGCAATGAAGATTATGAAAAGCTACCGGTGCGTTTTTTTAGCAAAAATGATTTCAATGCGCCCTTTGCCTCGGGTTCGGCAAAATATAATATTATGATGGTATCGCCATGCAGTATGGGTACCCTTTCGCGCATTGCCACCGGCATTAGCAACGACCTGATAACCCGCGCGGCAGATGTAATACTGAAGGAGCGGCGAAGACTGGTGTTGATGCTACGGGAAACACCTTATAGCCTGATTCATATAAAAAACATGGAAGCGGTAACCCTGGCTGGCGGTATCATTTGCCCTGCAACGCCGTCGTTTTACAGCCGCCCACAAACCCTTCACGAAGCAGCCATGACCGTTGTGGACCGCATGATAGACCTTGCCGGGTTAGATGCACAGTCGTACCGGTGGGGCAGCGATAAATAAGTTGCCGCGGTATTAAACCATTTGCCACTTTCGCGCGTAAATAATAATAGATTTTTTTTAGATGGTTTTTTTTGAGCATGAGGGAACTCCATTTCGCGGGAAATGGAGTTTTTTTTGCAGCTATTTTTTAAAACAAACCAAATAACTGTGCATCAATTTTATTGATGATCTCACCCATGTCTTCGCTTCTCTCGGCAAATTTATTTTTATCTACATCTATCATCAGCAGTGGCCTTCTCTGTAACCGGCTATCCATTTGTTGTAGTATTCGTTTAGTTTTTTCAGGTAGTCGAGTCGAATGTTCTCTTCGTATTCCCTACCTCTTTTTTGTATCTGCCCCACCAAAGTGGGCACCGATGCCTGCAGGTATATGAGCAGATCGGGCGGCTTTACCATTGACTTCAGTGTTTGAAAAAACTGGTAATAGTTGTCAAAATCCCTTTTGCTCATCAGCCCCATATCGTGCAGGTTAGGCGCAAAAATGTTGGCATCTTCGTATATGGTTCGGTCTTGTATAATTGTTTCTGTGCCACGCTCTATTTCCAGCAACTGGTTAAGGCGGCTGTTGAGAAAATATATCTGCAGGTTAAAACTCCAGCGCGGCATTTCGTCATAAAAATCGTTGAGGTAAGGATTGTTCGCTACATCTTCAAACTGAGGTATCCATTTGTAATGTTTGCTCAGCGCCTCGGTTAGCGTGGTTTTGCCAGCGCCTATATTACCCGCTACAGCTATATGTTTGGGTTTTGTTGATTTTGACATGTAATGTTTACCGTGAGTTTTTATGGTGAGTTCAGTAATGTAAATAAATATTCTTACAGGGTATCATTAAAAGTATTGAGCCCCATACTTTCCCGCACCAGTTGCATGGTGCTCTGGGCACTTTTGCGGGCTTTCTCAGCGCCGTCTCCATTATTTGCTTCAGGTAATGCCTCGTTGTTCAATATGTCTTCAGCTTTTTACCGTATGGGCGCAATAAACCTCACCATATCTTCTGCCAATTGTTTCTTCATATCGCCATAGCGAATACTGCAATTGTTGTAATCCGCTTCAAACTTCTCAATCACTTCCTGCGCCGACACCAGTTTCATTAGTAGGAAAATATTTTCAATATAATCAGGTTTAGGTGCGTTCGGCGCTGTGGGGCCACTGTCGGTTTTTGCCTTCATTACTTTTTTGCGAATAATTTCATCGGTGTCAGCACAGGTATAACGTTGCCATCTGGTTCTCGCTTTTGCTCATTTTACCTGCACCATCAAGGCTGGGTACTTTTATCAGTTCTTCGTTGTAATTAAAAGCCTGTGGCTCGGGAAAAACATTGCCATAGCGGTGGTTAAAACGGTTGGCAAAGTTGCGCGCCATTTCCAGGTGCTGTTCCTGGTCTTTGCCCACCGGCACCAGCAGTGGCCCGGTGCATAAAATATCGGCCGCCTGCAACACCGGGTAGGTTAGCAAACCTGCATTTACATTTTCGGGTTGCAGGCGCACCTTGTCTTTAAAGGTAACCGTTTTTTCCAGTTCGCCTTTGTAAGCCAGCATATTCAGGTACAGGTACAGTTCGCTAGTTTCATAGACACGTGGCTCTGGCAATAAAATGCCGCTTTTTCCGGATCTAGACCACAGGCAATATTCTCGGCAAGCACCCGGTGCACATTCGCTTTCAGTTCTTTTGTATCGGGGTGGGTGGTTAGCGAATGCAGGTCGGCTACCATAAAAAAACATTCATACTCATCCTGCATGCGCACATAGTTGCGAATGGCACCAAAATAATTGCCGAGGTGCAAAAATCCGGTGGGCCTTATCCCACTCATCACAATAGGTTTCTTTCCTTCCATAAGGCGGCGAAGATAAGCAAAGGTGCATAGTTGAGTGTTCGGGAAGCGGGTAGTTTTTGTTGCGTTGCCTTTGTTGCTAATCAATGTTCTCTTGTTTATAGACGGGGCAGGTGTTTGCTTTTTTGGGGCCCGGCAGTGGAAGACAGATGTGTCGGCCGTTGCGTCGCACAGCGTGTACTTTGGGTGCGCACCGCAACTAACCTCCCTTCACAAACATCTATTGGTTTGCCGGGTTTTCATCATTATTTAATGTACCCTGTATGGATAGATAGCTATATTCGTAGATTATCCAATATTGCTGAATCTCCTGCCGGTAAACGTATTTGTTGCAAAGTAAGCCCCCCGTGTAGTAAGCCCGCTGTAACAATCTTACCCGACCCCTTGCCAGATTATAATAATTGCTTTTTTCTAATTTAATTGTATGCGGAAACTGTACACTATAAGGATTTTATTGCTGTTGTTGTTAGTAGTGGGAGTGGAGAAGGGGTGGGGGCAGGTGAATTCATTTAATAGAACATATAACTTTAACGGTGTCTCTACGTCATCGGGAACAACTGACCCTACGCCGGTTCCCACAATTACCGGTTTAACCTTTGGATCCTTTATTTCTTCTGTGGGCACAAATCCAAACTCAGGTAATAGGTTTAGTTTTACTGGTTGGAATACTGGAGCTACCAATAATAGTGATGTTTTTACGGGTACATTCAATCCACTTAAATATTATGAAGTCACAATTACGCCGAGTTCGGGATATACTCTCGATTTAGATAGCATATCCTTCAAATTGCAGAGATCTTCGACAGGGATAAGACAATATTCCGTGCGTTCGAGTTCGGACTATAATACTAATTTGCCTGCCAGTATAGTTCCAATAAATTCTAACCTTTCAATAGTTTCAACTAATATATTTCAGGTTTCTGACGCTACTGCAAACAGTGAAAACGGTAGCAGAATTACATTGGGTACCGATTATGATGTTATTACAACAAGTGTAACTTTTCGTTTTTACGGCTGGAATGCAGAAGCGCCTGGTGGAACATTCAGTATTGATGATGTGAAATTTATTGGTTCGGTGGCAGAGCTCCCGAATTCAATTTCGCTAACTACTAAAAGTTTTACACCCTTTTGCAACAGTTCAACCAATAATATAATTCTTCAATACACGACTGCCGGCACAGTTAACAATCCCTACGTTGAATTGTCAAGCCCAACAGGAGCCTTCAATACGGGCACAACAAATTTAGGCGGAACGATAACTTCTGGTTCCCCTAATTCCATCACAGCTAGTATTCCTGCAGGTCAGGCGTATGGAACAAACTACAGGGTAAGAATCACAAGTACAGATCCACCTCCTGTCTCCAGTAACCACAATGGTTCTTATTTTACGATAGATCTCCGTTCCGGCAGTCAGCCCTATTTCAGGAGGTGCTACTTCCATTTGTTTAGGTTTACAAACTCCAGCATTTGTAGATGCCACACCACCAACCGGTAATCCCTGGACTATTGTGCCCGGTACAGGTTCAGCTTCCATAAACTTAAGTGGGATAGTTACCGGAACCGGTGCAGGAACAGTAACAGTTAAGTATTCTTACACTCCATTAGTCTGTACAGGTACCGCTACTACAAGCCTTACGATCAATCCTTTGCCCATAGACCCAGCCGGGACCATCAGTGGTACTACTCCGGCATGCAACAGTACGACCCTTGGTTATAGTGCTCCGTCACCATCTGTTTATTGGGAGACTACTACTAATGGAACCAGTACAGCAAATCGCACCGATATTTCACCTACCTATTCTATTGCCAGTTCCGGAACATATTATGCCCGGTCCTACGATGGAACCTGCTGGAGTTCTGGCACAAAGGCGTTTCCGGTTAAGATCGATACTACGATTACAATTAGTGCTGACTACCCGGCGAGCGCAACAGTATTTACAACAACACCAAACCCGGCAACTTTCACAATTACGGGTGGAATTAGCGGTGGCACACCATCATCTTATCTTTGGGAATATTCAGATGATGGCGGTACAACATGGAGCTCTGCCACGGGAGGGGTTTATACCAATGGCACAACAAATACACTTTCCATTAGTAATTCCACAGGACTAACCGGCACGCTTTACAGGTGCATAGTGAATAACTCATGTGGAAACTTTACTTCAGTTGAGGCTTCCCTGACGGTAAATACACCAAGTTATATTTGGACGAACCCGATTACGGGACTGATCCGGCCTGGCAGCTACCTACACTACAGGTCAAACTCTGGTAGGCAATCTAACATCAGCATCATTGAGCAGGGGGTGGTATTACCGGTAATGCAGGTAATGATCGCTATAATGCCAATAGTTGGAACACAGCTGCACTAGATATTAACCGGTATTTTGCTTTTACGATCACACCTGCTGCCAATTATCATATAGAATTTAAAAATCTGGTGTATTCATCTCAAATCTCAGTACCGGTCCAACCTATTTTGCCTTGCGTTCCAGCCTGGATAATTATGCAACTGATATCGCAAATAACAGACAAGATGCGGGTGGTACAATATCTCTCGCAGATGCGCTTTATCAAAATGTAGGTTCAGCTATAACTTTTAAATTGTATGCCTGGGGAGCATCTGCCGCTGGTGGCACATTCAGCATCAATGATTTCACTTTTAATGGCGCGGTAAAATCAAATTGCGTTTTACCTGCTATACCGGTTGCAAATTCCAATACCAGTCCACAAACAGACCTGGTCTATCCCTCTGGTTTTACCGCAAATTGGAACAGTATTACCGGCACCGGCTATGAAGTGGATGTTTCTCAATACCCCACTTTTGTAGTGGGGGGAACTCCAGCGACTGATCTTTTCTTTTCAGAATATGTAGAAGGGTCTGCCAATAACAAATTCCTTGAAATTTATAATGGTACGTCTGGCCCGGTTAATCTTGCGGATTATACCATTCGCCTTTTTGCTAATGGCGCTGGCGCTGCAACGCAAACGCTTGCTTTGACCGGAAGCCTGGCAAGCGGCAGCACAATAGTGTATGGGAATTCTAATTCGACAGTTTATGGAGGAACTTTTATTAAGAGTGCGGCAGTTGATCTGGCAATAAATTTCAATGGAAATGACGCGATTGGTCTCTTTAAAATATCAACTAATGCCTATGTCGATATTTTTGGCAGGATTGGGGAAGATCCCGGAACAGCATGGACTGTTGGAGGAAATACGACAATCAACAAAACACTGGTCAGAAATGCCAATATTATTACCGGAATAAAAACAAATCCTCCTCTTGGAAGTGGATTTGCAACTTTAGCTTCGGAATGGACACAATTGTCACAGGATGATGTCAGTAATCTCGGTACACATACTTTCACAGGTGGCAGCAGTCCTTCATATCTCCCCAACTATGGTCCGGTATCTATAGGCAGCAGCACTACCCTTTCAAACGATGTTACAGGTCTTGCGGAAAGTTCAACTTTTTACTACCGTGTGCGGGCAAAAAATGCCTGCGGGCTTAGCAACAATTCCAATGTGGTAAAAGTAACGACAACTGACTATTCAGTAGCTGATTATAGAAGCTTGCAAACAGGTCAATATAGCACTTTATCAACTTGGGAATACTTCATAGGGTTTAATACCTGGAAAGCCGCCACACAACTGCCTGCTACCACTAATAACATTTTAATCAAATCTGGAAACATAGTCACCGCAGCAAGTGGTATTACGGTAGGTACCGGCAAAACACTCACCGTGAACGGCTCTTTAGCTCTCGGAACAAACGTCGTATCCGGTGCAGGCTCATTTATTTTATCAGACGACGCCACTTTATCTATTGGTTCTGCAGCCGGGATAACCTCATCTGGTGCAACCGGAAATATTCAGGTGGCAGGAACCCGCACTTTTAGTTCACTCGCCAACTATGTTTACAATGGCACTTCCCCACAGGTGACAGGTAATGGATTGCCTGCAAGTATCAGTGGTCTAACCATTGACAACACAGTATCCTTAAATAATTCAGTAACAGTTAATGGTCCTCTTACTCTTACTTCCGGTTCCCTCGCAATCAACAGCAACACGCTTACTTTAGCCGGTACTATCTCTGCTACAGCAGGTACACTTAAGGGTTCCTCTGCCTCCAACCTGATAATAAATGGCAGCGGCAACTTTGGAACGTTGCAGTTTGACCAATCGGTTGATTCTCTAAGCAATGTCTTAAAGAGTTTGACGATTGGCACTTCAGGAAGTGTTACCCTGGGAAATCAGTTGTACATCACAGATGTGCTCACCTCTTCTGCAGGTACTCTCACCACAGGCGGTCATCTAACCATTCGCTCTACCAGCATTGCGGGCACTGCCAGGGTTGCCCCGGTGCTGGGGACTATTTCAGGGAATGTTACTGTTGAACGGTTTATGTCAAAAAGGAGATCGTTTAGATTGGTTTCATCTCCTGTTACAACAACCAGCTCGATAAGAGCAAATTGGATGGAAGGTGGGTTAAATCCCAGTCCCTATATCAGAGACAATCCTCATCCTGGTTATGGCACACAAATTACTGGCATTGGAGGAAATGCGAATGGGTTCGATCCTTCTCTTTCCAACTATCCTTCGTTATTTGTTTATAATGCAACTACCCAACACTGGGATTCTGTGCTTAATACCAATGGTACCATCAAAGCCGGCAATCCGATGCGGTTGTTTATTAGAGGGGATAGAAATCATGACCTTTCAGCTAACCCAGTTTAACTCAACCACAACAATTATCAGAACTACAGGTACGTTAACTACGGGTCCGGTAACATTTGATAAAAATGCAAATCATGGTTTACCAGCCATTAATACGACAGCAAATACTTTTAATTTTATTGGTAATCCATACGCCTCACCAGTTAACTGGAATTTGCTTAACCTCCAGGATGTACATTATTCGTATACTATTTGGGATCCAGTAATCAATTATCGCGGAGCCTACGTCACCTACAACTTGGGTGAAATTAATAATGGCAGTTCCAAAATGAATAAAGAGATTCAGTCAGGTCAGGGTTTTTTTGTTCAAACAGGAGAACCTGGATTAAACACAAATCCACAGGTAACTTTTACCGAGACTGCAAAGTCGGACTCCAATACCTATCTATTCAGACCGATTGGTTATGATACAAAGTTTAAACTGCAGCTAATAACAAATTCTTATTTGGGGGAAAGCAATATAGTAGATGGATTGGCGATTGTTTACGACAGCAGTTTTTCAAAAGATCTTGGCAATGAAGATTCCTATAAAATACCTAATCCCGATGAAAATATCGCTATAATCCGAAATGGCATTGCATTGAATATTGAAGGCCGGCCCTTTATTTATCAGTTTGATACCATCGCTTTGAAAATATGGAATTACAGACAAAAAACGTACGCGTTGCAGATAGAAACTCAAAACATAGACCCCAGTCTGGAAGCGGTTATTAAAGATGCTTATTTGGGTACCGAAACATCAGTAAGTCTCCTGGACACATCCCGGTTATTTTTCAGCATCGATCAAAATCCTGCCTCGTACGCTGCCGATCGTTTTATGATCCTCTTCAGACCTGCCAGTACTTTGCCAGTTACGATCACAGATCTTACCGGTATTGAAAGGGATAAGGGTGTGCAACTTTCCTGGACGGCTCACACCGAAAGCGGGATTGCAAAATATGTGGTAGAACGTTCAGTAAACGGCCGTGACTTTATGCCTATTGGCACATTAGAAGCCTTGAACCTTGGAGTACCTGTCCAAAAATATAGCTGGTTTGATGCTAAAGTACAACCCGGGGATAATTTTTATCGTATAATCATCTATGAGAAATCAGGCGCTCTTAAATACACAAACGTTGTTAAAGTGCGGGTAGCAAATGTTGAAGGTACGTTCTCCATTTACCCTAACCCGGTAAAAAACAGCACTATTAAAGTGCACCTGGATAATATGCCCCCAGGAAAGTATGCTTACAATATGTATAATGATTTGGGCGAAAAAGTAGCTACCGGTTCCATCGAACACAACGGAGGTTCAGCAGTTTATTCAGTTAAAGTCCGTTCATCGGTAAGTAAAGGCTCATATCGCTTTACGCTTGCAACTGAAGAAAATATTATGAATGCAACGTTAATTTTTGAATGACAATCTTAACAAACAGTAAATATCTATTCAATTATCTATAAGCACAACAGTTAACCTCTATATTTGAAACATGAACAAAATTGACCTCACCATTAAGTTTTTTTTGGTTATCTGCATAGTTGGTATGCCCGCGCTATTGTTTGCGCAACCCGGATTTGATCCGACCGTTTGTGATACCTGTGTTCCTTTTGATGGCGGCGTTAGTTTGCTTGTTGCTGCCGGTATTGGTTACGGACTTAAAAAGGTTTATGGTCAGAAAAAGCAAAATAGCCTCGAAGTCTAAGCCGATTCTACAGTATTTTCTCTTGCCACGATATCAAACCTCCCTCCAGCGTTCTACAATTCTGAGCGTATTTCGTACCCCGCACCTTTGCCTGATCTAAATTGGCGGTTTTAATACCGCAACTGGTGTCGTAAACCTTTATTGTTTCGATAGGTTTTCTGTTGTTCGAAAAAGTGTAAAAAGTTTGATCACCTCCACCGTTTTACATCTGTTATTTACCGCAATGGGGTTGTTTAAAATAGTCTGCAATTGTAGAACATAAACTGTGAAAACAGCAAAACGACAACTCACATAACTTAAGTTTATGCCACAGGGCTTTGCAATTTTTCTCCTTAACGTGCCATACGTCTATCTATTCCCTTAAGTTACCTTCCATACATTATTCAAATCCTGTAACTTATCGTCCTAAAAGCAATGTATGTTGGCGTATGTAGTTGACAACTTTGTGGAAGAAGAGGATGCTAAGCTCGGCATAAGTGACCTGGCAATCCAGCGTGGCTTTGGTATTTTTGATTTTCTCAGGGCTACAGGGCAAGTGCCTCTTTTTCTTCAAGATCATCTCGACAGATTCTACAAATCAGCTCAATTGCTGCATTTAAATCCCATCCAAAGCCGCGCAGAAATCAATGATATTGTGCAATACTTGTTACACGCAAATGCATTGGCCACTTCCGGTATAAAACTCATTGTAACGGGCGGGTATTCGCCTGATGGCTACCAGCCTGCTACACCTAATCTTCTCGTTATTCACCAACCTTTGCAGCTTGCCACTTCTGTAGATTTTGAAAATGGGATAAGGTTAATAACCTGCGACTACCAGCGTGATCTGCCCACCGTGAAATCTATCAATTACCTGATGGGTGTGTACCTGCGACAGAAAATTGTTGCAGCCGGTGCAGACGATGTTTTGTACCATCACCACGGCTTGGTGACGGAGTTACCCCGCTCAAATATATTTTTGGTGACGCCGCATAATACTCTTGTGACGCCGGCTGCAAACGTGCTTTTTGGCATAACACGAAAAAACATATTAGCAATAGCCCCCCGGCATTACACAACCGAAACCAGAAATATATCAACGGATGAATTGACAACTGCTACTGAAGTATTTATTACCAGTTCCACCAAACGCATTTTGCCTGTGATATCAATCGATGGAAAGATAGTTGGAGACGGTTCTCCGGGCCAAATGACGCGCCACTTGTACAAACTCCTGTTATCTTTTGAAGAGAGTTATATAAAACAATATGCGATAGCTGATGGCTGAGCGGGAGGAAGTAATGAATGCCCTGTTGCTTTTGAAACCTGCTACAACTTTCTTCCTGAACAAAGTCATCCATTATACCTATCCACCGGAGAAAGGTGGTAAAATGGCAACCGTAGAACCGTTAGTTAGCGGAGTGTTGCCTTGAACCAATTTTTTATCTATCGCTATTGAGTACTTCAAGCTTTGTAATGCAGGAAATCTATTTTGCAGCACCTGTAGCAACTCGTCAGATGTAGCGACTTCTTCTTCTACCTGCAACGTATTACCGGTAATAGCGGCAACCTGCCCAAAACACAATATGCTTAACTTCATGACACTCATATTAGATTTGACCGGCGCAAAAATACACCGGGGATATTTTTAATTAATGGGGTAATACATGTACCTCCACCAGGTCGCCTTTGGTAAAAATGGTTTCTTCCTCCGGCAATAAAACAAGGCAGTCCGCTAATGCAAAAGAGCGCATCCGGTACGACTCCTGCCCGTCTAAAATGGTTACTCCGTCATTGCCAAGTTTACCCTTTAAAAAATGTTGCAGACCCGGTTGTTTGGTATAGTCGCCCCTCAAAATCTTTCTTTCAATTGCAATAAAAGGATCTTTTAGTGCCAGCATTTTTTCTATAGCCGGTACTACATATTCATAAAAACAAGTAAGTACCGAAGAAGGATTACCGGGTAGACCGAAAACTACAGAACTTTCTTTTGTACCAAACCACAGTGGCTTGCCCGGCCGCTGTTTCACTTTGTGAAATAACTTCTGCACCTGGCAGCGTTCCAGCGCCTGTGCCACGTAGTCGTAGTCGCCCACACTTACTCCACCGGTCAGCAATACCAGGTCGTATTGCAAGGCATCTGTTATCGCTTCCTCCAGCAGATCAATATCATCATCTACCTGGCGGAAGGTGACGGAAACAATGTGCAATTGCTGCAAGGCTGCAGTCAATGCAAATGAATTGCTTTCATACACCTGACCATAGTGCAGGGGATTGCCGGGGCGTCTGCAGTTCTTTACCGGTAACAATAAGGGCGACCGAAGGTTGCGGAACAACGCTGACCGAGGTAACCCCCAAACCGGCTAAAAACCCAATCGCACCAGCCGACAAATAACTGCCTTTCTCCAGAGCCAGGGCACCCTCGTGCATTTCCGAACCCGGCTTGCGCGCATTGCTACCTTGTTTAATACTGCTGTCTTCAATATACAGGAAGCCGCCGTCAACCCGCACCTTCTCCTGCATAACTACGGTATCGGTGCCGGCGGGCAGAGGTGCACCGGTAAAAATACGAACAGCCTCTTTTTTACCAACGGCGATTTCCCTATCAGCACCGGCCTGCACTTCGCCAGTAATACGTAGCGGTTGTTGTTGCCAATCAGCAAAGCAAAAGGCATAACCATCCATGGCGCTTTGCCAGAAGGGCGGAAAGTTTTGCGAACTAAAAACATCTGCGGCAAGGGTATGACCGACAGCTAAGGGTAGTGCAACAGTTTTGGCAGGCAGCATTGCCACACTTTCGGAAATAATTTTTTTTGCCTCTTGTACTGTGATCATTTACGATATTTTCTGATCGGAGTGACCAAGGCTTTTTTCGGGCGCCACCAGGTCACGAATCATTTGTTTCAGGTGTTTGATTTCTGGAAATCCGGCATCGGTCTTCCGGTCTGCAACAATCGTGTCATCGACTAATATGGTGAATTGTCCTGCCGTCTCAGCGGGTTGCAGCAGCACGCCTTTTATGTCGCCGGTAAAGGTTGTCAGCAGCTCCTGCGCCATCCAGGTTGCCCGCAGCAACCAGCCACATTTTGGACAATAAGTAATGGTGATCTGTGGTTTCATTCAACGCTGTTATTTGGAATAGCAGGTATAAAGTATGAGCGCAAATTAAAAACTCTGATGAATATTTTAAATGAAACAGGTGTCTTCACTTTAAGTATATGCGAGCTGCGAACTTGCCATTTCAAATGACAAAACATGAAAAAAGTTGCCCGATGCTTTGCCGCTAAAACGTACTGCGACGCAACGATGAACAACAGAGATATACCGTTTGGTCCCCAAAAAATGCATAGATCAAAAGCCGGCAGATACGTTACCCACCAATAGAGATCATGCTCCTGTTCTTCATGTTTGTGCTGTCTATTTCTTCAATTGCGGTGGCGAATTGTCCGCCACGCTCAGCTTTTTTATCGAGTATGCACTGTTGTATCAGCGGCACAATGTTTTGCCCACTACGCAGGGCGGTCAACAGGTCGGTTTCGGTTTGGGAGAACAGGCAGTTTTTCATTTTGCCATCAGCCGTTAGCCGCATCCGGTTGCAGTCGCCACAGAAAGGCGCGGTAATGGTGCTAATGACCGCAAAGGTGCCGGCATGCCCGGGCACAATGTATTTTTTTGCCGTATCGTGAACTTCGTCTTTTAGCTTGATGACATCGAACTTTTCTTCGATCACCTGTAGTATTTGTTGCCAGCCAAACACCTTTTGACTTTGCCAGTGATTGCCCGAAAAAGGCATGAACTCGATGAAGCGAATGTGAACGGGCAGGTGTTTGGTCCACTGCACAAAGTCATTGATCTCGCCATCATTCATTCCTTTCATCACCACCATGTTTACCTTGGGATGCAGGTTGTTGTTTGCCAGCAGTTCAATGTTATCAATCACCTGCCGGTACTGGTCGCGCTTGGTGATCAAATGAAATTTGTCGGCGTTCAATGTATCGAGGCTGATGTTGATGGAGCGCACGCCTGCCTTTTGCAACGTAGGCAAAAACTCATGCAGGCGGGTTCCGTTGGTGGTAAGCGCCAGTTCTACGGGATATTTGGCAATTGACTTAATGATCTTTGCCGCGTCTTTGCGCACGAGTGGCTCGCCACCGGTTAGCCGAATCTTAGTAACACCCAATGAGACAAATGTGCGCACTATTTCATCAATTTCGTCTGCCTGCATCAGTTGCGCGGCTGGTGTTACTTCAAAGTCTTCGTCGGGCATGCAATAGAAGCAACGCAGGTTGCAATTATTGGTAAGGGAAATGCGGAGGTAATTGTGTACCCGGTTGAAATAATTTTTAAGCATAGTAGATGTATGAGTAACAGATGACTGCACAAATTTAGCCATAAACGGGTTGCAAAGTCGGGGTGAAAATGTTATAGTATTACAGCATCTCCCGCACAAACCAGGATAAAAGAAAATGATAACCCAGCTTGTGCGGTCCTCCAGAATTCGTTTTCGTTTTTCATTGCTGGTTACAAACCTTTGCTATTTTGTAGCAACAATCGCCCGCATGCAATTCCCTGTCACCTTTCACATCGGTTCTCAACCAGTTTTACTGCACGCGGTATTGGAGACAGCCGGTTATTTTATAGGCTTCAGGTATTTTCTTTATTTGCGGCACCGGCAGGGCGATACCATTCCAACTTCCCGCCGCATACCCATTATCATTGCCACAATATTTGGTGCCCTGGCAGGTAGCAGGTTGATCGGCGGGTTAGAAGATATACCCGGACTGATGGCGACCGGCAACAAAGCGCTGTGGTTCTATGCCAACAAAACGGTGCTGGGTGGCATGTTGGGCGGACTGATAGCAGTAGAGCTAACAAAGAAAGCATTGCATGAAAAACATTCGTCCGGCGACCTGATCACTTATCCCTTTATTCTTGCCCTTATAGTTGGCAGAATTGGGTGTTTTAGTATGGGCGTGTACGAACAAACCTATGGCACACCAACCCGCCTTCCCTGGGGTATAAATCTGGGCGATGGCATCGTGCGCCACCCGGTTTGCCTATACGAAATTGTATTTCTTGCCTTACTTTGGCTAAGCCTGCAAAGCCTGGAAAAAAGATACCTGCTGGCTGATGGTGCCCGGTTCAAACTGCTGATGATCGCCTATTTATTTTTTCGCCTGTTGCTTGATGTTATAAAGCCACATGTTGACGTGGTTGTGGGTCTATCGACCATTCAAATGGCTGCATTGCTTGGGCTAGTGTACTATAGAAATGACATCATTAGCCCGCGAAAACTGATAGCGGCAAAGGTGACCCGGTGAATGTGGAGCGGGTAACCAGCGATAGTTTTTGGTGGTTCGTTGTTGCGACGCTCCGTTCATCGGCAACGCTGTGGGCAGCAATGCCTGCAGGGTTTTTTTACTTCACTATCGCTGCACGATGTATGAATAAAGTTTATCTTTTACTAATGGATCACTCACCTGCTGCCAAACCATAATCACCCGTTACATTATGCCCGAACGCCCTTATACCTATTATGATTTCACTGTTAGCCTCTGCCCTGTTTGCCTGCAACGCATAGATGCAAAAATTGTGTTTGAGAATGACAATGTGTATATGCTGAAGACCTGCCGGGAACATGGTTTTATGAAGGTGCTGATAGCTACCGACATGACCTTATTATAAAAGCCTGCGCAACTACAACAAACCTGCTGAAACCCCGCTGCAGTTTAATACAAAAACGCATTATGGTTGCCCGTACGACTGCGGTCTTTGCCAGGACCATGAACAACACAGTTGCCTGACCGTGGTAGAAATAACTGACCGGTGCAACCTAAGTTGTCCCACCTGCTATGCCATGAGTTCGCCGCACTATGGCCGGCACCGCACTATTGCCGAAGTAGAACGGATGCTCGACATCATCGTTGAGAATGAAGGCGAACCTGATGTAGTGCAGATAAGCGGTGGCGAGCCAACAATACATCCTGATTTTTTTGCCATCCTGGACATTGCCAAAAAGAAACCGATAAAGCACCTAATGGTCAATACCAATGGCATACGGATAGCCAAAGATTTTGAGTTTTGCAAAAGGCTGGCAACCTACCTGCCCGACTTTGAAATTTACCTGCAGTTCGACTCGTTCAAACCGTCGGCATTAGAGGCTTTGAGGGGTAAAGACCTCACAGATATAAGAACAAAAGCGCTGGAAAACCTCAATGCACTGAACCTTTCTACCACGCTTGTATGTACCCTGCAGAATGGCGTGAATGACGATGAAATTGGCAGGATAATAGAATATGCGCTACAGCAACCTTGCGTACGCGGAGTTACATTTCAGCCAACGCAGATAGCCGGTCGCCTCGATCAGTTTGACCCTGCTACAGACAGAATAACGCTAACGGATGTAAGGCAAAAAATACTTGACCAAACAAATATTTTTCAACCCAATGACCTGATACCTGTGCCCTGTAACCCTGATGCACTGGTGATGGGTTATGCTTTGAAACTGGCTGGGCAGGTCATACCATTACCCGGTATATCGATCCCGCACATTTGCTGGATGCCGGTCGCAATACCATTGTATATGAACAGGATGCCGAACTGCATGCTCACTTGCTGAAGATCTTTAGTACCGGCATTTCAGTGGACAAAGTGCAGGATGATATGAAGCAGCTATTGTGTTGTTTGCCACAGATACAGGCGCCTGGTTTAGGCTACGACAACCTTTTTCGCATCATCATTATGCGGTTTATAGATGCCTACGATTTTGATGTGAGAGCGATCAAGAAAAGCTGTGTACACATCGTGCACAAGGATGGCAGGATCATTCCGTTTGAGACGATGAATTTTTTTATCGCGATGAGAAAGAAGCGCGATTACAGCAATTACAAATGGAGAGAATATAAACTTTAGTCATGAATAAATTTTGGAAAGCAACATTGCTCAACATTATCGGTATCTTTTTATTAACCGGGCTCATAGCCGTATTTGAAGGCAGCGGGGCGTTTTTCTATGTGCCGGTAATAGTATCGGTATTGGAATGTTTGATCGCGCTGTTTTTATTGATACCGGATACAACCCGCCGGGCAGCACAGGTTATGTTATCGGCCGCCGGAATTGTGTTCCTGATCGGTTGTGGGATTTGCTCTTTATTTATTTATTGATCAACACTGGAGAAGCAAAGTTTGTAGTATGGGAAATTTCTGTCGTTTTATCAGCGTTTGCTGCAACCTTTATAAGGTGCAACTTCGCAAAAAAGCATACGGTCTTATTAAGTTAAACCGTATTGTTATGTCAACCTGCTATTTTATTTATCTATTGATCATCTCTGTATTTCTGCTGGACAAATGGGCTATGAGCGAGAAAAACCGGAAAAAGGTAAAACGTCGTTTGTAAACGTGAAGGATAAAATAGCAGGCAAAAAAAAGCCCCAACCCAATGCACAAATGAGAAGGGCTGAGGCTAAGAGAGCTGTGGAAGAAGGGCTCGAACCTTCACGAGGTAGTTAGCTAAAGTGCAATGTTGTGGTGGTCAACCCCAGTCTTTCTTGCGAAAGGCATTACACTTCGTTTATCCCATGATCCTCACCCCCGAGACAAGAGGGCATGTCTGCCAAAAATTTCATCACTCCACAGTATTAAAAAGAACTTTTTAACATAGTGATACCAAGTTATGAATACACTTGGCTTTCAAAGGTATTAAATTTTAGCTGTAGGGGGAGGGGTCGAACCTCCACGAGGCAGTTAGCTTTAACGCAAAGTTTAGTGGTCAACCCTGGTCGGCCGAACGCAAGGAACAGTCGGCTCTACGCTTAAGTTTATCCTGTGATCCTCACCCCCGAGACAAGAGGGCATGTCTGCCAAAAATTTCATCACCCCACATATATGTACTGTTCAATGAACTTGATGATGCAATATTACAGTATTTTGCTATTTACGTTGTAAATTTTCAAATAAATATTTTAAATATTTAGAAATTATTCAAATATTTGTATAATTAGTTAGAAAATTTAAAAAAGTAGTAATAAAATGGCAGCTAAATTAAATCTTGACAAACTTGATTACCAAATCATTTACGAAATGATGGAAACTGCTGAAATTTCCTATGCCGACCTTGGAAAAAAACTATTTGTTTCCGGAGGAACCATTCATGTCGGATAAAAAAGCTACAGGAAATGGGCATTGTTAAAGGTACAAGGTTAAATGTTGATTTAAAAGCATTGGGATATGATGTAATTGCTTTTATTGGTATTTACCTTGAAAAAAGTTCGTTGTATGATGATGTTGTAAAAGAACTGAAAAAAATTCCTGAAATTGTACGGCTTAATTATACAACCGGCAACTACAGCATGTTTGCTGAAATTGTTTGCAAAGATATTAGCCAATTACGCTATGTATTGCACGATGAACTGCAAAAAATAAAAGGAATTGAAAGAACAGAAACCTTTATTTCGCTGGAAGAAAGTTTTAACCGAAATGTGGTGTAACAAAGGTTAATCGCGTAACAGTTCTTCATAGTGAATAAATATGCCTATAAATTACAATTTTTTCCTCGTACATTCAGTGCATCCCGCAAACCATTGCCCAGCAGATTAAAAGCAAGCACCAATAACATAATGGCAATACCCGGGCGCAAGGCAAGCATAGGATTGTGGGTAATGATAAAATTGTAATTTTCTTTTATCATTAAACCCCAACTCGGCTGAGGCGGCTGAACACCTACTCCCAAAAAACTTAAGCCTGCTTCAATTACAATTGCAGAAGCAAAATTACTTGCAGCAATCACCATTACCGGACCAAAAATGTTAGGCAGAATATGAAAAACAATGGTGCGGGTATGTGAGTAGCCCAAGGCCCTGCGTTGCTTCTATATATTCCAGTTCTCGTACTGCCATTACCTGCCCTCGTACCAGCCGGGCAACGTTTACCCACATAGTTAAACCCACTGCAATAAAAACCTGCCAAAAACCCTTGCCTAATAAAAGTGTTAGTGCAAATACCAGCAATAATGTTGGAATGCTCCAGATAACATTGATAAACCACATAATAATATCATCTGTCCATCCGCCGAAATAGCCGGCAATAGCGCCCAGCAAAATACCCAGCGCTAACGAGATAATAACTGCTATACAACCCACCATTAAACTTACCCGGGTACCTACCACAAGCCGGTCGAGAATATCGCGACCGAAGCGGTCAGTACCTAAAAGAAATGTCTTTGTAACTACTACACCCTGACCATCTGCTAAAGGATATGTCTGTGTTTCTGTTATTCCTTCGTCAATATATTTCTGCACCACAATACTGCCTGCCTTTTTAAAATAGCCTGCGATAGGCAACCAGGTAAACTGGGATGGTCTGCCGCTTACCATTTGCTGGAGAAATGAAACAGGGATCTGCTGAGAACTTGCCGGGAGGCGTAAAAACTGCAGGGTAAAACCGGGTTTTTTCCCGCCAATTTCAACTGTCATTTGGTTGGCATTGGGCGTATTGTCGGGCGCAATAACATAGGCAAATACAGCTATGAAAAACGACAGGAAAATAATACATAAACCAAATACTGCGCCTTTGTTGTGGCGCAGACGCGCCCAAAAGTGAGAAGTATTTGACAGGGATGACATGGCACCAAAAATAGGCATGTATACACCGTGCCATTACAACACGCAGAAAAGTTTTTAGGATGTAAACGTTGCAGGAATAAGTGAGAAAGTTAGCATTGCGCAAAAGGCTGACGGATGGTTTGCCGATGAACGGAATGCGACCCTTCGACGGGCTCAGGGTGAACTGCCACGCTGCTATGAAAAACTACTTTTAAACCGAGCGTGGCAACGATGTTGCCGGAGGTTTCGAAAGCCTGTACCCAAAAAAAAGCCGGTATAAACCGGCCGATGTATAATTGACAATGAATGTTAAGCCCGCAGTTCCATTTCGTAGCTGGGTTGCAGTTTCTCCTGCGCCAGTGGCAGGCAAACAGTAACACGGGTGCCATCGCCAGGCTGGGTATCGATGCGCAGATCGCCCTGGTTAAACTCTACCAAACGTTTTACCAGGTATAAACCAATGCCTAAGCCTTGTTGCTCAAATTTTTTGCGGTTGTTTTGTTTGAAAGCTGTGATATCATCGAGGCTGGTAAGCTCGAACCCACAGCCGGCGTCATGTACCTGTATAATGTATTCGTCGCCAATGGAAGTACCCTTTACAAACACACGCTGACCTTTTTTTGAAAATTTTAAAGCGTTGTCAACTAACTCGAGTATGATCCTTTGCAGGTACTCGGTGTTTACCCGCACCGCATCAGCATCCAGTTCAATCTCGAGATCGAGGGTGCGGTTGTAAATTTCTTTGGTCATGGTTACCAGTTCGGTTTTCACTTTGTGTAGCCAGTTTGTTTTGACAAACCATTGGTGAACATTGAGAGCAATTCGGGATATACTTCTGCACTTTTAATTTCTTCGAACAACATCAGGTTGGCCAGCGAATGATTTAAACGTAACCCTGATTTTAAAATGGAAGCAAGTAATTCCTGCATTTGTTTTCGGAAAAAGAGTCGCGTGCATTGAGCAACAGATTAAGACCGCCTAATAATGCCGTGAAGGGGGTATTAAATTCGTGGTAATAGGTAGCAAAAACAGTCGTATCCAGCTCATGTTTTACTTTGGCATATTCAGCTAATCACTTTTTCCTGGCGCTTCAGACGGCTATTCTA
This sequence comes from uncultured Chitinophagaceae bacterium, assembly GCA_963726895.1. Taxonomy (GTDB): domain Bacteria; phylum Bacteroidota; class Bacteroidia; order Chitinophagales; family Chitinophagaceae; genus Segetibacter. The sequence continues at coordinate 703,509 of CAVSED010000022.1, read as the reverse complement.
TAGCCTGCAATAATTCTTTGTAGGTAAAAGGCTTGGTAAGATAATCGTCGGCACCCAGATCCATGCCCACGCCTAATATCACTTTTGTCAATACGGGCCGTTAAAAATATAAAAGGGGTGTTTTGAACAATGGAGGTTTTGCGTATGTATTCCAACACTTTAAATCCATCCATTTTTGGCATCATTACATCGCAAAGAATCAGATGCGGCCTAAAATCAATTGCATCCAAAACGCCCTGCTTGCCATTGGCTGCAGTACGTACTATATAACCTTTTGCTTCCAGTAATTCCTGGATGTTTTCCCGAATGTTCTGTTCATCTTCAATTACCAGTATGCGAATTTGTTGTTCCATGATTAAGAATAAATTTTGCTCTATAGGTAGTATAACGCTAACAGTGGTGCCTTTATTTAATTTGCTGGAAAGAAATATTTTTCCATCGTGTTTTTCAACAAATTCTTTTACAATGGCAAGCCCCAGACCGGTTCCTTCAATCTCGCTGGTGTTGGTTGCCCGGTAAAAAGGTTGAAAAAGTTTTTCTGATATCTTCTGCGGGAATACCTATTCCCTGGTCGGTATCTGACATTTTTACCAGCGTTTGGTAAAATTAATTTCGAAGAACAAGTTTCCCTTCTCTGAATATTTATAGGCGTTGGTGAAAATATTTTCAATGGCATGGCCGATCAATTTTGGGTCGAAACTAACATGTACGTGCTGCCCTGTAACTCGCAACTATTACCTTTCGGTCACCGGCATAACGGTTATTATATTTGTTTTCAATCATTTTCTGAACAAATTTGACCAGATCGCCAACTATGAGGATGAAAGGGTGTGCGTGCCGCATTGGCCCGACCCAGTAATAGCACGTCGTTCATCAAAAACTCAAGCCTGCCGACCTCTTCCTGTATTTTATTAAATTGGTTTTGAAATCGTATCTGTTTTTATCGGCAAGTCCTCCAGGTACATTTCCATTATTTCAACACCTGATTGTATAACGGTAAGTGGAGTGCGAAACTGGTGCGAAGCTGTGGAAACAAATATTGAACGCAGCTCATTCAGTTCACTTTCTTTTATGCAGCGATTGTTCCAGTTCATCCAACAATTTTTCCCGTTCTGTTACATCGCGGCTGGCAGACTGTAGGGCAACGAGTTCATCATTCTTCATTACCGGTTTCAGCCATATTTCAAGTAGTTTTTCTTTACCGGATTTTGTTACCACCTTTGTATAAATTTTCATCGCTGTTACCCGAAAAAACCTGGTCGATTTGCCTGTCTGTTTCGGCAGAATTGTCGAAGCGTACGAATCAGTCTTCAAATATTCTTCCTAACAACTCGGCAGGTTCATAACCCAATACCTGCTTGCTGGAGGGAGAGATATAAACGAAGCGCCGCTGCAGATCGTGAATGCAAATAACGTCGTTGCTGTTTTCTGAGAGCAGGCGGTACTGTCCTTCGCTTTTTTGCGCAATTTGATCTCGGCATTTACCTGGTCGGTCACATCGCGGGTTGAACAAATGATGGAGGAAATCTCATCAGAAATCAATGACGGGTTTAGAGTAGGTTTCTACCCATTTGTAGGCACCTTGCTTCGACAACATGCGGTACCTGAACTGGGTCTCTTTTTTCTCGACGATAATGGGTGTTACACAATGTTCCATGGTGCCCAGCAGATCATCAGGATGTACCAGGTCGAAATCCACCTTTGCCCAACACTTCCGCCGGTTCGTATCCCAAGATGTTGCGAATAGAAGGCGAGGCATAGGTGAAGTTCCAATCAGTGTCGTGTATGGAAATAAAGTCACTTAAGTTTTCAGAAATGAAACGGAATTTTCTTTCTGTTTCCATTAGTGACTGCTCTGCATTTTCGATATTGGTGCAGTCTTTTTTTACAATATAAAGTTTGTCCGGCTCTCCCTTTTCATCTTTGCCCACTACCAGTTTTTCCAATAAAATCTTTCTTTCTCCCTTTGCCGTATTGATGCGGTAAAAGATCTCGCCTTTCATCGTCTCGCTAATGATCTGGTCCACCTCTTTTTCTACCCCGGCTATGTCTTCTTTATGCACGAATTTTTTCCATGACGAAGGGTTGTCTAAATAGTCGGTAAAGTTGCAGTCATATAGGCTTTGCACATTTTCGCTAACAAAATCGTAGGTGCAGGTTTTCAGGTCATAGATAGAATAGACGTCGTCTATGTTATTGATCAGGTGTGTTAGTTGTTTTGAAATACGCGAGATCTTCTCTTCATATTTCAGCCTTTCCCGTATATCGCGCAAAACGCAAAGCAGGTACCTGGTATTTTTAAAATAGAATATAGAGGTAGAAAATTCAAAGGGAATGCTTTCTGTGCTGTCTTTGCTTACAAAACTAATTTGTTGATTTTGCACCTTCAATTCGCTTTGTATAGCCAGTTTCATAAACTCGTGAAACTCGTGGCGCAAACTTTTACTCCAGCCTTTGTACGATTTGCCTACCCAGTCTGCAGGCTTGTACCCTAAAATTGAGATAGCTTCATTTACGCTTTCTATTACATTTTCCTCGAGGTTAATAGTTAAAATGATCTCTTTGCTATTGTCGAGAATGCTCTTTATACGTTCATTATTTTCCTGCAGCAGCAAACCCGCGCTGTGCCGGTCGTTTATGTTTTCCAGCGTACCAAAAAAGCCATCTATCCGGTTATTGTAGTCGAAAGTTGCCTTGGCCATTAGCCGTACCCACAGCTTTTTACCGGCTGCATTTATCAATTGCAATTCTATGTCGCAGCTCTGCCTGGCGCCACTAAGCAATTTATTCAGCTCAACCATAAACAATGGAACGTGTTCGCTATGTATATAGCTGATGACAGGCACACCCACAGACTGTTGTGGCAGCAATCCCGAAAAACTCTCCCACGCCGGGCTCAAAAAAGAACAGTTTGCCTCGCGGTCGAGCGTGAAGACAACCTGCCCCAGGCTTTGTACCAGGAACTGGTATTGTTCACGTTGTTTTGAGAGTTCGAAACCTACCTCTTTGGTATCTGAAATATCCATCGATGTACCCGTAATGCTAAGAGGTGCACCCTGGGCGTTGCGACGCACTTTATACCGACTGTGCATCCAGAAATACTGACCCGATTTTTGGTTGTAAAGCCGATAAACATCCTCATCGGCATAGGTGTTTATGTTAGCTAAAAAGTTATTGTATTTCAGGTGAACTCTTTCGCGATCATCCTCATGCAGAAATGCCGAGATCCAGTCAAAAATATTATCAGTTTTGGCTGATTTTTTCAAGATCCGTATAAACTCGGGCGAGCCACAAACCTGCGTGGTTTTGGTAACCAGGTCCACTTCCCAAACAATTTCGTTAAGGGCTGATAATGTTGCATTAAAATCCTGGTTGTTTTTTTCTAATTCGTGTTTTATACCATCTGTTTCTATGGCTGAGCCAATGGCCAGCGCCAGCGATTGTAACTGTATCTCGCTATTGTGCCACGTACGGTTGTTCTTGGTATCACCAAACCCGATAGAACCCCAGAATTTTTTGCCCCTGAAAACAGGTATAAGCAATAAAGAACGTAAGCCCGATTGTTGCAGCCAGCTATACAACTCTCCCGACACGCGGTTGTTGATGGAAACTTTGAAACAGCGGTTATCAGCAAGTATTGCATGTATCTCAGGAAACCGCTTTGTATTGATAACAACATTCTCACCGGTATTGTACACATTGCCGGCATAAAAGCTTTGATTGCTCGAGGCGTTGTCATTTTCTAAAATATAGCAGCAATCAATCTCGAGCGACTTTGCCAGCCAGTCAACGATCTTTTGAAATGCATGCGTAAGATCATCATTCACAATGATCTCATTCAGACATTTGGCAATTGTGTAAATAGGCGTTTCCACCACATCGTTCGTAGCGACCATAATTTCTCACTGGCCAGTCAAATTCCGGCACGCGGATTTGACCAGAACCATTAATGGAACGTATGTGTGGGGAGATTATTATAAAAAAAACCGATTAGCGTAAAACTTTCATTTTTACCATCTCTATACGGGTTTCGCTCACGCTGAATATTTCAAACTCGTACATGTCTATAATTATGCGTTCTTTTTGCTGGGGAATGGACTCGTGTTTGGAGATAATAAAGCCCGACAATGTTTCCGATTCATTCACCGAAAATTCGAGTTCATATTTTTCGTTGATATAATCAATTTCCAGGCGACCGCTAAAAATATATTCATCTTCGGCTATCTGCTTTTCTACAAATTCTTCTACATCATATTCATCTTTTATCTCACCAAATATTTCTTCCAGCACATCTTCCATGGTCACAATGCCCGCGGTGCCGCCAAACTCATCTACCACCCAGGCAATGCTTTTGCGCTCTTTGGTAAATTTATTGATCAGGTCGGTGGCACTCATGCTTTCGGGTACTGCGGGTATGGGCAGCAAAATAGCTTGCATCTCAGCCGGGTTTTTAAAGAGATCAAGCTGGTGAATATAGCCCAATATGTTATCGATGTTGTCGTTAAAAATGACCATTTTGCTCAGCTTGGTATCTATCATATGCTGCTTTACTAAGGCGCAGTGGTGTCTTTATATCAAAGCCTTCCACCTCCGTACGCGGCACCAGGCATTGCCTTATTTTTATCATTGGCAGCGACAGGGCATTTTCAAAAAGCTCCGTATTCAGCTCCTGGTTTTCCTCGTCCTGCTCTTTGTTTTGCTGAAAAAAATGCTCCAGGTCGCGACCAAAAGCCTCATTCTTGTCGCGCACACGCACGTTGAAAACATACTTCAATATCCAGTCAGACATGCTGATGGTAATAGCCGCCACCGGGTAAAAAAGTTTATAGAAAAATTTAGACAACGGGGCGAAAAAGCTCAGCAACGAATCGTTCTTTGCCCTGAAAATAGCTTTTGGTATAAACTCGCCCAATACCAGTGTAAGCAAAGTAGCCGCTAAAATATTTCCACCCAGCGCCAGCGCCGGTCCTACTTTAAAGTTGTTCCACACGGGTTGTAGCAACGTACCAAAAAACAGCACATACATTACTAAAAACAGGTTAATACCCACCAGGCACATGCCGGTAAAACGCTCCGGCTGTTCCATAAATTTCGAGAGGATGATGCCGCTCGATTTTCCCTGCTTTTTTTTTAATTCTATGCTAAGCTTATTGGCGGTTATAAAGGCGGTCTCTAAACCCGAAAAAAAGCCGCGCAGCAAAAGGGTGAATATGGTTCCGAGAAGAGTAAATAAAAAACTGCTCATGCATGGTTGTTGTAGTACGGGCTAAAAAGTAGCGGGAGTAAAGATATAAAATTGCCCGGCGTAAAGTGAGGCTGCGGTTTAGCCAGGCAAAATGGTGCTGTGTTTTGGTTTCCGGCAGCAGAATTCTGCGAGCGACATTGTTGCGACGCTCCGTTCAACTGCAGGGCCATGCTGTAGCTTTATTAATCTGCAACAACAAGCAAATGAAAAGCAAGACTTTTGCAAAAAAATTGCGCTTTACCTGTGAATTTTTCTTAAACCAATTCCTTGATGTATTATCCACTGATGGCAGCGCAGGCAAACAAAATGGAATTTTGCTGCCAGGTATAAAACCGCCGTCTTACCAGGGCGTTGCCGGTGAACGGAGCGTCGCAACCAATGCATCATCTCCGCACAAATGTTGGTCACAAAAAGACAACAAAACACGGGCAATCTTTATTTCTGTCGTGTGGTATCGGCGGTGGCACCGTAAGCGCGATTGGTATCTGCCATACTTCCGGCGGTATCCACAGCTTTTCCGGGTTGGCTGGTTGGGTCGGTAGGTCCCGGGCGCGAGTTGAGAACCGCATTACTAGAGTCGGCGCCAACAGCAGATTCCTCAGGATTGTGGCAGGAAATAGCACCGACTACAATGATGCCCAGCAGTATCTTTTTCATATCTATATTTTGTGGCATGTTTGCAATTGTTTTGCCATAGCAGTATGGGTTGCAATGTGTTGGCGTGGTTACATTTTTCTACATCTGTGCAGGTCAGGTTATTTAACCACTCGTCCCTTCCAGGTGTATTTGCCAAACCTGCCCAGCCAGCCGGCTACTACGGTATAGGCAATGTGAATAGGTTGCATAACCGGAAACCACCAGAGCAGTTTTTGCTGGCCGAAAAAATGCAGCGACCGGCAACATGAAGCGCAGTTCAATAGCGGTTTTTATAACCAGCATTGCCAACCACCACAGCACCAACCACCCGTTAAAAAAAGCAAGAAAAGGAATTAGGAAAAATACCAGGTTGAGTAGGTAGATGAAAACCAATACGAGGAGAATTCTTTTATCGTCGAATTTGTCGGCTTTGCCTGCCCAGCGAATACGCTGGTTGAAGAAATGGCGCCAGGTGGGCATTGGCAAAGTTTGCACTATGCTGCGCGGCGAAAATGAAAAGTGAATGCGTGTAGGATAGCGAACATACATTTTGTGCATGAGTAACATGTCGTCGCCACTGGCTATTTTGTCTATACCGCTAAAGCCGCCAACTGCCAAAAATGCCTCTTTGCTGTAGGCAAGGTTGGCGCCGTTGCACATACTGTGAAAGCCTGCCCCGACAGAAGCGGCGGTTATGCCCTGCAGGCTCAAAAAATCGAGACATTGAAAAATGGAAACAAATGAACCGGTATTGATAAACCTGACCGGCGCTGCAATAAACACCGGTTGTTTTGTATTAATAAGTTCAGCGAATGTCGCCAGCCATTCATTGTCCATTGTACAATCTGCATCTGTGGTCACAATCCAGCTACCCCGGGCCTGGTTGATCGCCAGTTCTATGGCTTTTTTCTTGTAGCTGTTCAATTGCTTTTGGGGCAGCAGTTTTTCAATTTGCAACAGGCGCAGATTACTGTACTGCTCCTGTAATTGCTGCACTATAGCCGCGGTATCATCGGTTGAAAAGTCGTCGGCTACTATTACTTCCAGCAAAGCTGCGGGATACTTTTGTTGCAGCACAGCATGCAGGCAGGCTGCAATATTTGCCTGCTCATTGCGCGCGGGAATGACAACTGTAAAATCTATGGCGGGGGTTGCCTGGGTAGAATGGGAAGTTCGCAAATGCAGAAACCAACGCCGGTAGCTTTCTATAAGCAGAAAGTGAAGGGTGAGCAGTAGTGTAAAAAATACAAGCAGAAGGGTCATGCACGACAAAGAAAACAACTATTACTCATTAATCATCCGGACGATGGTATTGGCATTGGCTTCGGTGAGTAAATGATGACCCGCGGGAATTATTTGTATTGATACCCATTTTTCTATCCCTTTCCTAAAACGTTCGCCACCCTTATAGTTGATCACCCGGTCGTATTTGCCAAAAAGCATTTTTACCGGTATTTGATATTGCCTGATCTGTTGTTGCAATAACTTCAGATCGGGTTTAAAACGCCGCATCGAGATGTAGCGGTGATAGAGATCAGTTCGTTGCTCTTCATCCTGCACGTAGTACCGCACAAACTGGGCTAAGTTGCCGGGCAATACTTTCCATTTCTCTGCTTTGTTGAGCACCCACTCAGCCCACTTTGGCTGCCGGATAGTGTAGCTAAGAAACCGGTTACCTATATAGGTGTCGCTGCCCAGCCAGCGCCAAAAATTAAAATTGAAGCCATCGGGAGCTAACAATACCAGACGCTCTACTTTGCCGGGCAGTAGCTGTGCCAGGTGCATGGCAATACGCCCACCCATGCTAAAGCCAAGAAAGGTAAACTTCTGTTCATTCAAATTGATGCTACTGCTTATTTCCATAAGTATCTCAACGAACGCCGCCGGTTCAAATATCAACTCATCTTTCCACTTTGTACGCCCGTGAAATGGGACATCCGGAGCTATGATGGTAAAACGGTCACCCAATCTTTTTTCCAGCAGGTAAAATGTATCGCTTTCCCTGCCGTAGCCATGAAAGCAAAATAAGATCCTGGGGCTTTTGCCAAACTGCCTGTAGTGAATTGAAGACTGGCGGTGCGAAATGTAATGGCTTTGCAATGGCAGGCTTATAATTTAAATAGATTATTGCTGAAAGTAGTTACCCGTTCCAGACACCAAGTCCCTGGCGCAATACTTCGTACGGTTCACTTGTGCAGTCAATTACGGTCGATGGCTCCATGCCCCCCTGCCCGCCATCAACTACTATATCGACCAGTTTTTCAAAACGTGCATAAATTAGTTCCGGATCAGTATATTCTTCTACCATATCGCCGGGCAGCGAAGCGCTGAGTAGCGGGTGACCCAATTGCTCTACAATGGTATTCGCTATCAAATTGTCGGGAATGCGCAACCCAATAGTTTTCTTTTTATTGTAAAGCATTTTGGGCACTTCGTTGTTGGCGGGCAGAATAAAGGTAAAGGGCCCAGGCAGGTAATTTTTTAGCGTACGATACAAAGGTGTATTAATGCTTTTGGTGTATTTGCTCAGATCGCTCAGGTCGTGACACACAAAACTGAGTTGGGCTTTTTGCGGATCTATTTGTTTTATCCGGCTTATTCTTTCTATGGCTTTTTTTTGAAAAATGTCGCAACCCAAACCATAGATCGTATCAGTTGGGTAAATGATAATTCCACCGTCGAGCAAACATTCAACTATTGTTTTAATTTGCCTGGGTTGCGGGTTTACAGGATGAACTTGTAGTAACATAGATGTTGACGGTTGGGTAATTATTCTGTTGTAGGCAGCAAAGTCTGTTCCACCAATAGATCAGGCACAAAGACGTTGTGGCGTGCTGGCCGCCTCGCCACTACTGCAAGTTCCGTTATTGAACCCTTAAAAAATTGAAAGTTGGCAAAAGCAAAGAAATTTGATCCCTTAAAAGTATCACTCCAGGGCAGTAATCTCATAGAAGCGAGTGCGGGCACCGGCAAAACGTATTCTATAGCCGTCATGGTTTTGCGGCTGGTACTTGCGGGAGTTTCCATCAAAGAAATTTTGATGGTAACCTTCACCAAAGCTGCCGTGGCAGAGCTGGAGGAAAGAGTACGCTTGTTTATCAGGCTGGCTCAAAAAGCCAGTGTTGGAAAGCAGATCCCGGACCCACTGATAGCCGGGCTGGTGCAACATCATTTACAAACTGTTTCACCTGCCCAGGCGCAAAAAAGATTACATGACGCAGTGCTGCTGCTCGACGAAACAGCCGTTCTCACAATCCATGGATTTTGCCAGCAAACACTTACGGAATTTGCCTTTGAAACCAACCAGCTTTTTGGTTCCGATACTTTGCAGGACATGCCTTCACTCATAGAAAAAGAAGTTAACAAGTTTTGGCGTACACACATCACAACTCTTAACGTTGTATTGTTGGGTCAGTTGATGAAAAAAAATCTGCAAAAAGATGATCTCGTCAGCCTGGTAAAAGAGCATCTCAGCGGAAAGAAATACGCTGCCTACGAGGAAGGGAAGGAGTATGCAGTTTGTACTGAAGACCAGGAAGCACTTTCGGCCAGGTAGCAGAACTCAACAAAAAAGAAACAGAAATAAAAGATTGTTTGTACGCAGAAATTACCACCAACGCCGGGCATCTGCGCTCGCAAATAGCCACCAACAGAAATGCAACGACCAGTTTTCTGCATCTCGTTGATGATCCTGAACAATTTCTACAGCAGGTACTTACTAAAAGAAACACGGCATATGTAGCTAAAATGTTCGCTGGTATTTTGTCTCAATATACACCATGCGAAGAGCTGGAAAGGGAGAGAACCCAAATACTTAACTCACTGCTAAAAACGATCTACTGTCATGCCATTGGCGAAGTGTCGGTAAGCATTGAACATTACAAGCATCGCAACAGCCTGATAGCCTTCGACGATATGATCGTAAACCTGCATCGTGCCGCCGTGCGAAATAATAATACTGCTCTCTTAGAGCAGTTGCAGCAAAAATACCGGGCAGTATTTGTCGATGAATTTCAGGATACCGACAAATTGCAATTTGAAATTTTTCAAACGGTTTTTAGTACTCCTAAAAACATTTTGTTTTATATAGGCGATCCAAAGCAGTCTATTTACTCCTGGCGCAAAGCCGACATTTTCACTTACTTCAAAGCCTCAGAAACGGTTGATAATCTCTATAGCATGAACGTAAATTTTCGCTCATCCGCTGTTTACATCCGGGCCATAAATTTTTTCTTTAAACCTACCGCAGATTTCGACACCTTCTTTTTCAAGGGTCAGCAACATGCTATCGAATACGTATCCGTTGAAGCACCTAAAGATAAAAGCAAAGGAGAACTGCTCTTTTACGACCATACGGCTGTGCCGATTACCATTTTTGAAAGTAAAAATAAAAATGAGATCACTGATACCGTTACCGCTCAAATCATAACCCTGCTAGAAGGTGAACCCTATATTCTGGCTCATAAGGGTCAGCAAAGGCGTGTTAAGCCCTCCGACATTGGCATATTGGTGCGCACTAACAATGAAGCGATGCTGATCAAAAATTGCCTTGCAAAAAAAGGTATTCCCGCTGTTACAATCGACAATACCAAAATATTACAAACAGAGGAAGCCGTGTATGTTTTATACCTGCTGGAGGCCTTGCTCGACCTTAACCGGGCAGCGGTAAACAAGGCGCTGCTTTCTCCTTTTACCGGTTACGATCGCCCGGCTATCCTGGCGCTCGACGAAGAATCTGTTTTAAACACTTTCAGGTCATATAAAGCACTTTGGGATAAAGATGGGGTCTATAGCGTGCTGATGAGGTTTGTCGCCGATTACCAGATCACAACCCTCCTGCTGCACCACCGGCAGCAAAATGGCGAACGCAAAGTTGCCAACCTTTTTCACATCATCGAGGTGTTGCACAAGGTGCAATCTTTCAGGTCGTTCTCCGCCGCCGAGTTGGTCAATTGGCTTCGGCGCGGTATCGATGGAATGATTACAGAAGGTGATGAATTTGAGCAGCGCGTTGAAAGCGATGAAGAAGCTGTTAAAGATCGTGACCCTGCACAAAAGCAAGGGGCTTGAGTACAATATCGTTTTTGCGCCTTTTCTCGATCTCAACACCAAAGGTGAATTTAGATTTTGTAGTTTCAGAGATACAAAATCAGGCGAGTATTTGTTTATAGATAGTCAGCATCTTGAACCGGAGCAAAAAGAGATCATGCTTGAGCAGACTGAGCAGGAAAACCGGCGTCTTATCTATGTAGCCATTACAAGGGCTGTTTACAAATGCTATATCAACCGTAGTTTAGCCAGTTACCATTCCTCCTCCTCCTTAGTGCCTTTTCTACAACACTTGCGCGGTACCGATACTTCACTCATTTCGTTCGAACAACCTCCGGCAGTTCCGGAAAATTATTATTACAAAAAACCTGTTCAGCAGCTTAGCGGGCCTGCTCCGCGGGTCAATTTTCAGCTCACGCACCTCAACTGGCGAAAGCTCAGTTTTACCGCTATTCCGGCAGTCATACGGTTGTGCCTAAGCGCAATATCGCTGTGCACGAGGTACCCTACGAGCACTTTATTTTCAGGCGTTTGCCCAGGGGAAACAAGACCCGGAAACCTGCTGCATTACATTTTTGAGAATATTGATTTTGCGGATGACACCTGGTGGAGAAATACCCGTAACCAGCGGTTTAAAACGGTTTATGCCGACCGGTAGCGACGAATTGGCACCTTATATTTTTCAGCTTCTCACCGAGGTAACACAGGTACAGATAAAGGTAGGCGATAACAGTTTTTCACTCTGTGAAGTCTCTTTAAAAAAGCGTCTCAACGAACTTGAGTTCGACTTCAATGTGCCACTGTTCAATCCCGCCGATCTGCTGGCATTGCAAACACCCGAAACCCAGCTCAGCCTCAGGTACACCCACCAGTTAGAGGGTATTATCAACGGCAAAATGGATATGTTCTTCGAGCACAGCGGGCTTTATTATCTACTTGATTGGAAGTCGAACTTTCTGGGTGACACAACTGATTTTTACCAAAGTGAAGGATTGCAGACCGCGATGAATGAGAACAATTATCATTTACAATACCTCATTTACACCGTTGCAGCTACAAAATTTCTTCAGAGCAGGCTTCCCACTTTTAATTATGAGACCCAGTTTGGCGGCGTTGTTTATGTATTTGTGCGGGGTGTAAGGGTCGGTCAGCAGACCGGCATTTTTACCGTACGACCTACTCATTTCCAGGTTCAAAAACTGGGGGAGCTTTTGTCGCAGGCGGTCGCTGTGTAAGCCATCTTTTCCTCCCCTTATTATTTGGTTACCGGCAGGGTCTCTCCGGTTTGTCATCGTTGCTACGCTCAGTTCATCTCTATAGCCTTGGTTGGGCTTTTTCAAAGACTAATTTGAACTGATTGCCGGTTAGCCTGGGCTTTTACTGTTAGTTGCACAACATAGTGGCAGGCACCGAACATTCTGTTGCTAGTTGAGAAGCTTTCGTTAATTGACGGAGTTCCTTAATGCTTACCCTTCAAAACAGTTCTAGTCTCGGACTTGCTCCCTAACTTTACTGCTCATGAAAAAAGTTTTTGTCATCGTACTCATGCTGGCTTATGGTCTTTCCTCTTCCGGAATGACCCTTAACCTGCATTACTGTTGTGGCAAACTCGACGACATTTCAATTGGTGTAAAAAAGGAAAAAAGTTGCCCGATGGGCATCTCTCTTAAAAAAACCGGCTGCTGTAGCGATAAACAAATCTCAGCAACTTCACTCGCCGACCAGCAGGTACAAATTAAATGGTTGCAGATTAACAAAGAAGCTTCATTTGTGCCCGTGTCTCCGGTTATAGATAGTCATTGTTTAACGGCAGTTGTCACTGACAACAGGCTGGCACGCGGCGCACCTATACTCAAAAAAAATCTCCCGCTTTTCCTACAGTATTGCTCCTTTAGAATTTGATGCGAAGAACGCAGGCATTTCTATGCTTCGGAAATAAATTTCGTTCTTTTCTAAACGCACAATTCTAACAATGAACTTCTACTCGATTTCCGCCATTGTTTGCGGGTTTTTTCTGTTTTCCACTCACGTTGTTTCTGCCCAGGTCTCCGGCAGCGACACAACTGTTACTTTACATGTTTCCGGCGAGTGCGAACAATGTAAACAGCGCATTGAAACCGCTGCTACCGGTCGCGGCGTCTCCGCAGCCACCTGGGATGTAGCTACTGAAATACTTACCCTCACCTATAATCCTGCCAGAACATCTATTGAAAAGGTCTCTAACCGGATTGTAGCTGCCGGGCACGATACTGGTTTAAAAAAAGCCAAAGATGCTGTGTATAAAGCATTGCCTGAGTGTTGTTATTACCGCTCAGAAGTGGGTGAACATGCAGCAGCAGGTTCTCCAGATACCCGGTGGGCTGGTGAGGCGTCGATTAACAGCAATAGTATTAGTGGAATTGTTTTGGAGCAAACCGTCACCAAAACGATCCCACTTGCTGGCGCTTCGTTGCTGTGGCTGAATACTGAAACGGGCACCGTAACCAACAATTCCGGTCATTTTCAGTTGCTGCGCCCTGCTGGCAGCAAACAGGTTGTAATAAGTTTCGCAGGGTTCAGTACCGATACAATAGAATTAGCAGACAATAAGCCCGTGCAGATCATTTTGCAGCGTGGTACTCAATTAAAGACCGTCGTTGTCAGGTCGATCGCTTCACCTACTTCTATAAAAACTAATTCCGCCATCCGATCTTACGACATAAACTCAAAAGAATTGCTGAAAGCTGCCTGCTGCAATTTGAGTGAGAGTTTCGAAACCAATCCCTCGGTAGATGTTGCGTATAACGACGCGGTAACCGGCTCAAAACAAATTCAGTTGCTGGGCTTGGCGGGCAACTACACCCAATTAACAGTCGAAAACCTGCCTGGACCACGCGGATTGGCTACTTCTCTCGGGCTCAATTCTATTCCTGGTACCTGGGTCGACGGTTTACAATTGATAAAAGGCACCGGCTCGGTTATCAACGGATTTGAAAGTATAGCCGGTCAAATTAATGTTGAACTAAAAAAGCCGGACAACAGTGATCAGCTCTATGCCAATGTGTACGCCAATAACCAGGGAAAAAATGATATAAATCTTAATCTTACACGCAAGCTCAACACGAAATGGTCGACTGCCCTGCTGCTGCACGATGCCTTTGCTACCCGTAAGACAGATATGAACAATGACAACTTTCGCGACATGCCTACCGGCAATTTGTTCAGCGGACTTAACCGTTGGAGCTTTGCCGATGGCAAAGGTCTTTTTGCCCAGTTTGGAGTGAAATATCTCAATGATAAGAAAACTGGGGGCGAAATGAGTTTTGATCCGCAACGCGACAAATTCTCAACGAACACGTATGGTTTGCAGATCAACATTGACCGCAAGAAGTCTTTACCAAAATTGGCTATGTTTACCCTGGCAAACCGTATAAAAGTGTGGGTTTGCAACTTCAGGGGTTTACCCACAACCAACGTTCTTATTTTGGATCGACAACGTACAACGCTGCCCAAAAGAGTTTGTATGCTAATCTCATTTATCAATCCATCATCAATCATACAGGGCAAAAATTTAAAACAGGTTTTAGCTTTGCCTACGACCGGTACAATGAAGACTTTAACCGTGTTAATTACCAACGACGTGAGATAGTGCCTGGGGCATTCTTTGAATACAATTATAAACCCAGCGAAAAGTTTGACCTGGTAGCAGGTATGCGTCTGGATAATAACTCACTCTATGGCTTTTTTGTATCTCCCCGCCTGAACCTGCGGTATGAACCCGTAAAAGGAACCACCTTGCGCCTAAGTGCGGGACGTGGGCAAAGAACTGCCAACATTTTTGCTGAGAACAATAGTGTGCTGGTAAGTGCCAGAACGGTGGAAATATTAGGAGCGACAAATGGAAAAGCATATGGGCTAAACCCAGAAATTGCCTGGAATAAAGGGATAAGCCTTGACCAGAAAATGCGTTTGTTCTCACGCAGCAGCATGTTGAGTTTTGACTTTTTCAGAAATGATTTTAGCAACCAGGTGGTAACAGACCTGGAAGAATTCTGCCAAGGTGAGCTTTTATAACCTGGCAGGAAAATCGTATTCAAATAGCTTACAAACCGAGTGGACGTTTGAACCAATTAGAAAGTTGAATGTGCGCCTGGCGTATCGCTATTTTGATGTAAAGACTACCTATGGCGCTGCTCTTTTACAGCGACCCTTGATCTCCAAACACAGAACGTTTGCCAATTTTGCCTATGAGGCGGGTACCTGGAAATTAGATTATACAATGAGTTATAGCGGAAAAAAGAGGCTGCCTTCCACCAGCAGTAACCCACATACAGTATCAGTATGGAAACTACTCGCCGGGTTACCTGGTGATGAATGCCCAGGTAAGTAAAACATTCGGCAAAAACTCGCCCGTTGACCTGTATATTGGTGGTGAGAACCTGGCAAATTACATACAGCCTAACGCTATTGTAGCTGCTGACCATCCCTTTAGTCCCTACTTTGATGCCTCACTTATTTGGGGACCAATTTCCGGACGTATGTTCTATGGGGGCATTCGTTTGAAGATAGAATAACGGGGACCAGGTTGATTAACCATCGGACAATAGAAGCTAAGCAGCGCCTTTGTTATACTGTAATCACATCTATTTCAACAGAGAATAAAATATTGATTTACAATATAAAGCTTTCCAAAACGTTGGATAAGTTCTCCGTTCCCGTGTAATGAGCAGGAAACTATAACTATGTCTATCGCAACAAAAGATCATTTTAACCAGGAACTCCAGAATAGTTTTGAAGAAAAGCTAGAGAAACAGGAGTTTTTGCATAAAAACACTCAGAGGCGTACACGAACAGACAGCTACATTCTTTTTCACCAAAGATTTAAAGGACAAAAACTCTACGAATTTTTTGTTTATGGTAAGATGGGTAAGTACAAACCAGTATTTACGATCTCTGATAATAATATATTTAGCTCGTGCAACTGCAGGGATGGTAGAAAGGACAAAATGTGCGGACACAGATCTATGGTCTTGTTAGGTGACGAAAGAAAATTCTCCAATCCCAAACACCTGAACAGCTATGCCGAACTTTCAAGAGATTTTAAAGATGCAAGGGTGCAAAACAACCTGCTAAAAGAAGAATACCCACTGCCCGTTAAAGCCAGCTTTTTTAAAGAAGCCGTTATTCAATTAAACGGAATGTTGAATATTTTTTAGGCACCGGCTCATTGTATAGTTGCACGGTCCGAAAACTTACCTCTATTTAATTGTCGTTTCGCTGATGGAATATTTACAAACAATATGTACAATTTTACTCATTAGCTCGCATGCCTCTCTTATAAACGACGTGTAAATTTCCCCCCTCTTATTCTTTTTCCGTAATATTTTTGCCGGTGTGCAACTTGCTGGTCATTTTGACATCAGCAACAGATATTAATATTTACCGTCACTTATATAGTTTGAACAAAGGCGCATAATAAATCAACTGTAAAAGTGTGCGACGCAACAAAAGCCTGTAGGAAGTGGCAAAAGCCTGGCTCATAAAAAAAGTAACATATGAAAGATTTTAAAAAGTACTACCTGGTACCAGCCGGGCCGGCGGAGGTATATTTAGCGCTGACAAACCCGGCTACATTGCAACTGTGGACCGGCGAACCGGCTGAAATGTCGACAGAGCCGGGATCGGAATTTTCGCTATGGGAGGGTAGCATCAGCGGGCGCAACCTGGAATTTGAAGAGGGTAAGAAAATTGTGCAGCAGTGGTATTTTGGCGATCAGGACGAGAACTTGATAGTAACCATCAAGTTGCATGCGCACAAGCAGGGCACCTCTGCGGAAGTGCGGCAAACAAACATTCCTGACAGTGAATATGAAGATATTGCAGAGGGTTGGGATGAAAGTTATTTTAGATCGTTGATAGAGTTTTATGATTGAGCCAACCGAACAAAAGCGAGAAGGAAGACCTCTGTCGTACTTACTATATGATATATAAACGCCTAAAACATATTGATAATGGAAGACGCCATACCCGATGCTCAGGTGTTGCACCAGGTTCTGACCACAAAAATGCCCTTTGGAAAATACAAGAATGTATTGGTGTGCGACTTGCCTGTTTATTATCTTGAGTGGTTTTACCGGCAAGGCTTTCCTGCTGGTAAACTGGGGGTTTTATTAGCTACTATGTTCGAGATCAAAAGCAATGGTCTTAGTTATCTCCTGGTTCCGCTGCGAAAAAAGTGATACTCCCAATTTTACATATCGGTAATAACCAATTTGGAAAAACGCGCTGTTCTTTCTGATCAACCGAAAGCAGTTACCGGCAGCTTACAATTTTTAACCAGTTGTTATAAAGAGTTTAAATTATTTTTTTATTACGGTTTTCGCTCTACTTTTGGACGAAAATTAAGAAACGGTCGAAAAATGGTGGAGCAAATAACAAAAGATGAGCTGATGATCAGGGAAATCCTTTCCACTGCAAAGATGTTGTTTGCCCAGCATGGATTGAAGAAAACGACCATGGAAGATATTGCCAATGCGATGGGCAAAGGCAAAAGCACCTTATATTATTACTTTCCGGGAAAGACTGAAATTTTTGAGGCTGTTGTAGATGAAGAAATGAAAAACCTGGTGACGCTTTACCCGACGGGCCATTAATATGGCGACAACTGCGAAGGACAAATTGAAAGCCTACTCGCAGTACCCGTGTAAGTGTGATGGAAAAATTTCATAACCTGAGTACAGTAGTGTATGAAGAAATTTTCAATCACATAGGCGAGATATTGAGATTGAAGCAAAAACATGATGAAATACAAATTGAGCTAATTAAAGAGATCATATCTGGTGGTGTACAGTCAGGAGAATTTAAGCCGCTGGCGACATGGATGTGGAACTATTTTCCTGCACATTGGTAGCTGCCTTTCGGGGTTTGAACTGCCACTTCCGGTTTCGAAATTTGTACGGAGTTTTGAGAATGGAACTGATGTTTTGGTGGATATAATGGTTGATGGGATCAAAGGATAATTGGACGGAAAATGAAAAATATTGAGGAATTGAAAACTAATTATCGTGTTAATGGTTCTTACTGTACGCTGACCAGATTGATAAAATTAAATATGTGAAACATTAATTACCTGAGGTTATAAAATTATTTTTACCTTTTTAAAATATTTTCTTTGAGAAGTGCAGGCCAGTTTAAGTACGGAAATGATTAAGAATATAACATTTTACATAACTGAATATATAACGCTCGCTTCTTAAATATTGGATAATGCAGAAAAAACTACATAAGAAGATTGAACATTTCAAGATGCCGCGCTGGTTAAAAGAGCATGGTGTTTACCCTTATTTCCGTGTTATAGAATGTGGTCAGGATACTGAAGTGATGTTGAATGGGAAAAGGGTTTTGATGTTTGGATCAAATTCCTATCTCGGTTTAACCAATCATCCAAAAATTAAAGAAGCAGCCAAAAAAGGCAATTGATAAATATGGTACAGGCTGTGCCGGTTCACGGTTTTTGAACGGTACCCTTGATATTCATATTGAACTGGAAAAAAAGCTGGCTGCTTATGTAAACAAAGAATCGGCATTTTTGTTCAGCACTGGTTTCCAGGTAAACCTTGGTGTTCTGTCTTCAGTATACCGGCAGAAATGATTATCTTATCCTGGATGAGTATGATCATGCTTCTATTATAGATGGTGTCGAGATTGTCTTTCTCAAAGACTATTAAGTATCGGCACAATGATATGGATGACCTGGAGCAAAAGCTATCAATCTGCCTGAAGATGCTATCAAGTTGATATCGTAGTTGACGGTATTTTCAGTATGGAAGGCGACATTGTAAAGCTTGCCTGAAATAGTTGAAATTGCTGACCGGTATGGTGCAAATATAATGGTTGACGATGCCCATAGTCTTGGGTGTAATTGGCGAAAACGGTGCAGGTACAGCTTCTCACTTTGGTGCTTACCGATAAGGTTGACCTTATCATGGGAACTTTCAGTAAATCCCTGGCTTCTTTGGGTGGTTTTATTGCAGGTGATGAAGTGATTATCGATTACCTGAAACATAAAGCCCGTTCTCTTATATTTAGTGCAAGTATGACCCCGGCTTCTGCAGCAAGTGTTATTGCTGCTCTTGAAATTATACAATCAGAACCTGAACGTATTGAACAACTGTGGGCCAATACGCGGTATGCAAAACAACTTGTTGCATGAAGAAGGATTTGAAATGGGACCTACTGAAAGCCCGATCATTCCTGTGTATGTAAGAGATAATCATAAAACTTTTATGATCACCAAAATGCTGCAGGAAGATGGCATCTTTGTAAACCCGGTTGTTTCTCCCGCAGTTCCTTCAGATGCATCACTTATCCGTTTCTCTTTGATGGCTACACATACTTTTGCGCAAATTGAAGAAGCTGTTGATAAACTTTCGAAAGCTGCTGCAATACTGGAAATACCGGTGATGAAGCAAAAGTATGAATTATGATAAGGATTGAGCCCGTAAACAATAAAAAGCAATTAGCTACATTTATTGATTTTCCGCATGATTTATATGCCGGGGATCCTAACTATGTGCCCGAACTTTTTATTGCCCAAAGAGATGTGTTAACTCCCGGCAAACATCCGTTTCATGAGCATTCTGCAATTGCAATGTTTTCTTGGCTGTAGATGAAAATAAAAAAGTGAAGGGAAGAATAGCTGCTATTTTTAATAATAATCATAACACTTTCAATAATGCCAATCGATGGCTTTTTTGGTTTTTTTGATTGCGTAGATGATAGTACTGTTGCCAAAGCCCTTATTTGATGAAGCAGAAAATGGCTAAAAGAACGAAAGGGTTAACTACTATGATTGGCCCGGTTAATCCTTCAACCAACGAAACTGTTGGTTTGCTGATAGATGGTTTTGATAAGCCGCCGGTTGCCATGATGACCTACAACAAACCTTATTATAGTACAGCTTATTGAACAAAATGGTCTGCAGAAAAAAGTGGATCTTTTTGCCTATGATATAACGCACAGATACGGTAAGCGACCGGGCAGTGAAACTGCAGGAAGCTTTATTAAAGCGGTTAGCAGCAAAAGGATATTACTATCCGCAAGATCAATGTTAAAGATTTTAAGAATGAAGTAACGAAGGTAAGGGAAATTTATAATTCTGCATGGGATAAAAACTTGGGTTTTGTGCCTATGACTGAAAATGAATTTAATTACCTGGCCAAAGATCTGAAGATGATCCTTGATCACAGATTTTTGCCTTGTTGCTGAACACGAGGGTAAGATGGTGGGTTTGCTTTGGCAATTCCTGACATTAACCAGATACAAATAAGAATAAAAAGAGGGCAGATTATTGCCAACCGGAATTTTTAAGTTGTTGTTTGGTTTAAAAAAGATTAATTATGTTCGGATCATTACTCTTGGGGTAATTGAAGATTATAGAAAAATGGGCATTGAAGCTTGTTTTTATGCGTCATCATAAAGAAAGGCCGGTGAAAAAGATTAAAGGTGGTGAAGCCTCATGGATATTGGAGAACAATGAACTGATGAATAAAGCCATGGAAAATATCAATGGTAAAATTTATAAAACTTACCGCATTTACGAAAAAGCAATATGAAGCAAAAGGTTTTAATAACAGGAGCAAGTGGTTTTGTTGGATTTCATTTAATTGAAGCTGCTCTTGGCAAAAGAACTTGATGTTTATGCAGCGGTTCAGAAAATGCAGTGATATTAAACACTTGAAGTCTTATAACATTAACTATACCTATCCTTAATTTTTCAAATATTGACAAGCTGGAAAAGGAATTGAGCGAAAAGCAATATCGATTATATTATTCACGCTGCAGGAACTACAAAAGCAAAGAACCAGGAAGAATATAATAAAGTAAATGCACTTATACTGTTAACCTTGCAAAAGCGGCAGAGAAAGTAGCAAGCATTAAGAAAGTGGTTTTTATGAGTAGTCTTGCAGCAATTGGTCCTTGGCAGACAGCGGGGTACTTGATTAATGAAGCAACTAAACCATCGCCTGTTACTGCTTATGGAAAAAGTAAATTGTTGGCTGAAGAGCAAATCAGCAGTATTAAACTTCCGTTGTTGTTTTACGGCCAACTGCTGTTTATGGATCAAGGGATAAAGACATTTTTATTATTCTGAAAACTTTTGCCAATGGTTTGAACCATATATCGGAACAAGCAGCAACAGTTGAGTTTTGTTTATGTAAAGGATCTTGGCTAGCGCTGACAGTTAATGCTTTGTTTAGTACAATGCTGCTAATGGCAGTTATAATATAACCGATGGCAATTGTTATTGACGGTATGAGATGGCTAACATTACCAAAGCAGGTTTGCAAAAAAAGACCTTGAAGTTGCATTTGCCACTTTCGGTGTTGTAAAGGTTTGGCCTATGTTTTGGAAAAAATCTATGGAATGCTCAATAAGACACCGGCCTTAAATGTAGAAAAGCTAAGCGAACTAACTGCTGTTAACTGGTGTTGCGATATGACAAAGGCAAGAACAACTTTGGTTTTTACACCTGCCTATAATTTGACAAAGGGTTTACAGAAGCATTAGGCTGGTACAAAGACAAACAAATGGTTGTAATGATTATAATAAGGTTTATTTCAAAATTTAAAATAGAACATATGAAAGAAGAAATCTTACCGGCAGAAGGTAAACTTGGTATATTAATGCCTGGATTAGGCGCAGTAGCTACAACTTTTATTGCGGGTGTTGAAGCAGTAAAAAAGATCTGGCCAGCCCATTGGTTCACTTACACAAATGGGCAATATCACGGTTGGGAAAAAGAACAGAAAACCGCTATCCAAAAGTGAAAGACTTTGTGCCTCTTGGCAGCTTTGAATGATGTAGTATTTGGCGGATGGGATGTGTATGAGGACAATGTATATGAAGCTGCGGTGCATGCTAAAGTACTTGACAAGTCGCTGCTTGAATTCAATAAGGACAGAATTGGAAGCCATTAAGCCAATGAAGGCTGTTTTCGATAAATCTTATATTCAAAACCTTGATGGAAAAATGTAAAAACTGCCGCTACCAAATACGACCTTGCCTTGGAAGTAATGGAAGATATTAAAAACTTTCAGCAGGAAAATAATTGCAGTCGCGTGGTTATGGTTTGGTGTGGGTCAACTGAAAAGTATATTGAAGAAACAGACGTACATGCAACAATCGAAAGTTTTGAAGAATGGTCTGCGAAACAACGATCCGCTTATTGCGCCAAGTATGATCTATGCCTATGCAGCAATGAAACTAGGCGTACCATTTGCCAACGGTGCACCTAATCTTACCTGCGATATTCCCGCTTTGATTGAACTGGCAAAAGAAACAGAAACGCCTATTGGGGGTAAAGATTTCAAAACCGGTCAAACATTAATGAAGACCATTCTTGCACCTGGTTTACAGGCACGATCTCTGGGCATCAGCGGTTGGTTCTCCACTAACATTTTAGGTAACCGCGATGGTTATGTATTAGACCATCCTGATAATTTCAGAACAAAAGAAGTTTCTAAATTAGGAGTGTTGGAAGATATACTGCAACCCGACCTTAACCCTGAATTGTATGGCGATCTTTACCATAAAATCCGTATCAACTACTACCCTCCTCATGGCGATAACAAAGAAAGCTGGGATAACATTGACATCTTCGGCTGGCTGGGTTATAACATGCAGATCAAGATCAATTTCCTTTGCAAAGATTCTATTTTGGCAGCGCCTATTGTACTCGACCTTGCCTTGTTTCTCGACCTGGCAAAAAGAGCAGACATGAGCGGCATTCAGGAGTGGTTGTCATTCTACTTCAAGTCGCCACAACATGCACCCGAACTACGTGCCGAGCACGACATATTTAAGCAGTTGATGAAACTTCAAAATACTCTGCGCCATATGATGGGCGAAGACCTGATTACCCATCTTGGTCTCGATTATTACCAGGAGTTGGTAGACACA
Organism: uncultured Chitinophagaceae bacterium; assembly: GCA_963726895.1. Lineage (GTDB taxonomy): Bacteria > Bacteroidota > Bacteroidia > Chitinophagales > Chitinophagaceae > Segetibacter. The sequence continues at coordinate 680,639 of CAVSED010000022.1, read as the reverse complement.
CTATAATGAAAGTGCACAAGCTATTGGCAACATTTGGCGGCATCGGCTATGTAGGCAAAGGTGGCGGCACATTGGCGGCAATAGCTTGGTGCATTATTTGGTTTTTTTTACCTGCCAGTTATTTTGTTTATTCCTGGCAGGTATTTTTTACCCTTTTAATATGCATTGCCGGTGTTTGGTCGGGCAACGTGGTAGATGCGGTTTGGGGCAAAGACAGCAGTAAAGTGGTAATAGACGAAGTAGCGGGAATGATGATCACCTTATTATTCGTGCCGGTCACTGTGCCCAATTTGCTGGCGGGGTTGGTACTCTTCAGGTTCTTCGACATTGCAAAACCTTTAGGAATTAGAAAGCTGGAAACCTTACCCAAAGGCTGGGGCGTAATGGCAGATGATATACTTGCGGGTCTTTATGCCCGGATTGTAATGGCTTTGCTTATCAACTTTCATGTGTTGAGGTAGGTCTTTCTAAATGCAGCGTTTGTTTATTGGTTAGCAGGCATTTGTTCTTTCTTCAGCTCCGGTTGTGTCACTCACTTGTGCAGTTGATTGCTCTGGCAGCAATGAAATACAATAAGAGACAAACTTACCTTTAATATAAGAACGATAGTAATGAAACCGGTACACCACTTATAAAACCTGTAAGCCGTTTGCAACAAAGACAGCCGCATTTAGCCTGAAATGGGGGTAGTATTGCAGGCAGAAAAAATACAAAATATCTTGAGTTTTATGCAGTGGTTGCTAAGAAACCAGCGCAAGGTCTGCTCAATATAGTATCGAAAAAGTACAAGGGTGCGACGCAACAATGCTTCCATATAAAACGGGTGCTGGTTACATAAGAAAAAAAATCAAAAAATTGCAGGGCAAGCGTGTCACTGTTATTTTTATAAAGTAAAAGGTCTGCTGCATCAAAAGACCCTGGCTAAAGGTCTTTTATAAAACTTTGTGGCAAGTGCAGTGAGTTTTTGTGAGCCCTGGCAAATGAAGCGGCTATTGAACTGATAAAATATAAGACCTTTTTTGGCAGAAGGCGCAACGCAATTGTAAAAATGATCACTTTTTTAAAGGCTAATATTTCCTCTTCGGTTGCTTCGTTTACAGACTATCTCATTACCATTTTTTTAGTAAGTTTTTTTCGTGTTGATGTGGTAATTGCCAGCACTACCGGTACTGTATGTGGTGGTGTACTCAACTTTTTAATTGGCAGAAACTGGGTATTCCAGTCAAGAAAAAGAAAAGTATCGCAACAGGCTGCGCGCTATGGTCTGGTGTGGACAGGTAACCTGTTATTGAACACAGGTGGTATGTATTTGCTGACTAAAATATTGCATATACACTATGTTATTGCCAAATTGTTTGTGTCGCTGATTGTAGGATTTTTCTATAATTACACGCTGCAAAAAAGGTACGTTTTTAAAAATAACTGACAACCATGAACGGAGCAATAAACAGGCATATGTTGTTGTTGCTGCTGCTGCTTTGCACCCTTGCCACAGTTGCGCAAACTGTTGTAAAAGGTGTAATAACAGATGCGGTTACACATGCGCCCATGCAATCGGTCAGTGTATATTTTAAAGGTGGCAAAGGGGTTACCAGTTCTGCCGATGGCTCCTACTCTCTTCTTACAACCAACTCGCGGTACACGACTATAGTTTTTTCTTATGTGGGTTATAAAACTTTGTCGAAAGTTATAAAGCCCGACACAGAGCAGACCATAAATGTAGAGATGGAACTGGCTGATACTAAGAATAACGTGGTGGTTAAAACCAACCGGCGGGGCAAGTACACCAATAAAAACAACCCGGCAGTTGAGCTGATAAGGCAGGTAATTGACAACAAAGAAAAAAACCGGATAACCGCCTATGACTATGTATCGTACGACAAGTATGAGAAGATGGAAGTGCTGCTGACAAAGACCCCGGAAAAACTGCTGAACAATAAATTTCTCAAGAACTTTCAGTTTATTTTTCAAAATAACGATACCACCAAAATACAGGGTCGAGCCATGCTGCCGGTTTATATAAACGAGGTAGCTTCAAAGAAATACTACCGCAAAGACCCGGAAAAAAACAAGGAAGTGATACTTGCCGAAAAGAAAGTAAACTTTGGTGAGTACCTGGATGTGAACGGTATCAACTCTTACCTGGACAGACTATATGAAGACGTAAATGTTTACGACAACAATATCTCCCTTTTGTCGAACCAGTTTTTAGTCCGATAGCTGATATGGCGCCGACATTTTATCGCTTTTACATTGCAGACACAATTGAACTTGAAGGCACAAAATTAGTGCGGCTCAACTTCTCGCCACGTAACCTGAGCGATTTACTTTTTAAAGGCACTTTGTTTGTAACCCTCGATGGCAACTACTCTGTACAAAAGTTGATCATGAGCATCAGCAAACACGCCAACCTCAACTTTGTACGCGAGCTGCATGTGAACCAGGATTTTGAAAAAGGGTTCGATGGCAGATACCATGTAGTTATGAGCAACACAATAGTTGAGTTTGCCCTAACGCAAAATGCCAAAACTGGTATTGTAGGTGAGAGAACCGTATCAATGAAAAATTATAAGATCAACCAGCCTGAACCCGATAGCGTGTACGAAGGCGATGCAATGGTACGGTTAAACAAGCAAGACATTGTTGCCGACTCTTTTTGGCAAAAACATAGGTCGCCGCCGCTGTCTGAACCGGAGTTAAAAGTTTATTCCAACATAGATAGTCTTACGCATTTAAAGTCGTTCAGAACATTTATGGATATTGCCACTTTGTTGCTGGCAGGTTATAAAAGTTTTGGTGCCTTCGAGGTGGGGCCGGTCAATTCATTTTATAGCTTCAACCCGGTAGAAGGTTTTCGCATGCGGGTTGGCGGAAGAACCACCCCCAGGTTTAACCCGAACATTTATTTGGAGACCTATGCCGCTTACGGTTTTAAAGATGAAAAGTGGAAGTACTTTTTGGCGGCTTCCTATTCATTCAATCATTCGTCTATTTATGCTTATCCACTTAACTATGTAAAGGTTAGCTACCAACGCGATACCAGAATACCCGGGCAGGAACTGCAGTTTGTGGTGGAAGACAATTTCCTGCTGTCTTTTAAACGTGGTAAAAACGACCGCTGGTTGTACAACGATATATTTAAGACCGAGTATGTAAGAGAATTTGGCAAAGACTTCTCCTATGGTTTGGGCTTTAAAAACTGGAAGCAGACACCGGCAGGGGTTATTTCTTACCTCAAGCCCGAGGGCTCTACCCTCACCAATGTACCCAACCTGACCACCACAGAGCTGTCAGCAAATATTACCTGGTCACCACATCAGCAGTTTTACCAGGGTAAGCGGTTTAGAATTCCTATCATCAACAAATACCCGATCTTCAACCTGCGTTACATAGCGGGCATAAAGGGACTGGTTAAAGGCGAATACAATTATCACAATTTCAACCTACGGATGGACAAGCGGTTTTTTCTGTCGCAGTTGGGCTATGCTGACGTAGTTTTGGAAGGCGGGTATATATTGGGAAAAGTACCGTATCCATTGATGACCGTGCACCGGGCAAATCAAACTTATTCGTACCAGCTAAATTCATACAACCTGATGAATTTTCTGGAGTTTGTAAGCGATCATTTTGCAGCGGTAAGTATTGACCAGCATTTCAACGGTTTCTTTTTCAACAAAATACCATTGTTTAAAAAATTAAAACTGCGCGAAGTAGTTTCTGGCAAAGTTTTGTATGGTGGAGTTCGCAATGAAAATAATCCGGAGTACAACACAGAAACAATACGGTTTCCCATAGAAAAAGAGACCGGTTTGCCAACAACCTATACACTAAATAAAACGCCTTATGTGGAGGTTAGTGCCGGTATAATGAATATTTTCAAGATCATAAGAGTCGATTTTGTAAAAAGACTTACTTATTTAAACCATCCGGATGTGACCCAATGGGGTATAAGGACCCGCATTAAAATGGATTTTTAAAATTGTTATGGAACAGCAATCGACAAGAGACCGGCTACAGAAAGGGATATATGTGATCATTGATCCCCTGGTGAAAGGGCTGATTAAAATTGGGCTGACTCCCAATGCTGTAACTGCTATCGGCTTACTATTGAATATCGGGGTTGCCATTATTTTTATAGTTGGCGGCGAAAGAGGCAACCGTGGCGACCTAAGCTATGTAGGGTGGGCAGGGGGCCTGGTTCTATTTGCTGGCCTGTTTGATATGCTCGATGGTCAGGTGGCGCGGCTCGGCAATATGAGTTCTGTTTATGGAGCATTACTCGACTCGGTATTAGATCGCTATAGTGAGTTGATTATGTTTTTAGGCATCTGTTATTACCTGGTGGCGCATCACTATTTTATCAGTTCCATTTTTGCTTTTATAGCCCTCATCGGGTCAATGATGGTAAGTTATACTCGCGCCCGCAGCGAGGGATTGGGAATTCAAAATAAAGGTGGATTGATGCAAAGACCGGAAAGAGTGATATTGGTGGGTGTTGCAGCTATAGCCTGCGGTATTGCTGCCACTATTATTGGCGGTGATTATAAATTCTACATTCCCGGTCTTCGTTACCATGTGTTTGAGACCATTACAATTTTTACACTGCCCATATCTATAATGGCTGTTTTAACCAATATTACAGCCGTGAAAAGATTGACTGATGCAAGAAGAGCCCTGAGTGGGAAGATCAAAATTTAAATGATGGTTTTTAGTTTGTTTACCCGAACCTGTTGGATGTTATTAAGTATGTTTTTGCTTACGCCTACTGCTTATGCACAAGACAACTTTCCGGTACCAACCGGCAATGCTGATCAATTGTTTTACCTGCAGAGAACTTCCAACACCAATACAATTGTTTGTGAGTTAAACCGGGTAAATGGCAAAGTAGATACCGATGACCCGGTGCATGTATTTTGGCTGCGCTATACCGACAATGGTCAACGGGAAGAACTAAACTACATACAACGCAAATTTGCATATGGTATAAAAACCACCCGACTGAGCCAGGATAAATATGAATTGCACTTTGTATCGTATAAAAACTACCGGATGGTTTTGATGAAAAACGCTGCCAACAAGTATAATGTTTATGGTACCATTAACCAAAAACAAGCAATTGTCAATCGTATCTTCGTGAAAATTAAGGGGGGCTCACTCTGGTCGCCTAATATTGAATATGTTGAGGTAAAAGGCACCGATCCGGTTAGTGGAAAAGAAGTGGTGGAGCGCCTGAAAATCTAGTTGTTGCAAAAGAGTTTATACAATGAAAAAAAACTACGTTTCAAATTCTTCAGAGTCAGCAAGAATGTTTAAAAATGACTTTCTGGAAAGCCTTTCTAAAATTCATTTTTCTATACCGCTATACATTTTTGTACCGGTGATCATATTTTGCACCTGGTTCGCTTTTGCCAATCATATCTCCCTTTTGGCTTACATAGGTTATTTCATTCTCGGTATTTTTACCTGGACAGCTACAGAATATGTTTTGCATCGGTTTGTATTTCACTATGTACCAAAATCAAAATGGGGATTGCGTCTGCACTTTATTTTTCACGGGGTTCACCACGACTATCCGCGGGACTCCAAGCGTTTGGTCATGGTGCCATCTGTAAGCATCCCCCTGGCTGCACTGTTTTATTTTCTTTTCTCTTTATTCTTATCCAGGGTCAATCTGTTTGCATTTTTCTCCGGCTTCATTTTTGGCTACCTGGTGTATGATATGGTACACTACGCCATTCACCACGCAAACTTTAAAACAGGTATTTGGAAAAAAATTAAGCAACACCACATGTTGCACCATTACGAAAATCCTGATAGAGGCTATGGCGTAAGTTCGGCTCTCTGGGATAAAATTTTAGACTCCGATTTTCCAAAGAAGAAATAATGTTGCAACCAGCGAAAACTGCCACTTCATATAACGGTCTTTTTGCCAGGAAGGATATAACGCTTACCTTACTCATATCCGCATTTTACCTGTTGCTTTCAAAATTGTTAGTTGGTTTTAAAACCGAACAATTGGTGCTTGTTCTCATCTTCAATTCACTCTATTATATCTCGTTTGCAACGCGGAAATTTATAACAGGCTTTTCGGTTTTTATTATTTTTTGGATCGTCTTCGATTATATGAAAGCCTTTCCCAATTACCTCTACAATACTGTTCACATAGGCAGTCTTTACAATGCTGAGAAGTGGCTCTTTGGCTTTACCTACCAGGGATCAGTTGTAACTCCCAATGAATTTTGGCGCCTCAATACACATACTTTTCTTGACGTAGCGAGTGGCATTTTTTACTTGTGCTGGGTTCCTGTACCTATGCTTTTTGCAGCATTTCTCTATTTCCGAAACAGGAAACAATTCATGCATTTCTCGCTTACCTTTTTATTTGTAAACCTGATAGGTTTTACGATCTACTATATATACCCGGCAGCTCCGCCGTGGTACATCCAACACTATGGCTTTGCTTTCCAGGCGCACACACCGGGCAACACCGCCGGTTTGCAACGCTTCGACAAATACTTCAATGCCGGGATCTTCAATACACTTTATGCCAAAAGCTCCAATGTATTTGCTGCCATGCCTTCATTGCATTCCGCCTACCCGGTTATTACGCTTTACTATGGCATTAAAAGCAAAGTAGGGTTTATGAATGTGGTGTTTGCAATTATAATGGTAGGTATTTGGTTCGCTGCAGTGTACAGCTCTCACCATTATATTTTGGATGTAGTTGCCGGTATAGCCTGTGCGGTTACGGGCATATTTGTTTTTCAAAAGTGGATAGCACCCAATAGAAAGTTTCGTGAATTGATCGTAGATAAATTTGTCAACGATTAAGGAAGTAAAATATTTTTATTAAGACCTGCTTGCAACTAATTTAAAATAATTGTAAGTCTAATAATCAGATTTCCCTTCACCGGAAGCGGATCTTCACCCCTCTCCTCCACCTAGTACAACCGGCCATTTAATTTATAATTGTACATAGCCACAAAATTTACTTTTTTTCCGGTAAGGTCATTCACTTCAGCCCGCGTTTCAGGCGCTTTGAATACACGATTAACAAAACCGTTCGAGCTTATGTATTCGCAAATTCCGCAATTTTTATAGTTCAGGTTGTAGAAAACAACGTTGTTCACATTGAGACGTTTAATACCACTAGGGCTATTGATCTCTTCTTTTTTCTTAATCGTCGGGGCTACAAAGCAAACTGCATTTTCCCCCGCTTTATTCAGGTATTTATTCAGTACAGTATTGCGTGGTCTAAAGAAAGTTGCATCGGTAATGATGAAAATCAGTTTGCCTTTCAAACTATTTAGCGATGCCCAGTTATTTTGTTTTAATGCGGTTCTCAGGTCGCCACCTGTTCCAGCAAAATCGTGCGGTGTGTACACTTTGTCTTTCCCAAAAGTTGCCAAAATAAGATCATCGAGGTCTTGCGGTCTCCTTGATCCATTGGCGCCACTCCACCCTTGTTTTTTATCAATAAAAATAGTTAGCACAGTATGGTCTGGATTGCAGTTACTCCACTCTTTTATCTCAGCAAAACAGCTTGCCAACGAACCACCGAAATTATTTTTATTGCCTTTTTGTAGAAATGAATGCTTTACATACCAATCATTTTGCATAGGAGAATGATTGAATAGCAAAGGCATGTCCCAGATATCCAGTTCTATGGATGGCGTGTACGATAGCGCTTCTTCCAGGTTTTTCGAAAACTTTTTCTCATAACAATTATGACAAGCTATGGTATAGCTGTCATTATAGGGCAACTCCTGGCAAATTGCATTTTGCCTGCTCAACAGGCTACCCGCCAATATCAGAATAAGAATGAGGTTATTTGTGTTGAAGGCAGTTTTCTCAACTGGTCTTTTTGTCGCAATCATTAGTCAAAAGGGATTCGGTGGTTTTCATTATCGGTTACGGTACATTATTGCTGCGACCGGTAGTTGAGCTGTCAATCTGTATTGCAGATATCATCACCAGGTTTCCATTGTTGATATCCGCTTCAAGGTAGGTGCAGGCAGTTATTTATGATAACGCCACAGGTTAATTTTTTAATACATTTCTGCTAAAAAAAAATTTAATATTCTGGCACTTGCGCTTTCAGTCAGTTCAGCACCATCTTAACGCTTCCTCTATATTTGCAACGTTTTCGCTTCTCTTGCACCATTCATTTTTTCATTCTATCTAAAATATTTGTTTATGGAATACAGACAATTAGGAAATTCTGGTTTGCGTGTACCTGTTCTAAGTTTTGGCACAGCTACTTTTGGTGGCGGTACCGAATTTTTTAAAGCCTGGGGCAGCACCGAGGTCAACGAGGCTAAACAATTAATTGGGCTTTGCCTCGATGCCGGCGTTAATCTTTTTGATACAGCAAATGTGTATTCACGTGGCATTTCAGAGGAGATATTAGGCAAAGCGATAGAGGGGCGGCGCAATGAGGTCTTGATCTCTACCAAAGCAACATTCCCCATGACCGGGAAGGTAAACGATTACGGCTCCTCGCGTTTTAATTTGATAAAGAGTTGCGAAGAAAGTCTGCAGCGCCTTAATACCGATCGCATAGACATCTATCACCTGCATGGTTTTGACGCCAATACCCCCGTTTATGAAACACTTAGAGCCCTCGACGATCTGGTGCAAAGTGGCAAGGTGCGCTACATCGCCTGCTCAAATTTTTCAGGCTGGCACCTCATGAAGTCATTGTCGGTATCTGAGCGGTACGGCTGGTCCAAATATATTGCTCACCAGGCTTACTACTCGCTTCTTAACCGCGATTTTGAGTGGGAATTGATGCAGGTTGGTCTCGATCAAAAAATTGGAACCATTGTTTGGAGCCCGCTTGTTAGCGGCATGCTCAGCGGCAAATACAAGCGCGGACAGCCTATACCCAATGCGCGTGTGGCGCAGGGGGGCAGCCCCGTACCGGCAGAGACTACCGACTACGAAAGGCTGTACAATATTGTTGATGTGCTCGAAGAAATAGCAAACGAAACCGGCAAAAGTGTTGCACAGGTTTCGCTTAATTGGTTGCTGCAACGTCCTACTGTCGACAACATCATCATTGGCGCCCGCAACGAGGAGCAACTGAAACAAAACCTCGGCGCGGTTGGCTGGAACCTTACGCTGCAGCAGGTGCAACGCCTCGACACAGTAAGTGAAACCTTTCCGGCTTACCCTTATTGGCACCAGCGCCAGTATCCACAACTCAATGCCGCTCCTGACCTATACAAGCATCTTTCATAAAAGTATTCTGCCTGTTTGGGTACCAACAAATGAACATAGTTGAAGCATTGTTGCGACGCTCCGTTCATCTGTTGGTCTCTCCATTGGGCTGTGTATTAATTGTCTGAATTATTGCCTGCTTGGCAACAATACTCCTGATCTTACTTCCCTGCCGTTGGTCAATCTATACACGATCGCCGATCTTATAGTTTCGGGCACAGTATAGTTGATCGTTTGTTCTCCTTTCACTAATAGCCCGGCAAATACTGTAGCGATTTTGCGTCCTTCAAGAGTATATATCTCAAGTGTAGCAGTGCTGGTCTCCGGGCTTCTCAAGGTAAAAATGATGTGCCCGGCAAACGGGTTAGGTTGAGCTAGTATAATTAATTTATCTATCGCAGCTTGCGGCTTTTCCGCAAAGAGTTTTTTTGTTGCCACACCACAGTCGTTTACCGTAGCAGTTACCGGCACTCTGCCGGCAGAAGTGCCACACCCCGGGCAGGAGACATAATAGGTGGTTGTATATTCAACATAGGTTGTAATGCTGTTGCCGAAGCCAATAGGCGGCGTGCCCGGGCCGGTAAACCAGCCTGGCGAACCATCGTTCGGGCAACTGGCGGTCAGGGTTACCTGCCCTGCTCCGCACCTGCTGGCATTTTCAACCGTAGCCGGCACCATCCCCGGAAACTGCAGCGTGGCAGTTACTACGCTGCGTTCACTTTCACAGCCATCTTTGGCACACGAAACAAAGTAAGACGACGTCACGTTCGCATAGCCACTACCGGTATAAAGTAAGTAGGGTTGGTACGTTGTACCTGTGGTAAAGGGTATAGTTTCGGTGGCAGAATTATACCATTTCAGCACGCCATCTGTGCAGCCGATGGCCGAAAGGTTGAGCAAGCCTGTTCCGCAGCGTGTATCTCCCCTGGTAAACGGCTGCGTGGGAAGCTCGTGTATAATGGCAGTAACCGGTACCCGCGCACTGGTGCACGAGCCACTGGTGCAGGCAACAAAGTAGGTGGTAGTTGCAGTAACCTGGGGGCTAAAAGATGAACCGGTTGCAACAGCGGACCCGCCGGTTACATTGGCATACCAGGTAAGTGTGCCATTGGGGCAACCTACAGCACTTAGCGTCACTACACCTGCACCACAACGTTCACCACCTTGTACCACCGGTGCACTCACACCGCCACAGTAGCAACCTATTCCGTTGATCTTTGTGGTGCAACAACCATTGGCTGTGCGTAGATAGGCGGCACCACTATCACTGGTGAAATAACCTTTTAGCACCAAAAGATAATACGACTTTTTAGCACCCGAAGTGCCATACATAAACCGAATGGCATTGCTGCTAATGCAATTACCGCTTTTGCCAACAACATACTCCGGAATGTATTTTTTCCATTTGCTTTTGGTGTGGCTAAACCCGCAATACAACAGGTTTTTTGCAGTTACACAACTACCCGCCGCCACCGCCCACGACTGCATACCCGGTGGTGTACCATGTGTGCCGTTTCCGGGTGCAAGATTTTTTACGCTCCAGATGAAAATAGTAGTACCCGCTATGCAGGTTCTGCTTTCGAGCGATACTTTGAAGTTGGTGCAGTTTTGTGCGCTGCCAGAGAGAGTAATTGCGAGACAAATAAAAACAGGGAGAAAAAACCTGTGATACACACAGGTAAATGCGCGGGCATACCTTTTCATATTGGTGTTGGTCTTTCTGAAAAGATTTGGATTAAAGGAATATAACCGGAGACCGGTAGCGCAAAATAAAGGGAAGGTGAATTACAAATAAAAATAATTTGTTTTTGCAAAACATTCAGCAAAAGACCGTTAGTTTTTTGCTTCCAAACTTTTCATTACAGTATTTTTTGCTGAACAATGATTTTGCCAATAAACGGAGCCTGCCTACCGGGCAGGCGTCGCAACCAAAGCCACTTTGTTCAACCAGAAGGTGGCAACCCAAAACACAGAAGTCATCTAATTCTTTCCTGCTCAAAAAAATTGCCGCAGGCTGTATCAAAAACGAACACCCGCTGTAACGATAGCGAACGAGCTGGAAGGTGAAGGGTGGTACAACAGCTTGTATCTCAAACAATTGTATTCTGGCACATTAATGCGCGGTGTAGGGTCCACCGGGTTCATTTCTGTTCTCATGTGTGCCCCCGTAAACTGCAAAAAGAAGATGCACAACTACATAAAAATAGCTTACAGAAACCTGGTAAAACACCGGTTTATTTCCTTCATCAATCTTTTTGGCCTGACCATAGGCTTGTGTTGTTGCCTGGTTATACTCGCCTACATTTTAAACGAACTGAGCTATGATCGCAGCCCGGAAAATGCTGCCGATATTTACCGAGTAGAACGAACTTTTAGCAACCCCGAGACTGGGGCTGTTAACCTAAATCTTGCCGCTATAGCGCCACCTGCCGGCCCACTGCTGCAAAATGACTTTAAAGAAATAAAAACTGTGACACAATTGTTACAGAATGGTTCGGTGCCCATAAAATATGCCGACAAAATTTTTAATGAACCTAATTCATTTTTTGCTGACGAGCATTTTTTGCAGTTGTTTAGTGTGCCGGTTTTGCGCGGCAATCCTGCCACTGCGCTCGCCGATCCGAATTGTGTGATGATGACCGAAGAGGTAGCAAAAAAATACTTTGGCAACGAAGATCCGCTGAATAAGGTAGTACGGCTCAATAACCAGTTAAACCTTAAAGTGACTGGCATCTTTACACCATTGCCACAAGCAACACACCTGCATCCGGAGGTGCTTATATCATTCAATACATTAAAAGACTCTGCAGTGTATGGCGAAAAGCAACTGCAAACCAATTGGGGCAACAATGCATTTTTTACTTACGTGCTGCTGCCACCAGGCTATAATCCCGCCAGGCTCGAAAGACAGTTTCCGGCATTTGTAAATCGGTATATAGAATCAGATGAACACCACAAGGCATCAAGCTGGACCTCGTTGTCGTTGCGCAATCTTAAAGACATACACCTGTACTCGCACAGAGATGATGAAGCCGAGGAAAATGGCGACATCACCCGGGTGTACATTTTTGCTGCGATTGCCCTGTTTATTTTACTGATAGCCTGCATCAACTATATGAATTTATCTACAGCGCGCTCGGTGCTGCGGGGCAAAGAGATTGGCATACGCAAAGTAGCCGGCGCCCGCAAAGGTGAGTTGATCACACAATTTCTTGCCGAGTTGGTGCTGGTGTGCTGGCTGGCAACTTTACTTTCTTTTGTGTTGGTAATGGTTTTGCTGCCCTGGATCAACAAGGTGTCTGCACAACATTTGTCCTTGCAGGTTTTACTGCATTGGCAGGTTTTGGTGCCGCTTATCGCAGTTCCGTTTGTGGTGGGCATATTGTCGGGGTTGTACCCGGCATTTTACCTTTCTTCCTTTCAGCCGATCAAAGTACTGAAGGGCATTACTAAAATTGGCAATTCGAATATGTCGCTGCGCAAGGCACTGGTAGTGGTCCAATTTTCAATTTCTATCGTGCTCATCATTGGTACTGCCGTGGTGTTTCAGCAGTTAAAATATATGCAAACTGCTTCGCTTGGTTTTAGCAAAGACCAGGTGTTGACCCTGAACAATAATCCTGGTCTTACCGAAAATTACGAAGCATTTAAAACTCAGTTGCTCAGCAACCCAACTATTCAAAACATTACCCGCTCCTCGCGCATTCCTTCAGGGCGGTTGTTAGACGCTATGGGTTCGCAGATAGACCGCGGCAACTCGCTTACCCCTGTGCAGGCAGCCATAAAATTTGTTGTAGCCGATGAAGATTTTATGCCTACTTACCAGGTACACCTTTTAGCCGGAAGAAACTTTTCTAAATCTTTCGGAACCGATACGGCTGCTTTTTTACTGAACGAGGCAGCAGTAAAAGTGCTGGGTCTTGCCTCTAATGAAAAAGCTGTTGGCAGGCGTTTTCAATACGGCGGAAGAAAGGGGCAGATCGTTGGCATATTCAATGACTTCCACTTTGAATCGATGCACCAGCGCATTTTGCCATTGGTTCTTTTAATGCCCAAAGATCAAAATGATTACGGACGTATATCCATAAAAATTGCGGGTAATAATGTGCAGGCTGCCATTGGTAACGTAGAGAAAGTGTGGCGAAAATTTTTGCCCGAAATTCCTTTTGAATACAGTTTTTTAGATCAGCGATTCCAGCAACTTTATAGTTCTGAGCAACGGCAAGGTGCGCTGTTTACCATTTTTGCCTGCATTGCCATTTTTATTGCGTGCCTCGGTCTTTTTGGATTGTCAGCATTTACCATTACACAGCGCATCAAAGAGATTGGCATACGCAAAGTGCTGGGGGCATCTGCCAACAATATTGTAACCCTTATCTCCCGCGATTTCTTACAACTTGTGGGTGTGGCTGCCATCATTGCTTTTCCGGTAGCCTGGCTTGCCATGCACAGGTGGCTGCAGGATTTTGCCTACCGCGTAGAGATTTCTGCCTGGCTGTTTATAGCCGCGGCTGTGTTGGCAGCTTTGGTAGCCTTTGTTACCATTGGTTTGCAGGCACTAAAGGCAGCCATGACCAATCCTGTAAAAAATTTGCGCACCGAGTGAAACCAGTGAAAGAATAAGCAGGTTCAGCGGCAATCACGCTCGGGTTTATTTTGGTGACCAGCCTGGAATGGTGTAGCTGCATCATTGCATCGCCAGCCGGTAGAAAGTTCCTATCTTTTACATATCAAATCAAATTGTGATAACGAGCTAAACATATAAACAACGGGGTGTGATACCACCGGATCATACATCATAAAATACAAACATGAAAACGTACTACACAGTATTACTGCTGACAACTTTCAGCATCTCCTTGCAGGTATTTGCGCAAAACAAAAGCACACCTTACCTAACCAGATCACTTTCTGCCGAGACCATTAGCAATGTAGAGGTAAAAACATCGGGAGGCAGTATCTCCGTGACCGGTGTTGACCCATCTGCAGCGCGGGTTGAGGTGTATATAAGCGCCAACAACGGTTCTTCTATTTCTAAAGAAGAATTGGAGACACGGCTGCAGCAGTACGATCTGAACGTGACTGTTAACAACAACAAAGTAGCCGCCATAGCCAAAGCCAGGGAGCGCAATATGAACTGGAAAAAAAGCCTCAATATCTCCTTTAAAGTATTCGTACCCACGCAGGTAAATACCGACCTGGCCACCAGTGGTGGCAGCATTAGCCTCTCAAACCTCAAAGGGTCGCATAGCTTCTCTACCAGTGGTGGCAGCCTGAGTGTTGACAATGTGAGCGGCGAGACCGATGGCAGAACCTCTGGCGGCAGCATACAGGTAGCCAACTCAAAAGATGATATAAAACTTAGCACAAGCGGTGGCAGCATACATGCAGAAAGCTGCAGTGGCAATTTGCGGCTGACCACCTCAGGTGGCTCCATTAACCTGGCTCATCTTAGCGGCGATATAGAAGCCACTACCAGTGGTGGCAGTATCAGCGGTACAGATATACGAGGAGAGCTAAAATCTAATACATCAGGCGGCACCATACGGCTGGCTAATTTAATGTGCAGCCTCGAAACATCTACCAGCGGTGGCAGCATAGACGTGGGCATAAAAGAGTTCGGCAAATATGTAAAGATCAGCAACTCCGCCGGCAATATAGACCTTACCGTTCCCGCCGGCAAAGGGCTTGACCTGAGCTTGGCTGGTTCCAGGATCTCTGTACCTGCCATGCAAAATTTTACCGGCAAAATGGACAAAGAAGAAGTGGAAGGCAAACTAAATGGTGGCGGTGTACCTGTGACTATAAGAGCAGGCGCAGGCAGAATAAGTTTGACCCTGCAGTAGGTGGACAGATAGGTGAACAAAGCTCCGTTCACTGGTTCACCAATTGCAAGTACCACAACAATGAGCCTGTAACTTTCTTTTCCAATTATAATAAAATAGATAATATGCAATACATCAAATACTTTATGGGTAGCCTGTTGTTGTTTTTTATAACAGCGTCACAAGCACAAACCATAACTCCCGTCGCTCATTTTGACCAGGTGATAGTAAGCCCGCATGTTAGCGTCACTTTTGTTGAAGGTGCCACCGAAACGGTCACACTCGAAACGATAACAGTTGACAAAAGCAAAGTACACATAGAAGTGAATGGTAAAACCTTGCGTATTTACCTGGAAGGAGCAAAAGAGTTGGATGGCAATGAAACAACTTATAACAATGGAAGCAAAGAAAAACATTCTATCTACCATGGCACAGTTGTAACCGCAGTTGTCACTTACAAAACCCTCAATACACTTTCGCTGCGTGGAGAAGAAAAACAGGTTTGTAAAAGTGTTTTAGCGGGCGACAAGTTTAGGTTGCTGATCTATGGCGAGTCGAAAGTGGTTTTAAATGCAGTAAAACTGGGCGAGTTAAAAGCTACTATCTATGGCGAAAGCACCCTGCAGATATTATCCGGGTTCATTGGATCGCAAAAATATACTTCGTATGGCGAGGGGAAAATAAACAGCCTGGCTGTTGGCGGCAACAGTGGCGCAATATGGCCTATGGTGAAGCCGATTTCTCGTTAAATGTTTCTGACGAAATAAAAGTAACCGCATTTGGCGAAGCCAGCCTGCACTATATGGGCAACCCTGTTATTAATAAGGGCTTACACTTTGGGGATATGCACATTGAAAAATTGAACTGAAACAGCAGCAAATGAAGCAGTCGCTTAGATCTGTTGAGTAGTTTTTTTGTGAACCTGGCAGCAGCATACATATAGTACATCGTTGCAATAATGGATTTGTCGTTTTCTTTTTTTTCCAGTGAAAGAAAAGAAAAGAATCACTCTTGTACCTTTTGTTCTGCAGGCGGCAGTTTACATTGAATTATAAGCTGCGAAAAATGTGTGTGCCTTGCTCATTCATGCACCAGAATTACCCACCGAGAAAAGCTGAAGAAACTACTACAGTAAAAAGAGTGCGACGCGACGAGCGGCCGAAAAAAGAACTTTTGCCGGTGACCCAAAAAAGAAAATACCAGGAAAGAAAACCCATACCATGTTTAAAAATTATTTGAAGACAGCCATAAGAAATCTGAGCCGCAACAAGCTTTATTCATTTATCAACATCGCGGGTCTTAGTATTGGCATTGCCTGCGCTATTCTTATACTACTGTATGTAAAAGATGAGGTGAGCTTCGATAAGTTTCACAAGAATGTAAACAATATTTATCGGGTTGTTACGAACAATGCCGACAAAAATGGCAACAGCCGCAAGGATGGCAATTCGGGCTATTTTCAGGGACCAAAGTTTACACAAAATGTTGCTGGCATACGCTCGTTTGTACGTGTGCAAAGCGGCAGTGCCGATATAAAGAGTGGCACGGAAGTGACCGCGCAAAACCTGTTGAAAGTAGACTCAACGTTTTTTTCTGTCTTTGCTTTTCCGCTGCTGTATGGTGATGCCGGGACCTGCCTGAAAGAGCCGCACAGTGTAGTGCTAAGTGAAGATGCAGCGAAGAAACAATTTGGCACAACCGACGCTGTAGGCAAAGTAATGATGTTGAAAGATGACACCACTTTTGTACCCTACAAAGTGACTGCTGTGGCAAAACGCGCCGCAAAACTCTTCTATTACAGTTCGATGTGCTGCTCCCCTTTTTTACACTCCGGCTGGTGAAGGCGTGGACGATGAGGATTGGTTTAACTTTTTTCTGAACACATTTGTTGTACTTAACCCGAATGCAAATATTAGCCAGGCAGAAAGCCAGATGCAGACAATTTTATCAAAAGGATTCCAGAGACGGCATTAGTTAAGATAACCGAGAAATTTGGCGACATAATAGGCAGCAGCCGTTACTTTCTGCAGCCATTTACCGACATGCACCTGAGCACAGATTTGCCCGCGCAAAATGGCCTGACCAACGCAAGCAACCCAATGTATTCTTATATTTTATCGGGTATCGCATTGTTTATTCTTTTGATCGCCTGCATCAATTTTATAAATCTCACCATTGCCAGGTCGGTTAGGCGGGCCAAAGAAATAGGCATCCGTAAAGTGGTAGGTGGCGCAAGAAAACAACTCATAATGCAGTTTTTAGGTGAGTCGTTTTTGCTCTGTTTGCTGGCTTTTGTTTTTGCGATTGTTATCGTTCAGATAAGCCTTCCGGTGTTTAATATGCTTTCCAATAAAAGCCTTGCCCTCTCCTACCTCATAGATGTTAAACTGATTATAGGCTTCATAGCGTTATTTGGAATAACAGCCTTTCTTTCGGGCTTCTACCCGGCGCTTATATTGTCGGCATACAACCCCGTACAAACATTGTACAGCCGCTTTGCAATCGGCGGAAAAAATTACCTTCAAAAGTCGTTGGTGGTCTTGCAATTTGCGCTGGCATCATTTCTAATCATTGCCACCTTTACTATTTACGCACAGTTTAATTACCTGACAACGAAAACCTGGGATACGATGATAGTAACCTGGTGATCGTAAACAAAGACGGGTTAAAGCACGACCAGACCGCTGTTTTTAAAAATGAGCTGATGAAAAGTTCTGACATAGTAGGGGTTTCTGCAAAGAACGGTGGATATTGGTTTACAAGCGCCAAACTGCACAACGACTTAACGATGAGTTTCATATACGAAACCGTTGATGAAGATTTTATGCCACTGCTCAACATACCCTTGGTACAGGGTAGAAATTTCTCGCGCGATTACCCTGCCAAACTCGGTTAAATCGGTGATCGTGAACCAGTCGTTTGTAAAGAAGGCCGGGTGGAAAAATCCGCTGGGGCAAACTGTCAATTTCTTCTATAATAACAACGAGACCTTCCAGGTAATTGGAGTAGTAAAAGATTATCACTTTGCTGCACTTAACGATATGGAAATAGGGCCGCAGTTGTTTACTATGAAGAACGACAACCAATATGGCACTTACTACATTAAGATAAAACCTAACACTGCAACCGCAAGCCTGGGTTTTCTGCAAAAGACATTCAAAAAATTATATCCGCTTAGTCCCTACTCTTATGTCTTTAAAAATGATGAGAATTTGAAAAGCTACGATGCAGTGAACAAGTGGAAGCAGATCGTACTTTTTGGCGCAATACTCACCATCTTCATCTCGTGTATCGGGCTGTTTGGCTTGTCAGTATTATCGGCTGAGAAGCGCACCAAAGAGATCGGCATCCGCAAGGTGTTGGGTGCATCGGTGCAGAACATTGTAACCCTGCTTTCTACCGATTTTATATGGCTGGTAACCCTGGCACTCATCATAGCTGCGCCGGTTGCCTGGTGGGCTGCTGCCCAGTGGCTCCAGAGTTTTCCCTATCGTATAGCCACCGGCGGCTGGAGATATCCGGCAGCCGCTTTACTGGTCATAGTTGTTGGGCTGGTCACTGTTAGTTTTCAGGCGTTAAAGGCGGCAATTGCTAACCCGGTCAACAGCTTGCGCTCGGAGTAAGAAAGGTGTAAGGCGTAAGGCGTAGGCTGGAGGTGTAAAAAGTTATAGGTTGTAAGTCTTAGGTTCTAAGTAAGAAGGAGGAGGAAAAAGTTTCAAGTTTTAAGTTATAGGTTCTAAGTAAGAAGGTAGAAGGTATAAGGCGTAAGGCAGAAAAAGTTTTAAGTTATAGGTTTTAAGAAGAAGGAGGAAGGCTATAAGTAAACGAAAATAACCCTCCAACGATTAACCATGAAATCATTCAACACTCTTCACCCCCAGCGCTCGGGTGGCTGCCAAACAACCTGTATCAAAACCGTACATCTTACATATCAAAACCGTACGGTAATCACCTTTCATTCTTCCTCAAATAGCTCATTATCAATGCGTTAAAATAATGGCACTTTCTTTATTCCTTACATGTTATCCAAGGCTTACGTTATAAAGACCAAGCCCACAACAACAGCGGAAAAAAGTGCTTATGTTTCTCAATTATTGTAAAATAGCCTTGCGCAATCTCTGGCGCCACAAAAGCTTTTCCTTTATAAACATACTGGGCTTGTCAATTGGTATCGCCGTCAGTTTTGTCATTCTGTTATATGTTGTTGACGAGATAAGTTACGACCGGTTCAATGCCAAAGCCGACCAGATCGTACGGGTTGTCTTCCAGGCCAACATCAACGGCGGCAAGATCAATGAAAGCAATGTGATGCCGCCGGTGGCTGCGGTGATGCAAAAAGATTATCCCGAAATAGAAGCGGCAACCCGCCTGCGGCAATATGGTACCTCCAAAATAACCTACCGCGAAAAGATCCTCAAAGATGAGCAGGTTGCATTGGTCGATCCTAATTTTTTTGATGTCTTCACCGTACACTTTTTAAGTGGCAATGCAGGGTCAGCACTAAATGCTCCCAATTCCATTGTCATAACCCGGCAAAGCGCCACCCGCTTTTTTGGTGCGGCAGACCCTATAGGCAAAACACTTACCCTGAATAATGATGAGCTATACACCGTTACGGGAGTAATAGACAACCTGCCTGCTACTTCCCATTTTCATTTCGATATGTTTGGTACACTTCCCGGCAGAGAAGAGGCTAAATCAGACAGTTGGATGGTCTCCAATTATTTTACCTACCTGCTGCTGCATAAAGGCTATGATTATACAAAGCTGGAAGCCAAACTGCCGGCGATGGTAGAGAAATACATGGGCCCGCAGATACTAAAAGAAATGGGGATGAGCCTGGCGCAATTTCGTACCAAAGGCAACCAACTGGGTTTTGCCCTGCAGCCATTAACAAGTATTCACCTGCACTCACACACAACTTCTGAGCTTGAGCCGGGTGGCGACATGCAGTACGTATACATCTTCAGCGCCATTGCATTGTTCATGTTGCTGATAGCCTGTATAAACTTTATTAATTTGTCTACAGCCGGGGCTGCCGGGCGTGCGAAAGAAGTGGGCATCCGAAAGGTGATGGGTTCATTGCGCTTCGACCTGGTGCGGCAGTTCCTCGTAGAGTTTTTGCTGATAGCCTTGTTTGCTCTTTTTATCTCTTTCCTGCTGCTACAACTTGCCTTGCCGGTCTTCAACGAATTGTCTGGCAAAAATCTTTCGCTGGGTATTCAATTGCAACCTGTTGTTGCACTTATATCGCTGAGCCTGCTGGTTGGTTTGCTGGCAGGAATATACCCGGCTTTTTACTTATCTTCTTTTCAACCGGTAGCCGTATTGAAGGGTAAATTTTTTGGCGGTGTCCGCAGTTTCAAATTGCGCAGCGTACTGGTAGTTTTCCAGTTCTTCATTTCAGTTAGCCTCATTGTGTCAACCATTGTAGTGTACCGGCAAATGCACTACATACAAAATAAAAAGCTGGGTTACGACAAAGAGCATTTGCTATTGCTTTCTAATTCTTATGCCCTGGGCAAAAATGAACAACTCTTCAAACAGGAGCTACTAAAAGATCGGCGTATAGTTGGCGCCACCATATCTGCATACAAGCCTGCAGGTCCTACCAACAGCAATAATTCGCTGGCATACCCCGAAGGGCAGGACAACCAGATAATGCGTACGCTCGAGTATCACGTGGATGAGAACTATATACCGACATTGGGCATGCAGCTTGCCACCGGCAGAAATTTTTCCTCCGACCTTGTTAGCGACTTCACGACGATGATCATTAATGAAACAGCAGCCAGGGCTTTTGGCTGGGGTAGCAATGCCATTGGTAAGCGCATAATAAGACAAAACAGCGACCGTGGACACAATGCTGTTTTCACTGTAATAGGTGTGGTAAAGGATTTCAACTTTCAATCGCTGCACCAGCCGGTTACGCCGCTACTCATGGTACTGCAACCTGAGTGGGGCATTATTGTAAAAGTAAAGACCACCGATATGGCGGGTTTGCTAAGCGATATAAAACAGCGGTGGAATACCTATCAGACAGGCGAAACATTTCAGTACAGCTTTATGGATGATCTCTATAACAAGACCTATGCAGCCGAGCAAAAGACGGGCACCATACTTAGCATCTTTGCCGTGCTTACCATACTTGTTGCCTGCCTGGGTCTCTTTGGTTTAGCCACCTACACAGCCATGCAACGTACCAAAGAAATTGGTATTCGCAAGGTGCTTGGCGCCAGCGTGGTGCAGGTCACCAACATGCTGTCAACAGAATTTTTACGCCTCGTTATTATCGCTTGTATCATTGCTTTTCCACTCTCCTTTTGGGCTATGCACACCTGGTTGCAAAACTTTGCCTATCGTATCAGCATCAGTTGGTGGATGTTTGTATTGGCAGGCTGCATTGCTATTCTTATTGCATTGCTAACAGTTAGTTTTCAGTCGATAAAAGCAGCAGTGGCAAACCCGGTGAAGAGTTTGAGAACGGAGTGAGTAATGAATAATGAGTAATGAAGAGTGAATCGTAAAGCTGGATTTATAGGGAGTGGACAAAAGCAATTTTTTTGAGCCGGGCTATAGAATTTAAATGGGGCTTTTCTTGCGTCGCACCCTTGTACGGTTTGTTCAATATTGAAATAAAAGTACAAGGGACTGACCCCGCTAAAAAAGCGCGGCAGGCGCAACGATGATGACATAAAAACAATTGTTTGACACCTTAAAAATTAGAAACGTGATCACGAATTATTTAAAAATGGCGTTCCGCAATATCTTCAGAAGAAGAGGATATGCTTTGCTGAATATTGCAGGGCTTACCATTGGTATGAGCTGCTGCCTGCTAATATTTCACTACGTTTCATACGAAAGAAGTTATGATGATTTTGAACCTGCTTCCAAACAGATAGTACGTGTACGGCTCGATAGCTACCAGAAAGGCGTGCTTGCATTTAAATCAGCAACATCATATCCTGCCATAGCGCCCACTTTGAAAAAGGATTTTTCTGAAGTGGAAAACTTTTGCCGGTTGATCGATGAAAATCTAGTGCTTTCAAACGATGCGCAACATAAAAAATTTTCAGAAACGAAGGGATACTATGCTGATACTTCTGTCGCCAGTATGTTCAACCTGCAGTTTCTGAAAGGTAATCCGCATACCGCTTTAATTGGTCCCGATAAAATCATTCTCTCCGAAACGACGGCTAAAAAATACTTCGGCAATGAAGATGCACTTGGCAAGACACTGATAAATAGAAGTGGCGATAATGTACAGCCTTTTCAAGTGACCGGAGTGTTTAAAGACTTTCCCGGCAACTCGCATCTTGCCATGGAATTTCTTGTTTCCTACGCTACGCTGGGTAAAGAATTGATGCAGAGAGGCGACAGTGCCAATGCGAGTGAAACGGGCTGGGGCTGGTACGACTTCTATGTGTACCTGCAATTGAAAGCCGGTGTTAATTATCAGCAACTCGAGACGAAGCTTCCGGCATTTACAAAAAAATATATAGACGACCTGGAGTGGAACAAGAATAATAACCGGCATACAGAACTGCATCTTATACCACTAGGCGATATTCATCTGTACTCAAACTACAACCAGGAAGCCGAAGTAAATGGTAACGGGCAAGCTGTGTCGTTTCTTTTTCTTATCGCCATATTTATCATCTGCATTGCCTGGATCAACTATATAAATCTTGCCACGGCACGATCTATAGAGCGGGCCAGGGAAGTAGGAGTGCGTAAAGTATTGGGCGCTTTGCGCGGCAGTTTAATCAGGCAATTTCTTACAGAAAGTTTTGTCCTGAACCTTGTGTCATTGGTGCTCTCCCTGGGTGTATTCTTTCTGCTCCTTCACGCTTTCGATAGCTTTACCGGCAGAGATCATTATACCGGCTTTGCACTGACAGCCAACTACTGGTTTGTATTTTTTAGTTTGTTCCTTGCCGGTACTTTCCTTTCTGGTATATATCCCGCCTTTGTACTGTCTGGTTTTAGACCTGTTGTTGTCTTAAAAGGCGCATTTAAAAATACCTCAAGCGGCTTGTTGCTGCGCAAGAGTTTAATAGTTATTCAGTTTGTTACTTCGGTTGTGCTGATAGCAGGAACTGTTATTGTTTATCAGCAGGTCAACTATATGCGCCACCAAAATATTGGTGCCAACATTGACCAAACCCTTATTTTAAAAGGTCCGCAAACACTGGGAGACTCCTTGTATGAGAGTACTTACCAGCCTTTTAAAACGGAGGTACTGCAGCAATCGTTTATAAAAAGTTTGGCCTGTCCAGCAGCGTGATGGGCGATGAAATCTACTGGACAAACGGATCAAGAAGACTGGGCGCCGATCAAAACGCGGTAACGCTTTATAATCTTGGAATTGACTATGATTTTATACCAGCCTATGGAATTGAAATGGTTGCTGGCAGAAATTTCTCGCAGCAGTTTAGTACAGACAAACACGCAGCGATACTAAATGAAAATGCTGCAAAACTATTAGGCTTTAAAAATGCAGCGAGTGCAGTAAATGAAAAAATTGTTCGCAATGGCGACACCCTGACCATCGTTGGCGTTACAGCAAATTTTCACCAGCTTGGATTGCAAAAGACCATCGATCCGATGATCATTTTACCAAGACCCGATCAATCAAGTTTCTATTCACTAAAGATTGAAGCAGGTAAAGCGCAGCAGGCAATAGCATCGTTAGCAAGCACCTGGAACCGGTATTTCCCCAAAGATCCTTTTGACTATTTTTTCCTCGATGAATTTTTTGGCCAACAATACAAGTCCGACATTTTATTTGGAAAAGTGTTTGGAGTTTTTGCATTTCTTGCCATACTCATTGCATGTTTTGGCTTGCTCGGTTTATCTGCCTACAATGTTTTACAACGCACAAAAGAAATTGGCATTCGCAAAGTATTGGGCGCTTCTGTTCAAAGCATCTTGGTGCTATTGTCTCGCGACTTTTTGCGATTGATACTTGTTTCGTTCGTGTTTTCCATACCTGTTGGCTGGTACATTATGAAGCAGTGGCTGCAGGACTATGCCTATCGTATAGACATTGGCTGGTGGGTGTTTGCCTTTGCCGGTGCAGTAGCATTTGTTATTGCAATCGTTACCATAAGTATACAGGTATTAAAAGCGGTTGTTATGAACCCCGTAAAGAGCCTGCGGACGGAGTAATGAACAATGAACAATGAATAATGAACAATTAATAATGAACAGTGAATAATGAATAGTGTCTAGTAATAATGAACAGTGAAGAATGAACTATTTCTGAACCGGGCTATAGAATATGAAAGTGGCTTTTGTTGCGCGTGCCCAAAAAATTGGTGGGTCGCACACATGTGCTGCAGCCAAGATAGCAGCGATAAAGAATAGCAGCCCAAAGCTCAATGAAGCAGTAAAAGTGCAAGGGTGCGACGCAACAATGACAAATTAGAGAACAAATGTTGGAAACAAAAAATAGAACAAAATGTTGAAGAACTATTTCAAGATCGCCTGGCGTAGCCTGCTGAAGAGCAAGGTCTATTCACTGATCAATGTTCTGGGTTTGGCAATAGGTATGGCGGTGGCAATGCTGATCGCTTTATGGATTTGGGATGAGGTGACGTTTAACGACTACCACAGCAACCATAAGCACCTTGCCCAGGTTATGACAACCTATACAGACAATGATGGCAAGATGGAAACGGGTGAAGCTGTATGCCTGCCTATTGGCGCAGAACTGCGTAGCAAATATGGGAGTGACTTTAAAAATATTTCGATGACCTCCTGGAATTTTGGTCATGTACTGGCAGTTGGCGAAACAAAAATAACCGGAAGCGGCATGTGGGTGGAGGCGAATTTTCCATCTATGTTTTCCTTGAAAATGGTAAAAGGAAATATCAATGCATTGTCTGATCCAACTTCCATATTAATCAATGCCTCGATGGCTAAAACGCTCTTTGGCAATGCAGATGCAATGAATAAAACCATTAAGCTGGATAACAAGGAAGATTATAAAGTGGCTGGCGTTTTTGAAGACCTTCCGCACAATACAACACTGTACGAATTGAAATTCTTTTTGCCCTGGAATAAATATATTACTACCGAGCAATGGCTGAAAGATGCGGCTACCCAATGGAATAACCACTCGTGGCAGGCGTTTGTGGAAGTGGCAGATAATGTGGACATGGAACAGGAAACGGCCAAAATAAAAAACGTAGTAATGGTGCACAAGAATGCAGCTACGGAAGGTAAAGAACAGGCATACCTTTTTGCTATGGATAA
This sequence comes from uncultured Chitinophagaceae bacterium, assembly GCA_963726895.1. GTDB lineage: Bacteria > Bacteroidota > Bacteroidia > Chitinophagales > Chitinophagaceae > Segetibacter. The sequence goes on along the minus strand of CAVSED010000022.1, from coordinate 655,332 downwards.
ATGGCGATTGTATAGCGATATAAAAGATGGAAAAGCAGCCGGAGGTCGCATACAATTTATCTGGTTGTTTTCGGTTATCGGGGTTTTTGTACTGCTGCTTGCCTGCATCAACTTTATGAACCTCTCTACTGCACGCAGCGAAAAAAGAGCGAAGGAAGTGGGCATTAGAAAAACAGTTGGTTCGATGCGCATACAGTTGATACGGCAGTTTTTAAGCGAATCTGTTTTGGTGGCATTGATCTCATTTGTATTTTCTATACTGCTCGTTATTTTATTAATGCCGTTATTTAACAAGCTGGCAGATAAAAGTATGCACCTGCCATGGGGCAGCCCTATCTTTTGGTTGACCACATTGGTCTTCACCTTTGTTACAGGCTTAATTGCCGGCAGTTATCCTGCATTTTACCTGTCGAAGTTTGAGCCCATCCAGGTATTGAAAGGAACCTTTCGTGTGGGAAGATCAGCCTCATTACCGCGCAAAATTTTAGTGGTCATCCAGTTTACTTTTTCTATTGCGCTGATCATTGGAACCATCATCGTTTTCAGACAAATTCAATATGCCAAGAACAGACCGGTAAACTACAGAAGTGAGGGCCTGATAACGATCATGATGTCAACACCCGATCTGTATGGTCACTACGATGCATTGCGCAGCGATCTGCTGGCAACCGGAGTGGTAGATAATATGGCAGAATCATCAAGCCCAACAACAAATGTCTGGAGCAACCAGATCGGTTTTGACTGGCAGGGAAAAGATCCGAACTCGTTGCCGAGTTTTGGCACCATTGCCGTAACACAAGATTTTGGTAAAACAATTGGTTGGAAGATTCTACGGGGACGGGATTTTTCACGGGATTTCTCAACCGATAGTTTGGCGATCATACTAAACGAAGCAGCGGTAAAGCAAGTGGGTTTAAAGCGCGATATTATCGGAGAAACCATTCAGTTCAACGATAAAAAATATACAGTTATAGGTGTGATAAAAGACATGATGATGGAGTCGCCGTACAAGCCCGTAAAACCTACTGTCTTTTTGTTCGACAAAAACTGGGCAAATGTAATTACGGTAGCCATAAAACACGGCGCACCATTAACGGCTGCTTTAGCAAGGCTGGAAACCGTTTTCAAAAAGTACAACCCCGGCGCGCCTTTCGACTATACATTCAACGATGAAGACTACGCCAAGAAATTTCAGGATGAGCAACGCATTGGTAACCTGGCAACCTTCTTTACCATATTGGCCATTTTCATATCCTGTTTGGGTTTGTTTGGGCTAACCTCGTTTGTTGCAGAGCAGCGCAAGAAAGAAATTGGTGTGCGCAAAGTATTAGGCGCATCAACATTTAATCTATGGAAAATGTTATCGAAAGAGTTTACGCTGCTCGTTTTTATCTCCTGCTTTATTGCCATACCATTAGCCTGGTACTATTTGCATAGCTGGTTGCAGCAATACGACTACAGAACGGCCATATCACTTTGGGTTTTTTTATTATCAGGGTTGGGCGCATTGTTTATAACGCTGGTTACTGTCAGCTTCCAGGCAATAAAGGCAGCATTGGCAAACCCGGTAAACAGTTTAAGAACGGAGTGAATAATGAATAATGAATAATGAATAATGAATAATGAACAATGAATAATGAACAATGAATAATGAAGAATTTTTTGGAGCCAGGCTATAGAATAAGGCAGTGGCTTTTGTTGCGTCGCACACTTGTGCAGCAGGCAAAATAGCAGCGATAAAGAATAGCAGCCCAAAGCTCAATAATGAAGTAAACGTGCAAGGGTGCGACGCAACAGTGTAGAGCAAAGAACAAATGTTTGAAACCCACAAATAATATAATGCTAAAAAATTATTTCAAAACTGCCTTTCGTAACCTGTGGCGCAGCAGGCAGTTTACACTCATCAATATTGCCGGACTGGCTATAGGCATAACGGTGTTTCTTTTTATTGCCCAATACGTTGCTTTTGAATGGAGTGCCAATCGCTTCAATGCACATTTCAGTGAAATGTATCGCGCCAATGTATTGTACAAAGAAGGCACGAGTGATTCTAAACTGCCACCGGGCTTTGCGCCGGTTCTTAAACAACAATTTCCGGCGATCAAAAATTTTGTGCGTGTCGCCGATAATATTGGCGCAGGCACCCTAACCTATACTGCGGCTGCCCAGGCTGATAACAAAGTGTTTACCGAAGAGAATATACAATATGTTGACAGTAACTTTTTGTCGGTGTTATCCTTTCCGCTGCTGGCGGGCACCACGGCGCTGCAGCCGCACACGCTTGCCTTGTCTGAAGGCATGAGCCAAAAGTTATTTGGTACGGCAAATGCCATCAACAAAACATTGCTTGTAAGCAACCAGTTTGGCAATACGCTATATACCGTTAGCGCTATATACCGGCAACCCCTGGCGTCTGACATTAAAGCCGAAGTATTGCTTCCACTACAGATACTGGAGAACGCAGCCAACCGCGATGGAAATGACTGGGCTGATCCCAATACCCTGGACAATGGCTTTGTCAGCATCTATATACAAACGACCAAAGAGACCAATGCAGCGGCGCTGTCAAACAGCATTACTACGTATGTGCGCTCTATTAATCCCGGCTCAAAGAACGATGTGGTTTACCTGCAGCCTTTCAGCGAAATGCATCTTGCGCCATCCTTCAATTATCCCTACCAAACCTATGGCAACCTGCTGCTCGTGACTGTATTTTCGGGCATGGCATTGTTGATATTACTGATAGCCTGGCTCAACTATATCAACCTGTCTACTGCACAGGCGCTTAACCGTGCAAAAGAAGTAGGCATACGAAAAGTACTGGGTGCCAGCCGCAGCCAGCTACTATTGCAGCACCTGACTGAAACGCTGTTGTTGACGCTGCTGAGCGCTGCTATCGCGGTGGTGCTGGTACATGCTTCTCAAAATTATTTCAATGCTTTTCTAGGTGTGCAGCTTTCACTTGCGGTTCTTGGTTCGGGTTGGTTCTGGTTGGTGGGTATAGCGCTTATTGTAGCAGGTTCATTTATTGCGGGCAGTTACGTGGCATTTGTGCTCACCTCATTTCAACCTACCAATACCATTCGCAGCAAAGGGCAGGTCTTTATAAAAGGTTTGTCAGTGCGCAAGGCACTTGTGGTGTTTCAGTTTACTGCATCAATTGTATTCATTATTGCTACTGCTGTCTTGTACCAGCAACTGCAGTATATGAAGAACGAGAACCTGGGTATGAGCCTCGATCAGTTGCTGGTAATACAAGGTCCATCCCTTGCCACCGAAAACCAGGCTGCTAAAAACCTGCAGTTTAAAAATGACCTGGGCGCACTGCCCTTTGTAAAGAAAGTGGCAGCAAGCAATAGCATTCCCGGCATTGGTTACAACTTTTTCGCCAATGGCATTTCAGGTGCCACCACTTCGGAGGCGGCTAAGAAAAAGTCGTACGCAATGTTTATCTGCGATCAGCATTTTTTTGACACGTATGGTATCCGGTTTGCGCAGGGAAACGCCTTTAGTAAGAACGATGCAGAACGTAGCTGGAACAATGTAAAGAAGGTGATCATTAACGAAAAAGCTGCACAACAACTTGGTCTCGATACAAAGAAAAATATGATCGGGGAAAGGGTCATGTGGGGCGACCCGTATGAGATCATTGGCGTGGTTAAAGACTATCACCATACCGGTCTCCGCGATCCGATTGAACCAACCATTTACCTGGGTTCCGTCGGGTATTCATTCTTTACCATACAAACCGATACCCGAAACATTGCGCAAAAAATTACAACCCTCAAACGCTTGTACAACCAATCATTTGCCGGCAATCCCTTCGAGTATTTTTTTGCGGATAAAAAGTACGATGAGCAATACACTAAAGAACAGCAATTGGGTAAAGTACTGATCACCTGTGCCTGCATTGCCGTATTCATAGCCTGCCTTGGTTTGTTTGGGCTGGCTGCTTTTTCTGCTAAGCAACGCACCAAAGAAATTGGCATTAGAAAAGTGTTGGGTGCCAGTGTTGCCGGCATAACTGCATTGCTCTCCAAAGACTTCCTCCGGCTGGTTGTTGTTTCTTTTGTTATTGCCGCACCGGTAGCCTGGTGGGCAATGCAGAAATGGCTCGAAAACTTTGCATACAAAACGCCCATCAGTGTCTGGTTATTTATTTTCTCAGGATTGGCTGCCGTCATCATTGCCCTGGTTACCGTCGGCTTTCAATCTATAAAAGTGGCTTTGGCAAACCCGGTAAAAAGTTTGAGAACGGAGTGAGGAAGAATGAATAGTGAATAGTGAATAATGAACAATGAATAATGAACAATGAACAATGAATAATGAATAGTGAATAGTGAACAATGAATAATGAATAATGAACAATGAATATTGAATAATCTTTTTGAGCCAGGGCTTTAGAATAAAAGCGAGACTTTTCTTGCGTCGCACTCTTGTACGGTTTGTTCTTTGCTCAGCAATGAAAATACAGTACAAGGGTGCGACGCAACGCTGATGAGGAAAGAACTAAGGCTAAGTACATACAACTGATTACTTACAACCGAAACCTTACAACTTATAAATTTTAGGAGATTCCTTTCCGAAGAAAAATGGGACAGGCAATTCGCCGGAATGACAAGCTGCTAAAACTTACAACTTACAACCTAAAACTTACAACCTACAACTTATCACTTACAACCTACAACTTATCACCTACCATGTTCAACAACTATTTCATACTTGCCTGGCGCACCTTGTGGAAGAACAAAGTGTTCTCTGCCATCAATGTGTTGGGCTTAGCGATCGGCATCAGCGCGTCGCTGGTAATTTTCTTGTTGGTGAGTTATCACTTTAGCTTCGACAAGTTTGAGAAAGACAATGAGCGCATCTATCGGGTTGTGTCTGAATTTGATTTTTCCGGAGAAGCGTATTACAACCAGGGTGTCACTTCTCCGCTAGGGTCAGCCCTTAAAAAAGAACTTACCGGCTTTGATGCGGTAATACCTTTTCGCACCTGGGATGGCGATGCAAAAGTGACCATACCAGCCGCTTCCGGTAAAGAACCACTGGTCTTAAAACATGAAAACAAATTGGTTTTTGCTGACGGAAATTATTTTGCTCTACTCGGTTATCAGTGGCTTGCCGGCTCACCTGCCACAGCCGTACACCAGCCTTACCAGGCAGTTTTGACACAGATCGGTTGCTGCCAAATATTTTCCTTCAATGCGCCCAGACGAGGTGATAGGTAAGCAATTTTTTATCAACGATACAACCGGGCTAACGGTGAGCGGTATTGTGCAGGATCTTGTAGCCAACACCAACTTTACATTCACAACTTTTGTTTCGAAACCAACATTAGAAACCACTTCGCTACGTCCCGCAGACTATGCTGAATGGGACAACACCAATGGCGCTTCGCAATTGTATGTAAAGCTGTCTGCGGGCAGGCAACCCGCCCAGGCTGAAAAAGACATCATTGCGCTGTACAATCGCCATCACAAAAAAGAAGCAGGCGATAACAGCAAAATATGGTTTCATCTGCAGCCCCTAAGCGACATTCATTTTGGTGCAAACTATAACGCTTATGACATACCTGTTGTAAATAAAAGTGTGTTGTACAGCCTGCTTGCAGTAGCCGCATTTTTGCTGATCCTGGGCTGCATCAATTTTATTAACCTGACCACTGCACAATCGTCGCAGCGTGCCAAAGAAATAGGCATACGCAAAACCATGGGCGGTACCAGAAAGCAACTCATAGTACAGTTTCTCAGTGAAACATTTCTGCTGACAGTTTTAGCTACCGTTGTCTCTCTTGCACTAACACCCCTACTGTTGAAAGCCTTTGCCGGCTTCATTCCTGAAGGTTTGCATTTTAACCTGGCAGCACAGCCAGGCATTGCAGTTTTTCTTTTTGGGCTGGTACTTGTTGTTACAGCTTTATCCGGCTTTTATCCTGCCCTCATTCTATCGTCGTACAAGCCGGTTCTTGTTTTAAAAAACCAGGTATTCAGCCATTCGGGCAAAACACGCAAAGCCTGGCTGCGCAAATCGCTGACGGTGTCACAGTTTGCCATAGCGCAATTTTTTATCATGGCAACACTCTTTGTAAGCAGCCAGATAAGTTATTCGCTCACCAAAGACATGGGCTTTAAAAAAGATGCCATCGTTTACTTCCGTACCAATTTTTATGATACATCGCAAAGCCACCGGACTTTGTTGCGCGACAGGTTGCAAGCCATACCCGAAATCGCCATGGTAAGTCTTTCGAGTAACCCGCCATCATCGGGCAGCACATGGAGTGGAACAATGAAATACAAAGACGGCAAAAAAGAGATAGAAACGGATGTGCAGCAGAAGTATGCCGACACCAACTATATACAACTGTACCACATAAAACTGCTTGCAGGTACCAACCTTGCAGCCTCAGACACGGTCAACCAGTTTTTGATAAATGAAACCTATGCACACATACTCGGCTTTCAACACCCCGAACAGGCTATTGGAAAAAACATAGCGTGGAGCGACAAGCAAATCCCTATAACGGGCGTAGTTGCTGACTTCAATCAGAAATCACTGCACGAGCCCATAAAGCCTTTGGTAATAGGTAGCTGGGGCAGTACAGAACAAATGGTCAACCTGGCACTGCGCCCGCAAAACAACGCTGGCACCACCTGGAAAACAGCACTTGCCAAAGCAGAGAAAGTCTATAAACAAATCTATCCCGCAGACGATTTTGACTACAGTTTTTTCGATGAAGACATTGCCAAATACTATACGCAGGAACAAAATATCTCGAGCCTGCTAAAGTGGGCTACAGTGCTTGCCGTGTTTATTAGTTGCCTTGGTTTGCTGGGGCTGGTAATGTACACAACCAGTCAACGTACCAAAGAAATAGGGGTAAGAAAGGTATTGGGAGCAACCGTTGCACAAATCATCACGCTTGTCTCAATAGATTTTCTGCTGCTGGTATTGGTTGCCTTTGTTATTGCCACACCGCTTGCGTGGCTGGGCATAAACAAGTGGCTCGAAAACTTTGCCTATCGCACTGCGATCAACTGGTGGTTGTTTGTTTTGTCGGGCATTTGCATGCTCGTGCTGGCGCTATTAACGGTAAGCATACAAACCATAAAAGCAGCCATAGCCAACCCGGTAAAGAGTTTGAGAACGGAGTGAGGAAGAATGAATAATGAATAATGAACAATGAATAATGAACAATGAATAATGAATAATTCTTTTGAGCCATGGCTTTAGAATAAGTATAGGACTTTTCTTGCGTCGCACTCTTGTACTTTTTGTTCATTGTTCAGCACTGTTATTTAGTAGAAGGGTGTGACACAACCGGAGTACAATAGCAGAACCAAAGCCGGCTACAAAAGCCTGCATTAATTTTTTAAACCCTGGCACCTACCACTTACTACTTACTACTTAAAACCTTCCATTTTACTACTATGTTTTTCAATATGTTCAAAACCGCGCTCAGAACTTTCATTCGCAACAAAACATTTTCTATTGTCAATGTGCTGGGGTTGTCTATTGGCATCAGCGCGGCGCTGGTCATGTTTCTGATCGTGTACCACGAGTACAGCTTCGACAGGTTTGCGCCCGGCGCTGGCAGAATATATCGTGTGGTGATAGATGCAAAGTTCAACGGTACCGAAGGACATAGTGCCGGTGTGCAGGCGCCGCTGAGTGATGCTATACAACGCGAGATGAACGGTATTGAACTAACGGTGCCCGTGATGCAATTTCAGGGTGATGCAACAGCAAACGTTGCTATACCAACGCAGCGCGGCGAGGCTGTCGTTTATAAAAAGCAGCAGGGTGTTGTTTTTACCAACAATCATTATTTTCAACTGCTGGCGTACCATTTTGTTGCCGGCGCACCAGCAACAGCGCTGGCAGAGCCTTTTGCGGTAGTGCTTACCAAAAGCCGCGCCAGGCAATACTTTCCCAACCTGCAGCCCGCGCAGGTTGTAGGCAGGCAGATCACCTACAACGACGAGTTGCGTACTACCATTGCAGGTGTGGTAGACGACCTGGCGCACAACTCTTCGCTTAGCAATACCGACTTCATATCTTTTGCCACCATAGCCAAAACCCACCTGCAAGACAACTTTATGATGAACGTGTGGAACGACTGGATGGCGTATTCGCAGGTATATATAAAATTGGATGCAGGCACCCGCGCAGCCACCACAGAACTGCAGCTTAATAAACTGTTGCTTAAGTACAATAAAGAAGCTTATCGCGATGAGGCGAACTACTTCAGGTTGCACCTGCAGCCGCTAAGCGATATTCATTTCAACGGAAACTATCCTGGTGTTGGGCAGCGTGTAGCCAACCGGTCAACGCTGCGGGGTCTGCTGGCAATTGCGGCTTTCCTGTTGCTGCTGGGTTGTATTAATTTTATTAACCTTACTACAGCCCAGTCGGGCAAAAGGGCAAAAGAAATTGGCATCCGTAAAACCCTGGGCAGTTCAAAAAAGCAGTTGATCTGGCAGTTTCTCTGCGAAACCTTTTTTATTACCACTCTCGCTACTTTTTTCTCGGTAGTACTTACCCCGTTATTACTTTACGTCTTTGCCGACCTTTTACCACCCGGTTTGCATTTTAACCTGCTGCAGCAGCCCTGGCTTATGCTGTTTCTGCTGGTGCTGGTAATTGCGGTTAGTTTATTGGCGGGCATTTACCCGGCGCTCATTATTAGTGGGTACCGCCCGGTGCTGGTGCTCAAAAGCCAGGCTTATGTTTCAGCCGGGCAAACCCGTAGCGCGTGGGTGCGCAAAACGCTTACGGTCACCCAGTTTGTAATTGCGCAGGTTTTTATCATCGGTACATTAATCGTTAGCAAACAGATCAACTATGGCTTACATGCCGACCTGGGTTTTCAAAAAGATGCCATTGTCACCTTTCAGTTACCCAACCGCGATACAACTGGCAATGCCAAATATTTGTTGCAGCAGGTAAGGTCTGTACCCGGGGTGCAAATGGCTTCCGCAGGCTTTCTGTCGCCTGCCAATGTAGGCGTGGCTTTTACCAATGTCACCTATCCGCCGCATCCCAACATTGGTGCTAATATCCAAATTCGCTGGGGCGATACTGCCTACCTGCGCGTGTATGGCATACACCTGCTGGCAGGGCGCAATGTGCAGCCGAGTGATACCATCCGTGAGTTCATCATCAATGAAGCTTTGGCCAGGTTGCTGGGCTTTCAAAACCCCGCCAATGCCATCAATCAAAACCTGGTGTTCAACAACAAAAATGTTCCTATAGTGGGCGTTATGCAAAACTTCCACGATCAGTCGATGCACATGGGCATTAGCCCGCTGGTATTTGGCGGCAGCAGTGGTACCACCTTTCATGTGCGGCTACAGCCCAACACGCCGGGCAGCGATCTGTGGCCGCGTGTCATTAATCAACTGGGTGCAGCTTACCACAAAAGCTACCCGCAGGAAGAATTCAGCTATACGTTTTTCGATGAGACCCTTGCATCAATGTACCAAAGCGAAATACAGACTGCGCGTTTGCTAAGGTGGGCTACAGGTTTAGCTATTCTCATCAGTTGCCTGGGTTTGCTGGCGCTGGTCATATTTGTCACCACTGCCCGTACCCGCGAGATAGGTATTCGCAAAATATTAGGCGCCTCTGTTGCTGCCATAGTATCCATTTTATCTACCGGTTTTATGGGGTTGGTTTTGCTGGCGTTCATCATTGCCGCGCCCATTGCGTGGTGGGCCAGCGACCAATGGTTACAAAATTTCGCCTATCGCACACCTATAAGTTGGTGGGTCTTTGCTCTTAGCGGCGCCGGCATGTTGCTCCTTGCCCTGCTCACCCTCAGTGTGCAAACCATACGCGCGGCAGTGGTAAACCCCGTAAAAAGCCTGCGCACCGAGTAGCTGGCCGGGAGAGTTGACCAGTGTTTGCTTTTTATGAGCCCGGCAGAATATCGCTGATCAGCAGCCTTGCGTCGCACAGCGTGTACTGCATATTGCTTTGCAGCGTTCACAGCCTGTTCAGCAAATTGCTTTACAGCATTAGATCGTGTTTAGTTTTATGAGCACCGCAATAGTATAACTGGTAAGCATCAGAACGGTAAAGCAATTCAACCGGCTGAGCACAAACAGGTTTGCACTATGTTACTACTTTGCACCCTACTGCTGCACCGGCTCCGGTCAACGAAGTTTATCCCGTTTATCGGGAGAGTAAAACAAAAAGCCCCGATAAGTCGCTTCTTATCGGGGCTTTTTGTTTAGAGGGATTTTCGGCTGCTTCATTGAATGTCGGGCGTAGTGTATTTGTGTTCTACAGCTTGTCAATTTCGCTTGCACTAATTCCTGTTAGTTTAATAATGTCAGCAGTTGAAAGTCCCATTTGTTTCGCTGATTTCGCAACCTCTATTTTCCCTTCTATTTTCCCTTCTATTTTCCCATCGTCGAAAGCTGTGTCTATAACACTTTTCAAATCACGGTAGGTTTTTAAACTGTTCTCATAACTGTCCAATTCTGTTTGGTCAAACTTTGCCAGTTCCGCTTTCTCAAAAGCTTGTATAAAAACATCATCTTTAAAAATTGCCGGAATTGTCTGAAAGTCTTCTAAATGTTTGATGAAATACAACCATTTGTCTAAACGGGTTTTCAGTTCAGCTTCCACCTGTTTAAAATTTGGCATTTCAAGATAGATGTAAGTGAGTTTGTCGTAGAAGATTTTTCCATTTTGGCTTTTCAGCTTAATGGTATGAACTACTTCGCTTCTCTCTGGTTCACTTTCGTAGTCGTCAAACGTAAAGTCTAAAATACCTACGCAATAAACCGCTTTTAACTTATAGTTCCACTCGCCTTTTTCTGCCTGTTCACGAATTGGAAAAGTTGAATAATAAATGGTTCTTTCTTTGAAATAATTCTGTTTAGCTTTTTGTAGTTCTACGATAAATTTTTCACCATTTTCGTTCTCGCAATAGATATCATAAATCGCTTTTCTGTCGGCTTCGGTTTGTCCTAATTGTTCTGTATTTTTAAAAGTAAGGTCAATAATCTTGTTTTGTTGTGGCAAAAGAGCGTTCAGAAAGTCGAGCAAAAGTGGTTTGCTGGCTTCTTCTCCAAAAATCTTCTTAAATCCAAAATCTGTAAATGGATTAATATATTTTGCCTTCATTGTGTTGTTCTAATTATTTAGCAAATTTAGACAGTTCCTTTTGGTTATTATAAAACCCTTATTTTTTGCGAAAAATTCAGTCGCGTTACTGCCAGGGGCGAACAAATATTATTGCCAGTTGGAGGTTACTCCAGTTTCGGTTCAAAGACAGGCGACCCCCGGATTAATATAATTTTTTTCGCAGAAAAATTGCATGATAAAAGTTGACATGAAAATTTGCTGTATAAGTGAGTGACACAACCGGAGCCTCATAAAAGAACTAATGTCCGTAACACAAGAAAAGCGACAATTTTGAATGCACCCACCTTTACTCTTTCATCTTGCTGCAATGCCTACATTTGTTCCTTCATTCATTTATTTACCTTCTTTACCTGCATTATATGAAACAATTTTGCTTGTCAACTTTACTGCTTACTATGATGTTATCCGCCAACGCACAGGATGTGACCCTTCCACTTTATCCCGCGGGCAAGGTACCTAACTACCAAAAGACCGATGAGACAGAAAAAAGCGAACAGGCAGATATGGTGCGCATCAGCCTGGTGCAAACACCTGATATAGCTGTGTATTTGCCAACAAAAAGAAACGCGACAGGGCAGGCAGTTGTCATTTGCCCGGGCGGAGGTTATGGCATTCTTGCTTACGACTGGGAAGGCACCGATATAGCCAAATGGCTCAACAGCAAAGGGATCGCTGGTATCGTTTTAAAGTATCGGTTGCCCAATTCTAAAAGCAACATAGTGCCCCGCGAATTGCCCCTTATGGATGCACAGCGAGCCATTAGACTGGTACGCAATAATGCCGGTAAATGGAATATAAAAAAGGACCGTGTAGGCATCATGGGTTTCTCTGCAGGCGGGCATCTTGCCTCTACAGCGGGTACCCATTTCGATGCGGGCAAAGCAGTTGGTGATTTAATAGACAAAGAAAGTGCTCGCCCCGATTTTATGGTGCTGGTGTACCCGGTCATTACCATGTCTAAAGCAACTATGCATGGTGGATCGCGAACCAATTTGATCGGCGCCAGCCCCGATGCGCAATTGGCTAATTACTACTCAGCAGAGTTGAACGTAACACCCGAAACTCCGCCTGCTTTTCTGGTGCATGCAACTGATGACGGCGCTGTACCGGTAGAGAACAGCCTGATGATGTACCAGGCATTGAAAGACAAAAAAATTCCGGTAGAGATGCATATCTATCCGAAGGGTGGTCATGGCTTTGGCTTAGGTTTGGGCATACCTGAAACCGAAAGCTGGACCGACAGGTGTATTGATTGGTTAAGAAACCTCGATAAAAAATAACGTCATATGGGCAGGGACAAAGACAGGTCTTTTGCTTTAGTCAATTTTGCGTTTTTCAGCAATGGCTTTTAACCGCATTTCTTCAATATCTAATTCTTCTTCGGCTTTGCGCAAGGTCTCATCGCCAAAGCTGCCGTCTTTGTGGTATCCGTTCAATAAGTCCCGTTGGTAATTGACAATCTCGATCTGTGCATTGATCAATTGAGTGATATAATTTATCTGTTTGTTTGTTTGTCGTTTGTCGTGGTTTCCGTTTCCTTTAGCTGACAACAGACTTAGGGAAAGTTCATATGGTTTTCTCACCTGCAATTTTACCTGTTCCTCCAGGTCAAGTGTAAAGTTGTTATTGATAAAGTTTAACACGTTTTCGGCAATGGTCAACTGCAATTGATTTTCCTCTTGTTTTAACAGACTAGCCTGGGGGTTAATTTTCAGTAACCTGATCAACAACGGAAGTGTAAGACCCTGCACCACAAGGGTTACGAGTATAACAACAAAAGCCAATAGTTGAATGGAGTGACGCTTTGGAAACAAGTCTCCGTCTTGTGTAAAAAGTGGCAGGGCAAGAGCTGTTGCCAGGCTCACCACGCCGCGGGTGCCGGTCCACGCTACTATTAATACATTTTTCCAGGAGGTCGGCTCGCCATTTTCGTCCGGTTTACCTTTGCCACCTTTGTCCAGGCCCGGATTATAAGCGCCGGCAAAAACCCAGATAATACGAATAACAATGGTAACCAGCGATATCAGCAAACCGTATCCGACCAACTCAAAGATGGTTGTATTCTTTAGCCCTTTAACGATAGCTGGTAACTGCAGACCAATAAGAATAAAGACGATCCCATTCAACAGAAAGATCACCGTTTCCCAAACCACTTTTATTTGCAACCGCGCCTGCGAGGCAAAAACCTGGTGTGAGCGCCAGGATACAAACAGCCCCGTACATACTACTGCCAGTACGCCCGAGCAATGTATATGTTCTGCAACCAGGTAGGCAACATAAGGAGCAAGCAAGGTTAAACTGGTCTCAACAATGGGACTTTCCCTTATTTTTTTATGGGCAAAAACAAATAGATAACCCACTATCAAGCCAGCACCAATTCCACCCAGGGACACGAACAGGAACTGCAGGCCCGCCTTCCAAAGCACGAAAGTGCCACTCATTGCGGCGGCTAACGCATACCGGTAGGCTATCAATGCCGACGCGTCATTTACCAGGCTTTCACCTTCAATAATGGTGATCACCTTACGACTTAATCCCAGACCACGCGTAATACTTGTTGCTGCTACAGCATCGGGTGGAGATATGATAGCTCCCAATACAAAGGCTAATGGCCAAGTAAAGCCAGGGACCAGATAATGTGTAGCAACGCCGACCAAAATGGTTGTAGAAAAAACAAGTGTAACTGCTAACGTAGAGATCGGGCGAATTTCTCTCTTAAATTCAAGCCACGAAGTTTTAGAAGCAGCATCATACAGTAAAGGAGGTAAGAATATAAGGAATACTACATCAGGGTCCAGTTCAAGATCGGGCAAAAAAGGTGTGAAGCCTATCACCAGACCAACAATGACCAATAACACAGGGTAGGGCAATTTGATCTTATCTGCAATAGCTGACAAAGCAATTAAGATGGTCATTAGAAAAATGACAATTTCGAATTTGTCCATGGCGTAAAGATAAGTGAGTGCGGAAACCGGTGACACAGCCTGCACCGTAATGCAGAGATTGTTAATGAGGGACCATCAGGCCTGTGTAACCGTGGAAAATGGTTTGTGAAATGGCGATCAAAAGTTGGTCACGCAAAAACACCCGAAGAAAATGGTAAAAAAGTACCAACATTCTAGAAGATTATATCAGTTTGCCGGGGGTTCTGACCACACTCTTTTTTTAGTAAAGTAATACTTCGGTCTGCTACAACAATCCCTTAATTTCGACAGCAAATTATCAGCATTAAAAAAGGTTTGTTTTGCAGACCAGTTCAAATTTTTACCATGGTAATATCGCGCCGAAAGGCATTAAAAAATTGCTTCTTTTTTACAGTCGGCGTGGCTTTGGTGCCAGCCTGTATGCACGACAAAAGTAAATCTGGTCTCCGGTTCAGCCATTTGCAGTTAAACGGCAACCAGGAAGCGCTCGTAACCGAACTGAGCGAAACGATCCTTCCTAAAACGGATACGCCCGGGGCGAAGGATACCTATACGAATCTTTTTGTGCTAAAGATGCTCGACGACATGTACACAGAAGAGGAACAAAAAGGTTTTCTTGAAGGCATGGAGAAGTTGAACGAGCGTGCAGATAACAAGTTCGACAAATCGTTTGTTGATGCGACACCAGTTCAGCGCGGGGAACTGCTGAAAGAGATTATAGCTGACCCTTCTTTTGCAGATGCAACAGATGACCTGTCTACGTTTCTTAAGACGGTGAAAAAGTTGACTGTTCAGGGCTACATGACTTCTCAATATTACCTCACCAATGTGCGGATTTATAAATTAGTTCCTGGAGTTTATCACGGATGTGTGCCTGTTGCTTCATTAGGCGATAAAGGTCCGGAGATTTGATTTTAGGTTTAGAAGCTTCGGCATTATAATCACTTTATACATTAAAAGACAGTAGTAAAAACTTCTCATACAAAATGGGTGACAATAACGATACAATTAAGAACCGGACCTTTGATGCCATAGTAATTGGTTCGGGAATTAGTGGTGGCTGGGCTGCAAAGGAATTAACAGAGAAAGGCTTGAAGACCCTGGTAGTAGAACGTGGCCGGCAGGTAAAGCATTTGGTTGATTACCCCACCACCAACATGAATCCGTGGGAGTTTGAACACAGAAATCAGTTACCACTAGATGTACAAAAGGCGAATCCCATAGCCTCGCGTTGTTACATTTTTAAAGAAGATGCTGCCCACTTTGTAGTAAAAGATGCAGAACATCCCTATGTGCAGTCAAAACCTTTTGATTGGATAAGGGGCTACCAGGTAGGTGGAAAATCGCTGTTGTGGGCGCGCCAAACGCAGCGCTGGAGCGACTTCGATTTTGAAGGACCTGCACGTGATGGTTTTGCGGTTGATTGGCCTATACGGTATAAGGACATTGCTCCCTGGTATAGCTATGTCGAAAAATTTGCAGGCATCTCAGGCAATAAAGACAATCTTGCTACACTGCCTGACGGCGAGTTCTTGCCACCTCTCGAATTATCATGTGTAGAAAAATACTTCAAGGATTTTATTGGAAAGAATTACACCGACCGGCATGTTATCTACGCACGTTGCGCTCACCTGACGGAGCCGCAGGAGATACACAAGCAACAAGGCAGAGCGCAGTGCCAGAATAGAAATCTTTGCCAGCGTGGCTGCCCCTTTGGCGGGTATTTTAGCAGCAATGCTACTACTATACCCTGGGCGGAAAGAACTGGCAACATGACTTTGCTAACAGATTCAGTTGTGCACTCGGTACTCTACGATGAAGGCAAGGGCAAGGCAGTTGGAGTAAGAGTGATCGACTCGAAAACCAAAGATGCAGTTGATTATTTTGCCAAAATTATTTTTGTGAATGCTGCGGCTTTCAATACCAACCTGATCCTGCTTAATTCAACCTCCCATCGTTTTCCGAACGGTTTAGGCAACGATAGTGGTTTGTTAGGAAAGTACGTTGCATTCCACAACTATCGGGCTCATATCTCAGGTGAGTACGACGGTTATACTGATCAAACTACCGACGGCAGGCGACCCACGAGCGCATATATTCCCCGCTTTAGAAATGTAGTGAAACAAGAGACTGATTTTTTGCGCGGCTATGCTGCCGGGTTTAGTGCCGGGCAGGTCTATGAAGACCAATAACGAAGGTATTGGCGCCGATTTAAAAAAGAATTTGCAGGCGAAAGACCTTGGTCCCTGGTATGTTGGCTCGCACATGATGGGCGAAACCATACCAAAAGAAACCAACTATTTGCGGTTAGACAGCAACCAAAAAGATGAATGGGGAATGCCGCTGCTGGATATATCTATTGCCTACGACGACAATGACGAAAAGATGACCGCCGATTTTATGGAGCAACTGACAGAGATGTACACCAAAGCGGGTTTCACCAACATAAAAACCAGTGATTTCAAAGCAAGCGCCTGGCTTGGATATTCACGAAATGGGCGGAGTAAGAATGGGAAATGATCCCAAAACTTCTCTGCTCAATAAGTGGAACCAGATGCACTTGTGCAAAAATGTTTTTGTTACAGATGGTGCCTGCATGACCTCAACTTCCACTCAAAATCCATCACTTACCTATATGGCATTTACAGCCCGGGCGGTTGATTATGCGGTAGGCGAATTGAAAAAAGGTAACTTGTAACTACGTTAAAAATGTTCCAAAAAGCCTGGCACCAGCCAGGCTTTTTGCTGTCAGTAAATTAACATTTCCGAAAAGTTTCGTATATCAAAAATCTTCTTACTTTTGAACTACTAAAACTTTCGTACAAAAAACTATTAACATGAATACACTTGTAAAAATCACGGCGATTGCCTTGTTGACCGCTATGGTTACTCCGGGTTTTGCGCAAAAAACAAAGGAGAAGGGCAATGACAATAAACAGGAGGAAATTGTCATAAGGAAAAAGAATGGAGATGTAGAAAAGATGACCATTGTAGTTGATGGAGACGACGTGACAATCAATGGAAAACCGGTCGATGAATTTGACTCACCCGATGTTACTGTACTAAAAAGAAATCGCTCAGAGATAAGAACACCCAATGGTATGCGAATGATGGCTCCCCCGCCACCGGGTTTGGAAGGTATGGTTCCGCCACTTCCACCGGGTGTTAACAAAGCATTTCTGGGCGTTATGACTGAAAAGAACGATAAAGGAGTGATGGTGAAGGAAGTAACCAAAGAAAGTGGCGCGGAGAAAGCAGGTTTACAAAAAGGTGACGTGATCACTAAAGTTGGCGACGTAGTTGTGACCACACCGCCAGAACTGATAGACGCAATTAGCAAATACAAACCAGACGACAAGGTAGATATAACCTACCTGCGCAACGGTACCGAAGGCAAGACCTCGGCTACGCTGGGTACGCACAACAGCTTTAATTACAACTTCAATTTCGATAACAAAGACTTCAATTTCAAAATGCCGGAAGGTGCTATACCACCAATGGGCAACTTTAATTTCAACTTCAACCGCAAACCAAAAATTGGTCTGCAGATACAAGATGTAGAGGATGGAAAAGGTGTTGTTGTTAAAGGCGTAGATGCAGAATCTCCGGCTGCCAAAGCAGGTCTCAAAGCAGGTGATGTCATTACCCAGCTAAACGGTAAAGACATAGCAGGTGTGGAAGATCTGCAGGAGAATGTGAACGACACAGAAGAAGGAGATACAGTAAAATTTACGTATAAAAGAAGTGGTAAAAGCCAGACCGTAGAAATTAAAATACCCAAACGATTAAGAACAGCTAACCTGTAGTTTGCCTGTCAACCGGTACATAATAAAAGCTCCTGTTTCCGGAGCTTTTATTATTTGTAACCTATCCTCAACCATTGTTCATTTCCTTGATTATGCGTTGTTGAGTCTCAGCAAAACGATCTTTTGAAAACGACAATTTCGGATTGGCAAAATCAAGATCGGCTGCGTTGTTGGTAGGTATTAAATGCACATGCGCATGTGGCACTTCCAACCCCACTGTTATTATGTTGACCCGGTTGCAGGGAAACAAACGCTCTATAGCTTTGGCAATGGGTTTTGCAAAAACAAGCAAGCCTGCCAGGTACTCATCCGGCACATCAAATATCTTGTCCACTTCTACTTTTGGTATTACCAAAGTATGCCCCTCTGCCAACGGATAAATATCTAAAAAAGCAAAAAACTTATCATCTTCCGCTATTGTATAGCTCGGTATCTCACCCTTTATAATTTTTGAAAACAAAGTCATGTCTGCGGGTTTATCAGGCAACAAAAAAGCCAACCGCAGTTGGCGTTTTTACCTGCTCTTTTAATTAGATACTTATATTTTCCACTTTAAATTTCATCACACCGTTGGGTGCGTTCACTTCCGCGATCTCGCCTTTGGCTTTACCTATCAAACCTTTGCCAATGGGTGAATTAGCTGATATTTTCCCAGCCTTCAGATCAGCTTCTTTCTCACCCACTATCTGGTAGGTAACGGTCTTTTTATTGGCAATATTGGTTATGGTCACCCGCGTCAAAATGGTTACTTTGCTCGTGTCGATCGTGCTGGTATCTACTATTTTTGAAGTGGCAATTATCCCTTCCAACTGCTTTATTTTAGCCTCCAGCATACCCTGCGCTTCTTTGGCGGCATCATACTCTGCATTTTCTTTCAGATCACCTTTTTCACGTGCCTCTGCAATTGCCCGCGATGCAGCAGGGCGGTCAACTGCTTTCAAAGTGTGCAGTTCCTCTTTCATCTGCTCAAAGGTTTCCTGGGTCACGTAGTTTGTCTCACTCATAGTCTTTTCTTTTTAATAAGCACAAAAAAAATACAACGCTACAGAAGGTGCAGCGTTGCATACAACAAAAGTAAGAAAATCGTCACATATAACCTTTTACCGTCTATTGCTCCGGTAAGTTTTTAACGGCAGGTGCAAGTTTTTTTGGTAGCCGGCGAAGGAATACTGATCGGGCGATCGTTGCGACGCTCCGTTCATCGGCATGGCAATGATGGGGCACAGAAAGCCGGCAAGATCTCGCTTTAGCATTACCTCTTCCACCTCAATCTGGCAAGTTGGCGCTTACCTCTTCATTTTAAAAAAACTTTTTATCAGCGCGGCACATTCACTTTCCAATACTCCGCCTGTCACCTCTGTTTTCTGGTGAAAAGGATGTTTGCCACCAAAGAAAAACTGGTAGCCTTGTTTTACATCGCGGGCGCCAAAAACTATTTTTTTTACTTTGCTCCAGTACAGGGCGCCGGCACACATGTGGCAAGGCTCTATGGTTACATAAACAGTGGCGGCGGGCAGGTATTTGGCGCCTAAATAGTTGCAGGCTGATGTAATCGGCAAGTATTTCAGCATGTGCCGTGGGGTCATTCAGTCGTTCTACCTGGTTGTGCCCGCGGGCTATAACCTGGTTATTGATCACCACCACCGCACCAATCGGTACTTCATCTTCGTCGAAGGCTTGTTGTGCTTCGCGCAGTGCAAGGCTCATAAAATACTCATCATCGTACGGGTGCATTTGTAAAAGTAAAAGATTGCAACTACAGCGCTATGCCAAAAAATACCGCTACAACTTTTAAAACTTTATCTTGTTGTGGTGAAAAGCTATAATGAAACAAAGCTTATGCTCGTTTATGTTTCAATAGTGAACTGCACCTGAACGGAGCGTCGCAACAACTGCCTCCTCACGGCTGCAATGCTGGCCTCCCAAAAAACACCTGGCGTGCAAAAAAATTGCACAAGTACGAGCCTTTCACCTCCTAAAATTTTACTTATGGCAGACTTTTCCCCGCACGATTTTGACCAGATGCGTAGCTTTTTTAATAGTGGCGCAACCGCTGACTATGGCTTTAGAAAGCAACAATTGCTGGCGCTGAAGCAGGCGGTGCAGCGTAACGAAAGCGCCATCATGCAGGCACTCTACAACGACCTGCATAAGTCTGCCGAAGAAGCTTATACTACCGAGATAGGGTTTATATATGCCGAAATTAGCCATACGCTCAAGCACCTGCAACGCTGGATGAAGCCGCAAAAAGTAGGCACACCGCTGGCGTTGCAGCCATCGAAGAGCTATATATTAAAAGAGCCGCTGGGCATTTGTTTACTTGTGGCGCCGTGGAATTATCCATTTCAGTTGCTGCTGGCACCGCTGATTGGCGCCATAGCCGGTGGCAATTGTGCTGTATTGAAGCCGTCGGAAATTGCAGTGCACACGTCGCAATTGGTGGTTGAAATGATAGGTGAGTGCTTCGATAGAAAGTATGTTGCGGTAGTAGAAGGTAACGGTGCAGTGGTGGTGCCAAAACTGCTGCAAATGAACCGGTTTGACCATGTATTTTTTACCGGCAGCACGCAGGCAGGCAAGTCTGTTGCACTTTTGGCTGCAGAAAAATTTACAGCAACCACCCTGGAACTTGGTGGCAAAAGCCCCTGCATTGTAGATGAAGACGCCGACATAGAAGTGGCTGCAAAACGTATTACCTGGGGCAAGTTTACCAATGCCGGGCAAACGTGTGTGGCACCAGACTATGTGCTGGTACATGAAAAAAATAAGCAGCAACTGGTAGCGGAAATACAAAAAAGTATCGCACATTTTTATGGTTCAGACCCGGCGCTTTCGCAAGACTATGGTCGTATTGTAAGCGACCGGCGACTGCAAAAACTACAGGAGTACCTGAGCCAGGGACAGGTGATAAGCGGGGGAGAAGTAAAAGCACCGGAGCGCTATTTTGCGCCAACATTGATGGACAATATTACTGCCGGCGCGCCTGTGATGGAGGAAGAGATATTTGGACCCATATTGCCCATACTTAGTTATAAAACGACTGATGCCGCACTGCAACAGGTCAACTTGCATCCGAACCCGTTAGCATTGTACTATTTTGGTAATGACAAAGAAAGTGAAAGGCGTTTTACAAGACAGGTTGCTTTTGGCGGTGGATGTATCAACAATACCCTGATGCACCTGGGCAATCCGGCGCTGCCCTTTGGGGGTGTAGGCAGTAGCGGTATAGGCGCTTATCATGGTAGGTTTAGCTTTGATACCTATACCCGGCAAAAAGCAATATTAAAGACCAGCACCTGGTTCGATCCAGCTATAAAATATCCGCCCTACAAAGGCAAATTGGGTTTGCTGCGGTGGTTTTTCAAATAAGTACTTTGCAGCCCCTACAGTAATTGTTGAAAATATGCGCAGAAAGATCTTGAAATTATTTTATCCGTGGGTGATGGCTGCCGGCAGGTGGCTGGGACTAAAGTCGGGTATAGCCAAAAACGTACACATGGTGCTACCGGTTCAGCCGATTTACGACCTTCATTTTACCAGCAACAAAAATGATGAAATAAATTTCGGTGTCTTCAAAGGTAAAAAAGTGCTACTGGTAAATACGGCTTCAGACTGCGGTTATACCCATCAGTTGGGCGAGCTGCAACGTCTGCAGCAATTGTATAAAGACCTGGTGGTTATCGGTTTTCCGGCCAACGATTTCAAGAACCAGGAGAAGGATGGTGACCAACAAATTGAACACTTCTGCACCGTCAACTATGGCGTTACTTTTTTGCTTAGCAAAAAGACATCAGTTGTGTCTTCGGCGCAGCAGGAAGATATATATAAATGGCTGACCACCAGCAGCAGCAACGGTTGGAACGATCAACAACCGGAATGGAACTTTGCAAAATATCTTGTAGATGAAAAAGGTGTGCTCACGCACTATTTTGGCCCCGGCGTTTCACCTTTGGGCACACAGGTAGAACAAGCGCTTACATACTGATCAACTGTCTTGCAGCTCTAAAAAAACCGGGCAATGGTCGCTGTGTTTTACTTCGGGGTAAATACTTACTTTTTTTATTCTGTGCTGCAAATTTTCCGTTACATTGATGTAGTCTATCCGCCAACCCTTGTTTTCCAGGCGGGTTGAGGCGCGCAATACATTCCACCAGGTATATTGATGCGGCTCTTTGTTCAGGTGGCGAAAGCCATCAACAAAGCCAATGTTTAAGAACCGGTCGAACCAAGCCCTTTCTGCAGGCAAAAAGCCGGTTGTTTTTTTATTGGCGCCAGGGTTGTGAATGTCTATAGCCTTATGAGCAATGTTGTAATCGCCACACACGATTAAGTTTGGTCGCGTCTTGCGTAGTTCATTTAAAAATTCTGCAAACTCCTCCAGCCAGGTGTACTTGTATGTTTGACGCACTTCGCCGGTAGTGCCCGAGGGAAAATAAACGCTGATGACGGACAGGTCGCCAAAGTCAGCCCGTATAACCCTTCCTTCAAAATCGCTCTGCTCTAAGTTGCTGCCATACACAACATGAGCGGGTGCTGCTTTGGTAAGGATCGCCACCCCGCTATAACCTTTTTTTTGTGCCAGGAACCAGAATGATCTATAACCCGTCGCTTCTATTTTGTCGATGTCGATATCGCTTTTATGTGCCTTTATTTCCTGCAGGCAAATCACATCGGCGGGGTCGGTTTGCAACCATTCTACAAAGCCTTTTTTCATTGCTGCACGAATGCCGTTTACATTATAAGTGATGATTCGCATAGCTTGTTTTTGTGAACCGCAAGGTAGCAAAAGCAAGATCTGCTCGAAATAAAAATGGAGGTGTAGCTATTAAGTTGCAGGCGGACAATTGCGCATTGTTTACCGGCAGATGTATCTCCGGTCGTTCATCGTTGCGACGCTCCGTTCAACAGCCAGATCTTTATGTGACGATAGGAGTAGAAGAGATGAAATGTGAGGGAAGAAATGGTATTATTGTTTATTACCAGAAGAAGTTGTATTTATTTTTCCATGCGTTTTAGCCGTTTTAAATATCAACTATAAACTCTAATTGTTTTAATTGAAACTATAAATAAGTTTGGCTAAATGACTAACCTGCGATTCATTTATCCGAGCATTTTGATCTGTCTATTACCTCTGAGCTCATCCAATTGATAGGTGTTATCCGTGTTCATCGCTTCAATCCGCGTTCCCATGAAACCTAACTCAGTATCTCTTGCAGCACCGGCAGGCTTTTGATCTCACCAAAGTCCTGCACATGCAAGGCAATAAAGTTTTGGTACGCCCGCACCAGTTCCTGCCTGACCGGGCGGCTGAAATGCAGCAACTCCAGGTCGTTGTAAAAGTTTATGGACAGCAATTGGGAAGTGGCTTCTGCTAAACCTTTCTCCAGGTAGTAAGTGTGTGCAGGAATTTCACTTATAAACTGCCCCTCTTCCAGGTCAAGCACCGGAGTTTCCAGGCTGTATTTGCCCTGTATGCGAAAGCCCAACTCACCCGCTAAGTGCAAACTAAAATACAACGGCAAATTTGCTGTTAGTGTTGCGCTGGCTCCGTCCAGTTGCTTCAGTGTATCTGTTACCATATAGAAGAGTTCGGGGTTTGCCTCCGGTTGTTTTAAACTGTGTTGTAGCATTTCAACGACGTACATCGCTACCGTGTTCTTTACCACATCAAATAGCAGGTGTTGGTACAAAAAACCCCACTGGTATTCTTTAATAAAATTCAGGTTCTTTAATTCGTTGTGATAAACTATCATATCCAGTATAGCTGCCGGTTGAAAAAATATTCCTTTCCCGCCCGATTTTTTTGTGCTTTGCCGCACACCCTTTACCATATACGACTGTATTCCGAACAGCTCGGTATAGATGGATGAGATAATGCTTGTTTCACCATACTTGACGGTTCGTAAAACGATCCCTTTGGTCTTATGGGTCATAGCAGGAGATGGTATAAATCCTATAGGTATGTTATTGCAGGGGTGCCTGCTAAATTATAACAATTGCCGAATACCGGGTGTGCAACGGTAAAGCCAGCAGCCTTGTCAAAATAATCTGCCGGAAAATGCCGGTATCTGCATGACAGAGTTTTGGAAATAAATTGTAACATTTTAAACGTCCATCCGTCAGATACAACAGACAACCAAACTGAAATGAGACCATCGCTACTGAGAATAATAAGTTGCATTTTACTGGTGGTGACCGGCTTGCTATTCTTGCAAAAAATCAGGCGGGAGAACTTGCAGTGCAATGGATTACGAAGCACAACTGTAAAAAGTACTGAAGGTGTTAATGAGTTTTTATTCAATGAATCTTTTAGCCGTTACCTTTTAATACCGCTTGCAAAATGAACATTAGTTTTGAAAATATTTTTGGTCAAGGTGTAACATCCTGCAATAGCAAACGTATCATCATTACATGCAACCGAACATCACTGCCTTTTTATGACAGAAAAAGAATATAATGAATGTGTAAATCTATACGCTGACAACGTCTATCGTTTCATTGTAAAAAACTTGCGGCATGAAGAGGACGCCCGGGATATAGTGCAAAGTGCTTTTGAAAAAATGTGGCGTAACAGGGAAAGTGTTGAAAGTGAAAAAAGCAGATCTTTTTTATTTACCGTCGCTTACAATCAAATGATCGATCACATTCGAAAACATAAAAGAGTAAGCCTGACAAGTGAATTTTCGGATATAAGCCGCGGAACCAGCTACCAGCAGGGCAGCCATGTGCAAAAGGCGTTGCAGGAGGCGCTTAACCGACTTAATGAAACGCAACGCAGTCTCGTAATGCTGAAGGACTATGAAGGTTATAATTATGACGAGATAGGTAAGATAACAGGGTTAAACGAGAGTCAGGTAAAAGTATATCTGCACCGGGCAAGAGTAACACTGCGCAATTACCTGGTAAGCCCGGAAAACGTGATTTGAGTGCAGGCAAAATGGAGAACATCGAGACGCATGAAAAGTAAATTTACAGAGTGCTAATATCAAAGTAATCAGTGAATATAAACAGACATAATTACGAAGAATTTTTTCTCCTCTACACCGATGGTGAACTGAGTGCACCTGACCGTATAGCTGTGGAAAAATTTGTTGCAGGTAATCCTGATCTGGAGAAGGAACTGGAGATGCTGACCATGACTCATCTGCAGGCAGAACCGGTGATCTTTGAAAACAAAGAAGCTTTGTTAAAAAAAGAAAGCGGCATCACACTCACCAACTACAGCGAATATTTTTTATTACTGGTTGACAATGAATTAAATGACAAAGAGGCGGCAGAAGTAGAAAAGTTTGTTTTACAACATCCTGCTCTACAGGCAGAATTTACGCTGCTCAAATTGGCTAAACTGGAACCTGAACCTGTAGTGTTTCGTGATAAAGAGGTACTGTATAAAAAAGAAAAAAGAAGGATCGTTCCCTTGTTTTGGATGCGTATGAGTGTGGCAGCAGCCCTTTTAGGCATTATAGCTACAACTTGGCTACTAATTAGAAATGGTGCAGTAGAAATACAGCCGGTAGCAGTTAACCCACCATCAAAGCAAATGCAGGCATTGCCAAATACAACATCAAATAGTTTGCCTTCAGCTACTAAAGAAGACAAAGCAAATGTAGCGGCTCAAATAGAACGTGATCTGCCTGTTAAAGCAGTAGCGGATAAAGCACCTGCAGGAAACAGAAGAAAAACTACCTACAAAGTTGTTTTGAAAGAGGTGGCTGCAATCGACAATAAAGCAACTATCAAAAAAGCTGAAAATAAAATTCCACAGCTAGCTTTTATAGAGAAGAAAATACCTGCTCAAACACCAGTGCTACCCCCAACAGAAACAGCGGAAAAGAAAAAGGTGTTGCCGGAAAGTAAACAATTGGACGAACCCATTTTCGCCCATAATGATATCAAAGATGAGCAGCCATTACGCATCATCAACACCGCCTACCGTGAAGTGGATAACAGCGGGGATGACAGGACCATTTTTATTGGTAACACCGAGATCAATAAAAACAAACTCAAAGGACTCTTTAAAAAGGCAGCCGGTCTCTTCGACAAAAAACAGGGAAAGAAAGACGATGACAGATCCCTGCAAATAGCCGGTTTCGATATCAAAAGCTAATACTACACTACAATACAATTCAACCAACTATCATGAAACGGATTTACATTTTACTGGCAGCGATGCTGCTTGCAGGTGCAGGATTTGCCCAAACCGACACCACCATCAAAACATACGACACCATTCGCGTAAAAGTGGATACTATAAAAGTTGGCGCTTTTATTATTATTAAACGCAACCGCGATAATTATGGCCGCGAAACCTCCGTAGCGTGGGACCGTCCACACAAGGTATCAAAGGTGAGTACCAACTGGTGGATTTTTGACCTCGGCTTTGCCAACCTCAATGACAAAACGAACTACGCCAGCCCGGAAGCCCAAAACTTTTTGCGTTCAGTAGGCACCGCAGGTAAACCCACCAAAGACGATCTAAAACTGCGCGCCATAAAAAGCTCGAACGTAAATATATGGATAGCTATGCAACGCGTAAGCCTGGCAAAAGGCTATGTAAACCTGAAGTATGGTTTGGGACTGGAGATGTTCAACTTCCGCTACGAAAACAACATCAGCTACAACAAGAACCCGGCATATATTTTCAAAGACAGTGTTGATTTTTCAAAAAACAAGCTCTACGCTGGGTATGCAACCATTCCTTTTATGCTTAACATCAACACCCATCCCGGCTACAAAAAAGGGCTGAGCTTTAGTGCAGGGGTAAGCGCCGGTTACCTGATAGGTAGCCTCAACAAACAAATAAGCGATGAGCGCGGCAAGGTAAAGACCAAAGGCAGCCTTGGGCTTGAGCAATTCAGACTTGCTTATATCGGTGAAATAGGAGTTGGACCATTTCGCTTGTTTGGCAGCTATGCCATTACTAAACTGCATGAAAACGGTTTGGAACAATACCCCTACAGCATGGGTATAAGATTTAGCAATTGGTAACAGAAAAAAACCTCACTAAAAAAGCCTCCCAACGGAGGCTTTTTCATTCGTATGCTATTTTAAAAAAATGACATACTAAAATACCTGTATAGTAAACGAAGCAATAAAGATTTCGCCGGCAGCCAGTTGATTGATGCCTAATTTATCAGTTAGATTTCCTGTTGCCTGCACAGTATCGGCAATGCCACACCAGGGCTCTATACATACAAAATCGCCACCCTTGGTTTCCCAAATACCCAGGTAGGGAAAGCCTTCAAAACCTACTACCGTTTTATAGGGAGATGTTGGGCTTTCAATGCTGACTGTGTTGCTTTGCAAACCCGCCAGAACAATCGCATCATTAGCAAATAGTTCCTTCGTCAGCGGCAGTACATTTTCGTTATCTAATAAAGGGGTTGGGTCCATCTTTATAAGTCCGTCGGAAGACAGCGGCCAACGACCAACATTCTCTTTTTGGTTAAACACCAATTGATAATCTTCAAAGCTTCCCTCACCAACAGGTACCCGGAAAGCCGGATGTCCGCCCACAGAAAAATACATGATTTTGTCGTCGGTGTTCTCAACTATATAGCTAACCTGCACTATGTTTTCAACCAGTGTGTATTTAACTGAAAAACGGAATGAAAAAGGATAAACTGCCAGCGTTGCTGAATTGGCGACAATAGAAAAAGTAAGTGAATCCGGTGCAGTTTCGTCTATTTCAAACAGCATATCGCGGGCAAAGCCGTGACGGCTCATCTTGTATTGCTGACTGTTGTAAGTATAGGTGTGGTCTTTCAGTTCGCCAACTATTGGAAACAGCACAGGGCTCTTTTTGCCCCAGTATGCCGGGTCACCGCTCCACATATATTCGCGCTGGTTTTGCCGGTGAAAAATGCTCTGTAGCTCAGCGCCTTTTTCGGCTACCTGTATGGTGAGTATGTCGTTAGATAATGTGTACATGAACAAACATTTTATAATCGTGAAGAAATAAGTTAGTGTTTATAGCCCAGGTGAAAAAAGATACATCAAGGCATTGCTGATGAACGGAGCGTCGCAAGAATGATTCATTTTCGTTGTACCGCCGGTGACCAAAAAAACTATTCTTCTATGCGCTCATCAACCACGTTGGCAAACACCCGCGCACTAATGCGGCGCAAAGGGTTCTTGCGGTTGTCGTCGTAGAAAAACTGGCGTTTGATGATCTCAATACACTCGAAGGTAGCGGCGACAAACGACGAGGCATCGGCAATGCCTTTACCCGCAATATCGAAGGCGGTACCATGGTCGGGGCTGGTGCGCACAACCGGCAAACCGGCGGTAAAATTTACACCCTCGCCAATAGCCAGCGACTTGAACGGTATGAGCCCCTGGTCGTGGTACATGGCAAGCACCGCATCAAACTTTTGGTACTGACCGCGCGCAAAAAAAGCATCGGCACTGTACGGACCAAACGCCATAATACCATTGTGTTTCACCTCTTTGATCGCCGGTTTTATAATGGTTTCTTCCTCTTTGCCTATCAGCCCTTCGTCGCCGGCGTGCGGGTTAAGACCGAGCACGGCTATCTTGGGTTTGTCTATGCCAAAGTCGCGGATGAGGCTGTTTTGCATGATCTGCAGCTTGCGAATGATTGCCTCTTTGGTTATGAATGGCGCCAGCTCGGTCACCGGAATGTGCTCAGTCAGCAAACCTACGCGCATGTTGCTGGCTACCAGCAACATCACCACATCGTTTACCCCAAACGCATTTTTCAGGTAGGGTGTATGCCCGCTAAAGTTGAACTCGTCTGATTGTATATTTTTCT
Organism: uncultured Chitinophagaceae bacterium; assembly: GCA_963726895.1. Classification (GTDB taxonomy): domain Bacteria; phylum Bacteroidota; class Bacteroidia; order Chitinophagales; family Chitinophagaceae; genus Segetibacter. The sequence continues at coordinate 626,671 of CAVSED010000022.1, read as the reverse complement.
TGTGAATAGGTGCCGTTACAATGCCCTGTATTTGCTTGTTTTGCAGCGCTTCCACTGCAGCTTTCAGCGATTTCCAGGCATAGCTGCCGCCCGTTTCGTTTAGTTGGCCGGGCGTTATCGCCACGTCTTCTTCCCAGCAACTATACAGGTTTACCTGCCGCGGGTTGAGGCGGGTTATTTCTTTCACCGCCGAAAAAACCAGGTTCACATCGGGCATCACCTTACGATAAAAATTGATGCTTTTGTTGCTGCCAAAGATCACCGGCGTACAGAAATCGAGCAGCCTGTTGTCGCTCAGCGTTTTAATGATGATCTCAAGCCCAATACCGTTCAGATCGCCACAGCTAAATCCAATTATTGGCTTTTGCGTTTCCGTACTCATGGCTACTATTTTTTGTGGGGCAAAAGTAAGCATTCTATTACTTACCCGAGTAGTGGTTGAGGGATCGGCAATGCTCTCAAACTTTCCTGTTTTTGGCATTTTTTTGAGGCCGGCATGGGTACACAAATGGGGCAGAGTTGCGACGCTCCGTTCATCGGCAAGGCACAGATAAAGCAGTGTGTTTTTTGCGCATGTCCTCATTGTTTTGGGAGTTTTCGTTCATCGGCAAGGATGTGTGAGTTTGCAGACCGCCAGCAAAACACACGCAAATGCAGGATGCAATTTTAAAATTACATTTGCCCCACCATGGAGTATAGCCTGAAGAAATCGTTGGGTCAGCATTTTTTGAAAGACGAAACAATTTGCCAACAGATTGTTGAAGCGTTGCAGACATCATCTTTCAAACAGTTGTTGGAGGTCGGGCCCGGCGGCGGCGCGCTAACCAAATACCTGCTGAAAATTCCCGGTATCGATTTTAAAGCAGTAGAGCTTGACAAAGAAAAAGTGGATTTTCTCGAAAGAAGTTACCCGGCGATCAGAGGAAAGATACTCCACGAAAGCTTCCTGGATATAATACCCCCTTTTGAAGGTGAGTTTACAATTGTTGGAAACTTTCCTTACAACATATCTACGCAAATTCTTTTTAAAGTACTCGAGTGGAAAGAGCAGGTGCCCTGTGTTATTGGTATGTTTCAAAAAGAAGTGGCTGAGCGCGCCGCCTCAAAAGAAGGCAGCAAAGTATATGGGGTATTGAGTGTATTGGTGCAGGCACATTACCATGTTGAGTATTTGTTTAGCGTGCCACCCGAAGCCTTTACCCCGCCGCCCAAAATAATGAGTGGTGTGGTGCGGCTTACCCGCCGCAGCGAAGTACCAGCTATGAAGAGTGAGCGGGCATTCATCAACCTGGTGAAGACAGCTTTTAACCAGCGCCGCAAAACCCTGCGCAATGCCGTGAAAGGATTGTTTACACCCGAAGAATTACAAAACGAATTATTTAATAAACGTGCTGAAGTATTGAGCGTGGAAGACTTTGCCGCGCTAACCTTTCGCATGCAATAAAAAAAAGACTTAGAAGTGAACCAAGTAATTGTAACTGCCCCGGTACATGACTACCTGCTGGAAACATTGAAGCGTAAAGAATTCGATGTGTTATACCTTCCATCGATCACCTACAACGAGTTGAAAGAAAACGTAGAGGATGTGGTGGGGCTGATCATTACGACGCGTTTAAAAATTGACAAGGCACTGATAGACGCTGCACCTAACCTGCAGTGGATCGGTCGCCTGGGCAGCGGTATGGAACTGATAGATGTGACTTACGCCGAAAGTAAAGGTATAAAATGCGTCAGCAGTCCCGAAGGCAACCGGAATGCTGTGGCAGAACACTCGCTGGGTATGTTGCTCAACCTGCTGAACAACATAACCAAAAGCCACAATGAGGTACGCCAAAACATCTACCTGCGCAACGAGAACCGCGGTATAGAACTGACCGGCAAGACCGTGGGCATTATTGGCTATGGCAATACCGGCAGCGCTTTTGCCCGCTTGCTGCAACCCTTTGGTGTGACAGTGCTTGCTTTTGATAAATACAAATTTGGTTTTGCCGGTGGGTATATAAAAGAAGCTAACCAGGAACAGGTATGCCGCTACAGCGACGTTATTAGTCTCAACCTGCCTCTGACGGAGGAAACATATCACCTGGCGAATGATGAGTTTTTTGATTCGCTTGGCAATCAGCCTTTTTTTCTGAGTTGCTGTCGCGGAAAAGTAACTGATACTGCGGCGGTCATTCGCGCCCTGGATGCTGGTAAGATAAAAGGCGCCGCCCTGGATGTATTGGAAAACGAAAAACTGGCAACCTATACCGCTGAAGAACAGGAACAGCTTACAAACCTCATCAAACGTCCCAATGTGCTTATCACGCCGCATATAGCCGGCTACTCAAACGAAGCCTACTTTAAAATGGCAAAAGTGACACTGGACAAACTGGGGATAAAGTGAGGGGGTGATTACATCTTGTAAATTTGAAAAGCAAATTTCAATAGATACTCTTGTAATTTAATCAATTCAAGCTTTATCCACTTCATCGATTTGAAACCGCAACTTGTCGTGATCTATTATATTCTTTAGCTCTTCTTCTTTGGGTAAAAACAATAAATATTTGCTGGCAAATAAATTGTTTTGGTCGTTCAAAACAGAATATTTTACAATCGTCTCATCTTTATCTGCGCACAGTAAAATACCAATGGTTGGATTGTCTCCTGTTGTACGTTTAAGGTCGTCGTACATGCGAACATACATATCTATTTGTCCAATATCCTGGTGGGTGAGCGTGCTTGTTTTTAGGTCAACAATTACAAAGCATTTAAGAATGTAATTGTAAAAAACAAGGTCAATAAAGAAGTCGGAGGTGTCCGTTACAATATGTTGCTGACGGGCTATGAAAGCAAAGCCACGTCCAAGTTCCAGTAAAAATTGCTGTAGGTGGTCAATAATAGCAGTTTCTATATCATATTCCGTATTTTTTGTGTTCTCCGGCATGCCTAAGAATTCAAAAATATAGGGGTCTTTCAGCAGGCTTTGTATCGTGTCGGTTTTTGCTGGCTGCGGGTTATGTTGTACAACCCGTTCAAATGCAAGGCTGTTTATCTGGCGCTGGAGAGTCCGGCTGTTCCAGTTGGCGGCGACACTTTCGGTAAGATAGTAATTCTTTTTTTCTTCAGTTTCCAATCTGGATAGCAGGCGGTAATGTGTCCAGCTCAATTCGTGACGCAATGCGTCACGAATTGGAAAAGCAATATAAAAAGTTCTCATGTTCCTTAGATTACTGTCATCAAATCCTTTTCCAAATTCCGTAGTTAATTGAACGGCAAGATTTTTCAAAACGGCTTTGCCATACCCGGCTCGCTGCTTTCCTTGTTGTTCATCTTCTACGATCAGTTTGCCTATTTGCCAATAGGTTTCCAATAATACAGAATTGACCATTCTGTATGCTCTTCGACGTGATTGTATAATGAGTTCTTTAACCGATTGAAATAGTGAATCAGGTGTTACTTGCATTACGACTATTTTATGGCTTGCCAGGTAATTAGTTCAAATTATTGCCTTGGTCAGTTTCCGTAATCAAACGACTCCTTTACTCATGCAAATTATTATAGGAAGAACTCTTTTTATCCAAAATAAACTGGCTTTTACGCCAACAACTAAGTATCTTCCTAAGTCTCGGGAAGCTAACCGGGAATAAAGTTTTATTCAATCGAGACCTCTTAAAGTTAAATAAGAAATTACCTATTTAAGGTAAATCCGGTAAAGTAAAATATGACAATGTTCAACTATAGAACATTGAATAAGACGCACCACTTTCGGTATACCAGAAAATTAAAGCTGGCATTCTATAGGCAAAAAATAGAGGACCTGCTGAATTAATCAGCCGCCCTAATTTGAACTTTGACCCAACATGGCACGCTACTCAAACAAATCCTACTTTAGATGGCAAAATTGATGAACAAGCTGGGTATAAAGTGAAAGGGGAGTAATAGGATTTAAACTTCTATAATTTTTTCAATTCCTCACTTACAAAATCTTCCAATTGTTTTTTACCCGGCAACTGCACCAGGTATTTGCTTACAAATAGTTTGTTGTCCATGCCGGCAGTTGCATATTCTACCAGTGTATTGTTTTTGTTGGTCACCAGTAATATGCCTACCGGTGGATTATCGCCAGGTTGCGTTACTTCGGCTTTGTAATAATTTAAATAGGTGTTCAACTGTCCGGCATTGGTGTGAGTAAACTCATCAATTTTAAGCTCGAGCAATACATGGCATTTGAGTATGCGATGGTAAAACACGAGGTCAATAAAAAAGTATTCATCACCAATTAGTATTTTTTGCTGCCGGGCTTCAAAGCAAAAGCCGCGACCCAGCTCTAAAATAAATTCCTGCAGATGATCGAGCAACGCAGTTTCGAGGTCGTGTTCTTCCACCACATCTTTAGCATAGAGACCAAGGAACTCAAAGGTGTATACTGATTTTATGATGTCGGCAGGTACAAGTGGTTCAGCTTTCTCCGCAATCATTGCAGAGAGCTTTTCGGGACTTTTGCTTAGTCCGCTTCGTTCAAAGTAAAGGCTGTTGATTTGTCTTTTCAATTCACGTACACTCCAGGTGCCTTTCATACATTCTATTTCATAGAAAGCTCGTTTAAGTGGATCGGAAATAGGAAGTAACAGAGTAAGATGAGTAAATGATAAGTTGCTTATAAGTTTGTCCGGGGGTATAGTTAGGTCCAAGATTTAATAATTGTCTTTTAACTCCCATAAATTTGGCGGTCATTGTCCCCTTCATTTCATTGGCTTGTAATTCGCCAATCAGTGACTGGCGAATTGGAGAATGCTCATTAAAAAAGCCAATCACTGACTGGCGAATTTGAGGATATGTTAAATAGAATTGTCTGAAAACTTTTAAATTCCCATTTGATAAGCTTTTGTTATTTAATCTTTTAGCCAATAATTCCATAAGTCTTTTTCCATATTCAGCCCTGTCTTCTCCCTTCTGCTCAAACTCCACAATATAAAATCCTATCAACCAGTTTCGAATAGTGAGAGACCGATTGATAGCCTTAACCGCCTGCTGCTGTAGTGCATTATGGGTTTGCTGTATAGATTGAATAAGAGATGTAAACTTCATAAGCACTAAGATTATCGGTAACGAGAAATGTTACCCAATCAAAATTATTCATTTCGTAAAACAGTTTTAATTGTGAAACAAGCTTATGGTAGCGATTGGAAAAGAGCAGTTGACTGTTTAGCTATATACAATCTATTCAATCTCAAAACCTGGAATTTTATTCCAGAACTGGAAATTCCAAACTAAAAAAGCTGCCCTCTCAGGACAGCCTTTATTATTGTGGCCTCGCCAGGAATCGAACCTGGATCTGGAGCTTCGGAAACTCTTATACTATCCATTGTACTACGAGGCCTGAAGGGCTGCAAAAGTAATTGTTACTTGCCAAAATCGCTGATGTTGCTGCCAAATATCTTTACGGCAATTGCCAGCAAGTATCACACCGAAAAACTTTCGCACCGCTATCAGCCCAGCCTCACCCAGGGCGCGCTCAATAAACGTCAGCGACTTCAGTACGATATACACCAAAATAAGGTTGACAAAGATGCCCAGCAATATATTGATCTCTTCAAAATTGGCCTTTAACGACATGACCGTGTTAGTGTACCCGAACCGGCAATGATGGGAAAGGCAATAGGCACAACGGTTCCGGCACTTGGCATTCTTTTTCACTTTTGAATATTTCATGCCCCAGCACCATCTCCAAGCCCCAGCAAGAAAATTACAATAGAACCACCCACGGCAAACGAACTTAACAGTAACCCCCAACAGGCTTAAAAACGGCTCGCCGACAAACAGAAAGCCAACCATCAGCAAACCCGAAATAAACGTGGCCCTCAATTCGCGATGCCGCCCATTTTGGCATTGAACGCAATAAACAGGGGAATCGAGCCAATGGCATCGATGACGGCGAACAAGGTAAAGCTGACGGTGAGAAAATGCTGCAAATTGAATTGCATATAATTACTTTTTTGCAAATGTACAAAGGCAGCATCCGTTCAAATCAGCATCATTTAGCTTTTTCACCGTATTCCTTCTCTATAGCCAAAAGACAATTTTTGCAAATACAATCCGGGTAGTCTTTCAACCGTTCCTGTGCCTGCGGCGAAAGCGCCACTTCCGCACACTGACAGTTTAAAATTGTGCCCATCCGGCACTCAAACGCACATTGGCAGCTTGGGCATATTTTCGATTCGTGGTGCGGCATTTTGTTTTTTCTTATCTTCTGTTTACAACCCGGAATGGAGCGTCTTCACCGTTTTGAACTTAATTATACATTCAATGTCGTTTACAATAGGTGTCATAAACTTCGCGCAAAGGCGTAAAGCAAAACACGCCAGGGCGTAAAGAAGAAGAACATAGGTTTTGCCTCTTTGCTTCTTTGCGTGATACTTACTTAAGTCAGGGTCATTGATTATACTATGAAAAAAGATCAGTAAAGAAACAACCGTACAAGAGTGCGACGCAACAATAAATCACAGCATACGCAATGCCCGGTACCTAAAAAAAATTCTCCTTCTTCCATACAAGTCTAGAAACTGGCTGCTACACCCGCCATAAGATTAAACCTGCGGCTGTTGTAGCCCGGCACATCAAAGTACTGCTGATCGGTAATGTTTCTAAAGTCAGTAAAAAGGCGAAACTTCTTTTTAAGTTGGTACGCAACATAAAGATCGAGCGTGTAGTACTGCGGCATCAGGTCGGGGCCGGGTCGTATTGACCTTTGATACGGGTGCCAACAAAGCGAAACGTTGGGGCAATGGTCAAGTTGGTGACAGGCTGCAGGCTGAGCGTGCTGTAGAAGGTAAAGTTGGGGCGGCGATACAAATTCTTGACCTTCTCTCCTTCACTTTTTCCTTCGCCATCCACATAAGTCAGGTTGTTGGTCAGCACACTTTTGGTGCCAAGAGCAGTGGTGCTCTCCACCTCGAAACCGTAGTCGTTTTGCTTGTCGCGGTTAATATATTGTGAGGCATAGGTGGCCGGGTCGGTATAGAACACGATCAGGTTTTTAATGTCTCTTTTGAAGCCTAGCAGCCGTAGTGAATTCTTTTTATCGTTGCTATAAACCTGCACACCCATTTCGTAGTGGTAGCTCTTTTCGGGCGACAGGCTTTTGTTTCCATACTCGCTGTACAGTTGGTAAAGTGTAGGCATTTTAAAGGCGGAGGAAACATTGATAAAAAAGCGGGTATTGTCATCAATGGCATACGACGGGTTGAAACTAAAGGTTGTGTTGCTGCCATAGATGTTGTGGTGGTTGTAGCGAACGCCCAGCTCATTAGTAAAACCGCCTGCCTGCATTAGCAGCGAAGCATACAAAGAATAGTTGTTGATGCGGGCGCTGTCTTTGCCCAGCGCTGTTTTATAGGGTCCGTATATACTAACGCTTTCAAAGTCCTGGTCGGTGTGCTGAAAAATACCTTGCGTACCCGCCACCAGGCTCAGGTACCTGGAGAATTGATAGCTGCCATATAGCTCGGAAATGTAAGAGCCGGCAGCATACGACCCGTGCGCATATTGGCTAAAGCCACCAACATCGGTACTGTCGTCGGTGGTCTCTCTCTTTGAGTTTTGCAGGGTATTTACAAAGTTGAGATGTAGCTTGCCAAACTTATACAGCAGCGACAAACTATAGAGGTTGTTGCGATTGGTGCCGGTGTAGTCTTTGTCATCGGTAAAGGCGCCGGCGTCTAGCGCGTTGGTGTATTTCTGTGCCTGCACCAATCCCTGCAGCGACAGATGCGGCGACAGCTTATAACCGAGATTTGCCTGCAGGTTATTTTGCGAAAACTTATCCTTGTCAAAGCCCTGCTTACCCGTGCTGTCATAGGCTGCCGAAAATCCGTCGCTATTGGTATGGCTGTAGTTGATGTTATAGGTAAATGCATTAAGTGAACCATTGATACCTGCATTGCCTCTGAAAGTATTGTACGTGCCATAGGCAAGCGTCATTTCAGGAGCAAATGTTTTGGTGCCACCTTTTTTGGTGATGATGTTGATAACACCTGCCACTGCATCGCTGCCCCACAGGGTACTTTGGGCGCCTTTCAGTATTTCCACTCTTTCCACCTGCGATGGGCTAATGCTGTTGAGATCAAACGAGTTGTTGATCTGCGAAGCATCTATCATCGGTACCCCGTCTATCAGTATCAGCGTGTTGCCGGTGCTGGCGCCACGCAGATATACATCCTGGTTGGTGCCAAAAGCGTTGTTGGCGCCATTGATAAAAATGCCGGTCTGGTAGTTCAGTATTTCGGTGAGTGATTTGCCAATGTTGCGCTGAATGGTTGCCTGGTCAATGACAGAGATGACCTTGCCGGTTTGCGATTGTTTGATGGCCGACTTGGTAGCAGTTACTACTACTTCGTCCAGGTTGGTGCTTTTGAGCGTATCGGTTTGTGAGAAGGCAGAAAGTGTCACGAAAAAGAGCGATCCAGAGAGCAGTAATCTGGTCATAGTGTGGTTTAGCTATAGACCTGCAGGTGAAGAGAAAAAGAAATGAATACACCCGTGCGCAGCGGGCTATTACATCTCTGCTTTTCACCCGAAAGCCCGATGATAAAATGTTTGAAAGGCAGGTCTTCTGGCTTGCGTTCATTTCAGGTGCCTTCCCGTGGGTACAGTGGCTTTTTACCTGCTATGTTCCGGCTTTGTTGCCAAAGTCCGGTGGCGCTTTACAGCTACGGGGATAGCGCCGGATTTGCACCGGCTTCCCTTTTTAATCCCGGTTTTTATACGGGAACCATTCGGGTGCAAATGTAGCCGCAGCCAGCAGAATGAAAAATTTAATTTATAGCAGTTCTGCTGTTGTGCTTTAACAAACCTGAAAAGGAAAAAATAGAAGCAGACGCTCCCCGGGAATTTTTTGGTGACCGGCTAAAGTTCTTTGTGGCGACATAGTTGCGACGCTCCGTTCATCAGCAAAACTTTGTTGGTGCTTTTCGCTGCAACACTCCAAACAGCCGGTGCAAGGCACTAAATTTATACCATTCTAATTCGAACAATTGTGTTATGAACAGCATTGACTTACTACTTCTTGTTATTGGTTTGCTTTGCGTTTGGCGCGGCTATCAAAAGGGTTTTATCATCGGCGCGGTTGAGTTGGGAACCATGGTCGCCAGCTTACTGTTTGCTTTTTTTACCTATCCTTATCTCGCACATCTGCTGCGGCAGTTTTGGCCCGTTTTTACAATTTTGGACTGCCCCAGTTGTCGTTTATCATTGCCCTCATTATCGCCAGGATCATCTTTTCGTACTTTACAACAGCTTTATTGAAGACAGTACCCCGGCAGACTCATTCCTCCACGATAAACAAGATCTCGGGAATTATTCCTGGGGCTGTCAACGGATTGATCTGGGTAACCATTGTTGCTGCTTTGCTGCTATCAGTTCCGTTTTCGCCACGTTTGTCTGCTGCTGCTAAAACCAGCACCTTCGCCGACCCGCTTGCCAGCCAGGTAGAGTGGGTGAATGAAAAAATCTCACCGGTTTTTGATGAGGCGATCAATCAGACACTAAACAAGCTCACCGTAGAGCCGACGTCAGAAAAATCGGTGAAGCTCCCTTTTACAGAAGCAGATCCGCAGGTACGTGATGACCTTGAAGAAAGAATGCTTGTGCTGGTAAATAATGAAAGAAAAAAGCGCGGAATAAAACCGCTGCGGTTCGATCCGGAATTGCGCAAAGTGGCGCGGGCTAACTCAGCCGATATGTTTGCCCGCGGCTACTTTTCGCATGTCAACCCCGACGGTCGCAATCCGTTTGACCGCATGAAAAAGGCAAGGGTTAAATTTCTGACTGCCGGTGAAAACCTGGCGCTCGGCCCTACACTTTCCATTTGCCATACCGGTCTTATGAACAGTCCGGGTCACCGCGCCAATATATTGAACCCGGCATTCGGGCGCATTGGCATTGGCATTCTTGACGGCGGAGTAAATGGATTAATGATCACGCAGAACTTTAGGAATTAAGTTTGGCGTGGTGACAGCATTCCACTTTATATCTTTCACTGTAAAAGCAATTCGACTAATGCTCAACCGCAGAGTCTTCCTGCAGACCGATACTTATTCAATACTGTGCAAGGTGAGTAAGCGCAGCGCAAAAGCGGTTTGCTATCCATTATTGCTACTCAAAATTTGTGGAAAAGTAGCGGCAGCGTTGCTACTGCATTTATTATTTTTACAGCATGCCGCAGCTAGATCTTTTTGGTGCTCCTATTCCTCCGCAGACAAATAAACCGGCGGAGAAAATATCTGCGGATAAAAAAGAAAACCGGAGCAGTGTGGAGACCTCGCAAGACTTTGCTGATGGTCTCGCAGCACAAAACTTATTGGGTAAAAACAAACTGCATAAAGCCCGCTCCACGGTTGCAAACAATGAAGCTCCGTCGCAGGTAGAAACACCAGCATTATCACTTTTTGCCGGCGCACAAACAGCCTTCTATAAGACTCTGCAAAAAAACGAGAGTAGAGAAGAAAATCCTGCATCGGAAACGGAACAAGACGAATTGAAAACTACGGAGATCGTAAAAGACGAACTTCTTGAAGCCTTACCTGAAATACATGTTTCAGGTACTTTACAAAGTGAGAACGATGAGAGTTTATCGGGTAAGATGAATGAGAGTGTTGAAGAACCTGTTATTGGTGATCAATCCCTGGAAACTTTGGAACCGGCAATGCAGCAAATGCCAATTCAAGAGCAAATCACTCAAACACCTGCCGTTGCAATAGAACCTGAAAAAGACTCAGGAAAGGACAGTACCGTTACCTGGGATGAGTGATGAAAATCCTGGAGCCGAAGTCTGCCAACGCTGCCAAAGGTAAAACCAAACAGGAGACCGAAGTGTTACCAGGCAGGCAACAGCCACGCGGAGGTTCAGTAGTTTTTGATGATGGAAATATAGCGGTGAAAATAAAGTAGATGCGACCGCCTGTTGTAGAAGACACAAATACAGAACCGAAAGAAAAACGGTACGAGAGCCGCAAAAAAGGGGGAGAAAATCGGTGAAAGAAATTGACGCTGAGGCAGACCTTGTTGAAGTGCCGGAAGATACTATTCTTTTTCAGAAGCAATATTATCCTATAAGCGAAGTAGCGGCGTGGTTTAAAGTAAATACCTCTTTGCTGCGGTTTTGGGAGAATGAATTTGATGTACTGAAACCCCGTAAAAATCTGCAAAGGCGACCGTCTCTTTAGACCCGAGGATGTAAAGAATTTGCAATTGATCTACCAGTTGTTGCGCCAGCGAAAATATACCATTGAAGGTGCAAAGGAATATATAAAAGCACACGGCAAAAAAGCAGATCTGCAAATGGAACTAACACAAACTTTGCAGAAGTTCAAACAGTTTTCTTTTAGATCTGAAAGCTAACCTGTCATCATAATATACATTTTTGATCCGCTATTTCATGGTTACCGGCAACTTACTAAGAAGTCATTTTAAAAAACTTTTGGCTGGGAACAATTGTTTTTTGTCCTATTCAATCTATGGGTTGCCACAGTTGCACCTTGTTTCCTTCTGCATCGAGGATGTGTACAAATTTGCCATAGTCGTATGTTTCAATAGTGTCAACAACAGTGACGCCTTCTTTTCTTAATTCCTCAACAAGTTCTTCTAAATTGTCAACCCGGATAGTCTGATCATAAAGTCTTTGCCAGATGGTTCAAAGTATTTTGTTGTTTCGGAAAAAGGTGTCCATTGTGTTTGAGCTTTTTTTGCTGTGGTCTGCCCCTTCAAACCACTCAAATGTTGCACCGTATGGGTTGGTGGTTAAACCAAGATGTTGATGATACCACTCAGTCATCTTTTTGGGGTCTTTGCATTTGAAAAAAATGCCGCCAATACCTGTTACTTTTTTCATTTTTTATGGTTTTGGTTATGGTGAAAATTTTATTTCTGCTTGTTCGAATTTTAAAAGTAATTACTAGTACATGAACTAAAATAATCAATGATGATTTTGAAGACAAAGTAAACCGGACGGTGTGGTTTGTTTGCTGCAATGACTGGTATCTGCTATTATGGTTATAACTGCCGAAATAGTTGCTGAAAGTTACACTAGTTGTGCGACGCAAGGAAATGCTGCCATAGAAATAAAATGCCAGGGCCCAAACAAATTTCTTACTTTAATAACTAGAATATACTTCCAGCTCGTCTCCTGGTTGATGCAATACACGTTGTGCCCGTTAAATATTATCTTTCTTGTACTTGGTTCAATGCGAAAGACACCTCAAATGTCGACAAGCTGTAAAGTTACCGGTTTATATAACTATTAGATGCGTACTGTTGCTGGCGGTAATGGTGTTTTGATCAATGACCTGCAGTCACTGTAGCTTACAAAATGGAGAATGTTTTTATTGCCGCCATAATAGTCGAAATACGAAAATGCCCTTTTTGCGCATCGTACAGGTATAGCTGACCATCGCGATCGATACATAGCAGACGGGGTGATGGCACGGAATCAAATATCTGTCGGAAATCTGTTGACTCTAATAATACTCTTCCGTTATCATCTATCTTTTTAAGCTTACTTTCAAGTTCGTCGTATATCCAGATATTGTTGTCGTAGCTGCTGGTAACGCGCTTGAACCTGGAAGATATTTTGCTGGCGAAGGTTGATAGTATTGCGAACGTTGAACAACCGATCTAGCACTGTTACAATGTTCCAAAATCTCTAAAGTAAATTAAGAACTTTAAGTGGATTGGTTGCATCAATAAAACTAATTTTACCAAACCGTTTTACATCATTGTAAACGGCAATGGAATCTACCTTTTGCAGATCTATCTTTTTAAATCTGGCTTTAGGGGCTTAACAGGTATATGTTCCCGAGGTTGTCTACGGTAAAATCGGTGATCGCTCCGCCCAACGTATCATCAATTTTATCGCTAATGTGCTGTCGTTCTGGGTAAAGCAATAAAGCAGAAGCACCCTGCCAAAGACCACATAATCAGCATACGTTTTCAAACGGTGTTGTAAATTTTTTAATCTCACATGTTGACTTCCGTCGAAATCGGCGTAAGTATAGTGTTTCATCCAGTCTCCGAGATTGATATAATAGCTATCATCAGTTAGTTGCTATTCTCATAGGCAGATGACGATGACCAAAAATGAAATAATCAACATGTTCTTTTGCCAACATCTGGCGCGAAAAAATGATGAGCCATTCTTTGTCCTCACCTAAAAAAATATCATCGGAATTGCCTGTTTTCTTTCTGCTTTTACGACTGAAAAAATTTGCCAGACCAATGCCAATATGAAGGATGCAGCAAACCAAACAACCATTGACAAATTTGTTTCTGAAAACACTTTTCATCAATTTATAACCATGATCTTCGGGACCTAACCCATCACCATGAGCAATGAAAAATTTTTTATCGTTGAACTCAAATGTTCTTTGAGTCAAAGTAAACAGGGATGTTTAATTCCTTTTCGAAATAGCCCCGCATCCACATGTCGTGATTGCCAACAAAAAAATGAATGGGAATTCCGCTATCGGTTATTTCAGCTAACTTTCCTAACAGGCGCACAAATCCTTTTGGCACTACATGTTTCGTATTCAAACCAAAAATCGAACATATCACCGACGATAAAAATGATGGCGGCATCTGTTTTTATCTGTTCTAAAAAAGCAACTATTTTTTTTTCGCGAAGCAAGCTCGTACTGTGGTCGGGCGAGCCTAAATGAAAGTCGGAGAGAAAGTATATTTTTTTTCCGGGTGCCAGCGTCATCCGTTACAGTTTGGGTTAAAGTTGTTGATGTAAAAGATAGTCGCCGCCTGGTATCAACGTACCATGGGTAACATCAAGATTATACCAATAGATCCAGGCAGATACATTGTGTTGCTGAAAAAAGACATCTGTCATTTCGCGGCGATACAGTTGTTCTTCGCGGGCTTCGGGAATAACACCTTCGTAATGATCTAATTGATCAAAGGCTATCGAATGATTATTTGTGTCGGTAAGTTGATATAATTCGCCGACGATAAGATTGCCGTTGGCAGCAGGAACTGCCCCGGGAAAGCTACCAAGATCGTAAAGTAAACCAGGTGTTGTGGCGTTGCCTAATAGCTGAAACCAGGTACGGATGATTAAATGAGCTTTATGGTGGAAGTGACAACGCAATGTGCCATAAACAAACATTTTGTTCTGGAGTTCATTCATGCCGGTAAAGATACTTAAATGACTGAGTGTGGATTTGAGGTGATGCCCAAATAAATAATAAGAATAACGGGAAGAACAGTAGTGGAAGAAATCAACACTCGACCAGAAAAACAAATACTTCTTTGGGACCATGCACACCCACCACCAATGTTTTTTCAATATCTGCAGTGCGGCTGGGACCTGTATGCCAAAGTTATGAGTGAAGGTAACTTGCCTGCATATTTGTTTAGTTAAAATTTGCAATCCTTCTTTAATATCGTATACCAATTGGTTGGTATATGCAATGCAAATATGAATGGGTGCATATACGCTTACTGTTCTTCCGCTTGTCTGTGCAGACGACTCATTAACATACTCCCGGTTCGTGCTATCAATAATTCGCAACCGGTTATAGCTGCATCACATGGTGATATTAGTTTGGGTGAAAGTGATTGAAACCACTTCTGAAAGTTTGATCATTAGCAAGGTTCGTTGCAGTAAACTGCTTTGTAGCTTTTTCTGAATGACAAGTTGTTTTATTTGCTGCGATCAGTTCATCTTCATCTATACAAAAAGAAAACTTGCCTAACAATCCTGTAAAATTTTCAGCAAATTCAACTTCCAAGTCTTTCTTCGAAGGCTGAAAAACACTTGATTGCCCTCACTTTGCGGAAAAGGAACAGGCACTGGGTGAGCCAGTGCCTGTCTTATTTTTTTTAATATATTTTCTTTTGAAGAAGAATACTTTCATATTGTTATTAATCAATTTTCTGATGTAATGTCTACAACTGTTTTTTCAGGAGGTGCGCTTAATTCAGTGTTTACATCCTGGTGAACAACATCCAACAATTTTTTCTCTTCAAACGGTCTTTTGCCAATCAATGCTTCTACATCACTTTGAAACAACACTTCTTTCTCCAACAATTCTTTTGCTAATATTTCTACTTCTCTCTTTTTTCTGTCAATAAGTTTTTGGTACGTATGTAAGCTTCGGCAATTAAGCTTCCTCACTTCTTCATCAATCATTTTACCTGTTTCTTCGCTGTAAGGTTTTGTAAAGGTATTTTCCTGCGTAGGATCGTAATAACTGATGTTTCCAACTTTATCATTCATACCATACACAGTAACCATTGAATAAGCCATTTTGGTGATCTGCTGCAGATCGTTACTTGCACCGGTTGAAATTTTTCCAAAGAAAATTTCTTCTGCTGCACGTCCACCAAGTGTCATACAAATCTGGTCAATCAACTGGTCGGTATTGTATAAATATTGCTCTTTTGGTGTGTATTGTGCATATCCTAAAGCTGCAGTACCACGCGGTACAATTGTAACTTTTAACAAAGGATAAGCATGCTCAAGAAACCAACCACAAATAGCATGACCTGCTTCATGATAAGCAATGATCTCTTTTTCTTCCGGTAGAATGATTTTATTCTTCTTTTCCAATCCACCAATCACCCTGTCAATTGCATCCTGGAAGTCGCTCATGTCAACTGCCTCTTTATCTTTACGTGCAGCAATTAATGCAGCTTCGTTACAAACGTTTGCAATATCAGCACCGGCAAAACCTGGTGTTTGTTCAGCAAGTTTATGTATATCGAGTGTTTGAGAAATTTTAATTGGTTTAAGATGCACTTTAAATATTGCCTCACGCCCTTTTACATCCGGACGGTCAATTGAAATCTGCCTGTCAAAACGTCCTGGTCGTAACAAAGCAGTATCCAATACATCGGGACGGTTGGTTGCTGCAAGAATGATGATACCAATATCTGTACCAAAACCATCCATTTCAACCAGTAACTGGTTCAACGTATTTTCTCTTTCATCGTTGCTCATGATGGCATTTCTGCCACGTGCACGACCTATTGCATCTATCTCATCAATAAAAATAATACATGGTGCTTTTTCTCTTGCCTGTTTAAACAAATCTCTTACACGGCTTGCACCAACACCTACAAACATTTCAACAAAATCACTACCACTTAAGCTAAAGAATGGAACCTGTGCTTCACCGGCCATTGCTTTTGCAAGCAAGGTTTTACCTGTTCCCGGAGGGCCAACTAGTAATGCACCTTTTGGAATCTTACCTCCAAGTGCTGTATATTTTTTAGGATTTTTAAGGAAGTCAACAATCTCCATCACCTCCACTTTGGCTTCATCTAATCCTGCTACATCGCCAAAGTTGATATTTACCCGTGTTCCTTTTTCAAACAAGGTAGCTTTTGATTTTCCAATGTTGAAAATGCCACCCGGGCCACCACCACCACTTGGTCCACCCATTTTGCGCATCAGTAATACCCATAAGTCCTACAAATAAGTGAATGGTAACAAATGTATTTAGCTACCGGGTCCAAACCATTCGCCTTCATTGGTTACAGTTTCCGGAACTTTTCTAATGCCTAGTGGATTTGCACTGGAATCTTTAAAAAACTGCGTTCTGTGCTAGCATTGAAACTTTCCCAATCGGTAACGGTAAATTCAAAATGAGGGCCTTTATTGGTACCGGTTGCAGGTTTTTTTAATTTGGACTGTATATAAGGTTTACTTAAACTTTCAGTTTTAATATACACCCTTACCAGTTCTTTGTTCTTTATCAGGTCCAATCTTTCAACATCACCTTTGGCAAGCATGTTCTGTCTAAATTCCAGTTCAGTCGTTCTTTACTGCATCGGGGGTCATGTTGAAAAGTTTGCGCCAATTAATACCACTGCAATGATTGCATAAATCCAGTAGATACTAAATTTTGGGCCTTTGCGTCGCCTGGTTTGTCGTCGCCGATTGGGAATACCTGGAATATTTCGAAAATCTTTTTTTAGTTTTTTATCTTCTTGTGCCATATTTCTTCATCTCTATAAGGTAGAAATCCTTTTTTTAATGTATTTAATAATGTAGATAAGTCTAACCCTGATGCTCCTCTCGTTCGTGCATCGCTCCACATTTCTTCAAGCTGGTAAAATTTCGTGGTTCAGGCATCATTACATGCACAACAATATTTACATAATCTATCAATACCCATTGCAATGCCTGGTAGCCTTCATGTTTGTAAGGTGCTTCTTCGCAATGTTTTTTTACTTCTTCTTCTACAAATTCACCAATGGCTCTTACTTGCTGAGGATTGCTTGCTTCGCAAATAATAAAAAAATCTGCAACTGCTTCGTGAATTTTTCGAAGATCAAGAGATACAATATTTTCACCTTTTTTTTCCTGGATTGCTTTTATAATAGTTTTAAAAAGCCTTGAACTTTTGGTAAGTTTTGTTGCCGTACTTTTTTTACGGGTAGATAATAATGAAAGTGGTTCCAATAAATCAATCTTTAGATTAAATAATACTGTTTAATAAGACCTATATTCTAACGATCTTAAACTCAATTCTGGTTTAAACTTCAGTGATTATAAAGATGAAATTCACCATTTTAAGTACAACTATAGTGTGCATTAATATGTGTAAAATAGTTCTGTTATCTATCTTTGTCAAAAATACTAATTCTTTGGCGACCTGAAAATCCGATTGGTGAACCGTTTCTACGAATTAAGTGAAGTAGACAGTTCCAACAACTATGCCATGCGACATGGTGCAGGCACATTTGGCAGGACATGGAATGGCAGTGGTTTGCATCAGCATCAATATGCGGTAAAGGACAGCGCGGAAAAGCATGGAAAGCCGAGCCGGGCTCAAATATTTCATGATAAGTGTAGTATTGGAGCCGGGCATTTCTTTCAATTGAAAATCAATTTGTTCTAAATGCCAGCGTGGCTTTGGCCTGTCTCGATCTTTTACAAATGTATGTGCTCGAAGATCTCAGCATTAAATGGCCGAACGACATTTATTGGGGAGACAGAAAGGCAGGCGGTATTTTAATTGAAAACATTGTACAGGGACAGAAATGGAAGTTTTGCGATTGCCGGAATCGGTATAAATATTAACCAAACTTTGTTTTCTCCGGCACTACCCAATCCTGTTTCTTTGAAACAAATTACAGGTAAAGATTTCAGCCCGGTTGAACTGGCAAAAGAACTTTGTGCACATCTGGAAAAACGCTGGACACTAATTCTAAACGGGTGCATTGGAGATGTACTGACCGACTATGAAGCCAATATGTACAGATTAAAAAAATCAATAAATATGGAGATAAATGCCGAAACAATTACCGGAACAGTAGAAGGTATAAGTAGTATAGGTGAACTACTCATTTCAACTCATGGCGTTATCCGGAAAATATCCGGAACGGTGAAATGGATACTGCCTTAGGTAAAATAAACTCCACTCAGTAAAGCCTGATCGCCTTCTCTTTGTCTTGCTTCTACTTCGAAGCGATTATTTACATAACCTTTGCGCCAACTTTCCAGCAGATACAAGAATAAAAATTTGCCGGGACCGTATGCACGACACTGGTGCAAATGAACGATCTCGTGACAGACCCAGCGCCGGTTGCTTAAAAACTCTGCCTTGCCGGCGCCGTGAAGATGTACTGTTCTCCCAATGACCAATGCCAATGAACCAGCTTTCATATAGAAGGCTGCAAACCTCGCTATCAGCGAATTCTCTTTAATTGTCACCTTCATATCTACCGGATCTAAAACGGAAGTAACGGTTGGATCTTTCTTTTGCTGAATCATGGCCATGCCGATGAACTGAGCGTAGCAACAATGCTAAACCGGAGGTTTATCTGCCGGCTACCAAAAAAAGAAAGAACGGCTTATTGTTCCCAGGCCTGTAGTACCTGTTCAGTTTGATTCTTTGTATCGGGCTTATTCAGCACTTTTTTGATCACCCCTTCTTCGTCTATCAAAAAAGTTGTTCTGATAGTGCCCATATAGTTTTTGCCCATGAAATTTTTTTCTCCCCAAACTCCATATTGCTCTACGATTGCTTTCTGCTCGTCGGCTATAAGAGGAAATGGCAAGGAGTATTTATTTTCAAACTTTTTGTGACTCTTTATGGAATCGGTACTTATGCCAATTACACTAAAGCCTTTCGCAAGCAATTCCGTATAATTGTCGCGGAGGTTACAAGCCTGCGCCGTACAGCCGGGTGTATCATCTTTTGGATAAAAATAGAGAATTACTTTTTTGCCTTTAAAATCAGCCAGCGAAATCTTATTTCCATTTTGATCAATGCCTTCAAAGACCGGCGCCAGTTGCCCTTCATTAAGTTTACTCATTATTTTGGTTTTATTTTGTTTGTAACAAGCTGTAGACGGGAAAGTTTATCTGGTGTTAAGGTAAGTGTAGCGAGACATTGTTTAAGATGGTTAGGGTAAAAGATTTTCGACGCGTTTTTGCAATTATTCTTTAGCACCGGTCCGGTACTTTTAGGCAGCTTCTTTGGAACTTACAAGTACCGGCAGATTTTACAAATTGGATTGATTGGCAGCGGCAGTAATAAAGATATAACCGGACCTTACTACTTTTTACACGGCTGTAAGGCAAGCCCGGTTACACGAAAATAGTCTGTTTACAATGTCAGGAGCAGGCAGTTCATGGCTGTAACATTAATCTATTGCTGGCGAATACGTTAAAAGGCTTTTTACCTTTATTCTATAAATTGAACATTTTGCCCTTTATTTTGTCACTTCGCTTATTATTTCATCCTTTTTAGTTTTTAACTGCTGTTCAAACAGATGAAAAATTACTATGATATTCTCGGTATTAAACGGAACGCTTCACAAGATGAAATACGCAAAGCCTACCGTAATCTTGCTCAGCAATTTCATCCTGACAAACACGACAACAACAGTTTTGCTGAGATCTTTAAAGACATCAACGAAGCAAAGCAGGTGCTGCTCAATGAAAGCCGCAAGCACGAATATGACCTGCATTTTGATGATGAAAAAGCCGGGGTATTTAAACGTTTTAAGACCGGGCCGGTACATGCAAGACCGCGTGGTACGAAGGCTGGTCGTCCATTTATAAAAAGAAACTCCGGTAAAAAAATTGCTGTCGCTTCTGGTCTTTCAATATTGTTTGCCTTAGCCCTGGTATTTGTTGCGAACTATGAAGAAAATAAGCCGTCTGCAAAATTGATCTCGTACAACGGGCAGGAAAACCCGCCTGATACCATGACTGAACCGCAATACAACACTTCGCCGGGAAATGATACGTTGCCTGTAGCCAGCGAACAACAAACGCCGGAAATGACAACGACACCGATCGACACAGCGCCCGTAAGCGCCTATCTGCCGGTAGAAAAGCCACTTGTTGTGCCGGAAGCCACCAACGAGGAGTCGACAGTTGGTGAGAGAAAAGAAACGCCGCAGAAACGCCCTAGCCAACCGGTGCCGGGTAGGGAGACAATTATCGCTAAAAAACAATTGGCTGAGCACAATTTTTATAGCGCCGATATGCGAAATATTCTAAGCCAGATAAAAGCCAGCCAGGCAAAAGCAAACAGCCAATCGCACTGTGTGCAAATCCAAAAATCAGCCGGCAGCAATGTAACTAATGCTTTTAAACTCGCCGAATACCTGCAGCAAAACGGCTTTATTATTTCCGGGCGGGAGACTGTCTCAGCCAAAGTAGAAGGTATAAAGATTGATGTTTCGGGAGCCTGTGTAAAGGTTACCGTTGGAACCTATAAGTAAAACGCAGGCTTCGACCCAACCGATTTTGCCGGGTAGTAATCTGCTTTTGTAGTCCATAGTTTAAGCAATTTAAAGAAAGCCAACCCCCAACGCTGCACCTTACTTTGTTTCAAGTACCACCGGTAGAAAATACTTCTCTATTATTTGGCTGCTTTTGTTTATTTGCGTGTTTAACCGCACCCTCTTGAAGATCGCAGCCGTTGTTATTTTATATCAGCCAGACACTGGCGTACCTGACAATGTGATGACCTGGTACCACCAGGTGGCTAAGGTGTATGTATTTGACAATTCAGAAACCAGGTCACCTATAACAGACCAACTTGCTTTATTACCGTTGACGGAAGTGTACCACGACGCAGAAAACTATGGAATTGCAGCCAGGCTTAACGAAGCAAGTCGCCGTGCTATTGATGATGGTTTTGACTGGCTACTTACCATGGACCAGGACACCAGTTTTGCAGAAGGACAGGTGCAGGTGTATTTGAACTGCTGCCGGCTATATCAAAATCAGGAAAGAATTGCAGCTTTCGGCCAGGGTTTAGTCGCACCCCACAACCTGCTGAAGCAACATGCAATGCAGTTGAGACGGATAAATTGATCACTTCGGCTATGCTGGTCAATTTGAAAAACTTTGCCGTGATTGGCGATTTTGATGAGGCTTTATTTATAGATGGTGTGGATTATGATTATTGTTTTCGTGCCAGAATGCTGGGTTTGGCGGTGGTGCGGTTCGCTACCATTTTTAGTATTCATTCTGTTGGCAGAGAAGTTTACCGAGCATCGATCAAAAGTATTTTCCTGCTGCGCAAGCGAAAAGAAATCCATTCACCGTTGCGCTGCTATTACATGTACCGGAACATGTTGTACCTGGAAAAAAAATACAGGCAATTTGAGCCGGTATATTACAAGCAGATAAGGGGTTATGTGCTTTCACGAATAAAAGTTTGCCTTTTATATGGGCGACAAACGTTGCAGATCTTGCGGTACTTACAAAAAGCGCGGCATGACTTCCGGCAAAACCGGATGGGTAAAATCAAGCTAGAGATCGATCACAAAAGGGCGAAGACCAGAACAGTATGATTAGTGAGCCGGCAAAAAAAACAGCGGGATCTATACAGGAGACAACTATCTCTATTATCATTGTGACCTATAATGCCGCAGCGTTTTTACGCGCCTGTTTACTCTCTATCAAACGCCAGACTTTTACCAATTTTGAAGTCCTGATCTTTGACGGTGGCAGCAGCGACCAAACGTTGCGGATCATTCAAGATTTTGCAGACATGATCACTTTTTGGAAAAGTGAACCGGACAAAGGCATTTATGATGCGATGAACAAAGCAGTAAAACATGCATCGGGCAACTGGCTTCTTTTTTTGGGCGCTGACGATAAATTGCTCAATGGCTTTAGCCAAATGGCTGAAAAATTGGTTGATCCTCAAACCATTTATTATGGCTATTGTTTAATGGCACAGCGGCAGAGCAATAAAGAGTTATCCGAATATTACGTAGCTAAGTTAAATGTGTGTCACCAAGCTGTTTTTTATCCGAAGATCGTGTTTGAAAAGTACAGCTATAATACAGCCTACCGGGTTTATGCTGATCATGCATTGAACATACGTTGCTGGGGCGACAGGAATTTGACAAAGAAATTTTACCCCTTTGCTATAGCCGATTACAACCTTACTGGTTTTTCGCACGAAGCTAACGATGAGGCTTTTGAACGTGATCAGCCTGCGCTAATCAGAAGGTATTCCTCAATGTTTGTTTACTGGCGGTTTGCCTTGAAGAAATGGAAGGCGAGGCTAAAAAAGTGAAGCTCTCTCATTCCATAGAACAGTATTACCAGTCTCAGGTAAAATACTCAGCATGCGTTCCGCTTCTGCAATTATCTTTATTTGAAGACATTGCCGACCAAGGTGAAACAATGAATTGTACATGGTAATCAAAAACAGAAATCTCTTTCGAATAACCCGGATACTTCTGCTGCAACTTCCGTTTATATTGCGCCATTTGTCCCGGTTTAGAAAAAGTGAAAAAAGACTGTTGCTTATCCGTCTCGATGAAATTGGCGATTACGTTCTGTTTAGAAATTTTATACAGGAGCTACGCAACAGCAAGCGCTTTGCCGGGTATAAAATTGACCTTTTAGCTAATGTGGTTTGGAAAGATCTGGCGCTCACCTACGATAAAAGTTGTATCGATGATTTTATTTTTGTGCAGCCGGGTTCTTTATACGAGCAGCCTCATCAAGTTTACCGTCTTGCCAAAAAGCTTTACAAGAGCAACTACGCCATTGTTTTGCAACCTGCCTATTCACGCATGCTGATTTCAGATAGCCTGGCCGGGTTTACAGCAGCTAAAGAGATAATTGGCTTTGCAAGCGACACCGAACGCATTTATGCAAAGTATAAAAGAGTTACCGATCGTTTTTACACCCGCAGGCTTATCCTGCCCACACCAATTGATTTCGAGTTTGAGCGAACGCGCTTTTTTTTCGAAACGGTGCTTGCACAGCCAGTGTTGTTGGTAAAACCTTATCTTCCGGCAGCTAAGGAAGCCGGGGATGAATATGTACTTCTTGTGCCGGGGTCGGGGGTTGTCAGCAAAAATTGGCCGGTTGAGAACTATTTGGCGCTGGCGCAGAAAATTGTCGCTTCAACACAGCTTAAAATTGTTCTTGCCGGAGGCAAAAATGAAGCATCCCTGGCAACGCCCTTTGTACAGCTACTTCCACCGGCGCGGTTACAAAATAGGATCGGTGAAACCTCGTTGCCCGGGCTCGTAGATTTGATAGCCAATGCCAAATATGTTGTTTGTAACGATTCGTCAGCCCTGCACCTTGCTGTAGCTACTGATACCCCGGCAGTATGCATTGTGGGTGGGGGACATTTCAATCGCTTTGTTCCTTTTCCACCCGCAGTGGCGCCGCGGGTAATGTTTGTATATGAAAAAATGGAGTGTTTCAATTGCTGCTGGCACTGCATTTTCAATGTTGCTAAAACGGAGGCGTTCCCCTGCATTTCAATCAACCGGTTAACCGATGTTTGGAATGCATTTGGCAAACTGATGTTGCAGTTTCCGCAGTAATAAGCAGTAACTCTGCCATCCTCAAAAAATTAACAACAAAGACTCAAAGTACCTGCGAATGGTAAAAAGTAAAATAACGGGTGGAGACACCAAATACTTGTTCTCCGCTTCTGTGCTCAACAAATATCCTGTAAAGTACTATCAGTGCCTGGCTTCCGGTTTTATACAAACTGAGGAGCCGTTTTGGCTACAAGAGGCGTACACTTCACCCATTACTTCGCTTGATATTGGCTTATTGATGCGCAATCAAAAACTGGCTGATGCAACAGAAAAGATCATCGGTGAGAATTTTGATCCTGCTGGCTCGTTTTTAGATTACGCAGGTGGTTACGGCACCTTTACACGTTTGATGCGCGACAAAGGCTATGATTTTTACCACCTCGATAAATATTGTGAGAATTTGTTTGCCAAACATTTCACCCATACTGATAGAAATAGCAACGCACCGTACGAACTGGCAACAGCCTTTGAAGTATTCGAGCATTTCTCTGACCCACTTACCGATATTAGAGAAATATTAAAATTTTCTGATACTGTTTTTTTCTCAACTGAACTGGTGCCCGGCAAAACATTTACTGCGGCAGACGAATGGTGGTATTTTTCACCAGAAACCGGTCAGCATGTCTCTTTTTTTACGGTGGAAGCGTTGCAGCATATCGCCCGGTCATTCAACCTGCACTTTTATACCAACCAGCACAACCTGCATGTATTGTCTGCCCGACAACTTAGTGCGCAGTTGTTTGCTGAACTTCGCGAACCATTTGCCAATGTTCCGTTGCGAAAATGGCGCCCGGCCAAATCAAAAGACCCATCCTTGTTTAATAGTGCCCGCATGTTATTTAAAAAAGTGAAGCGCAGGGTGCTGGAAGGCATTAGTGGAAAAATGATAGATGAAAGACCTTCGCTACTTGCCAACGATTACAACCATGTGAAAGACCTGGTGCGAAAAGGACAAGCATGAAATACCAGCAACATTTTACAAATCCTCTTCAATAAACTATTTTGATCTTCGACAAAAACACCCCGGTTTTACTTGTACTCTTCAACAGACCAGCCTTTACACAAAGGGTCTTTGACCAGATAAAGAAAGCTGCGCCCCGCCGCCTTTATGTGGCAGCCGACGGACCCCGAACGCAGCAGGAGGCTGAGCTTTGTAACCAAGCCCGCGCCGTCGCTCAACAGGTTGATTGGGATTGCCAGGTGCAAACTTTGTTTGGAGAAAAAAATGCAGGTTGCCGTATTGCGGTAAGCGAGGCTGTCTCCTGGTTTTTTGCACACGAAGAAGAAGGGATTATACTTGAGGACGACTGCCTGCCGGGCAGATAGTTTTTTTGGTTTTTGTTCGCAACTGTTGGCGTACTACCGCACCGATCAGCGCGTTGCGCACATTGCAGGTGTCAATTTTCAGCAGGGTAATAAACGGGGCAGTGGCAGCTATTATTTTTCATCCATTACCCATGTTTGGGGCTGGGCAGGTTGGCGCCGGGTGTGGCAAAAATATGATCCTGCTATCGCTACATTTCCCGAGTTTAGGCGGCAAAACCTCATTGCCCAACTGCCCGCACATGCGCCTTTTGCGCGCCATTGGCTCAAAAGTTTCGAAGGCGTTTACAACGGCACCATCAACACCTGGGATCACCAATATACTTTTCTCAACCTCACCTGCAGTCACCTGTGTATCATTCCCAATCAAAACCTCGTCAGCAATATTGGCGTGGGAGCCAATTCTACACACACCAAAGTTCACCCTTTTCAAAACTTGCCAACACACGAAATGCCTATCCTGCAACATCCGTTGTTTATGGTGCAGGATGTGCAAGCCGATCTGTTTTCGCAACACATAGAGTATCGCTATGCCTTTAAGAAGAAATCATTGTTTTCCCGGCTTTTTAGTAAGTGAACAGTTATTTGTGGCCAAGGCAGTAGTACTACTATACAGCGTCGTTGCGTCGCACCCGTGTACTTTTTGTGCTTTACGCAGCAATAAAAAAAGCAGTTTTGCAAATGCCTGAGAAAAGCCCAATTTGTGCTTTGCCGATGAACGGAATGCGACGCAACGATGCCCAAAAAGAGAGATAATGCCCTGTACCAAAACAGCGGTTTTTTGCCAGCGTTAAAAGGTTCTATTCCAAAGTTCTGTCTTTGAATTCGCTGCTATATTCCCATTTCCAGCGGCGATGGCTCCATAAATAATTAGCCGGTTTTTTTCTTATGCATTCCTCGAGGTAACGAACATATTTTAGTGTGAGTTCGCCGGGTGCAAATGTTTCGGGCTGCGTGGTTACCAGCTCAAAATCGGCGTGGTAATAGCCGCGTTTCGTTTTATAAAAATGTACAAATACAATGGCGGTTTTGTTGCGGATGGCTCCCTTCTCGGGTCCGGTAACAAAAGGCGTCAGCTTGCCAAAAAACTTAACCCAATAACCTTTTGCCGGGTGCGCGTTTTGGTCGGCAGCTAAGCCCAGTGCATACTGGGTTTTTGCTAACTGGTGAAAAACGTTTCTGAATTGGTGGGTTGATATAAGAATGGTATGGTAGCGGGTGCGCAGCTTTAGCATCAATTTATTAACTGCCTTGTTTTCAACCGGGGCATAAACACCCAACCACCGGTAGGGGGAATATTTAGGAATTGCCCAGTTCATGTACTCCCAGTTAAAAAAATGACCCGAATGTATTTGCAGGCTTTGCCCGGTTGTATGAAGATCATTTAACAGATCGAAATTGCCCGAAATGCGATTGTCAAAACCTTTGCCCGAAAGCGACAAAAACTTGATGGTTTCAATAAATGTGTCGATGAAATTGTGGTAAAATGCTTTGGCTATTTGGGTTCTTTCTGCGTGATTTTTTGCAGGAAATGCCAGTTGGAGGTTGCTGAAAACTACCTTTTTGCGATAGGCAAAAACATAATACAGCAGCAGGTAAACACCATCGCCGATAAAATAAAATACCCGCCAGGGAAGTAAGGAAAGAAGGTATAAAAAGCCATAGAGGAGATAGTACATTCAAACGGGTGATTTACAAAGAGGATAGGTCACAAACAGAAGCGTTACAGACCATTTTCTTTTTCAGCCTTCCACCACCTAAAGCCGATGTAGCCGGTTATAGCAAAAGGTGTAAGCATTAAATAAACGATACCGCTGTTGAGACTGCGGGCGGGCTTTTCGCCGAGTTGACCAGCCGTTTTGGTACAAATGGAACATTGCGCCGAACTATTGATAGTGCCGGCAAAAATGAAGAACATTAATAAAACTGCAACGAAAGCACTCTTTTTCATACACCAAATTTCACCGGCAAAGGTAAAAGCATTTGCCAGTTCAAAAAGTTAAGTTAGGCATATTTGCGGCGATGTACGGTTTGAGGTTGTTTGAACAGATAAAGTAAGCCGGCGAAAAGTGTTCAACAAAGAAGGTGCTGCAGATGATCCGGCTTTTTAGAGCTGCGTTGCAGACAGTGGTTTTTTGGCAACTATGCTGGTAAAGTGGCATCCGACCGAAAAATTTTACTTCCGGGTCAATGGCTGCAAAATAATATCGTTAACTGCAGCGGCTGCAGAAAGCCGGCTGGTGGCGTAAACAAGTGCCGCCACATCTGCCGGCTGAAGCAAAGTTGTTGCATCTACACCTGAGCCATCCCAACTGCTGGTATAGGTGGAACCCGGGCAAACCGCTGTAACCTTTATACCAAAAGGTTGCACTTCGGCGCCGAGATGTTTGCTAAAGCCATATAATGCAAACTTGCTGATGCCATAGGCGCCTACATGAGGTAGACCCGAAAGCGAAGCCACAGAACAGATGTTAAAGATGTGCCCCTGGCGGGTTGCTATCATGTGGGGCAAGAGCGCCCGGGTAAGATGATAGGCGCCAAGTAAATTTATGTTGAGCATGTTTTGCAGGCTGCCGGCTGGCTCTGAATGGATATTGCCGGGAGTAAAATAGCCGGCGTTGTTTATGAGGATGCCGGGAGCCAGATCCTGGCGCAAAAGAGCGGTGGCAAATTCTTGCACATCGGTGGCATTCTCCATATCAACCCGGTAGATGTGAACGGTTGAAGCAGGATGCATTTGCAACAGATCAGCTTGTAAAGTTTGCAGGTCTTTTAGCGTGCGGGCACAGGCAATAATGGTGTTGCCGGCGGCAGCAAAGTGTTCAGCGATGGCACGTCCAATTCCCCGGGTAGCACCTGTTATTACAACATTCATGTTCACGCTTTTTGCGGTAGCTTCGTGCAAATCTATGAAAACGCAATGCGAAACGGCGGTAAGACCTATCAACACCTATTCTTCGACCTTGACCATACACTCTGGGATTTTGAAGCCAACTCCAAAGAATGCCTGTATGAGCTGTATGTGCTGCACGATCTGCACAAAACAATAACCGCTGATTTCGATCTTTTCTTTGAAAAATACTCCTTTCACAACAAGCGCCTGTGGCACAGGTATAACCATGGTTTTATAAAGCAGGAAGAACTGAAATGGAAAAGAATGTGGCATGCGCTGCTTGAATTTAAAATAGGCGACGAGCAGTTAGCAAAACAACTAAGCAGTGAATATTTGGAAATACTTCCCGGCAAAAAAGCCCTGTTTCCCCATACAATTGAGATACTCGAATACCTAACCGCAAACGGCTATACGCTGCACCTGATAACCAATGGTTTTGAAAAAGTACAATGGCGCAAACTGGACAATGCCGCCATCGGCAAATACTTTACCACCGTCATTACTTCTGAAGCGGCCTGCAGCCTTAAACCACACAAAGACATTTTTGATTTTGCCATTAAAAAGGCTGCCTGTTGCTACGAAGAAAGCCTGATGCTGGGTGACAACCTGGATGCAGACATAGCCGGTGCTATGAATGCCGGGATGGATACGGTGTTTGTCAATCATCTGCAGGAACCTACCGATTTACAACCCACTTATATCATTCATCACTTGCGAGAGCTGGAGGATATTTTATAATTATAACTGAACTGACAACTAACAACCCTGATCGTAAAGGTCTTGCACTATTGGTTACCTGCTAAAAAGAGAAAATTTGACACAAAGCTGGTAGCCGTTTTCGCCAGGTGTTGGCTTATCGGCGCAAATAAAAATAAAAAACTAAGGAAACTAAATTCATAAAATTAGTTTCCTTAGTTTTGCCCGCGAATATGGAAGCACGGGGAAGAATATTGCAAAAAGCGAATGAGCTTTTTTATCGTTTTGGTTTCAGGCGGGTAACGATGGACGAGATTGCGCTGAAAACAGGGATGAGTAAAAAGACCATCTATCAATCATTTGCCAATAAGGAAGAAATTGTTGAAGCTGTGGTGCAGGAGCACATTTTAAAAAGTCTTTCGATATGTGAAGCCAATGTAGCCACAGCAGAAAATGCGGTACACGAAATTTTCCTGAACATAGATATGCTGGAAGAAATGATAGGTGAGATGTGCCCGGCGGTATTAGAAGACCTGGAAAAGTGTTTTCCGGAAGCGCATACAAAGTTGTACCAGCACAAGAACAACTACATTTTTAAGAAAATACAACAAAACCTGCAACGGGGAATAGCAGAGGGATTATATAGAGATGACATAAATGTGGATGTAGTAACGAGGTTAAGAGTAGAAGCAATGTTTATTCCTTTCGATCAAAATGCTTTCCCCTCATCGAAGTACAATATAGCAGAGATAGAAAAAGTGCAATTGGAATTGTTTGTTTATGGACTTTGTACCAGCGAAGGACAAAAGCAGATAAGGAAATACAAACAAAAAAGAATAAACCAACAATTATGAGTAAACAGAAGCAGACGAGAGTAATGTTTACCCTGCTGTTATGTGGTATGGTGAGTATTGGTATTGGCCAAACCCACTATGAACTGACTATAAAGGAAGCGGTTGAGCTTGCTTTTAAAAATGTAACAGAAGTAAAAAATGCTGCAATAGACATTAAAATACAGGAAGCGCAAAACAGAGAGATAACCGGTCAGGCGCTGCCCCAGTTGAGCGGTACAGCCTCCATCAGCAGGTACCTGCAACTTCCTAAAATTTTATTTCCGGATGCGTCGCAAGCCGGAATATACAATGTGCTGATAAATGAAGGGCTGCTACCACAAAGCACCAAAATACCTACGCCCAGCCTGCAGGCGATCAGCTTTTTTCAACCCTGGAACACGAGCATTGGTGCTACACTTACACAGTTGCTTTTTCAACCGGATGTATTTGTGGGATTGAAGGCGAGACAAACTGCCATCAGGTATTCACAGGCAAACCTTGAACTGATAAAAGAGCAGGTAAAAGACTCGGCGTACAGACGCTATTATGCAATTCTGATCGCGCAAAAGCAAGCTGACTTCTTGAAAACAGGGATAGACAGGCTGCAAAAATTGTATCACGATGATTCTATCATGTTTGTGAATGGTTTTGCCGAAAAACTGGACCTGGATAAAGTGCAGGTGCAATTGACCAATCTGCAAACCTCATTTACGGTACTGGATAACTCTATCAGTTTGGCCTATGCAGCATTAAAATATTCGATCGGCATTTCTCAAAAAGACTCTGTGACATTGAAAGAAAGCCTGACCAATGAAGATGTGAAACGTGGTGTGCTGGACGATGCTTTTAAGTATGAAGACCGCAAAGAAATACAAGCGCTGACCTATACCCGGCAGTTGCAGGAACTGGATGTAAAGAGATACAAACTGGCGTACCTGCCGAGTTTGTCTGCATCACTTAGTTATACGGCTCAAGGTCAGGGTCAGGAATTTATAACCAGTGATAAAACTTTTTGGTTAAAAAATTCATTAGTGGGTTTGAACCTGAATGTGCCCATTTTTGATGGTTTCCAAAAAAGATACAGGGTTCAACAGGCCTTGCTTAACCTGCAAAAAGTTGACAACACATTTGATAATGTGAAACAGGTGATAGACCTGCAACAAACTATATCGAAGGAAAGCCTGAAAAATGCGTTGCTAAACCTGGACGCGCAGGAGAGAAATGTAAAACTGGCAGAAGACGTTTACAATACTACCAAGAAAAAATTTGAAGCTGGTTTGGGTTCAAGTTTCGAAGTATTGCAGGCAGACACTGAGTGGCAAACTGCACAATCAAATTACTTCAATGGATTATATAATGCCATCGTTGCCAAAATTTCCTACCGGTCTTCACTGGGGAAACTCGACTAAAAATACACATCAAATAAAAACTATTATGCAATTGTTGACCAAAGGTTCTTTATTGTTTACACTGGCAGTTTTGGCGACTGCCTGTGGTGGCAACGACACAAATAAAGAACTCACACAAAAGAAAGAGAAATTAGAAGATTTGAAAAAAGACCAGGCGGCAGTAATGCTGAAAATAAAAAACCTGGAGCAGGAAATTTCAAAACTTGACACTACGGACGACGGTGCCGAAGATGCTAAACTGGTGCAACTGGATACTGCGCAAACGCAGTCGTTTACCCATTATATAGAACTGCAGGGCAAAGTAGATGCAGAAAATACCTCGTACATAGCACCACGTGGCGGCGGCGGACAGGTACGGGCAGTGTATGTAAAAGAAGGTGACCGTGTAAAAAAAGGTCAGTTGCTGTTGAAGTTGGATGATGCTATTATCAGCGCCAACGTGGCGGCGGCAAAACAGGGCATGGCCGCGACGCGTAATCAACTGGAACTAGCCAAAAGCCTTTATCAACGCACTAAAAATTTGTGGGACCAGCACATAGGCACAGAAGTGCAGCTACTGCAGGCACAAACCAATGTAGATGTGTTGGAAAACCAACTGAAAACCCAACAGGAAAATGTAAAAGCAGCACAGGAACAACTGGCGACAACCAATGTAGTGAGCAATGTAAATGGCATTGCGGATGAGGTGACCATACACCCCGGAGAGGTATTTACCGGAGCGCCAACCGCAGGTATAAAAATAGTGAACTCAACTAACCTGAAAGTGGTGACCGATGTGCCGGAGAACTACCTTTCGAAAGTAAGCAAAGGAACTCCCGTCATTATCACAATACCCGATATAAACAAAACCTATAATTCCACCATTTCTCTTATCAGTCAATCGATAAGTACTACCTCCAGGGGTTTTATAGCTGAAGCTAAAGTGCCAAGTGATAAAAACCTAAAGCCTAACCTGACGGCAACTGTTAAGATACAAGACTACACGGCGCCTAAAGCACTGACAGTTCCGGTTAATATTTTGCAAACAGACGAGACCGGAAAATTTGTATTGATAGCAGTAAAAGAAGGCAAAAACATGATAGCCCGGAAGAGAAAGATAGAAGTAGGTGAATTGTATGGCGACCGGTTAGAAGTAAAAAACGGGCTGAAGGAAGGAGATGTTTTGATAACAGAAGGTTTCCAAAGTTTGTACGATGGTCAGGTGGTAACCACCAATGCATAACCAATTGCCTATTTGCCAGAGACTCGCTTTTGCTCTTTGGAGTACAGCACAAAAACACACGTGAGCAATTGGGTATCGAATGCAAAAAAGTTCAGCATGACTACAGCGTTGTTGTAATGAGAATAAAGTAGCGGCTGACTATTTAATGACAACCTGCCGGCAAGTGAGGCATAGAGAGAAGGCAATGAAAGCCCAATCATTGCGATACAGATGAACGGAGCGTCGCCCAAAATGTTGCCGGATGAGTTGAAGCCGGTGACCAAAGAAATACAACGCAAAAAATATAGCTGATCTGCCTGAAAAATTGGGAAAACCCACGAACCGGCAGGTGAAAGCATAACTGCCAAAAAGCCGCGCAACTCAATTTTTGAATTGCGAAGACAAAAACACTCATATGAGTGCTGTAGAAAATCTAAAAGAAAAGTTTAAAGAATTTGGCCCGACAACGTGGTCAATAAAAAATAAAACATCTATATACCTGCTGATTGTTTTTGTATCGGCAATTGGTATTACGCTGTTTGTAACGTTGCCCAAAGAGCAATTTCCTGACATTGTAATACCGACTATTTATGTATCGACCATTAATGTGGGAAACTCGCCACGCGATATGGAAAACCTGGTTACGCAGCCGATTGAAAAACAAATTAAAGGGATTACCGGGGCAAAGATCAACAAACTTACAAGTACCTCGCTGCAGGATTACTCTGCCATTGTCGGTGGAATTTAATACCGATGTGGTAGTGGATGTGGCCCTGCAGAAAGTGAAAGATGCCGTAGATAAAGCAAAAAAAGATCTGCCTACTGACCTGACACAGGAACCCAATGTGCAGGAAGTAAGTTTTTCGGAATTCCCGATCATGTTTGTAAACATAAGTGGCGATTTTGACCTGCTGAAGCTGAAAGAATTTGCCGATGATATGCAGGACAAACTGGAAGAATTGCCGCAGATAACCAGGGTTGATATTGTTGGTGCACCGGAAAGAGAGTTTCAGATAAATGTGGACAATTATAAAATGCAGGCTGCCAATATCACCTTTGATGATATTGCAAATGCAGTGGCACGGGAGAATGTGGATATATCGGGTGGTTTGCTGGAAGTAGGTAACATGAAACGAACGCTGCAGGTAAAGGGACAATTTAAAAATGCCTTTGACATTGAAAAGATCATTGTGCGCAATACTTCAGGTTCGCCAATTTACCTAAAAGATATTGCCGATATAAAGGATACGGTGAAAGAAAGAGAAAGTTATGCGCGGCTGAATGGTAAAAATGTGGTGACCCTTAACATTATAAAAAGAGCCGGTGAAAATCTGATTGAAACTTCTGATGGGGTGAAGAAAGCAGTGGAAGAAATGAAGGGTACCATCATACCTAAAAATCTGAATGTGGTGATAACCGGCGACCTGAGTAAAGCAACACGCACTTCCTTTAATGATCTTGTCAACTCGATTGTCATTGGTTTTATACTGGTGCTTATTGATCCTGATGTTTTTTATGGGTGTGACCAATGCATTCTTTGTGGCACTGTCTGTACCACTGAGTATGTTTGTGGCCTTTCTGTTTTTGCCGGCTGCCGAGCTGATAACCGGCTCGAATGTTACGCTAAATTTTATGGTGTTGTTTGCCCTGCTGTTTGGGCTTGGGATTATTGTGGATGATGCCATTGTGGTGATTGAAAATACGCACCGGATATTTGTTGAAGGCAAGGGGTAAACTGACGTGCTGACAATATGCTGCACGAATGGCTGCCGGAGAAGTTTTTATACCGGTACTTGCCGGTACATTGACCACGCTTGCTCCATTTTTCCCCTTGTTGTTCTGGCCGGGCATCATTGGTAAGTTTATGATCTACCTGCCTACGATGCTCATCTTTACCCTGGCTGCTTCGCTGGTAGTTGCATTTATTATGAACCCGGTTTTTGCCGTGGACTTTATGAACCATCCGGAGGGCGAAAACAAAGCCCAAAAAAGCTGTTTTTAAGAGCACCTGTTTCTGGGCTTGTTGGCTGCAGGTATTTTACTCGATCTCTTTGGGTGTATATTTTGCGGGCAACCTGCTGATCTTATTTGCCCTGCTGGTGGTGCTGAATACGTATGTTTTTGACGATCTTATTCATAAGTTTCAAAACCGTGCTTTGCCTGGATTATGACCAAGTATGAGCATCTGCTGCGGTGGGCGTTTAGTTGGCTGGAGGCCAGTTCACCTCTTATTGGTACAGTCGGCTTGTTTATTTTTTCTATTGTTGTTTTTGTGGTCAGGAAGGTACCGGTGGTGTTTTTTCCAAAAGGCGATCCTAACCAAATATATGTGTATCTGAAACTGCCGGTAGGTACCAGTGTTGATTATACCGATTCTATTACCCGTAGCCTGGAAAACAAAGTGAACCATGTATTGGGCATGGAAAACGGAAAGAAAAACCCGATGGTGGAAAGTGTTATTTCTAATGTGGCCATTGGTGCTTCAGATCCCAATCAGTGGCGACAGAAGTACACGGCCGAACTTGGACGAGTACAGGTCTCGTTTGTTGAGTTTGAAAAACGCCATGGTGTGTCCACTGCTCCTTATCTTGATTCTATCCGTGCTGTCTTGAAAGGTATTCCCGGCGCAACTATTTCAGTTGACCAGGAAGCAAGCGGACCGCCAACAGAGTCGCCGATCAATATAGAAGTTTCGAGTGAAAATTTTGATCACCTCACAAAGACTGCAGTTGATCTTAAAAACTATCTTGACAACAAACAAATAGCAGGTGTTGAAGAATCTAAAGCTTGATGTTGATCTTACCAATCCTGAAATTACGCTTATCTATTGACCGTGAAAGAGCAATGATTGAAGGCGTTTCAACTGCACAAATAGGTATGGCCTTACGTACTGCCTTGTTTGGGCGTGAAGTTTCTAAAATAAAAGAAGGTGAAGATGAGTATAAGATACAATTGCGGAATAATGAAGTGCAGCGCAAAGCCTTGTCTGACCTGTTGAACATGCGGATCGTGTTTCGTGAAATGACCGGCGGTATAAAACAAATACCTATCAGTTCACTGGTAAAAGTTGATTATACCAGCACTTATGGAAGCATTAAACGGAAGAATGTAAAACGGGTAATTACACTTGTATTCAAATGTACTAAGTGGTTATACACCTACTGATGTAAATGCAAAAATTAAAGCGCCATTGACGACTTTAATAAAGCAAACAACGATGTAACCATTACCCAAACAGGTGAAGGTGCACAACAGGCTGAAACCGGCGCCTTCCTGTGTAAGGCATTGATCATTGCCTTGATGCTTATTTTGTTTGTGCTGGTGTTGCAGTTTAATTCCATTAGTAAACCGGTTATCATTCTTAACCGAAATTATTTTTAGTGTTATTGGTGTTTTGCTTGGTTTTGCAATTACCGGCATGGAGGTATCAGTGGTAATGACAGGTATTGGTATTGTTGGTCTGGCAGGTATTGTGGTGAAAAATGGTATTCTTGTAATTGAGTTTGCTGATGAATTACGAGGCCGCGGATATGAAGACAAGGGAAGCAGTGATACAGGCCGGCAAAACACGTATCATCCCGGTTTTGCTTACTGCACTTGCAGCCATCCTTGCGCTTATACCGTTGGCGGTTGGTTTCAATATTGATTTTGTTACTATGTTTTCCGAACTTAATCCCACACATCTTCTTTGGTGGCGACAGCGCCAGTTTTTGGAAGCCATTGGCCTGGACTATCATCTTTGGTTTAGCCTTTGCATTTTTTATGACCCTGGTTATTGTGCCGGCAATGTACCTGATTGCAGAGCGGCTAAAACGCCCGATGCGCAGGCAATATGGTGGCACATGGATAAGCATGCTGGGCATACCTCCTTTCACGTTTCTGTTCATTCCGCTGGTCATCATTACAATGATAAGGCATAGGGTAGAGGTGAACCGCCGGTTTCGTCGCCTGAAAGGCACTACTGATGAAACGTGGATCAGGAGCTGGTTTTAATTTGAAAGAACATTTGGGTCTTAGTTTCACTAAGAGAAACATACGCATGCTGCTTTAAGTAAAACAGGAAGAACAGGAGCTATACTCCTGTTCTTCCTGTTTTAGGGTAGAGCTTTTCGTACTGCGTCGTATCCGGCTATTTTTCAGTCCTTATTCACCAATGCTTGTTGCATGGCTGTCGTTTATAACAGGAACAACTAAGTAAATATGCAGGTAGTACTTTTTCTGGGGCGTTATTTTAATTTTTTGGTAGTGCTGGTGATGGTGCTGGTTATCATCTCAAAAGTGGCTTTATTTTTTGCTTTCAAAACCAGCCGCTGCCGGTATTTCAATATTATTTACTTCAACTCCCGACAGATCATAGCAGGCGGATCAATACACCAGGTCTCAACCGGCATATTGCAAAACGCGTTGTCATTTTACTTTGTTTTTCTTGTTTTGTTTTACGTTTTTTTGCAGCTCCCACTCGCACCATAAACAACCCATGCAATGCATTTTCTTTTTAATTCTGCACTGTAGCGAACCTATTAAAAAAGTTACTTTTGCCGCTTATGGGTCAAAAGAAGTTGCAGCGTTTTTCAGAGATCAAAACCTTTCAGAACGTGCTGGAGTACCCGGCAGAAATGAAGGGTAAGTGGAATACCTGGTTTAACAATAAAAATCCTATTGTGTTAGAACTTGCCTGTGGCAAAGGAGAATATGCTGTTGGTTTAGGCAGGCTTAAACCAGGTTGCAATTTCATTGGTGTAGATGTAAAGGGCAATCGTATGTGGGCAGGCGCCAAACAGGCTCTGGCAGAAAACTTGAGTAATGTGGCGTTTCTGCGCACCCAGATCGAGAAAATTGCAGACTACTTTGCACCGGGCGAAATTGCCGGAATTTGGATCACTTTTCCCGATCCGCAATTGCGTACCAGCAAAGCAAAAAAGCGGCTGACCCATCCCCGCTTTTTGCGACTGTACCAATCATTTTTGCAGATAGATGGCTGCGTTCATCTAAAAACAGATAGTCCCGATCTGTTTCAATTTACCCGGCAGGTGATCGCTCTTTTCAACCTCAATTTATCGGCTGAGGTTGACGATGTATATGCCCAACCAAATGTACCCGCAGACCTGCAGATCACCACTCATTACGAGCGGCTTGACATTGCCCGGAGTAACCGTATTCATTATCTGAGGTTTAGTATAAATAAACAACTGCCGCCGGATAAAGATGAACTTCTTAAACCTGCCGCAGGTGAAGAATAAACTGTTGGAAGGTGTTGACTTCTACTTCAACGAGTTGGGCTTTATGGTCTTTACCAGCAAGTATCATCTTGAACGTGGCTTTT
Organism: uncultured Chitinophagaceae bacterium; assembly: GCA_963726895.1. GTDB lineage: Bacteria > Bacteroidota > Bacteroidia > Chitinophagales > Chitinophagaceae > Segetibacter. The sequence goes on along the minus strand of CAVSED010000022.1, from coordinate 589,179 downwards.
GTTGCGGCAACGGTTGTCGCCATTGCCCATTTAATTACGAAGGCGTTGCCGAGCCAAAGCGCAGCGAATTGCTCCAAAATCGGGTCGGAGCAGTAATAGATCACGGAACCATGCAGAATGTTTATCTCCGTGATCTATTTATTTACAACAAACCATTCTGCAGCAGGTATTCGGCTATCTGCACCGCATTAGTCGCAGCGCCTTTGCGCAGGTTATCACTTACTATCCACATGTTCAGTGTTTTTGGCTGGCTTTCATCCCTGCGTAATCTGCCTACAAAAACATCGTCCTTCTCATGCGCCCACAGTGGCATTGGATAAATTTGTTCTTCTATATTGTCCTGCACCACAATACCCGGTGAGGCAGCCAATAGTTCTTTTACCTCCGCCAGGTCATAGTCGTTTTCAAACTCTACGTTTACACTTTCGCTATGTCCGCCCATTACAGGTATGCGCACGGTTGTTGCGGTTACCCTTATGCTATCGTCCTGCATTATTTTTTTCGTTTCCTTCACCATTTTCATTTCTTCCTTGGTGTAGCCATTGTCCAAAAACACATCTATTTGCGGAATCACGTTCAGGTCTATCGGGTACTTATATGCCATTTCGCCTTCGGCATTTTTGCGCTCGTTCATTAGCTGGCTTACTGCTTTTACGCCGGTGCCGGTCACACTCTGGTAAGTGCTAACTACTATACGGTTTATGTGGTATTTTTTGTGCAGTGGTTGCAATGCCACCACCATTTGTATGGTTGAGCAATTAGGGTTGGCTATAATTTTATCGTTCTTTTGTCAGCACTTCTGCATTCACCTCGGGCACTACCAGTTTTTTGTCAGGGTCCATGCGCCAGGCGCTTGAGTTGTCAATTACGGTAATGCCTGCTGCGGCAAATTTTGGCGCCCACTCCAGCGACGTGCCGCCACCGGCAGAAAACAATGCCACGTCGGGCTTTGCTGCTATCGCATCTTCCATGCTGATGACCTTATAACCCTTGCCTTTAAAGATCACTTCTTTACCTACCGACTTGGCTGATGCAACCGGCATTAACTCTGTCACCGGAAAATTTCGTTCGGTCAATACCTGTAACATTTTGGTTCCGACCAGGCCTGTAGCGCCTACTACTGCAACTTTCATTTTGTTGTTTGTTTTTATGTTTTGCGGTTTTATGAGACCGGCATTAGTTCATTGATCTGCTTTACTTGCGACGCTCCGTTCAACTCTATCGCCCTGATTTTACTTACCCGGATATAAGTTTTAATCCCTGCTCTGTTCAGTTTCAACGTATCTCTTTATCCTTCCATCCGTGTCATCCGTGTTGCAATTTCATCTGTGTCATCCGTGTTGCAATCTTCATTCGCGTCACCCGTGTTCCAAATTTCATCCGCGTCATCCGTGTACTAACTATCAACGTATTCCAACGTTTTCAATACAAATAAAAAAGCCTTCCTGATCGGGAAGGCCTCACTATGATGTATGTACGTACAAACGCAGTCGGGCTTCCCTTAGGGTAGCGGTTTCTTTGTGCGTTTTGTATGTGTTGGCTGTTGCATGTATTTGCCGCGAAAATAAATAGAAATGGAAATAAACAAAAAATATTTTTTGGCAAAATACTCCTTGCTCCCCAATGAACCGACAGTTGAACGGAGCGTCGCAAACAATGCCTCCCCATTGCTTCACTGCCCCGGAACCAAAACATGCAAATGGCTTTTTATACCTGCAGCATGCCAATGTACCGGGAAAACGGGCAAGTTGCCTGCTACCTTTTTGATGTGAATGGCAAGGTGTACATGCAAAAATGCCGGAAAGAAAAATCGCCTATCGATCACTCAGAAAGTGTTTCCTGAACTATTTTGCCTGTCTCTGGCGGCAAAATGGCGCATATATCCTTTTTGTTAAAAGGTAATCCTTCAAAACTTATATATTTAAGGATCAAGCTAACTGAGCGATGCATAAAAAAAACCTGTTCATTTTATTTTTGGTTTTTATCTTTTTCTATAAACCCGTAGGGGCACAATTGACTGAACACTTTACCGATGGTGACTTTACCAATAACCCGGCATGGGTTGGCAATGCGGCTGACTGGATAATAAACAGTAACCAGCAATTGCAAAGTAATAATACAACGGTTAATGGCTCGTTTTACATCAGCACTGCCAGCACTCTGGCAACCACCGCAGAGTGGAAATTATATGTGCAACTTGCCTTTAGTACGTCGTCTGCTAACTATGTTGATGTGTACCTGACCGCCTCGGCAAGTGATCTGGGCAGCAGCAGCACAACCGGTTATTTTGTACGTATTGGCAATACCGACGATGAGATTTCGCTCTACCGGAAAGATGCCGGTGGTGCAGTCAGTAAGCTGATCGATGGAGTAAATGCCGCCTTAACTTCAACTAATTCGCTGATACTAAAAGTGACCCGCAGCAGTGCCAACAAATGGACCTTGCAACGTGACCTGGCGGGCACCGGCTCATCGTATTTTACTGAAGGTTTTGTAACGGACGCAACTTATACTACTTCGGCTTTTTTTGGATTTTTGGTAAAACAAAGCACCGCCAGTTTTTTTCAAAAACATTTTTTTGATGATATAGAGATAGGCGCCTATGTGCCGGACGTGACACCGCCCTCTATACAATCCCTTACCGTAACTTCCCCCAGTACCCTTGATGTACTTTTTTCGGAACCTGTAGATGCCTCAACGGCAAGTATGCCATCAAACTATATGGCAGACAATGGTATTGGCGTACCAGCTAATGCCACACCTGACCTTTCTAACCTGGCGTTGGTACATCTCAATTTTTCCGGCAATTTTCCGAATGGTACAAATAATACGCTGATGGTTAATAACGTAAAAGATTTGTCTGGCAATGCTTTAGCTAACGGAACAGGTGCTTTTAGTTTCTATACGCCACAAGCCTACGATATTGTTATAGATGAGATTTTAGCTGATCCTACTCCTGTTGTAGGCTTACCCAATGCCGAGTTCATCGAGATAAAAAACACCAGCGGCAAAAACATAAATCTGCAGGGCTGGCGAATCAGCAGTCTGAGCACCGCAAGCGCAACTTTTCCTTCACTTGTCTTACCTGCCGACAGTTTTTTGATCATCACCGGCACTACGCCGGCTGCTTTTTTTCACCTTTTGGTAAAGTTTTGGGCATCACCTCTTTTCCCGCGCTTGATAATACCGGCACAACCCTGTGGCTCACCTCCAAAGAAGGCATCACCGTTCATTCGGTTAGCTATAATGTAGCCTGGTTTCAAAATGCGGTGAAGAGTGATGGTGGATGGAGTTTGGAAATGATAGACACGCACAACCCGTGTGGGGGTGCAAATAACTGGAAAGCCAGTACTAACCTGGCAGGTGGTACACCGGGTGCAATGAATTCAGTTGACGGGACCAATCCCGATCAGCAGGCGCCGGCTCTACTGCGGGCAGCCGCAGTTGATAGCGTTACGTTGCTGCTAACTTTTAGCGAACCGGTTGATCTTGTACAAGGCGGTACCCCGGGCAACTACGCAATTAGTGAAGGGGTGAATGCGCCGGCTGCTGCGGTGGTTGTATCGCCGGGTTTTAGCCAGGTGCAGCTTTCTCTTAGTACACCTATAGTTGCGAATAAAGTTTATGTTGTTTCTGTTAATAACCTCAGCGATTGCAGTGGCAATGTGATCAATGCATTGAATACGGCAAGGTTGGTCTGGCAAGTATTGCCGACAGTACCGATGTGGTGATCAACGAGATCTTATTCAATCCAGTGCCGACATCAACTGATTATGTTGAGATCTATAATCGCAGTACCAAAATAATTGACCTAAAAAATATGTATTTGGCTAACCGGTCGTCGACTACTAATGCGTTGGGCAGTTTGCAACAACTCAGCCTGGATCCGTTGTTGCTGTTTCCCGGAGATTTTTATGTGCTGAGTGACAACGGTGCGCTGGTGAAACAAAATTATGTGGCCAAAAAGCCGGATCATTTTATAGATATTTCTATGCCTTCGTTTCCTGACGACCAGGGCACGGTAGTACTCCTGAATGCGCAGGGTGAAATAGTAGATGAAGTGCACTATAGTGCAAAATGGCATTTTTCCCTGATAGATAATGAAGAAGGAATTTCGCTGGAACGGGTGGATTATAACAAGCCTTCGCAGGAGCCGGAGAACTGGCATTCGGCAGCGTCAACGGCTGGATATGGAACACCGTCCTATCAAAATTCGCAATACAGAAGTGACCTTACAGTGCAGGGTGAAGTAGCGGTGACGCCCAAAACTTTTTCGCCCGACAATGATGGATTTGAAGACTATACAACGGTCAGCTACCAGTTGAGTGAAACCGGCTATGTAGCCAATATAACTATATTCGATGCCAGCGGGCGCCCCATAAAAGCTTTGGCAAAAAACGCCACTTTAGCCCAGGCAGGCTCATTTAGATGGGATGGTTTGAATGATAAAATGCTGAAAGTACCCGTCGGAGCATATATTATCTACACTGAGATATTTAACCTCGAATGGCAAACGGAAAATCTTTAAAAACCCGGTAATTGTTGGTAGCGAGATTTTGACGCTTTGCTGTAGGTTTTCGCAGTGTCGTAAATTTTTGTGAAAGCAATTTTAGCAAAAAAAGGATGTGGTAATTTTCCGGCTAAAGTACATTTTGAACAGCTAGCACAACCCATGAAGAACTTCTTTCTGCTACTGATCCTCGGATTGGTCTTCACGCTCAATACCTCCTTCTACAGCGCACTGTACAGTAAAAGTGGCTATTATATTGTTATTGACAAAAGCGATTATGAATTGAAAGTGTATGACGCCGAAGGCTGGTTAATTACTTACCCGATCGTTTTAGGCTCAAAAGACCAGGGTGACAAATTGATACAGGGCGATAGAAGAACACCCGAAGGCACTTTTACAATTATCAATAAAAAATACCATAATAAATGGAGCCGGTATATGGCGCTTGACTACCCAACACAAGCTGACATAGACAAGTTTAATATGCGAAAGCAGCAGGGCATCATTCCACCGTATGCAAAGATCGGCGGCGACATAGGTATACATGGAACCTGGCCACATGAAGACTATGCAATTGATCTATACGAGAACTGGACTATGGGTTGCATAAGTATGAAAAATGAACATATCAGACAGCTTTACGACATGGTGCCAATTGGCACAAAGGTGACGATAGTAAAATAAGGGTGGAAGCCGACGTTAAAAAAAAAGAGGCAACCAGGTTGCCCCTCTCCATCATTAAAAACAAAAGATGCAAATTATTTTATAGCCAGCAAAACCAGGGCTACTGCAGCTATTCCGCCATAGAAGAATTTGTTCATGACCCGTTTTTTGTTAGCTGTTTTCAAATCTCTTTTTAACTGGTCGTTGATGGATTTATGAACGACAATCTGATTATTGAGATTGGCTAAACTTAAGTCATAAGCCGCCGTCATTTTGTTGGTAATAATAATACGTTTCTCGAACGCGGAAATGGTGGTGTCTTTAACAGCAACTTTTTGTTCGAGAAGATCAACCTGGTCTTTTACCGCGGCCAATTCCCTGGTCTGCACCTTTCTTATTTCGTTGAGGCGGATCATTTCGCGCAACTGGTTATTAGGCAGACAAGTGATACTGGTATCATTGGGAGAGAGTTCTGCGAAATACTTTGTAATCTCAGCAGAGTTAGCACTACCATGACGGTTAACTTGATCATAATCTCTTTTTATTTTGATTTGAATTGCTTTGTTTGCCTGCAGTTGCCCGGTGAGTTCGCTGTCGCGCATCTTTAAATCTACAATGGCATCGTCGTATCTTTTCAGGCTGTCTTTGTACCCATTTATTTCATTGGCCAAACTGTCGAATTTCTGCTGCAGTATCTGCAATTGTTTGGCATTGTCATCGTTGGGCTTACAACCTTTACAGGATGCTACTACAAATGCGACTACCAATATAAAAGATGGGATTTGCCTGAATTTCATTTGTTCACATTTTCGTGAGTTTCAATACGTAGTAAAGAAAAAGTTGACCTTATAAACCTAAACATTCTTTTTTTTAAATGCAAGCAGACCAGCCGATGAGGAAACCTGATTGTGCAATATGGACGTAGAATAAAGCAAAAGACCATTGAAAAAAGCCACAGAGAGATATGCAGTCTAAATGGAGCGTCGCAACGACCGCCTCCCTCAAGGTGCAAATGCCGGCAACCCAAAAAATAAAAAGACCGCGTTTAAGACGCTAAAGATTGTAGCTAAACATTCTATCGCCTTTCATTTACTTTGCACTTCAATTTTTTTTACGATGGTACATAATTTTAATGCGGGGCCCAGCATACTGCCAAAAGAAGTACTTCAGCAGGCAAGTGAAGCGATGCTAAATTTCAATGGAACAGGGTTGTCTATACTGGAAATAGGGCATCGTACGCCTTTGTTTGAAGATGTGCTGAACGAAGCAGTAGCGCTGATGAAAGAGTTGATGGAACTGGATAGCGATCATGAAGTGTTGTTTCTGCATGGCGGCGCAAGCACACAATTTATGCAGGTGCCGTATAACCTGTTGGGCGAAGGACAAACGGCAGCCTATATTGACAATGGCATTTGGGGAAGCAAAGGCCATTAAAGAAGCCAGGCTTTTTGGTAATGTGGATGTAGTGGCTTCATCGAAAGACAAAAACCATACCTATTTGCCAAAACAGTTTGCTGTACCTGACGATGCTGTGTATTTGCACTACACCACCAACAATACTGTTGAAGGAACGCAATGGCACAGCCATGCCCGAAACTAACGGCACCGCTGGTGGCAGATATGAGCAGCGACATATTAAGCCGGCAAATGGACTTTAACCGTTTTTCGCTGATTTATGCAGGGGCGCAAAAAAATGTGGGTATTGCCGGGGTTAATATGCTGGTGGTTAACAAGAATATATTGGGTAAGGTAGAAAGGAAAATACCTACCATTCTTGATTATCGTAACCACATTGCCAATGGCTCAATGTTGAATACTCCGCCGGTATTTGCCATTTATGTAAGCATGCTAACCCTGCGCTGGCTGAAAAAAATGGGCGGTGTGGATGCTATTGAAAGAATGAACAGGCAAAAGCAGACCTGTTTTACAGTACTCTCGACAGCCTGCCGTATTTCAAGGCCCTGTAGCAAAGGAAGACAGAAGTAAAATGAACGCTGTATTTGTTATGGAAGATCCTGCGCTTGAAAAGCAATTTTTAGAAGTATGTAAAAAGGAGAATTTGTATGGCGTAAAAGGTCATCGCACTGTAGGCGGCTTCAGGGCTTCTTTTTACAATGCATTGCCGCTAAGCAGTGTAGAAATACTGGTAAATGTTATGAAAGATTTTGCAGCTAAAGTGGGATAATTTCTAAGAATTTAGGTCACTGCCTAAAGCTGGTCAGCAACTGGTGAATACCCGCTTCAACACATAACATTCCCTATCTTGCACGCCTAATTATTTTGATGAATGGCAAAAATTTCACCTTTTAAAGCCCTTAGACCGGCAGCAGAACTTGCGCCAAAAGTTGCTTCACGACCGTACGATGTACTAAACAGCAAAGAAGCAAAAATAGAAGCACAAGGCAACTCCTATTCATTTTTGCACGTAACCAAAAGCGAAATTGACCTGCCTGAAAGTGTTGATATTCACAGCCAGGAAGTGTATGAAAAAGCAAGACAAAACCTGCATGCCTTTATACAGCGCAATATACTTTTTAGAGAAAGTAAGCCCTGCTATTACATCTATGAGTTGGTTATGAACGGACGAAGTCAGACAGGTCTGGTTTGCGGAAGTTCGGTAGATGATTATGAAAATGATATCATTAAAAAACATGAATTTACCCGCCCGAAAAAGAACAGGACCGCATTAATCATATAACTACAACCGGTGCGCAAACCGGCAATGTGTTTTTGGCCTATAGAAATGTAGAAGCCATTGATAACCTGTTGAATCAATGGAAGAAAGACAGCAACCCGGTTTATAATTTTACTGCCGACGATAGCATTCAACATGCTATCTGGGTTATTAACGACTCTGCCGCCATCAGCCATATCACATCATTGTTTGAGGAAGAAGTGCCTAATACCTACATCGCCGATGGCCATCACCGTGCTGCATCGGCAGCAAAAGTGCGTGCTGCGCTTGGGCAACAAAGGCACCGATGATGCAATTATTTTCTTACCACTTTGTTTCCGGCCAGCCAGTTGTATATTATGGATTATAACCGGGCAGTAAAAGACCTTAACGGGCTTGACGTATCAACTTTTTGAAGAAGGTGAGCGAACAATTTAGATATAGAAAAGAAGCGGTAAGCGAGGCGGTAAAGCCCGCAGCCTTGCATGAGTTTGGTATGTATATAGACGGTAACTGGTACCGCCTTTCGGCAAAAGAAGGAACCTTTAGCAACGACCCCATTGGCGTGCTGGATGTAACCATTTTGCAAAACAATCTACTTACATCCCATCCTGGGTATACAAGATCCGCGTACCGATACCCGCATCGATTTCATTGGCGGAATAAGTGGGCTGCACGAGTTGGTAAAAAAAGTAGACAGTGGCGAAATGGCAGTGGCCTTTAGCCTGTACCCGGTTAGTATTCAGCAGTTGTTTGACATTGCCGACAGTGGCAACGTTATGCCGCCAAAAAGCACCTGGTTCGAACCTAAACTACGCGATGGATTATTAACGCATCTTATAGCATAGTATAAAAACCGAAAGACGATTTGCACATCGTCTTTTTTACTTTAAAAAAATGCAGTCGATCGTATGAAGAAATGTGATAGTTGCTGCTCTGTTATCACTTCCTTGCGGTGTATGGCACAGCCTGCACAAGATGCCGCCACCTTGCAGGAAACGGCGCGCAGTTTTATGCGGCAGGGTGATTATGAAAACACTGTATTGTCTTAACCAATGCTTTGCAGCTGCAACCCAATGATCTGGCAATAACCAAAGACCTGTTGTTTGCTTACTACCTGAAACGGGATTTTGTAAAAGCCCTGGAACTGGGTAAGACCCTGGTTGAGCGCGATGATGCGGATGTGCAAAGCTTACCAGATGCTGGGGCTGGTTTACAAGGCCGTGGCAGAAGAAAAAGAAGCCGAAAAGCTATATAAAAAAGGATTGAAAAAGTTTCCGAACGAAGGCGATATTGTATAGCGAATACGGCGATCTGATTGCAGCTAAAGACAAAGCGACGATGCAGTAAAACTTTGGGAAGCCGGGGTAAAAGCCGATCCCTAACCATAGCACCGATTATATTTCTTGCGCGTGAATATGCCAATCGTGGCGACCTGGTCTGGAGCATTTTATATGGCGAAATGTTTTTGAATATGGAAAGTTTTACCAGCCGCAGCACCGAATCGAAAAATCTGCTGCTCGACGAATACAAAAAGTTTTTTATAGCGGGGTACAAAAGCACAGGCGCAGATGCTAAAAAGCCTCTGCCTTTCAATGCTGCCGTTGCAGAAACGCTTAACAAACAACAAAGCCAGGTTGCGATGGGCATTACGCCCGAATCGCTTACCGTTGTGCGTACCCGGTTTATTTTAGACTGGTACGATGAGTATGCTGACAGCTATCCGTTCAGGCTTTTTGAACAGCAAAAACAATTGTTGCAGGAAGGTATGTTCGAAGCCTATAACTTCTGGCTTTTTGGCCCCGCTACCAACCTACGCACCTATCAAACCTGGCAGCAATATCACCAGGACGATCTTAATACTTTCTTATCTTTTATCCGCAGCAAAGTTTTTAAAATTCCCGATGGTCAGCAGTATCGGATAATGTAGGTTGCCTTGGTTTACAGGTTTTTTTTGGTTCCGAACAGTAAATCTTTGAGGTACATCGTTGTGTCACACCCTTGTGCTTTTAGTGCTATTTTCGGCCAATACAAAAAAGGCAAAACACCTGTAGAATTAACCCTTATTCTCTTTGCTTCTGCTTTTTTTAATCGTAGCATTTTCGCTATTTTACTCCTTTTATTTCGATCCTCACTTTCTAACGACACGCCATGGAATGGAAAAGACTTTTTGATTGTATTGATTACCAGCTTTCACACTTTCCAAAAATTGATATGTTAGCTGCCAAAGTGCAGGGCAGTTGGCAACCATACAGCAGTACAGAAGTACAGAAAACCGTTAATAGTTTAAGTGCCGGCTTATTACAAAAAGGCATAAGTGGCAACAACCTGACGGTTGAAAGTGCCGATAAAGTAGCTATCATCAGCAACAACCGCCCCGAGTGGATTATCACCGATCTTGCTGTACAACAAACAGGCGCTATACTCGTGCCAGTGTACCCAACTACCAATCCCCTTGAGCTGGAATTTATATTAAAGGACTCCGCAGCAAAAATAATTTTTGTCAGCGGTCATGAGTTGCTCGACAAAGTGTTGAGTGTAGCAGAACGGGTACCCACACTGCAGGGCATCTATACGTTCAATGAACTAACAGGTAGAACAAATTGGAAAAGCTTGCTGAACAATGATGCACACTGGCTGGGCAAAGTGGAAGAAAGCAAAAAACGTATTAGCCCGCAACATGTTGCTACTATCATTTATACGTCTGGCACAACCGGTACACCCAAAGGGGTTATGCTCAGTCATCAAAACATTTATTCAAATGTAGAGTTGAGCCGCCAAAGCTTTCCTTTTCCCGATGATCCGAAGAAAAGGGTGCTCAGCTTTTTACCGCTCAACCACATTTTTGAAAAGATGGTCAGTTACATATTTTTATTCAGCGGCATCAGTATTTATTATGCTGAAAACCTGGACACGATATCGCGAAAATTTGCGGGAAATAAAACCCAACGGTTTTGCAACTGTACCCCGGTTGTTAGAGAAAGTTTTTGAAAAGATAATGGCGAAAGGCAACGAACTAACCGGTTTGAAACGCAAGCTTTTTTTTTGGGCAGTGGATCTTGCCGAAAAATATGACAACAACAAAAGCGGGGGTCTTTGGTACAATATGCAGCTTGCGCTGGCAAACAAACTGATCTTTAATAAATGGCGGGCGGCATTGGGCGGCAATGTATCTTTTGTAATAACCGGCGGCGCGGCTTGCCAGGTTAAGTTGTTGCGCATTTTCAACGCGGCACAGATACCCGTTTATGAAGGTTATGGTCCCACTGAGAACAGCCCGGTAATAAGTGTAAACAGAAAGATACCGAATAGCGATACACGTATCGGAACGGTAGGTCCACCAATTAAAGGAATAGAAGTAAAACTTGCTGATGACGGAGAGATCTTAGTAAAAGGTCCATCGGTAATGGTTGGCTACTACAAGCGACCCGACCTGACCGCGGAAGTTTTAAAAGATGGATGGTTATATACCGGTGACATTGGAGTGTGGGAAAACAAAAGGTTTTTAAAAATAACCGACCGCAAAAAAGAATTGTTTAAAACCAGCGGTGGCAAATATGTAGCGCCCCAGCTAATTGAAAATAAACTGAAAGAAAGCGCATATGTAGAGCAGGTAATGGTGATAGGCGCCGAAAAAAAGTTTGTGGCCGCCCTGATTGTGCCGGCGTTTCCGATGGTGCGCGAATGGATGCGTGAAAACAATATACCCTTTGTAAGTAATGAAGACGCCATCACCAACACCAAAGTTGTTGAGCTTTTAACAAGCGTTGTAGATAGTTTCAATAAATATTTTAACCCGGTTGAGCAGATCAAAAAGTTTGAACTGCTACCACGTGAGTGGAGTATAGAGACCGGCGAGATGACACCCAAAATGAGTCTGAAACGTAAGGTGGTGATGGAGAAATTTTCGACTGTAATCGATAATATTTATGCATGTTAGGTGCAATGATGAGTATGGGCATAGTGTCAGGTATAAAAAAGAATGAAAGCATATACATTTCTTTGTTTAGGCAGTATCCTTCTTGTGGGTACAGGTTGCGGTAAAAACCCAATAGCTGTCAACACGCCTGCCTGCATTTCACAAGCCATTAATGCCAATAAAAACATTCCGGAGTGGAATGTTAAGAGTGTATCTGAGTACACGTATCAGCAAACGATAGTGTATATTTTTGACGCAAAAGAAGTAGTGAGCGATGACCAGACCACTGTTGTAAAAAGTGATTGCTCCACCTTGTGTGTGTTGGGTGGTATTGCCGGAGTATCAATGTGCAATGGTGAAAACTTTTATGAAAAAGCTGTGTTCAGGAGAAAAGTTTGGATTAGGTGAAAGGAGCTTTCCAGGTTAAGTATAAGCGGAAATTTGCCTGCGCTTTTACTGCACAACCTTGTTTGTTTGGAAACAGTTTTGAATACATATTTCTAGTTGTTGCCTTCACCGTTCAACAGTGGTTTGCCGCTGAACGGAGCCCCGTAGTAAAGCGGGGTAGACTGTCGCAACTATGCTCCAACATTGCCTTTCTGCCCGCCATCAAAAAAAACTTGTTGTTGTGTTAGCTCAGCCTAACCACCGCGTCTCTATCTTTAAGCTATCACACAACTGCTTTTAGACTATGGAATTTTTTGCCGTGCTGTCGCTGCTCATCGTTTTGTTTGTTTTGGTCAACCTGAAAAATGCAGTGAGCGATAGATTGGGCAATTTGGAAAGCGAGGTGCGGCAATTGCGTGAAACTGTCGCCGCACAAAAACATGCGCCACTGCCGGTAGTGCCACCCGCACCTGTTGAAGAGGTACCAGCCCCTGCAATTGTGCCCGATGTAGAAGTGCCGGAGGTAAAACAACCGGAAATATCGCCGGAGATAGCAGAGTGGATCAACACGCCAACGCTGGAGGAGTCGCCGGTTTTTACAGCCGGAGAACCTGTACCGCAACCCACCTTTGTGCCTGCATCTGCAACACCAAAACCGTCTTTTTTTGAACGCAACCCCGACCTGGAAAAGTTTATTGGCGAAAACCTGGTGAGCAAGATCGGAATCGCCATTTTGGTGCTGGCGATCGGGTACTTTGTAAAATTTGCTATTGACAACAACTGGATAGGTGAGGTGGGCAGGGTGGCCATTGGCATAGCCTGCGGTGGCATTTTAGCAGGCATTGCACATTATATGCGCAACAGTTACAAAGCTTTTAGTTCGGTTTTGGTGGGTGGCGGTCTGGCGGTTTTTTACTTTACCATAGCGCTCGCTTACCACCAGTTTCATTTGTTTGAACAATCCACGGCTTTTGTTATCATGGTTGTTATAACCGGTTTTGCCGTGGTGCTTTCCATGCTTTACGACCGGCAGGAGGTTGCCATTATTGCATTGGTCGGTGGCTTTGCCTCACCGTTTATGGTAAGCGACGGCAGTGGCAATTATAAAACACTTTTTACCTACCTGATACTACTGAATACCGGGTTGCTGGTGCTGGCTTACTACAAAGCCTGGCGACTGCTGAACCTGCTGGCTTTTGTTTTCACTGTTATACTGTTTGGTGGTTGGCTGTTCTCACTGCCACTGGCAGAAAGTTTGCTTACCTACCGCAATGCTTTTGCCTTCAGCACTGTATTTTACCTTCTGTTTTTTGCCATCAACATTGCCAATAACATACGGGAAAACAAAGCGTTCCTGGCATCTGACTTTAGCATATTGCTGGCAAATACTGCTTTGTATTTTACAGTTGGATTGTATTGCCTGTACCATATGCAGGCGCAGGACTATAAAGGCTTGTTCAGTGCTTCTATGGGTGTGTTCAACCTGGGAGCATCGTACCTGCTTTTTAGAAAACGCAGTATAGACACCAACATCTTGTATCTATTGATCGGGCTTACGCTCACCTTTATATCCCTTGCCGGACCGCTCCAGTTGCAGGGCAACCACATCACCTTGTTTTGGGCATCGGAGGCAGCACTCTTGTACTGGCTGTTTCAAAAGTCAAAAATACCGGTGCTGGAAATTACCTCGGCAGTTGTGTGGGTAGCGATGCTGGTTAGCCTGCTGATGGATTGGGTAAACGTGTACGGTATCGCCAACCGTTCTTTGCCGGTTATACTAAACCGCGCCTTTATCACTTCGGTCTATGCCGCTGCGGCTAGCTACATACTGTGGGTACTAAAGAAAAAAGACCAGCCTGATCTGAAAGTTATTTTGTACCTGTTGCCGGCAAATGCCTTTAGAATAGTTGCCTTGGTTCTATTGTTCCTGGCCGGCATTTTCGAGATACATCACCAGTTTCATTTTCACTTCCCTGTTGTGGACCTTTATTGGCAATACCTGGAGCTGTACACAATGGTGTTTGTGCTTGCTGTAGTGTATGCCGCCAAAGCTGGCAAAAAACCACTACCCGCAAACATACAGGTGGTGTTGCTGGAGTTTGCAACCATCGTTTACCTGTTGCTGACAGGTATTGTTTTCGAAGTACAATCGTATGTTTTACAATCAGGCACCGGCAGTACACACTTTGCCTTCAGTCATTGGTTTACGGTCTTGTTTGTTGCAGTAATTCTTTACAAAATGATTGGCATTTTCCGCAGTGCCAGGTCGGTAGAGAGTAATAAATTAACCATTGCAACCTGGGTCATCTGCATTGTCATTATCATATTTTTAAGCGTAGAGACCCATATGCTGGTGCGGTCCCTGTTCTATGCCGCTTCCCGCCCTCTCGATTATATTCAACGGTTGTTTACCAAAACGGTGCTGCCCATTCTATGGGGTCTTTGTTCGTTTGTTTGTATGTGGCTGGGCATGAAGTATAAATTCAGAACATTGCGTATCGTATCATTGGTTCTCTTCTCCATTACCTTGCTCAAACTGTTCATCTTTGATATTCGTAACATACCTGTAGGGGGAAAAATCGCTGCTTTCTTTTCATTGGGCGTCTTGCTTTTGGTGGTGTCGTTTATGTACCAGCGGCTTAAAAAAATAATCATAGAAGATGAGCAAAAAACAAACGTTTAGTTGTGCCCTTGTAGTTCTGCTAACGCTGTTGTTGCAGCCGGTGTGGGCGCAACAGTTTCGCTATAAAGCACCCCTCGGTCCGGCAGCTAATGCTGGTTTTTATAAGATCACTTTGCCGCCACAGATCGTGGCACATTGTAAAACCAACCTTGCCGACATACGTATAAAAGACGCCAAAGGCAATGCCGTGCCATATATCGTAAAAACGGATGCACCGGTTTTTCAGGAAGCAGCATTTATAGAGTTGCCCATTATAAGCAACCAAAAAGACAGTGACAAACAAACACATATTGTTGTACGAAATCAGCCAAACCAGCCGCTTGACTACCTGCTGTTGATGATTAAAAATACTGATGCGCGGCGCCTGGTTTCTCTTAGTGGCAGCGATGATAACCAGCGCTGGTTCGCGATTAAAGAAAATATTTCCCTCGAAAGTTATTTTACTAACAAGGGTTCTTTTGTTCAATCGCTTTCCTTTCCGCCCACCAATTATCAATTTTTTCAGGTAACCATCTTAGGCAAAGATGTGATGCCGGTAAACATTATTAAATGCGGTATATATAAGGAGAATTTTTTTGAAGGCCGATACGTTGCGTTGCCTGCTCCACACATAGACCAAAGAGATAGTTCGGATAACAACAGTTACGTGTCGCTAACCTTCGATCAACCATACCAAATTGATAAGATTGATTGGGGGGTGACCGGGCCAAAATATTACAAACGTACTGTCGCGATCTCTGTGCCCGGCACCAATGCTGCTCCTTTCTTCACCAGCTTTACGTCTGGTGGTGCTACTGGTCTGCCGCTTGGTGTACGCACGGCGGAGTTATTGCTTGTTGTAAATAATCAAGACAATCCTCCGTTGCGTTTGCGGGCAGTGCATGCCTGGCAACTCAATCGGTATCTCCTTGCTTACCTCGAGCCAGGCAATGCATACCATTTATTCTTCAGCGACAGCACTGTGCTTCCTCCCAAATACGATCTCGCATTCTTTGCTGACAGCATAAGCAAAGCAGTTACTACTATCAATGTAGGTTCCATCGTACCGGTTTCAGCCGAAACGCCATTACAGCAGAAATCTTCAACTGCGCGAACCATTGGTTTGTGGATTGTTATCGTCTGTGTATTGGCGTTGCTGCTGCGCCTTACGCTGCAGCTAACAAAGGAGGTACCGAAACATCCGTAGGTTTTTTTGGTCACCGTCCATATCTTTTTATGGCAGCATCGTTGCCACGCTCGGTTCAACAGTGGTTTTCCTTAATGAGGCTTTTATATGAGCGTATAGCAAAACGCCACGCCGGTTAGGTAGGCGGTTCATCTTTTTGGTTAGGAAGACTTTTGTCGCAGTTGATGTGAGAATAGTGGGCAGTTTTGCGATGTCTTCTGTTTCGTTTTTTTTTGAATTTTTAAACTTTAAAAGTGCCGGCGGCGAGCCGGTTAGGGTGAATACAATTGATAGAAAAAGGAAAGAGAGAAAATTGTTATGACAGCTTTTTGTTAAAAAACAAATTGGTTAATATGTGTTGGAAACATCTTTCCTTTGCTTCAAATTATTAAACAACAGGCACAAATGGACATTGCGAAGCGGAACAACGTAAAGGTTTTTGGTAATGGCGATCAGCCTATGCTTTTTGCACATGGCTTCGGTTGCGACCAGAATATGTGGCGCTTCATTACACCTGCATTCCACGAAAACTACAAGATCGTACTGTTCGATTATACCGGCTCAGGTAAATCTGACATAGCCTCCTATAATCTTGAAAAATATGCCAATCTCAATGGCTATGCGCAGGATGTACTTGACGTTTGTGAAGTTCTCAGCCTTTCCAATGTCATTTTTGTGGGTCATTCGGTCAGCTCAATGATCGGTTTATTAGCTGCAATAAAAAATCCACAGCGTTTTAGTAAAATGATCTTTATCGGTCCGTCTGCCCGTTATATTAATGATGGTGATGGATACATTGGCGGTTTTGAAAGACAGGATATTGAGCAGCTTTTGGAGACGATGGACAAAAACTATATTGGGTGGGCCAACTTTATGGGTCCGCAGATCATGAAAAACGATGACAAGCCAGAGTTGGCAGGCGAACTAACTGCAAGTTTTTGTTCAACCGATCCTGTTATTGCACGGCAATTTGCTGAGGTTACTTTCTTTTCGGATAACCGGAAAGACCTTGCAAAATTGAAGGTGCCATCGCTGTTGCTACAGTGCTCCGAAGACCTGATTGCGCCGGAGGAAGTGGGTGCATACCTGAATGAAAACATTGCCGGCAGCACACTTGTACACATGAAAGCCACGGGTCATTGTCCACACCTTAGCTCTCCTGCAGAAACGATTGAACTGATGAATCAATACCTGGCTACGACAGGCTAAGACGCACTAAACTATTCTACTATTTACGGGATGATTGTATCGGTGGCTGGTCACTGTTGCTGATAATAGAAGTATGGTAAACCGATGTTGTATTGTACTTCTAAAGCAGCCTTTACAATTGGTAAGTACAAGAAGGAGACGCCATCAGCACGCTCGGTAGGTGCACAACAATACGGAATTGAAAATCAAAAGCCTGTGCCCAAAGTAAATAAATGACATTATATTAGAAATGATTGGTGATGAGCAGGAAGTATCATTGGCTTGTGCGAACGTTCCGGTAAAAAAAGAAAATGTCAGAAATTAAAAATGACCAGGTAGCCGATATTTTGCCATGTGGCATTTTTAGCTTCAACGAACGGGGCACCCTGATAGATGTAAACCACTACTTGTTAATTCAACTAAACTACACCGCCGAAGAACTGAGTGGCAAACACGTAGAAAACATGCTGACTTTATCGAGCAGGATCTTTTTTCAAACGCATTTTTTTCCTTTGCTGCAATTGCAGGGCGATGTAAATGAAATATTCCTGACGCTGCGCGGCAAAAACAGTATCAACCTGCCGGTATTGTTGAATGCGCACAAAGTAGAAAAGAATGGCAATAGGCTGAATGTATGTGCCTGCATTGTGGTAAACCAGCGCAAGAAATACGAAGATGAAATTTTACATGCAAAAAAAGTAGCTGAAGAAACCCTGGAGAAAAATGAGTTTTTGCAACAAGCGAAACAACAATTGGAGGTAAGTAACCGGCAACTGGACTTGCAAATGAAAATACTGAAACATACTAACGCTGAATTGTTGCAATTGAATGATATAGTGGCACACGACCTGCAGGAACCTGTGCGAAAGATCCTGATGTTTGCCGATATGATCAAGACCAATCTCAGCAATCGGTTTGACAGCAAAACAGCCGGGAATTTTGAAGCAATAAACAGGAGCGCAACCAAGATCAGGAAAGTATTGCATGGTTTGCAGGAATATATGACCTTGCTTACCCGTAAAACTGCCTGGCAACCGGTAAAACTAAATGAGGTGCTCGCCGATGAGGAAGTTAGAATGAGAAAAGAATTTGCAGACGTTGATTTTGAACTTTCATTCGATGAATTACCGACAATAGAAGGAGACATTGTACAATTACGGATACTATTTCATGAACTGCTTACAAATTGCCTTGAACACCGTGATGAACAACGCATGTTGCAAATAGAGGTGAAAGGTGCTATTGTTGAGGAGAATATATATAGTGAACTGAGTGAAAAATACGAATATGCTGAATTCTTAAAAATTACCATAACAGATAACGGTATGGGTTTTAAACCGCAGTATAAAGACCTGGTCTTTAAAATTTTGAAACGTCTCGATCAAAACAGACAATCTTTGGGTTTTGGTTTGGCCTACTGCCGGCAAATCGTAAAAAATCATTTGGGCAACATAACCGCTGACAGCGAACTGAATAGGGGAACAAAAATGGAAGTCTCTTTACCAGTTTTGCAACGTGTCTTGTAAATGAACTAGTTTTAAGTGTGAAACAACCGCCAAGAATATTACTGATAGACGATGATACTGAAGACCAGGAGATCTTTGGTATGGTGTTGAATGAGATAGATAACACGGTAGAATATACGGTCGCGAACTCTGCCGAAGATGGTTTAAAAGCCCTGTTAAGAAGCACACCTGCAAACCCCGATTATATTTTTCTTGATCTCAATCTTCCGTTAATGACGGGTTTCGAATGCCTGTATAACCTGAAGAAAAATACTTTACTTAAAGACATTCCCGTGGTTATTTATTCAACTTCATCGCGCGACATTGACAGGCAAAAGACGAAAGACCTCGGAGCCATGCATTACATTTCCAAACCCGGTTCAATGCACGAACTTAAAGATTTATTGCAGCGACTTTTTAAATAGTACTATTAAAAGGCTATTTCTGTTTAGCGATCTGCCTTCCCTGTCGAACCGAGTAATGAAGTAGCATAAACAACCTTTTTATGCCCTTTTAGTTTGTCTAGTTTTGGCTCTTCAAAGAGGAGATCCTTTATTTGCCGTGGTGGATAGACAAAACAAGTATTGCCCGAAAGGTCGTCAAACTTTACGAAAGCCACCCACGCTGCAGGTTTATTTAAAATTGTATCGTACCTGCTACTGCCTGCCTGAAAGGTCCACGATAAGCCGAAGCGATTTGCCATAGATTGTTTTTGCGTTTTAACGGCAAGCGCAATTCCATTTACCAGCAAGTCTTCCTGCCACGATTTTTGCCGGGCCGGATATATGGTGTAATCGGGACCAACTACCACACCGAAATTACACATCACCATTCTTACTGCTTCCTCGCCCAGTTTACTGATATAATGGTCATTCTTAATTTTTGGTAATAGCCGTTGATTAGAATTTGAATAGTCAGTTGTATTCACAACGTTACCGGCAAAAATCTTTGCCTTGTTCAATGTGTCAGTTGGGAGCACAATTCGTTGAATACCCGTAAAAAATTTCATTGCGAGTTTTCTTACAGAAGTACTAACATTTTATAACAAGTGCAAGATGATGGAATGAAATAAACAGGCAGAGAAGATCCGGTAAGTTCGTTTCTTAACAAGAAAAGAGTTGTGCAGCAAGGGTACAATGTGCTACAGTTTCGCCTCACTTACACCTTTGATGGCGAAGGTCTTTTTATCCTGTGCAAAAGCAATCAGTAGCAACGGACTATCGGCAATGTTGGGTAACGTTAGTTCAAATGAACCCTGGTTACCATTTGTGTTAACTGTTTGCAGCGACCGTACAATATTTACGTGATGCAGCGTGTGTCCGCCGTTTTCACCTGCCTTAACCTGTGTCTCTGCAGTAGGCTGTACAAAAGCGAAATTGAGTAATCCGGCATCTCCTGTGAATGAGTAATCGATATGAACCTTGCCTGCTGCTTTGGTCGCTATTATTTTCAGATCAGAGGGCTTTCCGGCTTCTGCCTCTTTAACGGCGCTGCGCAACCGGGTCTCGTTTGAGCCAACAAATTGCAAAGCACCATTGACAACTATTTGTGGCGTGTAAACACCATCGAGCGCAAGGTGTTGGGCATATAATTTTTGACGCACAGAAAAGGCAGGCTGGCTAAAGCGATCGACCCAACCGAGGCGGTTCCAATAGTCAACATGATAGCTAAGTACATATACATTCTTTTGACCTTCGGCTACTACGCGGGCAACCAATGCATCGGCACTGGGACAGCTTGAACAACCCTCGGACGTAAACAACTCTATAAGTGCAAAACCATCGCTTTTAGTTGTTTCTTTTACAGGTGGAGCCACTTTCTTAAAAATGAAACTATAACTCAAAAATGCCAGACCACAGACCACTACAATGGCAGCTATGATCTTTGTGCGGGTTCGTGTTGGTTTCATATACGATTGTATGTAATGTGCTAAATAGGTGAATGAGTGTAACAACCTTTATTTATTGGTTTGTTATGATATGACGGATGCAGTTACAGGCTATAGCTTTACCATATTTAATAAATTTAACCCTTTGGGTGTAGCAATTTTCCTGCTAATTAAATTTACGCCACTTTTGTGAGTTGCCGGTATTACTGTTCAATGACAAATTACTAGTCACAACAATGATAGAAGTAATAAGAAACTTTGTAACAATACAAAAACGGCTCAGGCAACAATTTTCAAAACTATATCTGGTTTGCTGTTCTTTTATTTTATGCTTTGTAAAAAGTTCCCTAAAGATTTGCCGTACAAGAGTGCGACGCAACAGTGTAGCAGCAGAGATCTCAATGCCGGGCACCATAAAAACACGCGTTGAAAGAATTATTTTTTGGCAACACGCCCGGGGTTTTTTGCAACAAAGTCTTCCCAGCCTTTTAAGCCTTTTGCCAGTTTGCCAATGACAGACGATGACTGATAATGGTGGCACAGCGCTACGGCAAGTGCATCGGTAGCATCAAAGTATTGTGGTTTTTCTTCGAGGCTCATAATGCGTTGCAGCATTTTCCACACCTGGTCTTTGTCGGCATTGCCATTGCCGGTGATGGACAATTTTACTTTTTTGGGTGAGTACTCAGACACAGTAAGACCTGCCTGCATGGCAGCAGCTATCGCCACGCCCTGCGCCCTGCCGAGCTTTAACATACTCTGTACGTTTTTGCCAAAAAAGGGCGCCTCTATGGCAAAGGTTGCGGGGCGATAGGTATGAATAAGATTAACAACTGTTGTGTGTATGGTCTGCAGGCGCTCGTAAGCATCTTTTTTTGCAGACAGTTTTAGCACGTCCATCATTAGCAAACGTGGTTGTTGGTTCACTACTTCCATCAACGCATAGCCCATAAACAGGGTGCCGGGGTCTATGCCTAATATCACATTGCTGCCTTGCATAATTAACGACGTTGGGTAAGTTGCTTTGCCTTTTGGTGGCGGCAACTTATTGCAATGTTAACCATTGTTGCAGATTTTGTACGTTTGCGCAAATTTTAAGACTCTGAATAAAAGGCTGAAAATATTTATTAATTATTTTTTGGGTCCTCTTTTATTTATAGCCTTATCAGTTTCCATCTATCGCAATATTGTACATCAGCCTAACTGGCAGCAATCACTACAGCAAATAAAGGAATCACTTTTAGGCGAACAACGCTGGAAGGCGCTGCTGGTAATTGTGCTGATGTTTGCCAACTGGAGTTTTGAAGCAATGAAGTGGCGGGTACTGATCGGGCATATACAACAGGTATCATTTATAACAGCGCTGCGCGCCATTTTATCGGGCCTAAGCATCTCGCTTGCTATGAACACACCCAATGGCTCCGGTGAATATATCGGGCGCATATTGTATGTAAAAGAAGGTAACCGCATTCGTGCCATTACACTTACCCTGGTTGGCAGCATCAGCCAATTGCTCATAACTATGATACTGGGTACCATTGGGCTTTTTTTGCTGCGCGATAACTTCTATACGGCTACCAATGCCACCATTCACCTTTCACTTACCTGGATCAATATCATCACCTATTCATCAGTCATAATCTCCACCCTGCTGGCGGTTATTTATTTTGAAATAAGCTGGCTTACACGCTTGCTCGAGCGCATACCCTTTGTTGCCAGGTTCTCCTACTTCATACAACAGCTCGAAGACTTTAGCCTTTCAGAATTATTAAAAGTGTTGCTCATTTCGCTGTGCCGTTATGCAGTGTTTGTTGTGCAGTATTTACTGCTGCTGCAAGTGTTCAATGTGGGCATCAATATGTGGACGGCCATGTGGCTTATTACCATCATGTTTCTGGCATTGGCTATTGTGCCCACTATCGCTTTGGCCGAGTTGGGTGTACGTGGCAAACTCAGTATTTTTTTGTTTGGGGTGTTCAGTGCCAACACGTTGGGCATTGTGTTAACAGCTTCGTCCATCTGGCTTATTAACTTAGTTGTGCCTGCTTTGGCAGGAAGTTTGTTTATCCTGGGTATAAAATTATTCCGCAGTAAATAACGTGAAAAAACTTTTAATTCTTGCCATATTAGTCTCCCTGGGTTTTCGCCTGTCGGCCGGTGAACAATTTTGTGGATTAACAAACACCAGTTTTAAGAATGGTGAAAACATAACGCTCATCGTTTTTTATAATGCACTCGGGTTATATGTCAATGCAGGCACCGCCAACTTCACCGTTACACAGGAAAAGCTGAGCAACAAACCTGTTTATCACCTGATAGGTACGGGCGTCACCAACAGTAAATACGATTGGATATTTAAAGTACGTGACCGCTACGAAAGTTATATTGATACAGCGACCTTGCAGCCCTACAAGTTCATTCGCAATGTAGATGAGGGCGGCTACAAGAAGTATGAAAATGTCACCTTCAATCAAACCACCAATACTGCCATCACTACCGAAGGTGTGTATAAAGTACCGGGTTGCATACAGGATGTTGTCAGCTCTATGTACTATGCGCGCAACATCAATTTCGATCAATACAAAGTAGGCGATCGCATTCCCTTCAATATGTTTTTAGACAATGAAGTGTACAGCATGTACCTGCGTTATTTTGGCAAAGAGACCATCAAGACCCGCTATGGCAAATTCAAAGCCATCAAATTTAAACCCTTGCTGGTAAAGGGCACTTTGTTTGAAGGAGGCGAGAAGATGACCGTGTATGTTAGCGATGACGAAAACAGGGTTCCCCTGCGCATCGAAAGTCCATTGGTGGTAGGTTCGGTCAAGGTCGATCTGATGAGCTATTCCAACCTGCGTTATCCGCTTACTTCGCTCATTAGTTTCAGGTAGTCTCTTACCGCTCAGTTTTCGCCTTTTTATTTTTTGGTCGCCGGCATAGGTTCTTTGTGGTACATCGTTGCCACGCTCGGTTCAACGGCAAAGCCCTGATGGGTCAATAATACAGATGCATTGGTTTACGCGTTTTTCCTGCTGCTACATTTAATCTGTAAACTACTACCTGGTTGTCACCCCCATATTCATAGCTGTGTATGCTTTCCTTGCTATGTTCTCCGGGCGGCGTATTTGCATGGCAGCAAACTGCGCACCTTTTATCCGGGCATTGGCAATCACCGATTTTTTTGCATAGCCTGCATCAGGATAGTTTATAAAAAAACAGCTTCCGCCTTTTATAGTTTGTATAATTGCCAGGTGTTGTCCATAGGGCACTGCGGGGCAGCCCAGGCTTCTGATAATGGTAGCTTCATCGTTGCCCTGCTCTTTCGTTAACCACGAGCCATGCAGCACTATAGCCCTGTTACGGGCATTGTCGTTAATGCCTGGCTCCATCCCGTTCAGGCGCAGGCTAAGCCCTGCCATACCGGTGTATGTTTCTTCTGTCACCAAAAACCCCAGACAGCTTTTGTTAGATCTTCCGGAGTTAGAAAAACTGCGTGCGTATTCGTTGCCACTATTGATGCCGTGTGCCACATAAGTATGGTAGAGTAGCTGGCTGTTGTTTAGGTCAATAACATATAATCGCTTGCAGTGAATGCTTTGACTATAGTCGCAAATCGTAAGTAAATTATTTTTTCGCAGCACGTGTCTGGTGCGCAGATAATTATAGCCCTTGTAGGCCGTAAAGAACACATCCTTTTGCAGCCCGGCTTCTGCCAACTGCATTGCATCATACAACGAGTCAGTAAAAGTTCGTAGCTGTGCAACGGTAGCAGAATCATTGTTGTGTAAACCTTCTTTCCTTTTGCCGGATCTATCTTTCCCATTGGCAGCGGCGCCCACCGTAATCAAGACAAATATTACTAAAAATAATTTGGCAAATAGTTTAAGACAGGTCATAGAAACTTACATTTTACAGAATGGCCAACTGGCATTCCATTACAGTACGTTCTTTTACAGCTAATATTTTACAAGCAACCATTTTTGTCTGTTAGGGGCAATGGTTTATCTGCATGGGTTTCACTGTAAGAAACAGGGCGAAAAAAAGAGACCTGCCATGCAGGTCTCTTTTACATTCATTTACCAGGTTCGGGCTACTTTACTGGTGCAGCAGGAAACAACAAAGCGTTTTGCGCATCTATCATTTCGGGTGTGTTTTGCAGCGACATGTTTGCAGTGTTCATAACCGGCTTTATATCAAACCGTGCGTTTAAAATACTGGAGGTATGTGCATAGTATTCATCAGGATGATAGATGAAGAAACAACTGCCATTTTTTATGACGTCAATAATTTTAGTATGAGTGCCGTAAGGAACTGCCGGGCAACCAAGACTTTTGCCAATAGTGCCTCTTGCATTCATGATGCCTTCATTTACAAACTTCGATCCGTGCAATACAATTGAGCGCGCTTTTACATGATCGTTAATGCCCGGCTCCATGCCATCAAACTGCATGCTATAGCCTGCCTTGCCACTGTAGGTTTTTCCGGTTACCATAAACCCCAGGCAACTTTTGTTACTGTTGTCAAAGTTTGAAAAACTGGTGGCAAATTCATCACCACTGTTTTTACCATGCGACACATACGTATTAAATAAAACCCGGCTGTTAACCAGGTCTATTACATACAACCTTTTATTGTTACTGCTTTGGCTATAGTCGCAAATGGTTAGCAGGTTGGTCTTGCGCAGTGCGCCCTTGTTCAGCAGGAAATTGTACCCTTTATAAGCATCAAAGAAAACTTCGCGTTGCAAGCCGTAATCTCCAAGACTGATCAGATCATATATTGAATCTGCCTGTCTTTTTATAACTGGCGAGTTGGAAGAATTATTAAGAAGAGAGGGAAAATTTTTGTCGTCTGGCAGGTTATTATCTGAATTGATAAAAGACTGGGCTGAGAAAAATAAAAGAGCTATGAAAGCTGTTCGTCCGGCGTACCTTATAATTTCGGGCATAATTTTTATATGGTTCGGTTTTCTAATTATTTCTATAAGGACGCCCAAAATAGAGTAATTATTGTACAGAGTCAAGTTAAAATAAAATGCGCCTACCGTTTATCGGTTGTTTCTAATTGATTATCAGCGGGTTTTTTGTCCTCCACAAATTCGTTCATATAAATTTTTACCAATAGTATAAACATCGAAATGAAGATAGGACCGAAGATCAAGCCTACGAAACCAAAGATGTTGATGCCAATTATCACCCCAAAAACAGTAATAAGCGGGTGAACATCCCCCAACTTTTTCTGTAGCACAAACCGGAATATATTATCAACGGTTCCAATTATACCGAAACCATACACCAGCATAAATATTCCCTGCCAGTTTTGTTGATTTGCACAACAGCACAATACTCAGCGGTACATACGCCAGTGCAGCGCCAACAAACGGCAGCATAGAAGCAATACAGGTAAATACAAACCAAAACCAAACATCATTTACTCCCAGAAAAAGATATGCAATCAAACCCAACTACTCCCTGCAAAACAGCAACCAGTGGAATTCCCAATGCATTTGATATCACCAGGCTTTTCATTTCCTTGCCTATCAGGGTCACATTTTCATCTTTTAATGGAATGAAATTGTACATCCAAGTCTCCAGCTTTTGTATGCCTACCAGCATAAAATAAAGTATGAAATACATGATAACCACAGAAGTAAGCGAATTGAAAGTTGCGCTTAGAATTTTTTTGATCATGCCGGCTACTGTGGCGCTTATGCTCTCCGCATTGTTGCCGCTCATTAGTGTGATGTGAAACTTCAGCTCAATGCTATGCACAAACGCTGTAACAGAGTTTACGATCTGGTTGGAATGCGCTATTGCCGTACTGATACGTCCCGATAAAATATTGATCGTTAAACCCACCGGTACCAACACCACCAAAAAAGAAATAAGCAAGATCAATCCTGCTGCTAAACTTTTTTTCCATTTACGTCTTTCTACCAGGTAGCGCATGCTTTTGCGCGAGAGTATATAAAAAGTGATAGCGCCTAAAAATGCCGGCAAAAAAGCGGTCATCTGCAGAAAAAGAAAGACAAACAAAAAAACCAGCAGACCAAAAAAACTTAGCTGCTTCAGGCGTTGGTTATCTATATAGTGTACGGACATATTCTCCTTGCTGTTGATTGACACATTCCAAAAAGATCACGGAAAAAACATATGCTCTTTACAAGCGGAAAATAATAATTCTCAGCTTAAACGCGTAGCAATCAGGCATTGTATGTATTAGTTTGCCCGATTAGAACCAACCTCTTTTTTTAAAAATGCGCAGCATTATCAGGGGAATGATCAGCATAAGAGCTACTGTAATATAAAAGCCCCACTTCTGGTGAGCGTATGGTATGATGTCAAAGTTCATCCCAAATATACCGCCGATTACGGCAGCAGGCGCCAACAAACAAGTTACGATTGCCATCACCTTCATCACTTCATTCATCTTCAGGTTTACCTGGCTTATATACAGATCTTGCAGGTTGGTCATTATGTCGCGGTAGTTTTCAACTATCTCGTTTGCCTGAATGATGTGATCGTAAATGTCTTTGAAATATTTATTCAGGCTCTCGTCCAGCAACTCACTTTCGCTTTTTATTAATCCGTTGATCAGTTCACGCACCGGCGCTACATTTCTCTTTAAAACGATCATCTCTTTTCTAAAATTATTCAGCTTTGCCAGCGATCTTTTATTGCTGCTACGCACGATCTCTTCTTCCAACTCTTCCATTTTGTCGCCCAGTTTTTCCATCACTTCAAAGTAGTGATCAACTATCTCGTCCAGCAGGTTATAAAACAGGTAGTCGGCGCCACGCTGCCGCACTTTACTTCCCTGCATCATTAGCTTTTCGCGTATCCCGTTAAATACATCGCGGCTGGCATCGTCCTGAAAAGTGATCACGAAATTTTTACCTAGCACTATGCTTATCTGCTCCTGTTCCACAGCACACTTCTGGTCGTTGAAGTATAACATATTCAGCAGGCAAAACAACACCCCTTCTATGTCATCCATTTTAGGTCGTTGCCCTATGCTCAGTATATCTTCTATCAGCAGGTTGTGTATGCCGAAGTGACTGCAAACTATTTCCACTTCGCGCTTGCACAATCCGTCAATATTTATCCAGTTACTTTTGTCACTGTCCACAAATGCAGCAGTTTCTTCTATGCGCTTCAGCTCTTTGCGTTCGGCCGATTTCGCATCATAGCTATACACATATAATTTTGAGTGCTCCACATCAGTGCGAACGGGTGGCGCAATAGGATTATAACGAAATATTTCTTTGGTACGGTGCGGATTAAAAATGGGTTTAACCAGGTGCTTGATCAGTTTGTCCGGGCGCATTGAAATCATTGTAGAGGTGCTTTGCAAAAGTTAAATATACACTGTGTCTATGTACTCATATCTCCTATATTTACTAAAATCAAGCCGATGAATTTAGCTACCTCTTACCTGCATGAGCTACAGCACGAAGCTGCCAAAACCTTGCGCTATCTGCAGGTCATTCCACCTGTTATGTTCAGCTACAAACCACATAAAAAATCAATGTCGCTCCTGCAGTTATCCACTCACATTGCCGAGCTGCCCGGTTGGGTAACTTATACAATTGATGCCGATGAACTCGACTTTGAGACCATGAACTACCAGCCACCAGAAATAACCAGTCTTGATCAGTTGCTGCAACTTTATAGCGAAAACCTCAATCGTGCTGTGACTTCGTTGCAAAATGCAACCGACGAAACTATGCAGGAAATATGGCGCCTGCGCAATGGCAAACTCATCATTCTCGAAATGCCACGGGCGGCAGTTTTGCGCGACATGGTTTTCAATCACCTTATTCATCATCGCGGTCAGCTCTCGGTTTACCTGCGCCTGCTCGATGTAAAATTGCCAGGTTTATATGGGCCGTCAGCCGATGAAATGGAGGAAGATTATTAACCAGGTGAGCATGTAGAGATGCAATGTTTTTTTTGGGCGCAGGCAGTAGAGCGGAGATGCGACATAGTTGCGACGCTCCGTTCATCGGCATAGCCCTGCCAAATCAGTAGGTTGATGTGCAGATGTGGCAGAGGAATTTTTACCTACGTTTATTGTGTATTTCGCCTGCTGCATACCGAACAAAAAGTACACGGGTGCGACGCAACGGCCGCCTTATAGGAGTACTACTTTCCGGCTCATAAAATTCTTATCGTTTCCGTAGAAGTCAGGGCAGACGTTCTATATCGGCGCCAATTGCGTTGAGGCGTTTGTCTATGTACTGGTAGCCTCTATCTATCTGCTCAATATTTTGAATAGTGCTGGTACCTTCGGCGCTGAGGGCGGCGATAAGCAAAGCAACACCCGCGCGAATGTCGGGGCTGCTCATGGTAATGCCACGCAGCGGGTACTTGCGACCGAGCCCTATAACAGTAGCGCGATGGGGATCGCACAATATGATGTGAGCGCCCATTTCCATCACCTTATCAACAAAGAACAAGCGGCTCTCAAACATTTTTTGGTGGATGAGCACGCTGCCAACAGCCTGCGTTGCCACCACCAAAACAATACTCATAAGGTCGGGCGTAAACCCCGGCCACGGGTGGTCGTAAATGGTGAGGACGGAGCCATCGAGAAAAGTTTGTATCTCGTATTTCTCCTGTGCGGGCACATATATATCGTCGCCCCTAAACTCCATTTTTATGCCGAGTTGTGCAAACTTGTCGGGGATAACACCGAGGTATTCTACACCGGCGTTTTTAATGGTTATCTCGCTTTGTGTCATGGCAGCCAAACCAATAAAGCTGCCCACTTCTATCATATCGGGCAACATGCTGTGCGTGGTGCCACTGAGTTTTTCTACCCCTTCAATTACCAGGCGATTGCTGGCAACCCCGCTGATCTTTGCGCCCATACGATTGAGCATTTTGCACAATTGCTGCAGGTAAGGCTCGCAGGCTGCATTGTATATAACAGTGGTGCCGCTTGCCAATACAGCGGCCATTAATATATTGGCAGTACCGGTTACGGATGGTTCATCCAATAACAGAGATACGCCTTTAAGTCCATTGGTGGTTAGTTGAAAATAATGTTGGGCATCATCGAACTGGAAGTCGGCGCCCAATTTTTCGAGACCGATAATGTGGGTATCTAAACGCCGGCGACCAATTTTGTCGCCACCAGGTTTGGGGATATAAGCCTTGTGAAAACGTGCCAGCAAAGGTCCGGCAAGCATAACCGAACCACGGAGTTTACCGCTTTTAGATTTGAATTCTTCGGTGCCCAGGTGATCGACATTTACATCGTCAGCCTGGAACACGCAGGTATCGCGACTGGTTCGATTGACCTTTACCCCCATTTCCTGCAACAGTTCTATTTGCAGGTTTACATCTACAATGTCGGGGATGTTGGTGATGGTGACCTGGTCTGCTGTCAGCAGCACGGCGGAGATTATTTGCAGGGCTTCATTTTTGGCGCCCTGCGCCGTTATTTCACCACTCAGCCTGTTGCCTCCCGCTACACGAAAACTACTCACTGATAACGTTTTTTGTTACCACCAAATTTGTTGTTCCTGTTGTCGCGGCCACCGGCACTGTTGCCCGGCGCATTGCGGTTGTCGCGGTTTTGCGTATTGGGTATCCGGTTGTCGCGGCTACCAATGTTATCGCGATTGTTGCGCTGAAAAGAACTGGGATTGCTGTTGCTATTGTTGCTGCTGTTGTTGTTGCGTTTGTAGCGGTTGTTGTCGCCGAAACCACCGGTGCGGTTGTCGCGGGTTTCCTGGCGGTAGTGTTTTACAAAAGGTGTGCTGTCAAATTCAAGCTGACCGTTGGTAATAATGTTAAGTTCGGCGCGTATGCTGTCGTCGTGTACAAGTTCTTTGTGCCAGTTGCTATAGGTCAGCTTCATGTAGTAAGCGATAGAGTTGGCAAAGCCTACCCTTTTTTCCGGGTTTTCTTCTTTCAATGCTTTGTCTATTACGATCTCCAGGTTTTTACCCAGGTGCGAGTAGCGGGGCTTGCGTTTGGGGTAAGGCAGCGGATCTGGCTTTTGTTTGTAGGTCTCCCTGGTAGGGATGGGATAAGGGCAGTCAACATCCAGTTTAAAATCGCTTACAAAAAAGAGATGATCCCACAGCAAATGCCTGAAGTCTTCAACGTTTTTAAGGTGTGGATTGAGAGTACCCATCAGTTCTATAACCACCTGTGCCTGCTGTTGGCGCTTGGCTCTGTCTTCTATTGTCAGCACATATTCTACCATTCGCTGAATATGTCTGCCATATTCTTTCATTGTCAGGTGGTTTCTCTGGGTATTGTATTCCATGTAATTTTATTAGTTAGCAAATGTAATGAAGGTTTTGCTACTGCAATCAATATTAGCACAACTGCAAAGGCCTGAAAGCCAGGTGCCTGGTGGAGATCAATTAAGAAGATATTCGGTTGCCCAAATCACGTAAATTTAAAAGGAACCTGACTTTTTCAATATCAGTTTATTGCCTTCTTCCTTTATAACGTTGCTGATAGCGGTACTGACGAGGTTGTAGTTGTCGGGTGAAATAATATTATTCTTCAACGCAAGATCGGTAATGATAGTGACTGTGCCGGCTGCGGGCAAGTAAGCACTCACCTTTTTGTAGGTTACTAAATCGTTGGAAATTTCTTTATCAGGCGGCAAGTTTTCGACGGTAAAACCTGCCCGGCAAATGATATACTGTTGTGTCGCATTTGCGATATGGAAAGTTAAAAACATATTCATTTTTCCGGTCCTTTGTTACCGTTACTCTGTCGTTACAAATAGTGCTGACGGACTTGGGAAAGAAATATTTTTCTCCGGCTTTAAAATCATACAGGTGCACATATTGAAAGGTCAGGTGCAATTGATGCAGGTTTGTGGCACTTTCTACGCCATTTAAAGTAAATTCTTCCGGTTCTTTGTAATGAAGCGCATTTACAAATAGCTCTTTCTGCTGATCGGGGTTCATTTTTCTGCATTGGTCAAGCATCTCGAAATAGCTACCGGTGCTGTTTACATTGCATTTTACCGCTGCACCGCCTTCAGCATCCAAAAAAATATTATTAACCGTAACCATCACATTGTCGTTATAATTACTCTTTGGCGTGGCAACCAGGTAACCCCCTGTTTCGGTAAGTAACAGCGCGTTTTTATTTTCGGTAAAGCTGCCCAGGTAGCCGGGGTCGCTGTTGTTGCTGGTACATTCCAGCCAGGTTAAATCTTTTGCACGCGGAATACAAAGAATCACGTGGTTAAAGACATTCTCCGGAAAATCGACCGGCGCGGGATACCTGTTATAACCGGCGTTAATAAGTGCGGGGTAAGACTTGATGCCGGCTATTGCTAACAACGAACGCATGTAGTTTGTCAAAGCCTTACAGTCGCCAAACTTCTTTTCATCCACATAGCTTGTTGCAAAGGGTTTGAAGCCGCCGATACCTAATTGAATACTTACATACCGCATGTTTTTCTTTAAATAGTCGTACAGCACTTTAATTTTGCTGTCATCATTTGGCAGGTCCTTAATGAGGGCTTTTATCTCCGCAACCCGCTCCTCAGAAAAGGTCTTTTTTTCTTCATAAAGTGCATAGTTCCACTTCCCGAAATCGTTCCAACTATTGAAAGTTCCTTTGTAGCCGTCGTATTCAAAAGCCTGCGGACTCACTTCTATGCGTGGCAGATATTTACCTCCTTCGTAGGTGCCGGTTTCTATTTTTTTCACTGCAACATTTTTTGCTTCCCAGGTGTAAACTTTCATTTTACCCGTTGTTTCAATTACCGGTTGCAGATCGGTGTTTACCACCCGGTAGCGGATGTCTAATTCAGGAGCTACTTTGACGACAAAGCGAAAATGCTCCACTGAACCGGAAGAGTTATTCATGATCCAATCCGGAAGATCTATGTAACTGCTGACGGTATTTACGTAGCTGGTCTCAATAGTGCAGGGATAGTCTGTTGGCGTAAGTGGAAGACGCATGATCTTATCGTCTGTTGCCAGTGAAAACCCATCATAGTAGTTCTGCACGGTAAAGTCCTTCTTTTTGTAATGCTGTATCTCAAACCCGGCTTTGTTATAAATTTTGACGTCAACATCATCGACCGTGTTAAACTTATCGAACCAGATAGATTGGGGCAGAAGACCGGCAGCTTCATTGTTGAGTATGGTGATAACTTCATGCACCCTGAAAATATATTTAGACTGAGACAATACCTCAAGTGTAGCTTCATCGAGGCGGTACACATAGTTGGCATTGTTTGCAAGAAGTCTTTGATCTTATTGGCGCCAAATTGCATTTGAAAACTATCCTGTGCGGCTGACCGTATCACGAGCAGTACCAACAGAAGAATGGGCATTGTTCTGTACATCTATCTTACGCTTTACTTTTTAAAACGATCGGTTCATTTAATAATTCCAGCATCTGTTTATAGAACGTTTGAAGGTCATAATATTCCTCGGTGTTGAATTCGGTTTTGCTAAACTCTACACGTACACCCACCTGAACAGTATTATTAAGTTTTTCAACTTGCCGTATGATCGTCATCGAACGATCGGGCATCACCATGCGTAAGCTTTTGGGTAATGTTTCTGGTTCAAGATCAGCAGGAATGGTGAACATTCCCTGTAGATTGTATTGGTATTTGCAGCCGAAGTTTACATCTGAAAAACGTTTTTCCTTTATAAACGGATTTTTTGTAAGACCTGTAAATAGATTATAGTTCAGCAAATAATAATCACCGGTTTTGGTAAGTGGATATTCACTCAATGTAATGGTATGTTCTATAGGTAAGGAATCATCATTGAGACCAGCTACCATAAAGGTATCGGATGTGGTAAGGTGATAAGGCTCAAAAAACTCTCTCTCATACTTTGCCTGGTTTTGTTTGTACTGCGATTGTCGTTCGAGCTTGCTATAGTTATAGTTACGCGAAGTGGCGTGTAACGACATGGTACCCGCGGTTGATACATCGCCAATAAGATTGACCGTGGTGACAGCAATTTTGGAGTTGTCAGTGATCTTTACAAAGTTGGCATTCTTTCTATCGACAATGAAACCTGTTGTATTCAACAGGGAAAATGGCACTTCAAAAGATGGTGTTTCCCGGTCGGTGCCATCCAATATATAACTCTGTCCATCAATTACCAGATAGGCGACCACCTTGTTGAACTGATCCATATAAGGATAGGTTGTGTCGATCTTTCCATATTGTCTTTCGTTTACTAACAAAGGTTCAACAGGCAGACCGGATGCCTTTAATAGATTGATGAGAATGATATTTATATCTCCGCTGCTCCCGGTTTTCTTTTCCCATGAGTTTTTGATGTTGCCTTCAGCGTACTTGGAATATATGTGATCCCAACTGAAATGTGAACGTACGTATTTGTGTATCGCAACCATCTTAGCAAAGCTTGTTGGCAGCTTTGCCCACTCACCTTTCAACAGTTCTACTCCGGAAAGGTCTTTTTTGATCTGGCTGCCAAATGAGGAATTCTCCATCATCTCCTGTGCTAATTTCTTCCAGGTATTGGTATAATTGGTAGTGGTGGTATTGGTGCCTGCCAGTACATTTCCGCCACCTGTGGTTTGACTGTAGCCGGCAAATTGAAACTTTACCCGCTGTTGGTAGTCTTGTGCTGAACTCATGTAGGCTTCTTCGCGCAGCCCCGGAATGTTCGACATTTCAAACAACACCCCACCATTGGCAGCATCT
Source organism: uncultured Chitinophagaceae bacterium (assembly GCA_963726895.1). Lineage (GTDB taxonomy): Bacteria > Bacteroidota > Bacteroidia > Chitinophagales > Chitinophagaceae > Segetibacter. Next base: position 554,917 of record CAVSED010000022.1, on the reverse strand, counting down.
TGCTTTATCACTATGGGCATATCGTTAGACTTGTAAACACTGTAGGCAAAATGGGCATTGGGCAAAATGGTGAGGTAATACGTGCTGAGCATAACGGGCATGTCACTTTGGAATATCCAGTCGCGCAGACCACCATAGTGCTCCATTTTACTGATGTATTTATAGTCAATTATGCTTCCCACCTTTACGTTGGGTGCGGCAAAACTGACCTCACTATAATACTTGTTCAGCTTTTTATCATACACTGCTTTTCTATCAAGAGTATTGAAAACCTGGTTATGGTTCTCGTCGAAACTTAGCACAGTCGCGTTGACGCCATATACAGTTTCAAAAGAGCCATTGCTATAGTAAGGAATGTGGATGTCGCCGCGCTCTATTCCTCTTTCTTTTAGAATTTTGAAGCGGATGTGATGGTCAGTGATAAGGTTGTGTTCCTCGTTGTAGGTACTGGTTGCCTTATCGAAGAGTACAACAGCATCAGCGTCGGTGTCAAAGCTGCATTGTTGTAGGGTGATCTCTTCAGGAGAAAACACGCCGTATTCGCCTACAGTGGTTTGTGAATTAGCAGCCGTAGCAAAACATAATAGCCCTACAATGAGGGTTTGTAGTTCGAATTTTTTAAGGTTCATAAAAAACAGACAAAAGGGTTGAAAAAAGAATTTTTAACGTTCTAACAACAAAAATCAAACTTGAAGTAAATAATTAAAATTGATAGTATAAAATTTTATGATGGAGGTCTCGTTTAAAAGAAAAATCGTGCATGTTTATCAAGAACGGAAAAAAGCCCAGCCCAGGTATTTCACTTAGCCGATTTTTGTTTGAATAAAACTCTAGTGTGGGGGTATAATAGTGAATATACCCTTTCTTAAAAAAGAAGATGTTAGCATTTTTAATCTGCTATTCCCGTGCTGGCGATAAAAAAAATTAATTGATCAGAATAAAAAAAGTTGAAGAAAGTACATTGGTAAAAGAGTGCGACGCAACGGATGTTTAAATGGAGATCCTAAGGCCGGGTACCAAAAAAATATCAGGTATAGTTCTACAGACCCAATTGGTTGCCAAGCCGCTTAAGTTCTATTTCAGCAACCTTGGCTGAATACGACAGATTTACAAGACGATAACCCGCCTCTACGAAGCTGCGCTGAGCTTCGCGTACCTCAATGATAGTAGCAGCGGACAATTCGAAACGTTGTAAAGTAAGCGTAAGCAGCGCTGCGGCTACCCGGTTATTTTCCTTTTCAGCCTGCAACCGCTGCAAGGTGTTTTGATAACTCTGCCAGGCTTTCACGGCAGTTGTCTCCAAGTTGTTGAGCACAATCTGACGATTAGCTGCGGCATTTTTTACATCAATTTGCGCCACCTTTTGCTGGCGTTTGTACAAACCACCATTAAACAGCGGTACACCCAGGCTGACCCCCAAAAAAGGGCCATAACTCTGGTTAAGCAGGGTAAAACCAGCCCCGTTTTGACTGCGTGAATAATTAAAGCCGGAATTGAGAGACACTGACGGATAGCGTTGTGCGCCTATTTCCCTGACGAGGTATTCGTTGGCAACTATTTGTTCGTCGGCGGAAAGTAGTTCGGGATTACTACGCAGCATTGTACGGACGGAGTTGAAGTTTATGGTGCTATCGACAATAATGGTATCGCTAACTACAAAATTGCTATCAGGTCGCTGGGTCAGCAGGTTCATGAGGTCGGCTTTGGCCTGTACAAGCACCAGGTCCTGCGATTGCAGATCTTGTTGTGCCGCTGTAAGATCGAGCTGTGCCTGGTAAGTGTCGGCATTGTTGGCTAAGCCGACGCTCTGGCGTGCATCAATAATTTTTTTGCGCTGCTGCGTTACTTCTATTGACTGTTGCAGCGTGGTGATATAGCTTTTTTGCCGGATGATGTCGTAGTACTTTATCATTACGGCAGCTATCACATTCTGTATCTGCAAAGCCACCAGTTGTTCACTCTGTTTCTGTAGAGCTTCCAGGCGGCTTTTGGTTGCCCGAACACGGAACCCATTAAAGATCAGATAGCTGGCTTCTACCCCTGAATTGAGGGCGTTGTTGGTATTTCCGTTGCGGTTGGTAGTAGTGCCATTGCTAAGTTTCTGGTTGAGGTTGGTCAGTGACTGATTGTTAGACAAGCTGCCATTGACCACCGGCAACCCACCGGCTACACTCAGGTGATTGTACAATGTATTTGCCGCTGCATTGTTGCGTGAGAGTTCAATATCCAGGCTGTTTTTGAGTGCAATATCAATAGCTTGTTGCAGTGTTAATACCTGCGCATGGGCATGGCTGATGGAGAACAGTAAAACAAGACAAACAATTTTCCGCATCCTTATCATTTTAAACAACAGGCTTTTTGCCGGTACTATATTCAGGTGGTGTGCAATAATTCTTCTTCCTTAAGCTTTTCCTCTTTTATCACTTCATCGTATTCTTTGTTAGTATCCTTTTTATGGGTACCCGAGATGAAAGTGTAAATAGCCGGTATAACCAATAATGTAAGAAGCAAAGAAAACAATATACCTCCCACAATAACAATTCCTAATGGTACACGGCTGGAAGCTGCCGCACCCAAGCTAAGCGCAATGGGTAAGGCGCCCAGTGAGGTAGCCAGGCTGGTCATTAAAATGGGACGCAAACGTTGGGCGGCAGCTTCTAAAACTGCTTCCACTTTTGGTATCCCTTCCTCGCGCTTCTTGTTGGCGAACTCGACAATCAGAATGCCGTTTTTAGTAACAAGACCAATCAGCATGATCATACCGATTTGTGAAAATATATTAAGGGTTTGATTGAAGACCCACAAGCTGAGCAAAGCACCACACAGCGCCAGGGGAACCGTTATCATGATTATAAAAGGATCTGTAAAACTTTCGAACTGGGCTGCCAGCACCAGGTAGATAAGCATGAGGGCAAGACCAAAGGCAAAAGCCGTATTAGATGAACTTTCGGCATAATCGCGCGATGGCCCACCCAGCGAGGTATGGGAACTTTCGTCGAGCAGGCGGTTGGCAATGCCCTGCATAACCGCTACGCCATCACCAATTGTTTTCCCCTCTGCCAGCGACGCAGAAATAGTAGCAGCCTTAAACCTGTTATAGTGATAAAGAGTAGGTGGATTGCTATTCTCCTGCATGTTAACCACTGCGCTTAAAGGAATATTTTCACCTTTATTGTTTCGCACATAAATATTTGCAATATCAACCGGTTCATTGCGATCTGCCCGTTCTACCTGCGAGATCACCTCGTACTGGCGGCCATTCATTATAAAATAACCCGATCTGCGCCCGCTAAAGGCACTTTGCACCGCACCACCTACATCAGTAATAGACAGCCCCAGGTCTTTGGCTTTTATCCGGTCTATCTGCAATTGCAGTTCAGGCTTATTAAACTTCAGGTTCACATCAACATTGGCAAAAGTTGGGTCTTTGCGTGCCTCTTCTAAAAACTTGGGTATCACCTCTTTGATCTTTTCAAAATTGAGGTTTTGAATAATGAACTGCACCGGCAACGAACCGCGCCCACCACCTACCGAAATGGTTTGCTCTTCTATGGGAAAGATGCGCACATTGTTGAAACGTTTTAGTTTCACCTGCAGATCTTTTGCAATCTCAGACTGTGTGCGTGTGCGCTTGTCAGGGTCAACCAGGGCAAGACGCAAACTGCCCGAATTGCTGCCGCCGCCACCAAAGCCGGGTATTGCTCCAAATACATAGTCCCGCTCGGGAATAGAGTCGTACAGGTAGTTCACCAGTTCTTCGCCCACTTTGGTCATGTAGTCGTAACTGGCGCCTTCAGGGCCTGTTATGTTCAGGCGAATATTGCTTTTATCTTCCAGCGGGGCAATTTCGTTTTGTATGGTACTGCCTATCAGGTAAATGATAACAGCGCAGCCCGCCACCAGCACCCATGCCATCCATCGCACTTTTATGAACCGGGCAAGAAGACCCTTATACCCGCTTTCCATCTTTTGAAAAAAGGGTTCTGTACGCTCGTAAAACTTGCCATGCCCGCTGTTTTTGCGGGTCATATATACGTTAAGAACGGGCGTAATGGTGAGCGAAACCAGTGCCGACACCAGCACGGCGCCTGCCACCACAACGCCGAACTCGCGAAAGAGCCGCCCGACAAAACCCTGCAAAAAGATAACCGGCAAAAACACCACAGCCAGCGTAATGGAAGTAGAGATGACCGCAAAAAATATCTCCCGGCTGCCGATAAGCGCTGCCTTACGTATAGGCATGCCTTCCTCCAGTTTTCTAAAAATGTTTTCTGTCACCACTATGCCATCATCCACCACCAAACCCGTTGCCAGCACTATTGCCAGCAGCGTAAGTACATTGATGGAAAAGTCGCAGATGTACATAATAAAAAAGCTGGAGATAAGGGAGATAGGAATATCTATCAGCGGGCGAATAGCAATGAGCCAGTTTCTAAAGAAGAAGAAAATAACCAATATTACCAGCGACAGCGAGATCATCAGCGTTTCTTCTACCTCCGACAAACTTCTGCGCACATTGCGGGTGGTATCTACCAGCACATTCAGTTCTATGTCCGATTTCTCGGTCTTTTTTATTTCTTCCAGTCGCTTGTTAAACTCATCGGATATGTTGATGTAGTTGGCGCCAGGCTGTGGAATAATGGCCATGCCCACAGCATTTACCCCGTTGTATTTCCAGCTTTGCTCTTCGTTTTCAGGGCCAAGTTCTACCTTGGCAACATCCGACAGGCGAACAATTCCCGCTGAGTCCTGCCGCACTATGAGGTTATTAAAATCCTGTTCAGTGGTCAGGCGACCAAGGGTTCTAATGATGAGTTCGGTATTGTTGCCCGATATTTTACCTGCAGGCAACTCCACATTTTCGCGGTTGAGGGCATCCTGTATCTCAGTAAAAGAAATGTTGAAGGAAGATATCTTGTCGGGCTGCAACCAGATGCGCATAGCATAACGCTTCTGGCCAAAAATATTTACCGCGCTCACTTCTTTAATGGTCTGCAACCGCTCCAGCAGCACATTTTCGGCATAGTCGCTTAGCTCCAGCAAGCCTTTGGTACGGCTTTGCAACGCTACCAAAATTATAAATTCACTGTTAGCGTCGGCTTTGCTCACCACGGGTGGTGCATCTACGTCTTGCGGCAGGCTGCGCACCGCCTGGCTCACTTTATCACGCACATCATTGGCAGCTTCCTCCAGCGAAACCGACAGGTCAAACTCTACCGTGATATTGCTGGAACCTGAGCTACTGGAGGAGGTAATGCTCTTGATGCCGGGAATGCCGTTGACGGCTTTTTCAAGTGGCTCAGTTATCTGGCTTTCTATAATGTCTGAGTTGGCGCCGGTGTACGAGGTGCGCACATTTACAATTGGCGGGTCTATGGCGGGGTACTCGCGCACGCTTAAGAAGCTGTAACCCACTATGCCAAACAATATGATCAACAGGTTAATGACCGTTGCCAAAACGGGGCGCCTCAGCGATAGTTCAGAAATATTCATGAATGGCTGTTCGGTTTTTTATATTTTGGTAACCAACTGAAGCACTTTGATGTTGCATAGTTGCGACGCTCCGTTCACCGGCATGGCACAGATGTATCATTTTACAAGTAAGTACTACAGCCTTCGTTTTTTCCATTAAAGTTCTGTTTGTACTCACCCAGGGTTTGCCGTATAAGCGAGCCTGCCTGCCGGTAGGCAGGCGTGGCAACGATGCCTAATTGTAGAACCGCTGCCGGGACACAAAAAATACCCGGGGGTACAAACCGCATTTACAGCGACCCTGCAGCCGCCGCTATTTGATAACCTCTGCTAACTCTTTTACACTACGCACCTTAACCGGCGAATTGGGGCGGGCAAATAAGACACCGCTTACCACTACGCTATCGCCGGGGTTCAAACCTTTGGTCACCTGCACCGCACCTTCCTGCCGCACCCCGGTTTGCACTGCTACAAACATGGCTTTGCCACCTTTTACCACCACCACCTGCTTCGCCCGCGCATCGGGTATTATGGCGTTTGCCGGTATCAGCATACCGTTGTCATTACCCGCATCAACATACACTTTTACAAAACTGCCCGGGTTTACGCCGGTTGTTTGCTGCGGTTTGGCGCGAACCATAATGTTACGGGTAGTAGTGCTTATTTGCGGCTCAACGGCTATGATGGTTGCTTGTTTGCGCTCGCTGCCGGTGTTGTCGGTAGTTATGGACACAGTATTGCCACGTTTTACCAGGTTGGAATATGTTTCGGGTAGGGTAAAATCGATGCGTAAATTGCCAGGTTGCTGCAGGGTCGCTATAACTGTTGTAGGCGAAACATACGCGCCATTGCTTACCTGTCGCAGACCGATAACCCCGCTAAAAGGCGCACGAATAACGGTCTTTGCTATTTCGGCCTGCAAAATTCCAATGTCTGCTTTGTAGCTGCTTACCTGGTTGAGCGCCACATCGTAGTCGGCCTTGTTGATGCCCTGAATTTCTAATAGTTTGGAATAGCGGTCGAGCGTTACTTCTGCCAGGTTGAGTTGCACTTTTACTTTATTGAGTTGAGCCCGCAGATCAGCGTCATTAATTCGCGCCAACACCGTTCCCTTGTTAATAAATTTTCCTTCGTTCACATTCAAAGCGGTCAGGCGACCACTGATCTCCGGGCGCACTTCAACATATTCGCCCGAGACTACACTGCCGTTGGCTTCTACAATATTGGCAATGGTTTGTGGCTGCACTACTATCACATCTACCACAGGCGGTGGGGCAACCTGGTTTGTTTTAGGATCTTCTTTTTTACTCTTGCACGCAAAAGTTAACACTGCAAGCCATATAAAAACGATGGGAGTGATCTTCATCAGGGCGTTTAGTTTATAGTAGTTGCGGGTAAAGGTAAACAGAAAGATAAGGTGATTGTTTAAACAATAATGGCTTAGGAATGCAAAACTTTTATAAACATTCTGCACAAAAGTGTGCTGATATATTAGCTTCCGCCAAATAGTGATTGAAGTTTACCGAGGGTTTTCTCCAGGTCGATGCCTTCGCCCATTACACCTTGAAATATGTCGCCTTGTTCTTTTATGCGTGCCATGGCATTTTTTAGTGTAAAGTCTTTTATTTGTAAACCTTTTTTTACTTCATCCCAATGTAACGGCATAGACACGGGTGCAAACGCTTTGGGGCGCAACGAATACGGACCGGCAACTGTAGCCTGGGGGCGGTTTTGCAAAAAGTCGATATACATTTTGCCGTTGCGGTCTGCAATCTTTCGTTCTATGCTGGTAAAGGCAGGTAGTTGACCATGGATCAGTTTAGCGAGGATCCGGGCAAATTCTTTTGAGGCTTCATAGTCATATTTTGCACCTAACGGAATATAAATGTGCAACCCGGTTGAGCCGGAAGTTTTGCAATAGCCGGGTATTTCTATAGCATCTAAAATTTGTTTGGTAACACAGGCGGCTTCTATTACCTGGTTGAAAGTATTTTTATCGGGGTCAAGATCTATAATGCACCAGTCGGGGTTGTCAGGGTATTGAATGCGGCTGCTCCAGGGATTGATCTCAATGCAGCCCATATTGGCTATATAAAGCAAACTGGCTTCATCAGTGATCACCGCAAATTCTTTGTCGCGGTTATCAGCATAACTATGGTAGGGAAAGGTTGCGATCCAGTCAGGCGCTTTCCCTTTTATGTCTTTCTGGTAAAATGTTTTTCCGTTTATGCCATTAGGATAGCGGTTAAGCGTTTGCGGTTTATCTTTTACATAGGGCAGCATATAAGGCGCAACTAAATAGTAATAGTTGAGCATATCGCGTTTGGTAAACCCTTCATCGGGCCAATAAACTTTGCTGAGGTTGCTGAATTTTATGTCGTGACCACAAACTTGTTTTACCTGCGTTTGTTCTGTGGGATTTAGCAGTGTTTTTCGTTCATTTTTCGAAGGATTTTTCAAGACCTTTTGTTTTACCAATCTATTTTTTTCGTTGACTACTTCCGCTGCTGCAATGGGCGCTTCCCGTACAACATCTTCAGGACTTTTATCTTCACGCAAACCCCTGAACGATGGATGACGTATGGCTCCATCTTTGGTCATTTCGCGGTAGCTGATCTCACAAACCAACGCAGGCTTTACCCAGGTTACTTCAGCCTTTGGCGGATTGGGTCTAAACCGGGAGGGCTTGTTGTACTCAGGTTCATTGGCAAACGGGCTTTTGGGTATAGTTAGAGGCGCCAGCTTTTGTAAAATCTCTTTTTGTGCCTTCACGGTAAAACCGGTCCCCACCGGAGTAAGATGATAGAACTTACCCTCTATAAACCAACCCAATAACAATGCGCTGAATGGTTTGGGTGAACCCTCGTTTTTTGTGTAGCCACCTATTACCAGTTCCTGGTGTTTTTCGGTTTTAATTTTCAGCCAGTCCCTGGTGCGGTTGCCGGGTATGTAGTGACTGTCAAGCCGTTTTGCCATGATACCCTCCAAACCCATTTTATCAGCCAGGGCAAAGAACTCACTTCCCGAAGTATCAAAGGTTTCACTCAGGCGGATTATACCTTCAACCGGCGCAATCGACTGCAATATTTTCCGGCGCTCAAACAGGGGAAGTTGCATCAGGTCTTTGCCATTGAGCCAGAGTATATCAAAAAGATAATATTCCAGTCTGCCATCTGCTTCGCTACGCCAGTTTTGCAGGTCGCCAAAGTCGGGCAAACCTTTTTCATTGATCACGATCACTTCTCCATCTACAACTGCGTTGATATTCCATTGTTGCAGGGCTGTATGAATTGGATAAAATTTTTCGTTGAATGACTTGTTGTTGCGCGAGCGCAGATCGACCGAGTTATCATTGATATACCCAAGTGCGCGGTAGCCGTCCCATTTTACTTCATAGCTCCAGCCGGGGTCATCGAAAGTTTCGCTGACCAAAGTAGCCAACATGGGTTGTATGTCAGTAGGAAAATCTGTAGGTGGAGCTTTGGCAAGCAATGCCTGTATCTCTTTGTTGGCAGGTGAATTTGGTTTCATTGTTTCTGCGTATAACAGCCAATGCGTAATAAAGCTATGCCAGCATCTGCACACAAACCCGGGATGAGTTTGAGATTAAGGGAAGCACCAAGGCTGGAGGCGCGTGCATGGTGATTGTTGCATTATTTACATCTCGCTTATTATTTTCTATCTTGAGCAGTTGCTTCATTTTTTAAATAACGCTGTATGAAAAGATGTGTACTACTTGCCCTGGTTATTTTGATCTGTCTGCCGGGTAGCAGTCAGCAGATCAAAAAATATTGGTCTGCCTGCCAGGACCTTTCAACGTTTATTGCTACAGGTATGGCAGTTGATCAAGCCGGAAATTCTTATGTGACCGGTTACCAGCAAGACACGGTAGTTGACAATTATTTGCTGCATCATTTTTTTCTGCAGAAGACCAATAAGTACGGCGTAATTAAATGGACACGCACCTATCCCGTTGCAGATTCCTTCGATGCCGGAAGAGCGATCTCTACCGATGATGCCGGCAATGTATATGTAACAGGTGAACGCTACGACACTGCCTGCAACATTTGCACGGAGACAATTCGCAACAGTTACTTGTTTACTCTGAAATATGACGGCGAGGGTAATGTAGTTTGGCTAAATACTTACAATGGCCCGCCGTCTACCAACCAATTTGCAGCCAATATGAGGGTGGCGGGCGATGGACAAGTGTACCTGATCTCTAATGAGAAAAAGTACAATGCTGCACAGGGAATAACAGAGAACAAGGCGATTACGCAGCGGCTGTCAAAAGGCGGTGCTACGTTGTGGACGAGAAAGGAAGCCGGGGCAATAGGCAATGGGATCAATGTTGATAAGGATGGCAATGTTTTGACCGCTTGTTCTTTTTCACCGTCAGGAATTTACCAGACGAACAAATTCCAGGTTTATAAATACGACCCGCGGGGAGTAATGCAATGGTCTAAAACTATTGATGAATATCAGAAGAACGGGAACGCCTATTTTATAGCCGCTGATGCCCAGAACAACATTTATGTAAACGGGCAATCGGATACGATCGCCTATTATAATAATCCGAAAATTTTAACCGTGAAGCTCAGTAGCAGCGGGGTTCTTCTATGGTCGAAAAAGGAAGATAACGCCACAACAACATTGCCCGGCTACTACGGAGATTTTACTATTGATAACCAGGGCAACTCATACATAACCGGCTACCTGCGGAATAATTCTTATGACCGGGACATACTTACTATTAAAAGAAGCCCGACTGGTCAGTTACTCTGGCGCAGGCAATTTGCTGATACGCTCTTTGGGCCGGCATCGCCGATAGGAATTGCCCTTGACAAGGCTGATAATGTTTATGTTGCCGGGTATATGTACAGAAAGTCGGCCTATGTTTTTGCCACGCTTGGCTATGATAAAGATGGGCATGATCTCTGGCAGAAGTTCTACACTCATGTGCAGCGATCAAACAACTTTCCAGCGGGATTGGGTATAGACGCAGCAGGAAATGTATATGTTGCAGGTGCGGCCAGCGGAGCCATTTGCACCGTGAAATATGGTCCGACAAATGTTACCCTCCCTAAACAATATGTCGAAACGCAGCAGGGCTCACTGAACCTGTACCCGAACCCCTGCAAAGACTACTTATTTGTTGATCTGCAAAAACCGGATAAAAACGAGTGTACATATACCATTGCAGACTATACCGGCAGATCGTTGCTACAATCAACTATTGTTGCAGGTGGTGTAAAAGGGAACTATGCAATAGACGTAAAAAACTTGCAGCCGGGTTTATATATTTTTGTACTCAAGAGTTCTCAAAAAACAATTACTGCCAGGTTCATGAAGCAATAAAAAAACTCAACCATCTTACTCCGAAACTGCGCGCAAACCAATGAGGGATCCAATAAGCGTAAGCAGAAAAAACAAACGCCAAAAATGCGTGGGTTCGTTGAAATAAAAGATGCCCACCAACAAAGTTCCTACGGCTCCCACGCCGGTCCACACCGCATAAGCAGTACCAATTGGCAAGGTTAGCGTTGCCCTGTAAAGCAGGAACATGCTGATAGATAAACTAACAAAGAAACCGACGATCCACCAGGTAGCGGTAAGACCTGATGTCTCTTTCGCCTTTGCCAGGCAGGTGGCAAATCCAACTTCAAAAAGCCCGGCTATAATTAATAAGATCCACGGCATTGAAAAAAAATAATGTTGATAATAGCTTGTGCAGATACATTCTCGCAACGTATTGAAAAGGATGGTCAACCGATATTTTACAATTAATACCCTGGTTGTTCATTGTACTTAATCCAATGCTTAAAAAAAGGTTCACAAAGTATCTGCTGCTGAACGGAGCGTCGCAACGGAAGCCTCCACAAGGAGATAAAGCTCGCTTCCAAAAAAATCCCAACGCTGCCAAACATTTGACACTTACTCCTCAGTGGCTTTTGCCTCAATCTTATCTTTCTCCTTTTCTTTTTCCTTGGTCTGCACTGATTGATTGCCAGTTTCAACCTCCACTATTTTGGTAGTAACGGCATAGTGGTTGGGGTGGATCTCCGACCCATACTTTACCGCATACGCCTTGGTAAATTCGGCACCAAAATACAAAATGAGAGATGAATAATATACCCACAGCAACACCACTACCAGCGAGCCCGCTGCGCCATAGGTGCTGCCTACATTGCTCTGACTGATATAGAATGAAATGCCAAATTTACCCAGCATGAACAAGACGGCTGTGGTTGCCGCACCGGCGATCACATCGCGCCACTTGATCTCAGCATCGGGCAACACTTTGAATATAACGCCAAATATGAGCGTGATGACGGCCAGCGTGATAACGATGTTGATGATGTAAAAAACGACAATTGTAACATCAGGAAAATGTTGTTGCAACCGGTCGCTGAACCCGTCGATAATCGTGGAGACACCCAGTGAAACCAGCAATAAAAAGCCAAGGCTGATGATCACTGAAAAAGATAAGAACCGGTTTTGCAGCATTTTTAGCCAGCCCCGCTTTGGCTTCGGTTTCAGACCCCAGATAGTATTGATGAGAGTCTTGTATCTCTGCAAAAACAGTGGTGGCACCTACCAGCAAGGTTATGCTACCTATAACAATGGCCAGCGTACTCTTACCCTGTACGGACGCGTTTTTGATAATTTCCTGTAACTGCGCGGCGGTATCGGCGCCTACGAAACCAGCTAATTGTCCATAGATCTTGCCCTCAATGGCCTCACGACCAAGAAAAATGCCACACAGCGAAATGATAACGATGAGCAGTGGCCCCATGGAGAAAACGGTATAGTAGGCGAGTGAACCGCTGAGCTTGGTTACTTTATCTTCGCTGAAACCGGAAAAAGAATTTTTCAATACTTCCCATATTCCTTTAAAAGTTACTTTTTTCTTCATATTGTTTCTTTTGCCCTCAATACTGCAAAAAAGTTACCAGCCATCATAACTTTATCGTTTTACAGTTATGAAAAGCTGGTTTTTTGCAGTGTTATTTCGAGGAGTAATTGTAGAAAGTGAGGCGATGACATTTATGCCTGCAGACCGGGTTTGTTGCGACCTAAGCTTTCAAACCTTCCAGTTCTTTTTGCATTCTAAACATCTCGTCTCTTAATCGCGCGGCTTCTATAAAGTCGAGTTCCCGGGCAGCCTTTTCCATTTGTTTTTTGGTTTGCGCAATGCCTTTTTCTATTTGCGGTATGGTTTTATACTCGGTCTCCCCTTCAGCAGCGCGGGTCACCAGTGAGCCATCGTCGTTAATGGCATATTGATTTGCAGGTTCGCCTTTTATATCGAGTACAGAGGTTTGTTTCATGATCTGCTCTATGCTTTTGCGAATAGTAGTTGGAGTTATGCCATGCTCAACATTGTACTGCACCTGTTTTTCGCGCCGCCGGCTAGTTTCGTCTATGGTGCGCTGCATGCTTTCTGTAACTATATCGGCATAGAAGATCACCAGCCCATCCACATTGCGGGCAGCCCGACCGGCGGTTTGTGTCAGGCTTTTTTCGTTGCGCAAAAAGCCTTCTTTATCCGCATCTAATATTGCTACCAGCGATACTTCGGGCAGGTCAAGCCCTTCACGCAACAAGTTTACCCCCACCAGCACATCTATGTCGCCCAGGCGCAATTGGCGCAATATCTCTACGCGTTCCAGTGTATCTACTTCGCTGTGTATGTATTTGCTTTTTATGTTTATACGCGCCAGGTATTTGTCCATTTCTTCGGCCATTCGTTTGGTAAGGGTTGTCACCAATACCCGGTCGCCCTTGGTTACCCGTTTGTCTATCTCATCCAGCAGGTCATCAATTTGGTTCACGCTCGGTCGTATTTCAATAGGCGGGTCCAGCAGACCGGTTGGGCGCACTACCTGCTCTACCACTATGCCGCCTGTTTTCTCCAGTTCATAGTCTCCTGGCGTGGCACTTACAAAAACGGTCTGGTTTAGCAAACCTTCAAATTCATTGAAGTTGAGCGGACGGTTATCGAGTGCGCTGGGCAGGCGAAAACCATACTCTACCAGGGTTAGTTTTCGGCTACGGTCGCCACCGTACATGCCCGCAACCTGTGGTACTGTTTGGTGACTTTCATCTATAACACACAAAAAATCTTTCGGAAAATAGTCCAGCAGGCAAAACGGCCGTGAGCCCGGTTTGCGTCGGTCGAAAAAGCGCGAGTAATTTTCTACGCCGTTGCAAAAGCCCAGCTCGCGGATCATTTCAATATCGTAGTTCACCCGCTCGCTTATGCGCTGCGCCTCTATGTATTTGCCTACGTTTTTAAAGTATTCTGTTTGCGCAGCCATTTCATCCTGTATCTCTGCCAGTACAGTTGGCATCATATCTTTCGGCGCTATATACAGATTGGCCGGAAATATGGCAGCGTCTGCGATCTTACTGATGCGCTTACCCGTTGATATCTCCAACGTTTCTATGGTTTCAATTTCATCGCCAAAAAACGTAATGCGGTAACCATGGTCCATGTACGGCAGGTTAATGTCAACCGTGTCGCCCTTCACCCTAAAAGTTCCTCTGCCAAACTCGCCCTGGCTGCGGCTATATAAACCGTTAACCAGTGCAGTGTAAAAAGCCCTGGCGCGAGATGGTTTGTCCTTCTTTGATGCGCATAATACCATTCTCAAATTCGGTAGGGTTACCAATACCATAAATGCAACTAACCGATGCCACTACTATTATGTCGCGCCGCCCGGTCAGCAATTGCGATGTCGCCTGCAGGCGCAGTTTATCCAGTTCATCGTTTATGCTCTGGTCTTTCTCAATGTATTTGTCAGTAACGGGCATGTATGCTTCCGGCTGGTAATAATCGTAATAACTCACAAAATAGCCCACCGCATTGTCGGGAAAAAACTGTTTGAACTCACCATAAAGTGGGCAACCAGGGTTTTGTTATGCGTTAAATACCAGCGTAGGCCGTTGTGTATTTTGTATCACATTGGCCATGGTATAGGTTTTACCACTACCGGTAACACCCAGAAGGTCTGGTACTTTTCGCCCTGCAAAATCCATCGGTTATTTGCTGGATTGCTTTTGGCTGATCGCCGGCCGGCTGATATGGAGAAACTAATTTGAACATATTGCAATTTATTACATGCCGCGACACGCATTATAGGCGGGTTTTTAAGAGAGCTTTTAGGTAACCGGTAACCGGTCTTGAATGACGATTAATTGCGTCGCTTTCTTACATAGTCACATTGAGCCGAGCTTTTAGTACTTGCTTCAGAAAACAAATCTTGGCCTTTATGACACGTTGCATGCAAAACTACGCCGTTTAACCTATTTTGCTTTTGCTCGGCACATAAATATCGGCGGATGCATTTTGTCCCACTTTGTTGCCTCCTGGTAAGCTTTGGCGACGGCCACATGGTTGCCTCGCTATACAATTTGCCCAGTAAGGTAATACTTGTAGGTGTAGCCTTGCGAAAACCCATTGGGGAAACAAATAGCCGGATGACCGGTTAAATTGGTGATGGCCGACTGATGGCCGCCCCATGTTGGGCAAATAACTACATCTACAGTTTCGAACATTTTATTTACGGCCTGCATTAACAGGTAACTGTTGCCGATTGGCATTTACATACTCTACTGCAGGCACAAACCGCGAGGCGCGAAAAAATTAGGCCAGTCTTGCCGGGTTTGCCGGGTCATGCTATCGTCTATGCCGTTGCGGGTAAACTCGTCGAATGCTGCACCACTTTCAGCACTAATGATAATACCCATCATATCAAAATGTATACACCGCGCTATCCGGAAAAATAACCGGTTAAGGTGCGCGCCCAGTTTTCTATATACGTCCAGAACCTGCCTTAGTCTGCTACAGATGTATCAAGTTTAGTCGTAATAATTTTTAGCATAACCGATTTTTATTTTGCTCCAGTCAGTTTTGCCGGAGTAGTTGAAAGGGCATGTTTACGGCACTTGCATCCACTCCGTCCGTGCCATGTATGGCATTGAATACTACGGCAGCGTCTTCGGCGCTACGGCAAAGCGGGCCTACTTTATCAAGGCTCCAGCTTAATGCCATAGCGCCACTTCGGCTAACGCTGCCAAAAGTAGGGCGCAAGCCGGTTGCCCCGCAGGTAGTGGCTGGTGATATAATTGAGCCCCAGGTTTCTGTTCCTATTGCAAAAGGCACCAACCCGGCAACGGTAGCACTTGCCGAACCCGCATGATGAGCCACTGGAACCCTGCAATAAATTCCACGGATTTTTAGTGCGGCCACCAAACCAGTAATCGCCCATGGCCAGCGCACCAAGTGTAAACTTTGGCTACCAGGACGGCTCCCGGCTTTTTCCAGTTGGGTATATACAAAAGCATCCTGGTTATTATCTGGTTTTTATAAGGTTCGGCGCCCCACGTTGTCTTGGTTCCTTTTACGGCAAAGAGGTCTTTTAAGCCATAGGGTATGCCATGCAAGGGACCTTTGTATTTGCCGGCAGCAATTTCTTTGTCTGCCTGCCTTGCCTGCTGCATAGCAATGTCTTCGGTTAAGGAGATGAGGCATTGAAGCGTGTCGCTGTATCGCTTTAACCGGTTAATGAAAAATTGTGTAAGCTCAACAGAGGTTATCTTTTTGTTTTTGATAAGCGAAGCAAGTTGCAATAAAGAATAAAATGCGAGGTCATCACGTTTGCAGGCAGTGCGGCGGTAGTTGGTATATGCCAATCTATGGGCTGTTGTACAGTATTAAAACGCATACCTGGGAGTACAGGGTTTTGCACCAGGCTCATAGGCACGCTGTTGGGCAGTGCATAGCGGTGCATACTTACATACTCGTCGTGACTGTTTTTTATATCACCATACATTGAGTCGATCTCAGGCGCGGAGAATAGCAAACCGCTCAGCCGGGCAGCAGCGGCAATATCAGCCCGGGAGATGGTATCCTGGCTATGGGAAAAAAGACAAACAAAACAAAGGAAAAGAGTAGAACAAATACGGAGCATAGAAGAGTGCTTTTTTTTATTTAAAAACAAGTTGGCAGCCTGCGCTACTCTCATACATAAAGCAAGCGGAAAAGGTTGTGATGACGTGGCTGTAATAACTGGTGCAAGAAAACTCATTCTAGCTCTCGCTGTAAAAAGGTTATTGCTGGACTATTTTGTTCAATTAAAAAGTTGATCAGCTTTTTACCTGCCAAGAGTCTTTGGTTGATGACCTTGTGAAGCTCATTGCCGGAGTTTGGCAGGCCAAAGTTTGTTATATCAATTTTTGTGTCGACACATGCTTTAATAAGCCATTCTTCTAACCTGGGACATATCAGCACCACCTTATTCAAACTATTATCCTTCAGTACCTTCAAACCAAACCTGGAATCGAGTACCTGTAGTGTGCGCTCATGAGGATGTTTTGCAGACAGAGGATCTTCATCGGTTAAGGCTATAGCATTTTGCGTTGCTTTTAGCCTGCTCATAATTCTCGATTTTCCTGTGTGGTGCGTTATCATTTTGGCGCTTTTGCCAAGGCAACGAACAATTATTTCATCTGGTAAACACTCGACATGAATTGATCTCATTGTTCAATGATTTGTTTTAAATTGTCAAAAAGATCAACATCGTATTCTAAGATTTTTTCGATTTGCTGTTCTGACAATCGGTGCACCACTGTTTGATAATCGATCATTTCTGTTACCATAATATTCAACTCTACCTGGGGTGTCTTTTGAATAAGGTTCAGCAATAAATAAGGATTGTGTGTTGTTAAAAAAAATTGGTTTTGTTCATTAAGGGCAATTCTTTCACCAATGAATTTGGTATAAAATGGAAATGTGTTTGCTTCGGGTTCGTCGGCAACAAGCACGGAATCGGTATTGGTTTCAATAGCAGTTGTAAGAAAAATAACTCTTTGCAGAGTTTCAGAAATGGTCAAATAAGGATATAGATAGAGTTCATCATTGATTTCTTTTGCAATACTTATATCATTGTCAACAGGTTGTAAAACCAACCGGTAACCTTTATCGCGAAGAAATTCTGATACCCATTTTTTTTGTGCTGAATTGGTAGTTAATATCCACGGCAAATTTTCTCCAAAGGGTGGTTGAAGTGCAGAATTACCTTTTCCATTGAAACGCTTCAGCCTTTTGTACTCATAAAATTTGGTTGCATAAACAGGATTTCCTGTACTCATGTTTTGGCTGCCATTAGCAGTAAAGAACTGCAGAGATTCGGATGTGACTATATTAGATAACTGATCAGTTTCTTTTTTGCTTACTTCAAATTCATCAGTCTTGTCGTCGTGTAAAATGTTTACATGGAATTGCTTACCGGGCATATCAAGGTTGACACTCGCAACTTCCCGTATGTTGGAATCGTAAAAAAAATCTGACATGCTTTTGTAGCGGAACAAAGTATCAAAAACATCTTTGTTGAAGGCGTTTTGAGATAATAAAGCCAATGCTTCCGTTATGTTTGACTTCCCTGAATTGGGTTCACCAATAAAAACATTGACCCGGGTACAGTTTAGCTGTAAGTGCCTGATGCTTTTGAAGTTTTTAATGGTCAACTTTTCAATCATTATTCTCTTGTTGAGTTTTTAAAGTTACAGGCTCAGCAATTTACCGGGTGCAGTATCTTTTATTTAAAGGTGCAGAACAATACTTACGGTCACCTACCTGCTTGTTGAAAATGTTGTGTAGGAACCCGCGGAAAAAAGCTTCCCATTGGTTTGCCGATGAACGGAATGCGACGCAACGATGATGCTATGAAAAACAAATGCCGGTACCATAAACCAGGGGATTCTATACGCTGGGGATCGCAGGCTCGTCGAGGAACCTGACCCACACATGATCGTCCATAATGACGTTGTTTTTTATGACGGAGCGGCGGCGAATTCCCTCGAGATGGAAGCCATTTTTTTGCAGCACTTTCATAGATGCCTGGTTATGGGCAAATATCTCGGCATAGACGCGGAGGACGTCGAACGTATGCCGAATGTAATCGATGACGAGAGCGACCGCTTCGGTGCCAATCCCTTTGCCCCAAAACTGTTCGCCGATAAAGTAGCCGATCTCGATAGATTTTCTATACACATCATATTTTGGTACGACGCCGACACTGCCTGCAACGCCCCCGTTGAAGGTGACTGCAAAATTTTGCAACGGTTTTTGCGTGTGGGTATGGGCGATCCACTCGATGGCATCGGTAACGGTATAGGGTTGCGGAAAATGATCGCGCAAATTGATCCAAATGTTGCGATTGTTGCAGATGCCTGCGAGCGCTGCGGCATCTTCGGGTTTCCAGGCGCGTATGGCAACAGAATTTTCCATACCGGAAAGTTATTGGTTTGCTGTATAACGCAGGAATAACAGAACAAAAAATCTTATAAACTGCCTGCGCCTCGGCACTATATTTTTACACCAGTTCTGCCACCTTTGGTTCTACCCAGGCATCGCTTTCCTTGAGTAAAAGGATAAGCTCAGACACAGCTATATCGCTGTTGACATTGCGCTTTACCACTTCCTTACCGCGGTACAAGGTAATCTTGCCGACGCCGCTGCCCACGTAGCCAAAGTCAGCATCGGCCATTTCGCCGGGGCCATTTACAATACAGCCCATGATGGCAATTTTAACGCCTTTGAGGTGATTGGTGACCGCACGGATCTTTGCAGTTGTTTCCTGCAGATCGAAAAGTGTGCGACCACATGAAGGACAGGAAATGTATTCGGTTTTGGAGATACGTGTACGGGTAGCCTGCAGTATAGAGAAAGCTGTTGAATTGATAAATTGCTCTACACTGGTATTGGTAAGATAGTTACGACCGGAAGCATTGGTGTCGGCGGCACTGCTATAAGCGGCACTGTTCATGCCCAGGCAAATACCGTCGCCGAAACCATCCAGCAGCAATGCGCCACATTCTGTAGCATAGTGAATGAGATGCTCATCAGCCGTTTGCCAATAACTATCGCATATTATCACCACAGGGTTTTGTATGTTTCTGTTCATCAGCTCCATAAACATGCGGCGTACGGCAGCATACTGCATTTGGATTGGTGCTACTCAGGCAAAGCACGACCGATGGATCATTTGCCAGTTTATCAACATAGGTGAAATCGTTGATGGGCGTATTATCGTTGAAGCAATCGATCATTACAAAGTTGAGGTTGCTTTTTACGTCGCTTTGCACATAGCCACTGTCCTGGAAAATGGGAAAGTATTTTGTCTTATCGTCTGCCTGCAGCCAGGCATTGGGATAAGCGATGACTTTTAATGTGCCGGGCAACGCAAAAGGTAAAACCTGGTTGCCTGTAAAAATATAGTCTGCGGCGGCATCGCTGATCGTCCATTTATCTG
Source organism: uncultured Chitinophagaceae bacterium (assembly GCA_963726895.1). GTDB lineage: Bacteria > Bacteroidota > Bacteroidia > Chitinophagales > Chitinophagaceae > Segetibacter. The sequence continues at coordinate 535,127 of CAVSED010000022.1, read as the reverse complement.
TCGCTTCATTGTAGCGATAACCAATACTTTGCAGATGCTCCGGCAGCAGGTTGTCTATTTTGCTAAGATCAGCTATCACCACCGGCACATGATGTGCGCCGATATTGTCAACAGCAAAAGTTTGCCTGCGGTTATAGACGAACGGGTCGTAGGGTATTTTTTCTATGAGGCGAATGACCGGTGTTTCTTCAGCAGGAGTTTCAATGCTGGTTTTTGCACGCTGCTCATATCTTTTAACAAGGTCGCGGCACACGGGTATCTCAAACTCCGGATCCTCAGTAAGGCTAACGCGGATCGTATCACCAATTCCATCTTCGAGCAAGGTGCCAATGCCAGCGGCGCTTTTTACGCGTCCATCTTCCCCGTCGCCGGCTTCTGTTACACCCAGGTGCAGGGGATAGCATTCATGAAACTCCAACATCATTTGCTGCACCAACAGGCGGTATGCCTGCACCATTACCTGCGGGTTGCTGCTCTTCATGCTGAGTATGATGTTGTGATAACTTTCATCACGGGCAATGCGCAAAAATTCCATAGCACTTTCTACCATACCCATGGCGGTATCGCCATAGCGGCTCATAATACGGTCGCTGAGGCTGCCGTGATTGGTGCCAATGCGCATGGCTGTACCATACTCGCGACAAATGCGCACCAGCGGAGTGAACCGTTCTCTTATCCTGTCTATTTCTTCGCTGTATTCTAGGTCAGTGTACTCGAGTAATTCAAACTTTTTTTTGTCCACATAGTTGCCCGGATTTACCCGCACTTTCTCTACTATACGGGCAGCTATCTCGGCAGCATTGGGGGTAAAATGTATGTCGGCAACCAGTGGCGTGGTATAACCCCGGCGGCGCAGTTCATCCTTTATAAGGCGCAGGTTCTCTGCTTCTTTTTTACTGGGTGCTGTTATGCGCACCAACTCGGCGCCGGCCTCTATACACCTGATACTTTGCTCCACAGTAGCCAATGTATCCATCGTATCGGTGGTAGTCATGGTCTGCACACGAATGGGATGGAAGTTGCCCAAAAGCAGATCACCGATCTTTACTTCACGAGTGGCAAGACGGCTATAGGAGGTAAGGGAGTTACAATATAATTGCATGATAAAAAAGTAATTTCAGCCAAAGCTGAATGCTGCAAAAATAGCAACTAAAGCCCGAAGTGACGGGGCGGGTATGTTAAGGGTGTATTAGAAATGCCGGCTACCCAAACCCTGGCAGCACGGTGAACAATGGTGAACATAAAATAATATGGGAAATGATGCAGGAAGCTATACCGATGAACGGAGCGTCGCAACAAAAGTCACATCTTGTTCGCACTGCTGGCGACCAACTAATACCAAAATTTATGCAAGTGCCGAAGATAGTAATTGGAGTGCCGCTGGGTACCCTTTGGTAGGATAGACCGGGTCAGGATCACCAGTCCTTTCCATTGGAGCCGCCGTTGAGATTCTTTTTTTGCAGGTCTTGTTGCAGTTTTTTCTCATCCTGCCGTAGGGCATTCAGCATTTGCTCTACTTGTTTTTGGTTGAGTTTACTTTTGTTTTGTTCCGGTTTTGACTGGTCCTTGTTTTCCTGCTTTTTGTTCTTGTCTTGCTGGTCTTTGGATTGCTGGGGTGGAGGCTGTTTTTTTAGATCATTGATTGCTTTTTGCAGATTTTCTCTGGCCTCCTCATCCTGCGGAGCGAGCCGGAGAGTTTCTTTATAGGCATCGATACTTCCGGCAAGTTTTTTTTGCCTGCTGAGTGATACCCCTTTGTTATAGAGTGCCCTGGATCTTAACTTCTCGTCCTTTGTATTTTCGGCAGCCAGTGAAAAGGCTTTTTCTGCGGCATCGTTCTTTTTGGTTTTATACAAGGCATTGCCGAGATTATACTGCGCTTTCACATTTTTTTCGTCGAGGTCAGTTGCCTTTTGGTATTGCTCAGCAGCTTTATCAAACTGCTGTTTTTTATACAGTTCATTGCCATTGAGCAGTAAGGTCTGCTCATCCTGGCAATACGCCTGAAAGCTTACTCCAATCAATAATATGATCCCAATTATTTTCTCCATTTTATCCACTGCATTTTCTTTTCAGGTATCAAAATTTCAAGCAGCAACAGCACAAGCGCTACAAGCAGGAAGATCTGAAAATAGCTGCTGTATATCCTGATGCCCGAACCCCCGATCTGCTTTTTTTGCATTTGATTGATACCTGTTAATATTGGGTCAGCCACCGCATCGGCGGTGGTAAACAAATGATATTCGCCACCCGTTTGTGCAGCAATTTTTTGCAGGTCGGCTTCGTTTAATCTAGACACAACTGTATTACCGTTCTCGTCCTTTTTAAAATCATTTGTCGCCGCGTCAAATATTGGCGCCCCTCCGGGCGAACCAATGCCAACAGTGTACACGATCGTGCCCTGGTCCTGCAATTCTTTTATAACGCCGTCTACGTTTTCATCGTGGTCTTCGCCGTCAGAAATCAATATAATCGCCTTAAACTTTTTTTCTTTGGTATCCAGCGAAGCATTACACATTTTTAATGCCTGTCCTATCACTGTGCCCTGTACCGGCACTGCATCGGGGCTGGCGTTGGAAACGTACAACTTCGCTGCTGCCAGGTCCGATGTCAATGGCATTTGTAGAAATGCTTTGCCGGCAAAAACGACAAGACCCAGGCGATTATTGCCCAAACCGTCGATCAGTTTATTCAGTACCTGCCGCGCCCTTTCCAGGCGGTTGGGCTTTATATCCTCTGCCAACATGCTGTTGCTTACATCCAATGCAACCATTACATCCACGCCGGTGCGGTTGCCCGTAGTGCCCTGTTTGGGCGACCGCAAATTGGCTGCGCCGACCATACACAAAGCAATTGCGACCAGTACAAAAACAAACTTATATGCATAGTTTTTGGGTGAATAATCAGCCGTAAGAGCAGTGACAAGCGCTTCGTCTCCAAGCTCTTTTTTGACTTTCTTCTTCCATTTCAGTACTACCACAAACACAATTGCCAACGGTACCAATAGCAAAATTCCGGCTAAAAACTCTATGTGTTGAAAGGATAACATGTACAGGCAGCGTATATAGGAAAAATAGATTGTAAAGGCATTAGGTAAACAAAAAATGAACCAATTACATATTGCCCTTTAAAAACCCGAGCTGGGTTACAATGCCCTTAAAGATCTTCATACGTACCTCCGTCATATTAATATTGTGCGGACCTGACAGGTTTAGCGCAAAAAAATAAGGATGCCGGTTTTCTTCTATCCAGCCTATCATCCAGCCGAGCGCTTCCCCATTTTCGGTAGTACCCCAGCCTGTCTTATAGGCAAGTGTATAGTTGGCATTTTTTTCCTGCTGCATAATTTCGCGCACTACCCGCATGCTGCGTTTTTGAAAAGGCAACTGATCGAAGTACAGTTTTTTTACCAGACCCAATTGCTCATCGGCGGTAATCTTTATCGAATTATCCAGCCAGAAAGTATCAATTGTTTTGATCACTGCTTTTTGGTAGCGTGAGCCATAGCCCAGTGTATCCAGCCAAAACTGCATGGTGTCTTTGCCTATACGGCGGGCCACTTCCTGGTAGTAGGGCACGGCAGAAACTTTAAAAGCTTCCTGCATTGTCAGGTCTTTATTCCAGGCTTTCGCTGTATCGCCACCGGGAAATATGCGTACAACGCCGTCCCAGGGTATTACCATTCTCTCGTCGCTGATCTTACCTGTTTCTAATCCCACCAGCGAGTTTACAATTTTAAAAGTGGATGCCGGCAGGTAGGCGCTGTCCTTAAACCGGCTCAGGTTACAGATGGTAAAATCGCCGGTGCCATTGTTGTAAATGCCAAAGGTTCCCCGCACATTGTTCTGGTCAAAATACTTTTGCAGACTGTTATCTACCGTCACATTATTGGGGCTGCACGCTGCAATCATTACTGCCAGTCCTGCCACCATCATCCATTTTTGCATTCCGGAAAATTTTGCGCAAAGCTATTGAAGAAGGGGTAGAATTTGGAAAGGAGTGAATTTGGAAATGTGAAAATTGAGAATACACTTATCCGGCAAGGGGTTAATAAAATAAAGTGACCACCTGAAAGGTTGATAGCGCCACCTGGAAAATGGAGCCGGGGTGAGAACTGTTTTTGACTAACGGAAAAACGGATTTTGGCCAGCTTACACCAATAGTTGTGGCATTGTTGCGACGCTCCATTCATCTTTTTGCTCTTTGTTGAAGCAGTGAAAGGCAAACGGTATTACACTAAAAAAGAGTTACGAAAAATCGCGGCACAGAACAGTGGAGGTTTTGAGATCATCGCCGGGTAATAAAACCGCCCACGACTTGTAAATAGTTTTGAAAGCCCATGGTATTGGGCACGTTGCTGTGTCCCGCATTGGCAATTCGATGCGCTTCTTTGTAAGTTCCTTTGTAGTTGGCGTACACCAGTTCTCCGGTAGTGGCAATGTTCAGATAATCGTCATCTATGCCATGCAGCCAGCAGAAAGGTTGTTGTACACTTTTTATCTCTTCTGCATTATTGATCTGCAGATCGGTTACAAAAGAGGAGGGCAATGCCAGCCCGGTAGCATCCTGCACCAAGACCTGTGCTGAGGCAAACGGCGCTTCCAATATCAATTTTGCCGGGGTCATGCTGCGTGGTTCCGCAGTTAATTTAGTCGCCGGGGCTGAGCCCATGCTAAAACCATACATCATCAACCGGTCATTGGTTAAACCATGTACCTTCAGCCATTGCAGCGCTGCATCGGCATCAGCATACAGACCGCTTTCTGTTGGCTTACCTTCCGACATACCATAGCCGCGGTAATCGATCATCAGTACGCCATAGTGGTTCTTGCCATTTGCGTTGGCCAGCAGTTGTGCACGTGGCCAATAGAAATCCATGCTTTCTTTGTTACCATGGCAATACATGATCACTGTATCGGTGGCTATCCTGTTCATGTCTCCGATATAGACTGCATATATTTTAGTAGGAGATGTTTCGTCGCCTGCCTGCGAAGCCAGCATAAAAGTGCTGATCAAACTATCCGGTATCTGGTACGAAGCATCTAATTTAAAGTCAACATCTCCGGTGTAATTATTTAGCGAATACGATTTCAATTTTGTGGGATCGAACAAATTGTCATCGAGGCGACAACCACTAATAAAAACCGTTGACGATACTAACAATACTAATAACCTATTAACTTTTTCATCTCAATTGAATTTTCTGGTGTATCCAAAATAAAGTCCTGCAGCGCCATGATGACCTAATGGTGTTTTGTATTCTGCCACCGTTTTTTGGCTCGATATGTTTGCAGCCGCAATTTTCACTTCTATGTTAAAGCTCCATTTCTTACGCACAAAATATTCGCCTACCATAGGTGACAGTAACCAATGATGATCTTGCTTTTGATCGTATGCTTTTGTAGAGGATAATCTCGAACCAATTGGACAAGCCGGCGTAGAAAAAATTTCTTCCTTTATTGTAATCCCAATACGCATTGAGGTCTAACTGCGGGTAAAACTTTTTTGCATCCTTATTCCGATAGATAAAGTTGGCAACCGGTGTAATGCTGATACCTGGCCAACTGCGGTGCTGCTGAACGAGCCGCTTTACTATTCCCGCCTCAACCTGTGCATTGCCATAAAACGCGGAGGTGATATTGACGGAGCCAAATGCCGTCAGATTACTGTCTATGCCGCGGCCATAGGTGAGTGTAAGAAAAGGCACGGGTACGGGTATGTTATTATAACCAATAACAGGACCGCCGAGCGATAAGTTTACCGCCTGCTCTTTTTTGTCTAAAGGTTTTACAAAACGCGTGGGTGCGCAGGAGGAAAAATAGATAAGGAAGATAAAGAACACCAGACCCTGAACAAAACGGGATACTTTCATCGTACTATATTTTATGCTGAATGATTCAATTTTGTTTGCTCTGTTATTTGTTATCAATCTGGTTGTTTCGTTGCGTATTGAACAAATAGTACAAGAGTGCGACGCAACGGCCGCCTCATAGTAAATATTCAGCCTGGTTCATAAAAAATTCTACACATTTTTTTATCTCTTGTATAGAATAGACACATTATTTTCTGTAAAAACAATACGTTGAGAATACTAACAGCAGTCGGGCTAAAATTTTATAGCCAATGAAAGGCTAGTATAGTTTGTGTTGGATATTGGACGATTATTAATAGAAGCACTACCATTACTGATGTACAGCGCCGCTTTCTTTTTGTTGTGATGCGCGATGATAAACATAGGTATGCTGGCAAATGCAACGAGTTCACCGGCTACCGCAATTCCGTCTCCTTTTGTAGCGCTGCCATGGTTGAAAGCGCTGCCCACATCCAACAATAATCCAAACGCTGCCATTGTTAATCCTGATCCTAAACATACCCATCCAAGCGTATTGAAGGAGTTGCGCTTTTGCAGGTAATAAGCCCTCTTAACCTGCAATGAATCCGAATTTACTTGTTGAGCACGGGCATGGCTAAAACATAATAGCACGAGAATAACAGCAACTGAATATTTCATATTTGGGTAGTATTAAAATGGAACTTTGAGTGTTACTGCCGGTTGCCAGATTACTGTCCGCACAAGTATTGCCGAAGGTGGTGAAATTTGCTGCATGTTGAAAGATAGCTTCATTGCTTTTTGCCGGTTGTGCGCTGCAAAGATGAACATGGGAATACTGCCCAGTAACGAAGAAATACCGGCGACAGCTAAAGCAGAGCCGGCAATATTATTGTTGGTTGATCCGCCTGCAGCGTAATCAAGCGTACTAACCGCTGTTGCTGCTACACCTAAGGTAGTAAGCGCCACGCCGCCACCCAGCATGATCCAGGCGGCGGTGCGCTGGTGGCGACTTTTGGTGAGGTAATCTGCAGAAGTTGGCACCTGTGAAAATGACGAATACGAAAAGAAAATGACGAAAGCAATCAGCGCTAATTTATTCATGTAGATCGTTTTTATTGATTTTAATATACAAGAACGGACTTTTTATCGGGTAGCGGTATCGTGCTCACGCGTTAGTGTAAAAAGCCTTTTTTCAGTTATTTTTCCATCTGAATCGTACGACTTGCCTTCGTTGTAAAGAAGACCGTCGGAAGTAGTTTTTCCTGGTGGCTGATAGAATATTTCATGCCTTCAGCTATATTATCCCAACCTATTACTTCGTTGTGAAAGTCGGGTGATGCATACGTCCAATACGACGTAGGTTCATGCGCCCAGGTGCCCGCCCATTTATCATAATTTCCCGCAAAAAAGTATTGGCTTTCCATGTCAATTACTTTGCGGATCGCCTCCTGGTCGGATGTCTTGTTTTGGGCTTGTAATACGCTACATGAAAACAAGGTGATGACTAAAACAGAGAATGGTTTCATAATGAAGTCGTTTGGCAATGAACGTTTGTATAATTTTTCACTCTCAAATTTGGCAATGATGAAGTGAGATTTTTCCGAACAACAGGCGTGTGTTGGAGTGGCTTTGTTGGTTATTGATGTTGCTTTTGGGTTCTCAGTTCGCGTCTAATCTTTAATGACTGCAAGGGAAGGCTTTGCGGTAGCTTCAAAAATGCCATAACACTTTCCACCGGAACCAATTACAATAAAAGGGTGTGTCAAAAATGTCCGGGTATCCATGGTTTTTCCCGCCGCAATAGGACGTATTTGTGCAGGGCTGGTATCTCTTTGTCCGGAGTAGTTAATCCAATAGACTGTAACATCACCTGAAGTATTGTTCCTAAACTTTAAAAACGTAGATGTGTTATGATTTAAAGATTTCATTTTGGGTTCTTTCTCGCAAGGCTGGGCAGCTACAGCTACCAACTCACTATCTTTTTTATTGTACGGTCCTGTTGTTGGCACTGAATTGTCAACAACTTCGAAAACGGGGTTGCTAAACCAAATTTGTCCTCTTCCGCCTAGTAGAGTACCATATACAATATTTGCAGCACCATTTGGTATATCTAAAACAAGAGAGTATTTATTCCAGCCGGTTGTGCCTTTGATGGGTCTGTCTTCCATATTATCAAATGCTAACATATTTTTCAATGTGTCTGCCGGGTCAACCCGAAACCAAAATCCAGCCCAGTCTATCACCCCTTTGGTTTTCATATACCCAGTCATTCTAACTCGCTTACCAAAATATTGTTCAGGCTTTAAATACTGCGCAGACGCTCCGAAGCCGTCAATTGCTTTGTCAATAGAACGTAGGGTCATTACGTTTTGCTTGTCATGCTGCTGGCTGCTGTCAACACCTAAATTGTATTTATCGGGGTCGCTACCTGTTTTTATCCAGCCAGCCTGGGCGTACGTAAATTGTGCGCTTGATAAGAATAGCATTACAATGAAACAAAACAGCCATGTAAGATTTTGCCTGTTCATAAAGAGGGTATTAATGGTTGTGAAATATATTTCAAGTGTAATCCCTACCTAATTACTACAAGCTTTCGCTGTATTGTTTCGCCCCGCATTTGCAGGCTGACAATGTACATTCCTGCAGGCAGGTTGCCTGCATCATAGTGCACCTGGTGAATATCCCCTTTGTCGATCCTGCCATAGAAAAGCAAAGCGAGCGACTTTCCGTTCATATCGTACAAGCGCAGCGTTGCTGTGCCAGACTTTACAAGAGCAAAGGTGAACACTACATCTTTTCTAACCGGGTTAGGTGAAACGAATAGCTGGTTATGTTCTCCTGTGCGGTCCCGGATCCCTTGCGTTTCAACTTTGGGTATTGTCAATACTTTTGTTATGCTTGTGTCTCCACTACGTAACAATGGGACTTCGCAGTCGCCCAGGTACGCGCCTTTGCTGGTTAAGAACTTTGCAAAAGAACGTGACACACACTCCGCATAACCTTCATAGCAGAGTCTAATCCTGTTCTTGTTTTCGCCACATAAGAAGTCTGGCATGGCTGCATACAAGGCTTTAGCCACTGCATACGGATTAGGATTGGGACCATTGGTAGTCACAGCAATCGTCATCTTTCTATCGGGCTGGTAAAACATCAGCGCCCTGTATCCCAATGCATTTCCGTCGTGACCAATGAAAGTATCAGTCGCGCTTATCTGTGTATTATAAAAAATTCCGTAGCCCAGGTAGTCGCCATCTGCATCGGGAAAGGGTGCAATGGAATTGACCATTGTATGCAGGGTTGCTTTACTGGTTGCCCTGCCACCAAACAGGGCATTACCCCACGTGGTCAGGTCGGTCACATCCGAAACCATTGCTCCCGCAGTAAAGGCAACCGACGTTACACCGTCCATAGCAAAGCGGGATATATTGGTAACGGTATCCGGGAAAATCGGTTGCCCTGTTCCCCCGAATATTGGGTTGAAGCCACTGATATTGTCGTGCGGCGCAGCAAGGTTGTTCTGATTTCCTGGTATTTTTCTTTTGCCTAAATAGGTATGTTCAAGGTTCAGTTTACCAAAGAAATGTTTGCGGTACAATTGCTCAACCGGCTTGCCGGTGGCAGCTTCCATAATGGCGCCCAACAGTACATAGTTGGTGCTTGAATATTTGCGCACCGCGCCCGGTGTGTCAACCTGGTGCACAAAAGAAATGGTTTCGTAGGGCGTCCAGATGTGTGCTGGGTTGAATGCTATACTAATTTGTAAATTGATTTCAGTGGTGTAATCCGAATAGCCACTCTCGTGCGCCAGCAATTGAGCGATGGTCACATTGGCATTCAGTTCAGGGTTAACCGAAGTGATCTGTGGCAAGTATTTGATAAGTGGATCATCGAGACTAAAATAGCCTTCGCGTGCAAGTTCCAGTGTAAGCGCAGCCGTAAACGTTTTGGTAACACTGTACACACGCGAAAGTGTATTGACAGTGTACGGTATGCCGCCCGGCAGCAAATTATTCTGGGCGTCAATATTTCTTGCTGCGTAGCCCGTTGCGCCTTTCCAGAAGGCTAGTCCATCTACGTTGATCGCTGCGGCCATTCCGCCAACAATTCCCGGGTCTGAGCTGTTTTGAAAACTGTCAATAACCTGTTGCAACTTTGCCTGCACTGCAGGTGAAAAGCCTTGCGCAAAGGAAACCGTAGCGACAATTGTCGCAACAAGAAGCAGGCTGATGTGCCTGATAAGATAGTAAAAACTTGTTTTCATAATTAGTGAATTAAATGGGGTTTTTACAGTTTTAAGAATTACCAAAAAAGTTAAATAACCAGAGACACAACTCGAGATACCAAAGCCAGTAGATTTAATTCTTTCTTTTATTTTGTCCACAATCTTGCTATTTCTCCACGACCTAATTATTTTTTTTTTGAACCCGGCATAGTCAATTCTTTTTGGCTTTTGTTGCGTCGCACTCTTGTACTGTTTTTACATCGATGAGCTTGTCAAAAATTTTTATTGCACAGTATTTTTCTGCTAAGCAGTAACATCATTTCATACGCAGCATTTGCCGTGAAGCAACTACTTTGTTGTCTATGATTAGTGAGTATTGATAGGCACCGGATGCAAGGGTTGAAGCATTAACTGATATCGATCCACTGGTACCAGAGGTAATGGGTATTGTTTGTAAGGTTTTGCCTGTTTTGTCAGTCACCGCCATCTTCGCTTTACCATAATTCAATGGAAGCGTATATCGTATGGTGGTATTGTTTGTAAACGGGTTGGGGACATTCTGTTCTAACGATGCATTGGTGAGCGTTGTTTTAATAACTGCTTCAGGCGATGTACCGGTTTGATTTCCCTTTATCACCATAGCCTTAAGCTCATCAATTTGCTTTTGCAGGCTTTCTAATTTTGCGTCTTTCTCGCCGTCTATCTTTGAAAGCTCCTGCACCGCTTTTACCAGCGGAACTACGAACTCTGCATACCGAATTCCATAAGGGTCTTTTTCATTTTTGGGTGCATCCACGCCGTCAAAGTCGTAGTTCAGTTTTTTTGCAACTGCTTCTACATCCTGGGCTACAAAACCGGTATGTATAATCTTTTCCTGTGGAGAAGTTATCTAGCGAATTTTTCTGATCTGCTTCTCTTTCCTTTGCCTCTTCTCCCCTGTAAATTTTTGTAAGGATTTTATATCGAGTGTATAGGTAACCGGTTTTATCAGGTTGATAAAAACAAGACCCGGAACATTGTCTTTGATATTGCGTTTAAAGCGACCGTCACTTAAGCTGGTCCAGTTACCTGACCACCAATAGAAGTAATTGAACTGTTGCCGATTCTTACCTGGTTAGAAGCTGTGGGTGTCACATTATTTCCGATGCCGGTGGTATTGTTAAAACCTGCAACGGTTGGACCAGCGCTGGAACCTATATAGGTGCAGCCAGTTCCATTGGCAACTGTCCAGCCGGCTTTTGTACCTATGGCCGTATTAAAAGATGCATTGTCATAGTAGCCCGCCTGGAAACCCAAATAACTATTGCCGATTCCAGTTGTACTGTATCCTGCTTTTGACCCTACTGCTACAGATTGGGTTCCATTTACCAAATTATATAAAGCCGAATCGCCAACTGCTACAAGGTTGCTGGAAGATGTATCAGCATACAAAGTAGAAATGCCTATTGCTACATTTGAATTGCCAACACGATTAGACGATAGTGCACCAAATCCACTTACCGTATTATTGTTACCGGTTGTATTGGAAGATAGAGCATTATATCCACTTGCAGTATTAAAACGGCCGGTTGTATTGGAATACATAGCGGCAACTCCGTTTACCGTGTTTTCATAACCGGTAGTATTGCTGTATAAAGCATTTTGTCCAAGTGCAGTATTATAAGAGCCAGAATTAGCGAATAAAGCATTCCAGCCATTTGCTGTATTTCCTGAGCCACCTGCATTATTGTATAATGTCCTATAGCCAATGCCAACGTTGTAAAACCCTGCCTGGTTATTATAGCCGCTGTATGCACCTATAAATGTATTCTCAAAACCAAAAGTGTTGGATTTTCCTGCGTTGCTTCCTAAAAATGTGTTGTTGGATCCGTTGGAATTTGCATAGCCACTTGAGTCGCCGAAAAAAGCATTTTGATGACCTGAAGAAAGTGAAGATCCGGACAGTGCGCCAATGGCGGTGTTGTTGGTGCCGGTAGCAGTAAAATTACCAGCGTTGTTACCCACAAAGGTGCTTGCACTTCCGTGGTTGTGCATGAAACGCGTGTTTCCAAAGTAAAAACCAGTACCAGCGTAAACATTATTCCATGGTAAGCTGCCTGTGCCTAAATCAAGTACGACACCATTAGGGACCAATGAGCGGTTGATTGATGTGCTGCTAAGGTTGGATAAAGTGACGTTTACGCCGGTTATAGTATTAGCGGTAGAAGCAGAAATAATTTTACCTGCAGCATCAACAGTTATAACAGGAATTTTGGATGTGGAACCATACGTGCCTGCAGTTACACCAGAATTGGAGAGCGAAATGCTTGTTCCGGAAATGCCGATACCTGTTCCGGCGGTATAAGGCGTAAAAGCAGTGGTTTGCGTGGAGCCATCATTAAAATTGAGGTTTGCCAGGTAGGCAAATCTCCAGCGTTGCGAACTGCTTCCCAGGCTATATAAGCTGTTTGTTGCAGGCAATAAATCCTGGTTAATTGCAGTTGGCGCTACCAGATTGTTTAGTTTGGTGCTGGCGTTTTTTGCCGAAACTGGCGTCCATGCGCTGCCGGTGTAATAGTAAAATCCGGGTGTATTATCATTTTGATATATCATTAATCCTGTAGCCGGAGAACCAATTAAATCACGTTGGCTCTTGAGCATCCTGGGTATCAGCAAGCCCTGATTAGTAGATTTAATTTCCAATGCAGCAGAGGCAGCCGGTGCGGCAGTGCCGATACCTGCAGCGCCTGTGGCGGGAAATGTATTTTGGGCAAACAGGTTGGTAAAGCTTAAGGTCAACAGCGGGACAATGAAGACGATAATTCTTTTCATAAAAGTCTTTTATTGATGTTTGGGATTGCTCAATAATGGAAAAATGTACAAGCGTGCGACGCAACGATTTCTCCATAGAAGTACATCGCCGGGCACCAAAAAATAACACCTACTGCACCCGTGAATCTTGTTATTTCAATAACAGCATTTGCCTGGTGTCTATCGTCTTATTATCTATCTGTAAAGAATACTGGTAAGCACCTGAAGCAAGTGTTTTTGCATCAATGTTCAACCTGCCCTTTCCTAATCCGGAAACGTCTTTTACCAGCAGTTTTTTCCCATTTTTGTCAGTAATAATTAATTGCGCTTTTGTAAATGTTTGTGGCAGAATGTATTCAATAGTTGTTGTTTCCCGGAAAGGATTGGGAACGTTTTGCAGCAGTGAAATGCCGTCTTCGATCTTTGCTTTATAGGTTGTTGAAGGGTCGGTATTGGCAGCCGATAGCACCATCGCTTTTAATTCGTTGAATTGCTTAAGCAGGTCATCATTTTGTTTTTCAAGCTTTTCAATTTTTGTATCGTTTGCTGCAAGTTTTTTATTTTTTTCGTCGAGATCTGCACTAATTCCTGCACCGCTTTTACCAGCGGGACTACGAACTCTGCATACCGAATTCCATAAGGGTCTTTTTCATTTTTGGGTGCATCCACGCCATCAAAATCATAGTTAAGTTTTTTAGCTACGGCCTCTACATCCTGGGCTACAAAACCGGTGTGTAAAACCTTATCTTGTTGCAGATGTTTCATTTGACCGATTTTTCTGATCTGCTTCTTTTTCCTTCGCATCTTCTCCTCTGAACTTTTGTAATGGAGGTTATGTCGATTGTATAAGTAACGGGTTTTAGTGGTTGATGAAAACAAGACCCGGAACATTCTCTCTGATGTTGCGTTTAAAACGACCATCGCTAAGTGTAGTCCAGCCTACCTGTCCGCCTATAGAAGTGACTGATGGATTTCCGATCCGTACCTGGTTAGAAGCAGTGGGAGTAACATTGTAGCCGATGCCGGTTGTATTGGTAAAACCTGCAGTGGTAGGTCCCGCAAAGGAACCTAAATAAGTACAACTATTGCCATTGGCAACCGTCCAACCTGCCTGGGTACCTATCGATGTGTTATATGATGCATTGTCGTAGAAACCAGCCTGATAACCAAAGTACGTGTTATTGCTTCCTTTTGTATTATAGCCAGCTTTTGAGCCTACGGCTACGGATCGTGTTCCGTTGGCGAGACTAAAAAAAGCTGAGTCTCCCACTGCCACAAGATTGCTGGAGGTGGTATCAGAAAACAATGCAGATGAACCTACCGCCACATTTGAGTTACCTGAAATATTTGAATGTAATGCAAGCGACCCGTTTGCGGTATTGTCATTGCCTGACCTATTGTAGAATAAAGCAGCACCCCCGGTTGCAGTGTTAGCATTGCCCTTATCGTTGTAACCAAGCGCCTCCTGACCGTTTGCGGTATTACCACTACCGCTTGAATTCATTATTAAAGAACGGGAACCTATTGCAGTATTGCCGGTACCGAAATTATTATATAGCGCCGAATAGCCGATGGCAGTATTTAGATTACCGGTGTTATAGCGTAAAGCTTCAGTTCCGACGGCCACATTTTGATCGCCTTTCCCAAAAAATCCGCTGTAAGCCCCGAGATATGTATTTTCACTGCCTGTAGAATTAAATCGCCCTGACCCCGTTCCGGCAAACGTATTTTTACTTCCGGAGGTATTTGCATAACCGCTGGAGTCGCCGAAAAAAGCATTTTTCAGACCGGAAGTTAGTGCAGCGCCGGAAACTGCTCCAAAAGCGGTATTGTTGGTGCCGGTCGCAGTAAGGTTTCCGGAATTATTACCTACAAAGGTGGAAGAAGTGCCGGTCTTATACATGAAGGACTGACCGCCGAGGTAAAGTCTTCCACCCAGATAAAGATCTCTCCATGACAAACTTCCGCTGCCAAGGTCAATTACGCTTGGTCCGTTGGGGAACAGGGAACGGTTTATTGAAGTATTAGCGGAGAGATTGGAAAGCGTAGTGTTTGCTACGGTTGCCGTGGCAGTTGTTGCAGAAGTAATTCTTCCCGCGGCATCTACAGTAATTATTGGGACTGCAGATGCGGAGCCATAGGTACCCGCTGTTACTCCTGTGTTGCTTAGCGAAATATCAGTGCCTGAAATGCTAATTCCGGATCCGGCAGTGTAAGGAACAAATGCCGTACCCTGCAGGGTGTTATCAGAAAACGCCAATACATGGGTAGTAATACCTCTCCATGCAAGGGAGCTACTTCCCAGGCTTTGATACCCATCTGCAGCAGGGAGGATATCGGTATTAACAGCAGTGGGAGAGGTGAGGTTACTCAGTTTGGTATTAGCGCCTTTTACAGTAACCGGCTGCCATGAACCACCGCTGTAATAATAAAATCCCGGTGTGCTATTAGTTTGATAAATCAGTAATCCCGTAGCCGGCGAAGGGATACCATCACGCTGAGTGATAGACATACGCGGTATAAGAACGCCCTTACTGGTGCTGGTAATTTCAAGCAACGAAGAAGCATTGGGTGTGGTAGTGCCGATGCCGGCAGCGCCAGTTGAAGGAAATGTGTTTTGAGCAGTGGTTTTGGTAAGGTTTGCAAACAACACAATAGAAACGGCAAGAAGTAACTTTTTCATAAAACTTCTGTTGAAAATGTCAGGAGATCTTCTGAAATATTATATTTCAGATCTTGAATAAATAAACAGACTTCACGTATTTACATCATAACAAAAATTATTTCCCATATGATTCAACAACGTCCTTCAGATATATATCCGCCGTTACTAATGAAAAGGTTCATCGCTGCATATTGAACAAAAAGTAAAAGAGTGCGACCTGCCTACCGGCAGGCAGGCGCAACAGTTGTTTATAGATGTATCGTTGTTCGGCTCAAAAAAAAATAAAAGCGCCATTTTCACGCAGTTCTCTATATACTTATAGGGCGTTCCAGCAATATTTTTGTCAATTTCACTGAATATGTTGGTCAATCAGTTGCCAGAAAAGAAGCATCCGTGTTTATGTACCCCCGCGCATTAACCGGACACTTCATTAACCAGCAGGTCTTTTAATCGGGTTGAGGGATAATAACCTGGGAAATACAAAATTTGTAAGGATTAAATAAAGTAGTGCCGGGGAACCTCCTGCCAATTTTTTACATCCTAAATTTTTTGCACAATTACATTGTTTCCGTTCTTTACACGGATCGCATAATTTTTATTATTGTAGGGCGTCGTATTGATGTTGTTGCTGCCTTGCTTCAGATAGAAATGTTGTATCGTTTCTCCGCTGTAGCTGATGATCGTCGCGCTTGGATTGTCGTCCAGCGATGCATCTTCTATTTGTACAATCAGGTGATCATGTAAATGGAATATTGATATAACATTTGACAAGTTGATTAATTTATTGATAAACATACCAGGGGGAATCAAGCTTATCCTAAACGGATATTTAGTAAGTATTTAGTTAGCCTAATCAAGGGGCGCCATCCTTCATAAAATTGATTATGAAATATCCTTTGACAACTGCAATCCGTGTTTTTATGAAATAAACTTACAACCGGCGCTTAATACTTGCAAAGGACAGTTAGTAAATGGCAGGGGAGTCTTAGTAAGTGGTATAGTAATGATTAAAGGGTATGCAGAACACTAACGGGCTGCTTTAAACTATTTGCTTTCGTGTGGTAGAGTAAATATTAAAGGGTATGCAGGCGTTGCATTACTTCTTGTTTTTTTCGGCGGGATATTTCAATACTATCATTCCCCTGCATGATGATATATCCGCCGTCCTGGTTCTTGTAACCTATTACATGTTCCAGGTTGATAAGATGTGAATGGTGAACGCGTAGAAAGTTGTGGTCTGTGAGCTGGTCTTCAAATTCCTTAAGGGTTTTGGCTACAAGGATTTTTGTGTGGGAAGTAAAAAAAACGGTGCTGTAATTACTGTTGGATTCTATTCGTATAATTTCGCTGATGGGTACAAACTGCACCGTGTTATCTGAAGGTATGGCTATCTTTTTGGTAGTGCTGTTAGCCTTTAACTGCTGCAGAAATGAAGTAACCAGTTCGCTGCCCTGTTGCTGTTTGCGACTGATACATTTTTGTATCGCTGCTGCCAATTCTTCCAGGTTGATGGGCTTTAGTAAATAGTCAAGGGCATTCAGGCGTATGGCCTGCAAGGCATAGTGTTGGTGAGCAGTTGTAAAGATCACCTGGAAAGTAATCTGACGTAGTGATTGTAATAGCTGAATGCCATTAAGGTTTGGCATTTCGACATCTAAAAATACCAGGTCAGGGTGTAGGTCATTTATTAACGATACCGCTTCCTTTGGTTGTGCGGTAAAACCTGCAACTGTAATTTTATCTGCAAATTTTTTTTGCAAGATCAGTTGCAATGTTTCTATGCAATTCATTTCATCGTCAATAATTATACATTGCAGCATCTTATATTTTTATAAAACTGTTAAGCGGAAGATTGATAATTACCCTGGTGCCCGTGCTTTTACCTGTTATATCTTCTACCACTACACTGCCCGTATGTCCGTTGGCCTCGGTCATTTCAATGCGTTGTTTGGTCAGTTGCATACCGTATGATGCATTCGTCTGTTCTATTGCACGCTCTGATACATTAGCGAGCCTACCCACTCCATTGTCTTCTATAACGCATTTCAAAAGTTCATTTCCATTTGGGAATATACCGATGTGTAAAAAACCCCGGTCTTCTTTTGGAAGTAACCCATGCCAGATAGCATTTTCTACATATGGTTGCAGTAGCAAAGATGGCAATAATATAGACGACGGGTCAAGGCAATCACCTGTATGTATTTCATAGTCAAACTTATTATTACTGCGACGATGCTCCAGTTCAACATACAGGTTCAACGCATTTAATTCGCTTTCCAAGGTCACCATTTTAGTCCCTGAATTTTCGAGTATGGTACGCATTAGTCTCGCAAATTTTGTAAGATATTCTGAGGCATCTTCCTGCTTGTTTTCCCAAATATATTTTTGGATGGAATTGAGTGAATTGAAAATAAAATGTGGATTCATTTGAGAACGCAGCACCGAAAGGGACGCGTCCGCAATGTCTTTTTGAAACTGTAGGGTTGTATTTTCTATTTGTAACTGTTGCATTTTTAGTTCTCCTTCCAATCGTATTCTTTCTATTTCCTGCTTTTGACTTTTTTGAATATAATGGTAGAAAAAATAGATGAGATTCCAAACACCAAGAAATTGGGTGTTTAAAAACAGGCTGGTTAGCAATTCTTCCCAATAATTAAATTTGGGTTGATAATCTGTTCTCGCATACATCGGTTCCACTATTATTTGAAATCCCAGGTAAATAATTGAAAAAATGTTATTGGTGAAGAATATTGCAAGAAACAGCTTCCCATTTGTCAGGCGCAACAGACGTTTTCTAACAATATACAAGCGCATAAGATGTGACGTGAGCAAGCCCAACGCTGCAGTGACGATAATGGAGTAAAAATTTGGGAAATCAGTAAGACTGGGAACGTTAAAATAAAACACAGTTGCGAGCAGAACAAATGTTCCCCATCCAATCAGCTGGCATCTCCAATATAGCGAGATTTTCCTCGTCAAAATATCTGTTTTTTAAAAAGCTATCCGTGAGCAACAATCAAGCACTATGCAGTTTACCTCATCGTCAATGATTATACATTGCAGCATCTTATATTTTTATAAAACTGTTAAGCGGTAGGTGAATGGTAACTCGTGTGCCTGATGCTCTATTATTATCGTCTCTCAAATCTTCCACCAATATATTGCCGGGCTCACCGTTCGCCTCACTCATTATTATCCGCTGATGTGTAAGCTGCATACCATAGGAGACCCTTTTATTTTCACTACTTGTAGTGCCGTTTCCGTTTGCAGTGCGTCCAACTCCATTATCTTCAATAATATATACTATGTTGTCTTTAATGCCTTGCGTAACCGCAACACGCAGTTCTCCCCTGCCCTCTTTTGTTAGCAAACCATGCCAGATAGCATTTTCTACATAAGGCTGAAGTATCAGCGGCGGTACCAGGATAGTTGTAATGTCAAGACAATCGTTAACCTGTAGCCCGTAATCAAATTTATTGTTGCTGCGGCGATGCTCGAGTTCTATATACAATGCCAGCGCCTTTATTTCCTGCTCTAATGTTATCCATCGTTGCATGCTATTGTCTAGCGTCATGCGCATCAGTTGCGAAAATTTACTTAGGTATTCTGCTGCATCTTCCTGCTTGTTTTCCCAAATAAATTTTTGGATAGAGTTGAGGGAATTGAATATGAAATGCGGGTTCATTTGGCTGCGCAAGGTTTTTAATTCCAGTTCCAACCTTTCTTTGTTAGAAGCTGTTTTTTCCGCTTCCTCTTTCCTTATTTTTTTTACCCTGTAAAAAGTTATCGTTGCCACAGTGCCGATAAATAAAAAGAGCAGCAATGTTTTAAACCACCAGGTATCCCAGATAGGAGGAGTGATTTCAAATGCAAATGATGTTGTTTGAGTATTCCAGATATCCTCGCGATTACCGGCCTGCACAATAAAAGAATATTTGCCAGGAGGCAATTTGATATAACTAGCCAACCGAACGCCACCGTTGGATAAATGCCAGGCTTTTTCCAGCCCCTTTATCTTATAACGGAATTGTATCTGGTCTGGATGGGTATATTCGAATGAAGTGAAAAAAAAGGAAATGGCATCCTGGTAGTGTTGAAGCCTGGTGATTGTGCTACCTGCTGGAAAATAGAAGATGCTGTCATTGATTACTACTTTTTCGATTACCGGCGGTGATGGAACCGGATTATTAAGTAAGGCTGCCGGGCGAAAATAAGTATAGCTGTTTCTGGATACATTTACCGTATAGCCATCTATAACTCCGAAGTGTAAAACGGTATTGGCTTCCTTATTATAGTTTGTGCAAATAATTGACCCGCCTGTATTTAAATTGAAAAGAATAAGTCCTGCATCTGAATTGATGTTGACGATACTGTCAGTAATATGAAGTGCAAAACAGGTAGGATATTTTACCGTATTGAAATCGTTATAAAACCGGAACCTGTTTGTTTTGGTATTTAGTATTCCTATGCCCTCCAAACCTGCTGTAACTATATTATCCGTATTATCTATTGCAACATCGCGCAGCCAATTTTTATTGGCCACAGGCAATGCTACATCAAAATAATATCGCACTGATTTTCCGGTAGCTATATTGTATCTCAATAATCCCTGGGGAGTAGCCAGCCATACATTTCCGTTTTTATATACCCCACCTATCATATCAAAAGGAGAATTCATAAGGGTATCATTTCTGGGTAGCACCGGGTAGTTTTTCCTGCTCTTTACATCACACAAAAACAAACCAACATTGGCTGCAGCATAAAACGAATCTTTACCACCGGGTATAAGCGAGTGGATGTACACATTACGTTTGTTAGATGGTATAACAGGTGTATTGTCGAGTACCGTTTCTATTCCATTTTGTGCGCTCCAAATCATGAGTTTGTTTCTGCTGTTCAGCAACCAATGGTCTTTATCTATCTGGGCTAAGTCAGACAAAACAGGTACAATATTTTTTTTCGCGTTTGTATTTGCTACTACAGGGTAAAAATTATGAATGACTTGTTTCGTAGTCCAGTTTAGTTTTATCAATCCCTGGTGTTCGGTTGCAAGCCATACAATGTTTGCATCGAACCGATCCTGCACTGCATCTAATACCTGTACATCGGGCAATAACTGTATTTTAAAAGCCTGGTTGTTATGGTCAAATAGGGAAAGACCAATGGTAGTGCCAATCCACAACAAACTATTTTTATCAACGCATAAACCGATAATTTCATTTGACTGCAGGCTGTTGGGATTGTCAGCGAAGTGAGTATATTGATAGGCTATCTTTTCCTTTCGAATATTATATGTTATCAGTCCATCTGTTACCGTTCCTATCCATAATACAGAAATCGCCGGTAAGCGCCGGTATAGCTATCATCGTATTTACATCGTATTGTTTTGTTGCCTTCAATCGGTGTATAAAACGATAGCCCTTATCCATCTGCCAAATACCTGCATTAGTGCCAATCCAAATACTGTTAGCCATACGGGCGGCGGCATAGACAGATATACCAACAGGTACGACTAAATTATCCCACTTATTTTCATTTATACGATAAATAAACACCCCTTCAAAACCAGATATCAGCAGGGTATTATCATCTATATCAAATAACAGTATTGAGCTAAGAACTTTGTTTAGAGAAGTGGTGTGAACTTTTAACTCTATTAAATCTACATAACACAAACCATAGTTGCATAAAAACCACAACTTGCCTTTTGTAAGCTTCAGTTGATAGGCATAAAAAATTTTCTGACTATCACTAATGTTCAGGTCGATAAACTTGTCGGTGTCCTTATCGTAATAGCAAAGTTCTGATCCTGTGCCTGCCCATACACGTCCTTCCTCGTCTTCTACTATGGCTTGTACATAACTGTTTTTGAGCCCGTTTTCAGGTTTGTCGAACCGATGATATTGAACAAACCGGTTTCCATCAAACCTGTTTACGCCATTTGCGCCTACCCATATATATCCTTTATTGTCTGTCGCTAATCCGTTTATAAATTCAGTGGCAAACTTGTTAGAGGCATTAAAGTTTTCAAACCGCAGGTCTGCACTTAATGCAAAAGGTTGTGCCTGCGCAGCTACGCAAATACTTAAAAGCAGTATGCACAACGGGAAGAGTTCATTGCGTGCACATTTATATGACAGATGCCTGGCGATGGGTTGCGTATTTAGGGTGCAGTTTGGCAGATTAAGATAATCTATAAATAACTCTTTTAGTTCTAATATCTGATTTAAAAGGAGAGCAAGGAATTATCTGCAGTTAATAGTTGTGGTAGGTTACCAGCGATAGCAAGATGAAGAGAAATCGTTGCGTCGCATTACGTTTGTCTTTTGTACCACTTATCAGCTTATTTCAGCAAATTTTTTTTTATGCTATTTACAAAATTCTCCGGGCAACCGGAAAGCCGGTGCCGCGTAAGTAAAATGCAGTTGCTGCCCAAAGCGATAGGGATGAACGTACTGCGACGCAACAATGTCTCATTCCTGACAAATGCCTGTGACAAGAAAGCGCCCCTGTTTATTATTAACTTCTTTAGAAGCGGTAGCTTTCTCTGGTTTTTTCTGCCACACCCGTAAGGTTTGCTTGTGATTGCCTGAGTTCTAAAATACACTTGCCTGCGGCACTAAAAACAATTGGTTGCATTGTTTCTTAACCTTATGTGATAATTCATGTACTAATCACCTTTCCGATTAACTTTGCCGCATTTTAGTAAAAACAGCATTGAAAATATTTCATGGCGACAAGCATTTTTAAGAAACTACGTGGGGATGATGATGAGATGACTTTTGTTGACCACCTGGAAGCCCTGCGCTGGCATATTGTTCGCTCGCTGTTAGCCATTTTATTTTTTGGCATTTTTATTTTCATTAAGATCGACTGGGTTTTTGAAAATGTAATAACCGGTCCGCTGCACGACAATTTTATCAGCTATACCAGTATGTGCCGCTTTGGTAACTGGCTGCACCTTGGCGATGCGCTTTGCATGCCGCCGATACACATAAAACTGCAAACTACTGAGTTTAGCAGCCAGTTTATGAGTAGCATAACCATTGCTTTTGTAGGTGGTTTTATTGCTGCCTTTCCGTATGTTTTTTGGGAAATGTGGCGCTTTGTAAAACCCGCCCTTAAACCATCGGAGCTAAAGAGTACCCGTGGCAGCATTTTCTATGTTTCATTCTTCTTTTTTATGGGGGCGGCGTTTGGTTATTTCTTACTGGGTCCGTTCACCTTTAATTTTTTGGCTAATTACACACTGGGCACGTCGCAAATTTTAGAGACAAAACCTACCCTAAATGATTATCTGGAAAATCTTGTTGACATAATTATTGGTTGTGGTTTGGCGTTTGAGTTGCCGGTGCTGGCTTATGTACTTACCCGTATTGGTTTACTAACACCCCAAATTTTAGCGTCGTCGCGCAAATACGCAATTGTGATCATTTTGGTAGTTGCCGCGGTCATTACACCCAGCCCTGACTGGAGTAGCCAAATGCTCGTTTTTATACCTTTGTTTTTGTTATACCAGTTAAGCATAGTGGTATCGAAAAGAGCCTATAAAGACATGCAGAAGCACGATGCGGAAGAATGGAGTTAAAACTGTTTTAATTGCTATACGCAATAATCTGACATAAAAAGACAACGATGAGTAATCAATTTGACCATACAAAACCCATTGCCGTGGGTGCCGACCATGCCGGCTTTGAATATAAAACAGCTATTGTTAAATACCTGAATGAGCAGGGATACCAGGTGATGGATTTTGGTACCTATTCAAGTGCCTCTGTTGATTATCCTGATTTTGCCCATCCGGCCGCAAATAGTATTGAAAAAGGTGAAACTGCCTGTGGCGTGCTGATTTGTGGTAGCGCTAATGGTATAGCCATCACTGCCAACAAACACCAGGGCATCAGGGCTGCCATTTGCTGGCAAAAAGAAATAGCTGAACTGGCACGGCTGCACAACAACGCCAATGTGGTTTGCTTGCCAGCGCGGTTTTTAAGCGTTCAAAACGCATTCGATATCATACACACTTTTCTCAATACTCCATTCGAAGGCGGCAGGCACGCAGGTAGAGTGAATAAAATAGCCTGTTCGTAATTTATAACTATGAAGAAATTGTTTTTAGCTGCTGCTCTGTTAGCAGGTTTTACCGGATTCGGGCAAAAACAAAAACAGAAAGAAGTAGATGTTGCAACTAAATATGCTGAAACAATAACACCAGCAGCTCTAAAGGAAAAATTAAGTATTATAGCCGCACCCGAAATGGAAGGCAGGGAAACGGCTTCAGCGGGGCAGCGCAGGGCTGCAGCTTACATCGAGAGTGTTTTTCAAAAGTTGCGATTGCTGCCGGGCACGACCGGCGGCTACCAAATGCAGTTTCCCATTTACCAGGATACGTTGATAGAAGCCAGCCTGAAAGTGAATGATAAAGCCTATGCGCTCAACACGGATTTCTCCCTGAACATTGCGGCTGCCACCAATGGCAATTTCGATATCAATGAAATCATTTTTGCCACCTATGGTATTGCTGACTCTGCCCGCAACGATTACGCAAAACTGGATGTTAAAGACAAATGGGTGTTGGTATTGGAAGGAGCACCCGATGGCACCCCGCCGGCAGACAGGCGCAGCCCCTATAGTAATTATGCGAAACTGGAGACTGCAAAAAAAATGGGTGCCAGGGGAATTTTTGTGATGTCGGCAGATTTCCCCAAAAAGTCGCCGGTAGCCCTGAAGGGAAACATGACCTTGCAAAAAGCCACTACTACAAGCGTACAGATGATTACTGTTTCGCCCGATCTGGCTCACAGCCTGCTGGGGCTCGACCCATCCAGTTTGTTGGAAAGCATCAACATAATTCCTACTGGCAGTTATAAGTCGAACACACGTATCACTGTGTATAAGAGAACGATGATGCTACAAAGCAGCAATGTAATAGGCATCTTGCCCGGTACTGATAAAAAGGATGAATATGTATTGGTGACAGGTCATTATGATCACCTGGGCAGAAAAGGGAATGAAATTTTTTACGGTGCCGATGACGATGGCTCGGGCACTACGAGTGTTTTGCAAATTGCCGAAGCTTTTGTAAAGGCCCGCAACGATGGTCAGCCGCAACGCCGCACCCTCGTTTTTATGACCGTGTCAGGAGAAGAAAAAGGATTGTTAGGTTCCGAGTTTTTTAGCCAGTATCCATCTTTTCCCCTCGACAAAACCGTGGCTGATCTAAATATAGATATGGTGGGAAGAATTGATCCGACCTATAAGGGTGACTTATTGAACTATTTATATGTAATTGGTGACGATAAGTTGAGCAGCGACCTGGCGCCGATCACAGACTCTGTAAATAAACGCTATGTCAATTTGCAGCTCGACCGGCGCTTTAATGACCTGAAGGACTCCAACCGTTTTTACTACCGCTCTGATCATTACAACTTTGCTAAAAAAGGAGTTCCGGTTATTTTTTATTTCAATGGAACGCATGCAGACTATCACCGTTCATCCGATACGGTCGATAAAATCAACTTTGATTTGATGGCAAAAAGGGTTCGCCTGGTTTTCTATACAGCCTGGGAAATGGCAAACAGGAACGAAGCCATTAAGAGAGACATTGCTCTTCCCAAATAAATTGTTTGTATAATAGCCTCTGGAAACAGGGGCTTTTTTATGCATACTTACTAAATTAAAAAACAGAAAAGGTGGAGGCGGTCAGCACCAACATAGCAAAGATGTTTTAGTACCTTCAAATTTTCTTACCAGCGCAGCCACCAATAAACATTGGAGTGGATTGCACTACTTCGAGAGTATTAGCAACCTCACCGGTCATTTTTGTTAACAGGGTGGGGATTCACTTTTTTTTATGCTTTCAAAAGCAAATATGAACGGGAAAGTTCAATTTGAAATTTCAACGGAAAATGATGGCCGAGCTGGCGGAAAATGAGTTAAAGTGTAAAGAGTGCCAGGAGCCTGTTAATGAGCACCACCACAATTGCGTTAATTGTGGTGCAGCGATCAATACAGAAATAGTTACTGTAAGTATCTTCAACAACGCTGACCTACGCAATGTTTTTATTCTTTATTTTCTATACCTGTTTATTTGCCTGCTAATAAAATACACTAATTTATTTGATAGTTATAATAAACTCTTTTGGGTGGAACTGGTGCTGGCAGCGATCACTTTAAGATTTGTCAATCAAAACTGGGCAGCTATGAAACCGGTTTTGCGCTTCAACAATTTTAGCTGGCGGGTATTGCTGGGTATTGTGCTGATAGCTGTATTCGCCTCCTTCACCGTCAGTTTCGCCGTACAACACCTGAATAGCACTTTTTTTAAATCTGAAGTCAGCTATTTTAGGTCATATAGGTTTTACTATTTTCCTGTGTTGATCATGATCTATTCCATAGCGATTATGCCGGCACTTTTTGAAGAGCTGACATTTCGCGGAGTGATGTTTAATTATTGTGCTAATTTTTTAGATGACAGGTTGGTTATTATCGTAACTGCATTTTTATTCGCCGCCATGCACCTGAGTTTACTTTCGTTGATCTGGTTGTTGCCTTTCGGATTTTTTATGGGGCATCTACGGCATAAATTCAATACGCTTTGGTATGGTATAATTTTCCATTTTTCATTTAACCTTACTGCCTGCATTTTTGATTTAATTACGCACGGGCAACTTTTTTAGCATTTCTTCTATCTTAATACCTTATGCTAACTCGCTGCCTCCTGCAAACGGAGAGAGGCGTTATCTTTTTTTTAGCTGCCTGCAACTCCGATATTTTATTTAATCTCTGTTGATCCGTATTATCTTGGTTTCACTTGATCTAAACTAAGGGAATTAGTGCTGCTGGCACAAATGGTGCAGGCGATCCGCCATTCTGGAAAAATGAAGAAGAACAACTTTTATAAGATATAACAAATTAAAATGTGATGTTTTTTAAGCTATTTTTAAAAAATTAAGCATTTATTGCCCCGTTTACGCTTAAAGTGTTTTAACTTTATTGACTTACCATTTAAGGCGCTCTTATCTGCCTTTTTTCTCTTCTATGAAAAGCCCAGGGCATTGTTATTCATTTTCTCACAATAAAATTTGATTCGCCATGGAAAAATCTACACATTCTGGTTTGACTGAAAAAGTTACAACTGCAATTATTGTAGCAGGTATATTGGGTTATTGGGCTTACATCCTACTGGGTAATGGTTTAAGCTAATCGATATAAACTGCTGTAATTTTTTTGTAACGAATAGGTATCACCTGCAATACTGTTGACAAACAATGTTGCAGGTTTTTTTTATGTTTTCATGCGCGTATCAAACACCTGCTATCGAAGAAATACCAGGCTGAATGGAACAATCTTTGAATAATGCAGAATACAAATCAGTAGTAAAAATGAAAAGTGTAATCACAGCATTATGTTTTCCGGTTGCACTTTTTTTATCCTCCTGCCACAGCAAGTCCGCACACGTATCTCAGCATCAATACCTTTATTATCCCGATAAAAATGTGTATTACGACGTTGCCCAAAACGAATATTTTTATTCGGTCAACGGTGCAAAAACCTGGCATACAATCCATAATCCCTTACCTGCACCACCATCCTATTTAGGACAAGGTATCACACTCTTCAGTGATTCCACGGCAGTGTATGCTGACAATGAAACGCATCGCCGGTTGTATGTTGGGGTTTTGTACAACATTGTAAAAAATGATAGTGCAACTGTTGTTGCAAGCGAGATAACCGAGCGGAAAATACCCAAAAAACAACCGACTATTGTAACCCAAATTGAAACCAAAACCAAACGTGGTTTGGGCAAACTACTCGACAAGATCTTTGGTAAAAAGGAAAAAAAATAAATTTACCTTTTGTTAAGGAGTTATTGTTTTACTTGTGGTCTCTTATGAACGAAGGACAACTTTAATACAGATTTCATGACTACAAAGCCGTCTTTCTGGCAGCGTATGGGGCTGCACGACTGGTTTCTGAAAAAAGAAGCTGAGGCAAGTATCCAGCCGGTATCATCCCTCACCCCCGACGATGTTTATAAATATATCGTTCAAAAATTCAACGAATCTATTGCACAACTTTCCTTTGCAAACCGGGTGGTGTTTTTTCATGAATACATTATTTGCTTCAACCCTGATGATTACAATGAGTTCATGGACAACAAAAAAGGCATCTTCGGAATAATCATTCATGAGTTGGTAAAACACTTTTATGAGACCCTGAAGATGTACCGCCTGCAAGGCAAAACAGTTGAACCCTCCAGCAATAAATGGGTCTTTCGTTTTGTGTCTCATCCCGAATACAGCCGCGGCGATAAAAGTTTTATCGGCAAATTGCTGCCTGGTAGCAGCCACCACAAAGAAGAAAATCTCCGGGTTACTTTCATACCACGGCAAACAGGCATAGCCGAAACTTTCGACATTAACGATGAGATCTTAAAAGACTTCACTTTTTACAGCGATGGATACTACGAGGTGCCCTACAAAGAGAACCTTGTACTTGACGACAACAAGATAAAAAGTGGTGAAACAGTTGCTCTTGCCCGCTTTGAAACCTTCGTTCCCGATAGGGAATTTGCCGGTAAAAAAATAGAATACCTGATGAAGGAAGAAGAGATCATTGTATCGGGGAAAGACGAACAGCGGGAGGGTGGCAACATGTTCCGGATTCCGTCAGAGTGGGTCAATGTGCCGCATTTGCGCATCCGTTTCAACAAGGCTGACGGCAAATTTTATGTGGCTTCCTTTGGCGAGCGAACCATTCTTAACGAGGCAGAGTTGCCTCTAAGCGATCTCAACAATCTGTCATGGGCCGAGTTGCCCCTTAACTCTAAGATGGTCCTTAACGGTATTGTGGGTCTCAACATTTTTAAATCGTAGTGCATGAATGCAGTTCTGTCTATAGCCTTGCTGTGCATTTGTATTCTCCTGCTGGCAGCCAATTTCCGCGACATTAAAAACACACACAACCGCAATGGCCGATAATTATTTTGGAATAACTGATCCAGGCAAGATGCGCAGTAATAATGAGGATACTTTTATAGCGCAGACCGTTATGGAGGGTCGCCTGGTAGCAGCCTGCGTTATAGACGGGGTGGGTGGCTACGAAGGTGGTGAAGTAGCGGCGCAACTATCGCAGGAAGCTATAATAGGGCACCTTGACAATGCAGCGCCCGGTGATGTTATTGCGGCGCTGAAGGGCGCCTTATCAGCAGCCAACGAAGCTATCTTTCTTGAGAAAACCAGGGGCAAAGGCAAAGAACAAATGGCTTGTGTACTCACCCTGGCTTTGGCCGATATACCTAACAACAAATTCTACTATGCACATGTTGGCGACACCCGCCTGTACCTGTTGCGCGATCGCTCACTGGTAAAAGTTAGCCGCGATCATTCATTTGTAGGTTTTTTAGAAGACAGTGGCCGGCTGAGCGAGGAAGATGCAATGCGCCACCCCAAACGCAACGAGATAAACAAAGCCCTTGGCTTCGATTCTCAAATTCGTGGCGATGACTACATCGAGACAGGAGAGTCGCCTTTTCTGCCCGGTGATATCTTGTTGCTTTGCAGTGATGGTTTGTCAGACCTGGTGACCAACAATGGAATGACTACCATACTCACCAGCAATAAAACCCTGGCTGCTCGTGGCAAACTGCTGGTGCAGGCTGCCAACGAAGCGGGCGGCAAAGACAATATAACAGTGGTGCTTGTGCACAACAATAAAACTCCCCTGAAACAAAAAGCTACCAAACCCATCATGAGCGACAAGAAAATTGATGAACAAAAAGGCGAAGAGTCGGCTGATGGTGTTCGCCTGCAGCCCGAACAGCAAGTGGTCATCACAAAAAAAAACAAACGTAGTATCGTTCCCTTCCTGGTCTTCCTTTGTATTTTATTAGTGGCTGCAGTAGCCTGGCTGGTGTATCAAAATTATTATAACTACCAGGTGCGGCAGAACCAGTTGCAAAACAATGTGGTAGAAAAGCGACGCAATCCCCGCGAACAACTTCTTATTCGACAGCATTACCAACACTACTACCGGTGAAGTTTTCGTTCTCAATGTGCCCGATACCGAACCCATAATAATTAGCGACTCACTTCTAATAACTAACGACTCACTGCACATTATTGGCAATGGAGTTACCCTTTCTGCCGATAGTAGTTATCACGGTCCTGCATTCATTATGTCGTCTGCCTGCCGCTATTTGTTGCTCGACAGCCTTACGTTGCAAAACTTTGATATTGGCGTGCTCACCAAAAACCGGTCGCTTCAACTGCGCAACGTACAGTTCAAAAACTGCCGCATACCGGTACAGTACAACGAAATGTTTCAAAACCGGCCGGTAGTTAACGGCAGGTTTGCCGATACGGTTTTTCTACAATAGCGGGTTTTCTCAGTAGTCTGCTGTTTTTTTGGCCACCAGCGCCAGGAATTCTATAAAGCATCGTTGCTACGCTCAGTTCAAAGGCAGTACATCAATTGGGCGAAAAAAGACTGGCGGTACAAACAATAAATTATTTACTGCTTACCTGCAGCGATAAGATGACTTGTCAACAATAATAAGGTCTTAAAAAATTGCAAAGTAGAATGGCTTCACGAGTTAATCAGATAGGTGCAAGAATGACTGAAAGGTTTTTTTTGTTGTTGATTTCGGTAGTAATGGCTTTTTTGTTTTTTCAACTTTTTGGGGTTCTTAAGAAAGATTTTACTGATGTACCACAGCGGCTGCACAACGGCACCCTCATGAACCTGAACGATCCTGAACCCGGAGTGCAGATCAAAAGACTATTGGAAAAAGGCTATTATTTTTCAGACAAAAAAGACATTGATCTTATCGGGTCTATTGTTGCAAGGGGCAGGAGTACAGGCGAAGAAATTGACAACATTGGTGAGCTTAACAAAAGTAAATACAACGTAAGTACAGAAATAGCCGGTCGGCAGGGCGGAGAGATTTTTAAAAAACGGGTACGTGTTGAGAAAGCCCTCATCGGTTTCTCCGGCGATGACTCGCTTTTGTTTGAGCAGGAACAGCGGCGCCCTATAGCGGTTCCGGTTGATAATCATTTGGCAATGGGCAGCAGCACCATTAGCGGCTCAATTGTAAAAGATGAACAGTTACCGGTATCCGGCGTACTGGTGCGGCTGCAAATGATATTGCCACAAGACAGCTTGTATAGCAATGACGTTATAGATGTTGACAGTCGTTTGGTGGTAAAGGCAAAAGGAGTCCGCCGTATTTACGCTATGGATACAGCAGGCAACCGGCAACTGCAGTCGCTCACAGCCTTTGCCCGCACAGGTACAGACGGCAGGTTTGCTTTTTCAGGTCTGCCTGCCAACAGGGCTTTTGCCGTCCTGCCTTTACAACCCGGTTTTGAGTTTGGTCGCTCACAGGGTACACCAAACCTTGAGCAAGATCAACAGTTTGTCTTTCACCAGCAACCGAATACCATCAGGCTTTTCTCTACCCGCGACTTCAATAACCTGAAAAAAGAGAAATCATTAATCGTTCGCACACCCGCGGAGGCAACCAAATGGTTTATTATTATTGCTGTTTGCTTCGTTGCTTCTTTCTGGCTGTTACATATTCTGTTAAGTATCCGGTTCCCTGCTGCGGATCAGTTGATACTTCCTGTCATCATGCTTTTAACGGGGTTTTCTTTTCATCACGTTGCTCAGTTTACAAGACCCGCTTCGCGACCGGTTTTTTGCTAAGAGTACACTCGTTTATTTTGAATTTGGCGTTTTCGGCATAGTCATCATGTTGTTGTTCAATCTGCGATACTTCACCAACGACTCTTTACTGTATCGATTTTTCTATTTAAGAACGTACGCAAAGCTGCCAACGGCTGGCCATGGGCTTTGTTAGCAATTGGTTTGTTGGGTCTAACCATATTGTTTGGAACCGGCCCCGAAGGCAGTGGGGTTAAAGTGAACCTGCTTAGGTTTTCAACCAAGCGAAATTGTAAAATTTCTGGTCATCATTTTTTTGGCGGGATTTTTTGCCGTCAATGAAAAATTTATTTCAGAATACAGCTCTTGGCACAAACGGTTTTACTTTTTTCTTTTTTGCGCTGTTTGCCATTCTTGCTACCATACTTCTTTTTCTTGATGCTTGGCGACCTCGGGCCGGCTATGGTATGCTGTTTTACTTTTATTATTCTCTTTTCCTTTTCACGGGGCGATTTTGCTAACATGGTAGGCGCGGTTGTATTGTATGTGTTATCAATTTGGGTGTTTAAAAATGTTTGGATTGGCAACAGCCATAACCGCAGTGTGTATGTTGCTTTACATGCTGCTTAAGAAGAAAGCAATTAAGCGAATCAGCAGTTATGGCGCTGGTGATCATGGCTGGCTTTCTACTGCTCGACCAGGTTCCCTATCTTGACAAACTATTTCCCGGGCCTGTACAAAGACTGACTGATCAGAAAAGCCATTTGGCAGGACGCCTGGAACAATGAGGTGTTTGGCGGCGACCAGGTAGCCAATGGCATTTGGGCAATGTCAGGCGGCGGCATTACCGGCCAGGGCGCAGGCGAAGGTTTTGCCAAAACAATTCCCGAAGCTCATACCGATATGATTCTGCCATCGATGGGAGAAGAGTTTGGCTGGGCTGGCATTATTTGCATTTTTATACTTTTCCTTCTTTACCTGCACCGCTCATTTGTTATTGGCCGGCAAACCGGCACACCCTTTCTGTTTTACTTATGTGCCGGCATCGGCATTAGCACATTTGTCCAATTTCTTTTAATTGCCGGTGGTTCTACCGGTGCACTGCCCTTATCTGGTGTAGCCTTGCCTTTTATGAGTTATGGTGGTTCCTCGCTGCTGTGCAATATGCTTGCGGCCGGGTTTCTGTTATCTGCTTCCCATTTGCAGGGTTCGCCTGCGCAAATGAAATTTATAACCCGGCAGCAAGACAAAAATCTATTGCCCGCTATCCTGGCTGCTTGTCATAGGCATTATTTTGTTCGGTGTAAATGTTTCCAAATATTTATTTAACAATAAAAAATGGGTGGTTGAGCCGGCGCTTGTTGCCGATCGAAGCGGGGCCAGAATGTTTAGCTACAATCCACGAATTAATATTCTGATGAACAATTTGCAGGCTGGTAATCTGCTTGACAGAAAAGGCAAAATACTGGCAACAAGCCATCCTGAACAATTAAAACGCAACAAGATTCATTGTTTGCTCTGGGCATACCCAAAGAAAATCTGGAGGCATTTGCTTATAAACGATTAGACCGTTATTACCCTTTTGGCGAACAAATGTTTTTCTGGACAGGTGATGCCAATACCGGTGTTTTTAACGGTTCTATCAAACGGTTATTTTGCTGAGTACGAACATGCCGCAGAACTGCGTGGTTTTCCTACACCATCTTCCAAATTTCAGGTAAGCGCACACCGGTTTAAAGAAGACCGTTTTTTGCCTCAAACATCAACAGAGATGACGGTAAGTAAAAGAGATTATAGCGCTCTTGCACCTTTGCTGCTGGCAGGAATCAACAGCCAAGCAGGTAGACTTCTTTAAACAAAAAAACAGCGATGTGCAGCTAACAGTGGATGCAGCACTTGCAAACAAGCCTGCAACAATGCATTGGCAACAGATGACAGTGTAAAAATAAAAAGGGTTTCTGTTGTGATCATGGAAGACAATACGGGTGATGTACTTGCTTCAGCCGCCTATCCGTTGCCACCGGTAAATGATTGGGACAGGCTGACCTTGAGTGAAAGTGAACTGAATAAATTTCCCGGGTGGAATGTAAACAGCGACATTGGATTTACCCTTGCAACGCAGCCGGGCTCTACAGCAAAGTTGGTCAACAGCATTGGCTGCCTTTAATAAATTGGGAGAGGCAGCAGCAACATAACCAATTCGTGTGTTACCGCAGGACCTGATCAGGATTAAAAGTGCTAGAACCGGATGAAGCCGGAAATATAACTATTGAAAGAGCCATCGTAAAATCAAACAACTCATTTTTTATCCGGCTGGCAAACGAAGAGCACCTGGAAGAAGAAATGGGAACTCTTGTATTTGCAAACAGGCATGTTTTTGCATGGGGTTGGCGGCTACTATTATGAAAATGAACCTAACAATACTGCACAGCAAAATCGTGGAGGGAACTGTGGCGGAAGACAGAATTTAAAAGCATTAACATCTATAATCCCAATAACATAAAACGAACGAGGGGAAAAGGAATTTCCGGTATGGCATGGGGACAGGGAGAACTGATTGCAACGCCAGCCTCAGTAGCACGCGCTGGCTGCGGGAATAGCCAATAACGGTATTATGATGAACAATCGTTTTGTATTGAGCGTAAGTGGCAAACCAACCACCGTGATACAGGGTATAAAAATAGCCGGGAAACCTACCTATGCTAACCACCTGGAGGACTATATGAAAAAACAAAGTGCCGGAAAAGCCCAGCGTTTAGGTTTGACCGTTGCGGGCAAAACCGGCACGCCGGAGCGTATTTGGAAAAGTGAACGCATTAATGATGGATGGTATGTATTTTTTGCTCCCAAAGCCAATGGCGCAGGTCACATTGTAACCTGCATTCGCCTGGAAGCTGCAAAAGGATCGAGCGAGGCAGTAAGGCTTGCGGGCTTATGTGATACCCATATTGAAGCAACGTGGCTATATTAAGAGTTTTGAAAACCCGGCAAAGACCACTGGTGCAACAGCACCAAAGCCGGCAGTAAATGCAGCTATAACACCTGCGAAAACAGTAGTTGACCAGGCAAGGGAAAGTGCAGATACTACTCAATAGCAACAGCAATCCAACGGAGCACTTTCGTTTGCTTCCTGGAAAGAGTTTGGTTAGATAATAAAAGAACTGTAACCCGGTGCGATTGGAACATTTTGCTGGCAAACGACTTATGGTACGCTAGCCAGGCTGTTGTTTTTTGCTTCGGAATACAAATGCGCTACTTTGGTAAATTGCCACAGCTCAATAGCCTTACAACCGTGTAAACGGAGCGTCGCAACCTCAGCCGCCACCTGGTAAAATGCCGGTCAACAAAAAGTAAAACGCAAGCAATGGCAACATTTAACACCTTGCCAAGCAATTTTTAGCAAAGCACGCTATCTATGCTGTTGTATTTTGTACCTGGATACTTACGCATAACCCTATTTGACATTAACAATAATGCACACCAATGTTTGACTTTTTAAAGAGCGGCAGCCGGCCGACGGATATAAAAGGAATTCGCCATGCCATTTTACAGTTTATAAAAGATCAATTGCAGAAGGCTGAAGGCGGTGAGGGAAGCAATATAAAAGGCATGTACATCTATGTTACTTGCCGCAATGAAGACAAGCACCTGTATGAAGCCGCGCTGTATGCG
Organism: uncultured Chitinophagaceae bacterium; assembly: GCA_963726895.1. Taxonomy (GTDB): domain Bacteria; phylum Bacteroidota; class Bacteroidia; order Chitinophagales; family Chitinophagaceae; genus Segetibacter. The sequence continues at coordinate 500,276 of CAVSED010000022.1, read as the reverse complement.
GGCGATACCGAACGTTTTAAAGAGGAGGAGGTGCAAAAAATTGCGGACGACTATGCAATTGCACTGCCTGAGGGTTGGGTATTTGAAGTTGAATTTGTACACGACGCGCCGGTTGATGCACTGAAAGCACCCGATACAGATGTAGCGCTGTTTATTTCTACTAAAAGTAAACCGAAGGTCTTTAGCGGATCTGCCGCCAGCATAAAAGTGCTGAATGGCGAAGCCGAGAAAAAGAGTTATGCGTTAACCCATGCTATGGGCAAAATAAATATTGGTCGCGAAAGCAAAGTGCAGACAGCAGATGGTTTTTACCGCGAGAATGATATCGCTTTCCCCAGTGAGAGCAGGCATGAAGGTAATCGCTCTATCAGTCGACAGCACGCACATATAGAGTGGGATAATGACGCGGGCGCATTTTATATATATGCCGATGAAGGCGGCATACCTCCCTACAATAAATTAAAAGTTCGCACTGAAGGAGGCACCCCGGTAAAATTGCAGACTACGCAGATCGGTCACCGCCTGGCTGAAGGTGATCAGATAATATTGGGTGAGTCTGCCTTACTTGAGTTCACCTATCAGCACACAGACCTGTAACAATGCCAAAAGTTTTTACCATAACGCCGGGTTTGGAGAACATGGGCGCCTTAAAAACAGGCGGTCAGGGATCGGTATATAAAGGCAGAAGACAAAGCGAAGTGATCACCGCCATTAAGCTGTTGCCCACACCTATATACAGTGAAAGTGCCGAAGACAAAAATTTTATTGCCTTTCAAAACGAGGTGCAGAAGCTGAAGAAAGTAAACGAACAGCCCAATCCCAATGTTGTAAAGATCCTTAGTTCGGGTCTTACCGAGACTGGAAACCTGCCATTTATTGAAATGGAATTTATAAAGGGTCCTGATTTAGAGGACCTGCTAAAGCCGCCAAACGATCCCGTTTTTACGGTAAAGGAAGTATTGAAGGTTGCTGAGCAGCTTAGCAATGCCCTGGCGCACTGCCACAGGCTGGATGTAAAGCATGGGGATATAAAAAGTAACAATATAAAGTTCAATACAGAAACATCGAATTATGTATTGCTGGATTTTGGTCTGGCGATTATGTCTGATGAGCAACGCCGCACCAGCCTGCGGCAAGCTGGGGCTATAGAGTTTATGGCACCGGAGCAAAACACGGGACAAATGTTGTTTCAGACCGACGTGTACAGTTTTGGTGTGGTACTTTTTGAGCTGCTTGGCGGCAGCGTGCCTTTTCCCCTGACCGATAAAGGAGAGTTTGCCAGAAACGAGGTACGCCTGGCGCACATGGTAAAGCCGCTGCCAGCCTTGTTGCCGCTACGGCAGACTGCACTTCCGCAAAGTTGGGATGCACAAAAGCAACAGCATGAAATGCAGGTGCCCGAATGGTTATGTGGCATGGTCTATAAGTGCCTGGAGAAAAAACCTGAAGCCCGCTTTGCCAACGGAATTGAATTGTATGACTACATCTCTGAAAATTATGTGACTGCCAACACCCGGCAATTCGATCAGCAGATCAATAGCCTGACGCAGGAGAACAAACGATTAAGAGATCAACACAATGCACTCGCGCGGCAATTAGAGCAGGTGCGCAACGAACTAAATAGAAAGAACCAGGAATGTGGCGCGTTAAAAGCTGAACTGCAACAAAAGACGCAGGAGGTATTACTGTTGCAACAAAATAGTGTAGCCAAAACTGCCACAAAGAACTCCGTTTCGTTTAAAAAATATGTTGGTTTATTAGTCGTCACCATCGCCTTGTCAACCTTCATATTTTTCTCCTTTTTACGAAGCAGGGATACAACCATTGCCGGTGTTGCTAAAGAAAAAACCAGCCATACAACGCCTCTTTCTTCAGGCGATATGAAGGCAGCAGATGCCGCTAAAAACAAGGTTCTGCAGCAGGCAGGAGCAACTAAAATCACACAACCCAAAGCAAAAAAGGCTGCCACCCACAAGGAAGCAGATACGCTAAAGAGTACTCAAAAAGAACCGGTAAAGAAGGATACACAAACCATACAACGACCGGTAAATGATAGTGCTACAGTATCGCCGCCACTTGCGCCTGCGCAGCCGGAAACTACCACCGCAAAACCAGGTGATAACCAGGTCATTGAAAAGACTGAAACACCAATGGGTGACAACGACGAGCCGGAAATTTTGCCTAACCGCCGGGTAATTAAAACCTACAAGGTGGTCTCAAAAGCCTATTTCTATAACCGTCCCGATGCTAAGAGTTGCCGCAATTCATTTATCGGGCCGTGGGAGAATGCGCTGGTAGATGCGCTCGACGAAAAATTCGGGTTCATCTATGTGATCATCCAAAACCCGAAAGGAGATATTTTTAAAGGGTGGTTGCGCAAGCAGGATGTGAAATTATATGCAATAGAATAAAAATACAAAGTGAAGGAGAACATTCGGGTAACCGGCCTTGGTACTTTGTTGGGTCTGTTGTTGCGTCGCACCCTTGTACAGTTGTAGGTTAATGAGCAGAGAAGGAAGAAGTTAGTGGCCGGCAGTAGCTTTTACAAAACCCAGAATCTCATCTACATATTTGCGGTCGTTGCTCAGGCGCGGCACTTTGTGTTGCCCGCCAAGTTTGCCTTTGCTCTTTAACCATTCTTCAAATACTCCCATTTGCAATGGCTTAACCAGGGGCATGTTCAGCGCTATGTCTTTGTGTCGTTTCGCTTCATAGTCGCTGTTCACATTTTTCAATGCATTGTCAAGTTCGTAGGTAAAAAGACCAAGATCAGTGGGTTCTTTTTCAAATTGTATCAGCCATTCATGTCCGCCATTTCCTTTATCGCTGAAGTAGATGGGTGCGGCGGTATAGTCATTTACAATCGCCCCCGTTCGCTCGCAGGCGCAGGCTATAGCACAGTCTGAGTTATTAACGATCACTTCTTCGCCAAATGCATTGATGAAGTGTTTGATACGTCCCGATACTTTTATTTTATACGGTGCCAGCGAAGTGAACTGAACAGTATCACCAACCAAATAGCGCCACAAACCACCATTGGTACTAATGACAGGAGCGTAATTTCTGCCTGTCTCCACATCCTTTAATTCTACCGTTTGCGGGTTAGGTTTTCCATATTCTTCTACCGGTAAAAACTCATAATAAATGCCATGTTGCAAAAACAACAACATTCCATCATCTAATGGGTTGTTTTGCGCTGCAAAAAAACCCTCGCTGGCATTGTAGAGGTCGATATAGTAAATCGGAGACCCCATCAACTTCTCAAACTGCTCGCGATAGGGGGTAAACGAAACACCACCATGAATGTATAATTCCAGGTTGGGCCATACTTCTTTCAGTGTTGCTTTACCTGTAATTTCTAATATTCTTTTAATTAAGACGAGTGTCCAGGTGGGTACTCCACTCAGGCTGGTCACGTTCTCATTGATGGTTGTAGCAGCCAGTTTTTCTATTTTAGTTTCCCACTCATCCAATAGGGCAATAGACAGTTCCGGAGTTCTTAACCAATGCCCCCAAAAAGGTGTGTTTTGCATCAGCACAGCACTGAGATCACCGTATTGGGTCTCATCATTTAGTTTGCTAACCTGGTGGCTTCCGCCTATTACCAATCCTTTTCCGGTCAGCAGGTCGCTATCGGGATTGAAATTGTAGTATAATGTTATAACGTCTTTGGCACCCTGAAAATGACTTTCCTCCAGGCTTTCTTCTGATACAGGAATGAATTTGCTTTTATCGCTGGTGGTGCCGCTGCTCTTGGCGAACCAGTTAATGGGTGTGTTCCAAAGCAGGTATTGCTCGCCTTGCATAGTGCGCTCTATGTAGGGTTTCAGATCGTCGTACTCGTGTATAGGAACCGCAGCTCTGAAACTTTCAATGGAATAGAGATTTTCAAATCCGTATTTTCTACCTATCTCGGTATATTGTGCAGAAGCAATAAGGTGTTGAAAAATTTCATTTTGCGCTTCGTGAGGATTGTTCATCCAATGGTCTATTCTCCAGTGTCTAAACCTGGCTAATCTGGATATGGCAGGGCTAAGAATTTTCATACGTCGATAGAGCAAAATAACAAATGTACCTGAAACGATAAAGATTATTTCCGGCTGCACGTAAGCTGCAAAAATTGAAAACCGGAAGAATTCAGTTACAACGTAGCAATAATTGTGAAGTTTGGCTGTATTGCAGCAGCCGGTTAAATCCTACTGGTGGTAATTAGCAGAAAGCAAAACATTGTAGCAGTTATATATGGATACGTGGTGAGTTTTAGCACAAGAAGTAATCATCGTTCCAACAAGCAGACTGATTTTTCACCGCGATAGTATTGCTCTATATGCATTTGTATAAGCTCAAGCAATTCGGCGTCTTTATCCTCCATTCTGCTATTGTGGGTGTCCAGTTCAATTTTTTTGCAGATCTCTTCTACAATCCTCATTCTTTCTGCTGACATATTGCTGGTATTATAACCTGATTTCATTACTATTTAATTTTAACGTAAAAAAATTAGCGCCCTTCCTCTACAACTTCCTCTGCTGCTTTCAACAACGCATTGTCCCGCTCCATTTCTATGATCCAATCTTTGCGGCGCAGCTCAAAGTTGGTGCCCAGGTACAGGTTACGCACCTGCTCATTTCCGGCTAATTCTTCTGCCGTGCCATGTTTAAATATTTTCCCTTCAATCAACAGGTAAGCCCTGTCGCAAATGGACAATGTTTCATTTACATTGTGGTCGGTTATGAGAATGCCAATATTGCGGTATTTCAATTTCGCCACCACTGTTTGTATGTCTTCTACCGCTATCGGGTCAACACCTGCAAATGGTTCATCGAGCAAAATAAATTTTGGATCTACCGCCAACGCGCGGGCTATTTCCGTTCGCCTTCTTTCGCCGCCGCTCAGGCTGTCGCCATTGTTTTTCCTTACCAGGTGCAAGTTGAATTCATCCAGTAACGATTCTAACTTTTCTTTCTGGTCGTGCTTCGAAAGTTTTGTCATTTCCAGCACTGCCTTTATATTATCTTCTACCGAAAGCTTTCTAAACACACTTGCTTCCTGTGGCAAATAACCAATGCCCATTTGTGCACGCTTATACATGGGCAGGTTAGTGATGTCAGTATCGTTTAAAAAGACCCGCCCCTGGTCGGGTTTTATCAACCCAACAACCATATAGAAGGTGGTTGTTTTGCCCGCACCATTTGGCCCCAGCAAACCAACGATCTCACCCTGCTTTACATTTACAGATACATGGTTGACTACCGTGCGGTTGCGGTAACTTTTGATGAGTTCTTCGGTATGTATCAGCAGGCTCAAGTTTTTAAACGTTTCGGCAAAAATACAGGTAATGGAAGGTTTATACATATAATGCAAAGTGTCTTAACACTTTGTAGTGGAATGTAAAACTTCGGTGAAAGCTTACATTTAGGTGTCTTTTAGTTGTAAATGGAAGTAATGCATTAACGGTTTACAAAACGCCTTACTTCTGACAATCTAATGCACTTCTTTCTCCAGGAAATCCAGCACTTCTTTCCAGTCGTTCACACGGGTGTGGGTATCTGCGCCGGCATTGTGACCAGCCGAAAACATTAGCGTTTTTCCTTTGCAAACATCCAGGTTGCGTACATGATCGTCGATCATATAATCGGTGCCGATAATACTTTTGTCGCCGCAGAAAACTATATTTCTCCAGGAAATGAAAGGAAAGTGCTCCTGCAGCCAGGCATGTTTTTCAACCAATGATTGCGGAAACTCCATAGCGGCTGAAACAATATAAACATCGAATTTTTGCATTAGGTGCAGTACTGCCTCACGGGCGCCATCCATAACCGGTACACTGCGAAAGAAGCCTGGTGTGTACACATATTTTCGCACAGCTCCATTGGGCAATCCTTCACTTTCCGGCTTATTATAAAAAGCATCGCGTTTTAGTTCGGCAGCGAACTCTTTGTTGTACCAGTCTATAAACAGGGCTACGGTGTCTGCTATTACTCCGTCCATATCTATAGCAATTGTTTTTCGTGCAGTCATTAATCAAAGATTTAAATTTTGCCCAAATATACCCTCGTCAAAACAAAGAAATACAGTTGAACGGAGCGACGCAACGGCCGCCGGATGAGGGAACAACTGCTGGTAACCAAAGAAAAAAATGGTAAATGCTAAAGGTGAAATTGAAAGGCAAAGGGAGTTTAAAAAATTTGGGAGGCACATGCAATAATAGCTTCGGTCGCTCGTTTTTATAAAAGACGGAACCGATATAATTCCATTTTTTTAAATCCACCTATCCTTTTCAACCATGTACAACACACTTAGAAACATCATTTTATCTGTATGCATTGGCAGTATCGTTGCCATAGCTATTAATATGAAAGCAGGACCAAACTATAAAAGAGTGACTGGCGAGAAAGTAACGTTGCAGGAATATAAAAGTGCGGAGGCGGGTATTGTGCCGGTCTTTAACCGAACGGCGCTAGCCATGGGATTTTTTGTTTTTTCGGCTTTGTTCATGATAAAGCCCTTGCGCGAAAAAACGGTTTAGCATTGTGTAGCAGTGTCTTTTTTATATAGTTTTTTTTGAGAGAGTTTTTATTTCAAATGAAAGAGGTGAAGCAATTCGCCTCTTTTATTTTTTAGGTGTTTTGGGAATGTAGCTGCCCGGCTTTTTTAAAATGTGTACAAGACCCCGGGTACCAGGGTGCTGCCTATGTACTGAATATTGAGACTTAGGGTGCCCGCAGGTTTTATCTTTCTTGTGCGGATCAACTTTGCAAAGCGGTGATAATTGTTAACCACCTGTGTGCCGCAGGCGTAACCCAATATGGCGCCGGTAAAAACGTCGGTGGTCCAATGCCGGTTTTCTATGATCCGGCTAAAACCAATGAGGCCTGCAACACTATAGGCAATGACCGGCACCGCCGGAATGTTTTTATACTCCATTGCGTACACCCGTGCTGCTGCAAAAGCCAGCGTAGTATGCCCCGACGGAAATGAACTGTTGCCGCCATAAGGCAAGGAGTAAAAAGGTCCGTGAAAGCCTGCATAATTTTGGGTTGAGTTCGCATCGATATCGTGGGGTCGCAACCTGCCCGAGAGCGTTTTGAAAAGTGTGGACCAAAAAGTAGAGGTGATATATGCCTGTGTTGCCAGCGCTGTAGTGGTGCGCAGTTTAGGTTTCTTAAATACAAAACCATAGGTGGCTATGCCGGCAAAAGTTGCCACCTCGTACACTCCCCCAATGTTTGAAACAGCTTTGCTATAGGTACCCAGATCGGGGTTGCGCCGGCGCAAACCTGCCGCCCATTTTTGCACTGGTTTATCAGTAAATCCCAACCCGATAGTAGTTGCTACCAGGGCAGCGCCTGTTAACCAGCCGCGCTTGTTTATATCAAGCGGCGACAAAGCCTGTTGTTTAAAGTCGTCGAACAGCAAAGTGCCAAAAACGCTTGCATTTAATTTGGTGCGCTCGTTGTAGAAACCTGGATCTATCAGGTTAGTTTGCCCGCTTGTATCGGTTTGTTTTTTTAAACTATCCAGTTTATTGCTGAGCGAATCTGTTTGTTGCGAAAAGGTAATACTGGGCAGCAGCAACACGAAAAGAACAAGAACGGCACCTAACCTCATATCTGTTTTACCATTTTTTTACAAACGCGGTGCCAGCCCCGGAAAAGTTGTGTGTCAGGTTTTATAGCAGGGCGAAGGCAGGTTTGGTGGCAAACATTTGTTCCTGATTTGGCGATGGTTGCGACGCTCCGTTCATCGGCAAAGCCCTGATGTAACTAAGGATACAGTAATAAGATTGCATGTTTACAGCTAACGGTAACATTGGTTTGACTAAACCAAATCTCCACCTTAGGGCGTAGTTACTGCCACAGGCAATATTTTTCCATTAAAAAACTGGTGACCCTTCAGTGCAAAATCAGCTACAAACCTGCCCATCTCTGCGGCGCTAACAGGCGACTGGTACCCGGGAAATGCAGTTGATAACATTTCCGTTTGTGCCGAACCTAGTGCGAGGCAGTTAACCCTAATATTGCTTTTGTCCAATTCAAAAGCCAGGCATTCGGTAAGTGCATGCAACGCAGCTTTGCTTGCTGAGTACGCGGCAAGTCCCGGAAATTTTACGCTTCCCTGGTAGCCGCCCATGCTGCCAATATTTACTATGTGGCCCCCACTTTTCATTAGGGGCAGCAGGTGTTGTATCATTTTTACATGACCTAAAAAATTACTTTGAAACATGGAGGCAAAATCGAGTTGCGAAGTTTCAGTAAAGGCTTTATTAATGAGCGACCCCGCATTGTTTATCAGTACATCTACACTTCCGAAAAACGATTTTACAAAAGGCAACAACTCACCTTCATGGTCGCCATGTACAATGTCAAATGGCAGCACATATAAGTTGCTTTGCGCGTTGGTGAGGAATGCCGCCTCAGAAAGTTGCTGTAATTTATCGTACGAACGCGCTGTCGCAATAATGCTGTTATGCGGATCGGCTGCCATTTGCAAAACTGCCTGGTAACCTACTCCGCTGCTTGCGCCGGTTATTACTATATTCATAATGCTATCTCCATATCGGGTTGCACTGCCTGTTGGTTTATTAGTTGCAGCCCATCTTCTATCAGTTTGGTGTAAGCAGCATCAGTCGCTGCTTTATGCTCCAGGTAGTCTCTTATCTCTGCAGCAATTTCACTCAAAGGGAAATGCTGGTTTACGATCTCCAGTATCTCCAGGGCACACAACCAATCATCAGTGTAATGTTGTTGTAATTTGTGCCAGGTACGTTCCAATTTATCCAGACTTGAGCCTTCTTCCCTGCACTTGCGTACAGTTGCAAACAATTGATGGTACTTCAATTCTCCGGCAGAGTACCGCCGTTCTTGCTTTATCGATTTCGGCATTGCGGTGGACTCGTTGTACGTGTCTTTGTCGGCTGCGCCACAAAAAACTGCTACGATCTTATTGCCCACTGCCATATCATAATTACCCCACCCGGGCACAAACAATTTGTTATTTGCCTTGTCTGTAACGGTGCACCTTGTAAACGTGATCAGAAGCAATTTATCATCCTTTCGCAGTATCTCCGCTACATCTCCATTTACTACAATACCACTTTCAAACTCCAGCCGGGTTGTTTTCCCCTTTGCAATACCTGCAGTTTCCAGGTCATCTTCTGTATAATCTTCCAGGTTTCGCCGGCTGTTGATGAGCTTGCCAACCGGGGAAGAAAATCCGTCTTTATGATATGTTTTGCCATGCCCTGGCAATTGCGTGTTGGCGAATGCCAACGCGGTTGCACCGCTCGTCTTTATAAAAGTTATTTCATTTTCCGCGGTGGTCTCAAAACCTGCCACAACGCCCGAAACCTGCAAGCCTGAGCTATATACTACAGTACAAACACCATTGCATTCCACCGCTTTTAGTAAGCCGCTTTTGCCACCTGTTCTAAAAGCCATGGTATCGGCAAATTCTTCCAGCACATCTACCAGGTTTTGAAAAGTAGGAGTTACAAACAATTGCGGCTGCTCTTTGGTAATATCGAAAGGGTAGTTTACTGCATCAATCGTGTACCAAAGCTTCTCTACTTCGGGCTTCATGCAACTGGCACTTTCACCTATTGACGATAACAGCCCGGCGCCGTAAATTTTGGGATTGTCCAATGTTCCGATCAATCCATATTCAACCGTCCACCAGTGCAGGCGACTAAGCAAAGCCATCTCAGATGGTTCTCCCAAATCTTCCTGGCAACGCTTCACTTTAGCTTCTGCTATTTCTATTTCTGCTGCGGGTGTGCCGGGTAGTTCTTTCAAAATAGACAGTTCCCGTATGGCTTCATACAATTTGAAGTCCTTGCTCGAAAACATGGCTTTAGCGCCAATAGAACCAAAGTAACTGAGATAATGATGATAGTCGGCATCGGCAATGATGGGCGCATGACCCGCTGACTCGTGTATGATATCGGGCGCCGGCGTATATTGTATGTGGTGAAGTTGCCGTATATCGGCGGCTATTACCAGCACCCTGTACGCCTGGTACTCCATAAATGCCGCAGGCGGTATAAAACCATCTACGGTTACTGCGCCCCAGCCAATTTTGCCCAGGGCATCATTCATCTCCTGCAGGTCGGGAATTTTCTCTATGGTCAATCCTGCTTTCTCCAGCCCGGGAATATAAGGGTAGTACGCAACATCTTTCAGGTAGCTATAATTTTGGCGCATTACATAACGCCACACCGCGTGGTCAACCGGGGTATATTTTTCGTAGTGTTGCTCTACTATGTATTGCTTCAGGTGATTGGGCAAGCGCGATACCTGCGGATTATTAAAATCGTTGAAGTTCATATAGCACATTTAATATTCAAAAGCCTCACCGCAAAGGTACAAAAATCGTATGCCGCCATTTGCCCGTTTGCCTTTGCTGTTCTTACAATTGCTATGTGCTGATTATATTTTCACATTTTGTTTGGCAACCAGCATTTGAACCATGAAGTGACATCGTTGCGACAGTCAACCCCGCCTTACTGCGGGGCTCCATTCATCGGCATTGCCCTGGTGGGGCAATATAGTACAGCTATAAGAAGAAAGGTATTACCACTCAGGCAAACAGGCGTGCAAATGAGATGTAAGGATGGTGATTATAATAAGGGAGTATAACCTGTAGCCTGAAGCTGCCATACCTACCTGCCGTACACGCTGTGCGACGCAAGAATGCCAGACCGGGGCGCAACGGCCGGGTACCAAAAATATAAGGTTGACAAGTTGCTATTTTATGCCGGTTGAGGTGTGCCAGCCGCCTTTCTTTCGCCGATCTGCTGGCGCCACATTGCATAATACAATCCTTTCTCATCGAGCAGTTCGAAGTGGTTGCCTGTTTCGGCGACCCGTCCTTTTTCGAGCACATAAATGCGGTCGGCATGCATAATGGTGCTAAGGCGATGCGCAATTAACACGGTGATCTGCTCGCGCTCGGCTGATATTTTTTTAATGGTGCTGGTTATAGCCTCTTCGGTTATGCTATCGAGCGAGGAGGTGGCTTCGTCGAAAATAAGCAGGTGCGGATGGCGCAATAGCGAACGGGCAATGGAAAGGCGTTGTTTTTCACCGCCGCTAAGTTTTAGACCGCCTTCGCCTATCACCGTTTCCAGCCCATTTTCTGCACGGGTAAGGATGTAGTTACAACTGGCTTTTTTCAATACATCCCACAGTTCATCTTCAGTAGCGCCGGGTTTTACAAATTCCAGGTTTTCTTTTATAGTGCCCGCAAACAGTTGGGTGTCCTGGGTTACAAAGCCGATCTGGCCGCGTAGTTCGTCGAAGTCGATGTCGTCGGTACTAATGCCGTTATAAAAAATGCCCCCTTCCTGCGGGCGATACAATCCTACCAGCAGTTTTACCAGAGTACTTTTGCCGGAACCTGATGGACCGACAAAAGCTATGGTCTCCCCTTTGCGCACATCGAAGTTTATATCATCCAGCGCTTTGAACTGGGCGGTGCGGTGTACAAAACTTACCTTGCGAAACTCAAGTTGATTAATGCCGCCCACAATGGCCGGATGCACCGGCTTGACCTCAACCGGGCGTAATAACAAATTGTCAAAGTTTTGCAGACTTGCCTGTGCTTCGCGGTAGCTGATGATGATGTTGCCCATTTCCTGCATGGGACCAAAAATGAAAAAGCCGTAAAACTGCAGGGCTAAAAACTGCCCCGGAGTTAAAATGTCTTTGAAAATGAGAAACAGCAAAGTGAAGCTGATGACCTGCTGCAGGAAGTTGACTAATGTGCCTTGAATAAAGTTGAGACTGCGAATGCTTTTTACTTTGCGCAACTCGAGACCAAGTATTTTGTACGTGTTATTGTTGAGACGTTTTACCTCCTGCTCGGTCAGTCCCAGGCTTTTTACCAGCTCAATGTTGCGGAGGCTTTCGGTGGTTGTTCCGGCAAGTACCGTTGTTTCTTTTACAATGTTTTTTTGAATGATCTTTATTTTTTTGCTGAGTATTCCCGTTACTACGCCCAGTACGATCATACCCACCACATAAGTGGGTACAATGCTCCAGTGTTTGGTGGAGGCATAGATAGAAACAAATACAATGCTGACGATAATGCCGAAAAATACATTGATAAAAAAGCCGATAAACTTTTCTGTATCCGCCCGCACCTTGGTTAGTATAGAAAGTGTTTCACCACTGCGCTGATCTTCGAAATCCTGGTAGGGCAGGCGCATACTGTGGCGCAGACCATCGGTAAATATCTTTGCGCCGAATTTTTGTATGATCACGTTTACAAAATAATCCTGGAAGGCTTTTGCAATTCGGCTAACCATTGCGGTACCCACCATGAGACCTAAAAAGCCGAGCGTTTCGGTAATAAACTGCTGTTGGGTACGCAGATGACCAGCAACATCTTTGTGCGGATTGGTAGCCAACCGGTCCATAATTTTGCCTATGATCATGGGGCTAAACAAAGAAAAGACCTGGTTGATGGCAGCCAGGAAAAGCGCCAGTATAATGAGCCACCTGAACGGTTTTAAGTATTGTAATAAAAGTTTCATAAGTAGAATGCTGGTTATAGAAAACGCAGAAAAATTAAAACTAAGCAATTATAAAAAAGCAGCAATCGGCCGAATGACAGACAGTTGTCATTTTTGGCACAGGGACACTTTCAGAAGTAAAGTTGCCTAACACCTGCAGCAGGTATAAAGTTGCGCGGCAGATCCTAAACTTTAACCAGCCCACCCCTCGCGATCGAGACTGCGGTATTGAATAGCTTCGGCCAGGTGTTCGGCTTTTATATCGGCACTTGCTGCCAGGTCTGCAATAGTGCGGGATACTTTTAAAATGCGGTCGTAGGCCCGGGCGGAAAGATTCAGCCGTTCCATTGCCCTCTTTAAAAGCGCTTCACCCGCCTGGTTGATGACACAGATTTCCCGTAGCTGTTTGCTGCTCATCTGTGCATTTGAATACGTACCCGGCGTTTGTTTGTACCGTTCCGTTTGTATTTCCCGGGCTTTTATAACCCGGTCGCGAATGTTTTCAGAAGGTTCACCCTGCCTGATGTTGCTAAGTTCAGAAAACGAAACGGGAGTTACTTCAACATGCAGGTCTATCCTATCCAGCAAAGGGCCGGAGATTTTATTCAGATATTTCTGAACAGCGCCGGGCGGGCAGGTGCATTCCTTTTCAGGATGATTGTAATAGCCACACGGACAAGGATTCATACTGGCGATCAGCATAAAATTTGCGGGAAAATCAAGCGCAACTTTCGCCCGGGAAATCGTAACCCTTCTTTCTTCCATTGGCTGTCGCATTACTTCCAATGCCGAGCGTTTAAATTCAGGTAATTCATCCAGGAACAAAACTCCATTGTGCGCCAGCGAAATTTCGCCAGGCTGCGGAATACCTCCGCCGCCAACCAGGGCTACATCCGAGATCGTGTGGTGTGGGCTTCGAAACGGGCGTTTGCTGATGAGCGATGAGTTCTCCGGTAGTTTACCGGCAACACTATGTATCTTGGTTGTTTCCAGTGCTTCCTGCAAACTCAACGGGGGAAGCACTGTTGGTAAGCGTTTAGCCAGCATTGTTTTTCCCGCACCGGGTGGACCAATCAGTATGGCATTATGCCCGCCTGCGGCAGCAATCTCTAAAGCGCGTTTAATATTTTCCTGACCTTTCACTTCGGTAAAAGTCGAGTTCAAATTGGTATTGTGAATTAAAAAATTCTTCCCGGGTATTTACTTCAGTTGGCTTTAGCGTTGTTTCGTCCTTTAAAAAAATCGATCACTTCCTTGCAGATGATTACACCGTACACCTCCAGGTTGTTAACCATTCCGGCTTCCCGTGCATTTGCTTTGGGCACTATCAACCCTTTAAAGCCTTCTTTGCGGGCTTGTATAGCAATCGGCAATGCACCTTTTATAGGTTGAATGGCGCCATCCAAGCTCAGTTCGCCCATTATAACATAGTCTTTAAGGAGTTCATGTTCTTCTATTTGTTCGCTGGCTCCTAATATTCCAATAGCTATGGGAAGGTCAAATGCAGAACCAGCTCTTTCTAATATCAGCCGGAGCCATATTTACTACGATCTTTATACGCGGCATTCTAAAGCCGTTGTCTTTTAATCGCACTGTCTATGCGTTGCTGACTTTCCTTCACTGCTCCGTCCGGCAGACCGACTAAAAAATAACCCTGTCCTTCACAAACATTTACTTCTATGGTTATATTGATCGCTTCTACACCATATACAGCACTACCAAAAGTTTTTACGAGCATTACAAGCAGGTTGAAAAAGAAAAAACGAATTCTTGAAAATAATGAAAAGGGTGCAAAAAGATTGCACCCTTACAGACCTGGCTAAATCCTGTTAACTTATTCTATTGTAGAAACAAAGTGTTAGAATGTAAATATGAGAACTGTTTCCAGCTATTGACAACAGATCATTTATTAATTGAAAGCTTTTGAAATGTTCTTTTTCACTTCATCAGTACAATGATCAATGAACTTAGACACAATGAGATCCATTTGTTTGTAGTCAATTGGTTTGGTGAAAAAACCAGCACTGTATTTCTCCGCAAAATATTGATCCCTGGTTTGTGACGAGGTTGTAAAGAGAACAATAGGCACTTCTTTGTAGCGCTTTATCTCCCGCAGTTTTACCAAGGCTTCTTTGCCATTCATGCGGGGCATATTAATATCTAAAATGATAAGGCAGGGGGTGGGTTCGCGATGAGGTAAATTGGTAAGATAGGAAACTGCTTCCAATCCGTCTGCAAGCGTTACCAGCTCTATATTTTGAGCATATTGCAGAAAGGCTTCTTTTACAAGCTGTATGTCATCAGAGTTGTCATCGGCATAAAGAACGACGTGTTTAGGAATACTATCTTCAGACATTTTTAAGGTTTTAGGGCTTTAAAAGTATAAAAAAAATGAATCCGATCTTTCACGATAGTCAATGCTTCATACAAAAAGTGGATTTCAGATGTAAAGTAAGATTACAGCAGACCTTAAATTTTCATTTAAGTAATATTTAATCTGTATCCAATTCCAACGCATATTTTATTCTTACATGCACCAGGCTACTTTCTCATACCCGGCAAACTCTCTGGCAATAAAATATTAGTTTGATAAAAGGATTTATTAGTATTATTTTTCAAACTACTCTGCCTGCGCAGGGTACAGTTCCTCACCAACCAAACAAACCTTCATGCTTGTTATTATAAGCGATCTACACCTGACAGACGGCACTTCCGGCGAAACCATCAGTAACTCTGCTTTCCGTTTATTTAAAAACAGGTTAAGCGATATGGCGCTACGATGCCTCCTGGCGTTTCGATAGCGACAACAATGAATTTTACAAGCCGGTTGAAAGTATCGATATTCTTTTGCTCGGCGATATCTTGGATATGATACGTTCAGAAAAATGGAACGATGCATTGGAAAACATCATGCCCTGGAGCGATAAAAAAGAAGATGCTTTTTTCACCAAAGTAGAAGAGATCGTCGATGGCATATTAGAATGCAATGCCATGTCATTTAGCATTCTTAAAGACATTGCTTCCAATACACTCCGCATTCCCAAAACCATGGAACCTGCCAGCGAAGATGAAAAACAAAAGCAGAAAATAAAATACTCCGCCCAGGGTGACCACTATATAAAGGTGAATTTATTTTACATGATAGGTAATCACGATTGGTTCTTTTTCATCGATAATCCGCAAATGGATAGGGTAAGAAATAAAGTCATCGACGCACTCGGGTTATCTAATGAGCGCAACAAACCTTTTCCCCACGATCCTGAAAAAGAGCCGGAGATTGTGCGCATGCAAGAGGAACACCGCGTATATGCCATACATGGCGACGAGTTTGACAGCACAAACTTTCAAACTCCCGACCGCGACAAATCGTCCATTGGAGATGTGGTTGTTATAAAACTGCTCAATGAAATTCCCCGCAAGATCCAGGAATCACTGGAGAAAAGAGGCAAATCAGCCGATGATGAAAAGATCAAACTTTTTGTCAATCAACTTCGCGAGATAGATAATTTGCGCCCGTATAGTTTGGCGCCCGCATGGATCACGCAGGTCCTCGAACAAACGCAACTCGATGACAAAATTGTAAATGATTCCATTCGCGAAGCATTGAAATCGGTAGTGGCAAAATTTCGTGCTAACCCCATTGTTGCCAAAGATTTTAAGTTGAAATATGGAATGAAGATCGCCGAATTTTTACTCTCCGGCAGCTTCAGTATTCAAACGCTCAGCAAGCTTATACAACGCTTTGGCATCAGCAAAGACAAATTTGAATCGTATCAAAAATTTGCGATCGAAATGGCAAAAAACCGCGAGCGCGATTTTTTTGTCATGGGGCATACCCATTATCCCGAGGTTGTTCCGTTAAGCACTTATACCGACAGCACGGGCACGATCAGGCATAAAATCTATATCAATACCGGCACCTGGCGCTCCCTGCACAAAACCGGTATCGAAGACCAAAGTTTTATTAGCTATAAAACCATAACAATGGTCGGCTTCTTTAAGCCAGACGAAAGAAAAGGGCGCCCTTTCGAATTCTGGACCGGCTCTCTCGCCATTTAATTTTTTTTGTGGTTACCGGCCTTTTACTGATAATGAAGCATTGTTGCGACGCTCCATTCATCACCAGATCTTTGTTGAGGCTAAAAAAAGGAAGATGAAATTTACTAATGCCTATACTGCTATTCAGTATATTTTTTAAAGATCGAACTGGCTGTATGCCCGCCAAATCCAAAGGTATTATTCAACACGTAATCAACTTTTCGCTGTACAGATTTGCCGAGTATTATATCGAAGCTTCCAGGAATGGCTTCGTCCAGTACTTCCGTATTAATTGTGCCTGGTATCACGTCGTCTTTTGCGGCGAGTACACTAATAATACTTTCTATTGCACCCGCTCCTCCTAGCAGGTGGCCGGTCATCGATTTTGTGCCACTGATCGCTACATGCAGATCGCCAAAAACTCTTTTTATTCCGTTCAGTTCCCCTATATCACCCAGGGGTGTTGAGGTAGCATGTGCATTGATATAGTCAATATCAGCCGCTGATATGTTGGCGTCAGCCAAGGCTTTTGTCATGCCAAAATAGGCGCCTATACCATCGGGTGGCGTACCGGTCAGGTGAAAAGCATCCGCCGCCATTCCGCCGCCCACCATTTCACCATATATGGTCGCTCCCCGTTGCTTTGCATGTTCCCATTCTTCTAAGATCAGTGCCCCGGCACCTTCCCCAATCACAAACCCATCCCGGTCCTTATCAAAGGGTCTTGATGCTGTTTCGGGTTCTTCATTTCTTTTACTTAGTGCCTGGGCCGCACTAAAACCGCCTAATGAAGCAGGTGTTATGCAGGCTTCTGATCCACCGGCGATCATTATGGTCGCCTTCCCCATGCGTATGGTGTCAAAGGCATTGATAAGCGCCATATTTGAAGAGGCACAAGCCGATACGGTAGCATAGTTGGGTCCATGCAATTTGTGCCTGATGGAGATGACGCCCGCCGCAATGTCCACTATCATTTTTGGAACGAAATAGGGATTAAACCTTGGGGTACCGTCACCCATGTAAAAGTCTCTCACCTGTTCTTCAAAGGTCAGCATTCCACCATTGCCCGATGCCCAGATCACTCCCACATCAGCGCGTTCCTCATCAGTCATCTGTGCAAAATCTAACTGTGCATCTCTAATAGCCTGGTCGGTGGCTGCAACTGCGTATTGGGTAAAAAGATCAAATTTTTTCAGCTCTTTTTTATCTATATATATGCTGGCATCAAAGTCATGCACTTCGCAGCCAAAACGTGTTTTAAACTTTGAAGAATCGAACTTGGTCAAGGGAGCTGCACCACTCTTTCCTGCCTTTATATTTTCCCAGAACTCACCTACTGTATTTCCTAATGGTGTAATAGCTCCCATTCCGGTGATAACAACTCTTTTCATTTTTTTCTCTCTTTAACGATGCTTATTCATTTAGAATAAACTTCAAATTACTAAAGGTGCACAAAGGTTAAAAATTAATGATAAATGGAATACGCCTAATTATTCTTTTCCCTGCTAACAGCTAAATGAGACTGCTTTGGCTAAAGGATTATAAAGATTTAGCGCAACATAGCAGTAGTTTTCCTTTACCATGAAAATTGATGAAATAAGCTGTGCATAAAATATACCATGCACCAGGTTGTTTTTTTAGCGTAAAATGTGGGTCTGCTATAACCTATATAAAACTGCCTCTACAATAGCTAAAGATCAAGCAGGCAATTCTCCGGCGTGAATCAAATTATGGGGGGCAATCAATCTACCCGTCCGGTGAGTGTTGCGAAGGTGTTGCATAACCGTTGACAAAGTTTGCAGTTTACTTGTCTGGCAACACCGTTTGCCTGCGTCAACAATTAAGGTATTTCCAGTTGCGTATCTTTCCTTCGGCTATCCACTCCACAGCAGTTGCAACTCGCTTGTTGCGGGTAGCTTCGGTCTTTGCCTCAGCGATCCATTGTATATATTCCTTTTTTTGCGAGGGGCTGAATTTTTCAAACGCTACGGCAGCGGACACATTTTTATTGAGGGCGTCCAAAAATACTTCCGGAATTTCCACAGGTGAAGCTTCGGCTGGTTTGGGCTTCTTTGGCATTTTGGTGCCTTTATCAATTAGCGACATGGCTTCATGCAAATAGCTGGTCAAAATGTTATCTGCCGGCAGATCACCAACCGATCTCAATTGCCCAAGCGAACCCATAGAGGATTTATCGCCGCTGCGCTCCAAAATTTTTTCAGGGTCAGACAGAAGTGAACCCAGCCAAAAGCCAAAACTTGCGTGCTGTTTAAACGCGGCTACATTGCAGAGAATGGAACCCTTGTACTCAAAATTGGGAAAACTCCATTTAATAGTTTCCGCCACGTTGGGACAAGCCTGGTGAATGAGCTGCCGCAAATGTTTCAGAATAGGTTTGGCGAAAGGTTCTGCCCGGTCTATGTAGGCATCTATGCGAGGATCAATGGCAGCCATGTTCGTTAATTTTTAGATGTAATAAAAACAAAAGCTAAGATAAAAAAGCCGGTAATAAGCGGCAAATTCATTGCACCTTACGTACTTATTTTTCGCGCATGATTCTTAAAGGAAAAGGTCGCTTGAATGCCTACTGGTTGTTCAGTGTATCTATAAACGTTTCATATATTTCTCTCCACCCATTAAAAGCCGGATCGGTACCTAGAAAGTGGTTGTGCCATATTGTGATCATCAAACCATCAACTGCTTTTATTTCCGCTGCATAGTGCTGTAGTTCATCAAATGCTTCGCTGGTGCTATTATGTTGCTCGTAAAATGAGTTGGCTTCCATATAGCAAAAAGGGAAGATGGTTAGATCTGTTGTCATTTCCCGTTGCAGGTCGTACCATTTAAATGGCAGGCAATAGGAGGCGCGAAAACCATTAATGCTGCCATAACCCATGGTATAATCTTCCTTAATTCCCGCCTTTATCAAAGTATTGTAAGTCTCTGGCAAACGCATTCGTAGATCATGTTTTGCCGGCTTCTGACTACCTGGCTATTTGTTATAGTAGCAATTGTAGCTATTTCACTTGTCAACAAGGCTTCTAAGTCGCCACTCTGCCACGAAGGGTGAATACCAATTTGGTATTTGTTGGCATGTTGTTTTATTAGTTTTTGTAAGCTGGTATGGGCGGGTAAAATATTTTTGTCGTAACCCTTATTAACAGCAGCCACTAAGAAGAAATAGATTGGCTGTAACCGATATTTACCATGCAGTTTATGCAGCCATTCATAGCTGTCAAAGGGATCTTGTTGCGAGCCAAATAAAACATTCAATCTTGCATTGATACGGTCCCATTCACTTTCCAAAACTGATTTGGCTAAACCACCCGCATTTCGCCAAAATCCTTTGTGTTTATAGCTCCAGGCAATATCAATATCGTACGTGGGTAAAAATTGAAAGGAACGTGTTGCTAACACCAACCAGGGGAATTTTTGTTGCAGAACTGCGGCAAAGTTCTTTAGCCAGAATGTTGACCAATGGCTGGGCTAAAAAACCTTCTGTATAAGCCAGGCTATTTTCATGCGCAAACCTGCCATACATATCTTTCTTATGCGGTAAATATTCTTCGTAGCGGCTCAATAAATAAAAGCTTGCAGCAAACACATCAAAAGAAAGATCGCCGTTGGCAGTTGGGAAAAACGCTTTGTAGTCTGCGGTTTTAAAACAGGTAATTGACTGCAGGGTAATGCCTTCTTCAAAGAGTAAGGCTGCAGGCGGTATCCAGCACGCTGCGTGGCATATGGGTTGCGCTGAATAATTTATTTTAGCTCCCTCGGCTGCAACAAAGGCTGGTGCGTCGGTTATGAACCGGAAATCGGTACAACCAATAGCTTGCAATAGCGTTGAAAAAATATATTCGACACGGGGGGTAAGACGAACAGTATAGATGACAAGTGACATAAAAGTGCCGGATAAAATTGTAAACTACCCAACGAAGAAGGTGACAAAGGAAACGGTACGACTAATAAAAGCTTACACTAGAAGAACACGAGCTTTTGTGCTAAAACAGTTACTGGCTAATGAACCAATGGCTGCTGTACCTACTACTGTACAAGAGTGCGACGCAACGATCTGCAACCGGAAAATCAACGCCGGGCTCCCAATCTATCCTCCATTCTTTTCTTTCCACATTTGATTGAAAGTTTTGGGACTGAACTCCAGTTTGCTGCGGTGGGCTGTCCACGCGCTGAAAACTTTATTTACCATCCAGTTCTTTCATTTTACCATTGCCCATGTTCATCATTTTTCGGTTGAGGCTGCCTGTTTTCCATGCCTTCCAGGCAATTTTTTCTGCCCAATGGAGCCATCCCAAATTCAACTGCCTCATGCCGGTTTTCCAGCAGCAATTCATGCAGGTTTATTCTTACGGGACATACTTCGGTACAATTACCGCATAGCGAAGAAGCATTGCTCAAATGCTTGTAATCATCCATCTCTTTTAGTGCGGCGTTATAACGCTACCTATGGGACCGCTATAAGTTGTTTCATAAGTATGTCCACCAATATTTTTATAAACAGGGCAGGCATTTAAGCAGGCGCCGCAACTGATACAATACAAGGCTTCGCGTGTTTTAGGATTTTTTAAGAAGTTTGTTCGTCCGTTATCGAGTAATATCACATACATTTCCTCAGGACCATCTGTTTCATTTTCCTGCCGTGGGCCTGCTAACTAATGGTGTTGTAAACGGTAACTTTTTGACCAGTACCAAAAGTTGACAGCAGCGGCCAAAATAATCCTAAGTCGGCCATTGTAGGAATAACTTTTTCGATACCCACAATCAGCAATATGCGTTTTAGGAAAAGCGCAACTTAGCCGGGCATTGCCTTCATTTTCTGTTACGGCTATTGCCCCAATGTCGGAGATGATAAAATTAGCACCTGTTACACCCACTTCGGCCTGTACAAATTTTTCACGTAGTTTATGGCGTGCAACCAGTGTTAATTGCTTCGGGGTTAAATTGGGGGTGTGCCCAGTTTTTCAGCAAAAAGTTTGGCCACATCTTCTTTGCTTTTATGCATTGCCGGGGTTACAATATGGTAAGGAGCTTCACCATCCAATTGCTGAATGTATTCCCCCAGGTCTGTCTCCACACTCTCAATTCCTTCCTTTTCCAGGTACGTGTTCAGGTGAATTTCTTCTGTAACCATGCTCTTGCTCTTCACCAGCGTTTTGCAATTTTTTTCTTTGCAGATCTTTCCTATTTCTTAGCGCCTGTTCGGCCGTTTCCGCCCATATTACTTTGCCGCCACGTTTTGTAAAGTTGCATTTCAAATTCTTCCAGCTGCTGATCAAGCGTTTCGATAGCACGCCATTTTGCATTTTTTGCCCGTTCCCTGGCAGTCATCATATCGGTAAATTGTATTTTACCAACCGGTACAACAGCATTGTACTTGCTGATATTAAAATTGATCTTTCGCCTGTGCTCCTTGTCGGCAGACCGAATGGTGCTTTTGGCTTTAAATGTTGAGCTGTTTCAGTCATATTCGTGTTTTTAAAGAATGCATTGGGTAATAGAAAGTGCGGGAAGAAATTTTTTTTGCTGATCAGCATTAGCTATATTCAATTGAGCATCGTTGCGTACGCAGTACGTTTATCGGTACAACTCTGGTTGATCACCTGGACTGCACTATTTTAAACTTTTTGTTTGCCCTGCATATGCTTGGCTGTTGCTTCGAGGGTTTCATAAAACTCCTCGCCATACTTTCCTATAATGGCTTCTTTTAAAAAGATATAAGTGGCACTTTTAGTTTTTTTCCCAGTTTACAGGCAGCAGCACAAAGGTCTTCACGCGGCTCATAGTTTACATATTCGGTTTTGTCATCGTTGCTCTTTTTAATCACGAATGGGGAAAAGGTGACAACTGATAGGTTTTTTCCAGGTTATTTTTTCATCGTTATATGCCTGTTCAATAGCACATTTTATAATGCCCTGCTTGTCTCTATAACCATAAGCGCAAATTTTGCCGTTTATAGTCGGTGTTACCCAGCCAAACTCCTGGTCATACATATATTTTCCCTGCTTTCCACTTCTCTTATGCCCTCGGACTCATGTATTCTTTTATAATGGCATAAGCGTTTAGAAGTTCGTTCAGTTCCTCAGTTTCTAATGGAGCGCCTGCATCTCCATCTTCACAACATCCGCCTTTACATTTGGTAAGGTCACACACAAATTGCTCTTCCACTACCTCATCACTCACCAGCATATTATCAATTGCTATCATAATCTTTTCTACTTCACTCGTGTTATTAGTCAACGAAGATAGATTGAAAAAACGTTGGTGCACGCTGCAATACCAACCTTATTGACAGAGACAGCAGAACAATTTTCTGCAAAAAAAGCCGTGGCTGAAAATGAAAATCTAAATAGCAAATGCTTTGGGCACAGAGACCAAAAGCCAAACTAAAAAGGCGTTGTAAATGGGTTCGACCTGGCAGGTGTAGAATGAAAGAGCAGGACGCGTCACAACGATCTTTAAATAACTAAACTCAAAATAATCTTGCTATTTCCACTTGAAAAGTATTTATCAAATGTCTTACATCTTCAATCAGAAAACTGTTTACAATGCCCAGCGAATCTTCATTGGGAGTAGCATCAAAATACAATGCACCACGCAAAAAATGCTGAGTAGAGTCGGTTAGAAAAAACTGGTTTGCCGTTGCAACATTTCCACCAACTTTAAAAAATACACCATGCACATTATTAGGGTTAGTAATCAGTGAATCGTCAATGCTATAAGCTTTTGTATTATGCTTGTTTGTCATTGTAAAAGCATCGTTGATCAAGCTTATCAAACTTGTTTTTTCCAATCTCTTTATAGCTTACATAAACCCGTCCATTAAACTGGGGAAAGTCAATATTGATCCACCATGGATTTTCGGTGGCCTCGCCAAAAAAGCTGCTGTCTTTTACCACCGTTGCATAGACTGGATATTCAAACGAATAAGGGTAGCCCGGTTGATTAAAAATCTGGTATTCTTTTTTCGGAAATTGATTTTAAAATACCCTCGTGGTTTTGGTGTATAATCGCTGTTGCAGCGCTGATAAAAGCAGTACAACGGCAATGCATGAAGTATAAACGCAATAGCACCTACTCGAAAAGCTTTAAACGGAAAAAAAGAATAGCGAATTGATTTTCAAACAAATTGAATTAGTGCTCAAAACTAAGCTTACTCTTCAGTTACTGTGGTTTTATAGTAACTTTAATTTTTTGAAGCCTGTTTTTTTCTATTTCCAGTACAGTAAATTCAAAATCGCCACTGGAAACCACGTTGTTTACCATGCGGAATTTCTCCGGCAAGTTCCAACACAAGCCCGGCAAGTGATTCACTTTCACCACGCACTTCGTCAAATGTTTCCATGGGTAGTTCCATTATTTGCATACATCATTTATCATTATTTTGCCATCGAAAATATAATTGTAGTCATCCACTTTTGTGTAAGCAATTCTTCTTCATCAAATTCATCTCTTATGTCGCCAATTATTTCTTCCATGTATGTCTTCCAGGGTTACAATACCGCTGGTTCCGCCAAATTCATCTACCACCACAGCAAAATGTATTCTTTTTGCCTGGAATTCCTGCAACAGATCTTCAATCATTTTTTGTTCGTGAATAAAAAATGGAGGCTCATTAAAGGATGCCAGTCAAAATCTCGGTGCTTATCAAAATGAGGCAATAGATCTTTGGTATGAATCATTCCTACCACATCATCCAGGTCTTCTTTATAAACAGGAAGCCGGCTGTAATGCAATTCTTCCACTCGTTTATCAAGTTCAGCAAAGGAAGTATCGATAATTCTATACCACTCACATCCAGCCTCGCTTTCATCACCTGCTTTGCTGTTATGTTGCTAAACTTTACAATCCCTTTTAAAATATTTTTTTCTTTTTGCGAAGCCTCGTTGTCTGTGGTTATATCAATTGCATGATCCAGTTCTTCAAGGCTATAAGAATTATTGCGACTTATTGGCCAATTTTTTTTCTATAAAATCGGAAGTTGTTACCAGTCGTTCGCTTAATCCTTTAAAAATGTAAGAAATCGTTTCAACCAATGGGCCGGCATCTTTTGCAAAACGTATATTATTTTGAGTAGCCATCACTTTTGGCATTACTTCGCCAAATAACACCAGTAAAAATGTTACTGCCAATCACTTTTATCAGAAACTCAACCCACCACAAGCTGGTTGTTAATATTCAACAAGCTATCAATTACAAAGTTTGAAATAATGATTATTGCGATATTTACAAAACTATTGGCTATTAACAATAGAAGCAAGCAACGTTTTTGGATCTTCAAGCAAATCTACAATTCGCTTATAGCCTGGCTGCTGCTTTGTTTTAAGCATATTGATATCTTTGTACGAAAGAGAAAAGAAAGCAACCTCTGCCCCTGACACAAAAAAAGAAATCATCAGTAAAATAATAAGAAAAAAAATTAAAATAGTAGTAGCCTGGGTATTAACAGCGGCAGGAGTAGCAGTTGAGAAAATAGAAATAAATCCGGGTGATGATCCAAAGCAATCAGAAGTTTGGTGAACAAATAAAGGTTGAATAAACAATTGCCATAGTTTCGTGCTAAATATAGCGAAGGTAATTACATTTAAAAGGGAAGGTCTTCAGATGTTTCGCCAATAGGCGGAATGTCGGCATTACTTATGCCTTCCAAATTGTCGTGATGGTGCCACTGATAAAGCCATGACCTTCACCTCGTTTATCAAGCATGATCAAATTGTCGCCAACCACTTCTGTAGCAAATTTTTTATTGCCTTCTTTATCTTCCCAGCTCGGGTTCTTAATCGACCTTCTATATAAACCAGGCTGCCTTTGTGCAAATATTTTTGAGCCAAGTTCTGCCAGACCACGCCATAAGTACAACAGTATGCCATTCAGTTTGAGAAACCAATTTTCCACCTCGGTCTTTGTAGGTTTCAGTGGTAGCCAAACTAAATTTTGCCACACCAATATTTCCTTCCAAATATTGCACGTCCGGATCTTTTCCAAGATTGCCAATAAGTATTACTCTGTTTACACCTCTCATGATAGTCGTATTTTAATTGATACATCCCCTGATGATTGGTTAGCTGTCTAAAATTACTTTTTTTTATAAAACAATTCAAGCATATTAAAAATAAATTTTTGTTTTGCACTTAGTTTTATTTAGGTCACTAACTATGCATTTCATAGCTGCATCTTGCTACGCTCAGTTCATCTTTGGCAGTTAGTATGGCAACTTTTTAGTACTTTTGAAAGGCTTTTTAGCTTTTTCAAACTGATATTTTTGTCAGATATAACAGGGCTTTCCAGGTATGATTGATAAAGCGTGGAAAAGCAATAAGAGCTAATTTCAGATACTATCAGCAAGATCATAGTCTGCAATGTTGTCGGAATGGCTGTGACAACTTAATGTGGATAAATCTGCCCTGCAAGATCTGATGGGTTAATTGTTGCTGATAAAACGTCAGATATATCAACAGTTGATAATTATCTAATCCCTAATTGCTCGCATAGCACTTCTCTATTTCTGTTGCCTGCCATTTAAATTCTTTTTCGTTTCAACCAGGTAAAATTCATACAGGTTTTGCCAATATCTTTCTTCACGCCGCTTCGTACCAGATACTTGACCATCACCATTGAAAAATAAAATAGGTAAACCATCGCTTCCGTTTGTACAATTATTTTTCTTTTACCGGCAGTTTATTTACCAACCCATTTTTAAAGCCAATACATTCGCTTGCTTAACAGGCAGTGTGGCATTCAGGAATTTGGGGTTTGCAAACTGTGGCACCAAAATCCATAATTGCCTGGTTATAAGCTGCCGGTTATTTTTATCCAGCAAGCAATTTGCCGGCAAGTTGAGTAAAGTGTTTTTTTCCGCTGGTTAAGTCTATCGGAATGGCTTCCCCAAAAAACCTCGACAATACCCTAAAAACATTTCCATCCACCACTGCATGTGGAAGTCCGTACGCAAACGAAGAAATAGCAGCTGCTGTGTAAGGACCTATCCCCTTTAAGTTCTAAAATGTTTTCATATGTCCGAAGGGAAATTCCCGTTCAGTTGTTCAATAATATATCGGGCAGTAGTTATTAGATTTCTGCATCGCGAATAATACCCCAATCCTTCCCATACCTTGAATACCGCTTCATCGTGGGCAGCAGCAAGGTTTCAACAGTCGGGAAATTTCCAATGAAATTATTATAATATTCAAGTCCTTGCTTTACACGTGTTTGTTGCAGAATTATTTCACTTATCCAAATTTTATATGGATCTTTCTCCCCTTTCCATGGCATGATTCTTTTATTTTCGGTTAAGTGCCAATTCAATTGATTATGTTAGTAAAATTTTGGTTCATGTTTTAACTAGGTAATTGTTCGGTAATTATTTAATAAGTAATATGTTAACATTACAGTTTCAGCTATATTGTTATAATCTTAAAGAATTAACGCACTTAAAATAGAGAGTTTTCGTAAACAGAAAAATTGCAAGTACCGACAGGAATTTAGATTGAGCTTAAAAAGTATAAACAAACTACCCAATGAGAAAGTCAGATTTAATAAATCAAATTTCAGAAAAAACAGGAATTCCTAAAGTCGATGTGTTGGTAACATTGGAAACAATGTTTAAGGAAGTTAAAGAAAGTCTTTCGCAAGGTGAAAATATTTATATACGTGGTTTTGGAAGTTTTATTACAAAAAAAAGAGCAGCCAAAATCGGCCGAAATATCAAAAGAAATGTTGCTGTTGAAATTCCCGAACATTTTATCCCTGCTTTTAAACCCGCCAAAGAATTTGTAAGTGAAGTAAAAAGCAAAAGAAAGCAGGAGAGTTAGCCTAAGCCGGTGCAATCCATTTCTTTTTAACTAAGCTACTGCTAATGCATACCTCAATTATTATACTTTTGCGGCTTAACATTTACAGTTGAAGAAACAACAAATTATTGTAGTGGGAAGTGGTTTTTTACTGCTTATTTTATTGGTGGTTTTTGGCAATACAATCCCGCCTAAAAAGCCTGTAGCAGTTAGCGCAAATACTCCCCACGAAAATAGAAAAATAGAAACTGAAAAGCTTCTTACTCACGCAAAGGAAAGACTTACTCCTTTGCAATTACAAAAAGTTACTTCTCTTGAAAACAGCGTGAAAAGAGGGGATGTTAAAAACCAGCAGTTGCAGGTAGATCGTCAACTTGCTTCTTTCTGGGGCGACACCATTCACCTGTTTGAACCCTACGCTTATTATACCGGCCAGGCAGCTAAGTTGGAAAATTCTGAAAAAAGCCTCACCTTTGCAGCCCATTTGTTTTTAAACAATCTGAAAACGGAGACTGAACCGGCTATGCAGAACTGGTTAGCAACAAATGCAAAAGATCTTTTTCAGCAGGCATTAACGATCAATCCTGCGAACGACAGTAGCAAAATTGGTTTAGGAGCCTGTTACATCTTTGGCAATATTTCCGAAAATCCAATGGAAGGAATAGCGTCCATACGGGAAGTAGTAACCAGGGACCCCGACAATCTTTTTGGTCAATTGATCCTGGGCTTGGGCGGTATTAAGAGTGGTCAGTTCGACAAAGCAATAGAACGCTTTCTCTACATAGTGAATAAGCAGCCTGACAATCTGGAAGCCATGCTTAACCTTGCCGAAACATACGACCGAAAGGGGATAAGGTAAATGCCGTGAAGTGGTATAAAACCGTAAAAGGTAAAGTAGCCAATCCCGATGCCGAAAAAGAACTGGACAACCGAATAAAAGCTTTACAATAACATCTATTTTTTATAAACTAAAAATTATTAGCTCATGCCTTGCGGAAAGAAAAGAAAGCGTCATAAGATAGCGACGCATAAACGTAAAAAAAGACTTAGAAAAAATCGTCATAAAAAGAAGAAATAACCACGTTATTTCTCGTCCTGTCATATTTATTAGCAATGCCGGAGAGTTTTATCAATTCTCCGGCATTTGCAACTTTCAACTGGTCTGCCAACCCGCTGTTTTGCAACTTTTACCTTTTCCGTTTCAACCAAAAAAAGTGGCAGGATAAATCCGTGTTGGTTCAACACACTATTAGAAGTGAAATGATCTTCCTTGTTGGAAGAACTTGTGTGAATTTTTAAAAAAGTTGCAATTGAACAAAGAATTAATTATCAATTCTACTCCGCTAGGGGTAGAAATTGCTCTGCTGGAAGATAAAAAGCTGGTAGAGTTGCACAACGAAAAAACCGATGCAAACTTTGGAGTTGGCGATCTTTACCTGGGTAAAGTAAAAAAACTTATTCCCGGTTTAAATGCCGCATTTATTGATGTAGGTTTTGAAAAAGATGCTTTTCTCCACTATACCGATCTCAGTCCCTTTGCACGTTCTATACTTAAGTTTACACAGCTTAGCATGGCTGATAAATCTGAGAATGGTTTCGACTTTACCAAGTTTGAAGTAGAACCCGAAATTGTAAAAACAGGTAAGATCAATGAGGTATTAAACGGAAAGCCAAATGTTTTGGTTCAGATTTTAAAA
The DNA here is from genome assembly GCA_963726895.1 of uncultured Chitinophagaceae bacterium. GTDB lineage: Bacteria > Bacteroidota > Bacteroidia > Chitinophagales > Chitinophagaceae > Segetibacter. The sequence continues at coordinate 471,225 of CAVSED010000022.1, read as the reverse complement.
GAGCCAATTGCAGCCAAAGGTCCGCGCCTTAGTTGCGAAATTTCCCTGCCAGGACGTTTTGTGGTACTTACTCCTTTTAACGATATAGTTGCGGTTTCAAAAAAGATACATAGCGGTGAAGAAAGAAAGCGTCTTCAAAAAATAATTGAAGCCATTAAACAAAAGAATTTTGGCGTTATCGTGCGTACTGCCGCTGAAGGCAAAAACACAGCAGAGCTTCACGAAGATCTCACCGCTTTAATCAACACCTGGAAGACCATTCAAAAAAATCTCAGGAATGCTGAAGCCCCGGCGAAAATTCTCAGCGAGCAAACAAAAGCTACGAGCATGCTACGCGATCTGCTGACTGAAGATTTCAATAAAATTACAGTCAACGATCAGCATATTTTTGAAGATACCAAAAACTACATTCAAAAAATAGCTCCTGAAAAAGCCGACATAGTAACCATGTATCAAAACGGCGCATCCATTTTTGATCATTATGGTATTACCAAACAAGTAAAAGGTGCCTTTGGAAAAACGGTAAACCTGGCAAGCGGCGCTTACCTGATAATTGAGCATACCGAAGCCTTGCATGTAATAGACGTTAACAGCGGCTACAAAAGTGTTAGCAATAACCAGGAGGAAAATGCGCTGCAGACAAACATGGAGGCAGCAGAGGAAATAGCCAGGCAACTCAGGCTGCGGGATATTGGCGGTATTATAGTAGTTGACTTTATAGATATGAAGCTGCCCGACAATAAAAAAAAGCTGCAGGATGCCATGGATAACTTTATGCGCAGCGACCGGGCTAAACATGCGGTACTTACCCATTTCGAAGTTTGGTCTCATGCAGATAACCCGGCAGCGCATGAAGCCCGAAATGAACATTAATACCTCCGAGCTTTGCCCTGCCTGCAATGGAACAGGAAAGATAACTTCTACTGTGCTGCTGGTAGATGAGATTGAAAAAAAGCTTTTATACCTGGTTACGCATCAGCATAAAAACCTCACTTTATTTGTAAACCCGATTGTTCATTCGCACCTCACAAAGGGCTGGTTTTTTAACTCGATCAGGTACAAATGGAATAAAAAATTCAATACCAAGATCGACATTAAGCCCAACAACAATTACCACATTATTGAATTTCATTTTTTTGACCAGAATGAAGAAGAAATTAAAATATAAAAAGCCCGGATCTGCCGGGCATTTTTTTTTGAATAGTTTGCGCACTAAAACACATTGTGGCTTGTTGTGATAAATGTTGCGGCACGCACAAAAGTACACGAGTGCGACGCAACGACAGCTTAACCGGAGTTCCGGTGCCTGGCTCCAAAAAACCCATGTAAATACCGGCAAATAAATACATCTCTTCATGCCCGATTTTTCAGATCCACTTGTCTTTCTCCTCACAGTGCTGGCTATGTTTGCCATTGTTAGCGGGCGCTATCTGCTGATAGCAGCTTTGTTTCATAGCTGGTTTTATGTGTACCGCAAAGATCGGTGGATGCTGCGCAGACTGGGTAAAAAGCAAGTGGACAAAAAGCAATATTTGCGTGAAGTAAAATGGTCGCTGATAACGTCGCTGCTGTTTGCCGTGGCGGGCGCTATTACGGCCGTTCTCTGGCAAAAAGGATTTACAAAAATTTATACTATCCCTTCATGAATACAGCCTTTGGTGGCTGCCGGTTAGTTTACTTATTTCCATTTTCATTCACGAAACGTATTATTATTGGCTACATCGCTGGATGCACCGCCCCGGAGTTTTTAAACTGCTGCACAAGGTGCATCACGACAGCCATACCACCAGTGTATGGACGGCCTTTTCATTTCATCCGCTCGAAGGGCTGTTGCAGGCGCTCATACTGCCACTCACTATATTGGTGTTGCCTATGCACCTGTATGTATTATTGGTACAACTTACGCTTATGACCTTCAGCAGCGTTATCAACCACCTCGAAATTGAAACGTACCCGGCTGAATTTCACCGGCATTTCATTGGCAGGTGGCTTATTGGCGCCACTCATCATTCGCTGCATCACAAACAGTTTCGCTACAATTTTGGGCTGTATTTTACTTTTTGGGACAAGCTACAGAAGACTGAAAGCCCAAAGTTTAACGCGTTGTTTGAGGAGAAGACCGCCAAGGCAAAAAGCTCCTAAACTCTCTTATTTTGTTATTTTTTTTTGGCACCGGGCAGCAGGTCATTTTTGTGGCGGCCGTTGCGTCGCACAGCGTGTACTGTATGACCTTTAATAAGCATTTTTCAATTTTTGCCAGTGTGCATTTGTAATCTAATTACGGTTTCTGTTGCCCAGAAAAATAAAGATATACTGCACCAAAGTAACAAGCGAAGCAATTGCGGCAACTACATAGGTGAGCGCAGCCCACTTCAATGCATCTTTTGCCTGGTCATGTTGTGCACCTGCGGCTATATTGGTGTGATTGAGCCAAACCAAAGCTCTGTTACTGGCATCAAGTTCTACCGGTAAAGTAATGAATGAAAAAAGAGTAGTAAGTGCAAACAGCACAATACCTGCCAACAGCAACACAGGAAAAACCTGGATGAGTAATATGCCCGCGAGCAAAACCCACTGCACAATATTGCTGCTAAACTTAACAACCGGTACAAGGGTTGTGCGCAACGTTAGCCATTGATACGCTCGGGCATGTTGTACGGCATGCCCACACTCGTGAGCGGCAACCGCAGCGGCGGCAATATTTCTGCCCGCATATACATCGGGGCTTAGATTTATAGTTTTACTGGCAGGATTGTAGTGATCGGTCAGGTGCCCCTGCACCGAAGTCACCGACACATCATATATGCCATTGTCGCGTAGCATTTGTTCAGCAACTTCACGTCCCGACATGCCATTTTTCAGCGGTATTTTGCTGTAGGTGGCAAACTTGCCTTTAAGTGTTGAGGAAACCAGTGAACTGATGCCTAAAAAGAGAAGTGATACTAAAAAAATAGAAGACATTTTCTGTTTGAATGTTTTCTTTACAGCACGCAAATGCGACACCAAACCTTTTACACAGTCAATTCGCTTTCGCTAAATACGGCTACTGTGCCAGTACGTCGGGATGGGAGCATGCTTAAAAGTCAATTTGTCGGCAAACGCAGGCAAATGCATTGCTTTTGCCTTAAAATCACCACATTAGCCTAAAAAACGGGACTAAAAGTTATTCACACGGCAAAAAATTATTTTTGAAATGTGGAGTATATTTGTAATTTAGTGTCAGAATTTAATGGGTTAGTAAGTAAACGGGGCCGGCATTCTTGCCAACCCTTTTTCTTTTTAGTAAGTTTTCTGCCATTCCTCTTTCCTGTCACTACGCTTTCAAACAGCGCAATTTTCAACAAGTATCTTTAGTCCATGAGTAAAGTAAAAACTGCTTATTTCTGCAGTAATTGTGGCTATGAAAGTGCAAGTGGTTAGGCAAATGTCCTTCGTGCAATTCATGGAATACTTTTGTGGAAGAAGTGCTATCAAAAGGTGAGGATAAAAAAGAAAATGGCTGGAAAGAATATCACGGGAAAGCAGGCACTAAAACCATCTTCTCAACAAGGTCAGCACAACTGAAGAAGACAGGCTATTAACTGCCGACAGCGAACTTAACCGGGTACTTGGCGGAGGTATTGTTGCCGGAAGTATTGTGCTGGTTGCCGGCGAGCCCGGAATTGGAAAAAGCACTTTGTTTCTGCAGGTTGGTCTGCAATTAAAAGGCATAAGTACATTATATATAAGTGGTGAAGAAAGTGAGCAACAAATTAAAATGCGGGCCGACAGGCTTAAGAGCATCAACGATGAATTTTATCTTCTTACCGAAACAACCACCAACGTGCTGTTTCAGGAAATAAAAAAACTGCGGCCGCAATTGGTTATTGTCGATTCCATTCAAACACTTCAATCAAATTTTATTGAATCTTCACCCGGCAGTGTTTCTCAGATAAGGGAATGTGCGGCAGAATTTCAACGATTTGCAAAAGAAACCAATACACCTGTTTTCCTTATTGGGCATATCACCAAAGACGGAAGTATAGCCGGGCCTAAAATACTGGAACACATGGTTGATACTGTCTGCAGTTTGAAGGTGACCGCCATTATGCCTATCGCATTTTACGCACACTTAAAAAACCGGTTTGGCAGCACAGCTGAACTGGGCATTTATGAAATGACAGGAGATGGTATGCGCAGTGTAACCAATCCCTCAGAAATTTTAATTACTCAAAAAGAAGAACAACTCAGTGGCAGTGCAATCGCTGCAACCACTGGAAGGTATGCGGCCTTTATTGATAGAAGTGCAGGCACTGGTTACACAAAGTGTTTATGGCACTCCCCAACGAACAGTAAGTGGTTTCGATCTGCGGCGTCTGCAATTATTGCTGGCAGTGCTGGAGAAACGTGGGGGTTTTCATTTTGGCGTAAAAGATGTATTTGTAAACATTGCCGGAGGACTGAAAGTAGAAGATCCTTCAATTGATCTGTCAGTGATCTGTGCCCTTCTTAGCAGTTTTGAAGATGTGCCACTACCTCAAAAAATATGTTTCGCAGGTGAAGTAGGTCTTAATGGAGAAATTCGGGCAGTCAACCGGATTGAACAACGAATAGCCGAAGCCGAAAAACTAGGCTTTGAAAAGATCATTGTTTCTAAATACAATAAAAAAGGTTTCGACAAATTGAAGAGCGGAATACAGGTGTTGCCAGCAGGTCATGTACAGGAGGTTTACCAGCTTATTTTCTAGCAGATTATCAGTTGTCGCCGGGTTTGCCACATTAATAGTCAGTTATTAATAAACTGCTGTTGTACAAACACCTTGCTTTAAACCATTTTTATTTCAATCAGTGTTAGTTTAGTGAAAAAACCGGCTGGCGTTTTCAATAACATAGCAGAATTAGTATTTTACCAGCATGATAAATGTAAAAAGCTCATTGCACGATCTCGCGCATTTGTTCTTTCCACATGTATGTGCAGGTTGTGGTTCAGATATTATTAGCAACGATCACCTGCTTTGCCTCCATTGTCTAACAGCCTTGCCTGCCACTTCATTTTTCACCCAACCCGGTAACCCGGTCGAAATGACTTTTTATGGTAGATTGCCGGTACGTAGTGCGGCAGCAGGTTATTTTTTTACCAAGGACTCTTTACTTGAAACGCTTATTTACCAGTTAAAGTACCGCGGCAACAGAGACATTGGAGTTTACCTCGGGCGTTTGTTAGGCACTTTTCTTGCCAACAGCCCGCGCTTCAGCGATGTTGATATAATGATACCCTTACCCCTAAACCCCCGCCGGCAAAAAAAGAGAGGCTACAACCAGGCAACTGCCCTCTGTACTGGCATCAGCAAACTTTGGGACAAACCTGTGTTTGAAAACCTGGTTGTACGAAAAGTAAATACCGAAACACAAACACGCAAGGGGCGTGTTTTGCGCTGGCAAAACATGGATGGAGTCTTTAATGTACTTGACCCCCGCTCACTTCAAAACAAACATATTTTGCTGGTAGATGATGTGGTTACAACCGGTGCCTCCCTCGAAGCTTGCGGATCAGAGATTTTAAAAGTACCAGGTACTTCGCTCAGCCTGGCTACTTTGGGCTGTACTGTATAAACTTTTACTCTACATTTGAGAACAATGAAATATTTGTCGTGCATTGCTCTTATTCTTCTGCTATACACAGCATTTTCCTGCAAAAAAACTTCGTTCATAGAGAGCAATAATGCACGGCTTTCAGTTTCCGAAGACACACTTCACTTCGACACTGTGTTCACTACTCTTGGCTCTGTTACCCAGTCATTGAAAATATTCAACAACAACGATCAAAAACTTCGGCTCAGCCAAATACAACTTGCCGGTGCCGGCGCTTCATTTTTCAAGATCAATGTAGATGGGTCGCCCGGCTATTCTTTCAGCGATATAGAACTTGAACCGAATGATAGTTTATATGTATTTGTTTCGGTAACCATCAACCCAGGTGTAGCTACCAATCCATTTGTTGTTCGCGATAGTTTACGCATTACTTATAATGGAAATGAACAGATTGTACAATTGGAGGCCTATGGACAAAATGCCCACTTTATGCGCAACAAACGGGTGACCACCGACAGCACGTGGACCGGAGATCTTCCCTATGTAATTGTAGAAAAGTTGACGGTTGACAGCAATGTGTCTCTCACTTTGCAGAAAGGATGTAGAATATACTCCCATGCTGATGCGCCGTTCATCGTTAATGGAAGCCTGAAGGTACTCGGAAAAGCCAGCGCAGCAGATCGTGTCACTTTTACCGGAGATCGCATCGACCCGGATTATGCAGGTTTGCCAGGCGGATGGCCGGGCATTTTCTTTACCGTTAACAGCCGTAATAATGTGCTTAATTACGCCATTATCCGCGATGCCTACCAGGGCATTATAAGCCAGGCAGCGGTTAGTAACACTCCCGCTATTATTATGAACCAATGTATTTTGTTCAACATCACCGATGCGGGAATTTTGGCAAAGGGCACCGATATTGCGGCAACAAATTGCCTCATAGCCAACTGTGGAGCAAACATTAACATCACAGGCGGAGGAACTTACGCTTTTGACCAATGTACCCTTGCCAGCTATGGTAATTTTTTGGTTCCCCATCAAAACCCGGTCTTGTTTCTCTCAAATACTGATACTTTGGGCAATGCCAGTCGTTTGTCTGCTCGCTTTAGAAACTGTATTATATATGGAAACGGCGGACAGATAGACAATGAAATAGTGACATTTAAAAAAGGCAATCCCGCGCGCCGATTACCAGGTCGTGTTCGAAAATGTTTTATACAACAACGCCACTGAGCCAGCAGGTGCTACAATTACTAATTCAATTAATAATGCACCGCCACTGTTCGACAGCATCGATGTGACCAGGGGATATTATGATTTTCACCTAAAACCCATCTCGCCAGCAATTAATGCGGGTCAAAACCTGCACATCCCGATAGACCTTGATGGGAATGCGCGTGGCGGCGCTGCCGGTCTGCCCGATTTAGGCTGTTATGAGCAATAGGCGTAGCTTTATACAACTTTATTATTCCTATTTTGTTATCTAACTTCAAAGCGCAAAAAATGAAAAGTTTTCTTCTTCTTCCCGCCCTGTTAATTGCCTGCACTGCAGCTACACCTAAAGAAAATACTATGACCGCAGACTATCCACAAACTATATACGAATTCAAAGTTCCGTCTATAGAAGGTGGCACAATTGACTTTGCCAGCTTCAAAGGCAAAAAAATTCTGGTAGTAAACACCGCCAGCAAGTGTGGTTATACACCACAATACGAGGGGCTTCAAAAGCTGTATGAACAATATAAAGACAAATTGGTGATCGTAGGTTTTCCGGCAGATAACTTTGGTCACCAGGAGCCCGGCACCAATGAGGAGATACAGCAATTTTGCAAGGTGCGCTATGGTGTTACTTTTCCGCTTGCCAGCAAGGTTGATGTGGTGGGCGACAATACTCATCCATTATTTAAATGGTTAACCACAAAGGCTGAGAACGGTGTATTGGATGCAACGATCAATTGGAACTTCACTAAATTTTTACTCGACGAAAATGGACACCTGCTTGCCTCATTCGAGAGCAAAGTGACCCCGCAGTCGGAAGAAATTGTTAAATATCTCAACTAGCTTTAAGACCCCGCAAGGGGTTTTTTTTAGCCCTGTATTTTTTTGGCCGCCAGCTATTGTAGCCATATGAAGCATAGTTGCGACGCTCCGTTCAACCGGTAGTTCTTTGTTGCCTCTTTTCCCGATCGTTTAGGCACTTTATTACCTGCCTCTTGATGCAAAAAAAAGGGGAACTACTACCTTCGCCGCATGTTATTTTCAGATGTTATTGGCCACGCAGCAATAAAGCAAAAGCTGGCCGAAATGGTGCAACACAACCGGCTAAGTCATGCCCTTTTATTTTTAGGAAAAAAGGGCAGCGGTTCGCTGCCGCTAGCTATGGCGTTTGCGCAATATCTTGTTTGTGAAAAAGTTAGTCGCGCCTATAGCGCCGCTGAAACAACTTCCTCCCTTTTTGGTGCAGAAGAAGTACCTGTTATTAACCACTTGTTTGATGCCTGTGGTGAATGCAGCGCTTGTCAAAAAGCGGCGCAAATGGTTCACCCCGATATACATTATTCCTACCCGGTTATAAGTCTCAAAAACTCAACATCGGCACCCAAATCGACCGATTATATTGTGCAATGGAGAGAGTTCTTTTTGCAAAATCCTTATGGAAATGTGTATGACTGGCTGCAGGCATTGGGCGCCGAAAACAAGCAAGGCAACATAACCGCCGATGAATGCCTGGATATTATAAGACAACTGAACCTAAAAAGTTTTGAAAGTGGTTACAAAATACTGGTGATGTGGATGCCGGAATACCTGGGTGTAGCCGGCAATAAACTGCTGAAAGTGATAGAAGAACCGCCACCAAATACCTTATATATTTTGGTAGCCGAAAGCGAGGATCTTATTTTACCTACTATATTGTCGCGCACGCAATTGGTAAAAATTACCTTGCCGGAAGACAAAGAAATTGAAGAGGCGCTCATAACCAGATGCCAGTTGCCGGCAGAGCAGGCTAAGTTAGTTGCGGGTATAGCACAGGGCGATTACCACGAAGCATTGCAGTTGATTCAACACTCTGAAGAAGACTGGCTATCGCTGCTGCACGAGTGGATAACAGCAACATTACGGAATAACCTGGCAGGACAAGTGAAGTGGATAGATGAAGTGGCCAAACTGGGGCGCGAAAAACAGAAACAATTTTTGCGGTACTACAATCACATGCTGGAGCAAAGTATAAGGCTGCGCATATTGGGGGCTGATAAAACAAGCATGAATGAAAAGGAAGCTGACTTTGCACAGCGCCTCAATAAAGTGTCGAGTGTAACGCAGCAACAAGCTATCATAAAGGAGTTAGACAATGCAGCCTATTTTATAGAGAGAAATGCGCATGGCAAGATACTCTTTCATGCATTGACCATTAAAATATATCACATTATTAAGAACAAGGTGGTGCTATCAGTTGCCCGATAAATGGTGGTAAAAGTATCATCAGTGCACTACAGTTGAACGGAGCGTCGCAACTCTGTCGCATCGAGGTACAAAGGCCGGTTGCCAAAAAATAGTTCAGGTAAAAAGAACGAGAATAAAAAACCTCCCGATTGGGAGGCTTTTTATTTTAGAATGGTAAACCAATAGCCAGGTTGAAGATGAGGTTTTTACTTCGCCACTCGCCGCTGCCGAAATCAATTTTATTTACAACCCACTGCTCGCCGGCGGGCAGGTAGGGTTTGCGCAGGGGAATAGCCACGTCGAGACGCAACAATAAAATGGTGACATCGATACGTAAGCCTATACCCGCATCAACCGCAAGTTGCTTAAGGAAGTCTTTGGTAAACTTGCCGCCGGGCTGGCTTTTGCTGGAGTTAAACAACCAGACATTGCCCGCATCGGCAAACACTGCACCGTTTAATATGCTTACCAACTTAGCCCGGTATTCGGTATTGAGTTCAAGTTTGATATCGCCGGTAACATCGGGCAAAAATCCTTTGATAGTTGGCACCTGACCTGAACTATCGGTACCGGGTCCGACTGAGCGGCTTCTGAAACCACGAAGGCTATTGTTGCCACCAACAAAGAACTGCTTGACGAATGGAATAGAAGTTGAATTGCCGTAGGGAATGCCCACGCCAATGATAACCCGGTTTGCCCATTGGTTATTGACACCGGACTTGACATAATAACGGGTATCGAATTCGGTTTTGATGTATTGGGAAAAAGGGGATCCAAATAGATTAACAACTTTACCACCTTTTGCATTTGCCCCGCTTACCAGACCGGCAATGTTGCCTGACAGGTCTAACAAGCCATTGAAGTATAAGCCACTGGAGTTCTTGGGTCGGTCGACCAGTTGGTTATAGTTGAAATTGTAATTGGAACCGATGATAAATTGCTGTTCGATCGCGCGTTGTAAAATTGGATTGCCGGCAATGGTATCAGAATACTCCTGGGTTACATTGAGCGGTTGAACAAAAGTAAAAGAGATAGGATTTAGCTGGTGTTCTTTACGGGCATTCTCTTTCCAAACATAGCCAAACTGACCGCGAAATGAGTTGAGAGTATAGAGTTTTTGACGTTGCAATATATCGTACCCAAACTGTAGGTTGGTGCGTGGCACAAATGAACCCTGTGTATTGAACTTAAAAAATGGAATGAGGAAACGCGGAAAGGTGAGATTTGCCTCGGCACCATAACGCAAAGTATTATATCCGCTAAACTGACCACTGTACTGCACCTCAGTTCCAAAATAGGTATTGATGGTTAAGAGTTCAGCGCCGCGAAAAGTATTGCGGTTGCGCCAGCGCAAGGTGATCTCGGACCCGGTTACATTGTTAGACTTGGTGAGACCGCCGATCTCTGCACTTAACGACTTTTTAGGCAGAGGAGTAAGGTAATAGTAGGTATTTAATTTGAACGTATCGGGCAAAGGCTCGAACCTGTTTTTTACAAACTTGAATGCGCCTAAATTGATGAGCCTGCTAAGCGAAAGATTGTGATCGGTGCGGTTGTAAAGATCGCCGGGTTTAAAGCGCATCATTTGGTCGAATACCAAAGGCTTAAAGGTATGTTTGCGATCAATGACATAGTAGCCCTTGTAGTAAATCGAATCAGTCTTTAATGTGTCGCGGGCTGCGGTTGAAAGGTTGTAATTGGAATAAATATAGACTTTGTTGATCTTGTAAGGTACTTTGTTGTTAAGGGGAACTTCGGGCTTAAAACGTATATACAAGTTGACCAGGTTGCTACCGATAGTACTATCAACAAAAATGATAAGATCCTCGGGATTGAAATAATAATAACCTTTTTCTTTCAAGGTTCTGATCAATGCGCAATCGTTCTCCCTTTATTACATCGAGGTTGAATGCATCGCCTTTTTTTAAAATAGTTTGTAGCGGCTGTATTTTGAATTTCGCTGGGTAACTGTGTTGCTGTCTGGCGGGAAAATAATACTTCATCTATTTTATACTGTACACCAGCATTGGCAACATAAGTGGCACTTGCTTTTTTGTCTTTTATTGTCGTATCACCTGTAACATTGGCATGAAAAAAACCTCTGTTCTCTAAGGTGTTGGTGAGCATCTGTGTGTTACGATCTAGGTTGACAGAACTGAGTAATACAGGAGGTTCGCCCATTTTGCGCAGAAATTTGCTGATGAAGTTTTGTTTGGTACCTGCGAGATTATACAACATCAATTTAAAGCGCAATCCAAAAAGACTTGCATTTGGTTTAGGTCTCAGGAGAGCTTCCAAATCAGATTTGTTTACTTTGTTCTCTTTTTTGCTTGCATTCGAATTTTCGAGTTTAAAACTAGCCCCTGTATATAAGGCATCACCTGCAGGCACAAACTTGGTAATATTGCATGCCGACGCCAACAGCACAACAAAAAAGAGGATAGCCAGCGAGTGTAAAGTGAATGTTGGATGGCTTACTTTTCATCTGTTGAATCTTTTACTGCAGCAGGAATAAACTTTTGTCGTCTGCCAAAATCTTATCGTTTATTGACATTTCCTGACCGTTGTCCCCAGGTGTGTTGACCTGTAGTGATTTGATTATTTTTATTCATCTATTCTTTCGTTGTTTTTCTTGTCTTGTGGCTTCTTCCTTTTTTTGAAGATATTTTTAAACTTGTTGTAATCAACAGTGATGATAAACTTTAGTCCTGTTTCAATTACGTAACCTTCCACCACTGCTTCATAATCGTTTTTACGATAGCCTCTTAACATGTAGCGCCCATCTTTGCTTAAGTTATAATCCAGGCTAACATTACCAATTACATTACTGGCAGTTTGGTTCGATTGCTGTGGGCCTTCTAATTCATAATTGCTACCCACGGTAACCTTTAAACGGTCGTTCAGCAACCTTTTTGAAAGGCAACATTAAAGTCGGTTCGATCTCTTCGTTGGCCGGTTGTATAATCGTCGGCAGAGTTTACATCGAAGCTTATATCTACTCCTTGATATCAGGTCGCCTGCCAAACTGTTAAGTTGTTCGGTGAGTATTTTGCTTACACTTTGGCGTGCAAAAGCACCTGCGTTAAAGCCACCGCCGCCACCGCTGCTTTGAAACGGATCTTGTCCTACAAACCTATTCAACAACAATAATGCAAACACTTGTTTATTTAATTCCGAAGGCTCGACTTCTTACCTGTGTCAAGGCGGGTATTTACGGTTGTCAAGTATTTCATTCGAAACCCGAACATTATTTTCAGTTGGTAGAGCAATATCGAAAGTTAGGTCAGGCTGCATCAATTCGCCATTAATCATCAACCTAACCTGGAAAGGAAGTTTTTGCTGATAGTAACCACTGTATTGCCGGTTCTATCTGGTCTGCCACTAGATCAATAGGCAGAAGTATTTGCAATATAAATGGCAGTTACATTTACATCGGCTGTTGTAGGTTCACCTGTCCATGTTATTTTACTTCCTTTTTCTATCTCAAATCTTCTGCGAATAAAATTGAATGATAGTTCGTATGCGCCTTGTTCTATCACATATGATCCGGTCATCGTTATCTTTCCACTGGGTCGATTCCGCGTATTAAGCACTGCGGCGCCCTGTACATTTAAAAAATCTCCGTTAGCTTCATCAACGATGATATTAAAATTGGCTTCTTTCACCATCTCAATATTGACTGATACGTCCATAGCCAGTGACTAGCGCTTGTGTTAAACGATGAATCGTATTTGGCAAGAGTTTGTTTAAACAGTGAATCATTTTCGGGAGCGTCCATATCAACAAATTCTATTACACCTTTCCTGTCCACAATACCCGGCTCTGTCTGTGGGAATAACGATAGAAAGTTTGTTTCTCGGATTGATTCGTAAAGTAACCATCGACGACGGTGCTGTTTCTGTTCCTTTGATGTTCATATTGGTATTGAAATACAACTTGACCGTAATAAAGGTTGTTGTCGGCTTTGTAGTATTGATTGCCCTGAAGTCTTGGCCCGTACTGTAAGATTAAAATTGTAATTGGTGAAGTTTGTGGTACCGGCAAGACCATCAATAACTAAACTATTATTAGCAGAATCATTAATTGTGAAAGTATTGAATGCAATGCCATCGCTATTAACCCGAATGGTTTCGTCATCTATGGTAAAATAGCTACCTAGCATTACCAGGTTAAAGCCGGTTTTATTGAAATTGATTCCACCATCCATCTTAGGCGCATTAGTAGTTCCGTTAATAGCAACTTTTCCTGTAAGGTTTCCGGTTGCCTGGTTTATTGCCCCCATACTCACGGCCTCAATTGTCTTAAATGGCAATTGTTTTATATTTAGGTTGAAATCGAAATTGCTTTTGTGGTGGGTTTCAGATAGTAATCGCCACGAAGGCAATATTATTCCCTTTACCAGTAATAGAGACATTGGTCGCGAAGACATCATGTGTATTGTTATTGACCTTTACATTGATATCTCCGATTGTATCTTTCTTAAACGACAAATTGTTTACCGTTACATCGCTGGTAAAATTTGGTTGCTGCAAAATGTCTTTTACAGTCACGCGACCATTGATGCTTCCATCAACCATCATAGTATCGCTTAGCACGAAAGCTGTAATGTAGCAATTCGGAAGTTGTTGAAAGAAACCTGCAAAGGACTGTTGGCACTGCTTTCCAGGCTTTTAATAACAAGATGCTGGTTATCTTGTGACTAAGTCGAAGTTGTTGGCATTTACCAATGAAGAACCAAAGCGAATTTTATTGTCACCGGATACCGTCCAACTATTGTAATTGAGCATCAGGCTATCGGGTCGCAGTGAAAATGCGTAAATGCTGTCGGGTTCCTGGGCAAAAGTTCCAGCAACTTTGTATTTATTCTTAGAGTTTTTGTCTCTGATAGATAATCCAAAGTTGATGGTATTGTCGGCAAGGGAAGCAATCAGGTTGGTGCCATACAAACTAATACTTGTACCACTGCTGATCTTTCCAACGTTGGTTGCTAATCGCAGGGAACTATCTTCTGCTGCGGCCCGCAACGTCAGGCTATCGATGGTATTGGTACCATAGGTCACATGCGGCATATTGATGGCTGCTTTCCACCCATTGCTGCTGGTAAATGTAGAAGTAAGATTTATCCCATCAAATCTCTTCAGGTCTGGTACAAACGCATGCAAAGTTGGGTGATCAATTACATTGGCATCTATGGTAAAATCATAAGGATCTATCGCGATACTTTTATCAACTGTAACAATAGCATAATAAGGTTGAACGGCTTCCATCATTATGGCGCCAAGTTGTTGCAACTTATATTGTCCTTTTATGGTTGCAGATATAAAGCCGGTATTAAGGGCAATAATTTCCTGGTTGTTTTGATGATTAGCCTTTACTGACAATGTATCCAAAGCTATACGCTGCCCATTCATGACTAATAATGAATTGGTAACGAAAAAAGCTCCATCGAGCGCGTCAAGGTTGAACTCCGGAAAATCTGCCGCAATTTTTCCGCGGTAGTAAATGGGATCGGGGGTTAGGTTTAACGGCTTTGTCTTTATGCTATCAATATCAGCATCCAGGCGAAAACCAGGCAGGTTGCCACCCATGTCGCCACTGGCATGCAGAGCCAGGCGAATATTAGGGTCAGCGATAGAAGCGTCACCGGTAAATTTCTGATCCGCGAGCGAGGCATCGATTTTGAAATTTTGATAAGTGTATTTCATCACTTCCGCCGATTTAACAACTCCGGAAAGTGTGGCATTAGCTTTTTCCGGATCATACCCTTTACCGGTAACATTGAATTCAGCAGTAAGCATCCCCAGGTTAGCGGGTTGTTGCATAATGGTGCCCAGGTTGAGCCCAGTGGCAGAGAGGGTAGCATTGTAACGGGCTCTTACCTTGTCTGCAGCATCGCTGATCTTGCCGGTTAATTTGGCTGAACCCAACGAAGTTTGCAAAGTAAGGTCAGCAAACATGTCTTTCATTCCCCCTTTTATTCTTCCTGTTAAAGACATGTTTTGCGGTAGGGTAATAGTAGAAGGTATGGTGCCGGCAGGCGCCAATGCCAATATCTCCCCCTTATTGAGACTGAAACGCCGCACTGCTATATCTGCACTTACTGCATTAGGGTCTGCGGCATTATTTATAACTCCGGTCAGGTATATATTGGTGTTTCGCGAGTCGCGAAATTGCAAATTGTTGATCTCCATGCGGCGCATTCCACCTCTTATCCTACCTGTTAGCGTAAGTGTTTCAGGAAGAGACACACCTTTGGGCAATGTTCCCGCAGGCACTAGTGATTCGATATCTGCACGACTGGTAGTAAAATCTTTTATAGTTAGGTCTGCTGTTACATTTTTAGCATCCATAGCGTGACCAACAGCGCCTGCTATATTGATACGTGTATTTCCCAAACCACGAAACTGAAACTTTTCGATGGTAAGCCGGTCAAGGCTTCCGGTAAGCCGCGCATCTACATAAATTTTAGCAGAAGGATTTTTAAAGGCTGGCTGGGAAGCAAGGGTGGGAACAAAGGTGAGAATGTCTTTTACTTGCAAATAGCTATTCTCCAGGTCTATGTTCATCTCCAGTAAACCCATTTCTTTTTGTATGGCAGCTAACGATGGATACCTGATCACTGCACTTTTTTTGATCTGCGATCCGGGAGTTTCAATCAATAGATCCTGCAGCGAGGCACCATGATCGGTGTACACAACATTGGTCTGAAATTTATTAAGTTCGAAGCCACTTTTTTCCTTCATGTGACCTTCAACAATATTAGTTGCAATGGTATCATTATGAAACAAAAAATCATCGGCGTGTAAGGTTAGGTCAGCAATTCCCAGGTGAGCAAAGTCCATCCCTTTTTTTAGGTGTGGCTGTGTATTATCATCATACACAAATTGGTTATTATTAAACCTGAGAGATGCAACTGTCACCTTCCATGGCAAGGGCTGTGCAGGTGCTTCCCGGGCATTTTCATCTGTCAGCTTTACAACCTTTGTATTGGCTTTACTACCGGTTTTAAAGTACCCATCCAGGTTATTAAGTTCAATGTCTTTTATTGCTACTACCGAGTTTTTCATGTCGAACGACTTCCGGATGTATTGTCAGATCTTTAAAGCCGATCTTGGTTTCCATCGCAGTCACCGAATTGCTATATAACACGTTGATGTCTTTAAACAACATCAGGTTGTTGCTGAATTTTATAAACTCAGGCTCTTCATTGGCAACTGCTGGTTGCGGGTTGTTGATGACAGTAGTTACTTCAAGTGGTTTTGTTTGTTTTATGCTGCCACTAAGTCCATTAACAGTAATATCAGGAACCGCAAAGGTTAAGTGTGTGGGATCGAAAGTTTCGATGTGGGTATCAAAATGGTTCAGGTAAAGGTTCAACATCATTACCGGTAACAACATCGAAAATATACAAGATGGGTTTTATCAACTACAATCTTATTAATAGCCATTTTCATCGCGGAAGTATCTTGCTTCACTGTAGTATCAACAGGCGAAGAAAATGCGTCAACAATAAATTGATAATTGAATACAGTATCTGGCAACTGCCGTTTAATTTTGCCGGTTATTCCATTAAGATTGATCTCGTTTATTTGAATTTCGCTGTGCAACAGCTTAAACATATCAATATCAACTTTCAACTGGTTGCCGGCAATGAGCGTATCCTTTGTTCTGATCTTCGATATACACTCCCTCTAAAACCAGCATCTTAGGAAAATCAATATCAAGGCGGGCTATCTCAACCTTTGTCTTCAGCTTATTTTCAAGAAAACCAACAATTTTTTTACGGGCAAAATTTTGAACCGGGGAGGTTTGAATTAAAATAAGTATAAGAACGATCAACCCGATAATTGACAAGACAAATATGCCAACCCCTTTTCCAATTTTAGCTAATAGCGACCTCTTCTTAGGCGTAGCGTTAGTTTTTTCCATAGTCCTGACCTCACCTTTGGTGTTAATAATTAATACTTTGATAGGTCAAAAGCCGCACCAAAGTGTTTACTATAAAGCATTTTCGTTTTTCAGTTTAAATAACCGTAAAACAATGCTTTACATATATCGCTGTAGAAATTATTCCTCACGAATATGCCTTTCAGCCGTTATAATAATTAATATAACGTTGATAATGAATGGCAAGAATGGCAGAAAAGGCCTCAATTGGGTACAGTAGATGGGCAGCAGGTAGTAGTGATTTATTTGCGGGCTTTTCCAATTAACCATAAAACAAGGGCAACAACTGCCACCACAATGATGATACCGACCCAAATACCGGCTTTAAAAATGCTGCCAATTGCTTCACAACTGGTAAGGGTCATAGCGGCTGCAACCAGCATGGTGAGTAAGAATAGATTATTTCTCATTTGATTTTATTTTTAAAATTCTAGAATAAATTTTTATGGAAGATGGTATTTAACTGTATCAATTAATACGACTTTTCAATTGTCAGGCGACCTATTCACCATAGAAAAAAGTAATGCCAGCTAATTTTATTTACAAGCATCTTTAGCTATATCAGGCATTGTTGCGACGCTCCATTCATCTGCATATCTCTGCTTTTACAGGTGTTTGCCATAGTCCAATTAACTCTAGCAAAGTTGTATCCCAGCCTTGCATTGGCACGTGTGTTTATATTTTTCGCCTTGGTAAATGATACCAAAATAGATTAGGTGTTTAATGCCTGTAAGCAGTGTTGGCAGGCACGAACAAAAAAGTAGGTGTAGCAGCAGTTAGCTGCGAAACAGAATTACCTTAATAGCTCAATAAATACTTTGAACCTGATTTATCTTTTATAGTAAGCTCTAAGCACAAGTATGCAAATGTTAAGCAATACCGAAAAACTGTTAGTTACTATAATAGGCCAGTCGCTGCGTAAAATGCCATATACAACCCATAGCGTTATGCCAATTAGCAGGGTAATGAACATGCCGGCTGAGAGATCTTCCACTCGTTTTTCCCGTACTATTTTTATGAGTTGCGGCATAGAGGAGGCAGAGGTGAAAATGCCCGCAACAATGCCTGTTATAGTGATTAAATCCAATGGAGAAACATTTTACCTTTTATTTTAAATAGAATAATCTACAGGCAAGAAAGCTTCTGCCAGGAGCGACACATTTTATTAAAAAGACATGCCACATATCACAACGTCTTAAAATTTACCTGTCTTCGGGCAACAAAAAACCCGCTTTCGCTGGGAAATTAATTCCACAACAGCTTCATAACTCATTTATTATGCATGGTTTATCCTATTCTACGTGGAGAAAATTTTTGGCATTATTTTTTTTAATGTATCAGCATACATAAGCATCCAAAAATATTTTTAATTTAAAAAAACCATTATTATGAACTCAGGATCAAAAGTATTATTAGGCGTATTAGCAGGTGCCGCCACCGGTGCTATCTTAGGAGTTTTATTTGCTCCTGACAAAGGCGAAGAAACAAGAAAACGCATTTCAGAAGGCAGTAAAGACCTTACTACCAATTTAAAAGACAAATTCGGTGAGTTTGTTGATAGCGTAGCTGATAAATATGAAAGCGTAAAAGGCAGTGCTACAGATTTGCTTGAGCAAGGCAAAGCCAAAGCCTCTGACATAATTGAGCAAGGTAAAGCCAAAGCATCGAGTGTAGCCAATGCATTAAAATCTGATGCGGCTGGCGCTGTTGCAAGTGGTGCACAGGCTACGGCCAATGGCGCTCAGGCTACTGCTGATAAAGCTTCTTCTTATCAATCATAAATTCCGGCACCGGTGTTTAGGTACTGGTGCTAACTGGTTTCCGGCGATCAATAAAAAACAGCTATGAGTAAACAGCCTACAGTCACTCTAATTGAATCATTATTCACGCAAACAAAGCAGTATGTCGACGACAGAGTTGAATTACTAAAATTAAAAACAATTGATAAGGTTTCGGCAATCGCTTCGTCAATTGTTTCAGTAGTAGTTTTTTTCCTGATCTTCTTTATATTCTTTGTGGTTTTCAATATAGGTTTGGCGCTGCTGATTAGTGACCTGATAGGCAAGGCATATGCTGGTTTTCTCATTTTGGCAGCTTTTTATGCGATCGCCGGAATTATTCTTTTTTTCCGCCGCAAAAAAATGTTTAAAGATCCCTGTAATCAATATGATCATTCAAAAATTCTCCTAACCATGGCATTTGAAATCAAAAGAACAATCACGAATAGCCAGCAGTTGAAGGAAGCAATGGTTGATCTCGAAAAGAAAATTAAAGAGCGGGAGAGTGGGATCAAAACTGATTATTTGCAGGTCAAGGAAAACCTTGACCCGAAGCGGGTTGCTAAAAACACCTTTAGCTATTTGGCAGAAACGCCGGAGATACAACGAACCCTGGTCAATACTGTCTTTGGGTTTCTGTTAGGCTATGCGTCTAAAAAAGCAGTGCAACTCCTCAACGAAGACTCGCTCAACCGCACTGTTGAAAATATGGTCAATCACCATATCTCAAAACTGGAAAATGAGAACCCGGATACTTTGCTATCGAAGGGAATTACTTTATTCAGAAAACTTACACCACCTACTTCCCCGGTCTATCCTTTTGTACGCTATAAATAGACATTAATATTTTTAGCAGTCTAAAATTTATTCTTTTAGTTCAATATTACCCCTACCTTTTTACAATAACTTCTTAAGTTTATTTAGATTTCGGCTTGCCTGATAGATTTATTCAGACCTGTCATTCTTCATTGTGTTATCTATTTTCTTATAAGCAGTCTTTCAAGATCTTCATTAAAATTTTTTCTTCATTTGTCAGGTCGGATTTATTGTCATCTTTCTCGAGTTTATCCAAATGTTTCAGATATTTCTCGAGCGAATTAGTTTCGTATAGTGAAATAACTATTGGGTGCACATAATATTTTTTACATACTGTGCGAGTATTTCCAAGTGCCTGCGACACGAGGTCTAACGCTGCTACTACATTCTTTTTTGCCTGGGTTTGCGTATCGGCTAATCCCAACTCTTTAAAAGCCAAAAGGGTTTGTACTGTGCCCGACCAGGTTCGCAGGTCTTTCGCAGTAAAATCTCCATTGCTGATCGCTTTTATATAGTCGTTTACCATACCCGAATCAATGCCTCTGCGTTTGCCTTCTTCATCATAATATTGAAACAGTTCTTTGCCGGGTATATCCTGGCATTTTTTTACGATCGATGCAAGTCTTTTACTCTCTATACCTATATCGTGATATACTCCTTTCTTTCCTTTGAAAGAGAATTTTATACTGTTGCCTTTTATCTTAACGTGTTTATCTTTTAAGGTGGTAATTCCATACGAGCCATTGGCTTTTTCATACGAGCAATTACCAATGCGAATATTGGTACGCTGCATAAGACTAACTACAGTCGCCAGCACTTTCGCTTCGGGTAGCCCGGGGTAGGCAAGGTCTTTTTCAGTTTTTAACCGCAGTGCAGGTAATACCTCGCCAAACTGGTAGAGCCGGTAAAATTTGGTGTGGTTACGCAGGGCATTCCAGTTGCTGTGATAACGGTATTGCTTACGGTTTTTGGCATCGATACCGGTTGCCTGCAAGTGCCCATTTTCAAGTGGAGAAATCCAGACATTCTTCCAGGCGGGTGGAATGACAAGGCTTTTAATGCGTGCCAGGGTTTCCGCGTCAGTTACTTTCTTGTCATTAAAAGAATATTCAAAACCATTTGCACAAGGTTTGCGCACAATTCCCGGTGTGCTATCGCCCAGGTAAACAAGATTAACTGCTTCTGCAGTTTTTTCAGGGTTCTTGATTAGGTATTTTATTTTCCTTTTCGGGATAGCAGCAATAGGATCTGCTATAGGTGCAAGCGCTGACATAAAAAGTATATTGGAAAATGTGAGGCGAAAATCGTACCCGGCAGTTTTACAGTTAAGAAGCAGCCTTCAGAAAAATAACGAGGAGATAAATAGAGATGATGCGGAAGGGTTTCTACAAGGATAGATGGGAAGGTTATAATATTTCAGCAAGAATATAATCTTGTTTAATCTTTTGCCATTTTGAATGTGCAATAGATTTGAAAACACAAACCAGATTTTTATCTGAAGGTTATATGCAAAGAAACTCAATAACAAGTCTTTTATAAACATCTGAAGTTTACGGTTGTAAACCTGATCTAAACGAAATATCTAAGTTTAATACTGGAAGACTAATTATTACCTATAACCCTTTGGCTTCTTTTCTTGTAACATTACTATGAATGCTCATTTTATATTCGAGATTTCTATTGCTTCATCAAGGCTTTTCTGTTGAACGGAGCGTCGCAACAAAAGCCGCTTCAGGGTCATGTAGTTTGTCTCCAAAAATAAAGAGCAGTGTACTTTCGCAACTTTACATTGTAGTAATGATATGCTGATACCAGGATCCTTTTACGAGATAATGATCTGCGACAAACGCAAGGTTTTTGGCTGCAGGTAATAACGCAATATTTGTTGCGACAACAGCAAATATGGTATGAACGAAGACCTCGAAACTAAGTTGCACATTGGTTGACGAGGTTGATTGAACACACTTACAAAACTTTTTCGAGGTAAACTACCCCTGCAAGCGGGTTTGCATAATAGGCTGTGGTGAAAGTGAAGCCATGGCGCTGGTAAAGTTTTATAGCTGCCTGCAACCGGTCGAGGGTATCTAAGACCATTTTACGAAATCCTTTTTTTTTCGCCATTTGCAACAGTTTTTTCACGAGTTCGTCGCCTATGCCATGCTGGCGAAAAGCCGGATGAACATACAGGCGTTTCATTTCGCAGGTGATGTGCTGCAATGGCTGTAAGGCAATACAGCCAGCAGGTTTGCCCTGCCAATAGGCTAGCAGCAGCACCCCTGCGGGTGGACCATATCTTGTTAAAGGATCCTGCAATTCTGCAGACAAAGTTTTGAAAGCGGAGATCCACATTCAACTCCGCTGCATACTGCTGAAAAAGCTGACGAACGATTTGCAACTGATCATCATTTTTTGTAATAGAAAGGATTTTAAGCTGAGTGTTCATGTTGAAAATTTCAAAGTAAATTGAACCGTATTTTCAATTTTATTTTTTAGAGCAATGAAATGAATGATCCGTATAACAATGACGTGCATTTTGAGATAAAAAAGGAAAAAGTAAAACAAACAGCACCACACCAAAACATTCAATAACTGAAACTTAAACGCAGATTGATTCTATGAATGATAAGCACCTGGAAAAAGAACTGAAAAAAGAATTTCAACTGGAAAGAATGATCTTATTCAGTGATGCTGTTTTCGCTATTGCCATTACACTGTTAGTAATAGAATTGAAGGTGCCTGAGATACCAAAAGCAATCGTAAATGAACACCTGTTGCTCGATGGTCTCGATGAGCTGATACCAAAGCTTGTCGGTTTCATCATTAGTTTTATGGTCATTGGTTTTTACTGGGTCATTCACCACCAAATGTTTGGCAGTGTGGTCAACTATACGCGCAAAACCCTTATCCTGAATTTGTTTTTTTTATTTGGCATTGTGCTGATGCCCTTCAGTACTGCATTCTACAGCGAATACATTTTGCGCCTGTTGAAAACTCCGCTCATTGTATATGTTTTCAATTTGTGCTTTTTAGGTATTACCAATATCATTCTGTGGCGACACCTAACAAACCCCGCATTGAGGCTTTCGGAGGGATTGAGCAAACACGCTATCAGAAGTTTTTACTTTCGGGCTATCACTATACCCTTCATTTTTGTTTTTACGTCTCTACTTTATTTTATCAACCCAACTATAGCAATCATTTCACCGGTATTTATTGCTATCTCTATTCGCCTGGTAAAGAAATTTTACATTGACAAAACCCCGGCACCAGTTACCTCAGAACGAAAAGATCAGTAATGCAACAGCTTTTGAATGTGCTGGTGCAGGCGACTGGATGCCATAAAGTTTTGCTCAAGTGTAGTATTAAATGGTATGGGAGTATCCAGTGATGCGCACCGGGTTACCGGCGCATCTAATAGTTCAAAACAGTGCTCGCTGATCCAGGCGCCCACTTCACCACCCAAACCTCCCGTCAGCGTGTCTTCATGTAGTATGACCACTTTGCCCGTATGCCGCACAGCTTCTTTTATCGCCGTATAATCAAGCGGCAGTAAGGTGCGCAGATCTAAAATATAGAGTGAAATTTCAGGATGTTCTTTGGCATAGCGCAATGCCCAATGTACACCCATTCCATAGGTTACAAGGGTTAGGTCGCCACCCGTTTGCACCACCTTCGCCTTACCGATGGGTGTGCTGTAGCTTGCCGCCGGTACCACATCGCTGGTGCTGCGGTACAAGGCTTTGTGTTCAAAAAACAATACCGGGTTAGGGTCGTTATGGCGGCAATCAATAGTCCTTTTGCATCGCATGCGTTAGATGGATAAACCACCTTTAACCCGGGTGTGTGTACAAACCAGGCTTCGTTGCTTTGGCTGTGAAATGGACCTGCACCTACACCGCCACCTGTCGGCATTCGAATCACTACATCTGCTTTTTCGCCCCAGCGATAGTGCATCTTCGCCAGGTTATTCACTATCTGGTTAAATCCAACCGTTGCAAAATCGGCAAACTGCATTTCCATTACACTTTTATATCCTTCCAGGCTTAAACCCAGGCAAGCGCCCACAATAGCACTTTCACACAGCGGCGTATTTCGTACCCGCTCTTTACCAAACCGCTGCCAAACCTTCGGTTATTTTAAATGCACCACCGTATTCCGCAATATCCTGTCCCATCAATACCAGGTTGGGGTGCTGTTCCATTGACTGGTACAGCCCTTCTTTTATGGCATCTACAAAGCGCAGTTCGCGTTGATGCATCTATCACTTCCGCTGCCGGTCGTTGTTATGCTCCGGAGTCTGCGGTGTGCATATACATCCTTCACCTCTTCTGCGGTATCTGGCAACAACTTTAGGCGCAGCTAATAGCCAGGCTGTAACTCTGTTTCTATACGTTGTTTTAGTTCGCCTTTTATCTGGTTCATTTCCTCGGGTGAAATAATCTTGGCTGACAGCAAAAATGCTTCATAAGTTTGTAAGCGGATCTTTTTCTGCCCATTCTTCAAACAAGTCCGGCGGCACATATTTGGTGCCGCTTGCTTCTTCATGCCCACGCATTCTAAAGGTCATACACTCTACCAGGTAAGGCTTTTGGTTTTTGATGCAATATTCGCGCACGCCGCTCATGGTGTCGTACACTTCCAACACGTTGTTGCCATCTATCTTCACCCCTTCCATGCCATATCCTTTGGCTTTGTCAACAAGGCTTTTGCAACGGTACTGTTCGCTGATAGGTGTGCTTAATCCATAGCCATTATTTTCTATCACAAAAATTACGGGCAGGTCCCAGACTGCTGCCACATTTAGCGCTTCATGAAAGTCGCCTTCGCTGGTACCGCCATCACCGGTAAAGGCAAGTGATACTTTGTTTTCTTTTTTAAGTTTATAGGCCAGTGCCACCCCATCGGCAATGGCAAGTTGCGGCCCCAGGTGCGATATCATACCGCAGATATGATGTTCTTTTGAACCGAAATGAAAACTTCGTTCACGACCTTTGCTATAGCCATCCTTGTTGCCCTGCCATTGGATAAACAATTTTTGCAGCGGCATATTTCGTGCAGTAAAAACACCCAGGTTGCGATGCAGCGGCATGATCCATTCATCGCTTGCATAGCCAGCGTTGCTCCCACGGAAATTGCCTCCTGTCCTATGCCGCTAAACCATTTACTTATCTTGCCCTGCCGAGCAACAGCAACATTTTCTCCTCTATCATACGGGGCAGCAAGAGCTCACGGTACAATTGTAGCAAGAAAGAATCATCCAGGTCTTTACGGTCAAAGTGCATAGCGGCTTATTTGTTTTTGTCATCGCGTTTGTCGGTTAGCAACCACGCAATGATCGAAACAATAAAACTAAATAATAAAGCTGTCCACCAGCCATCAACTCTAAAACCGCTGACGAGGCGATCAGCCCATTTCACCATTATTACATTAATCACCAGTAAAAACAAGCCAAGGGTCACCAGGGTAATGGGAAAGGTGAGAAGCACGAGAATAGGTCTTACGAACGTATTTAGCAACGCCAGCACAAACGCAACAATAAAGGCAGTGACTACGCTATCGATGTACACCCCCGATAGCAGGTACGATGCAAACAGGGCACCAAGCGCTGTCACCAAAACTTTGGTTAGAAATCTGCTAAGCATAAAAGCATTTTTTGGAGTTTATGGTAAACCGAACGAGAGAGTTTGTGAAAGCCGGCTTTTATATCTCCGGTGAGGCGACTGTTGCGACGCTCCGTTCATCGGTAGTGCCTTGATGATACACCGTTAAATCATAGAGAATTGGCAATACAACTAACTTACAAAAATGTTACAAGTGCAGAAATACTACCACGAAACCGCCGCCATAAAAACTAAAAGTACACGAGTGCGATACACTACCGCAGACAAGTTGCCACAAAGACACACAGAGCTTTCTGTTAGGACCAGGAAAAAGATGGCTATGCCGGTTCTGCGCTATACCACTATCAATTCGTAAAAGTCTGCAGGGTTCAAATATTGTTGCGCCAGTTGTTGCAGCCCGGCAGGCGTAACAGATTTAATAGTATCGATCGATTGATAGAAATAGGAGTCATCCAACCCGTTCAGTACATAATTCTTCCAGCGGTTAATAATTTGAAACGGCCCATCAAGATCGCCCAGAATGGAACCCATCATATAATTTTGGACGAGCAACAATTCTTCCTTTGTTATAGGTTCATCCTGCAAGATCTTCATCTCTTTGTACACTTCGTCTATCGTTGCTTCACAAACGTCTCTGCCTGCCTCGGTACTTACCATCCAGGCGCCTTGTTGCAAATGGTTTTGAAAGTAACTGTGAATGCCATAGGTATAGCCTTTATCCTCCCGGATGTTGGCCATAAGACGTGAACCAAAAAAGCCACCAAAAACATTGTTTAATACCTGCGCCGGTATATAGTCGGGGTGTTTGCGGTTGGGAAAGTCGCGCGCTATGCGTACTGCACCCTGCACTCCGTTTTCGTCATTTATTATGCGCTGCTTTTTCTCGCTACCAGGTTTAATTTCGAAGTAAGGTTGCACATCCGCTTTCCTGTTCAGCGGCAGGGTACCGAATACATTGTTAAGTTGCTGAAACATATCGGCAGGTAACTTGCCGGCTACAAAAATCATACAGGTGCCATTCACGTACCTGTCATCGAAAAATTTGATAACCCGGTCGCGGGATATAGATTGGAAATCGGGGATAGAGGTGTAGCGTCCATAGGGATGCCATTGTCCAAACAAGGAAGCGTCTATGGTGCGGTTGGCAACAAAGTCGCATTTCATCAAACTAACCTTCAGGCGTTGAATTTGGTTTTGTGTGTACACAGCCAATTCATTTTCGTCAAACACAGAGTCGGTTATTACTTCCGCCACCACAGGCAGCACTTCTTTCAAATGCTTATTCAGGCAATGCAGGGTTATGTTAGCGTGTTCATTAAAACAATTGCGATTGAGGTAAGCGCCATAGTATTCAAAATGATCGTTGATCTGGTAAGCGTTTTTTGTTGAAGTGCCATTCTTCAGCAGAAAATTAGTAGTAGCCGCCACTATGTTTTGATCTTCGTAGCAGTTGCCTGCAAAAAAAACAAGTTCTACCAGGGTTACATCCTCGGTGCCGGCGTCAATGCTATATACCTGCACTCCATTGTCGAGCGTAAATTGGTCAGCCTGTTTCAGGCGCAGGGTAAACTCTACCGCGTCGATGATTGGCGGTGCCACTTTTCTGTTCACCATATTCATTTTGCTATTGTTCATTCAAATTTGTGCGTGCAAATGCAGCAGACATACACCTGTAGAAGTTTTTTTTTTGAGATCTAATTGCGGCTAAAGTAATGGATTGTATTGCTATTGTTCTCGGTAAAGATTTCATTGGCAACTTCCTTCACATCTTCAGGTGTTATTTGTATGTAGCGGTCAAGCTCAGTATTCATCATGTCAGCGTCGCCCAATAGTTCGTAATTGGCCAGGCTTGCAGCGCGGTTCATCACACTCATGTCTTCAAAAGCAATCATGCTTTCCGTTTTGTTCTTTACCTTTTGTAACTCGGCTTCCTGTACCAGGTCGTTCTTTATTTTTTCCACTTCCTCCATCACTGCTTTTTCAGCCTCTTCCATTTTTACGCCTTTTACCAGTTTGCCTTCAATAGCCAGCAAACCCGCATCTATACTTCCCATGTGATGGCAATCGATATTGCTAAACAATTGTTTTTCTTTAATCAGTGCCTGATAAAGTCTCGATGATCCGCCGCCGCTCATAATGTCGCTTAGCAGGTCAGCAGCATAGTAGCTTTTGCTGAGGCGGGTGCCCATGTGCCAGGCTTTTATAAACGAGTCCAAAGGCACATCGGCATGTACCTCTAAAAGGCGGGGAGCTTGCTGCACCGGCTCTACCGGCAGGTTACGTAGATATTTTTCACCGGCGGGTATAGGGCCAAACCACTTTTCTGCCAGGTGCTTTACCTGCTCAACTGATACATGACCCGCTACTACCAACATAGCATTAACAGGACGATAATGTTTAAAGAAAAATTCTTTTACATCCTTCAATTCAGCATTTTCTATGTGGCTTAGTTCTTTGCCAATGGTCATCCATTTATAGGGGTGCTCTTTGTAGGAAAGCTCACGCAGCTTATGCCATACGTCACCGTAAGGTTTGTTGATATAGTGCTCTTTAAATTCTTCGCACACCACCTTGCGTTGCACATCCAGACTTTTTTTGCCAAAAGCAAGGCTCAGCATCCGGTCGCTTTCAAGCCAGAAAGCAGTCTCTATATTTTCGGCAGGCAGTTGTACATAATAATTTGTAAGGTCGTTGGTGGTATAAGCATTGTTTTCGCCACCTGCCATTTGCAGGGGTTCGTCATAGTCTTTTATGTTAATGCTGCCGCCAAACATAAGATGCTCAAATAAATGAGCGAAGCCGGTCTTGTCGGGTTGTTCGTCGCGTGAGCCCACATCATACATCACATTGACAACTGCCATTGGCGTACTATGGTCTTCATGTACTATTACGCGCAATCCATTGTCTAGCACAAACCGGTCATATTGTATCATACGGTAAAAAGGACTGCAAATTATACCATTTGCAGATTAAGAAATTCTAAATATTTGTGTCTGGTTGCATGCTTCTTGCTTGTCAGTCACTTGTTCAACACAGTGATTTTTATAAACGGAAGCACCCAAATATGCCGGTAAGATTTGCTCAGTCATAATCGCTTATGAAAGTTAGTAGTCGATCACCTGTTCTTCCATAACAACAGGAATTTCTCTAAACTCGTATTGCTGGTTGCGCAGTTGTGGTTCAAAACCAGCCTCCATGATTGCCTGCTGTATGCCTTTGCTGGTAAAGCGATGTGGCGCCCCGGCGGCACTCACCACGTTTTCTTCAATCA
The DNA here is from genome assembly GCA_963726895.1 of uncultured Chitinophagaceae bacterium. Lineage (GTDB taxonomy): Bacteria > Bacteroidota > Bacteroidia > Chitinophagales > Chitinophagaceae > Segetibacter. The sequence goes on along the minus strand of CAVSED010000022.1, from coordinate 442,780 downwards.
TAATACTGCCAAAATCGTTGGCGCCACCATTCAGGCAAATTTGTGCTACCTGCTTGCCAACCGTTAGCCAGCTTGCCTGTATGTTTTTTACATTGGGCAACATAATACGGCTAATGGCAATCATGCGAATGTATTCATCTGCCGTGGTAAGGTTGTGTACACCACGTATACGGGTAAGCAGGGTATCCACATCCTGGAATGTCCAGGGTATAAAGGCAATAAATCCTTTGGCGAATGCGGGTTTTTTTGCCTGTACGTCGCGGAGTTTTACCAGGTGTTCCATCCGCTCAGTTACGGTTTCCACATGTCCAAACATCATAGTGGCACTGGTGGTAATGTTCAGTTTATGCGCTTCTACCATTATGTCGAGCCACTCCTGCGAGCCGCATTTGCCTTTGCTGATGAGACGACGAACGCGATCAACTAAAATTTCGGCACCGGGACCGGGCAAACTGTCCATGCCAGCTTCCTTCAAGGCTATCAGTACTTCACGATGGGTACTTTTCTCCAGCTTGGTAATATGCGCCACTTCAGGCGGACCCAAAGCATGCAATTTAAGCGTCGGAAACATTTCCTTCAGCTTTTTAAAAAGGTCAACATAGTACTGCAGTCCAAGACCGGGATGGTGCCCACCCTGCAACAGCAGTTGCTCGCCGCCATATCTAAATGTCTCTTCTATCTTGCGCCTGTAGGTTTCAATATCGGTGATATAAGCATCCTTGTGCCCGGGAATACGATAAAAGTTGCAGAACTTACAATTGGCAATACATACATTGGTGGTATTGAGGTTGCGGTCTATTATCCAGGTTACCTTACCATGTGGCACCTGCATTTTCCGCAATTCGTCTGCTATGTTCATCAGGTCGGCTGTAGGTGCATTTTCAAAGAGATACACTCCTTCTTCCACGCTTAAAAAATCGTTTTCATCTCCGGTTATTACCGAATTAAGTGCCTTTTGATACAAATCGGCTAATTGCATGTGTGTTATTTAAATCGTGCGCAAAAATACGACAAGGTAAACTACTACCTCTCGTTGGGTTGCTACTGCTTTCTTAAAATGAGCAGCACGCTTTATTAACAACCGGCATTGCTATAAGTTTTGTAATTTCAAGGAAGTGAATTTGAGTAAAAGTTTATAAAAGTGAAACATCGATTGTTTACCGGAAAAATAGGATTTCTGCCCCTGTTTGTGCTGCTGTTCCTGTTTATTCAAGGCATCAACAATCCTGTAAATGCAACTCATTACCAGGTAGAAAATGGTGCGGCTAAACTGTTGACACGCATTCCGTTTACGTTATTGTCAGGAGGTATCATTATCATCAAGGTACAATTGGATGACTTTCCCGATACACTCAATTTTATATTAGACACGGGCAGCAGCGGTATCTCTCTCAACTCAAACATAGTTGATTATTTCCACCTGAAAGTAACCCCTACCGAGCGCATGTTGCGCGGTATTGGCAGCCTGCGCAAAATGAGTTACGTAACCAACCGCACCCTTCACCTGCCTAAATTGACAATTGAAAACCTTGACTTCCACATCAACAATTACGAGTTGCTCTCGAGTGTGTATGGTATTCGTATAGACGGCATTGTCGGTTTTAGCCTTTTTAGCCGCTACATTGTAAAGGTCAATTATGACAGAAACCTGGTAGAGATACTGAGCACCGGAACCCTGAAGTACCCGAAAAAAGGTTTGCTGATAAAACCATCCATAGTTTACATACCTGTTGTAAACGCAGATGTTGTGGACGATACTGTTTGTTCCAGCCGGTTCTATTTTGACACGGGCGCCGGCTTGTGCATATTGCTCAACGAAGATTTTGTGCGCGACAGCAGCATTTTACAGGAGGGCAAAAAAATCATGATTACGCAGGCAGAGGGCTTATCTGGTAAAACCTCAATGAAACTAAGTACGCTGCGATATTTTCAGATCGGGCATTATAAGTTTAAGAAAGTTCCGGTACACATCTTTAAAGATGAGTACAACGTCACCTCCTATCCGTATTTGGGCGGTATTATTGGTAATGACTTGTTGCGCCGGTTTAATCTTATTATAAACTACCAGCAACAGGAGATGCACCTGAAACCCAATTCACATTTTAAAGAGCCTTTTGATTACTCCTATACAGGTTTGGGCATTTATATGATCGACGGGCAAATCATGATAGAAGATGTTTTGAAAGATTCTCCTGGCGAGAAAGCTGGCTTGCAGCCCGGTGATCTAATTATTGCCATTGACAACAATATGAGCGGCAACATACAAACTTATAAGAATCTGTTGCAGGTAACAGGTTCAAAATTGAAGATGGTAATTCTGCGCAATGGCAAACCCATAGAAACCATTTTACGCGTCAAAAGCTTTCTTTGAAAATTTTGTCCAGCGCACCTTGCAATTTCTATAAGGTGGTTCACTTGCCGGAAAGTACTTTTTACGACATTGGTTGTCTTTGATCTGCGAGTTAGTTTTCATTATTAAAAGTGTTCGCTACAATTGGTTGTACTCCGCTCTACTTTCAGGCGAAAATTTTAATGCTGTTCTACCAATCGAAAACCGGAAAGGCAACGTCTATTAAGAATAAGTTAACCTACGAAGTGCAATGTGTTTTTTTGGGAGACGGGCATTTGAACTTTAGGGCTACATAGTTGCGACGCTCCGTTCATCTGGTGAGTCAATGTGGAGCTTTTTGTAAATCGAAAAGTATGCCGCCTGGTTTCCGTCGAAGGCAGTATCATGTACAATATCAGCCTTGTTAATCGGTTACCATAATTTGCTGGTATGCTTAGCTATGCAAAGCATTCTTTAAAATTGATGGCTTGTTGCGTATGGTAACAGTCGTTTAGAATTTTTTTAGTAAAATTGAGTTTCAGGACAATTTAAACAATGACACCTTTTTCTATCAGTAGTATCATCATCCTAATCAACCTGCTGGTTTCATACCGCGGTTTTAAGGATCGTGTATTTTATAATAAATACGCGTTCAACGTGAGTGCTATATTAGCCGGTAAAGATTACAAGCGCATTATTACCTCCGGCTTTTTGCATGTCAGTTGGACGCATCTTATTTTTAATATGATCGCTTTGTACTTGTTTAGCACCAACCTGGAAAACTACATCGGTACGCTCAATTTTGCCATCATTTACCTCGCCGGGTTGGTGGGTGGCGATTTGCTTAGCTTGTTTATACACCGCTACCACAGCGATTATAGTTCTGTTGGCGCATCAGGTGCCATTTTCGCCGTCATATTTTCTACCATTGCATTGTTTCCGGGCATACATATCGGGTTCTTCTTGCTGCCTGCAATACCTGGCTGGGTCTTCGGGTTAGTATATGTGGCAGTTTCTATTTATGGCATCACGTCGCGTACTCGAAACATTGGGCACGATGCCCATTTGGGTGGCGGGCTTGCGGGTATGTTGGTCGCGATTGCCCTGTATCCTGAGATTATTACAGAGAATGCATTTACACTGGCGGTTATCGCCCTTCCGGCAATAGCGTTCATCCTTTTTATTTTGTACAAACCACATGCACTGCTGATCGATAATTTCTTTTTTAAAAAACATGAGAACCTGACACTCGAAGACAGGTATAATGTAGAAAGGCAAAACAGACAGCAACACCTCGATAGTCTTTTAGAGAAGATACACAAGCAGGGGATCAATAGTTTGTCGCGCCGCGAGAAGGAATTGCTGGAAGAATACTCCAAATAACGAAAAAAGAGGCTGAGACCTCTTTTTTTATTAAACCGCAAATTGCTGCAGGAAGTTAAGCACCAGGAGTGCGTTCGTTGCCTCTGAGCAAGGCAACCAGTAGCAGAACAAAAACAACAATACCAGCTACCCAGATCCAGGGAGAGGCTAAAAGAGCGCCGGCTTTTCCATTGAGCGCTACATCTGTTTTGCTTGTTTCGCTTTGTGCAGTAGCAAGTAGTGATGAAAAAGTAGCAAGAAAAATTACCAACCCTTTTGTAAAATTCGTTCGTCGCAATCGATTAAGAGAATTGTTCATGGTGGAGAATTTTTGTGTTAACAATGAAACCTATTGATTCTGAAGCCGTTTAGAAAAATAGGAAGAAAAAACGTATTTGCCAGATTTTTTCTAATGGTTGTTTATACAGCAAGTTGATCGAAGCAGGACGTGGTGCTACGATCTGAGCCCAAAGAACAACCAGGGAACGGCAGTTGAACGGAGCGTCGCAACAGAGTTTCACCGGAGCCCTGTTGCCGGCAACCCGCAAAATCTTTTTAGTTTATTAACAAGGCGCCAAATGCATTTTGCAGGCGGTGCGTTCGCTGTAACTTCGCCATATGTCACACTACCTGAATGAACTGAACGAGCAACAACGCGAGGCTGTAATGCACAAAGAAGGCCCGATAATGATAGTGGCAGGCGCCGGCAGTGGGAAAACCAAAGTACTGACCACACGCATAGCACACCTGATGAGTGAGCATAGGATAGATGCCTTTAATATACTGGCGCTGACGTTTACTAATAAGGCGGCTGCCGAAATGAAGGAGCGGGTTGAAAAGATACTTGGCAGCACAGAAGCCAGAAATTTATACATAGGGACATTTCACAGTGTTTTTGCCAGGGTTTTGCGGGCGGAGGCACCCAAGGTAGGCTACCCACGCAACTTTACCATTTATGACACTGACGACAGCCGCAGCGTGCTGAAAACGGTGATAAATGAAATGAACCTGGATGACAAATTGTATAAACCTAGTGTGGTGCACAACCGCATATCGCAGGCAAAAAATGCACTTGTTGGGCCTATAGATTATCAAAACGACTACTACCTGCAACAGGAAGATCAACGATCGAACCGGCCGCTCATTGCGCAAATCTACCAGGGATATGTGGCCCGCTGTTATAAAAACGGGGCAATGGATTATGACGACCTGTTGTTTAAAATGTATGAATTGCTGCGCGATTTTCCGGAAGTGCTGTATAAATACCAGCACAAGTTTAAATATATAATGATCGATGAGTACCAGGATACCAATGCGGTGCAATACCAGATCATTAAACTATTGGCGGCTGTGCATGAAAACATAGCGGTGGTGGGCGATGATGCGCAAAGCATTTATAGCTTTCGGGGTGCAACAATCGAAAACATTCTGCAGTTTCAAAAAGACTATGACGATGTAAAAGTGGTAAAACTGGAACAAAACTACCGGAGCACACAAAGCATACTGCATGTTGCCAATGAGGTGATAAAAAACAACATTGGGCAAATACCCAAAGACCTCTGGACAAAAAACCATGAAGGTGAGAAGATTAGGCTGGTAAGGACCATGACCGATAATGATGAGGGGAAGTTTGTTGCCGATACCATACAGGAACAAAAGTTGCGCAACCATTTCTTTAATCGCGATTTTGCCATTCTGTATCGTACCAATGCCCAAAGCCGGTCGTTTGAAGAAAGTCTGCGCCGTATGGGAATTAACTACCGGATCTATGGAGGAGTGAGCTTTTACCAGCGTAAAGAGATTAAAGACATACTGGCTTACCTGCGGGTGATAGTAAACACACAAGATGAAGAAGGGTTAAAGCGTATCATAAACTATCCGGTAAGGGGAATAGGAAAGACAACGATTGAGAAAACCGTGATCTATGCAAATGAGCGCGGTATAAGTATGTGGGAGGTGCTGACGAGAGCAGGGGAATTTGGTTTTAAAGCCGGAACACTGGAGGCGCTGACCAATTTTGTGACAATGATCAAGTACTTTCAAAGCATGCTGAATAGCAAAAATGCTTTTGACGTAGCTGTGCAGGTAGGCAAGCACACAAGTCTGGTAAAAGAGTTGTTCAATGATAAAACAACAGAAGGTCTTGCCAGGTATGAGAACATTCAGGAATTATTCAACTCAATAAAAGAGTGGACCGAAAGCCCGAGCAATGAAGATGGCGAAATGGGTGATAAAAGCCTGGGTAGTTACCTGCAACAAATAACCTTGCTGACCGATGCTGATGATGATAAAAATGAAGGTGATGTAGTAAAGCTGATGACTATACATGCTGCGAAAGGGCTGGAGTTTGCCTGCGTGTTTGTAGTGGGTATAGAGGAAACTTTGTTTCCCAGCGCTATGTCGATAAATACCCGTGAGGAACTGGAGGAAGAACGCAGGTTGTTTTATGTAGCGGTGACCCGGGCAAAGAAAAATCTCTGGCTATCCTATGCCACATACCCGCTATCGTTTTGGGCAGCTTGTGCAAAATGAGCCCAGTCGATTTATAGAAGAAATGCCGGATCAGTTCATTGATCGCAGTTTTGCCGGTGGCGGAGCCAGAAACCAGGGTTACAATGACTTTGGCGGAACTTCGGCATTTGACAGAATGAGTGGCGGTGGTGGTTGGAAAAGTAATGGTGCGAAGGTGGCAGAGAAGTATGGACCACCACCCTCGCGCAAAGAGACAAAGCCTGCGTATATGCCTGCAAGCCCGGCGGCGCCCAGGGTAGTAGAGCATACGCCATCGGCTGATTTTGCACCCAGCGATACCAGTGGTCTACAGGCGGGGCAAAAAGTAGAACATCAAAAGTTCGGTTTTGGGGAAGTGTTGAAGATGGAGGGTTCAGCCCACAACCCTGTTGCAACCGTAAAATTTGAGAACAATGGCGAGAAGAAGATAATGTTGAATTATGCCAAATTGCGCATCGTAGAGTGATTTGATATATTGTCTTTTTTAAATACAATAATATTTATATATATGGCATGAAAATAGTAGCGGTTTTTAAAAACTCTCATCATGAAAAAAGCATTTTTTTTCTTGACAATAGGATTTACTCTTACCTATTGCAACCCATCGCAGGAGTCGGAGCAAACCGTCGCCGACAGCAGCAGAATGAATAGCCCCATGTCGTCGGGAACCGATACAACCAACATGAACAGCATGCCGGATACGATGAATACCAACATGGGAGATACCATGAACCGAAGCATGCCGGATACCATGCGACGCGACTCAACCCGGCAGTTTTAGTGTGATGACCGAATGTTTACAGGGATTGTTAACGCCAATTCCGGTTCCATAAAAGAAGAGCGATGACCTTGGATCATCGCTCTTCTTTTCAATAATAAGATGTGTTTTATAGGACATTCAATACCTGCTCTTTTGCTTTCTCCAATTCATCTTTCATGAGTACCACACTTTTTTGTATTTCAGAGTCGTAGGCTTTTGAACCCGTCGTATTGATCTCGCGACCAATTTCCTGCATGATGAAAGATAATTTTTTTCCTTTTCCCTCTTCGTTTTCGTTGAGAATAGTGGTAAAGTATTGGCAATGATTTTTGAGACGCACCTGCTCTTCGGTGATGTCTATTTTTTCAATATAGTAGATCAATTCCTGTTCGAGGCGATTAGCGTCATAACTATCCTTTCCTATATTTTCGTCAAGTATTTTGGTGAGACCATCGCGTATTCTTTTTTTGCGATTAGGTTCTAACAGGGCGATTTTTTCAGCATGAGATTTAATGTTTTGGATACGCAGGATCAGTTCGTTTTCCAGCGACTTTCCCTCGTCAACACGATGGGCTTTTAACTGGTCAATGGCAGCCAGTAAAACCACTTCAAAACCTTTCCAATCTTCATTGGTGAGCACAATATTGGAAGGGGTGATCACCTCCGGCAATTTTAACAGGGCGCTCAACACGTCACCAGGATTGAGATTAAGTTCCTGCGATAGTTCGGCTATTGGCTGATAATATGCTTTTGCTAATTCTTTGTTGATGGTGACCGGCTGTGCCGCACCGTTTTGTTTGATATAGATGGTGCATTCTACACTTCCTCTGATCAACTTTTCCTGAAAAATATTACGGATCTCAAATTCAAATGGCTTTAATAAAGCCGGGATGATGATACGAAGATCAAACTGTTTACCATTGAGACTTTTTACTTCTACCAGGAACACTTTCTCACCTACTGCCTGTTCGGCGCGTCCAAAACCAGTCATTGATTGAAGCATGCTTAAAACTGTTGTTAGCGGTAAAAATAAATGAAAAATGAAGGATAAAGGGCAGATAGTTGAGCGGGCATATAGAGGATTTGTTTGGAAGGACCAGAAAGCAATGGAGAAACAAACTCAGGAGCCATGCAAAACATTTATGCCTGGTCCAGTTGGTAGTATGTTTTATAAATATGTAACTGGCCGGCGATCAAAGCTTCGTCGGCATCGCGGATACAAAGCGTGTAAGCAGGAGAAGGGATGCCCAAAATATTCAATGCCGTGCAATATTGATTGGTTAATGTATGGTGACCTACTACACAAATATGGGTCGGTCGATTACGCAATTCTTTTAATTCGCTGCCAATCAATACGCCGCTTAAATACTGGTAGTTTTCAGTGGCAGACCGGGTCTTGAAAAGATCGTTTATACGCACAACAAAGGCACTGTGCAACAAGCTGGAAGCAACACTATCCAATACTCCTTCGGCAAAGGCTGCCGAAAGGTTTGGTGCATCTGATTTTTCGCAAAAAGCAACGGAAGGGGCAAGAATACTTTTTTGAGAGAGCAAATCAAAAAATTCCCCTGTCATATAAGTGGTGAGTTGAATAACCTGCCCACAGTTTACCAATACATGTTTTGAATGAGTGCCGGGAAAAATATATGTTGTTGGGTCGCTTTGCATCAGTTGCCTGGCGCAACCAATAAGTTTGGTTTCTTCGCCCCGCATAATATCTGTTGCCGTTCGTAGACCCGAAACCAGCAGTACGGGATGAGTAAACGCACCGGCTGCGGGTAAACTCAACACGTTTAAACCGGTACCATCAAGGGTTGGCGGAAAGTAGTTATAGGCAAGTTCAACCATTCCAATAGAAGAGGATGCCATACCGGAAAGTATGACCGGAACACCAGCAAGGGAGTTCGCTGTCTTACCAGCTAAAACTTCGAGTTGTGCGGCAATAAAAGTCAAATAATAACCCAGGCGGTACTCTTCAGATCTGCCTGTTTGTTTCCAGTGTTTAAAGGTTTCTGCTATGCCTTGCGCCGAGCGTACCTCTTCGAGGATATTGCCGGTTGCTATTTCAACAAGACGAAGCCGGAAATTGGAAGTTCCCCAGTCGCAGCAAAGCAATTTGTCCATTGTTATATTTAAAAACGTATTTATTTACCTGCGGCTGGTTTGGATTGTTGTGTCCGGCTACGTTCATCTTGCCAAACGAGTGACAAGTGCCTGGCCTTGTCATAAAAGTCGATGCATTTGCGATCGCCCTTGCCTGTAAAGCCGCCCGACGGAGCACAGATGTAAGTGCAGTTTTCATCGACCAAAGTAGTGAACTGATCGCAACAATCTGCTGAGATCTCGTAAACTTTCCGTCCCTCATATTCATACAAATTGATTTGCGCCGGAGGGTTCCAAACGCGTTGCTTTTTTATATCCTCAATTTTTTGACGGATGCAGGCGGGTATTGCTGTATCGGCTACTATAGTGGCAGTAGCTTCAGTGTTATTTTCCAACCCGGCAGTGGAAGTGTCGGTAGTCATTTTTCGGTTGCAGGCCGTATGTAAAATACCTGCAACGCAACAATATAATAAAAATTTCATGGCTGTTTTTTTTAAAAGAGTTTGCCATTGGACACGAAATATTGTACCAACAATGCAGAAGCCTATATACTGGAATCTTTATTATCCAAATGCCGGAACGGAAGAAAAGCCAAAATAAAAATTAACGTGCGAAGGAAATGATTTTTTACTTGATTGCACAGGTATAACAAACATGAACAATACTCACTTTAAGCACGCGAACATTTTTATCTTCTTGAAGAAAGCTGCATGGCCCTTTGCAGTTGAAAGGAGCGTCGCAACAATGCACCATGAAGGACAAATGCCGGAAACCAAAGAAAACCGCGGATAAGTAAAAAATATGACGGTGAAATTGCCCGCTGCCTTCCGGCAAAGTGAAGCAAAGCATAAATTACCTGTGCCGGTTAGGAGACTTTTCTTTTTTGTCTAATTTGGCGGTTCTTTTAAAATAACTCATCTATGTTTTCCTATTTTGGTAAAGCTATCCGATTATTTGCTGCTACTTTTTTACTCGTTCAGGTGGTACTGGCACAACCGTTTCGCCTTACAGACACTCTGCCCCTCGACCCTAAAGTGCATACTGGCACACTACCAAATGGTTTGAAATATTACATTCGGCACAACGAAAAACCTGAACAAAAAGTAGAGTTGCGACTGGTTGTAAATGCCGGGTCAATTTTAGAAGATGAAGATCAGCAGGGATTGGCACACCTGAATGAGCACATGGCTTTTAATGGTACTACCCACTTCAAAAAAAATGAGATCATATCTTTTTTGCAAGACATTGGTGTTGGCTTTGGCAATGACCTGAATGCTTATACCAATTTCAACGAAACGGTATATATGCTGCCGATACCGACCGACAAACCCGGCAATATTGAAAAAGGCATGCAAATATTGGAAGACTGGGCACACAACGTGACCGACTTGACCGAAGATATAACCGGTGAAAAACCGATAGTACTGGAGGAAAGCCGCAATGGCAAGGGTGCAGAAGACCGGATGTTTAAAAAGATCTTACCGGAATTACTCGCCGGATCAAAATATGCAAACAGGCTGCCCATAGGAATTGACAGCATAGTTAAAAACGCTGACCCGGATGCCGTGCGCCGCTTTTATAGAGAATGGTATCGTCCGAATTTAATGGCGGTTATAATAGTGGGCGATATAGATCCGGCAGTTGCAGAAACCCTGGTGAAGAAACATTTTTCGGGGTTAACAAACCCAACCAGCGAGCGTACCCGCGACTACCCGGCTGTTAACCCATACAGCAAAACTTCGGCATTGATTGTAACGGATAAAGAAGCCACGAACTACAATGTTTCTATTGCCTATTCAATGCAGAAGAAAGACGATGACCTTACTCTCCAGGGATATCGCGACGACATTGTAAAAAGTATTTTTACCACCCTGCTAAACCAACGCCTGCAAGAACTAACGCAAAAGGAAAACCCTCCTTTCAACTACGCCGGTGTCGATTTTAGTTCGTTCGCCCGCGGGTATGAAGGGCTGGAAGCTTATGCAGGTTCGGGCACCGGAGATATCATTGCTGCAACAACAGCCCTGGTACAGGAGATTGAGCGCGTAAAGCAATACGGTTTTACTGAAGCCGAGTTGGAACGTGCAAAAAAGAATACCCTCGCAAGCTATGAACGCGCTTACAACAACCGCCAAAAGACACCCTCTGAAAGTTACGTAGGTGAATATGTCCGGAACTTTTTGGAGCATGAGCCCAGCCCGGGTATTGACAAAGAATATGAAATTATTAAAGATCTTTTGCCGAGGTATAAAACTGGAAGAAATCAATGATGTTGCCAAGGTTTTCAAATCAGAGACAAACCGTTTTGTGTATGTGACCGGGCCCGAGGGCAGACAGCGCTAAATTGCCAACTTCTGAAGGTTTATTGGCAGCCATTGATGCTGCAGCACAAACCAAAATAACCGCTTATGAAGAGAAAGCGGTGGTAACGTCGCTGCTGAGCAAAGAACCAAAGCCAGGCAAAATACTTGCTGAAACAAAAGATCCTGTGCTGGGAACCACCGAGCTGAAACTAAGTAACGGGGCAACAGTTACGCTCAAGTCAACCGACTTCAACAACGATCAGATAGTGATGGGCGCTACCCGTCGCGGTGGCAAAAACGGCTATACCCTTGCCGATAAATACAATGCAGAGTTTGCAACCGGCGTAGTATCAGCTATGGGGCTTGGCGAGTTTTCTCCGACCGATCTGCGCAAGGCTCTCGCCGGCAAATCGGTGAGTGTCTATCCAAATATCTCGGCAATTTCTGAAGGTGTACGCGGCAATTCTTCGGTGAAAGACCTCGGGACACTGTTTCAACTCACCTACCTGCAGTTTACCGCGCCCCGCATAGACACCTCATTGTTCCGGTCGTTTATTCAGCGCAACAAATCGCAGTTTATGATGGTAATGGCAGATCCTACCACTTCTTTTATCAATTCCACGTTCAAAGTCATGTATGGCAACAACCCCAAAGCGCCCATTTTTACACCAAAGAGTGAGTATTTCGACCATGTAGATATGAACCGCGCAGTTGCCATTTACAAAGACAAATTCAGCAATGCCAATGGTATGAACTTCGTTTTCGTCGGCAAATTCACCGAAGCACAAATAAAACCGTTGATAGTGAAATACATTGCATCATTGCCTTCCGATCTCACAAAAAAATCGGTTGTTGTCGATAATAAAGTACGCTCTATTGCCGGCAAAAAGCATTACACGGTTTACAAAGGCAAAGAGCAAAAAAGTATGGTTTTGGCTATTTATAAAGGCGAAGTTCCCTATAGTGAGGACCTTGATTTCAATGCCAATGCACTAAGCGAAGTTCTTAACATCATTATCAACGAAGAATTGCGTGAAAAGGTGCAGGGCATTTATGGCGGCGGCACTTATGCCAGCGTTTCTAAATTGCCTTACTCCAACTATAGCTTTGTGCTGCAGCTTCCTTGCGGTCCCGAGAAAGCCGATACTTTGCTAACCGTTGCCAAACGCGAGTTCAACGATATGATCACAAAAGGTCCGGAGCAGAGTTATATAAATAAGGTAAAGGCGCAACTGACAGAGCAAACTAAAGCGGCTATGAAGGAGAACGGCACCTGGCTAAGTCAATTACTCGAATATAAAATATTGCCTGGCAATACCGACCGCTTCGTTCACTACGAAAAATACATTAATGCACTCACGTCCAAAAGCGTGCAGCAGGCAGCCAAAATTATTTTAGGCGGCAATAATGAGTTGATCGGAGTGCTGATGCCTGAAGACAAAAAATAAAGAAATCATGTGTAAAAAGGGAAGGTCTGCAACGGACCTTCCTTTTTTTATTTGCCCGGCCGCGACATACAGATTGAGCATTGTTGCGACGCTCCGTTTTGACATGTAGTTCATTGTGGAGCATTGAATGCGCAAACAATAGCAACCTGCAAACAACACAAATTACCATTCAACCAACTACTGAACCACTCATCAATCTTACCAGTATTTTCACCTGGTACTTGTAACGAATGCGAGATTGATACGTTTAGTTTAGCATTGTAAAAAAACTTGTTAACCAGGTATTATGCGGAAGATCTTACTGTTTTCTTTTTTGGTGATTATTGCTTTTAGTGGCTTCGGTCAGTTTGTTCACCGGCAGTATGCTGCTGTGCGCACAACCGCCAAAATTGTTATTGACGGGGTGATCGACGACACCGCCTGGAAAACAGCTCCCCTGGCTACAGATTTTGTAGAATTTCGCCCCAACATCGGCAGGCATGAAGATGAGAAAAACAGGACAGAAGTGTGGATGCTGTATGATGACAATGCGATCTACGTAGCTGGTTTTTGCCACGATAGCAACGACAGTGTTTCAACCGATCTGGTAGGTCGTGATGCTATTGGCTCTAATGACTTCGTTGGTATATTGTTAGACACTTATGCCGACCAGATCAATGGTTTTGGCTACTACGTTACACCATTGGGCGAGCAATACGATGCCAAATACTCCTCGAACGGGGAAGATGATAGCTGGAACAGCGTTTACTTTTCAGAAGCCAGGATTGTAAATGGCGGCTGGACCTTTGAAATGCGCATCCCTTACTCTGCCATTCGTTTTGGTAGCAAAAAGATACAGGACTGGGGTATAAACATAACCCGCAAACGGGCGAAACTAAGCCAGCAGTTCATGTGGAATCCCATAGATCCAAACGTAAATGGTCTCTTTAACCAGGCCGGTGTTTGGAAGGGTTTGACCAACGTAAAGCCTCCTGTCCGCCTTTCTATTTCGCCGTATGTTTCACTATATGCCAATCACTATCCCTACGATCAGCCTGGTACTAAAAACTGGTCATCTTCGGTCAATGGTGGTATGGATCTAAAATATGGCATCAATCAGTCATATACCCTCGATATGACGCTGATACCCGATTTTGGTCAGGTGCAAAGCGACAATAGAATTTTAAATCTCACTCCATTTGAGGTAAAGTATAACGAGTACCGTACTTTCTTTACCGAAGGCACGGAATTGTTTAGCAAAGGAAACTTGTTTTATAGCCGGCGCATAGGTGGTACGCCGCTGCACTACTACGATGTGGAGGGAACTATTAACAGCAATGAGCATGTTGTAAAAAATTCGTCGGAAACCAAGCTGATCAACGCGGCCAAAGTGAGTGGCAGAAATTCTGCGGGCTTGGGTATTGGTGTTTTCAATGCAGTAGTTAACAGTGAATACGCGATAGTAGAAGATAATACCGGCAAGCGCAGAGAAATACAAACCAATCCGCTGACCAACTACAATATTATAGTGCTTGACCAGGCTTTAAAGCACAACTCCAGCCTGTCATTTATTAATACGAGCGTTTGGCGCAGTGGGGCCGATTACGACGCCAATGTTTCTGCTGCGCTCTTCGATCTGTACGATAAAAATATCAATTACAACTTTTCTGGTAAGGTGGGTGTAAGCCAGTTGTTGGGTTACACAGCCGACAGAAAAAGTCTGAACGGCTACAATCACCTCCTCAATTTTGGCAAAACCAAAGGCAATTTTAATTGGATGCTGGGCCAGGATTTAGCTGATAAAAAGTACCAGCAAAACGACATGGGTTATTTTAATTACAATAACTACCTAAACCATAACGCCTGGATTGGTTACAAGATCATAAAACCAAAACATTTTTACAACAATGTTTACTTTAACATCAATGCAGAATACAACCGCAGGTATAGCCCTGCTACCAGCCAAAATGTGTTTGTAAATGTGAATGTGAACGGGCAAATGAAAAATCTATGGAACGTGGGAGTGGCTTACAATATCTCGAGCCGGGAAAATGATTTCTATAAGTCGCGTGTGCCCGGAAAGATCTTTATTCGCCCGCAGTACATTCGTCCCGGTCTTTGGATCTATACCAATCGCGCCAAAAAATATTCGCTGGGTATAGATGGCAATTATTATTCGATGCCGGCCTACAATGCCAAAGGCTTTGATCTTGATTTTACCCAACAGTTTCGTTTCAATAAAAAACTAACCATCAGCACAGAGGAAAACCTGGAATATAAGAACCGCGAAATTGGCTTTGCCGCAGTTGAGGGTAACAATAGTGTTTTTGGTTTGCGGACCCGCCATACAGTGGAAAATGTCTTTAATATCAAGTACAACTTCAACAACAAAATGGGCTTGAATTTTAGGGCACGCCATTATTGGAGCAAGGTGGAGTATGGCGACCTGTTTGATCTGAAGGATGATGGCCACCTTAGCAGTACGAACCGGCAGATAGATGACCCGAACTACAATGTTAATTACTTCAATATAGACATGACTTACACCTGGCAGTTTGCGCAGGGTAGCTTTATTAACCTGGTATGGAAAGATGCCGCTTCTACCTGGGGCAACAATGTGCGGGACAGATACTTTAAAAACTTTACCAATACCTGGGCCGAACCACAATCAAACAGTCTTTCGCTGCGGATCATTTATTACCTCGACTACCTGAGCATAACCGGAAGAAACAAATAATGAAATTGGATTGTAACATCCTCTCTTAAAGATGACTGGCTGTTTTTACGCCATTCTACCTGGTCGATGCCGACGGTAACCTGCTGCATTACAGTAGCAGGCAAAGAAGGCTGCATACTGAACAAAAGCACAAGAGTGCGACGCAAGAAAAGCTGCTGCAAGTACCCATGCCGGTCTCCACAAAAAAAATAAACACTGCGTTTTTTTCCGTTCACACCTGTTGGTAACTCTAACCAATTATTAATGAAAACTTCGGTAAACAAACTGCAAATTTGCACGGACAATGCATTCAGGGTCCGTAAAACAGAAAAGGCAATATGCCGGTATTTAATCATTCGCGAAAGAGGGTCATCCAATTAATTTTTGTAGTTGTTTTTCTTGTTATTATTGGGCAATTGTTCAACCTGCAGGTTATCTCGAATAAGTACGTCAAGCTTGCCGAAGATAATGCTGTTACCAAAAAGATTGTGTATCCAAGCCGGGGAATCATTTACGATCGCAAAGGAAGGGCAATACTTGACAATATAGCCCGTTTCGACCTGGTGGTTACTCCCTTCCAGGTAAAAGGCATAGACACATCTGCACTTTGTCAATTGCTGCAAATAGATACTGCGGAATTTCATAAACGGATGATTACTTCCATTATAAAAAACGGGCGCTACCGCCCCAGTGTTTTTGAGCCATTGGTATCGACCCAGTTGCAGGCGCAGCTAGATGAGAACATGTACAAGTTTCCGGGTTTTGATTTGTCTGAGCGCCCGGTTCGTTCATATCCTTATAAAGCAGCTGCACATATACTTGGATATGTGGCTGAAGTTGATACTGCCATCATTCGCAAGTCAGGATATTTTTACCAGATGGGAGACTTGGTTGGTCGAACGGGTCTGGAGAAATCGTACGAAACGGTACTGATGGGGCAACGGGGTATCAACTACCTGGTAAAAGACAATAAAAACCGGATACAGGGAAGTTATGAAAATGGCGTTTTTGATACTGCTGCAGAAGCAGGAAGAAATCTTTACTCAAGTGTAGATATTGACTTGCAGCAACTGGCTGAAAAGCTTATTGAAAAATAAAATTGGAGGTGTGGTGGCCATTAACCCTAAAACCGGCGGCATATTGCCATGGCATCTGGACCTAATCTATGACCCCAATGATTTGGCAGGTGCAGCATTTCGAAAAAACTGGGGCAGTTTGGCTCTTGATACTGCCCGGCCGTTGTATAACCGTGCTATCAAAGGACAATATCCGCCGGGCTCTACTTTTAAACCACTGGGCGCTTTGATAGCGCTTGAATGAAGGATTGATTACGCCATCTTATGGCTATGGGTGTAGTGGGTGCCTACTATGCTTGCGGGCGTGCAGTGAAATGTACCCACGCCGGTGCATGGACATGCTGCCAATCTTCGGCTGGCATTGGCAAATTCGTGCAACTCCTATTTCTGCCACATTTTTAGAATGGCTATTGACAACCCCGCCTTCAGAAACACAGCCCGCGGATATCTGAAGTGGAAAGAATATATGAATTCCTTTGGTATGGGCGTGACGCTGGGCGTTGATCTGCCAAGTGAAGATTATGCAAGTGTACCTGATACCAGCAGGTACAACAGAGACTTTGGCGGCAGCAGCCGTTGGAATAGTTGCAATATTGTTACGCTTGGCATTGGGCAGGATAGAATGACTGCCACGCCACTTCAAATGGCAAATGTAATGAGCATTATTGCTAACCGTGGCTATTATTATACCCCGCATTTTGTTGACAGCATTCAGGATGAAACAGATAGACGATACAACTACTTGCCAAATATCGGCATAAGCACACAGGTAACACAATATTCCGCGACTCCGCCTACCAGGCAGTGTGTGGATGGTATGCACGATGTAACCGTGTATGGTACGGCCAACTTTCTGAAAATACCAGGCATTGAATACTGCGCAAAAACCGGTACTGCCCAAAACCCTCACGGAAAAAACCACTCCATCTTTACCTGTTTTGCACCAAAAGACAACCCCAGGATTGCAGTGGCTGTTGTGGTTGAAAATGCAGGTTATGGTGCTACCTGGGCCGGACCTATTGCTACTTTGCTCATGGAAAAATATCTGAATGATTCCATTTCAGCCGGACGAAGTCATGGCCAACCTCGAAAAAGTTTCGAAAGCCGATCTGATTCCTGCAGCTATCAAACATTGGTATTATGTAAAAGATTCTATCAAGCAGGCAAGAACTAGGTGTAAAGGAAGTGAGTGTAGATACGGTGCTGGAAACAACCGGCAGTCGTTCCTAAAAAAACCACTTTCGATCCCGAAGCAGAACCGAACAGAAAAGATACCGGCGATGCTAATGTTGAGAAAAATCGCCTATGCATTTTGCCTAACAAACAACAATAATTAAGCAAGACAGTACACGATGAGGAATAATATCCATTTCAAAAGGCATTGACTGGAGCTGATCATTTTGTATGGTGCCCTGGTTATTATTGGGCTGCTAATGATTTTTGCCAATGAGTACAAAGAAGGCGAAAGTTTTATTCAACCCATTTTCAACCAAAGCAAAGATTATGGAAAACAGGCTTTGTGGATTGGCATATGTGCTGTGCTGGCAATTTTTATTTTACTAACCGATAGTAAATTTTTTACTGCTACCGCTAATCTTGCTATATGGCTTTGGGTATTGTTCTTATGCCTGGCAGCTCTGTTTGTTGGTTCCGAAGTCAAGGGATCAAAATCGTGGCTTGTGCTGGGTGGTTTTCGCTTGCAACCTTCTGAGCTTTCAAAAGTTTTTACCTGCCTCGCCCTTGCTAAATACATCAGCCGGCAAGAGACTGACTTTAGCAAAACCACTTCACAGGCTGATAGGTGCAGCTATATCGCTTGCTACCTGCAATTATTACCGTTGCGCAAAATGAAACAGGACTAGCCTTGGTTTACTTTTCATTTTTCCTGGTCATGTATCGCGAAGGGCTTCCACCATTTATTTTAATTGCAGGTGCTTCTATTGGCAGTCATCCTGATTCTTTCGCTCATTTTTTCGCCTCAAACACTGTTTATAGCTTATGCAGTGCTTGCTGTTTTGGTTATATCTTTTACCCGCGGATCTCTTTAAACGAAACAGTGCTGTTATTGGGCAGTATCATTGGCGTGTGGGCTATTGCCAGTGTTATTTCATCAGTTGCTATTCCTTACCTTATCAACAATGTTATGAAGCCATATCAGCGCGACAGGATTTATAGCCTGGTAGGTAAACCATATATTCCTCAAGATCCGGAAGAAAGAGCAGAACTGGAAAAATTGAAAGCCAAGACCCGGGGCAAAAGTCAGAACCAAAGTGAATACAATGTTATTCAATCTAAAATTGCCATTGGTTCAGGCGGCATTATTGGCAAAGGTTATCTTAAAGGAACACAAACCCGCTACGATTTTGTACCTGAGCAACGTACCGATTTTATTTTTTGTACTATTGGCGAAGGCTTTGGCTTTGTGGGCAGTGTTGTCTTTCTTAAGTTGTATGCCATTTTGCTGTTTCGAATTGTTATTATTGCCGAACGGCAACGAAGTACTTTTAGCCGGGTATATGCTTATGGCGTTGCCAGTATTTTCTTTTTTCATATCACCATTAATATTTGCATGACCATTGGCTTGGCACCGGTTATTGGTATTCCGCTGCCACTAATTAGCTATGGAGGTTCTTCGTTACTTACCTTTACCTATTGTTATTTATTTTGATCAGGTTAGATGCCGACCGTCAAATGATTTTGCGATAAGTACATCTATTCGTACATCAACAGTAATAACACTATTAACACAGTGTTAATCTCATGAAAATTATTCCATTAAGTGAAGGCGTTTTTACAATCGATAAAACAAAAGTCTTTGTTCCTTTTAGCCACGAAAGAAGATGAGCTTGCAAAACCGGCCAGTCTGGCAGTTTTTGGTAGAAGTGCAACCCTTTGCCGTTGTTACTTCCAGGATGTTTTGTTGCTTGATACCGGCTTGGCTTTCAGTTGACGGTGAACTGCAGATACATCAGAATCTTGAGGAACAACGGAATTAGAGCCTGCGCATGTCACTAAAGTTTTATTAAGTCATCTGCATAAAGATCATGCTGGTGGAATAAGCATTAAAGATAAATTAGGGCATTATACGTTGGCATTTCCTAACGCAACATATTATCTGCCAAAACAGGAGCTTGATTTTGCTTTGAGACAGGTTTTCCAGTTATTATTTCCAGACGAATTTGTATATTGTTCAACCAATCCAAATGTGCAACTTGTTAGATGAAAAGTGGTGATGATTGATAATTATATACATTACGAATTGGTAGGCGGGCATTCGCCTTTTCACCAGGTGTTTTGGATTAAAGAAGACAATGAAACTATTTTTTTTGGCGGAGATGTTGCACCACAACTTCAGCAAATGAAAAGCAAGTTTGTGGCTAAGTATGACTTTGATGGTAAAAGAAGTATGGAATTACGGCAGCAATGGTGGCAGCAAGGCAAAAAGGAAAACTGGACATTTTTATTTTATCACGATGTAAAAACCCCGTTTTACTCTGCGACAACATAGCTCATCAATTTATAATTGACTTTGCAAAACGAAAAGTAACGGGCAAAAAAAAGGCCTGCCCTGAAAAGAGCTGGCCGTTGCTAACCTATGAAAAACACCTAGTTTATTAACTAGATTTTGAACTAATCATCGGGATCTGCATCTTTCGCACCATTTATTCTTCTTTTCATTAATTCCTTTCGCAAGCATTTCCCAAAAATTTTTTTCTGCTAACAAACATCTTATTTACTCTTTCATCGCTACCTAAAACTTTTTAAAATCGTTTTTATACTTTTTTCTAATGTTCAATATTTTTTCTTCCATTGCTATCTGGTCGTCTCCATTCGCTTTTCTGGCAGTCTTGATCTCGTTTTTATAAACATTATAAACTGGCCAAAACTTAGTTGATTCTTCCGGTGTAAGCGACAATTCTTTTGTAAAGTACGCGATCTGTACAGATTCTACTCTTTTTAATCTTCCTTCCGGTTCCTGAGCGTAACAAATATAAATAATGTTAACAAAAAATGCTAATAATAAAGTAAGTTTTTTTTTCATATCAATGCCTTTTTAAATTTCATCTGCTTCCCCATTTTCCTTTAGAAAATCCTTAATTTCTTTGTCAGACATTTTACTTACGGACCGCCAGATATCGCTTTCTTTTGCAGATGTTTTATACGATGTTGTAGCCGCATCTCCCAAGGCAGAATTTGTCTTCAGATATTCCATTATATCCTGCTCACTCAATTTATTGACTTGCACTTTTGGTACTTCTACTTTTGCCAGGTTATTATCTTTTTCACCGCTAATGAAAAATGCTCCCGTACCTAATATTACCGCAATTACCGCCGCGGCTGCATACCGCATCCATTTTGAAGCGCTTCTTATGGGTACCACCTTAGCTGATGTTGGCGTGCTGCTTTTAGTTGCACTTAAAAAATCATTCCCATTTGCGAAATAACCGGCGGGGGTGGTTAAAACCGGTTTCTTACTGATCTTATTAAGCAGTGGAGCGATCGTTTCCAATTCATTGAAAACCTCGGTATTTTCTGTAACTGACTTTACTTTATGCATAAGCGTTTCAGCCAGTTCTTCAAAATAATTATTGGGAACGATGTACGGATTAGACGTTGAAAGGTGGTAAACGGGTTCTACGCCTGCAATCACTTTTTCATTGATCTCATTGGTCAGGTTTTCAAAATAGCCGGTGGGAATCTGGTACACTTGCAGCCGCTCGGCATTTGCAAGCAATGGGCTGATTTGTATTAACTCTTCTCGTATGTTATTCATTTTTTCCATATTCATACCGTACTAAAGACTCTTGTTCCTCATACTGGTTTAATGATTGATTTTAAAATAATGCTAATGGTTCAAAATGAAATCTTCAACTTTTTTGGCAGCGTGGTGATAACTGGCTTTTAGTGCGCCTTCACTAGTTTCTAAAACACGGCTCATTTCTTCGTAGGGCATTTCATCGTAATAGCGCAGTGTAAAAACAATTCGTTGTTTATCAGGCAAACTTTGTATGGCCAATTGCAGTTTCCATTCCAGTTTATTGGCATCGAAGTTTTCATCTGCTTTTATCTTGTTGCTCAGACCATTTTCAACATCACTCATGCTTAGTGTGCTTCTGCGCTTTTGCTGCTCTAAAAAAGTAAGACACTCGTTGGTAGCTATCCGGTAAAGCCAGGTGTACAGTTGACTGTCTTCTCTGAAATTATCAAGATTGTTCCAGACTTTGATAAACATGTTTTGCAAAATGTCATTGGCATCTTCATGACCCACTACTATTCTCCGGATATGCCAATACAACTTTTCCTGGTATTTTTTTATAATAGCCGTAAAAGCCTTTTCTTTTTGAAGCGGTTGTTTAAACTAAATCAACAATTCCCTGTCGTCTACCTGCATGCGCAATCAATTTGAATAAAAAAACAGAACATTTAAATTTTGTAAAATACCTATAAGCAGTAATCGTCAAAAGTAGAAAAAGTGTTTGTAAACAATTTGACAATAAAAGAGCCAAGTTTAAGTAGTTCTTATTTGGTAGGAAGGCTTACCCCAATATTTATAGACAGCCGCGTAGTGAACCAAGGCGATAGTAAATCGTAAAGCTTACTAATAACCTGAAGTTTATATTTGTAACAAGGGTGAACTATCCTTAAATCAATTGTAACACTATGAAAAAAATAATTGTTGCGACCGTCGTTCTCAGTATTACATCTCTTGTTGCGCTGGGGCAGGCGGCTGCAAAGAGAACCCTGCGCCCCGGTGATATTTATCGCTACCAATCTCTCAGTGATGCCCAGGTATCGCCGGATGGACAATGGATAGCTTATACCGTTACTTCAGTTGATTCTACAAAAGATAAACGCAATACTGACATATGGATGGTTAGCTGGGATGGGTTACAAACGGTGCAACTGACCAATAGCCCCGATGGAGAAAATAGTCCACGCTGGAGCCCCGATGGAAAGTATATATCTTTTGTTTCTTCCCGGCAGGGGGGAAGCGCCCAGGTTTGGCTGCTAGACAGGCGTGGTGGCGAAGGAATTAAACTTACCGACCTGAAAGGATCGATGGATAGTTATGCCTGGAGCCCTGATAGCAAAAAGCTGGTAATAGCCATGAAAGACGCACCGGATACTGCCAAAAATAAACCGCCTAAACCCTATATCATTAACCGGTATCACTTTAAGCAGGACATCAGCGGTTATCAATACGACACCAGCAGGTCGCACCTGTATATGTTTGACATTGCTGATAAAAGGCTGAAGCAATTAACCACTGGTATCTATGAGGAGGCAGACCCAGATTGGAGCCCTGATGGTGCTCACATTGCCTTTGTAAGCAACCGTACAGTTGAGCCGGACAGAAACAGAAACTCCGATATTTGGGTAATTGATACGGCAATGTATGCTAAGCCGAGACAACTCACCACCTGGGCGGGCAGTGACAGCGATCCCCAGTGGAGTCCCGATGGCAAGTTTATAACTTTTGTAAGGTCGAGCACAGATGCTGTGTACGAAATGTATGATCAAAATGAAGTTTGTATTGTAAGCAGCAACGGCGGTGAACCTAAAGTAATGTCTGCTATCGCTAGACAGGGGTGTAAGCCAGCCGCGCTGGACAGCAGATGGCAAAAGTGTAGCCGTGCTTGTAGAGGATGACACGCAACGATATCTTGCTACATTCGATATTGCGTCAGGCAAGATGAATATAATAACCGGTAAAGATGATGTTTTTAGCTCTTTTGCACCTGAGAAACACGGCAACTGGGTGGTTACTATGAGCACACCGCAACTGCCAAATGAGTTATATGCTGTTGAGGGATCTGCATTGAGACGACTTACCACTGTGCAAAATAAATTTGTGGACTCACTAAAGCTGGCAACAGTAAAAAAATTTACTTCTACCAGCAAAGACGGGACTGTTGTTTCAGGTCTCCTTTTCTACCCGCCTGGTCTGCCAACCCAAAAACTTCCGGCCATTTTCTTTATACATGGAGGACCCACCGCGCAGGATGAACTGAGTTTTGACATGACCAGACAAATGCTGGCTGCGCATGGCTACCTGGTTGTGGCTGTAAACTACCGGGGCAGTATGGGCAGAGGTTTACAATTTTCAAAAGTGATCAGTGGCGACTGGGGAAATAAAGAAGTGATAGACATTTTAGGAGCCGCTGACTACCTGCAAGCAAAAGGTATTGCTGACCCGGAAAGAATGGGAATAGCAGGATGGAGCTATGGCGGTATTCTTACTGACTATACGATTGCCTCTGATACAAGATTTAAAGCCGCAAGCAGTGGCGCCGGCGTAGCTGCTCCGCTTTCGTTGTATGGTGTAGATCAATATATAAACCAGTATGAGTATGAAATAGGCCCACCCTGGAAGGATAATAACATAGAGAAATATTTAAAGATATCTTACCCTTTTCTGCACGCAGACCGAATAAAAACGCCCACACAGTTTATGGTTGGCGAAAAAGACTTTAATGTGCCGGCTGTAGGAAGCGAACAAATGTACCAGGCGCTCAGGTCTCTAAACATCCCCACTGAGTTGCTGGTGTATCCCGGACAATTTCATGGTTTTACACAGCCAAGCTTTATAAAGGACCGATATGAGCGGTACTTTGCCTGGTTTGACAAATACCTGAAGAAGTAAGGAGTATTGCAGGCGCGATTTGAAATCTGAAAGGAGAATTTATAAACGTATAATTTTTACTTCCTGTGAAAAAGTAAAAGCGAAGCACTACAGATGAACGGAGCGTCGCAACAATGCTACATAGTTATTCTGACCTCTGCTACCAAACACTAGTCGCCAGACTTCTTATTGTGCGGCAAACCATGCTCAACTGAGAGAGGGCCGTCGCCTTCGATGGCAAAGAAAAGCAGGGCAATAAGAACACCTACAGATAACCAAAGCTCAGCATAGGGTTGTAAAATATTGGCGGGCAGATTTACGTAGAATAGTGCGACCAATAGAATGGGAATTTGCGCAAGGCAGGCAGCACGGGTGTTGGTGCCTAATGTGATCATAAGACCGCCGATAAGATGAAATACGATAACCAGATGGGCAACAAAACTGATGGCTATAGAACGGGGTAAAGTGGTGCGCGCCATGAGGTGCGAAAAGGCATCGAGATTAGCGGCAAACTGAATTCCTTTCCAAATGAGGACAAGACCCAGGCCGATCCTGATAAAGTCAAACCAAAGGGGATGATGGGTGTCGCCCCAACGCTGTATTTTTTGAAGAGGGTGCATAGCAAATCGTTTAAGATGGCGGTGACTGACAGTCTTAAAGTTACCACATTTTGTATAACAGAAAACCGGAGAAGAAATCAGTGAGTGCTATCGCTAAGCTCGTAGGTGTCTTTTCTGAACTTTTTGAAGAGATCGAGCTTAAACTGGATATTGCCGTCGTCGCCGGTTTTGCCCCGGACATAGATGCTGGCACCAGCCTTTGCATCGGCGTCTTTATTTTTAAGTTCATAATCTTCGTCTCTTTTTTTAAGATTGCTTAGCGGCACCTGAATGCTGACATCGCTGTGCCCTGCAAGGCTGTAGATGCCCTCTATAAAAAGGGTAAGTACCGTAGATTCGATAGCCATACGGTTGATCTTGATCTCGCGGTTTTTAATATCGAGACGGTCTTTTAGCTCAGCAAAATAGATCTCGTCGAAATTGCGGTTTTTGAACACTATATTTTGCAACTTCTGCATAGGTTCGTAGTGCAGAAGCGCGCCCTTTTTAAGAGAAAATTCTACATAACCGTCAAGGTCTGAAGGCGTTTCCAGGTTACGGTCTATGTCCATCGAAACGTCGGCAACTGCTGAGAGTTTGCCGCGAAGGTTCTGTAATTCAATACCATTTTGCCCAAAGTTTTGAAAGGCGTGCATTACCTTATCGACCGCTACATCGTTCATGTCGACTTTTAACTTTGAACTGTAGAAATCTTTGTTTTTCTCTTGTAGGTTACCGCTAAATTTCATGCTACCACCACCTAACAAAAGGCTTACATTATTGATCTGCCAATTCTCATTGATGAGGCCGAGTGATGCATTTATGTTGCTGGCAGTAAATGTTTTATAGGTTAACTCGTCAGCCTTCACATCGAGATGAAAGTTGGCCTCATTTACTACCTGGTCAAGATAGTCGGAGAGGCTGGTTAACGAGGGCTGCGCGATTTTCTTTTTGGTGGGTGAAACACGTTTTTTTAAGAGATTGGTAAAGCTGCCGAGATTTAAGGAAGGTGAATATATGTTCCAGTCGATGAACAGTTTGCCGGGATTGGTTTTAAGGATGGCCAATAAATTTTTCCCCGTACCATTCATCACTATTTTATTGCCCGATACATTGCCTTTGAGATCGTTAACTAAAACATCTGAGTTCTTAAACTCAATATTGCCCTTAATTGCATTCATGCGAATGTTTCGCGGCAGGTACATAATGGTGCCCTTGTCGAAATTAACTGTGCCATTGATGGCAGTGTTGCCGTTGTTGTTACCAAGAACAGGACCGGAATAAGTTACATCCACTGATCCCCTTCCACCGTCAAAATCAATGGTGCTGCTTTCGAGTAAGTTATTCAATTGGGTAAGATCGAAACTTGTCTTTAGATCGCATTTGATCGTGGGATCTTTGAGATCGTTGATGTAGATATTCTTACAAGTGACATTTAGTCCCTCCCAGGAACCTGAAAAATTATTTAGTTGAATTTGTGAATTCGGGTCCTTTCGTGGTAAACCACGCACCACTTCATTGGTGAACGAACCGGAAAAAGAACTTTCGGTGAAGTTGGCAAAAGGTGTTTTGATGTTATTATTTTCATTGTTCCACCGTATGTGTACCAGGGGATCACCACCCTTTAATGGACCGGAAATATCGGCCTGCACGAGATCTATAGGCTTTTGCAATGATACCAGCGAAAGCGCTTTAGCAATTTTTTCTGTCAGCAAAGTCTTGCCAAATTCGTAATCAAGATCTTTGGTTGCAACCTGTAGTCTAAAGGAAGGGTCACCGGAAAAGATAAAGTTGCCGGAGAGTGTAAAAGGATGTTTTTTTAAACGAATGGCGATGTTTTGAAAGCTCAGTGTCTTTTTTGCCGGGTTAAAGAGTAACACATACGAACCATTGAACGAGGCATCTTTTGCATAGCTTCCTAATTCAGTATTGAAAGCCAGGCTATGAATATGAACGTTCGATTTTGTCTTGAGTTTCCAGGTAAAGTCCTGGGTTTTAATGTCGCAGGTAAACCTGGCAACATCAAAATCGTAGAGTTTATGTTTTTTCTGGTCGTCTAACGTCAGGCGTACGTTGAGCAATTTGATGTCATCGATTTGTGCGTCGGGCGATGACTTTTTTGTAGCTACAGGGCTTGTTTTCGACTTTGGTGCAAAAAGGTAGGAGTTTGTATAACCACTTGTGTCGGTGTACACATAAAGTTGTCCGTTTTCTATTTTCAGTCCGCTAAGTGGGTTGCTTTTTTGCAGCGCGCGCACAATACTGATTTTTGCAAAAACTTTTTCTGCTTCAAAAAATGGATGTTTGTGCTGATTGAATAATGTGTCGCGAATGGAAAGGTTGTTAATGGACAATAGATAAACTGGGGAAAGTGCTAAAAAAACTGATATCTATGTCGCCAAGCTGCACGTCGCCGTTTAGTTTATCGGCAACCTGTTCTTTTACCTGGCGGATGATGTCTTGTTTGTTCGCTGTCAGATAAATATAGGCAGCAATATAAAGCACCGAAAATAGTGCAATGGCTATAACAATTCCTTTAAGGGTATATTTCAGGTACTTGTTCAAGCAGAGGCAATGATTAAAATTCTATGCCACGCGCTAAAAAGAAAACCCACCGTACCAGGTGGGTTATCGTTTAAAATTTTGTGTCCAGTATATAAGGCAACATGTTTCGCCAGGTTGGCCAGTCGTGGCGCACATCGGGACCCCACACATCCAGGTCGCACCAGATACCTTTGTTGAACAACAGGCTTGCAAATCTTTTAGAAGAATCAGGGTCTTCATATTCGCCGCTGCCGGTGTAGATGTGTATATGATGGCTGGCTTTAAGTTTATCAAGTAAAATGGATCAGTTAGGTTGGGAATGTAATGCATGGGACTATTGTAGTACACCTGTTCGTCCCAATAGCCGCGGGTATATTCAGTAAGGTCATACACGCCACTCATAGCAATGGCACCATTTAAAATATCGGGTCTTTTTAAAAATAGGTTCATAGCATGCAATGCACCCAGCGAAGCACCGCAGGTATAAATAAACGTTTCGTTGCTGGTGGCATTTCGAATAAAAGGAACCACTTCATTATACACATACGAATTAAAATCGTTGTGCTTGATGGCGCGGTGGGCGGGCTCCATGCGATAGTGTAACCAGCTTTCCTTATTTATACTGTCTATGCTAAATACCCGCAGCTTGCCGCTGTTTATTAACGGCTCCAGCGATTTTATCAGGTGAAACGTTCATATTCAAGGTAGTCTGCTGCAGCGGTGGGTATTAGTAAAACCGCAAAACCGTAATGCCCATACGAAGCAATAGGCATCTCTTTGTTGAGCGCCGGGCTATACCATGATGTAATTTCTCTTCTCATTTTTTATGTTCAGTTTAGGTGTCAGTTTTTTTAATAGCCGGGATGGTGAATTTGTAAAGCTAAACCCGTGTAGTAGCATATCAGGCCAAGGTTAGTTTTTTCAGTTCCTTCCACAATTCGCGGTAGTGTTGGGTAGCTGCGCTTGCCGGTGCAAAACCCGGAACGGGCGCCAGGTGTTGTCCCATTTTTTCAACGTCGCTCATGTAGGGGATGTAGTTTTTGAGAAATGACCTGTTCTTTGCGTATTGCTGCATTACCTCGTGATGTAAATTTTTTCGGTGATCAACCATGCTAAAGAAACTTTTGATCTTCGAGGCATCAAGGTTATTCTGTGCAAAATAGTCAGCTATGGTATCAAAGCTGCGAATGCTAAGTGTAGTGGGTATATTGGGCACAACTATAAAATCTGCGGCTGCAAAAATATTATCGTGCAGTACCGATAGGCCCGGCGGGCAATCGATGATGACAATGTCGTAGTCGTTTTTAATATCTGCAATGGCAGCCTTTATACGGCGTTTGCCTTGTTTTATTTCGCTCAGCACCACATCGGCATTGCGTGCCGACAGATCTGACGGAATAATATCCAGGTTTTCATAGCCCGACGGCTGCACTGCTGCAGCCAGGTCTATCTCGTTGCTCAGCAGCTTTTTTGCGCCATTTTTTACCGCTGTCTCTACCTGAAAATAAAAACCTGCAGCCCCTTGCGGGTCCAGGTCCCACAGCAATGTTCGCCAACCTTCTTCCGCCGACAAATAGGCGAGATTTACAGTTGCGGCAGTTTTTCCAACACCTCCTTTCTGATTGTAAAATGCATATATAGTCATAAAATAAATATACAAAGGTTTATCAACTGCTCACCCACAAGCCTGCGAAAGATAGTCTAAGCCGCAGTTTTTTGCCGCCTTTTTTCATTTGATTTTTCAACCCGTTTTGTAAAGGTTAGGCATTTTTTAGGTTACCGGCCGGAGATACCAAAGCAGCCTTGGTTGCGACGCTCCGTTCATCGGCAAACCATTGTGGAGGCTTTTTTTGCCGGGTTGTAGGAGCGTTTTTTTGCTGCTGCATATGGCTACAAAAGTACAAGAGTGCGACGCAACAAAAGAAACATAGTAGCACATCTGCCGGGCTACCCAAAATGTTCTTCTTTCCATTGGCGCTTCACTTTATGGCTGTCGTTGCAAACGTTACCTAAATCCAAAAACACCACAAAATGCCGGTGCTTTTCACCTTCACTCGTATTTTTGCTATATGCTGTCTAAAAAAACAAAATATGCGATCAATGCACTCGTTTACCTGGCAAAAGGCAAACCGGGTGAAGTGATACAAATAAGTAAAATTGCAGAGAGTGAAAGAATTTCGCGCAAGTTTTTAGAAGCCATTCTTTTGGTATTGCGCAATGCCGGTTTTTTGAGCAGCAAAAAAGGTATGTCGGGTGGTTATTATTTACTAAAAGATGCTGATGAAATAAATATTGCTGATGTAGTCCGGTTGTTTGAAGGCGCCATAGCCTTGCTGCCCTGCGTAGCTCACAAGTATTACGAGAAGTGTGAAGAGTGTAAAGACGAGGCAACCTGCGGTATTCGCGATGTGTTTGCGGAGATACGTAATGAGACCGTAAACCGCCTTAAGGATGCCACTATACAAAACATTCTAGATCGCCAGAAAAAACTGGAGGAAAGCTTGCTGCAAAAAAAATAAAAATTTTTTCTTCAAATGTCTATTAAATCAATAGGAATTGTAGATTTGTTAAAAATCGCTAATGACCTATACCAAAATATTAGTTTTTTTTACTTTATTGTTGTTAACAAAAAATTTGCAGGCGCAGACTACTACAGAACCTACTGTAACAAAAGCCGACACTTCAAAAGCAGTGAAAACCGAGGAGAAGAAGGTAAATACGCTTACTATTTCCGCAGAAATGCGGGTACGCTCAGAGTACAGGCACGGCTACCGGAATTTGGCGCTGCACGATACCTCAGCAGCTTTTTTTATTAACCAGCGCAGCCGATTAAATTTTGACTACAAAGGTAAAAGGTTTGATTTCTTCACTTCGCTGCAGGATACAAGAGTATGGGGACAACAGGATCCGCGGGAAGGACATGGTACCACCGCAACCCTGACCGAAACACCTGCAAGCACTTTTCCCGTCTATCTTTTTGAGATATATGCCGAGCCACATTTCAACGACCGTTGGTCCGCAAGAATAGGCCGGCAGAGAATTATATATGATAACCAACGGTTGTTTGCAGAGAACGACTGGCGCCTGTCGGGCAACGCGCACGATGCGGTCAGATTGATATACAATGATCACCTGACAGTAAATACTGAATTGATCCTTGCCTTTAACCAATCGGGTGAAAACAACTACACTACCAACTATGTACCGAATGGCTTTAGAAACTATAAAACACTTATCAACCACTTTCTCAGCTGGAAGGTGAATAAGAATTTTGCCATAACCACACTCAATACTGCGGACGGTTACCAAAGTTCAGACCCGGCAAAATACAAAACTACCTACATGCGCTTTACCAATGGTGGCCGTTTAGAGTATACATCGCATAACTGGTACCTGACTATGAGTGGGTATTACCAACATGGCAAAAACTCGGCTGGCAGAAGACTTGCCGCCTGGTATGTTCAACCCGAGATAAAATATTCGGGCATCAAGAATCTGGCGATAAGGTTGGGAATGGAATATATGAGCGGACAAGATTCTGCCAGTACTAAAGACAACAACTTTGTTCCACTCTATGGGGTGGCACATCGTTTCATGGGCAATCTCGACCTATTTAGCTCGTTTCCGATTGATGTAAATAACGGCGGTATTGTAAACCCTTATCTGTTCTTTCAATACCAGAACAAGAAGACAACTGTTCGTTGCGAAAATCATCTCTTCTATTCTCAGTCTGCAGTAGCTCTTGCAGGAAGACCTTTTACCGGAAAATTCCTGGGCTTTGAAAATGATTGGCGTGTAAACTATAAAGCAAATTCTTTTACCAATCTGGAGTTTGGCTTTTGCTGGGCGACCGTGACCAACACAATGGTGGTGGTAAAGAACCCAAAAGTGTCTACTGCCGATATTACTGCGTATTCATCTACACCCTATTGGGCATATATGAGTGTCACCTTTTCACCCACTATTGGCAAGTTTTCATTTTAAAAAACCTTCAAACGCTTTTTTAAAGCTACAATATTGAAACAAGGATCTATCCTAAACTTCTTGCTGCCGCCACACTGGTTTTTATTTTAAATAACCAGCATAAGTGTCAGAATTTTATCGTGAATTGAGATCATTTTCTAATGTCGGTAATCAATTATACGACTATCGTGGTAACACATATTCTGCGCCAGGCAAAACGTCCCGCCGATCACCAGGTTTTAAACCTATTAATGGTGAATTGAAAACAAGAAAGTTCGGATGAAATCTTAATTAATCCACACTCGAAATCTTGAAGAGGTATCTGCACGTAGGTCATAAAACCTGCCTCATTGTTTATATCAACGCGTAAGTAAGTATTCTGTTTTCTTTAACTCAAATTGAGGCAACCATCTTGTCTCATAATATATCTATATATAGAAAAGTAGTGCACTTTGTACCCATTTAAATATGATGACATGAAAAATAAACGTGTAGAAATAGCACACTCCGTAATAAGCATTGTAGCCCTGATATTGCCGGTCTTATTTTTTCTCTTTTCCTTTCTCATGGTCGAGATCACCTTGTTGCTGACCGCAGTACTCGATCTGCTGTCTAATTCTAAAAAAGCAGAAATGCGAAGTCTGAGTTTTAACTCGTCACTATAAAGCGCTATGCAGGCAATTTTTTTGGAAGTTTGCACGAAAGTTTTTGGGAAGGAGAAATCGTAAGAAACCAAGGTGAAAAAAGCTGCTTAAATAAAATAGAAATGGAATTGCAAACAATCGTTAAAGGCCGTAGCAGCTTTTTTACACCAGATTTATAACTTCTACAAAACTAACGTTTGTTAGCTTTTTTGAAGGACGCAAAGATGTATATTTTTAGTTTACAAACAAATAAAAAAGAAGATTTTACAGAAAGAAATTGCGAGAGTTATTCCTGTTAAAAAAAGAGGCTGAACACAATAGTTCAGCCTCTTTTTTTAACAGAGTTACTAATCGATCTTTTTCGACGTGGGAATACTATGTTACTGCCGGTTTAACGCTAACTGCGTTCGGACCCTTTGGTCCCATCTCTACTTCAAAGGTCACCTTGTCCCGCTCTTTTACCGGCCCCTGCAGTGCATTAATATGTACAAAAATACTTTCCTGTGTTTGCTGGTCTTTTATAAAGCCATACCCTTTCAATTCGTTGAAAAAAGTAACAACACCGTTTCTCACCACCTCCTGTACTACATCTTCCTGGCGTGGTACACCTATTACAATATCTTCGCTATTTATGATCTTTCGTTTTTTGGGATCTGGTGGTGTAGAAGTAATATTTCCATTTTCATCAATATAGGCCATCATCTCTTCCAAACTCTTTCCCTTAACCGAATTGGCTTTGCGTTCCTCACGTTTTTCCTCCTTATCCTTTTTCTTCTTTTGTCTTTTCTTTTCGTTCTCTTTTTTGCTAAAAGTTTCCTGCGATTTACCCATATAAATTGTATTATAAAAAATTTTTGCCTTATACTACCCGGAGCGTACGAAAAACAATCCGACCACTCCTATACGAACGAAGATACAAAAAAGATAATGCTATTAGTTTGTATATTCTTTCAAAATCTTCAAAAATCCGGTACAGTAAACGTACCTCATAAAGATTTGTAATACTTGCGGCCAAAGTGAAAAGTAGCAGAATAAGCGATGACTGCCTCTAGGGTGAGGAAGCCATTTATTCGGTCGATCCGTTTTGCTTTACTTTGTGTCTTGCTGTACTTGTATCCACCTATACATTTTCACTGGCATACAGGAACAAGTACTCAGCTATGCTAACAGCAACTCCTGTTATTGATCTTTATTATAAAAGTTGGCTTGTAGAAGTAATCCTTTGAATTATAATCTTTAGAAGAACTTATTCATGGTTGATGGAAATAGTAATAGAGAAAATCTTTTACCCTATGACGGAACGGTTCATTATTTTGAAAGGGTATTTTCTCCAAAGGAATCTACTTTGTACATGCACCACTTGCTTAGCGAGGTAAGGTGGAAAAATGATGAAGCGAATATTTTTGGACGCCACATTATCACGAAACGTAAAGCAGCCTGGTATGGCGACAAACCTTTTAATTACAAGTATTCAAAAATTACAAAAACTGCACTTCCATGGACAAATGAGCTACTGGATTTAAAAATATATTGCTGAGGAAATTACCGATGCTAGTTACAATTCATGTTTGCTCAACCTTTATCACCATGGAGAAGAAGCTATGGGATGGCATAGTGACAATGAAAACACTTTGCAGCCAGGAGGTGCCATTGCTTCACTGAGCTTTGGCGCAACACGCAAGTTTAGCTTCAGGCACAAGCAAACTTTGCAAGAAGTAAATATAAATCTAGAAAATGGTAGCCTGCTATTAATGACCGGCGATACCCAGAAAAACTGGCTACATAGATTACCCCCAACAAAAAAAGTGACAGATCCACGTATAAACCTGACATTTAGAACCATGCTTGATCAATGATCCTGGTATCTTTCATTAGGCGTCTCTAATTGTAACGGTTGCTCATTTATTATTTTTTCACAAAGCTTACCTCCTGGCAGTTCGGTTCACATCTTCAAAGAGGACTGGCTTTTAATAACCAAATAGAAGCATGTCCTTTATACCTTACAGTTTTTCCAGTACAGAAGCGATAACCCGTGAGTAATTCGCATGCTCTAGCGCATGTATCCGGTCAGCAAGCGTTTCGGGTTGATCGGTGGGAAGCACCGGGCAAGTTGCCTGGAAGATAACTGTACCATTGTCATATTGTTCATCAACATAATGAATGGTGATGCCACTTACCGTTTCGCCCGCTGCCAAGACCGCACCATGTACTTTTAGACCATACATGCCTTTGCCACCAAATTTTGGTAAAAGTGCAGGATGAATATTAATTATCCTGTTAGGAAAGGCTTCAATCAAAAAAACTGGAATTTTCCAAAGAAAACCAGCCAAAACAATCAAATCAATTCCCAATTCTTTGATTTCAGGAACGTAACCATCCTGGTTAAAAAACTTTTCTTTATTTATCAATAGAACTTTAACATTCTCATTTTTAGCTATAGTTACCGCACCAGCATTGGGTCTGTTGCATACTAACAACGATACTTTTGCCACATCATTTTGCCTGAAATCTCGAATTATTTTTTTCGCGTTTGAGCCATTCCCGGATGCAAAAATGGCAACTTGTTTAAGTGTTTTTGATGGAAAAGAAGATGTGCTAAACATGGTGTAAAGTTGTTGTAAAAAATCGGGATAAGATGAGCCATTGAAACCTTGACCGGAGAAAGCAATATGGTTTACAAAACAATGACAATAGCAGTTTCTGCCTTAGAAAATCCGCTGAAATCCCTATCAGATAAAGGAAAAATTTTTTTTAACATGTTGATAATATGTCAATATCGTGCGCTATTTTTGCAGCCATTACCGGAAATTTTTCCACATCAAAGCACAACTTTTTGTGTATATGATCCAGCAAAGACCCGTAGCAAAAGTATTAGTCAGTTTAGCTTTAATTTTAATATGTTCATACAATAATCAAATCTTCGGTCAACCAAATGGACAAGCTTTATTTTCATCAAATTGTGCTTCCTGTCACGCCGTTTATAAAGATCTGACTGGTCCTGCTTTAGCTGGGGTGGAACAACGCTGGGGAGATAAGAAAAAGCTACATGCCTGGATACGTAATAATCAGGCTTTTTTGAAAACCGGTGATAAATATGCAAACGAGCTTTATCTGAAGTACAATAAAACCCAGATGAACTTGTTTCCAAGTCTTATCAGATGGCGAGATCGATGCAATTTTAGCTTACATCAAATCAGTACCCCCTCCTGGAAGCAATGCAGGTGGTGGTGGTGGAGACAATACTCAATCTGAAGGTGGCGACAATACCTTACTTTTTGGAATTCTCACACTTATACTCGCAGTTGTAGCCTTGATCTTACTACAGGTAAACAGCAATCTTAAAAAACTTTCCGATGAAAAGGATGGTCAACCTACTTTGGAGCCCGTTCCTTTTTGGAGAAACAAGACTTATATTTCACTCGTTGCAATTTTATTGTTTTGCGTTGGTGGTTACCTAACTGTAACCGGCGCAATTGGGCTGGGACGTATGAAAGGATATCATCCGGATCAACCCATTTTTTACTCACATAAAGTGCACGCAGGTACAAATCAGATCAGTTGCCTGTACTGTCACGGTGGCGCGCAGGAAAGTAAGCACGCCAACATACCTTCAGTAAATATTTGCATGAATTGCCACATGGCTATTGGCGAATATGCCGGTAAAGACAAACTCTATAAAGAAGACGGTACTGAAGTTGATGGTACGGCAGAAATAAAAAAACTTTATAAATATGCTGGTTTTGATCCAGCAGTGTCTAAAGTTTGGGACCCGGCGAAAGCAGCACCTATTGAATGGACACGTGTACACGCATTACCCGACCACGTCTATTTTAATCATTCCCAACATGTAGTTGCCGGAAAAGTACAATGCCAAACATGTCATGGTGAAGTTCAAAAAATGAACGTGGCCTATCAATATGCTGAGCTAAGTATGGGATGGTGTATCAATTGCCACCGTACAACCCAGGTGCAGTTTAAAGACAATGGGTTTTATAGCATCTACGAGAAATTTCATGAAGATTTGAAAAGTGGAAAAATCGACAGTACACGCGGCATAACAGTTGAGAAAATTGGGGGTACTGAGTGTCAAAAATGTCACTACTAAACTACCCTGTTTCCGTGCACACCTGCCCTTAAAAGTTGTTTTCAAAGTAAAAAGTATCGCAAGTATCATAACCCTGTTGGGTTTTTGGGAAAAAAATAAATTATGGAGCAAAAAAAGTACTGGCAAAGTTTTGGAGAGCTGAATAGATCAAATGCTTATCAATCCGCTGCTAACGACGAGTTCCAGGAAGACTTGCCTGTAGAGGCAGATGATAAAGGGTTATTAGAAGCCAGAACACCGCGCCGTGATTTTTTAAAGTATGTAGGTTTTAGTACTGCAGCAGCCGCCGTTGCTGCCAGTTGCGAAATTCCAGTTAGAAAATCTATTCCTTTTGTCAATAAACCAGAAGACATTACACCGGGTGTAGCAA
Organism: uncultured Chitinophagaceae bacterium; assembly: GCA_963726895.1. Taxonomy (GTDB): domain Bacteria; phylum Bacteroidota; class Bacteroidia; order Chitinophagales; family Chitinophagaceae; genus Segetibacter. Next base: position 406,344 of record CAVSED010000022.1, on the reverse strand, counting down.
ATTATTATGCTACCACCTTTATACAAGATGGGGAAGCGGTAAGTGCTCTTGCCAAGGTGAGCGATGGTCGTCCTATCAAAATTGAGGGCAATGACTTATCGCCTATTACTTTAGGTGGAACCTCACGCCAGGATGCAAGCTTCTGTTCTAGATCTTTATGATACCAGCAGACTACCTTTCCCATGGCGAATGGTAAAGAGGTGAGTACGTTTGATGCCTTCGACAAGATGGTGGCAGATGATCTCGGCAAGTTGGGTGGTGCACCTGTAGTATTGCTCACCAGTTCCATTTCTTCACCTACAGGTCAGCATGATTATCGACCAATTCCTGAGTAAATACCCTAATAGTCGCCACGTTACATATGATGCTGTTAGCTATAGCGGAATGTTGCTTGCGAATGAAGCATCTTATGGGAAAAGGGTAATTCCATCTTATAACATTGCTGCAGCTAAAGTTATTGTTGGTCTAAATTCCGATTTTCTGGCCAGCGGTGTCAGCCCGGTTGAGTTTAACAGGCACTATAGCATTGGTAGAAAAATAAATGACTAGAATTCTCAGATGAGTCGCCATATCCAGTTCGAAAGCCTGATGAGCATGACCGGTGCCAACGCGGATTACCGGTATCACCACAGACCTTCCGAAACCGGGGCTGTAGCCCTGGCTCTGTATGCCGCACTCGGCGGACAGGTACGTGCGCCGGCGCTTAGTGGACCGTTGCAGGAAGGCATTAAAAAAACGGCAGCCTTACTTACGCAATAATAAAGGCAAATCTCTGGTTCTTTCCGGCAGCAACGATGTAAATATTCAAATAGTTGTAAACGCAATAAATGAGTTGATTGGGTGCTAATGGAACTACTATTGACTGGTCTTCTACTTATAATACAAAGCCAGGGTATTGATGCAGACATGGTGCAGTTGGTGAATGATATGAATGCCGGTGCTGTTGGTGCTTTGATTATTCACGAAGCTAACCCGGCTTACAACTTATTTTGACAGCAAACGCTTTGTGGACGGTTTAAAGAAAGTAAGGTCACTGTTTCGTTCAATCCGAAGACTGGATGAAACCACTGAGCTCTGCAAATATGTTATTCCTGATCATCACTACCTTGAAAGCTGGGGTGATGCGGAACCAAAGACCGGTCATATTTCCTTGATTCAGCCTACCATAACTCCTTTGTTTAAAACACGGCAATGGCAGGATAGCCTGTTGAAATGTAGCGGAGCAACGACAGATTACCTGGCCATATTAAGGATTACTGGACCGGCTAATTAGGTAGCGAAAGCAATTGGGATAAAGCATTGCAGGATGGAGTAATAGAACGGTGCTGGGACAAGTACAAAAGTTGTTCTTACGACTGCTACTTCGAGCGCACCAGATACAGGAAAAAATATCAGTCCTGCTTTCCCCATTAATAGCAGGGTGCTGGTGGTTCAGCTAGTTTTAACGCTGGCTCATTAGCTGCGCTGCGGCTGCATTAGGTGCTGCACCAAAAGGAGGGACAAACTGAATTGGTGCTTTATCAAAAAGTAACCATTGGTAATGGTCAGCAGGCAAACAATCCATGGTTGCAGGAAACGCCTGATCCTATCACAAAAGCCACATGGGATAACTACGCTATTATTTCACCGGCGTTGGCGAAAAGCATTTTTGGTATTGATCTGGACAAACAAGGGGATACCGATGATTATGAGGTTCATCCGGAAAAGCAGGTGATTAAAGTAACCGTAAATGGCAAGTCATTTGAACTTCCAATTATTATTGTTCCTGGAACCAACCCGATACCGTTGGTATAGCCTTAGGTTATGGTCGTGGTGTAGATGCTACGAAGGATAATGATGATACAATGATCCTGACGAGAAAAAGCGTCGTGAACAGTTTGGTAAAGCAGCCGCTGGACTGGTAAAAATGCTTATCCCGCTTGTCACATTCAATGGTAGATACACGGAGATTACTTTATGTATCTGCAGTTGACAGTTACTGATGCAGGGTATAATTATAAAGTAGCTCAAAACCAAACACACCAAACCTACGAAGGCCGTACTGAAGTAGTGTTGGAAACAACTCTTGCTACTTTAAAGCAAGAGCCGGAAATGTTTCAGAGAACGAAGAGAAGAACTTCATAGAAGATTTTGCTCCAAAGATCAGAGAATTTTGAAAGAGATGCTACCCTCTATCCATTGTTTCCAAAACCGGGAATTAAATGGGGAATGAGCATTGATTTGAATAGCTGTACAGGTTGCCATGCCTGTGTGGTTGCCTGTACTGCAGAAAATAATGTTGCTGTTGTTGGTAAAAATGAAGTTGCCAGTTATCATGATATGCACTGGTTGCGAATTGACCGGTATTTCAGTGGCAATCTTGAAAATCCAAATGTCATTTTTCAACCGATGCTTTGCCAGCATTGTGATAATGCTCCTTGTGAGAATGTTTGTCCTGTTGCTGCAACCAATCACAGCAGCGAAGGGTTGAACCAAATGGCTTATAACCGTTGTATCGGTACAAGGTATTGTGCAAATAACTGTCCTTATAAAGTTCGCCGGTTTAACTGGGCTGATTATATGGGTGCAGATAGTTTCCCTGATAACCAAACGGTATTATTTCGGATGCTTCGTTTATGATGAATGATGACCTTACAAGGATGGTATTGAACCCTGATGTTACTGTAAGAAGCCGTGGCGTAATGGAAAAATGTTCATTCTGTGTTCAGCGTCTGCAGGATGGTAAGTTAAAAGCCAAAAAAGAAAGCCGTCCGTTGAAGTCAGGAGAAAATGGTGAATATGATGTTAAGACTGCTTGTCAGCAGGCTTGTCCTACCGATGCTATTGTGTTTGGTAATGTGAATGATAAAAAAAGTGACTATTTATAAGCATAGGGCAGAGAATCAAAACAGATTGTTTTATGTCATTGGAGATGTTGCATACGCTGCCGAATGTTAGCTATCTGGCGAAAGTGAGAAATACTGACGAAGTGGTGCATTTGGAGAAGATGAAAGCTGGATCCGGTGGAATGGAAGAACAAGGAGCAGGAGAAGAAGTTGATAACGAAGTCAAGATGAAGCAATATGGGTGATTAGAGTACTTTAGAATTAACCGGAGCTGATAAGTAAACTGAGGTCTCATTAAGGTATAGATAGAAGTTCGATCTAATAGAATAAATCATTTTAAATCAGCCTAGGCTGATTCTAAACCAAATCAGATGCATTTAAAGTACGAATCACAAATCAGGGAGCCATTGGTAGATGGTAATAAAGATTATCACCAGGTAACAGAAGACATCATTCGTCCTATTGAGGCTAAAGCCTTCCAGACTTATGGTATATCGGTTTTTATATCTCTGTGGCTCTGTTGTTGTTTGGTGTTTACAGTGTTTATCGTGATGTGACCTATGGTATTGGCCAGTGGAATTTGAATAAAACTGTTGGCTGGGGTTGGGATATCACCAACTTCGTATGGTGGGTGGGTATCGGTCACGCGGGAACGCTGATCTCTGCTATCCTTTTCTTGTTCAGGCAAGGTTGGAGAACAGGTGTAAACAGGGCTGCAGAAGCGATGACCATCTTTGCGGTAATGTGTGCCGGTCAGTTTCCGATCTTTCACATGGGCCGTGTCTGGATGGCATTTTTTATTTTGCCTTATGCTAATACACGTGGACCTGTATGGGTGAACTTTGCATTCTCCACTTCTTTGGGACGTGTTTGCGATTTCTACTTATTTTACTGTTTCGTTATTGTTCTGGTACGCAGGTTTATTGCCGGATCTGGCTACGGTACGCGACCGTGCCAAAACGAAACTGCGCAAATTATTATATGGCATTGCTTCATTTGGGTGGACAGGTAGTACGAAACACTGGCAACGGCATGAAGCTCTTTCGCTGGTATTTGCCGGTATTAGCTACACCGCTGGTACTTTCGGTACATACCATTGTATCTTTTGACTTTGCCACTTCTGTAATTCCGGGATGGCATACCACCATCTTCCCTCCTTACTTTGTTGCGGGTGCTATCTTCTCGGGTTTTGCCATGGTGCAAACGCTATTGCTGGTTGTGCGGAAGGTGCTTAACCTGCAGGATTATATCACTCTTGGGCATATTGAGGCAATGAACAAAGTGATTGTGCTTACCGGTTCAATTGTAGGTTGCGCTTACCTTACCGAATTGTTCATGGGTTGGTATAGCATGAACGATTATGAAGGATATACCTTCTTTTACAGCCGTGCCAATATTTTCAGTCCTTATGGCTGGAGTTATTGGGGTATGATGTTTTGTAATGTCGTGTCGCCGCAGGTATTCTGGTTTCGGAAGCTTGAGAAGAAATGTCGCTTTTACCTTTTTCATGAGTGTGATAGTGAACATTGGTATGTGGTTCGAGCGTTTTGTGATCATTGTCACTTCCTTATATCGCGACTATCTGCCAAGTAGCTGGAGTACTTATTACAGCCCCACCATTTGGGAGATCGGGTTTTATGTGGGAACTTTTGGTTTGTTCTTTACCTGTTTCTTCCTTTTTGCCAAATACTTCCCGACTATTGCGGTAGCCGAGATCAAATATGTTTTAAAGATTTCAGGTGAAGCTCAGAAAGAAAATATGGATAAATAGAAAGTAAGCAGGTGGAGGAATTTGCCCATGATTATGCACACTAATAAAGGTGTATCATAAGAAACTTATTGAGATAGTTGAATTGTTACGATAATCGTTGGTATCTGTAAATGTTTTCGCTTGAATCTGAACTAGCGGTAATTGTAAGCTTAAAGTATAATTATGGCATTAAAAAGATATGTAGTTGGATGTTTTGATGATGAAGCAGTATTGTTTCCGGCAGTAAAAAAGGTCAGGAATGCCGGCTATAAAATACAGGATGTTTATACACCTTTTCCCGTTCACGGGCTTGACCATGCTTTGGGTATGCGGGAAACAAGCTTACATACTGCCGGATTTATTTATGGCATAACCGGTACAACAACAGCGGTGTCATGTATGGGCTGGGTGTTTACCAAAGACTGGCCGATGAACATAGGAGGTAAACCAAACTTTGCCTTGCCTGCTTTTATTCCTATCATTTTCGAATTGACAGTATTGTTTGCGGCAGTCGGAATGGTGATGACGTTTTGTTACCTGTGTCAAATGGCTCCTTTTGTAAAGAATCATCATTTTCATCCACGTGCTACTGACGACCTGTTTGTGATGGTAATAGAATGTACATCGACAGAACCAATGTAGAGGATCTGAAAGGCTTTTTGAAAGTGCGGGTGCCCTGGAAGTAGACTACCAGGTAGCAGAAGATCGGCTGGTGGTTTGGCAGATACGATAAAGATCAAAAGTTATATGCTGAACAAAACCCGGCGATCGGATAATTGAACCTTAAGTTTTAACCAATGAAGAAATTATTTATTATATCGCCATTGTTTCTTGTGTTGTAGTTGCTGTGGTTAGTTGCAACAACAACAGTGATCCTGGAAGAGATTATATGCCCGATATGGATTATAGTCGCGCCTATGAAACTTATGCCGATCATAGCAACCTGGCTAATAAGGGATCAATTATAATAATCAGCCTGTGGCTGGTACTATTAGCCGGGGCGAAGAACTTCCTTATCATTTGAAAAATGATAGCACGGGTTATGCTATAGCGCTTCGGTTATGAATCCTTTGCCCAAATTGAACTGATGCAGAAATGAGCGAAGCAGAAAGATTGTATTTGATCAATTGCGCTATTTGTCATGGTACGGCCTTGATGGCAATGGTCCTTTGTATAAAGGTGGAAATGGTCCTTACGCTGCAAAGCCGGCTACCCTGGTAGGAGATGCTACAATAGAAGCCTTACCTGAAGGCAGACTTGTATCATGTAATGACATATGGTAAAAACCTGATGGGTAGTTACGCTTCGCAATTGAATAGAAAGCAAAGGTGGATGGTGGCTCAATATATAAAAAGTAAACAATCGGCGGGCAAAAGCGGAGAGCTGCTGAAGGCATGTCCGCAGACAGCAGCTGCTACTGCTAAAGCTGCAATGACAACCAAATAATTAGAACAACAAACTGCAATCAAAAAAATTAAGATGGCATCTATCAGAGAACAATTTGAAGTAACCGGAAGAATGCGGACCTGGTCAATGGGGTTAATGGCCTGGGTATACTGGCTTTTATAATTGGGTTTATTACCAAAGGATTAAGTAGCGACCATCATGAGCAGGCAATATTTTGGGGAACGCTGTTATACAATAGTATTTTCTTTCTTGTTGATTTGTAATGCCAGCATGTTCTTTATATGTGTTACTACTCTGGCACATGGTGGATGGCAAATCGCTTTTAGAAGAGTACCAGAAGCTATTTCTGCAGTAGTACCCATTTTTGGTTTGATTGCAATATTCATTCTGTTTTATATTGTTTTTGGTTTTAATCATGATGGGCATAATGCTATTTATCATTGGGTTAATCCTGGTAATGATGAAATTTTGCTGAAAAAAAAAGGGCTTTTTAAATCCAACCTTTTTTGTGATCTGGACGTTGTTATCTATTGGGTTGTGGAGTTACCTGGGAAAGCGAATGAGAAATCTTTCGCGCGAGAGTGATGAGAAACCAATGAATTTCGAAAAAGGCAACAAATGGGTTTGGAAAAACACGGTTTCCGCTTCATTGTTTACCGTTTGGTTTGGATTAACTGTTGGATCAACTACGTCCCTGGCTTTGGTTAATGAGTATTGACGCTCATTGGTATAGTACAATGTATAGTTGGTACACTTTTGCAAGTTCTTTTGTAAGTGGTATGTCTCTGATCGCTTTGTTTGTGATCTACTTGAAGAATAAAGGCTACCTGGAATACACTACAGATGAACATTTGCACGACATTGGAAAGTTCATGTTTGCATTTTCTATTTTCTGGACCTATTTGTGGTTTAGTCAGTATATGCTCATCTGGTATTCTAACCAACCGGAAGAAACTATCTACTTCCAATCCAGAACAAACCAGGGAGCATGGAAGGGGATTTTTTACCTTGATCTTGTGATTAATTTTGTTTGTCCCGTATTAATTTTGATGACGAAAAGTTCTAAAAGAAATTATACCATTATAACATTCATGGCCGTCTTAATCATCTTTGGACATTGGCTCGATTTCAATCAGATGGTAATGGCAAGTGTTTCCAAAGATCATGTGACTTTAGGTTGGCTTGACTTCGGAATTATGGCATTGTTTGTCGGGATGATTATACTCTTTGTTGGAAGGCTGTTGGCAAAGTATCCGTTGGTTGCGAAAAATCATCCTTTTTTAAAAGAGAGTATTATTCATCATACCTGATGAGCGATATTAGTATTACTAACAGATTAGAAAATATTAGAAGCAATCATGTCAACATTTTTTATCATAGCCGTTATCGTTTTGGTCTTTGTGGTCATTTTTCAGATCGCCAAGGCTAGTGAGTATGTATCAGTTTTAAAGGGAGAAGAAAACTCCAGAAAGCAAAACAATAAGATCAATGGTTTTCTGATGATTGCTTTTTTGTTCCTTGGGCTGATTGGCGTATACTATTGTCACCACATACTTAGTGGGCAGAATTTTGGGAGAAAGTGCTTCAAAAGAAGGTGACAAAGTGGATGAGATGTTATTTATCACTACCGTTATTACCGGTATCGTTTTCTTTATCACGCAGATATTGTTGTTTTGGTTCTCCTACAAGTACCAGGAAAAGGAAAATCGCAAAGCTTTCTTTTTTCCGCATAACAATACTATGGAAGTACTATGGACGGTTGTACCTGCAATTGTGCTGTCGGTACTGGTTGTAATTGGTTTGAGAAACTGGTTCATTTTTACTGGTGATGCTCCTAAAAATGCAATGGTAGTAGAAGTTACCGGAAAACAATTCGGATGGATATTTCGTTATCCGGGCAGAGATAAGGTATTCGGTAAAAAATATTTCAGAAACATCGATCCGGCTACTAATTCATTGGGTTTAGTATGGGCTGATAATGCTGAAATGAACCAAAAAGCTGATCCTGCTGCCTTCGATGACATTGTACAGGAACAAACGATGTATCTGGTAAAAAACAAGCCCGTTAAACTTATTATTGGTTCAAGGGATGTTATACATGATGTTGGTCTTCCGCATTTTCGTTTAAAGATGGATGCTGTACCAGGAATACCAACTACACTTTGGTTTACACCCAAATTTACGACAGCAGAAATGAAAGAAAAAACAGGGAACTCAAATTTTCAGTATGAGATTGCCTGTGATCAAATTTGTGGAAATGGGCATTATTCCATGAAAGGTGTGATTGTCGTTGTGTCGCAGGAAGAATACGATCTTGGATGGCTAAACAAAAGCCATATTATTTTGCTGCATTTCCAGAAAAAGATCCTTCAAATGCCACGGCACCCGCCGCAATAGATAGCTCGGCAAAAGCAACGGCAAGTGTTCTCAATTCAAGCGGAAGCAGCCAAAAAAGATTAAAGTAGCAATACAATATTTAATTTGAAAGAGTAAGAATAAGAAAAAATCACGTATGAGTAACGAACAGATTGTGCATACAGAAAGCTCCGCTGCGGTTACGCATGGAGTGCAGCATGAGGAGCATGGAGGCCACCACCATCATGAGACGTTTATAACGAAATATATTTTCAGCCAGGATCATAAAATGATTGCCAAACAATTTTTGATTACAGGTATGACCTGGGCTGTTATTGGGGGCTTGATGTCAGTTTTATTCCGCATTCAACTCGCCTACCCTGATCAGAGTTTCCCCTTTTTGGAGACTCTTTTAGGTAAATGGGCGAAAGGCGGGCATATACAGGCAGACGCTTACTACGCGCTTGTTACCACCCACGGAACTGTATTGGTTTTCTTTGTACTAACAGCCGGACTAAGCGGCACTTTTTCCAACTTCCTTATACCTCTCCAGGTTGGTGCAAGAGACATGGCCTCGCCCTTCATGAATATGCTTAGTTACTGGTTCTTCTTTATGGCCGCGGTTGTTATGCTTAGTTCCATTTTTGTAGAGACCGGGCCTTTTCAGTGGCGGATGGACTGCTTACCCTCCTCTAAGTGCATTGGGTGCTGCATCTCCAGGTTCTAAGACCGGAATGGATCTTTGGTTAGTAAGTATGTCTTTATTTGTTGTGTCGCAGCTATTAGGTGGTCTTAACTATATTGCTACAATATTAAATATGCGCACCAAGGGTATGAGTATGACCCGGATGCCGCTGACCATGTGGGCATTCTTCTTTACGGCAGTGCTTGGTGTATTATCTTTTCCTGTCCTTCTTTCCGGTTTTATATTATTGATATTTGACCGCAATTTTGGTACGAGCTTTTACCTGAGTGACATTTATGTTAATGGAGTAGGAGCCCTACCCAACGAGGGCGGAAGCGCAATCCTATATCAACATCTGTTTTGGTTTCTCGGGTCATCCTGAGGTGTATATCATAATACTACCGGCAATGGGTATGGCATCTGAAGTAATGAGTACCAATGCCAGGAAACCCATCTTCGGTTACATGGCTATGGTGGGTTCACTTTTTGCGATCGCGGTTTTGGCATTTCTTGTTTGGGCGCATCACATGTTCGTGTCTGGTTTAAATCCGTTTTTGGGCTCCTTCTTTGTATTGCTAACGTTATTAATTGCAGTCCCTTCAGCTATAAAGGTTTTTAACTGGCTTACAACTCTTTGGCGGGGCAATATTCGCTTCACCCCGGGAATGCTGTATGCCATCGGATTTGTAAGCATGTTTATATCTGGCGGTCTCACGGGTATATATTTAGGAAATTCTGCCCTGGATATTCATCTGCATGATACATATTTCATCATAGCCCACTTTCACATTGTGATGGGTGTTGCAGGTATCTTCGGCATGTATTGCGGACTATATCATTGGTATCCTAAAATGTTTGGCAGGTATCTCAATAACACACTAGCTTATATACACTTTTGGATAACCCTTGCAGGTGCCTACCTGATATTCTGGCCCATGCACTATGAAGGGCTTGCAGGGATGCCGAGGAGATATTACGACTACACCAATTGGGAGAGCTTTAAAATGTTTGCAGGTGTAAACGAGTTTATTAGTGTAGTTGCGATCATTGTTTTTGCTACTCAAATTCTATTTCTTTTCAACTTCTTTTATTCTATGTTTAAAGGAAGAAAAGTCACTTCACAAAATCCCTGGGGTTCAACAACCCTGGAATGGACAACACCAATTAATCCCGGACATGGCAATTGGGTAGGTGAAATTCCAGAAGTACATCGCTGGGCTTATGATTATGGCAAGGATGGAAAAGATTTTATTTCACAAACTACACCTGTGGGCGCTGAAGAGAGTGTACATTAATTAGATGCTTTCTTTTTATGGGAGGTAAATATTATGTAGTGCCCTGAAATTTCAGGGCACTACTTTTAAGAACAGAGACGATTATGGAAATGATGAGTACGACAGGAAAAATATCGGGTAGCTATAAGGTGGCTGCAAAAGTGAAAGATTACTTTCAGCTAATTAAGTTTACGCTGAGTTTTACTGTTGTTTTTTCTTGTGTTATATGCTACTTACTGGCACCCGGTATTGCCTATAATTTAAAAATGGTTGGACTATTGTTTTTAGGTGGTATGCTGATCACCGGTAGTGCAAATGCAATTAACCAGGCTGTGGAGAAGGATACTGATGCAATGATGAAAAGAACCGGTAAGCGTCCTGTAGCTGATGGCAGAATGTCTGAACAAGAGGCTTATACCTTTGCCTTTGTAGCAGGCATTTCGGGTGTGTTGATAATGTGGAATTTTTTCAATCTCGCTTCAGCTCTACTTTCAGCTTTCAGTTTATTTCTATATGCATTCATTTATACCCCGCTCAAGAAAGTAAATTCAATTGCAGTTCTTGTTGGTGCACTGCCAGGTGCACTGCCTTGTCTGATTGGGTGGGTGGCTGGTACAGGAGAATTTACTGCGGGAGGCTGGATCCTGTTTTCTATACAATTTCTTTGGCAATTTCCACATTTTTGGGCCATAGCCTGGGTGGCACATACTGACTACAGCCGGGCAGGTTTCAAGCTTTTACCTGCAGAAAAGGGACCAACAAAATTTACAGCTCTACAGGCAATAATGTATTCGTTACTAATGGTACCATGTGGTATTCTACCTTATTATTTCGGCATGACCGGTTACGTGAGTTTGTGGATCGTTTTGATCTGCAATTTTCTTATGGTAGGTCAGTCTATCAGGTTATATATTGAGATGGATGTAAAGGCAGCAAGGCGGGTAATGTTTAGCAGTTATATTTATTTGCCTATTGTTTTACTGGCACTGCTGGCTGACAAAATAAGTTTCTGATTGTAATCAAAATTAGTGGCAGAATACTATTGACTGATTTTTAATCCAATTTTTTTCACTTGCATTTATAAATTGTAAAAGATCTGTGATGATGGCAACTTTGAGTGAGCAACAACGAAAGAGATTACATCCACACAAGTTTACCTTGTGGGTGGGAATGGCGAGTATGATGATGTTGTTTGCTGGTTTTACAAGTGCTTATATAGTTAAGCGAAATGACACAAATTGGCTTGAGTTTAAACTACCGCCGGTGTTTTGGTATTCTACGGCTGTTATATTGCTAAGTAGTTTAACTATTTATCTGGCATCCCAATCGTTCAAAGCGCGAAATATGGTAAGATACAGGGTATTGATATCGATAACGGCGCTGTTGGGTATTTTGTTTGCAGTTTTGCAATGGATTGGCTTTGTTTACCTGCAGGAGCATGGGGTGAAATTGATCGGAGCAAATAGTAATCCCTCCGGTTCTTTCCTTGGGGTAATTACCGGCGTTCATATATTGCACGTTTTGGGTGGCGTGGTAGTTTTGTTGATTATGCTGGTAAAAGCATTTAACCGTCAGCGCAAGACCTATAGTGCCATTCCACTGGAGGTTGCCTGTACTTATTGGCATTTTGTTGATGCACTATGGATCTATCTTTTTGTTTTTTTCAATATCGTCAGCGGATAATACTTTTAAAAAGTAAAGTTTTTTAGTGTTGATTTGATTAGGGAGAAATAAATTTGCATACCAAACTTAAACAGAACACATGGAAACAACAGCAGTTGCAGCAGATACCAAATGGTGGAACGGAGGTAAAAGCCCGTTCAACGTAGAATATGGAAAATTGATGATGTGGTATTTTCTGATGAGCGACTCCTTTACTTTCGGTGCCTTTTTGATTGCATATGGCACCGTTCGCTTTTCCAGTAATGGCTGGCCCGACCCCAACGAAGTTTTCCGTTCTTATCCAGGTTCAGGTGAGGTGCATGCTCCTTTAGTGTTTGTTAGTATTATGACCTTTATTTTGATCGTGAGCTCAGTGACCATGGTTCTGGCTGTACATGCAGGGCAGGAACGAAATAGAAAGAAAGTTGCGCAATATCTGTTGTGGACTATCATTGGAGGTTTAGCTTTCTTAAGTTGTCAGGCTTGGGAGTGGAACCACCTGCATCATGAAGGAGCATGGTGGGGTTTGAACCCTTTTCTCAACAGAGATGGCACAGCATCGTCTACCAACTTTACTAATTTCTTTTTTACCATTACCGGTTTCCATGGCTTTCACGTTTTTTCAGGTGTTGTTATAAACGTTATTATGCTTATCATGACCCTTACCGGCGTTTTTGATAAAAAAGGCCATTATCTTATGATAGAAAAAGCCGGCTTGTACTGGCACTTTGTTGACCTGGTTTGGGTTTTCGTATTCACCTGTTTTTACCTTCTCTAACCTTACATCAATCGTTTTAAAATTTAATTATGGAACATACAACAGCGGTACACACAGACCACGAACACCACGGAGGAACGAAAGAAATTTGGCGGACGTTTTGGATTCTTTTAGGTCTCACAATAGTAGAGTTAGTGCTTGGGTATATAATGATCGGTGTAGAAAGTACGGCAATAAGAATTGTACTAAAAGGTTCCATTGTTATACTTATGCTTGCTAAGGCATTTTATATTGTATCGTATTTTATGCACCTGGGTTCTGAAATTCGTAACCTGGTGATGACTATAATTGTGCCGTTAGCTTTACTTGTTTGGGGCATAGTTGCTTTCTTATACGATGGTAATTCTTATAAGAACAACCGCAACACTTACGATGCATATAAAAGAGAGCGCAGCGAAATAAAATCAACTGATGTGAAGGCTGATGAGAAAGGCAAACCTGAAGAAAAGAGGACCGGTGCGATGGAATAAGTGAAATATTATCAAAAATTAAACAATTCAAAAACCATTGCCTGCCAGCAATGGTTTTGTTTTATACCCTGTATGAACAAAAAAGCTGTTTTAGCCGTTTGCCTTGCGTTGGTAATTCCACTGGTTAGTTATTTTATTGTAAAGTTCGAAAGTGAACAGGCAGTGGTAATGCCACGCAGGTATTACCCGGACTCGGTTGCGGTTAATACAGTAGATGGAAAAACAACTAGCGACACTTTTTGGCACCATACAGCCAACATCACATTGGTTAATCAACTCGGGGACACAGTAAGCCTGTACGACATACAAAACCGGGTGATCGTAGCCGATTTCTTTTTCACCCGGTGTCCGTCCATTTGCCCCACCATGACTAAGAATATGGCACGCCTGCAACAATCTTTTTCGCACTACAACGAGGGTAGAAAAGTGATCAACTCATCTATCGTTCGCTTCCTGTCTTTCTCCATAGATCCGGCGCGGGACTCTGCTGCGGCTTTAAAAAAATATGCCGATAAGTTTGGAGTAAACCATGACAACTGGTGGATGCTGACCGGACCCAAAAAAGAGATCTATGATTTTGCGCTCAACGAAGTGAAGCTGGGTTTGGTAGATGGCGAAGGAGTAGATACCGCTTTTATACACACGCAAAAATTTGTGCTGCTCGATAAAGACTACGTAGTACGTGGCTATTACGATGGCACAGATACTACTTCTCTGGCAAACCTGGCAAAAGACATTGGGCTGCTGATGCTGGAAAAAGATAAGAATAAAAAAATGAACCTCTTTCAGGCGCAGTAAAACAGACTATAGTAAAGATTATGCTACAAGCTACCCTACAAAAAAACGACAAGAAAGCCTATTGGTTAATCGGAATTTTTTCGGTTGTGGTCTTTGCTGTAGTCACTGCACTTGGGCAATTCCGCTTCAATATACCAGCCAATTTCGATGTGCATATTTTCGCCAGGATCAATGCCGCGCTCAACACTGCCGTCGCCGTATTATTGATCGCAGCATTGGTTGCTATAAAAAATCAAAAGTATGTGCTGCACAAAAACCTGATGTTGACTGCCATGCTTTTGTCGCTGCTTTTTTTGGTGTCGTACATAGCGCATCACTTGTTGGCCGGCGATGCACGTTTCGGCGATCTCAACCACGATGGGCTTATTAGCGAAGCCGAGCGCCTGCAGGCTGGCGGGTTGCGCATTTTCTACCTTATCCTTTTATCTACCCATATTTTGCTGGCAGCTATCATTTTGCCCTTTATACTTTTTACTGCCTATCGCGCCCTTACGTCTGAGTTTGCTAAGCACAAAAAACTGGCAAAATATACCTGGCCACTTTGGCTATATGTAGCGATCACCGGGCCGGTTGTGTATCTTCTGATCAGCCCGTATTATACCTGAGGTATGCTGCAAAGCTGAAGTCTTTAGCTGTTTTTTTTGCCCCCGGCATGGGTTGGTATAGCGGCATCGTTGCGTCGCAGTACGTTTTGGCGGCAAAGCATTGGGCGGCTTTTTCTGTAATATGCCGGAATAGAAAATAACGACAGTCACCAAACTGAAGACTTTTGTACGCTTTGAAAAATGCCACCTGAAGTACTAAAGATGAACGTAATGCGACGCAACGATGTTTAATTGAAAACCCTTTGCCTGTCACCAGAAAATAGGGCGAAGTAGAAAAACATGTGGTAAAAAACTGTACGCCGCTGGTGAGACTAAATATAAGAGAACCTTGCTTTGTATGCCGGTTTTCATATTAAGTAATCATTAAGTAATTCTCAATTGGTTTAGGTTGGTGCGATAACTCTATTTTTGCGAAAATTAAAACTATGGGTCTCAACTCTATCGGTAAATTGTTCATGCCAAAAAATACCATCTTCTACAATCTGTTTGAAGATGTGGCGGAGACTGTTCGCTCTATGGGCAGTGTCTTAAAGCAAATGATCAATGAACCTGATTTTGATAAAAGAGCAGCGCTGACCTCGAAACTGGAAGACCTGGAACACCTGAATGACGATCATACGCACAAACTTTTTACAGAGCTTGGTCGCAACTTTATTACGCCTTTCGACCGGGAAGACATTCACACACTTGCCTCGGCCCTCGACGATATTGCGGATTACATTTACTCTTCGGCTAAGAAAATAATTTTTTACCGGGTTAATCCCAACGACCCCGGCATACAGAAAATGGTAGAGCTTATAGAACAGGGAACCATACATGTGCAAAGTGCAGTGGTAGAACTGCGCAATATGAAAAACCTGCGTAAAATAACCGAGGCACTGGTGCGGGTAAACGATATTGAGAACCAGGCTGATGACATATTTGACCTGAGCATTGAAAAACTCTTTAACCAGGAAAATGATTTTAAAGAGGTTATTAAGCGCCGGGAAATATACCAGGTGCTGGAGATAGCCACCGACAAATGTGAAGATGCAGCCAACGTAATTGAGTCGATCATAGTGAAATACGCGTAACTGTACCACCGTCACAGATAAACCCCATCTATGCTTCCATTATTGGTCATTATAATTATCTTCTCTTTTATTTTCGATTATATCAACGGTTTTCACGACTCTGCAAATAGTATTGCCACCATTGTTTCTACCAAAGTACTTACGCCATTTCAGGCGGTGGTTTGGGCGGCATTCTTCAACTTTGCTGCTTTTTTTATTTCCAAATATATTGTTGGCGGTTTCGGTATAGCTGATACCATTTCTAAGAGTGTAACTATACAAACAGGCGATCCGCTTGCCTTGTATGTTATTTTGTCTGGTCTATTGAGCGCTATTGCCTGGAACCTGATAACATGGTGGTTTGGCATTCCTTCCAGCTCGTCGCACGCCTTAATTGGTGGTTTGATAGGCGCCGCTGTAGCGCATTATAAATCTTTTAGTGTTATCAATGCAGCCAAAGTTCTTCCTATAGTTGGTTTCATCATTATAGCTCCGCTCATTGGTATGGTTATAGGTTTTTTGATCACCATATTAATTGTGCAACTTTTCAAAAAATCAAACCCATACAAAGCTGAAAAGATGTTTAAACGGCTGCAGTTGGTTTCGTCTGCGGCATTTAGTATTGGTCATGGTGGCAACGATGCCCAAAAAGTAATGGGTCTGATAGGGGCGGCTATGATCGCCAGCAATTACATTCCCAATTTTAGCGCTGTACCAGACTGGGTGCCCATCTCGTGCTTTATTGCCATTGCCCTGGGCACAATGAGTGGCGGTTGGCGCATTGTTAAAACCATGGGTACCCGCATTACCAAAGTAACACCGTTGGAAGGTGTTGCTGCCGAAACTGCGGGTGCGATCACTTTGTTCATGACCGAGCATTTTAAAATACCGGTAAGTACTACTCATACCATCACCGGCTCCATTATAGGTGTTGGGGCTACCAAACGTTTGTCGGCTGTTCGCTGGGGTGTTACTGTCAGCCTGCTTTGGGCCTGGATCATTACAATACCTGTCAGCGGACTAATGGCCGCTTTGATATTCTTCCTCATTAAATTATTTGTGTAGTATTTGCTTCGTGCCATAAAACGGATGAATTACACTTATTTTGCACAAGTGAACTTCATAAACCTTTTTCTATGGCTAAGATTTTGGTAACCGGTGGGTGTGGCTATATAGGCTCACATACTATAACTGACCTTATCACCAATGGCTTCGATGTAATTTCTATTGACGACAACTCGCGCAGCACTAAATTTTTACTGGACGGTATTGAAAAGATCACCGGTAAAAAGGTAAAGAACTACAAAGTTGATCTGAAAGACTATAACGATACGCGGGCTGTTTTCCAGGAGAATGAAGACATTGAAGGCATCATACATTTTGCTGCTTACAAAGCAGTTGGCGAGTCGGTAGAGTTACCACTGTTATATTATGAGAACAATATGTTTGGTCTTATCAACCTGCTAAAGTGTGTTGATGAATTTACGGTACCGCATTTTGTTTTTTCATCTTCCTGCACAGTTTATGGCAGCCCCGATGTTATTCCTGTTACCGAAAGTTCACCCATCAAAAAAGCTGAATCCCCCTACGGTTCTACCAAGCAAATGGGCGAAGAGATCATAATGAATGTAGTAAAAGCTACTGATACCAAAGCTATTCTGCTTCGCTACTTCAATCCGGTCGGGGCTCACCCCTCAAACCTCATTGGCGAATTGCCCATTGGTAAACCAGCCAATCTTGTACCCGCCATTACGCAAACCGCTATTGGCAAAATTCCACAGCTTACCGTTTTTGGCAGCGACTACGACACCCGCGACGGTAGCAATATTCGTGATTACATTCATGTTTCAGACATCGCCCATGCGCACACACTCGCGCTGCAATACCTGATCGCCGGTAAAAATAAGACCAATTGCGACATCTTCAATTTGGGCACCGGCAACGGAGTGACCGTGCTGGAAGCTATCAAGGCTTTCGAGGAGGTGAGTGGTCAAAAGCTCAATTACAAGATCGGCCCCCGTCGCCCCGGCGATGTAGTAGCCATTTATGCAAACAACGACTACGCAGTATCTGCACTCGGCTGGACGATACAGTACAACCTTAACGATATGATGCGCACCGCCTGGAACTGGGAGCAGAAAGTGAAGCAGGATGAAGAGATCATCAAGAACCAAAAGTTTCAATACAACTAAGCATACAATTCGCTGATAAAAGAAGCACCGCAGAATATGCCGGTGCTTTTTTTATCGGTGCGTATTTTTTTGTTCCCAACTGTAGGAGGTTTACTCAGTATTGTTGCGTCGCACCCTTGTACAGCAGAGCTTTTTTCATCTTTTTTTACCTTTTGTTGCTTTGTACTTTTGCAGGGCAGTCGTGGTATTTCTCTCGTTTTGTGCCTAAACCTTTTGCATAGCTTTTCTTATTTTTTTCTCTTACTTTGTTGTTATGGATTTTAAAGTTAAGGAGCCACTTATCTGGCGGTGGCGCAAGCTTTTACAATACTTTTTTCAAGGTGTAATTATCCTGGCTCCTATTGTAATTACCGTTTGGGCTGTTGTTGCATTGTTCAATTATATCGACAATATTCTTCCTAACATTATTCATTCACTCTTTCCGTTTTTTTATAAGCTTGATGCCGAGGGCAACGTAGAAAAGATACCCGGAGTTGGCTTTGTAGTTATAATAATTCTTATCGTATTGGTAGGTTGGTTCTCTACCTCGTATGTGGTAGGCAAGATAGTTGAGTTTTTCGGGCATTTGCTGGAACGAACACCCGGCATCCGCTTCATCTATACTTCCGTTAAAGACTTTCTTGAAGCATTTGCCGGAGAAAAAAGGAAGTTTGACAAGCCTGTTTTGGTAAACGTGGATGCTGCTGATGTTTGGCGGCTCGGGTTTATGACCCAGGACGATTCCTCCAGGTTGGAGCTGAGCGGACATGTGGTGGTGTATGTGCCGCACTCGTACGCCGTAAGTGGTGTAGTATATATTGTGCCCATTGACAAAGTAAAAATCCTAAGCAATATATCATCCACCGAGGCGATGAAGTTTGCCCTCAGCGGTGGTGTTGCACACATTAGCTAATCTATGTTATGATCAAAAGAATTGTTCTTCTTCTGCTTTGTTGTGCCACGGGATTGCAAAGTTTTTGCTGGGGCTTTTATGCTCACCAACGTATCAATTATTTTGCAGTTTTTCTCTTGCCGCCGGAGATGATGGTCCTGTATAAAAAGAATATTCAGTTCATTACCGACCACGCTATAGACCCTGATAAAAGAAGATATGCAGTAGCAGACGAAGCGCCCAAGCATTATATTGATATTGACTATTTTGGCAAATATCCTTACCCCGAACTGCCACATCAATACGATAGTGCAGTTAAAAAATTTACTTTAGATACAATCATTTCAAACGGTATCGTTCCCTGGTGGATACAGATTATGGAAGTGAGGCTGACCAACGCCTTCAAAGAAAAGAACACGGCAAAAATTTTAAAATTATCTGCCGAGTTAGGGCATTATGTGGCAGACTCCCATGTGCCCCTGCACGCCAGTTCCAACCACGATGGACAGCTCACCAATCAAAAAGGTATCCATGGATTTTGGGAAAGCCGGGTGCCCGAATTGTTGGCTGAAAAAGAATTTGACTTTATGATAGGGAAGGCAAGTTATATAGAGAATGTCTCTAAATACATTTGGGACAGGGTATTGGAAAGTGGTGCAGCATCCGACACAGTACTGCAATATGAAGCTGACCTGACAAATACCTTTACACCCGACAAAAAATTTGCTTTTGAACAGCGAAACGGTAAGATGGTGCGGCAGTATTCTTCTGCCTTTACCATTGCTTACAACAAGAAATTAAATGGTATGGTTGAGCGGCGCATGCGGTTGGCTATTGCCTCAGTTGCCAGCTTTTGGTACACAGCCTGGATCAATGCGGGGCAACCTGACCTTAAAGATCTGCAGAATGTTGCCTTTACCGAAGACGACCTGAAAGAATTTGAAACCCTCAATGCTGCCTGGCGAAACAGTGCAGTTAAAGGCAGACCACACGACGAGTAAGCGCATTTGTTCTACAACATAGTTCTTTTCCGATTTTTGATCTTTAAGTATATAATTTACAACCGTTACATCCTGGAAGATTCCAGCAAACACAAAAAGCAAAACACACTATTCATTTTCAGTAAAGATTAGCTTTTGTTTTTTACGTCAGAATATTTCTGGATTGTTTACTATTGTGATAAGGGTGACAGTTGGCAAACTATCTTTCTATTGATTATGTTTATACCCGTATAGTTCTTCAATTTTTTTTTACCTACATCATGGTTTAGCAAGCTCTATTTCTTATGAAGCAGATACTCTTAGTTGAGGACGACCCGGAGATTACCCGCCTGCTCACTTTACACCTGAACACCGCCAAGTATAACCTGGTCTGCTGTGCCAATGGCCAAGAAGCTACCGAAAAAGTAAATGCAGGTAAGCCCGATCTTATCATACTGGACATCACCCTCCCCGATACCAATGGACTGGAACTTTGTAAACGGATAAGAAGCAATGACGAATACACTCCCATCATTATGCTTACCTGCCGCAGCGAGGAAAGTGACAAAGTGTTGGCACTTGAACTGGGCGCCGATGACTACATGACCAAACCCTTTGGCATTCTGGAACTAATAGCCCGCACAAAAGCACTGTTGCGCCGGGCTGGTAGAAATGCCAACGACGAAACTGCAAACGGGCAGCAATTGGCATGTAAAGATCTCCGGATAGACACCCACAAAAAGAAAGCGCTTCTCCGGGGCGAACGTCTCGAGCTGACACCCAAAGAATTTGACCTGCTGACATTACTGGCTGCCAATCCGGGTAAGACTTTTAGCCGCCACGAACTACTGGAGCAGGTGTGGGGAGTTGCCTTTGCCGGCTATGAACATACGATCACTTCGCACATCAACCGGCTGCGAATAAAATTAGAAACCAACCTGCACCAACCCGAGTATATACTCACTTCGTGGGGTACAGGCTACCGCTTTGCAGAATGAACAAACATCTCAGTATATTTCGGCGCATCAGTATTCTGGTCTTTGTACTCATAACAGCCTTGTGCCTGTTTTTCATGGGCGTCACTTATCTCTCCACCACCAATTTTCACCAGGCAAGTACACAGTTGCTCAACAAAGATGTTGCTGCACACATTGCCAAATTCACCTCGCCCTACGAGGCTGATGGAATCAATAAGCAAAAGGCAGATTCTGTTTTTCAAAATGCAATGGTGCTTAGCCCCAGTGTTGAAGTTTATTTTTTAGACACAGCAGGCAAAGTGATCGCCTTCCATGCTCCCGAAAGCGACATTAAACTTTGGATACTTCCACTGCAAAACATCAAAGATTTGATAGCCTCCGGCGGCACTACTTATATCAAAGGACCCGATCCCAAAGACCCCGGCAATCCAAAAATATTTTCGGCTGCCGAAGTAAAAGGAGCCAGTAAAAACCTGGGGTATATCTATGTCATCCTGGGCAGTAACAAAAGCCTTTCCGCTTTGCCCTACCGCAGCTATTTCAGTAGCTTTTTAATACAGGTATTTTCTATGATCATTTTGCTGACTATTGTTGTAAGCATTGTGTATCTAAACCGGTTGCAACGCCACTATAACCGCGTGCTGGATGTTCTTGAAAAATTTCAGAATGGCGATCTCGAAGCACGTTTCAACCTGCGTGATCGCGACGAACTGGCGCCGGTCACACAGGCGTTCAACAAGATGGCAGACCTGCTGGTATATAACATCAATCGGTTAACCAGGTCTGAGCAGGAGCGAAAAGATTTTATCGCCAACATATCGCACGATCTCCGTTCGCCGCTCTCGGTAGCCCGCGGCTATAGCGAGACCTTGCTACTACAGTCTGCCACCTTAGTTAATCCGCACCAACAGCACGAATTTGTACAATTGATACTTACTAAAATTGTGCAGGTAGAACATATGGTAAAGCAACTGTTTGAATTATCAAAAATGGAATCTGTCGAGTTTACCCCAGCCAAAGAACCGTTTTTGTTCTCTGAAATATTGCAGGAAACGCTTACCACACTGGGTTCGGAAATGAGCACGAAAAACATTGCGCTTACCTGTATCAACTGCAACGACAACGCCTGGATAAATGCAGATGTGAGTATGATGGAAAGGGTGCTGCAAAACCTGTTTGTCAATGCTATAAAGTACACACCTGCAGGCGGGCAAATAACGGCGGAACTGCAGCATCTTTCTAATGTACTCACCTTTACCATTCGCAATAGCGGTAAACCCATGTCAGCCAGCCTGGTCACCTGGATCAATTCGCCTGCCGAAACAACCAGCCAGCTCAACAGCCGCCCCGAAAGATCGGGTATTGGGCTTTTGATCGTAAAAAAGATATTGGCGCTGCATACATTTTCCCTGCAAGTGCAGGTTGAGACCAACCAAAATATCTTCACCATCAACATGCCGGTGTATGTGCCCGCCAATGCCAAGCAAAACGCAATCTCAATGGCATAGTCAGCCATATGCAGGGAGAGTTTTTTTTGGTAGCAGGGGTTAGCATATCTATTAAGCATTGTTGCGTCGCACTCTTATACTATTGTTGATAGCGGGACATTTTTTTGGGTCATGTCAAAAAAAAATATGGTAAGGTTTGCCGTCAATTCGCTAAAAGTTTTCTGCCTTCTACAAAAAATTTGATCATAAATAGTATTCTCGGGTTATTATAAAGCGTCAATTTCTGACACCATTATTTATACATTTTTGTTCAGTTTGCCGACTTTTTCTACGCACTGTTTTTTCCTGTTCTAACAATGGTTTGCCGATGAACCGAGCGTGGCAACGATGCCACCACAAAGAACAAATGCCGGTTACCAAAAATCTCCGCCGAAAAAAGTCCTGAAATGATACTGAAGGAAAAGGCACTGACATCTACGCCATAGTTTTAGCATACTCTCGTTATACTTCTGTGATAACTTCCTTGTGGGTTCATAGTTTCTTTACGTGAAAGTTTTCTTCCACCATTCACCAAAAAATCTTGACTTTATGAGACCCATCAACGGCTTTGTGAACAGCACGATCGTGCTATTTTTTCTTACTTTTTTGTTTGCCTGCAACAAGGAAAATTTGCAAACGCCCGCCAGCGATGACACTTCATTTGAACTGGCTGCCAAAGGCGTTGCTGGCACGCAGGCGCAGGGATATGTGTACACAATGAGCAATGAGCAAACCCAAAACAGCCTACTCTGCTATGCCCAACATGGCAATGGCTCTCTTACCTATATGTCAACTGTATTGTCGGGCGGCAAGGGCAGTGGCGCAGGTTTGGGCTCGCAGGGTTCTATCGTTATCAGCGCAGATCACAAATGGCTTTTTGCCGTTAATGCCGGCGACAATACAATATCTTCTTTTCGCATACGCACCGACGGTAGTCTTACTCTTTCAAAAACTGTTGCTTCGCGTGGCACAATGCCCATTGGGCTTGCCATCTATGATCATTGGTTATACGTAGTCAATAGCACACCTGCCGGCATTGCTGGTTTTACGGTTATGGGTGGGGGAGATATGGTGCACATTCCCGGCTCTGACCAGGCACTGAGTATGCCCGCCGCAGGTCCGGCACAGGTCAGTTTTACCCCCCTGGGAGACAAGCTGATAGTAACAGAAAAAGGTACTAACATGATTTCAGCCTTTAACGTAAACAGTGCAGGCAAGGCAGGCACCGTACACAGTACGGCTGCTGCCGGGCAAACGCCTTTCGGCTTTGGCTTTGCCGGCGACAAATACCTGATAGTGACCGAAGCAAGTGGTGGCGCCCCCAATGCCAGCACGGTATCCAGCTACAATGTTAACGGCTGGACAAATCTTGTAAACGGACCAATAGCTACCAACCAGACAGCGGTGTGTTGGATAGCAGTAGCTGCAGATGGTCGCAATGCTTATGTAACCAATACCGGTAGCAATACCATTTCTTCATTTGCTATCGGTGCAACGGGTAGAATTCGGTTGCTGCAGGCAGCGGCTGCTACTACCGGTACAACACCCATAGATGTAACGCTGAGTGGTAACAACTTCTTCCTCTACAACATCAATGCAACCTCGCATTCCATCAGTGTTTTTAAGAGAAACAACAGTGAAAAGCTCATCAGCCTCGGCGAAGTAACAGGTCTGCCGGCACATGCGGTAGGTATCGCCGCGTATTAACAGGTGTTTAGTCATAAAGGGTAATGTTGATCAATTTGGAAATCTATGCCGCCGGTAATCAGCGGCATAGGTGTTTGGCGGATCAAAGTAATGCTGCTTACAAATCCACCATGCCAGCGATCTATTCTGCCATTTTGTTGTTGTGCTGGTAAGATCAATATTTAACACGAGTTTCAACCCTCTGCCGGTGCCAAACTAAACCTTAGCCGGTAAGACTGCGTAAATTGAACACCCAAACGAATTTGAAAATGAAAAGAATTTTTTTCTTTGCTCTACTGGCAATCATGTTTGTTGCATGTACTGAGTTGTTGCCTGCTCAACAAAAGAAGTATCCCGTTACCAAAACAGAAGCTGAGTGGAAAAAGCAATTGACAGATATGCAGTACTACGTAACCCGTGAAAGCGGCACAGAAAGACCTTTTGACAATGTTTACTACGACAATCACCAAAAAGGTATGTACAATTGTATTTGCTGTGGGCAACCGCTATTTTCGAGCGCTACCAAGTATGAAAGCGGTACAGGTTGGCCCAGTTTCTATGCCCCTGTAAACAATAAAGCAGTACAGGAAAACAAGGATGTCACTCTCGGTATGGTAAGGCGCGAAGTAGTTTGCAGCCGCTGTGGTGCACACCTCGGTCATGTGTTTGAAGACGGCCCTCAACCTACCGGCTTGCGGTATTGTATGAATTCTGCTTCCCTGCAGTTTATAAAACAATAGTCTTCATCAAAAGGCTTTTATATTTACCACGATGAAACAAATTGTACATAAGCATCCTCTAGCGATCCGCTGGTTTCACTGGATCAATTTCCCGGTGCTCGCCTGTATGATTTGGAGTGGCATACTCATCTACTGGGCAAACAGTGTTTACCAGATTGGTACCGGTACCAAACCGCTTTTTAAATTTTTTCCCCAGCCTTTTTATAGATCCCTGCATATTGATCATCGCCTCGCGGAAGGTATGAGCTGGCATTTTGCTTTTATGTGGCTTTTTGCCATTAACGGGTTTCTATACATTTTATTTACCATTTTTTCAGGACAGTGGCGCTATCTTTTGCCAAATAAACGCTCATTCAAAGAAGCCTGGCAGGTATTGCTGCACGATCTGCACATACGCAAATACGAACCTCCACAACTAAAATACAATGCTGCACAGCGCATTGCCTATACAGCAATCCTGTTTATGGGTATCGGCTCTTTGCTTACCGGTCTTGCCATCTACAAGCCGGTGCAATTCAGCGGCATCATGTGGCTTTGTGGTGGCTATGCTGCAGCACGTGCGGAACATTTTATACTTACCATAGGGTATGTTGTATTCTTTCTGGTGCACATAGCGCAGGTCATTAAAACGGGCTGGAACAATTTTCAGGCAATGATCACCGGTTTTGAAGTAATAAAGTTTACCGGTAAAAACCAGGACTAAATGAGCGATCAGAATAATTTTACTGAGCAGACAGTCGAAAACAAAACGGTGGTGCGAAAAAGCATCCTCGCGTTTGTTGTTTTTATTTTTTTGCTCATAGCTGGTTGGGTCACTTTCAAATGGATAGGCAACCAGCCCCAGGTAGATGGCGCGCCAAAACCGTTGCGCAAAACGCTCGCCTTCAACGAAAAAGTGTTCTCTGCTTTGTTCGATACCGGTACGCTGGTAAAAGAATACCCGGTGAGCGCTGCGGCCGCCAATGTTCGTGTCAATGGCATGTATGGCTTACGTGATAGCGTGGATGCAGACTGGCATCTCAATGTAGTACGGGCTCCCGGCGATACACTGCGGCTTACCCTTGACGATTTAAAAAAGTTACCCAAAAAAGATGTCGTTTTCAACTTCAAATGCATCGAAGGCTGGAGCCAGATCACCCATTGGGCCGGTGTGCCCTTCACACTTTTGTAGAGTATTATCAACTCGAGTTCACAGGCAAAGATGCAGTACGTCGGCATGCAAACGCCCGATAAAAAATATTATGTAGGTATTGATATGCCTAGTGCGCTACAACCGCAAACATTGCTTTGTTACGAAATGAATGGTCAGCCCCTGCCGCTCAACCAGGGCTATCCGTTGCGCCTCATCATACCCGTAAAGTATGGCATCAAACACTTAAAGCGCATTGGCACCTTATTTTTTAGCAACGAAAAGCCAGCAGACTATTGGGCTGAAAGAGGATATGACTACTACGCCGGGCATTAGTACTCATTAGTAAACTTTTACTGCATTTTAATCAAATGCATTTTAGCTGCACCCTCTTGCTTACACATACGAATAGCTGATGTTGCCGTCCTTTTCATCCTTTAATGCAATACCCAGCTCCAGCAATTGTTTGCGGATAGCGTCAGACGTTACATAGTCTTTTTTGGCTTTGGCATCTTTCCGTAGATTGATCAATACCTGCAGCACCTTATCCAGCTTATCAGTGCCTGCCGGCAGTTCGCTGCGCAGCCCCAATATATCTTCCAGGTAGGTTTTCATTTTGGTCTGTAACAGCCGAAGTGTATCGTGCCCCAGAGCGGATGGCAGGATGTGTTTGTCTTTTATAGAGTTGATGACCGGCGCCAGTTCAAATAAGTTCGCCAGCACTTTTGCCGTGTTGAAATCGTCGTTCATAAAATCGTCCAGCTCACTCAACAGCATTTGCACTTTTGTATCCAGTTCGGCGTCAGTTTCCTCGTCAAAAGAGAAGCTGTCGATGTTCATTTTTTGCAGGTGTTCGTGCGCTTCCCACAACCGTTTCAAACCTTTTTCTGCTGCCTGCAAGGCTTCGTTGCCAAAATCGAGCGTGCTGCGATAGTGCGTTTGCAAAATAAAAAACCGGATCGTCATTGGGCTGTATGCCTGCTGCAAGCAAGGGATGATCACCGCTGAACATCTCGCTCAGCTTTATCACATTGTTATAGCTCTTGCCCATCTTTCGCCCGTTGATGGTGATCATATTGTTGTGCATCCAGTAGCGCGCAGGCATGTTATGGTTGCGACACAGTGCTCTGCGCTATCTCGCATTCATGGTGCGGAAACTGCAGGTCCATACCGCCGCCGTGAATGTCAAATTCTTCGCCCAGGTATTTGTAGCTCATTGCCGAGCACTCAATATGCCAGCCGGGAAAGCCCTCGCCCCACGGGCTTTTCCAGCGCATGATGTGCTCGGGCGGCGCATTCTTCCAAAGCGCAAAATCTATTTTGTTGCGTTTCTCCTCCTGGTTGTCCAGGTCGCGGGTGGTCTCCAACTGGTCATCTAATACTCGGCCGCTGAGTATGCCATAGGGCAGCCCCATTTTTCGAAAATCGGTGTTGTATTTTTCTACATCAAAGTACACGCTGCCATTGGCTACATAGGCATAGCCATCGGCAATGATCTTCTCTATCATGTCTATCTGCTCCACTATGTGCCCGGTAGCAGTTGGTTCTATGCTCGGGTTCCAGGTTATTGAACTGGTGCATTGCCCAGTGAAACAGGTTGGTATATTTCTGCACCAGTTCCATGGGTTCCAGTTTTTCCAGCACGGCCTTTTTGCTGATCTTATCTTCTGCCTCGCGGCCTTCTTCTTCAAAATGACCGGCATCGGTTATGTTGCGCACATAGCGCACTTTGTAGCCCAGGTATTGCAGGTAGCGGTTCACCACATCAAATGTTATATATGGCCGGGCATGCCCCAAATGGCTTTCGCCGCTTACGGTAGGTCCGCATACATACATACCCACATGGCCAGGCGTTACAGGTATAAATTCTTCTTTTTGACGGGTAAGTGTATTGTACACTTTTAGTGTAGACATGCGCTTGAGTAAATTGATTGATGTAATAGAAAAAACAGGGGCAAAGGTAAAGCTGAGCGCTTAGCAGCAACAACAAGTAAGAAGATTATGAACAGTATGCAGCATCAGTACGCGGTATTGTACCACGAATATAGAGGAAATGCACACATTGTAAAAAGTACGGTCGCTTATTATTTGTTTTTTTGTTGGGGGAGACGGGCAATAGTTCTTTATTCGGCGCCGGTTGTGTCACTCACTTGTACGGTATCTTTTTATAGCAGCTTTTTCTGTAGCAAATAGTAAGGCATTAGAAAGCAGAACGCAACAGGCTTTTTGTCGTTTTACGAAAAATGTTGAGCGAGGGTAGTTTTACATAGCGGGTGGAGTTTTGTCTGGTAATACCTTTGCGCACCAAATTATTCAGACCTATATGGTAAAGGAACAAGCCAAAGCACTACAGACCGGCACAGAAGCCACTGTGTTCTCCATTTTGCTGACCATAAGCTTTTCTCACCTGCTCAACGATACCATACAATCGCTCATTCCCTCTATTTACCCGCTGGTCAAGGTCAGTTATCACCTCAGCTTTTCGCAGGTAGGTCTCATCACGCTCACTTTTCAACTGGCTGCTTCTTTGTTTCAGCCGCTGGTTGGCTTTTATACCGATAAGAAACCGCAGCCTTTTTCATTGTCGGTGGGCATGGGCTTAACACTTTGCGGTCTTATCGTTTTGGCCTTGAATACAAGCTACTCCATCCTACTCCTTTCAGTAGGGCTTATTGGTTTGGGCTCTTCGGTCTTTCACCCTGAGGCGAGTAAAGTAGCCTATATGGCCAGTGGCGGGCGCCGGGGTTTGGCGCAGTCTATCTTCCAGGTGGGTGGCAACGCTGGCAGCGCCATCGGACCTTTGCTGGCAGCAGCTATCATTGTTCCGTTCGGTCAAACCTATATACTCTGGTTCTCGTTGCTGGCGCTACTTGCCATTTGCCTGTTGTATGTGGTAGGCAAGTGGTACAGCGATAACAGGCATCGCATCAAACCAAAACGTTCACCTGCCGAAGCCATTCAGCCGGCGATCTCAAAAAGACGGATCACACTGTCGGTAATCATATTGCTGGTGCTTATATTTTCGAAATATTTCTACCTCGCCAGCATGTCTAATTACTATACATTTTATCTCATCAACAAGTTTCATGTGTCGGTGCAAACCTCGCAGGTCTATCTTTTTGTTTTTTTGTTTTCGGTAGCTGCCGGCACACTCCTGGGTGGGCCGCTCGGCGACCGCTTCGGGCGCAAGTACATCATTCTGGTTCTCCATTTTGGGCGCTGCACCGTTTACTCTTTTGCTTCCGCATGTATCGCTTGCTTTTACTATTGTGCTGACTGTTTTTATCGGGTTCATACTGGCGTCGGCGTTTTCTGCTATACTGGTTTATGCACAAGAACTAATCCCCGGCAAAGTGGGCACGGTAGCAGGTTTATTTTTTGGTTTTGCTTTTGGCATGGGCGGCTTAGGCTCTGCGTTGCTGGGCATTTTAGCCGATAAGACCAGCATACAATTTGTTTTCAGCGTGTGTGCCTTTTTACCACTTATCGGTTTGCTAACCGGCTTTCTACCTGATATTGGCGGGCGAAAAAAGGTGAAGGAAGCTTAACAACTATCAGGCGTTTGGAGAGAAGAAAAAGTGGTCGCTAAAACAAAGCGATACCGATGAACGGAATGCGACCCTTCGACGGGCTCAGGGTGAACTGCCACGCTGCTATGAAAAACTACTTTTAAACCGAGCGTGGCAACAATGTACCACAGAGAACAAATGCCCGTAACCACACAAACAACTTCCTTGAAACTACTCTTCATAATATTCGCGGCGTACCCGTTGGCTGATACCGGTCATTACTTCGTAGGGGATCGTTTCAATCCATTGGGCAACCTGCTGAATGGATAGGTTAGTGCCAAAGACCTCTGCGGTGGTTCCTTCGTGTACATCTGCAATACCGGTTATATCAACCATGGTCATGTCCATGCAAACGCTACCGATAACCGGTGCAAGCTGGCCATTAATGAAAACTTTGCCTGTACCGTTGCCCAGCCGGCGGCTAAAGCCATCGGCATACCCGATGCGTATGGTAGCGATCTGCCCATCAGCGGGCATTTTACCGCGACGCCCATACCCCACGCTCTCACCTTTTGGCAGGTTGCGAACCTGCGCCACCGTAGTAAGCAACGATGCCACAGGCTGCAGGTTAAGGATGTTTTGAGCCGTGCTATCAATTCCGTAAAGCCCGATGCCCAGGCGCACCATATCGAACTGGTACTGTGGAAAGCGAAAGATGGCGGCAGAGTTGGCAATGTGTTGCATGAATGCATAACCGGTGGCTGCGCGAATGCGGGCGCAGGCTGTTTTAAACCGCTGCACCTGCAGGTGGGTAAAGCTGTCATGCTGCGGCGCCTCGCTGGCAGCAAGGTGGCTGAAAACGCTTTTAACTGCCATTCTGTTGGTTTGCCCGAGCAGCCCGCTAAGTAAGTCCAAATCAGCTTCTTCAAAGCCAAGCCGGTGCATGCCCGTATCGATCTTTATATGAATGGGATACTGTTGCAGACCGGCATTTTGCAGGTAGGCGCTAAAGGCATTGATAATGCTGAATGAATACATCTCCGGTTCCAGTCCATACTGCACGATCAGTTGAAACGTGACCGGCTCAGGGTTCATGACAACGATAGGCATATTGATACCGGCCTTTCGAAGTTCTACCCCTTCATCGGCATAGGCGACGGCCAGGTAATCGACCTTGTGATATTGTAATACCCGCGCCACTTCGGCGCTGCCACTTCCATAACTAAAAGCCTTGACCATTGCCATTACCTTAGTATGTGGTTGCAGGCATTTCTGGTATTCGCGCAGGTTGTTGGCCATGGCGGTAAGGTTTACCTCAAGTACCGTTTGATGTACTTTTTCTTCGAATTGCAGATCGATCTGCTCAAACTCAAACGCCCGGGCTCCCTTCAGTAATATGGCTTCGTTACTAAACCGAAGATTGGGGAACTGCTGTAGAAAGCCTGCAACCCCGGTAAAGAAATGGGTAAGTGGAATAGCTTGCGCAAACACGTCTCTTAATGCGTGTAACCGTGGGCCAATACCGACAAACCTTTGCACCTTGTATTGCAGCAACGCCTGCAACACCTTGCCGTATTGATCAGCGGAACTTTCAGTTTCACCAAGATCTGAAAGTATAACGGTGGTTGCCTGTTTGCCTGCCTGCTGCTGTAAGAAACTAAGCGCTATGCGCAGACCACTGAGATCGTTGCTATAGCTGTCGTTGATGAGTGTGCAATTATTAATAACATGTTTGTATTGCAGCCGCATTTCAACAGGTTGCAGATGAAGCATTCTTTCGCTTATGGTGCTATTGCCGAGACCGAGATATAGTAAAACAGCCCAACAGGTGATGGCATTTTCAACTGATGCATTGTCTATAAAAGGTAAAACAATGGACACAGAGGAATGTAAATAATTAGCCGTAATAATGGTATTATTCCCCGACTTGCTGATTGTCTCCACCTGCAGATCTGCGTTTGCAGTACCCCAGGTAAAAAGCCGGTGGGGTGATGTGCCCGCAAGTATGACATTGACCGTTTCATCCTGGTTGTTGCTGATGACAACCGGGCAATTAGTAAACAATTTCCACTTTTCTTTTGCTTTGTCAAGTTTTGTAGCAAAGCCGGCACTGTGCGGCGCACCCACATTGGTTAAGACTACCGAGCGTGGGTTGTATCACTCTTTCCAGGAAATCCATTTCGCCACTTTGCGAAATGCCTGCTTCAAATATGCCAAGTGTGTGTGCATCACTGATCTGCCAAACACTTAAGGGCACACCAATTTGAGAATTGTAGCTGCGCGGACTTCTGACAATGTTATAATCGGCAGAGAGTAACTGGTATAGCCACTCTTTTACTATCGTCTTTCCATTACTGCCTGTGATGCCTATAACGGGCAGGGTAAATTGTTGCCGGTGATAAGCTGCAATGTGCTGCAAGGTGCGCAACGGATCAACGACCTTTAGAAAGTTAGCACCGGGACAGGCGGTATGGTCGAAGCCTGTGGTTACTACAAAACAGCGTACACCTGCCGCGTACAGTTCTTCAACGAAAGCCTCCCCGCTCTTACGCCCCGCCTGCAAAGCAAAAAATAAGGTCACTGCCGGAAAAACAAGACGGCGACTATCTATCAGGAGTAATTCAATGATTGCATCAGGATCATGAACAATAAACTCTTCGCCTGTTATGGTAACAATATGCTGAAACGTATACGGCAAAAATTATAAATTATTTGTTGGTAGAAGAATGGGGGGAAACCTGGCGGCTTTTGTAAACAGAATAGATAATTGATATACCCAGGCTGGCTACAATAACCAATAACGACAGGTAGATAGAAATGTGAATGTTGAAAAACTCAATGAGCATTTTAACGCCAATAAAAGTGAGTACTACTGCAATGCCTTGCTGTAAGTAACCAAACTTGTCAACAGCCCCACGCAATAAAAAGAAAAGACTACGCAGACCCAGGACTGCGAAAATGTTAGAAGAATAAATGACCAGGATATCTTCAGCTTTAAAGGGAACATCAGCCCGCTCACGTACCAGCGACACGACCGTAGGAATGCTATCCAGCGCAAAAACAAGATCGGTTGCGGCAAGCATCAAAACTACCAGGCTTAAAGAGGTAAATAACAATTTTCCCCGCTCGCGATGAAAAAATTTGCCATTTGGCTCTTTGTCCGATAGGGGAAAAAAGCGTTTGCTAAAACGATATACAGTACTGGATGCCGGGTCATAATCATCATCTTCTTTTTGAAAGAAAAGTTTGAGGCCCGTATAAACGAGAAAAGCCCCAAAAATATACATGATCCAATGGAAGCTATTGATGAGTTCTATGCCCAGCCAGATAAACAGGATACGGAAAACAATAGCAAGCAGAATACCGATAAGAAGCGCTCTTCCTGCATCGCCTTCCTCTACTTTAAAAAAAGAGAAAATGAGAATAAAAACAAAAATATTATCTATGCTCAGGCTCCACTCCATCAGGTAAGCCGTAATGTACTTTGTTGCCACTGTTCCGCCTTTTTCTATCCACAAGTAACCAAAAAAAAGCAATGACAATGAGATCCAAAAGCAGGTTTGAAAAATTGCTTTCTTAATGGTGATCGCCATATGTTTTTTGCTGAGTAGCCCCAGATCAACTACCAGGGCAGCGGCTATGATCAATCCGAAAATTAAAAATGTCATTTCATTCACTGTCATCAGCCGTACAAAATTGAGCGGTAAAACTACGTAGAAATAAATAAGGCGACCGGTAGCGCCAACGTATCAAAGTGAAACAGGGAATTGTTTTTTACTTACCGGCAGAAAAAAAGAATACTGCCGTTTGCCTGAAGTTTTTTTTCTTACAACTACACTAAACTAATGGCTTCAAACTGCGAAGTTACGCCTGCGTGCTACCTGGTACAACCAGCCAAAGAGCATAACAAGCAGTATAGGCACCACAATATTGATAAACTGCCAAAGTGTTTTTTGAGTAAGGATCTTTTGTTTATCCAGCAGGCGAAGCGTAATGTCTTTGCTGCGGGTTTCCAATATCCCGTTGGTGTTTACCAGGTAGTCTATGGCATTCATCAGAAAATCGCGGTTGGCAAACTGGTAGTTCTCATACTGCTGCATACCCATGGGCAACGGACCCTTACCGGGAGTTACTACATTGGTCACGATGTCTGCATCACTCACTACGATCTGTTTGGCATCTTTATCGCCTGCTGCTAAAAAAGGCTTGGTAGAATAGGAATTTAGCGTGTCCTGCAGATTCGCGGTAAGCCGGTTCGCATATAATGAAGTGAACTTTCCTTCGAGCAATACCGCAACAGGTACATAGCTTTTATTGAAGTATCGGAGGTCATCCTCTGTTTTCACCGATTGTAAACTAACGATTGCCGGCGTACTAAGGGTTCGGCTATTGGTATCGCTGGCGAGCAACACCGTTTTGCTGATGCCCGGCGCCTTCACCGTATCAATTGAACCCGGAAATATACTCAATACATCATCCAGGTTTTTAGCAATGGGGTTGGTTGAGGGTGAGCTTAATAGCGGAAAGTAAGGAAACGGCAGACGTTCTATCTGCGGCTGATCGCCCATTTGACCTACCACCAAAGGCTGTTTCGCACACTTCAGATCCTGCAACAGATCGCCATTGATGCGTGCCCCATAGCGAAATAAAATGTCATCGATATTCAGGTTCTTGTCAAAGGCTACAAAGTCGGCATGCGACCGCAGCAGGCTGTCCATTTCGGCGTATAGCTTATCTATGAACCAGATCACATTGCCTCCATGCATTACATACTGATCAATCTTCAGTTTCTCTGTTTCAGTAAAGGGTTTTGAAGGTTTTACGATCAGCAGTGCGTTAATGGTATCTGGGTCAAGGATACCCGTGTTTACATCTACTACACCAAAGCGATAGTTGTTTCTCAGCACATCAAAAAGGTCGCGAACGGTGGGGTTCAGCGGTTCACCGTTTCCGGCTGCATAGGCAACAATTGGCTGTTGCTTGCGGGTAAGTTTG
This sequence comes from uncultured Chitinophagaceae bacterium, assembly GCA_963726895.1. Lineage (GTDB taxonomy): Bacteria > Bacteroidota > Bacteroidia > Chitinophagales > Chitinophagaceae > Segetibacter. Next base: position 372,117 of record CAVSED010000022.1, on the reverse strand, counting down.
TCAATGGCATCGGCAAATTTAAACTCCAGCAATGCTTCGCTGTAGTTGAGAGAGGTCTCTTCATCCATGCCGCTCTTGCCACTGATCAGATCTACCGGCAGTTGATGACCACCATATGTAACCATAGCCGCCGGAAAAATAAGGCGTTCGGTTTTTTCATCCCCTTCTTTAGCGGTCACCTGGTTATTAAAAGTTTTTACACCCATACGCACCAGGCTGTCATATATTTCATATTTCAGGCTGTCGGGCAGTCCTTCTCCGGGCTTTATAAACTGATATTGTAGTTTCGTTTTACCGTATTCTTTAAACTCATTCAGCAGTTCGTCGCTGGCTACGCTCAGCTTTTTAAAACCGGCGCTCAGGTCTCCGGTCAGGTACACATCTATCTGCACCTCGCCGTCCAGGTTCGACAATAATTTTTTTGTGGGAGCGCTGAGCGAAAATCTTTTTTCGCGGGTAAGGTCGAGGCGGAAATGCGTAAGAGAAGCAAGATAGATGACGGCTACAAACAGCAGCGCCAGCCAAAGCCACCACAGTTTATTGCTTAGTATTTTACCGATTATGTTCATAGAATGATTTGCCGATACTGCCGCTGTATTTGCTACAGTGTTTGCAAAATAACGGCATCACCGGTAAAGCGCTGAAGTTTTTGGTAGTTGTTATAAATCGTCTAACCGCGTTGTGATTTTTTAGCGCGTTCTTTTGGTACAGGCAGCAGGGCTTTGTGGTTCATCGTTGCGACGCATTCCGTTCATCGGCAACGCTTTTCGGAGCTTTTAGGGTTTAGCTGATTATATCAGTGTAACGTGTCTCCTAATTGTACCTTGAAAATAAGCGTATTCGATATTCTTGTCAGACGAAACAGAATCATAGGGACAGCTAAGCAAAAAATGTGAAGCATAAAAAAAGCCCGGATCTCTCCGGGCTGTAATACAAAATTGTCGTTTTTTATTGTTGCTTTTTCTTTTTCTTGCTGTCTATTATTTTACCAACAGCATATCCTCCCCCGGCGCCCAATACTCCACCTATAATTGCTCCGGTTCCTTTCTTTTTGCTCACAATTGCACCGGTAACGGCTCCCGCACCGGCGCCTATTACGGCACCCTTGGCAGCACTGCTCCAACCTTTTTTCTTTTGTTCAACAGGTGCAGTTGCTACAGGTGTTGTAGCAGGGGCAGGATCGCTGTACACCGGCACACTGGAAGGCGCAGGAGTGGTGTGGTGCCGGGTAACCTTTGGCGCAGGCGCAGGCACTTCCGTTACGGTCACAGGCTTCTCCTTCACTTTTACATATTGCCCGTTGGCGGTCTGCAGCGTATCGCTCAACCCGTTCATGTTGATCACCCGGCTCTGGTCCATCAGCGAGCTGTCTCCCTGGGCAGCAGTTTCATCATTTTTCGCATTGCTATGGCAGGCTGCAAAAACGGTAGCCATTGCAAATGCCATCACTGTATTTTTCATGTTCTCTTTATTTAACCCGTTTAAAAAAGCGGTTAACAATTTGTTGCTTTTACCTCACGAAAAGCATTACCTGTCAGCAACTCTGTACATCTGTATTGAGAAAACTATGCCATACTTCAGCACCACCTTCCGGGCAACAAAAAAGCCCTGCTTACGCAAGGCTAATTTTTAGCTATAATTTTTTACTCAGGTATTCAATCCCCCGCAAACACTTATCACCTGCCCTGTCACGTAGCTGCTCAGATCACTGGCAAGATAGAGCGTGGTATCTGCTATTTCAGCGGCACTGCCAAAGCGACCCAGCGGTATCTTTTGTAGAAATGCTTTGGCGGCTTCTCCTTCCTTCAGGTAGTCGGTCATATCGGTTTCTACAAAACCCGGTGCTATTGCATTGCAGCGAATATTGCGGCTGCCTACTTCAAGCGCTATTGATTTTGTAAAACCAATGATACCGGCTTTGTGAAGCCGCATAGCTGCTTTGTCCGGCATTGCCCGTTATGCCAATTATAGAACTCATGTTTATGATGCTTCCCTTTCGTGCTTTCATCATCGGCCTTATAACCTGTTTGGTCATGTTAAAAACACTCTTCAGGTTGGTGGCATTACGTCATCCCATTGCTCGGGCGTCATGCGCAGCAGCAAATTGTCTTTGCTTATACCGGCATTGTTCACGCATACATCTATGGTTCCAAACTCTTTAATCACATCATTTACCATAGTCTCACAGTCGCTAAATATTCCTGCATTGCTTTTGTATGCTTTGGCTTTTACGCCAAGGCTGGTGAGTTTGTCTTCGATGGATTTGGCTTTCTCGTCGCTGCTCAGATAAGTAAATGCGATATGAGGCGCCTTGTTCGGCTAATTTTAATGGCAATAGCCTCACCTATACCGCGGCTGGCGCCGGTTACAATGGCAACTTTTCCTTCTAATAATTTCATGGTCAATGTCCGTTTAAAATGATTTAATGAGATTAAATCTGTCAGTCCAGCGAATACACAACGGCTTCATACGGTCGCAGGCTGATCGTTGCCGGATCTATGGTTGTTGCACCGTTTGCATAGTTCGACAGTAAAACGTTTGCCTTACCGCTGAGCCCTGTTTTCGTTCGTGCCGCCGTCGATGAAAAGTTCAATACGATCAACATTCTTTTACCATTGCCAACGCGGGTGTAGGCATACACCTTTGGATTGTCTTTGTCCAGTAGGGTATAGTCGCCATAGACCAGCACCGGGTTTTGTTTGCGCAACTGTACTACTTTTTTAAAATAATTAAGTGGAGAGTTCGGGTCTTTTTCTTCTGCTGCCACATTGATGAAAGAAGCATTGCCGTTCACCTTTATCCATGGCGTGCCGGTGGTGAAGCCTGCATGCCTGCTGCTGTCCCACTGCATGGGGGTGCGTCCGTTGTCGCGGCTGGCAAAGCTGATCTGTTTCATGTAGTCATCCATGTTGCCGCCTATGTCTTTCTGGTGCTGGTATTCGTTCAGGGTAGGCATATCACGGTATTGGTTGATATCGGTAAAGCCCGCATTCGTCATACCCAGTTCATCGCCATTGTAATAATAAGGAGTGCCGCGCATGGTCATAATAAATGTAGTCAGCATTTTGGAGGAGGGCTCACGGAACGCCGGACTGTCATTACCAAAGCGGCTTACCATCCGTGCCTGATCATGATTGGCCAAAAAGATGGAGAGCCAGCCTTTCTTGGCAAAGGCGCTATCCCACCGGGTAAATACGTCTTTAAAATGCAGCAAGCTGTAACCCTCCGGGTTTGGCAATGTCCACCGCCTCAAAAGCATAAGCCATATTCAGTTCCTTACGGTCGGCATCCACCAGCTTATGTGCATCTTCAAACGTACTTGCCTGCGCCTTCTGCCACGCTCATTACATCATACTTGCTAAACACTTCCTTGTTCATTTCCTGCAGGTAATCGTGCAGGTGCGGCCCCATAGCATAATATTGCATAACGTTCTTTTCATAACCTTTCGGAAACGGCGGGAAGGTGGTGTCTTTGGCTGCAAACTGAAAGGCATCCAGCCGGAAACCATCTATGCCTTTGTCGGCCCAGAACTTCATGATGTCATACACTTCCTGCCGCAGTTTGGGGTTTTCCCAGTTCAGGTCGGGCTGCTTGCGCGAAAATAATGCAGGTAATAGGCATTGGTAAGTGAATCGTATTTCCAGGCATCGTGATTTACATCAAAAAAGCTGTAGCGGTAGGGTGGTTTGCCTCTTTCGGCATTCCACCAATGGTAATAATCGCGGTAAGGACTGTTGCGCGAACTGCGGCTTTGTTTAAACCATTCATGCTCATCGCTGCTATGGTTTACCACCAGGTCCATCACCAGTTTTATGTCCCGCTCGTGCATGCCCTTTCAGCAGGGCATCAAAATCGGCCATCGTACCAAACTCTTTCATGATGTTGCGGTAATCGCTGATATCGTAGCCATTGTCGTCGTTGGGCGAGGAGTAAATAGGGTTCAGCCAAACGGCATCTACCCCCAGGCTTTTGATATAATCCAGCTTTGAAATGATCCCTTTCAGATCGCCAACACCATCGCCATCGCTATCTTTAAAACTGCGGGGATAAATCTGGTAAACGACCGCTTCCTTCCACCATTTTGGTTCGTTGCCCGGCGCCTGTTCATTGCCGCCCGGTTGATCGGATGAGTGACAGGAAAATAAAAAGATGCTGGAAAACATAAGCCCAAAACATTTGATCAGGGTGTTGAAAGCACCTTTTTTCATATAGCAAATTTTGATAAAAGTAAAGCTAAAGTCCCTTTTTCATTAGACGGTTATCCAGCCTTTACTTTTTGGGAGACCAGCCTTATCATTTCAATGGAACATTGTTGCGACGCTCCATTCATCGGCATAGCAACAATTTTACCTCAGGTTAAATATAAGGAGCCGCTGCTAACTTTTCTTCAGTCAGCTACTCTATAGTTGAGGAATGCGACCACTGTATTTAGTTAGCAACCCAACATCAACTGAGGTAATTTCCGGCGATAGAGGATACTAAGTGTTGTACAAAAACAAGCTACATTCTCCGGTCAACCCCAGTTATAAAAAATTTATCTCAGTATAATTCACGTGATTTCATTCAATTATTTTGGGTCACAAATATGCATTGCTGCTGTCAAAAATTATTCTAAGTTTTTTTTGTTCCCCGGTTTGAAGATTCCCCTCACGATCAACCGTGGGTTTAAGATTATATCATCAGGCTGTAGATCTTTGTTATTGATAAGCTGTATAAACATACGAGCAGCTTTCTTTCCCATTTCAAATGCCGGTTGGTCAATGGTACTTATCGATGGCGATAGCAGTTTGGTAATGGGTTCATTGTTGAAACCTATTAATCCGATATCATCCGGCATTTTTAACCCGAACTTCTTAATGCATTCCATTGCACCGATTGCCAGCCGGTCACTCATAGCAAAGATGGCATCAGGTTTATTTTTTGCTTTCAGCAGATCTTCTGTATTAACATACGCGAAGTCCTGGTTAAAGTCACCGTGCTCCACCCATTTCGGATTGAGTTTAATTGAGGCTTCGATCAATGCCGACTTGTAGCCTTCGTAACGTTGCTGGCTGATCATCATTTTTTCAGGCCCACCAAGAAAAGCAATCTTCGAATAGCCTTTCTCAATCAGATGCCGCGTTGCTCTATACCCGCCTTCAAAATTGTTCAATAAAATTTTGGGTGCTTTCATATCATTCGCATCCCTGTCAAAAAAAACAATAGGCATGCCTTTGTCTTGTATTTTTTTAAAATGATCGGTTACAATGGTTTCGCTGCTTACAGAAATAATAAAACCATCTACCCTGCTTTCCAACAATCGTTTGATATTAATCATTTCCCGTCCATATAATTCATTCGACTGACAAACCATTACAGTATATCCAGCTTCTAATGCAGCCTCGTCGATGCCCCCTATTGCAGTGGCAAAAAAGTAATCGAGATTAGGTACTACTACCCCAATAGTTGAGGTGTTTTTTTTCAACAGACTAAGTGCAGCCTTGTTAGGCTGGTAATCTAGTTTTTCAGACAGGTCCAAGACTGCCTTCCGTGTTTGCGCATTCACATCCGGCTGCCCCCTCAACGCTCTTGAAACTGTAGAAATAGAAATGCCCAATTCTATAGCAATGTCTTTTATTGTAGGTAAGCTCTCCATTGTATAAAAATAAAAAAAATCTGATTGTCGCAACTAATTACCGGGAACGTAACCGGAAACCCTCCCAGTGATTATTATTGAAATATAGTTAGCAATTCGACCATTAAAGTTAAAATTTATCTAATAAAAAACGCTTTCTGTTAGAAATATTTTAACCTCGTTAATTGTGTATCTCTATTTTAAAAGGAGAACTTTAATTTTCAAACGATGCACATATGAAACCAAATAATACGCCCCAACAACGGAAACTTGTTTTTCCACCTACCATAAGACTTCAAAAGACAGTATTTAAGATCCTATCGAAAAGGACGTTGAAGCACAAAAATTAAAACCTCCCTGGCACACACTATTAAGAAAGAGGCGAATACTGTTAGCCATTTTTATTCAGAGACCAAGTTCCAAATACAAATCACCAAACAATTAAATCATATAAAATGACAGCATTACAAAACAAAGTAGCATTGGTAACCGGTGGTGGTCGCGATATAGGACGATACACTTCCATTAAACTTGCCGAAGCAGGCGCCTCGGTTTGCATCAATTATTTTGATGCTGAGGAACAGGCACAGGAAACATTGGAGATGATCCAAAAGGCAGGAGGTAAAGCAATTCTTGCACAGGGCGATATGACCAAAGCTGCAGATGTTAAAAATATAGTTGATCAATGCGTCCAGTCTTTTGGTTCAGAAATTAATATTCTTGTAAATGTAGCGGGTGGTCTGATGGGACGGAAAACAATGGCGGAAATAGACGAAGAGTTTTGGGATATTGTCATGGATGTAAATCTTAAAACTGTATTCCTGGTTACCAAAGAAGTATTGCCGCATATGTCTGCTGGCGGATCCATTGTAAACTTTGCATCGCAGGCTGCGAGAGATGGCGGCGGACCCGGTTCCCTGGCTTATTCAACAGCTAAAGGTGGTGTATTAACCATGACCAGGGCATTGGCAAAAGAATTAGGTCCCAGGGGAATAAGAGTAAATGCTATTTCACCCGGCATGATCAATACCACTTTCCACAACACATTTACCAAACAGGAAGTTAGAGAAAAAGTAGCTGCTGCAACTCCTTTGCGCAGGGAAGGAAGTCCTTCCGAAGTTGCCGACCTTGTTTTATACCTGGCTTCAAACTCTTCATCTTTTATTACAGGGGCCAGTATGGAAATAAATGGCGGAACTTATTTTATATAACAGGTTGAACTAAATAACGATTGCCGGCAGAAATTATGATGAATGACTAAATGCTTACACAACAGACAGGATGTTCTGCCAGAATTTTTTGCTACCATCTCGCTCCGCAAATGTTTAGGAAAACGAAAACTCTCTGACTTATAGAATTTTTAATTAGCATTTTTTATTGAACGCGGCTACAGCATTTTCCACCAGTTCCGAAGCTTCTCCATCATTTCATCTTTTAAAAAAATGGTGACTATAGAAGTTGAACAATTCAATGCGTGACGACCATGAGCAATGGGCGCGGCACAGAAAAACCCGCAGGTACCAGTACCTAAACTCTAGGTGACAGCAGGATCTGCTTCCAAGTAACATCCTTTTTTAGTTAAACAACTTTTCACTTCAAATTTTACGTATGAAAAAGCTTTCCATTTTTTTACTGCTGTGTGGAATAATAACAATGGCTTTTATTCCGCGCACCGCCAGGTCACAAATAAACAAAAAATCTATCTCCGGAACTCATCGTTTCATCTGTTGATGAAAAACCGCTACAGGGAGCAACTGTAACCATTAAAGGAACTCAATCAGTTACAACAACTGATTCGGCCGGGAGATTTAGGATAGAAGCTGCACCCAGTGACGTGTTGGTAGTATCCTTTGTTGGTTATTCACCTTCGGAAACTCCTGTCCTGACAAAAACTGATCTGGTTATCGCTTTAAATCTTAACGTAAGAGCCAGAGACGAAGTTGTGGTTATTGGCTATGGTACGCAAAAAAAATCGTCTGTCACTGGTGCAGTTGCTAAAATAAGCTCCAGTGGTCTTAAACCAAGTTCCGGTTACCCGGGCAGACTATGCTTTGCAGGGAAAGTTTGCCGGGGTTCAAATTCAAACCGTTGATGCCTCAGCCGGCGCAGCGCCGAAAATACAAATCCGCGGTGCTGCATCCATCAATGCTTCTCAGGTCCACTGATTGTTATTGATGGCTATCCTGTGCCAACCGATCTGTCGTCAGTCAATATGAACGAAGTTGCATCTATTGAGGTATTGAAAGATGCGGCATCTGCTGCCATTTATGGTTCGCGTGGTGCCAACGGCGTAATACTGATAACCACTAAAAGCGGCATTTCCGGTAAAACGAAAGTTAGCGTGAATGCCTATACCGGTTTGTCAACTGTTTATAAGAGAATTCATTTTCCTTCACTCGATGAATGGGCCGCAACCGTAAGTGCAGCAAACGATGGCGTGTTATCTCAACAGATATTAACGGCACAACGATTCAATAGCTACACCGATCCACAGGATGCTATATTACAACAAGGCACAGCTCAAAATTTTGATATAAGTGTCAGGGGAGGCAGTGCTTCAGGTACCCGGTTTTTTGTTGCAGCAAGTGCTCAAAAAACAAAAGGCGTTATGGTAACCAACAAGTACGACCGGTACAGTATGCGCGCCAATCTCGATTTTAAGGTCAGTCCGAAATTCGACGCAGGTGTCAGCGTAAATCCATCTTATTCTGTACGGCAGGATGTGGCAGTTCCCATTTACCAGTCGCTGCGAACCATTGCCCACTTATGTTCCTTTATACCATAATGATTCTACTTCCTATTATACCGGCAAACCGGTTGGTTCCCTTGTGCAGCCCAGGGATTTTGACCCTTCGAAAAATCCTTACTACAGAAATTTTGGTCTTATTAACCTGTCTACTACCGGCGACAATAATGGCTTGGCGGAATTGCTGGGTGAAAGCAATAAGACCTACCAGTTGCGGGTAATCACAAATGCGTACCTCAAGTTCAGCATCACCAAAAATTTATCTTTCAGAACTTCGTTTGGCGGTTTTGTAGATCAGCAGGAGAATGAAGTTTTCCGTCAGTCATGGGCTAAAAAAGATCCTGATCTTAGATGGAGCCGCTGCATCAATCGCTTCTACATTCGGGCAAAACACAAAACGCAATGTGTACGATCTGCTCAATGAAAATATACTGAATTACACCAATACATTTGGCAGGCACGACCTAAACGCCATTGCCGGTTTTACAGCGCAGAGCACATTGTATAAATACGCTGACATTCAGGCCGGCAGCTTTTTGACTGATAATATTGCTTCCCTGAATGCCGGTACAATTTCATCCGCTACAACTACTAAAGAAAAGAACAATCTCAAATCTTTCCTGTTCAGGGTCAACTATGCTTTCGATGACAAATACCTGTTGTCGGTCGCATCCAGGATGGATGGCAGCAGCCGGTTTGGAACGAATAATAAATGGGGATATTTTCCGGCTCTTTCTGCAGGCTGGATCGTAAGCCGTGAGAAATTCATGGAAAGCAACAGGCTGTTCACCACTTTGAAGATCAGGGGCAGCTATGGCGCTACCGGCAACAACAATATTGGCAACTATACTTCGCTTGCCAGCGCAACTCCGGTCGCTGCCATATTAGGCAACAATACCACGCAGGGATTTGATGTTACTTCTTATGGAAATGCAGATCTTACCTGGGAAAGAACATTTTCTTCCAATATTGGTTTCGATGCAGCAATCCTCAATAACAGGATACAGTTGACAATGGATTACTACAACTCTACTACAGATAAATTGTTATTGTTCCTGCCCATCCCTACCATCACCGGATACAATGGTTTTTGGACCAACCAGGGCAAAGTGAATAACAGTGGTTTGGAGTATCAATTGACCCTGCGACCAATTGTGAAAAAGAACTTTAGCTGGTCCGTTACTGCTGTCGGAACTACATTGAAAAACACTTTGAAAAGTTTTGGTGGTGTATCTGAGATCGTTTCTTCAGGTGACCCGAAACGCCAGAATTATTTTCTTGCCAGGGTGGGTAGTCCTTTGGTTCAGTTCTATGGCTACCAGTACGATAGCACAGTTAGTTTGCGAGGTTCCAATTTCTGGCCAATGGGTGTAACATCAGAAAGAGTTTTTGCTAAAGATCAAAACAAAGACGGAGTAATTAATGAACTAGACCGCGTTCCTTTAGGCTCGCCTTATCCAACCTTTACCTGGGGTTTAACCAATGAATTCAGGTACAAAAACCTGGATATAAGTTTTGTACTGAATGGTTCGCATGGTGCCAAGACATATAACATTGATCCCGATTATTACGAAAATCAATTTTCACCTACCGGGTCAACCGCTTACTTGGCTTATCCAACAGAACAGCAATCCAAAACAGCTTTTAAAACATTGAGCAGTTACAACGTACAGGATGCTTCTTTTATAGCCATTCGTAACCTCAACATCGGGTATAACTTCTCCGAACAAATCGCCACTAAAATAGGATTGTCGATGCTGAGAGTGTATTGCACCTCCAACAACCTGTGGTACAAAATGGCAAGCAATTATACAAGTTATAACCCTGAAGGAGTCAGCACACAGATCAATGGCATCAATGCTACTCCCTTGCAATATGGTTATCAAAGAGGAGCGGCTCCTTTAACCCGCACGATTGCTTTTGGTATCAATGCCGAGTTTTAAAACCATTCAAAAAGACGATATGAAAAAGAGAAATATAATAATGGCTTCCGTAGTCATCCTCATAACAGTTTCTTCCTGCAAAAAAGATTTTATAGAACTTACTCCCGAACTCTTCGCTTACCGAACAAACGTATTACAAAAGTACCGGCGAAGTAGAAGGTGGCGTAATAGCCTGCTACGATGGCTTGCAACAAACCATGCAGTATGAGTACCAACTCACTTCATTGCGTAGCGATGAAATGACCCCGTACCTTTTTGAAGGCGACTGGGGTTCGATGAACGGGTTTTATGAAAACTCGTCCAATAGTTTCCTGTCAAATTTCTGGGCAAAATCGTATAACACAATTGCACGGACCAACCTGGTATTGAAATACATAGACAACGTAACAGACCCTGTAAAAAAGCCCATCTTTCAGGGCGAAGCCAAATTCATCCGGGCACATATGCTGTTCAATCTGGTGCGGCTGTGGGGCGATGTTCCTCTGATTACCGAACGCATCACTTACAATGCAACAGACCAGTTTAAAAGAACGCCTGCAGACCAGGTATATACACAGATAATAAGTGATCTGCAGGATGCATCAACCAATTTGCCTGCAGCGTGGGCTTCCGTTTCAACCGGGCGTATAACGAAGTATGCAGCAAAAGCCATGTTGGCAAAGGTTTATATAACACGCAAAGACTATGCTGATGCTAAACCCTTAATTGATGAAGTGATTGCCTCCAATGCATACCAGTTGTTGCCAAACTATGCTGATATCTTTTCTTTAAGTTCCGAGATGAATAAGGAAATACTCTACTTTGTTGGTTTTAAAGCGGCTGCAAGTGGCGAAGGCGAAGCCTTCACCTATGAGTATTCAGCCAAAGGCGCTGTACGAGGTTTTCAGCCACAACTGGAACTGCTGAACCTGTATGCCCCGGGCGATAAAAGGTATGCCGCCTCTATATCAAATGCCAGCGGTTCGCTGATAGCCAATAAGTATGTTGACCCGACTGCGCCCATCAGGGATGCAGGTAACGACCTGGTGATACTTCGGTATGCTGATGTGTTGCTCATGAAATCAGAGATCAACGCCATGTTAAATACAAGCGCAGTAGCCAACCCGGCTGCCATGTCTGACCAGGACTTTCTCGATATTCTTGCACCCTGGAACCAGGTGAGAATACGGGCAGGGGTAGAGCCCTATGCAAAAGAAAGCTTTACAGGTGCAACCGATCTGCTGTCAGCCTTAATGAACGAACGTTTTGTTGAATTTGCTTTCGAAAACATGCGCTGGTACGATCTGCTGCGCACCACTACACCAGCGCAGTTGGCAGCTTACATGAACGCGCATTTTATAGCAAACGGTCGCCCTACCTACACCATGAAACCAACACAGGTGCTTATGGCGATACCGCAAACCGACATTGACCTGGCTAGTGGAAACCTTTCGCAAAACCCTGGCTATTAACGCAAACACTTCAAACATTCTAGTATTTCAAAAACACGAATCATGATGGAACAAAATGTATTTGTTGTCGCGGACAATATTGACTGGGAAAAAAGTGGTGACGGTATCAGGAGAAAAATTTTGGCTTACGATAAAGAACTAATGCTGGTACGGGTTGAATTTAAAAAAGATAGCGTTGGTTCCATTCACCGCCATCATCACAGCCAGATAACCAATATCGAAAGTGGCTGCTTCGAAGTGGTTATTGCCAATGAACGAAAAGTGCTAAAGACCGGCGACGCGTTTTATATTCCGCCTAATGTAGAGCATGGATGTGTCTGCCTCGAAGACGGGGTATTGATTGATGTCTTTAGTCCCATGCGCGAGGATTTTCTTATTGCATAGAACGGGAAATTTTGGGCGCATAGCCATAGACTGCAAGGTTTTAGGAGCCAAACTTTATGGCTGCCAGTAAGCATAGTTCCCGCCCTGGCGGGACTCTTGTACGCTTTGTTCGCTATTCAGCAATTCAAAACAACAGAACAGGATATGCATACAATGAGAAAAGCTCAAGTAATGCGCTGATAGATGAACGGATTGCGACCCTTCGACGGGCTCAGGGTGAACTGCCACGCCGCTATGAAAAGCTACTTTTAAACCGAGCGTGGCAACGATGTTGCCATAAAAAACCACTGCTGGTATCCTTAAAAAAAACTGTTCCCAATATCTGCCCATTTAAACGAATGCCTTTTAAAAAAATAACGATGACAAATCATTTGAAAATAAACTTGAAGCGTTTGCCTGCCTTACTGATTGTTTGTGCATTTCAGCTAGCTACACAATGTGTTGCGCAGAAAGCAATAGTGCACAATACATCCGAATTTAACCGGGCTGTAAAAACAGCCAAACCCGGCGATAATATAGTTTTGGCGAACGGTGTATGGAAAAATGTGGAACTGGTTTTTGATGGCAGGGGAACGAAAGAAAAACCCATTTTGCTTTCGGTGGAAACCAAAGGCAAAGTGACTTTGGAAGGCAAGTCAAATTTTAAAATGGCTGGTGAATACCTGGTAGTGGAAGGATTGGTTTTTAAAAATGGATACTCCACTGCGCCCGAGGTATTGGCATTTCGCAAAAACGATAGTGCACTTTGCAACAATTGCAGAGTGACCGAATGTGTGATTGATCACTTCACCAACCCTGAACGTTTTGAGTCGGATTATTGGGTGGGTATGTATGGAAAGAACAATCGTTTTGACCATAACTACCTGGTGGGAAAAAACAACCTGGGCGTAACCCTTGCGGTGCGGCTAACTTCAGAAGCCAGCAGGGAAAACAATCATTTGATCGATCATAATTATTTCGGTCACCGACCCATCCTGGGCTCTAATGGTGGCGAAACAGTTCGCATAGGCACCAGCCCTTACTCGCTTACCAATTCGAGAACCCTGGTTGAAACCAATTACTTCGACCGCTGCGATGGCGAGCACGAAATCGTATCCAACAAATCGTGTCAAAACACTTATCGCAACAATACGTTCTTCGAATGCCAGGGCACATTGACCATGCGCCATGGCAACGAAACCCTTGTTGAAAACAATTACTTCTTTGGCAACGGCAAACCCAATACTGGTGGCATCAGAATTATCAATGAGTCGCAGAAAGTCATCAACAACTATTGTGAAGGATTGACCGGCTACCGTTTTCGTGGCGCTTTGGTTATTATGAACGGAGTTCCCAACTCGGCGCCCAACCGGTATGTGCAGGTTAAAAACAGCATTGCTTCCAACAACACATTTATCAATTGCGATTATATTCAACTGGCTGCGGGCAGCGATAAAGAACGCACAGCTACCCCACAAAGCACTACCATTGCCAACAACATTATCTACAACGAAAAGAAGCCGGATGTATTTACCGTGTATGATGATATCAGCGGCATTACTTTTAAAAACAACCTGGTAAGCCCTAACATAAAACTCTTTCAACAAGCAGGTTTTGTACCGAAGGAAATCAGCTTTAAAAGAGATGCGAATGGTTTGTTGATGCCAACACAGGACCTTGATGCCGGCATGAAAAATAAAGGCGAAATGGCTACGCCCAATAATACCGGTGTAAGCTGGTATCCCAGGCTTGAGCAGGAACAATTGTTCAATACCGGGAAAGTTATAGCGGTAAAGGCTGGTGAAAATACGCTTGCCGACGCGGTTAAAAAGTCGAATGCAGGAGACATCATAGAATTGCAGGATGCCGGCGAATATTTGAATTCCAAATCAATTGACATCGTTCATCCACTCACCTTTAAAGCCGCCGGCAATGTCGCTGCAAAACCTGTATTGACGTTTAGAAAATCGAGTTTGTTCAATATCGAAAATGGTGGTGCGCTATCGCTGGATGGGTTGGTTGTTTCGGGTAAAGAAGCCGATGACCTGGCGGGCAACGCGGTCATCCGCACCAGCCGCCAACCGATGAATCGCAACTACAAATTATTCATCAACAACTGCGACTTCAGGGATATGGATGTCAACTACACCTTTGATGTATTGAAGGTGTATCAAAGCACGTTTGCCGATAGTATTGTATTGCGCAACTCTACTTTCACCAACATTACCGGTACTATTTTACCGCTCAACAAAGAGAGCGAAGACATTGGCATTTACAATGCAGAAAACGTAGTGATTGCCAATTGTAAGTTTACCAACGTAGGCAGCGCAGTATTGAACCTGTACCGCGGCGGCAGCGATGAAAGCACCTTTGGTCCCATGCTCACTATAGAAAATTCAACCTTTGATAAAGTAGGGAAGGATAAACACAATACCAGTGATGCTTCGCTGTTGTTGCATGGTGTACAACTTGTAAACATTCGCAACAACCAGTTCAAAGACAGCAAGCCGGTGAAGTTGCACATGGTAAATGGCGATCCGGTCACCAACATTGAAGACTGCCAGTTTATCAATACACCAAAGATCATCGCCAACGATGCGCCTTATAACACTAAGAACCTGATCTACAAGTAGCAGCTCATTTTGATAATATTTTAAAGATAAGAACTTGAATACTACAAGGAAATTAGCCCTGCTATTTGTATTGCTCCTTTGCCGGGTTGATATGTTGCTTGCCCAGCATCATCCAAATTTAATTCTCACTCAAAAAGGAGTAGCAGCCATCAAAGCATCTCTTGGCAAAGCGCCATTGTTTGATAGCGCGTTGGCGAAAGCCAAAGCCGAAGTAAACGCCGAAATAGCCAATGGAATTCATGTGCCGGTTCCGAAAGATATGTCGGGCGGTTATACACACGAGCAGCACAAACAAAATTGGTTTATCATGCAAAAAGCAGGGGTGCTTTTTCAAATAACAGGCGATAAGAAATATGCAGCATTTGTAAGGGATATGCTGCTCGCCTATGCCAAATTGTATCCCACATTGCCTTTGCATCCTACGCATCAGTCTTATGCAACCGGCAAGCTGTTCTGGCAAGCCCTCAACGATGCTAACTGGCTGGTGTATGTAAGCCAGGCATACGATTGCATATATGATTGGATAAGCAAAGACGACAGAAAGATTTTGGAACGGGATCTGTTTAAGCCGTATGCCGATTTTCTGTCGATACAAAATCCGCAGTTCTTCAACCGCATTCATAACCATAGCACCTGGGGTTGTGCCGCCGTTGGCATGATCGGTTTGGTAATGAACGACACAGTGTTAGTGAACCGGGCTTTGTACGGATTGCCCATTGACAAAAACAGCACAACACAGCGAGACAATGATGGCGGATTGATACGGCAGGAAGGACAAGACAAAGTTGGTTTTTTAGCCCAACTGGATGAATCCTTTTCGCCGGATGGATATTTTGCAGAAGGACCTTATTACCTGCGCTATGCCATCTTTCCTTTTTTGCAATTTTCTATGGCGCTGGCTAACAACCGTCCGGATTTGCACATCCTGTCGTACCGCGACAGCATCTTAAAAAAGGCAGTGTATGCCCTGTTGAATCAAACGGATTATAAAGGACGTTTTTTTCCCATCAACGATGCCCAAAAAGGCATGAGCTGGAATGCCCGCGAAGTAGTGAATGCAACTGACCTGGTGTATGAGAAATATGGGCAAGACCCGAGACTGCTTTCCATAGCTAAAAAGCAAAATGCAGTCATATTGGATGAAGCCGGCTTTATGGTAGCAAGGGATGTAAAGTTGGGATTAGCGAAGCCATTTAACCATATATCTACTTTGTATCGGGATGGCGCTAAGGGTAATGAAGGCGGTGTGGGAATTATCAGAACCGGCACCCTTCCAACTAACGAACTATGCGCAGTAATGAAGTTTTCATCGCAAGGTATGGGTCACGGGCACTTCGATAAACTGTCCTATTCTTTATACGATGAAGTGGGAGAAATTGCACAAGACTATGGCGCCGCACGTTGGGTGAATATTGACCAAAAAGGCGGTGGCAGATACCTGCCCGAAAACGATACCTGGGCGAAACAAACCATTGCACACAATACGCTGGTAGTAAACGAAAAATCGGACTACAACGGTGATATAAGAATTGGTGAAAACAAACACCCCGACCTGTATTATTTCAAAGGAGAAGGTGCTGTACAAGTGGTGAGCGCCAAAACAAATAATGCCTATCCTGGCAGCGAACTGCACCGTACCCTGGTGCTCTTCAAGACAAAAGATTTTAGTGAGCCATTGCTGATAGATATTTTCAAAGTAAACTCCGACAGTAAAAGTCAATACGATCTACCGCTCTGGTACCAGGGACATTTGATGCAAACCAATTTTGAGTATAAAAAAGAAACGACCACTTTGAAACAACTTGGGGATAGCGCAGGTTACGAGTTTCTCTGGAAAGAAGCAGTGGGTCACACCAATGGTGACAATGCCAAATTAACCTGGTTTGGCAACGGTAAATTTTATTCGATCACTGCAGTTGTAGGTAAAAAAGATGACCTGATTTTTGCGCGGCTTGGCGCCAACGACCCACAGTTTAATGTTCGACCTGATCCCGCTTTTATCATCCGGAAAAAAGACAGCAAAAATGCCGTGTTTGTCTCCATCATCGAACCGCATGGCGAGTACAACCCGGTGGAGGAAATTGCCAACGACCCATTTACAAGTGTCAAAGACGTCTCCGTATTACACGACGACGAAGCTTATACGATCGTACATTTTAGTAATAGCGCGGGAAAAAATTGGGTGTTGCTTTTGGCGAACAACAATGCTTCAAAAAGTGCACAACATGCAGTTGCCGTTGGCGAAAAAACTTATAGTTGGACCGGTGTCGTTTCGTTGATAGATGAGTAATTACATTTTAATTATTTAAATAACCAATCCCCGGTTTTTTTATTGACCCGGCTGAATAGCTACTATTTTACATCGTTGCGTCGCACACTTGTACATTTCGTTCGTTGTTGAGCCAACATAATAATAACATTTTTGAAGGATTAAAATATAGGTACCATGAAAATAAAAGGACTTCGGTGGTGGATTGTTAGTTTGGTTGCTCTTGCTACAATCATCAATTATATCGACAGGAGCGCCATTAATATTTTGTGGCCCTATATCTACAAAGATTTTGGCATTGCCGATGCAGACAGCAAAAATGCATTAGCGCTTATCACCAGTTTTTTTATGGTTGCCTATGCCGTTGGGCAAACAGGCTTTGGTAAAATCATGGACGCGCTGGGCACAAGGATTGGTTTTGTGTTGTCCATATTCATCTGGAGCGTTTCCATTGCGTTGCATTCGTTGGCAAAGTCCCTTACCTCCTTTAGTATTTTCAGATTTTTTCTTGGTTTTGGTGAGTCCGGCAACTGGCCCGGTGCCACAAAAGCCAATGCAGAATGGTTTCCTGCTAAAGAAAGAGCCATTGCGCAAGGCATCTTCGGAGCAGGCGCTTCTCTTGGGTCGGTAGTTGCGGCGCCTTTTATTGCCGTGCTGTATCTTTCTATAGGCTGGCAGGGTACATTCATAGGCATTGCCGGTTTGGGATTGCTATGGATCATACCCTGGCTGATCGTCAACAAAGCCACTCCCGATAAACATCCCTGGATCACAAAAGAAGAACAGGACTACATCACACACCGCGATTTTGACGCTGCCAATATAGTGCCCGAAACCAATGTATATACCTGGGGACAATTGTTGACTTTCAAAAAAACCTGGGGTTTGGTACTGTCCCGCTTTTTCATTGATCCGGTGTGGTGGTTGTTTGTTACCTGGCTGCCTACTTTTCTAAAAGAACAATTCGCCTTCGACCTGAAGCAGGTGGGTGCATTTGCCTGGTTGCCGTATTTGTTAGCTGCCATTGGCGGGTTAGCCGGCGGATGGTATTCTTCTTACCTCATCAGAAAAGGAAAAGACGCAGTGAAAGCAAGACGGCTCGCCATCACCATCGGTTCAGCCATTATGTTGGTTGCCCTCGCATTGATAGTCGTGTCGCTTGACAGTCTGAAAGACAATACAAGCCTGGCCATTGGATTGATCGGCGCTACACTGTTCGGTTTCCAGTTTGTCATCAACAATATTCAAACGCTGCCGAGTGATTATTTCAATGGTAAAAATGTGGGCGTGGTAGCAGGCATGGGCGGTACATCTGCAATACTTGGCGTATTGGTAACTACCTGGATGGTACCTGTGCTTACCAAAACCAGCTACATCTCGTTTTTTGTATTGGCAGCCATATTGGTGCCGCTGTCGTGGCTGTCATTAAAATTTTTCGCCAGAAAATAAATCATTCCTATACGACATCCTGCGGATTTTACGCCTATAATATTATTTACAACAAAGGCATTTTCCCTTTGCTAACAGCGGGCTGTTGACCATCACTTATTCAACTAAAGAAGTATGAAAAAAATTATCTCATTTGGTGAGGTGTTGCTGCGTATGTCGCCACCTGATTACAGCCGTTTTGGGCAGGCAACTTCCTTCAATGTGTATTATGCCGGGGCGGAATACAACTCCGCAATTTCCATGTCATTGTTGGGTTTGCCGGTATCGTTTGTTAGCCGCCTGCCCAACAACGACCTAAGCATTACAGCAGTGCAGCAATTGAAGCGCTATGGTGTGGAAACCAATGGCATTTGCTATGGCGGCAAACGGCTGGGTATTTATTTTTTAGAGCAGGGCGCAGTGATGCGTGGCAGCAAAGTGATTTATGATCGCGAACATTCATCCCTGGCAGAAATAGAACCGGGCATGATAGATTGGAAAGCCGTGCTGAAGGATGCGGGCTGGTTTCATTGCACCGGCATCACGCCAGCCATCTCGCAAGCGGCGGCTGACGAAACATTAACTGCCGTTAAAACAGCTCATGAACTCGGTCTTACCGTCAGCATCGACCTTAATTATCGCAGCAAGCTTTGGCAATACGGCAAAAAACCAGCGGAGATAATGCCGGCAATCATGCAGTACTGCAACGTGGTGCTGGGCGACCGCCAAACAGTGAATAATTACTTTGGCATTGTTAGCAAAGAGGAAGATGAGAATGAAGCATACAAAGATTGCATGTACCAGTTGCAAAAAAAATATAGCAACCTGCAGCACATCATTTTCTCTTTCAGGCAAACAATTTCTGCCAGCAACAACAGTATCGGCGCTTTTTATTTGTACAATGATTTCATCATCGAATCTCCTGTGCTAAATATGCAGGCTATGGTTGACAGGCTGGGCGGCGGAGATGCGTTGATGGTGGGGATTATTTATGGCATCAATCAATACAAAGACGATCCACGTTCAGCAATTGATTTTGCGATCGCCGCTGCGGCATTAAAGTCTTCCATTCCCGGCGATACCAATTTTGTAACCAAAGAAGAAGTGTTGTCTTTGATGGAAGGCAATACATCGGGTAAAATCAGCCGCTAAATGTCCCAAACAATCAGCTATATCATACAACAGAAACTGGTGCCGGTGTTTTATCATGAGGATGCACAATGGTGCATCAACGTGATGGATACCTGTTTTAAAAATGACATCCTTGTTTTCGAATTTACCAACCGCGGACAAAATGCGTTGCATACTTTTTCATTGTTACACCAGTTTCAGCAGGCACATTGTACCGGTATGTTGTTAGGAGCGGGTACTGTTTTCGACAAACAAGCAGCAGCAGATTTCATAGCTGCAGGCGCTGCGTTTATTGTGTCACCGTGTTTTGTGGATGAAGTATACGAGGTGTGCAAACAAAATAATATTCCCTACTTGCCGGGTTGTATGACGGTCAAAGAAATATTGGATGCCACCAAAGCAGGCTGCGAAATGGTTAAGGTATTTCCGGGGGCTGTTGTAGGGATTGAATTTGTAAAAGCGGTAAAGGCTGTGCTACCCGATATACAACTGATGGTTACAGGTGGGGTGTCGGAGCAACAACATGAAAGCTTGGTTAGCAGCAGGCACTGACGCAGTGGGCACGGGTGCCTTACAATCGGTGGAAAATAGCAAGCAAGATCAACTGATGACCTGCATTTATTCGCTGCAATCGGCAATTGCAGCTAAGGAGTACAGACCATGCTATTTTTTTGAATACCAGCCTTGGGTTTTCATAGCATCATCGTTGCCACGCTCGGTTTAAAAGTAGTATTTCATAGCAGCGTGGCAGTTCACCCTGAGCCCGTCGAAGGGTCGCAATCACTTTATCTGTAGTGCCAATGGCATCGGTGAGCGGGAGTAATTTGCTCATGCTTAATTTGATAACAGCATTTAAAACGGTATATCAGTTTAGCTAATACTAAAAATTTATACAAATGAAAATCAACCGCGAGATACAAACGCTCGATGAATTTACCATTCAGCAGCGACGCGACTTTCCGCAGGCAACAGGAGAATTGAGCATGTTGCTGAAAGACATTGCGCTGGCAGCCAAACGGGTAAATGTAGAGGTGAATAAGGCGGGACTGGTAGACATTTTGGGCGACCACGGCGAAGTGAATGTACAGGGAGAAGACGTAAAAAAATTAGACATATTTGCCAACAACCAGTTCATTGGTGTAACCCGGCACGGGGTAAGTTGCGCGGGTGTTGGCAGCGAAGAAAATGAAGACATCATTGTATTTGACGACCCGCTAAGTAACAACAGCAAATACGTGATGCTCATGGACCCGCTGGATGGCAGCAGCAACATAGATGTGAATGTTTCAATAGGAACCATTTTCAGCATTTACAAACGATTGAGTGAAAAAGGAACACCCGTTACCCGGGAGGATTTCCTGCAGCCGGGTAATCAACAAGTTGCTGCCGGGTATGTCATTTACGGCTCGAGCACCATGCTGGTATATGCCACACGCATCAGTGTCAATGGTTTTACACTTGATCAATCAATTGGTGAATTTACCTTAAGTCATCCCGACATTAAATGCCCGGAAGCAGGCAAAATATATTCGGTTAACCACGGCAACTTTTGGCAATACGAAGAAGGGATTCGCAAATACATCAACGTTTGCCAGAAGAAAGACAAAAGCCAGGGCGGTCCGTATTCGCAACGGTACATTGGCAGTATGGTAGCCGATGTACACAGGAACCTGATAAAGGGAGGGATCTTTATGTACCCTGCCACCACCGACAAGCCACAGGGAAAACTGCGCCTGTTATACGAATGTAATCCATTGGCATACATCGTAGAAAAAGCAGGTGGCAGGGCAACCAATGGGAAACAACGCATTTTAGATGTTCAGCCTACCGCACTGCACCAACGGTCCACACTGTTTATTGGCAGCAGTAATATGATGGATGAACTGGAATCGTACACTACCATAAACAAACACTTTTTTTCGAACTGTTATCGTAACATGAAACATTGCTGCTGTATGTTATGCCGATGAACGGATTGCGACCCTTCGACGGGCTCAGGGTGAACTGCCACGACGCTATGAAATACTACTTTTAAACCGAGCGTGGCAACGATGACGCTATGAAAAAGGAATGTTGGTATTCTAAAAAAACTCAACATCAAACTGGCTTGCCAAATAAGAAACTCCTTAAAAATGTCTGTGGCAACAACATTTGAAAATTGGTTTTAAATAATTGAGATGCAAAAACGAACCCCATGAATTAAACTACTGCCGGTACATTAAAAATGCGTTGGGTGATGATCTCGTTTGCATTTTTTGCTACAGTGCTTAACTACGTTCATAGGTTATCGTTTAATTATTTAAGTGCCAAAGGTGAATTGCACAACTTGATTTCGGATGATTCGTTTGGGTATATTGCTACGGCATTTTTTCGTGGCTTACATGATCTCGAATGGCGTTTCAGGGTTTGTAATTGACAAATTAGGAACCCGTTTGGGCTACGCATTGTACATGACGTTTTGGACAACGGCAGCCTTGTTGCATGCATTGGCAACGCTTGCCATTTCAATTTGGCGTGTGCAGGTTTTTGTTAGGCATAGGCGAGGCTGGCAACTGGCCGGCAGCCATTAAATTAACCGCCGAATGGTTTCCGCCGGAGGAACGGTCAACCGCATCGGGCATCTTCAATAGCGGTGCGGCGATAGGCGCAGTAGTAGCGCCACCATTAATTGCCTGGCTGGGGTCCAGTTACGGTTGGCAGGCTACGTTTGTAGTCATTAGCGCCATCGGGTATATATGGGTACTGGCATTTTGGTTTACCTATTATACACCCGACAGCGGGCAGCAAAAGAAGC
This sequence comes from uncultured Chitinophagaceae bacterium, assembly GCA_963726895.1. Lineage (GTDB taxonomy): Bacteria > Bacteroidota > Bacteroidia > Chitinophagales > Chitinophagaceae > Segetibacter. The sequence continues at coordinate 349,744 of CAVSED010000022.1, read as the reverse complement.
AAAGGCACGTATCATTCCACCTATCAAACTGATCAAAAACCGCTTTGTAGCTACGTTTACGCTTTCGAAGATCTTCATTGACCCGGTGTGGTATTTCATTACGTTTTGGATAGCCCGGTATTTAGCCGATGTACATGGCTGGGGATTGGAAAAAATCGGCATGTATTCTATACTGCCATTTGTTGCTGCCGATTTGGGAAATATACTTGGGGGACTTCTTCACTCAGTTTATTATTAAGCGGGGAGTGCCTGTACCCAGGGCGCGGAAGATCGCGGTTGGCTTGTTTGGTACTATCATGGCGCTGGCATTAATATCGGGTCCGTTTGTGATTACATCGCCCACTATTGCATTGGTAATATTAGGCATTGCCGGGTTTGGTTATTCGGCTTACCTGGCAAATACCATGGCTTTTCCCGGTGATGTGGTGCCACAAAGCGCGGTGGCGTCGGTTTATGGATTGGCAAGTATGGGTTCGGGGCTTGGCGGCGCAATTTTTCAATCTTTGTCAGGCATTGCGGTAAGTGACCTTTCTAAAACCTATAACTATTCCATTGCTTACAACGCAGTATTTGTTGGTTACGGCATTATGGCATTGATAGGACTAAGCATCGTATTGTTTTTTATGGGACCATTGCAGAAGGATGTAGAGTTACAGGCGTTTGTTGACAGGGGTAGGGAGGATGTTATAAGTTGTAAGTGGTTAGTTGTAAGTGATAAGTTGTAAGTGATAAGTTTTAAGTAATAAGTTGAAAGGGATGATTGATAAGCTGAAAGGGAGAAGTCGGAAGGGTAAGGTATGGGGGAGAAGGTGGAAGGTGAAAATGTAAAGTAAAAGGTGAAAGGCGTAAGGAGGAAGATGTAAGGAAGAAGATTGTAAGGAGTTAATAGTATTTATTATCACTCCACATACATCAGGTCTTTGCTAAAGGTTTCTTTGGTAAACCAGGCTGCAATAACAGTGATCGCCATAATAATGACCCCCGTAATAATGGCGCCCGTTATAAAGCCTGAGCCTTCGCGCAGCCACTTAAACAAGAGGATCATTAACGGTAGTGAACCCCGCACCATGTTGGGAACAGTAGTGGCGGCAGTAGCGCGGATGTTGGTTCCAAACTGCTCGGCGGCCATGGTTACAAAGATGGCCCAGAAGCCTGTGGCAAAACCCAGCCCCAGGCAAATAAGATACATGCCAAATGCTGAGCCGCCCTGCTGCATAAAGAACAGCGCAATGAATATGGCAGTAAGACCATAGAAAATAAACAAGGCTTTTTTGCGGCTTTTTAATGCCTGGCTAACGAAACCGATGGCAATGTCGCCAAGCGAGATGCCCACGTAGGCAAACATGATGGCTTTTCCAGGTTGTATGGCATCAGCCATTTGCATAGAGGTACCAAACTGATCGGAAAATGTAACAAGGACACCGATGACATACCACGTTGGCAACCCGATAAGAATGCACTTAATGTAAGTAAAAAACCTGTTTTTGTTGGTAAAGAACATGAAGAAATTGCCACGGCTTACATTCATTTCTTTGATCTGCTGAAACATGCCGCTTTCGAATACACTTACGCGCAGCACCAGTAACAGCAAACCCATACCGCCGCCAATGTAGTAGCATACTCGCCAGTCAAACTCCTTCGAAATAAAGAAGGCAACAACAGCGCCGGTAAGCCCAAGCCCCGCTACCATAGAAGTGCCCAACCCGCGTTTGTCTTTTGGCAGCAGTTCTGAAACCAGGGTGATGCCGGCACCCAGTTCGCCAGCAAGACCAACACCGGCAATAAAGCGCATAAGTGCATATTGGTTTACGGTATGCACCATTCCATTGGCAATGTTGGCAAGAGAATATAAAATGATTGAACCGAATAAATACACTAAGCCTGCCTTTCTTATCGCCCATAACGCCCCATAAAATGCCCCCTAATAGCAGGCCGACCATCTGCACACTGATGATAAATTCACCTCGCGTACAGCACTTCAGCCGGCGATAAACCCAAGGACGACAGGCTTGATTTTGCGGATAATGCCAAATAACAGCAGATCGTAAATATCTACGAAGTAACCCAAAGCACCTATAATCACCGGAATGGAAAAGATGCCGTAAGTACGTTTATCCATGTGTAGTTGCGATTAATCGACGGGTGATTTAAAAGGCTCTTCAACAACTTCTTTACCTACCTCAATAACGGGGATTTTTTTTTGCCAAAGAACATTTTGAACAACACCGGTCCGGTGGTTATGACAACGAGACCAATAACAATGATCTCAAGATTTGACTTAACCCATTGGTTGGCACCCAGCAAATAACCAAGCATAATCATACTTAATACCCAGGCAATGCAGCCAATAATATTGAAGAAGAAAAACTTTTTTATATTCCATTTTTACTACGCCTGCTACAATGGGTGCAAACGTGCGCACAATTGGCAGGAAGCGGGCAAAGACGATGGCAGCGCCGCCTTTTTTATCATAGAACTCTTTTGCCTGGAAAATATGTTTCCGTTTAAACAGCCAGGTATCGCGGCGTTCAAAAATGAGTGGCCCGATTTTCTGCCAAACCAATAGCCCACCATATTACCAATAATACCGGCAACCGATAATGAGCGACATCCAGTAGATCAGGTTCATGATATTGCTTGAAAAAGGCGACAGCGAATTGGCGATGATCATACCTGTGATAAACAGCAATGAATCGCCGGGTAAGAAAGAAGCCGACAAACAAGTCCTGTCTCTGCAAATATTATCAGCATTACTATGTATAATCCCTCCGTGTGGATTTATCCAAACGGGATCGGTAGATTTTTTATAAACTCTAAATTCATTCATTTATTAAACTTCTAATCACTAAAATACTATTGAGTAATCGTTATCGTAACAAAATTAAAACTATAAGTGCTACTCTTCTAAAGAATTTTCCCATTTGCTTACCACAGCTTGTTGCCAGCGCATTGCCTAACACATTGGTGGCCGTTCGAAACATATCGCAAAAATGATCGATCGGCAAAATTAAAGCAATACCTTCGGGCGGAATGTTAAACATAGAACAGGTTGCTGCTACCACTACCAACGAAGCCCGTGGTACACCTGCAATACCTTTACTGGTAAGCATTAATACCAGTAACATGGTTATCTGTGTACCAAGATCTAAGTGTATACCATATGCCTGCGCAATGGCAATACTGGCAAAAGTCATATACATCATACTGCCATCAAGGTTAAAGCTATAACCCAAGCGGAAATATAAATGCAACAATCTTATCCTTGCATCCAAAACGTTCCAACTCTTCGGTTAGCTTTGGAAAAACAGCCTCGCTGCTGGTGGTGCTGAAGGCAATTAATAATGGTTGGGCAATACGTCTTAAGTAATATCGTAAGCCGTCTGCGCAAGATTAAAAAACCCACCGACAATAAAACTACCCATAAGCAATGCAATGCCAATAAAAATAACAAAAGTATAGCACCGTAAAAGTAAAAATACGCCAAATCCTTTTGTAGCTATCACAGCAGATATTGCACCAAACACACCAAGCGGCGCAAAGTTCATTACATAGTTCACCATCTTTAAGAATAACGTGCGAAACAGCTTCAAGCCCTTGTACCACAATTTTGCCATAATCACCCAAGCTGCAGTTGCAACGCCAAAAAATATACTGAACACCACTATCTGCAATATTTCGTTGGTGGCCATTGCTTCAAAAACGCTTTTGGGAAAAACATGTTCAATAAAATTTGCAAGGAAAATTGTTGGGTTTTACCAATTAGATCTTTTGCGCCAGTCGCATCGGCATTACTAAGATCAATGCCTTCGCCCGGTTAAAAAAATTTACCAGCACCATACCCTAACATTAACGATACCAACGATGCTGTTACAAACCATAGCAAAGCCTTACCCCTACCCTCCAACAGATTTTAAGATCGCCCAGTTTGGCAATACCCACCACCAAGGTTGAAAATACCAACGGCGCAATGATCATTTGAATAAGCCGCAGAAAAATAGTGGTAAGTAATTTTATGTTTGCTGAAAAAGTGCAATGGTGTTGTGGCGAGGTAATGTTTATGGATGAATATAACCGGTAACTATACCAGCACCATTGCAATTAAAATATAAAGTGTGAGCCGTTTTTTTTGCTGGCGCTGCATTGCAGTTATGCATTGCATAAGATTTGATTAAGGTATGCAATATAGTGTTTTAAATCAAAACAGTTGAAGATGGCATAAACTGCAGAATGTTTAATAAAAGATTATATCGGTGTTTTGAATAAATTGCTTATTTTTCCAAAGCTTTTCTAAATAACATTATTAACAAGCATAGACTATGAGTTTATTTGTAAAAAAGCCAATGAATGTTTTGATGGCCGAAGCAGCAGACACGTGAAAAAGGTTTAAAGAAAACCTTAGGGGCCGGCTCACTGGTGGCACTGGGTATTGGTGCCATTATTGGTGCAGGTTTGTTTTCGATAACCGGTTTGGCTGCAGCAAATAATGCAGGTCCGGCCATTACCATTTCATTTATTGTTGCTGCTTTTGGATGTGCTTTTGCAGGTTTGTGTTATGCAGAGTTTGCTTCTATGATACCTGTTGCCGGCAGTGCTTATACTTATTCTTATGCTACCATGGGCGAATTTATTGCCTGGATCATTGGATGGGATCTTGTACTGGAATATGCAGTGGGTGCCGCTACTGTTGCCATTAGCTGGAGCCGTTACCTTGTAAAATTTTTAGAAGACTTCAATATTCACATTCCTGCCTCACTTGCCACCGGACCATGGGATGGCGGGGTGATAAATGCACCGGCGGTATTTATTGTTGTTTTGGTTAGCCTTGCTGCTTATTAAAGGATCAAAAGAAAGTGCTATGGTAATGCCATCATTGTTGCCTTAAAAGTTGCTGTGGTGCTTACTTTTATTGTACTTGGATGGAAATACATTAATAAAGGCAACTATGTTCCTTATATTCCTGATAACACTGGGCAACTTTGGTGAGTTTGGTTTTAGTGGAATTATACGGGCGGCAGCCATTGTGTTCTTTGCTTACATCGGTTTTGATGCGGTGTCAACCGCCGCGCAGGAAGCAAAAAATCCTAAACGCGATATGCCCATCGGCATTCTTGGCTCGCTGGCTATTTGTACTATTCTATATATTTTGTTTGCGCATGTAATGACGGGTGTTACCAGTTATACTATCGTTTGCCGGTAAAGATGGTATTGCCCCGGTAAAAGTAGCCATCGATCATATGGGTACAACGCATGCCAGCGGGTATCATACAACCCGATTATCCCTGGTTAAACCGCGCTATCATTGTGGCAATTCTTGCAGGTTATGCTTCTGTTATATTGGTGATGTTGATGGGCCAGTCGAGGGTTTTCTTTTCTATGAGTAAAGATGGTTTGCTGCCTCCAGTTTTTCATACGTGTTCATCCAAAGTTTAGAACACCTGCAAAATCAAACCTGCTGTTCATGGTGTTTGTAAGCTTGTTTGCTGCCTTTGTTCCGGCAAGGGTGGTAGGCGAAATGACGAGTATTGGAACCCTGTTTGCCTTTATACTGGTTTGTATTGGTGTATGGGTATTGCGTGTAAAACAGCCTGAATCTGCAAAGAGCTTTTAAAACACCGCTTGGTGCCATTGGTTCCCATTTTGGGGGTTTGTACCTGTTTGTTTATGATGGTGTTTCTTCCGTTAGATACCTGGATACGTTTAATTGTTTGGATGCTGATTGGCTTTGATGTTTACTTGTTTTATGGTATACGAAAAAGTGCGCTTTCCGATCACCAGGCTAGCACCCATGCCAGTAGTAACCGCATTGTTTCTTATGTTGGATTAGGCTTTGTTTTAATGTTGGCTATCGTTGCATTGCTTCATCACTCAACTGCCGATACCGCCGACATTGGTTTATTTATTTTCTCGCTTGTATTTGCAGCATTGCACCTGATACTTTTTTTAACCAGAATGAACAGAAAGTAATAGACTTTCTTGCGGGAATAGTTTTTTGGAGCCAGCAGTTTATCCCTATTTGGCATACGTTGCGTCGCACCCTTCAGCGGTGGTTTCTCTAATCAGCTTTAGTCGTTTCAAACATTTATAAAAAATAAGGATCCTTCAAGTTTTTTTGAAGGATCCTTATATACTAACCATACAGTTACTATTTTTCTTTTTTTACGAAATCACCTTTCTCGTTAAAGATGATGTCTTTTCCGTTCACTTCAACTTCAAATGAAGTTGCTCCTTTTGCATCCGTTACTTTTCCTGCTTCTGTAATTTTTGTTTTGTAATGTTGGTTTACATACGAGGTTACTGATGGTGGCAGGTCGCTAACGGGAATGGCTTTTACGATCTCAATAAACTTGCCGGCAGGTGTAAACTGCACCGAATTGTCTTCTCCCGATTTGCCACCCCAATTGGCTTCATAGTTACCACCTTCTTTCTCCCACGAAACTTTTGTTGCCTGTGGGTACTTGCTTTGTAATGCTGCTTTTACCGGTGTAGGTACAGCACTCGTTTTCAGGTCCTGTGCAAATGTTGCCTGGAGCGCAAAAAATGCAGCGATAGCCAATACCGAATACTTTTTCATAGTCTTTATTTTTAGTTAAGTGGTAAACCTAGCACCGGATATTGAAGCAAATCTGTACTTGGTCGTTCTTATTTGTTAAGAAACCTGGAAGGGTTAAACCGATAGCAGCACCAAAATGCAAAAAAGAAAGAAGCTTTCTTTGGCTGGATAACGCTGCATTAACCGCTAGATAGACCTGCGTTAACCGCTAGATAGAGCTGCGTTAAACCGCTTTTCAGAACTGCGGTAACAGTTCTACTGTTCGTTCTTTATATAACTTAAAAAAAAGCTCAACAGAATTCCTGTATATGAACGGAGCGTCGCAACCAAAGCATCTTCAGTGTTCCCATGCCTGCCACCACAAAATGTCCTTTTGGGTGCGCATAGTATGTATGGCAGAGCGGGACGCGATAGTCGCACACCTTTATCAATTTTGAAAAAGTCGCCTTTTCCGTGAAACACTTTACTTTTGCTTCCGCTTTTTTACACAATACAAAACAGGGAGTACAAGATTATGGGTCGCATATTTGAAGTTAGAAAATCTACCATGTTTGCCCGCTGGGACCGCATGGCAAAGCAATTTACCCGCATTGGAAAAGAAATTGCAATTGCAGTAAAAGCAGGCGGCCCCGACCCTGCAACCAACCCCGCTCTGCGCCGGTGCTTTGCCAATGCCAAAGGTGTAAGCATGCCCAAAGACCGCGTGGAAGCAGCCATTAAAAGGGCACAGGGCAAAGACATGACCAACTACGAAGAAGTAGTGTATGAAGGATATGCACCACATGGGGTGGCTGTATTGGTGGAAACCGCAACAGATAACCCAACACGCACGGTTGCCAATGTGCGTATGCATTTTAGAAAAGGCGAGGGCAGCCTGGGCACCAGCGGCTCTGTTGCTTTTACCTTTCACCGCATGGGTGAGTTTAAAATAAAAAATGAAGGTCAAGACATGGAAGAACTTGAATTGGAATTGATAGATTTTGGGCTGGAAGAAATTGGAGAAGATGAGGAAGGAAACATTGTTTTGCGCACCGAGTACGACCAGTTTGGCAGCATGGCAAATGCATTGGAAGAAAAAGGGATTACCCCGCTAAGCGCTGAACTTACCCGCATACCTACCACTACAGTAGAGCTGCCCGAAGAGCAGGCAAAAGAAGTACTTGAATTGGTTGACAGACTGGAGCAGGATGAAGATGTGCAGAAAGTATATCATAACCTCAATAGTTGCTATGGAGCCACGTTTTGTTGATCGACAGCCTAACTTTACAGGCCGGACTACAAGAAAAGTGCCGGTCTTTTTATTAATGCAACAAACTGTATCTGCCAGACAAACAGGTTATTCTTTTTGATGGAGTATGTAACCTGTGTAGCGGCGCAGTTCAGTTTGTAATAAAAAGAGACCCGAAAGATCTGTTCCGGTTTGCCTCATTACAATCTGCATACGGACAAAAGTTATTAAGGAGTTCAAATCTGCCGCAAAGCGAGTTTGCTTCTTTTATACTCAGCAAAGAACAAAAAATATATACCCGGTCTACGGCAGCCTTGCTGGTTGCGCGGCACCTCTCAGGGTTGTGGCCGCTCCTGTATGTCTTCATATTAGTTCCCCCTTTTATTCGCGACGCGGTCTATGCTTTAATTGCTAAAAACCGGTACAAATGGTTTGGCAAAAAGGAAGCGTGCTTTGTACCCTCAGATCACATTAAAAATAAATTTTTTGAGTAGTGGTAAGCAACTTTATAAGAGAAAGTAACTTCTTATAAGATTGCCTGCTCAATAGATGCGTTGTGCATTGTATTGGGTTTCTTTGTCTCATAATTTTTTGGTTAGATTTCTCGCTAAGGCAACATAAAATCCTCTATTGTTTTTTGAAAAACCTTTACTACCGGTATTCAGTCGGGTACCAACCAATTGTTTCAAAAAAATCAGCGTAAAATACCAATTATGAAAACAAGGTTTACCTTCAGACAATGGGGTTACATGCTTGCTTTTATGCTCTCAATGCTATCCTATGGAACATTGAGCGCTCAAAGTACCCCACAAGCAAAATGCGCCGGCTTTACGGCGACGATCACGAATGGTTCTGTGCTCAATCTGTGTACGGGATCTTCTATTTCATTAAAAGCTTCGCCCAACGACCCCAGCTACACCTACCAGTGGCAGGTACAGACCAAAAGCGGCGGACCTTTTGTAAACATTTCGGGAGCTACCAGCCAGTCGTATTCGGCTTCTGCCTTGAGCGCTTACCGGGTGTTTATTTCAACCGGATCGTGTGTTGATACCTCCGGTATCACATCATTGATCAGAATTGCACCTGAAGGTGGCCAGATAACAGCCGCCACAACTGCTACCGTTTGCCCCGGCGAACCCGGTGGTAAAATTACCGGCACCCAGGTGCCCGGCGCAGAACTTGGCATTATCACTTACAGTTGGGAGAAAAACGAAAACAATGCAGGATGGATGAGCATTAGTGGCGCTACCAACAGCCAGTATCTCGCTGGTCCCATTATGAAGACAACCCAATTCAGAAGAGTATCAAGCGACAATTGCGGCAATAAGGCTTACTCTAATGTGGTTACCCTGGCGACTACTCCCGATCTGTTGCCTGGTACGGTATCTCCCCTTACACAAACCATCAATGCCGGCAGCACTCCTGCACCTATTACATCAGCAACCGCTGCCAGCGGCGGAAGCGGCAACTTTACCTATCAGTGGCAATCTTCTTCTTACGAGCGGGGACCTTTCGTTGATATTTCCGGGGCTACTTCAGCCAGCTATGCACCAGGTGCGTTGGTTAAGAACACTTATTTTAGAAGACTTGCCAAAGACGTACGTTGCTTTACTGTAGCCGAGTCTCCCCTGGCTTTGGTAATTGTTACCAACGCAATTCTCGATGGCGGTACATTTACTATCTATTCAAGCTGTGTATTCCCGGGTGGTACTCCTTCTCAACTGCAAAGTGCCTACCCGCCAACCGGTGGCACGCCTCCGTACAGCATTCAATGGCAGTCAAGCTTCGATAATGTAAACTTTACTGATATAGCTGGTGCAACTGGCATGACTTACCAACCCGCGCCATTAACTCAAAGCACCTATTTCCGCAGAAAGGTGACTGACGCAGCCGGTACAACAGCCTATTCCAACTCCGAAAGTATTACACTGGTTCAATCCGTACTGAAAGGTGGCACCATCAAAGCCACCAGTAATGTTGCTTGTTTGGGTTCAAATCCTGCTGAGATCAAAAGTGTTACCTCACCCTCTGATTATGCTGAGCGCTTAAGCTTTCAATGGCAGTACATGAACGCAAGTTCAGGCGGTTGGAAAGACATTCCCAATCAAATACGTGAAAGCCTTATCCCTGATCCTATTTCGGAGAAAACAACATTCCGTCGCGCGGCAAAAGACATGTGCGGAAACAATACCCGGACAGTTTACTCAAACGAGGTAGAAATCGATATCAGACCAGCCATTTTCACGGCGATATCGCTCCAACATCTCAAATGATCCGCAGTGGTAAAACGCCTAAACAAATTACCAACGTAACGGCTCCATCAGGTGGTACAGGTGCCTATTCCCTGTCGTGGGAAATGGCTGACCTCGCCGTTGGCCCCTGGACTTCTGTGGCTTCCGCAACAGGTTTGAACTATCAGCCACCCGCGCTTACTCAAAGCGAATATTATAGAAGAGTGGTAATGGACAAAAACTGTTTGGCTACCAAATACACCTATACTGTTGAAGTTTACCTGAATACCGCTCCTCCTGTTAAACCTGGCTCACTTGCCGGATCACAATGTGTGTTCCCGGGTCAAAAACCTGGTGTTATATCCTCCGGCACCCCGGTTACAGACGGCACTCCTCCCTATACATTTAGCTGGGAAACAAGGACGGGTACATCAGGCACCTGGACAGTTATTGCCGGAGCAACAGGTGAAACTTACCAACCGCCGGTTATTGCTGCGACCAGCCAATACAGAAGAAAAGTAACTGATAACTGGGGCGAGTCTGCATATACCGCACCTATAACTATAGAACTTCACACAGCTCCTCTGGTACCGGGCGCCATTGCAGCCAGCACTTCACCCGTAGTGTGCGACGGTTCTGCGCCGGGCGTTATCAATAGTACAGCACCAGCATCTGGCTTTGGCGAAAACCTCAGCTATCAATGGCAGATGAAAACTGAGGGCGGTACCTGGACCAATATAACTGGCGCTACAGGTTTAACCTACCAGCCTGGTACACTTACCGAAAAAACTTACTTCCGCAGAGCTGCTATGGATATGTGCGGCGGTGTAAGCCGTACTTCTTACTCAAACGAAGTGAAGTTTGATATTCCGGTTAAATTAGACCTGAAAGCTGGTTTGGTTGACGGACCCTTCATTACCTGTGCGGGCACTGCACCTGGTACTATCAAAAGTGTATTAGATGCTTGTGGCGGTGGCAGCCCATTGCACTACCAGTGGGAAGTAATGCAGAATGGTGCATGGGTATCTATAGCTGGCGCTACTTCGCCTTCTTACTCGCCGGGCGCCATTACTATGAACATGATGTACCGCAGAAAAGTAAGCGACGAGTGCGGTCACTCAGGTTATAGCAACTCAGTTGAGATATATGTTTATCCTCCTATAGAGCCAGGCATCATTGGCACAGAAACACAAACCGTATGTACCAACCAAAAACCTGAGAAGATCAAATTGCTGACCGACTGCCACTACACTGATGGTACCGTTAGCTATCAATGGCAAATGGCAACCAGTGCAAATGGTCCGTGGAGCGATGTGAACGGTGAAACAATGAATGAGTTTCAACCAGCCGGTGGCAGCACCAGCATGTATTATCGCCTGCAGGTTAACAGTACAACCTGCTCATTTGTAGCCTACACAAATACTGCATCTGTTATGGTCAATGCTGCATGCAGAGCGGCTGCACCACTGGTAGCAACACCTGCAGACCAGCGGGACATGACCATCTATCCCAACCCTCTGACCGGTAGCACCATAGAGGTGAAATTGGAAACAAAAGGAAGTGTGAGTGTAAGAATGATGAATGCAGAAGGAAGAAGCATACCTGTATCGGTAGCCCAAACCGGCAGCGGCTTAATGAAGGTTTCGTTCGTCAGAACCCCTTCAAAAGGCATGTATCTGCTAACTGTGTCCGATGAAAAAGGCACCTTCACCAGGAAGATACTGGTTCAATAGTTTCAGTGTTTGTTTATTGTTTTAGCCGGGCTTGTAATGAGCCCGGCTTTTTTTGTGTTGACATGAAGCAGAGCGGTTTTTTGCGCCGGCAGTTATGCATCAATCTGGCAGATGTTGCGACAGTCTACCCCGCCGAGGCGGGGCTCCGTTCGTCGGCAAAGCCTTGATGGAGCATTTTGTAAAACTGCCATCTCCCAACTATTATAGAAGTTGAAATATTAATGTAAACAATCTTCCTTAGTTGTCTTGAAAGTACCTATCGCCTTTGGGAGTAAGGTTGGAGTAATGGCAATAAGGGTAAAAGTATATGGTATAAAAAGTTGAAAAGAGAAATTGCAGATGAATGGAGCCCCGCCTCGGCGGGGTAGACTGTCGCAACAATGCCTCACAAAATGAGCGAATGTCTGCTACCAAAAAATAAAATTATTCCATCATCATTTCGTGAATGATCTCAACAATATCTTCAGCATTTGGTTTGCTAAAATAATCACCATCGCTTCCATATGCCGGACGGTGTGGATGTGCTGTTAGGGTGCGGGCAGCCACATCAAGATAGCGATAACCACCTTGCTCTTCCATCACCTTATTATACATATAAGCGGCTGCACCACCGGGTACATCTTCATCTATAAAAATTATTCGGCTTGTCTTTTTTAAAGATTCAAGTATCAATGAATTAATATCAAAAGGAAGTAAGGTTTGCACATCTATTATTTCGCAACCGATATGCCAACGTTTGCAAGTATCGGCAGCTTCCTTTATAATTCGCAAGGTTGAACCATAGGAAACAATGGTTACATCATCGCCTTTGCAATATTTCTGGAATGCCAAGCGGCACCGTATATTCGAGCAAATTGTTGAGGTAATTTTTCTTTTAACCGGTAACCATTTAGACATTCAATCACTATGGCCGGGATCGTTGGCTTTCAGAAGCGTATTGTACATTCCGGCAGCCTGCACCATATTTCGTGGTACACAAACATACATACCGCGCAGTGAATTAATGATCATTCCCATGGGCGAGCCGCTATGCCAGATGCCTTCAAGCCGATGGCCACGGGTACGAACGATAAGCGGGCAACTTTGCTGTGCCTTTTGTTCTGTAATGGGTGGTGGCAACATCATCGCTTAGTGGTTGCAGACCATATAAGCAGATAATCGAGATATTGAATTTCGGCAATTGGCCGTAAGCCTCGCAATGCCATACCAATGCCCTGCCCCATAATAGTCAGTTCCCGAATGCCGGTATCAAAAATCCGGTTTCACCATACTTCTCCTGCAGACCCGGAAAACCCTGGTTTACATCACCAATTTTGCCTATCTTCACCAAATGCAAACACTTTTGGGTTTGCTGCAAAATAGTTGATCAAAATATTTATTTAAGACTTCGTACCATTTACAATAGTGCATCTGCATCGTAAGATGGCGGTTACGCCCGGCAACTTTTAGTGCAGATTTTGGCCCTTCGTTATACAAATAGGTATTGTAAAGTTTTCTATTTTCATTTTTTAAGTTGCTGGTAATATTCCCTGACGCGGTAGCAGCTGGTGCTCAATTGTAATGCAGGCTAACAGCGCTTCCATTACATCTCGCGTGCATGGTTCGCGGTTGCTTTTCAGTTCAGCAGCTATGGTTTTTAATTCTTCTGACTTTTGCGGTATCAGATACCTGCACTTGAGTTAATAAGTGTGAGCGTACTTTTCAACCTGCGCTTTTATAGGTGCCAGGTAATTTTCCCATGCCTTTATCTTTACTCTTGCGTACATATTCTTTGGCCGCAATTTCAATGTCTGATAATTCTTCTTCCGAAGCAATGCCATTTGCAATAATCCATTCTCTGAATTTTTTTATGCAATCCCATTCTCTTTCCCATTCTAAGTCTCTCCTGGCTTTTGTATCGTTCATGGCTTCCGCTGGTTGAGTGTCCCTGTGGCTGGGTTATCTCTTCTACATGAAAAAGAGCAGGTATATGGGTTTCACGCATTTCTTCTAAGAGCTGCTTCAAATACTTCACACATACCTGCATAATCCCATCCTTTTACTTTATATATATTTATTCCATTGGTTAGTTGTGTTTTTTGAAATCCCGCCAACGCATCAGAAATAGATCCTTTTGTAGTCTGATATTTTTTGGGAACAGAAATACCATAACCATCATCCCAAACAAATACTGCCAAGGGAACCTGCAAAACACCTGCAGCATTCATTGTTTCCCAAAAATGCCTTCACTTGTACTGGCATCACCAATGGTACAAAAACAAATTTCATTTCCATTGTTGCTCAGGTGTATTAATTCATTTACGATCTGGCATAGCTTCTGAAATACTCTTGGAAGCCAGTGCAAGTCCTAAGTGCCCGTGGCATTTGTCCTGCAGTAGGCGCAATATCGCTTGATATATTTTTACGGTTAGCCAGTCGAGCCATTGCCATCATCATCAACAAATCGTGTTGCAAAATGAGCATTCATTTGCCGGCCGGCACTAAACGGATCATTGATTAATATCAGGATCAGCATATAATTGAGCAAAAAACTGTTCGTACATTAGCCAGGCCTGCTGAAAACATAAAAGTCTGGTCGCGATAATAACCAGCCCGAAAATCACCGTTCTTAAAAAATTTAGCCATCGCTATCTGGGCCATTTCTTTTCCATCGCCAAAAATGCCAAACTTTGCTTTGCCGGTAAGCACTTCCCTCCTGCCCAGTAAACTTGCTTCCCGGCTTTCCATCGCAATTTTATAATCCTGCAAAACCTCCTGCCTGAACCTGTCGTACGACATCACTTCCTCGCTTATCTCAGTATTGTAAATCGCTGATTTTCCATATGCAAAATTATAATTAAAGGCTGTAGCAAACTAATATTCGTTAAAAAATTACAACTTATTAAACTACTGTATAATTTACAGGTCGAAATTTGCGTTTTTAACTAAATTTGTCAGCTATTAATAAAATCTTAAAAACACAAAAGGTACGAAAATAGGCACTATTATTTCTTACCAAAAACAATAACTTTACAAATCTCAAAAATGATTTTTCAAATGAAAAAAATTACGCTTGTTCTTATCCAGTTTCTTTGTTGCAGCTATGATCAATGCACAAACTCCGGCTGATACTGCCACTGCTGCAGGATACTGCAAACTGAGCAAAAAGCTGATATTGCAAAGTGTTGGAATTTAAAGAAGAAAATCATGATTTTGGTAAAATTCCTTATGGTAAACCTGTTGAATTTGATGTTGCTATAAAAAACATCAGCAACGAACTCAGTAAAGATTGAAAATGTAAAAGTTGGTTGTGGCTGCACTACTCCAAAATATGAGCAAGGTAAAACTTATGCACCGGGAGAAGCATTTAAAGTAACTTTGGGCTTTAGTGGTTATGCTGATGGACCTTTTGAAAAATATGTTGATATTTTTTTCAACAATGGCTAAGCAAGCAAATTAAGTTTCATGGTACAGGATATAAAGTTGCTGAAACTCCTGCTCCTGCCAACACGGGGTTCAAAAATTAAAAAGTCAGGCAAATAAATAATTCATTATCAATACAACCTAAAGTTGCCTACTTACTCAGCAGCCTTATTTTAATACCATAATAAATGAAAAAGATCATTTTTTTAGTGTATTGCAGTATTCAGCATGTCTGCAATGTTTTTGCCCAAGGCAAAACAACCTCTTGAATTTAAAGAAGTGAAGCACAGTTTTGGTAAAATTAAACAAAATGTCCGGTCACTTACGTGTTTTCGTTTAAAAATGTTTCGTCTACACCGGTAGTCATTGAAAGTGCAACGGCTGAGTGTGGATGTACAACTCCTGAGTATCCGAAAGGTGTAGTTGCTAAAGGTGCTACCAACAAAATTAAGGTTACCTACAATGCTGCACAATGGGTTCTTTTACCAAAAGCGTTACTGTAAGGGTTGCAAAGGATGCTGATCCTATTATTTTAACCATCGAAGGAGAAGTAGTTGACGCTGATGCAAAAACAGGGAAATAAAAATAATAGATATTTAGTAAAAAGAGCCGCCAACATTGGGTGGCTTTTTTATTTGATCATCTCAAACAATTCATACCGCAGTTATCTTTGCCGCATGTTAACAATCAGTCAGCGCGGCCAATTAATGCCTGCTTCACCCATCAGAAAACTGGTTCCCTATGCCGAAGCTGGCAAAAAAAAAGGGAATACATGTTATCATCTTAATATTGGCCAACCCGATATTGAAACACCTAAACTGGTTCTGGATGCGGTAAGAAACAGCGATTTTACAGTTTTGGAATACAGCCATAGTGCAGGCAATGAAAGCTATCGTAAAAAATTGGTTGAGTATTATGCTTCGGTTGGCATCAATGTCGACTTATAACGAAATCATTATAACAACTGGCGGAAGCGAAGCCATACTATTTGGATTCATGGCCTGCCTCGATGCTGGTGATGAAGTGATCATTCCCGAACCTTTTTATGCCAACTATAATGGCTTTGCAGTAGAGGCGGGAGTAAAGGTGGTTCCTATTACCTCTTACATTGAAAACGGTTTTGCCCTGCCGCCTATTGATGATTTTGAAAAAGTAATTACACCAAAAACAAAAGCAATCGTTATCTGCAATCCTAATAATCCAACCGGGTATTCATACAGCAGCGCAGAAATGGAGCAATTAAAAGACTTGATCAAAAAACACAATTTGTATCTTTTTTCTGATGAAGCATACCGCGAATTTACTTATGAAGAAAAACAGGTAAGTGCCATGCATCTGCAAGGTGTCGATGACAATGTGATTATCATGGATACTATCAGTAAAAGATATAGTGCCTGCGGTGGACGTATTGGTGCTTTTGTTACAAAAAATAAAGCAGTGCTCGATGCTACCATGAAATTTGCACAGGCAAGATTAAGCCCGCCTGGCTTTGCGCAGATTGCCGGTGAAGCAGCCGTTGATCTGCCTGCTGATTATTTTAATGCCACAAAAGAAGAATACAAAAGTCGCCGAGATCTGATTGTAAAAAGGCTAAACGCCATGGAAGGTGTTTTTTGCCCAAATCCTGGTGGCGCTTTTTATGCCATGGCAAAATTGCCCATTGATGACTGCGACAAATTTTGCCAATGGCTGCTCGAAAGTTTTGAGTATGAAGGTGCCACCGTAATGCTTGCTCCTGCCACCGGCTTTTATGGTACGCCGGGTTTAGGTAAGCAGGAAGTTCGGCTGGCCTATGTGCTCAATCTTACTGCTATTAATGCAGCTATGGATTGCCTGCAAGCGGCACTAAAACAATATCCCGGACGTACTGATCAATGAATTTTGCGGGTAAGATCCGGGGAAATTTTTTGAGCCCGGCTTAGGGTTATTTTGAGCGACATCGTTGCGTCGCAGTACGTTCAACGGCAAACCATTGAGGAACTTTTATCACCGGAATAGCACAAATAAATTTTGGTTTTACAATTCATAAGCAGTGAAAATAAAGGAAATTATCAATGCCCTTGAGAAGTTGGCGCCAGCCATCTACCAGGAGAGTTATGACAATGCCGGCTTACTTACCGGTGACAGCTGAAAATAATTGCACCGGAGCGATCTGCACACTTGATGCAACGGAAGAAGTAATAGCAGAAGCATAAAGAAAAGGTTGTAACCTGGTAGTAGCTCATCACCCTATTATTTTTTAGGGGTTAAAAAAAATAACCGGCAAAAACTATGTTGAAAGAGCAATTATACCGCGATAAAAAACGATATTGCCATTTATGCCATTCATACCAATCTCGATAATTTGTTAACCGGTGTGAATGCGAAGATGGCAGATAGACTGAGTTTGGTAAACAGGAAAGTTTTAGCTGCACAAGCAAAACAACCTATGAAGTTGGACACTTTGTGCCTGCAAACGCATACTGAAAAAGTAAGGGAAGCAATTTTTGCAGCGGGTGGAGGCAACATTGGAAAATATAGTGAATGCAGTTTTGCAGTTAGCAGGCAACAGCACTTTTAAACCCGGCATTGGAACAAATCCGTACGCGGGTACAATTGGCAAACGCGAAGTAGCTTAGAAGAAAAGATTGAAATAATTTTTCCTGCTTACCTAGAGGGATGCAATGTTGCAGGTATTGTTCGCGGTGCACATCCCTATGAAGAAGTTGCCTACGATTTGGTTGCACTTGACAATTATTTCCAGGAAGTGGGCAGCGGGCTGATAGGCGAATTGCCCAATGAAATGTTTGAAAATGATTTTTTGCAATTGCTAAAAAATGCAATTTGATCTACAAGTTATGCGGCACACGCCATTTGTAATAAGAAAGTAAAAAAAGTGGCTGTGTGTGGAGGTGCAGGTAGCTTTTTAATTAAAAATGCACTTGCAGCCCAGGCAGATTTTTATATTACCGGCGATGTGAAATACCATGAATTTTTTGATGCTGAAGATAAAATGGTGATTGCCGATATTGGTCATTGGGAAAGTGAGCAGTTTACCATAGACTTTCTGTATGATTTTTTACAGTCAAATTTTCCTACCTTTGCCGTCTTAAAAAGTAAGGTAAAGACCAACCCTGTCAATTACTTTTTCTGAGCTGTTTTGTCAGCGTCCTTTTAATCTCCTGAAAAAAAGATAAATAGAATACCTGGCGATGAACGGAATGCGACGCAACGATGATCAACCGGAGGCAAAATGCCTGTACCAAAAGAGCAAAGTAACTGGCTGAAAAAAACATTTAAAAACTTATAAAAAAAATATGGCTACTGTTAAAGACTTTTCGGTTGAAGAAAAATTAACTGCATTGGTTAAACTGCAAAAAGTTGATTCTAAACTAGATGAAATTAGCATTTTGAAAGGTGAATTGCCAATGGAAGTGAGTGATCTTGAAGATGAAATACAGGGTTTGCATGCACGTCAAACGCGGATTGAAGAAGAGATCAATGGGATTTCTGATTTTATTGAAAAGAAAAAAGAGATCATTAAAGAATCGGAAGCACTGATAAAAAAATATGAAAAGCAAAGCGAAAATGTAAAGAATAACCGGGAGTTTGAAGCCATTAACAAAGAAATGGAAATGCAAAACCTGGAAGTTAAAGCTTGCTGAAAAACATATAAAAGATGCCAACGAAGAAATTGCTGAAAAGATAAAAGTGCTGGACACTGCTAAAAAGCAAATTGCGAATAAAGAAGGTGTTTTAAATAATAAGAAAGGTGAACTTCAAAAAATTATTGCCGATACCGAAATTGAAGAAAACGCAATATAAAGAACTTAGTGCAGAAGCCCGGCAGGCGCTGGATGAAAGACTTCTGTTTTCGTATGACCGTATCAGGAACAATTATCGCAACGGGCTTGAGTGTTGTGCCCGTGATGAGAGATTCATGCGGCGGTTGTTTCAATGCCATTCCACCTCAAAAACAAAGCGAAATAAAGCAACATAAAAAAATAATTGTGTGTGAAAACTGTGGTCGTATTTTGGTGGATGAAGAACTGCATCATAATGTAGAAACCAAGTAACGCTAAACTTATAAATATTGTGAAAAGGGTACCTGAACAGGTACCCTTTTTCTTTTGGGTTCAGTTATACTTTTATCTTTATCCGCAATGAAGAAGTTTTACTGTACGGTAGTTATTTTGCTGTTTTGTGTGCCGGTGTTTTCGCAAAAATTTTATGATTTTAACGCTAACTGTAAAGCAGCCTATAGCGAAATAATGAAGCTGAAACTGGAGAAGCGGAAAAGAATTGATAGAGCAGGAAGAAACCCAAAATCCCAACAATCTTATTCCGGATCTACTCGAAGGATATATTGATTTTTTTATTCTGTTTTTTAATGAAGACCCGACTGAATATGCAGCAACGGAAAGACAATTTTGACAAACGGCTCGATGCATTTGACTCTGGGCCCAACAAATACTCCCTTTTACCGGTATAGCAAAGCACTTACCTACATACAACGGGCAGCAATTAAAATAAAATTTGGAGAAAGATATAGTGCAGGCTGGGATTTTAAAAAAGCTAACTCTCTTATTAAAGATAACGCTGAACAAATACCCTTCATTTCAGCCCAACAATATGGTTTTCGGGCCGATACAGGTGGTTATAGGCACCAGTACCTCAGGGTTATAAATGGATCACCAGTCTGTTTGGTATGAAAGGTTCGATAAGCGAAGGCATGCAGGTAATGCGCGAACTTTATCAACAGCAACGACCCTATGCAAAGCTGTTTTCCAATGAAGCAATCTTTTACTACTGCTACCTGATGTTCTATATTGAAAACAAGCCCGAGGAAGTTTTTAAACTCATCCAGTCAAAAAAGCTTGATCTTGTAAACAATCATCTTGTTTACCTACCTGGCAGCCAACCTTGGCATTAACAGTAAGCAAACCGATTATGCCAGCCGGATAATTCACAACAGGAACATGTCTGACGGTTATATGCAAACCCCGGCATGGGATTTTGAAATGGGTTATGTAAAACTGCACCAGCTACAACTGGATAATGCAATTCATTACTTTACCCGTTTTATTAATAATTTTAAAGGAAAATTTTATGTAAAAGATGTTCTGCAAAAAATAAGCTGGGCTTATTACCTAAAAGGAGATAAGGCAGAAGCGGAAAAATACAGAGTTACTGACTGTAAAAAACGGCAACACCGATAGTGATGCCGACAAAAAAGCCTACCGCGATGCAAAAAAAGGCATTGTGGCCAAATGAGACTTTGCTAAAGGCACGCATATTAAATGACGGAGGCTATCAAAAAGATGCACTGGCCTTGCTGAATGGCAAAACGATCGGCAGACTTTCCAGAACCTGGAAGATGCACTGGAATTTACCTATCGCCTGGCGCGCATTTACGACGATATGGGTAAAGACTGGACGAAGCGATATGAATACTACAAAACTGCCATAAGGTTGGGCAAAAACCGGCCAGGAATATTATGCAGCCCGCGCGGCTATTGCAAATGGGTTATATTTATGAAAAAGCGCAACCAAAAATCACTTGCTATTGCCGCCTACCAGCAATGTCTCAACATGGGCGATCATGAATATAAAGACTCGCTAGACCAGCGGGCTAAGTCGGGTATTGCGCGGTGTAAGGGTGAGTAAAGTTTTATAGCAATGGCCTTATTGTAGTCTTGGCTTGGTTACAACAACAGTCGCAATCTTCCGCTCAGCTTGTGTATTAATAAAAGTTCAATCCATTACGCCTCCTCGTACAGGTCACTGTTCTCAGCTAATATCTCGCGGTAGCGATTGAAGAGTTTCGATTTGGAAATAAAACCGATGAACTTATTGTCTGAGGCAAGAACCGGCAAGTGCCAACTGTGCGACTGATCAAACTTCTGCATTACCCTGGTCATGGTATCACGGTAGTATATTACTTCGGGTGGTTGTTTCACCATACTTGCTATAGAAGACTGCTCCTGCACTTCCTTGCGGATCAGCATCTTTTTTACGTCATTTAACTCCAATATACCGGCAAAGCAATTCTGTTCGTCGTGCACCGCAAACACCGTCTTGCTGCTTTCAGATATTATGATGGCAAGATCAGCAAACGTACTGTCTACCGAGATGGAAGTATAGCTCTGTCCAGCATTTCTTCCAGCGTAATAGTGCTAAGAATGTTTTGTTCTTTTTTGTGCGTAAATATTTGACCTTTTAAGGCCAGGTGTTTAGTTTCCATAGAGTAAGGCTCAAAGTGTTTTACGATCATGTACGAGATAGAGGAAACGATCATTAGCGGAATGAAAAGCTCGTAACCATTGGTGATTTCGGCTATAAAAATATTGCTGTCAGCGGGCAATACATAACACCACTTAGCACACCTGCCATTGCAGCCAGGCTAAAGTTTCCTTCCGGCATTTGAACCATGCGGGTGGTGTTTACGAATACGCGAAAATGCAAAGCCAAGAAATGAACCTACAAACAGGGATGGAGCAAAATTGCCACCGTTGCCACCTGCGCCAATTGTTATGCCCGCGGCTATAGGTTTTAAAAACACCACACTTATCGGCAAAAATCAACAGGGTCCATGTTTTCGCCGGCATATCTGAATAGGTACGACTTGTGCGTGGTCTTAGCAATTTCACCGGTGGCAACCTGTTTAATACTTACGTAACCTTCGCCAAAAAGCGGTGGAAATGTATAACAGAGACCAGCAAAAATATACCACCCACCAGCGCTTTCTAGGTAGGCATTTATCTTCCATTCGTGTATTCCTTCTCTGCTCGTTTTAAACGTTTTTGCATAATACAGTGCAGTAAAGCCGCAGAGCACACCAAGAAAAATATAAAAGCGGAACAAATTTGTAATTAAAATTTTGCGTCAGCACAAAATTGAAAAGGATGCTTTCATCTAAAATTATCTTCGAACACAATGCACCAATAACTGCTGCAATAATCAATGGAATAAAATAACTCACACCGGTTTCCATCATTAAAACTTCAATGGCAAAAATAACCCCTGCAATGGGCGCATTGAAAACTGCAGCAATTCCTGCAGCAGCACCGCACGCAATCATCAGCGAGCTGTCGCGATACGATAATACATTTATGCGCGCAATATTGGACCCGATGGCAGAACCGGTGGCAACAATAGGCAATCTCCAAACCCACCGAACCACCCACTCCCACCGTAATAGCACTTGTAATAACATGCAGGTAAGTATGGCTGAGGGGTATAAAAGACGACTTCTGCGCAATAGCTTTCAGCACCATACCTATGCCCCGCTCAAACGAGCCGTAAAAGAATTTCTTCGTTATAAAAATGGTAAGCACCAGCCCGATCGCAGGAAAAATCAAATAAGCAGGGGGTGCCGGAATATCCTCGATCCATTGTTGCAGATAGTGCACCAATTTTTTTAGCAGTACCGCCAGCAAACCCGAACACAGCCCAACCAGCGTAGCCGCATAAATAACATATTGTGCTTTATTTAGTCGTGACCGGAGTTGCTCGGTAAATAACTGGTAAACGCGTTTGATACTTTTCATTAAACAAAAACGGAGGATGAGAAAATAAAGGTACCTATTCTACAAAATAAAGGTACCACAATGGAGGCGTGCAAACCCATCCACATCCATTTGCAATAGCTGCCAACCTTGCTGCAAAACAACAAACAAATGCCGGTTACTTCATGGTAAATGCTGCAACAACAGCCCACGCATAGCCAAATTCAGGTCTTCAAAACAGCTTGAAACGCTGTTTATCTCCGCCGGTTCTTAGCATTGCAGCAGCGCTCTTTTACCGGCGGTTCTTTTTGGGTGGTGTGGGCTTTACCGCCTTGATTGTGCAGTAGTTGCGACATTCTACCCCGCCGAGGCGGGGCTCCGTTCATCGGCATAGCCCTGGTGTGGCAAAAGGCAAATCCTACGAAAAAATTGTAAGGATCATTCTTCAAAAAACGCGTAATGACAGAGAGTTTCACAGACGCAATGTGATTTAGTAACAATAACATAATACAGTTTATACCTATAGAAGAAGACCTGTGCTGCACCTTTGCAAAAATTTCATCATACTATTTTATGCGTTTACAAATAACAGCTCTTTTCCTATTTTTCGCTACCGCTATCATGGCGCAAACAGGAAAAATAACCGGAAAGATCATCAATGGAAAGACAGGCGAACCACTCATCGGAGCATCGATTACGCTTGAGCCAATTAATAAAACAGTAGCCAGTGACCTAAATGGTGCCTACAGTTTCTCAGGTCTTACACCAGGCACGTATTCAGTTACAGCAACCTATGTATCGTTCTCAAAAAAGATCATTGCCGATATAGCCGTTGCGGCTGATCAGCCTACAACTTTAGCTATTGCGCTCGACGAGCCATCTTCCTCCAGCACACAGGAAGTGGTGGTACGCACGCGTATCAACCGGGAAAATGTGAACACACTTTTATCCGTTCAAAAGAACAGCACAAGTGTTAGTGACGGTGTATCGGCAGAAACCATACGCAAAACTCCCGACAGAAATACTAGTGACGTTTTAAAACGTGTCAGTGGTGCCAGCATACAAGACGATCGCTTCGTTATCATCCGCGGTTTGAACGACAGATACAATGCTGCTTTTTTAAACGGCGCTCCATTGCCCAGCTCAGAAAGCGACAGAAAGGCCTTTGCCTTTGATATCTTTCCGTCCAATATTTTAGACAACCTGGTCATTTATAAAACGGCTTCGCCAGATATGTCCGGAGAATTTGCCGGTGGCCTTATCAATATTTCAACCAAGTCAATACCTACACAAAACTTTACAACTCTGTCGTTGGGTCTGGGTTTCAATACCATTTCAACCTTTAAAGACAGAACCGATTATACCGGTGGGAAATGGGATTTTTTAGGTATAGATGATGGAACACGCAAACTGCCATCGCAGATACCTGGTCTGTCTGAATTTAAAGCGCTTTCTGGTGATCCGGCGAAGAGAGCTAGCTATGCGCAATATTTTTCTAACAACTGGGCCTTGAAAAGCAAGCAGGCTTTACCCTATGCCAGTCTGCAGTTTACAAAAGGTCTCAATATCGAAAGAAAAGGAAAAGACTTTTTAGGAATGCTCTTCTCTCTTACTTATAGTAAAAGTCCATCGTACACCGAAGGTGAGAGAAACACCTTTGATTATGACCGGGCTAATCCCGGCGGCGCTCCCGAGTGGAAAGAAAAATATTTTGATAAAGTATATTACGACCAGACCTTGTTGGGTGCGCTCGCTAATTTTTCAGTAAAACTGAGCGACAAAAGCACATTGAACTGGAAAAATATCTTTAGCGTAAACAGCGACGACCGCGTGGTACAACGGCAGGGAAATCCTGATTACACCGATCCTACCAATGTTGCACTCAGAAACGGGTACTGGTTTACCAGCAACCGCATTTTTTCCAGCCAGTTGTCGGGTAGTCACATACTAAACAAATCAAACTTTAGAATGGATTGGACCGGCGCCTATAGCCTGGTAAACAGATCAATTCCTGATCTGCGCCAATCATTGTATGTTTATAATACTGAAAGCAGCGATCCGGCAATGGCAGTAGTATCTTCTGGCAGACCTGTACCACAAGATGGTGGTACCCAATTTTACTCGACCACCAACGAAAAGATAGCCAGTGCAAAAGTTGATTTTACCCAGCCATTTACATTTGGCGGCAACAAACAAAGCCAGTTGAAGTTTGGTGCAAACTACCAGCGTCGTACCCGGGATTTCAACGCCCGCTTACTCGGCTTCACGACAGGGTCCAATTTCGATTACTCATTGCTTACCCTTCCGCAAAGTCAAATATTTGCACCGGAGAACATGGGTGGACCACTTGCTAACGGTCTGAACGGGTTCGGTTTGGCAGAAGGTGCAGAACCAACTTATATCTACGATGCATCTTCAGATCTTTCAGCCGGCTATGGCATGCTTGACCAACGCCTGGGTAAGAGAATAAGAATTGTGTATGGTGCAAGAGTAGAAAACTACCAACAACAATTGAACTCTACTGATGCTAATTCGCAACCTGTCAATATCAATTCAACCAAGCTCGACGTTTTGCCCTCCGCAAACTTTGTGTATTCATTGACTTCAAAGGCTAACCTGCGGGCTGCTTTTTCCAAGACGATCAACAGGGCTGAGTTCCGGGAATTGGCTCCTTATATTTTCTACGATTTCGTAACTCAATATACCATTGAAGGAAATCCAAACCTGCAAAGAGCTTCTATTGCTAACTACGATCTGCGGTACGAGTTTTATCCCGGCAGAGCGCAACTGTTCTCGATCTCAGGTTTTTACAAAGACTTTACTAATCCCATAGAACTTGTTTCTAACCCTGATGGAAATAAACAAGCTATTTACCAAAATGCGCGTTCAGCAAAAGTGTATGGCGCTGAAGCAGAAGTAAGAAGTTTACTTAGCACGCTTACCGGTTCTTCAGAAAAAAGCATTTTTGATAAATTGACGGTGTCTGCCAACGCAGCTATTGTCTGGTCAGAAATTAAGCTGGGCGACTTCGGTTTGATCAATGCAAAAGATCTGTTAGCTAAAAGAAATTTACAGGGTCAAAGCCCTTACGTATTCAATGGTAGCCTGGTGTATGCAGACGAAAAATCCGGTCTTTCCGCAACATTGTCTGCCAATAAAGTCGGACCCAGAATTTATATAGTTGGTACCGTAAAAGATGTCGACATCTATGAGCAGGGCAGAACGGTAATGGATTTTCAACTTGCCAAATCTTTTCAAAAAGATAAGTGGGAGATCAAGGTAAATGCAAAAGATCTGCTGGCTCAAAAACAAGTTTATTTCTACGATATAGATCAAAATAAAAAGTACAATCAATCAGTCGATAAGATATTCTCGAGAAATACTTTCGGCAGAGTAATATCTCTGACTGCTACCTACAAGTTCTAGACAGGTAAGAGATAAAGATTTAATAACCTTGAAATTCCATTGTTCCGAAATGAATAATGGAATTTCATGTTTTTATAGAAACCTTCTAAAGCAAATTTTAACCAATCATGAAAAAAATTTCTACACTCACTATTTTCCTTGTTACAGCTTTATACTGTTCGGCTCAGTTCACACCTGTGCCATACAGGGGCGCTTTTGCTCCGGCACCCACACCTATGTGGACAGATGGCTGGGCAAACTGGGATCCGCAAACGACTACCTATCCTGCAACAACAACTACTATTAGCGGACACATCACTACCAATACAACCTGGACGAGTACAAATGTTTACCTGCTGAGCGGTGTGGTTTATGTTGACAGTCTTGTTACCCTTACTATTCAGCCCGGTACCATTATCCGTGGTAATAATTCAGTTGCTAATTCATCTTTATTAATAAAACGTGGTGCAAAGTTGATAGCCGAAGGAACAGCTACAAGCCCCATAGTATTTACATCAAATGTTGTGGCAGGGCAGCGCAACAAGGGCGATTGGGGCGGTGTTATTTTATTAGGCCGTGCCAAAAATAATTTAACGGGTGGGGTTGGTTATATTGAAGGTCTTACCCAGACTGCTGATAATGCACACGGCGGCAATGATGATGCGGACAACTCAGGTGTATTGAAATATGTACGTATAGAATACGGCGGCTATGTGTTTGCTCCCAACAGCGAGATCAATGGATTGACGTTTGGTTCTATTGGCAGCGGAACTACCGTTGATTATGTACAGGTTTCTTTTTCCAACGATGATTCGTATGAGTGGTTTGGTGGCACTGTAAACTGCACTCACCTGGTTGCCTACCGTGGCTTGGATGATGATTTTGATACAGACAACGGTTTCAGCGGTAAGATACAATTTGGCCTGGGAGTGAGAGATCCAAACATCGCCGACAACCCTACGGTATCTACATCAGAGGGCTTTGAATCAGACAATGATGCAGGCGGCTCTACCAATACACCACAAACCTCCGCAACCTTCTCAAACATCACTATCATTGGCCCCTATCGCGGCAATTCAGCCGCCTCTGTAGCGCCCGGTTTCCGCCGGGGTGCACGCCTGCGCCGCAACAGTGCCCAAAAGATATTCAATACCATCTTTATGGATTATGCGACGGGTCTTTTCATTGATGGCAGCGCTGCCAAACTCAATGCCTACAATGGTTTGTTGAAGTACAAGAATAATATTGTTGCGTTGGCATCACCTCAGCCAAGTACACAAAAAGTAGCTGAAGACGATTCTTCGAGGGCAGTATTTTTTAATCCCGCAAACATGAACGACTTGCTGGGAACTACTGCCGGAATACTGATCACACCTTACAACTTTACTGCGCCCGACTATCGCCCGGCTGAAGGTTCTCCTGCGCTTACCAACTACGACTTTACTGATGCAGCACTTCTGCCGGTAACACTGGCTAAATTTTATGGAACAACTATCAAAAAATCAAATGTTTTATACTGGCAAACCGAAAACGAAGCCAACAACAATGGTTTCGAATTGATGCGCAGCGCCGATGGCAACAACTTTGGCAAGATCGGTTTCATCCCTTCTCTTGCGCCCAACGGTACCAGCGCCAAAGCACTCAATTATCAATTTGTTGATGACAATGCGCTCACCGGAAAATCTTTTTATATGCTACGCCAGATAGACAAAGACGGACGGGTAAACACATCGCCATTAGTGGTACTTGATATCAAAGGAAATGCAGCACTCAATTTTGCCGCGCTATATCCAAATCCTGCACATAACCTGCTCAACATTTCTCTGGTATCTGCAAAGCGTCAAAATGCTACATTTATTATTGTAGATATGTATGGCAGAAGGGTAACGCAAAAAATGGTCAGTCTGCCCGAAGGTACCAACATCTACCAGGTCAATATCAGTTCGCTGGCGCCCGGCACTTATATGCTGAATATATTGTCTGCCGATGGTACGTTGAGTACACCGCAAAAGTTTATTAAGCGCTAATAGATTTTTATAAATCAAAAAAGACAAGAGGCTATCCGCAATGCAGATAGCCTCTTGTCTTTTTAATGATTTCTCATTTCGCTTTTATTTTCCCGGAAGTGTTATGTCACCGGCAGCACAATAGAAATATAGCTTTTGTTGCGACGCTCCGTTCATCAGTGGTTTCTTTGTTGTAACCATAGAAGCAAATACAAACAAGCAGCTTTGCGGGCATTTTGATAAACTTGTTTCTCGAGATATAAATAGAGAAGAAATCTATTTAAATATTTAATGAGGTCTAAAAAATAAATTGAATATAAACAATTTGTTTTTTAGGTTTTTAAATATCTACACCCGTTTCTAGAGAAATGAATAAATAAGTTAAGTATTTATGTTGCTTACTATTTCTGTCTTTTTTGAATAGAAATCTATTTTTCCGTCTCGAATGATTTTTTATTTGTTGATGCTTTTCCAATCCACCATTTCATTTGCTCCATAGCGCTATACCGTTTAAACGGAGCGTCGCAACGTTGTTACATAAGGGGACAAATGTTTGTTACCAAAAATGCTCACAAATTGTTAATACAACCTTTTTATTGTGATTTCAATTTCTTCATATTTATCTTGTTATTTGCATACAATATTTCATACCATAGCAAGCAATCATAGAGAGTTTCTTTGTCACCCTGTTTTTACAGGGTGTTTTTTTAGTAACAGTTTAGTAATCTGCTGGTAATATTCTCTTTATACCACCTGGTTAATTTTGATAAACTGAATGTTATGATCACTAATTCAAACAGCCATTCAATCGATCTTCGCTTATCTCAACCAACTGGTAAATTTCACACTACAGGTGCTCGTTATCATTTGTTTTCTCAAATAAATCATACACTCGCCAACCTCATTTCCAGGATCGTTCTCTCATTTTTTTCTGATTTCTCCTTGGCTCTAAAACACTAAAACCGCTAAATGAAGAAAAGAAAAAGAAAAGTTGATATTCTTGGTAATTTCAGATGTACATCTGGGTACTTATGGTTGTCATGCCAAAGAACTGTTGCATTATTTAAAAGCATCAAGCCCAAAGCAGTTATCCTGAATGGCGACATTATTGACATATGGCAGTTCAGTAAAAACTACTGGCCAAAAAGCCACATGAAAGTGGTTAAGCATTTATTTAGCTGGATAGGTAAAGGATTAAGAACTTACTATATTACCGGTAACCACGATGAGATGCTGCGAAAGTTTGTCGGGCTTAAAATGGGCATCGTTTAGCATTGTAAATAAGGTGGTGCTGGATCTTGCCAGATGGTAAAAAAGCATGGATGTTTCATGGTGATGTTTTTGATGTAACCATGCAGCATTCTAAATGGCTGGCAAAACTTGGGAGCCGTTGGATACGATACCTTAATACTCATCAACCGCTTCGCCAATTTTATTTCCGAAAAGATTTTTAAAAAAGGCAAAATCTCCTTGTCTAAAAAGATAAAAAACAGTGTAAAGTCGGCGGTTAAATTCATTAATAATTTTGAACAAACCAGTGCCGATATTGGTATTAGCAATCAAATACGATTATGTGGTTTGCGGCCATATTCACCATCCCGAAATAAGAACAATCAGCAACGAATCAGGCAGTATTGTTTACATTAATTCTGGCGATTGGATCGAAAATCTTTCGGCACTGGAATATGTTAATGGCGAATGGAGTATTTATCGGTTTAGTGAAGATGATAAAGAAAGATATGATGTTGAGAAAAGTGCTGCAATGAACCGGAAGACCTGAACAACCAGCGAATTATTTAATAACTATGCTTACAAGAATTTAACCTGATGCGACAATGAAAATACTATATGCTATACAAGGCACCGGCAATGGGCACGTAAGCAGGGCAAGAGATATTATTCCCATACTGCAAAAGAACACGAAGTTGATATTTTGATAAGTGGTCACACAAGCCGACGTTGAACTGCCCTTTCAGGTAAAATACAAGTTTAGCGGGCTGGGTTTTGTGTTTGGTAAAAAAGGTGGCATTGACATGTTGGAAACTTATAAACGAAGCAACCTTAAAGTTTTTTAATAGAGATCAACTGCCTGCCGGTACAATCTACGACCTTGTCATCAACGATTTTGAACCGGTATCTGCGTGGGCATGTTACCAAAAAAATAAACCCTGCATTGGCCTAAGTCACCAGGCTGCAGTACTAAACAAAAATGTACCGCAACCCAAAAAAAGTGACATTGTTGGGCAAGCCATTTTGAAAAAATATGCCCCGGTTTCGACACCAATATGGATTTCATTTTAAAGCATATGACAATAATATTTTTACCCCGGTTATCCGTGCGCAGGTGCGCCAGCAAAAAGTGAAGAATAAAGGTCATTATACAGTTTACCTGCCTGCTTACAGCGATAAGAGAATACTAAAAGTTCTGCGCAGATGTAAACAGTGTTCAGTGGCAGGTGTTTTCAAAACACAATAAGAAAACTATTCAGCGAAAAAAACATTACCATTCAACCGATCAACAACGAAGAATTTATTAAAAGCATGGCCACATGCTGCGGGTGTATTTTGCGGCGCCGGTTTTGAAACACCTGCCGAAGCGTTGTTTCTGAAAAAGAAATTGATGGTGATACCCATGAAAGGCCAGTATGAACAACAATGTAATGCGGCTGCACTAAAAGAAATGGGTGTGCCTGTAATTAAAAGCTTAAAAAAGAAACACGTTGAGAAATCAAAAATGGCTTGAGCAAATGATAGCAGGGTAGCAGTTGAATTATCCTGATATAACCGAAGAAATTTTAAACGAAATTATTGCAGGAACAGCGCTCCAGAGTGTAGACATGAAATCTTGCAGGCTCGGGGAAAAAGGTGTATCACTTAAAAAATTCAGGAAGCGTGTCGTTAAAAAAAATGTAGCTGAATTAGTTAAGTAATGCAATATGAACGTCAACCAGCGATTTGGAAATGATTTTAAATGGGGTGTTTCTACGGCTGCTTACCAAATTGAAGGAGCGCATAATATTGATGGAAAAGGCCATCAATATGGGATGATTTTACCAGCTACAAAAGGAAAGATTCATAGGCAGGCAAAATGCGAAATATGCCTGCGATTTTTATCAACCGCTATGCGCAGGATATAGCGCTTGATGAGTGCGCTGAAAATTCCCAACTTTCGGTTTTCAATTTCCTGGAGCCGCATTATTGCCCAATGGCACCGGTACCATAAATTATAAAGGCATGGAGTTTTACAATAAGGTCATCGATTTTTGTCTTGAGTTAGGCATTGAACCATGGATAACGCTTATACCATTGGGATCTTCCGTTGAACTTGAAAAAAAAGGCGGATGGACCAACCGTGAGATCGTCAACTGGTTTAGCGAATATGTTCAGGCTTTGTGTCAGAAACATTTGGCGACCGGGTAAAGCATTGGATGGTGTTAAACGAACCAATGGTTTTTACCGGCGCCGGCTATTTTTTAGGTATACATGCACCGGGAAAAAAGGGCCTGAATAATTTTTTAGCTGCAGCCCATCATGCAGCAATGTGCCAGGCCGAAGGTGGCCGCATCATCAGGTCAATGCGCACGGAAGCAAAAGTAGGTACAACTTTTTCCTGTTCCTATATTCAGCCGTTAAGGCAAAACGGTAAAGACGATGGCTGCGGCTAAACGGATTGATGCTTTGGTAAACCGCCTGTTTATAGATCCGCTTGCGGGACGTGGCTACCCGGTAAAAGAGCTGCGTTTTTTACAACGTCTTGAACATTTGTAAAAGATGGCGATGAAAGGCCTTGCTTTCGATATGGATTTTGTTGGTATTCAAAACTACACCCGTGAAATTGTTGGCTATTCTATGTTCACACCGTTCATTTGGGCGAAGATAATTAAGGCCAAAAAAAGCAATGTTGACTGTACGTCATGAACTGGGAAGTGTACCCGGAATGTATCTACGATATGTTGAAAAAGTTTAGCCAATATCAATTTTAAAGAATTGATTGTAACGGAAAATGGTGCAGCATTTCCTGATGAAGTGTTGAACGGAGAAGTAAATGATGAAGAGCGTAAACAGTACCTGCAGCAACATATTGCGCAGGTATTGCGAGCCAAGAATGAAGGGGTAAATGTAAATGGCTATTTTGTCTGGAGTTTCACTGACAACTTTGAATGGGCAGAAGGTTACACGCCAAAGTTTGGTCTGGTACATGTAGATTTTAATACGCAAAAACGCATAATAAAATCTTCCGGCTACTGGTATAGTAAAATGATACAGCGCTCAACGGCAGCCAGCAACTTTAGTTTGACTGCCTAGATCTTACTTTTCTTCAGTCAAAGGTGTGAACAAATAGTTTCTTACTCCTTCGACGTTAGTTGCAAAAATTCATCTTCGCTTATGATCTTTACGGTATGTATTTTTTTGGCTTTCTCCAGTTTGCTGCCGGCATCTTCGCCTACAACCAGGTAGTTTAGCTTACTGCTTACACTACCCAACAATTTTCCCCCGTGTTGTTCCACCATTTCTTCTGCTTCGCTTCGTTTTAATTTGGCTAAGTGTGCCTGTGAATAAAAATGTTTGCCCGCTTAAGCCGCCTTCTGCCACTGCGGCATTTTTCTTATTGTTCATTTCTATACCCAAAAGCTTCCAGCTGATGCAGTATCTCAATGTTTTGTTCATTTTTAAAAAAAGTATGAACACTTTTGGCCACTTTTATCCCAATGTCTTCTAACGTCTGCAGTTTTTCTTCTGAAAAATCTTTTAGTTCAAACAGGTGATGCTAACAGAATTCGCCAACACCTTTGCAGTTGTTTCACCCACATAGCGAATGCCCAGCGCAAATATCAGCCGGTTAAGTGGTTGGTGCTTTGACTCTTCAATGGCTGCCTGCAGATTGTCAATAGATTTCTTACCAAAGCCTGCCATCTTTCCAATCTGCTGCAAAGTCAAGTGTATATATACCCGGAATATCTTTCAGCAATCCCAGTTCATAAAACTTGCGCACATTGGCTTCACCAAAACTTTTAATGTCCATGGCATCTTTACTCACAAAATGGATCATTCGCTCCACTACCTGTGCCGGGCATTCAATATTGATGCAGCGCCAGACAGCTTCACCTTCTTCTTTATACAATTCGCTTTTGCAAACCGGGCAATGTTTGGAAAATCGATCTCTGTCTCGCTTCCATCTCTTACTTCAGCCAGCGATTTTACGATGTAGGGAATTACATCTCCGGCACGTTCTACCAAAACAGTATCACCAATCTTCAAATCTTTCTCTCTTATCACATCTTCATTAAACAACGAAATTGAACCTACCGTTACCCCGCTGATAAATACCGGGTCAATCTTGGCAACCGGGGTTATAGAACCTGTTCTGCCCACCTGGAATTCTACATTACGCAACTTACTGGTCGCCTGCCGGGCTTTAAACTTATAAGCAATTGCCCAACGCGGGTGGTGTGTGGTCATACCCATTCGCTCCTGCAGTTCCAGGTCGTTCACCTTTATCACCATTCCGTCTATTTCGTAGGGCAGGGTATCGCGCTGTTGCTTCAAATTCATTGCAGTACGCAATTACTGCGTTGTATGCCCTTCACACTTTCATTTCTTTTACCGGACTTCTAAAACCCACATTCCACAGCATTTGCAGTATGCCGGCATGGGTTTGCAGCAGTTCTTCGTTGCCTGGTTCTACTCTATGGGCGCTGCGTGTATAGTAACTCACGTTGTATAAAAAAGCCTCCAGTTTTCTTTTGCCCACTTCTTTGGGGTCTTTCATACGCAGGCTTCCCGACGCTGCATTTCTGGGGTTGGCAAGTGGCGCTATGTTCTGCTCAGCCAACTGTTCATTATATTGTTTAAAAGCCTTTTTAGACATCAGTATCTCACCGCGTATCTCTATCTGCTGTATGCCATACGCCGAAAACTTTGCAGTCAGCGGTATAGACCGGATTTGTTTAATGTTGGTGGTTATATCATCGCCCTGCAAACCGTTGCCGCGTGTGGCGCCCCGTACCAAATGATCATTTTCGTAAATCAGCGAAATACTTGCGCCATCAAATTTTGGTTCTACGCAATATTCCAGTTCGTTTTTGTTTGCCACTTCCCGCGCTTTCCGGTCCCAATCAACCAGGTCGTCTGCATCGTAGCTGTTTTCCAGGCTAAGCATCGGCACCAGGTGTTCAACCGTTTTGAACGCAGCATTCAGGCTATTGCCTACCCGCTGTGTGGGCGAGGTGCTGGTGATCAGTTCAGGATTTTCTTTCTCTATTTTCTCCAGCAATTTATATAGCTGGTCGTACTCCGCATCACTCACCAATGGATCGTTGAGTACATAATACCTGTATTCGTGAAACTGCAGTACCCGGCGCAGGTCTTCTGCTATTTCAAATGCTTTTTCTTCATGTTTTGCATCTGCCAGATGCCTGGTTAACTTCTGCAGTTCAACCACCTGTTCCTTTGAATACATACAATAAAATTGGGCGATAAAGTTAGGCACAAAGCCCACTGAGATATACACAGCTCCCTTTTACTTGCTGCAGGTAAGGATTGTTAGCTGTTTTTTTGGGGGGATACGGGCAGTAGTAATTTCAGGCGAAATCGTTGCGTCGCATTTCGTTCATCTGTAGTGCTACTATTTGGCTTTTCCTACGTTATATTTTTTTCATTTGAAATTGCATTATCCTCCCGGCGAAGGAGGGAACTCATTTCTCGCCCCATTTTAAAACCAATAGTGCGACAAAATATCAGGAACGCCCGAGTTTTGTTATCGCAACAAAGGAGGGTTTTCATTTCGTTTTTTTTATTGTTAGTGTGAATTTATATAGTTTCTGTCACCGCCACTCTTACCAAAAAAAGTTGCCCATCGCTATACAGCACACGGGTGCGACGCAACGGCCGCCGCTATGAAAACCTTCTGCCGGGCTCCTGAAAAAATTCTTCGTGGTTCCATTTGCAAGAGAACGAAAAGTACTTCGTCGGCAACTGTTTTGCACGTAGCCGACTTGGGATTTTATTATGTATTTTGTACACAATACAAAAAAAGTTTTACTTTCCCCGCCCGGTTTGTACTTGCCTGCCTTTTTTGTGGTTATAAAGACCGGTAATTTTTGCCATATATGAATTCAATTGAGGCTGTTAGCCCGCTATACCGCAAACGCAATGGTGTACTTATTTCTGACCCCAAAGAGTTGGTTGCTTCCTATCCTGCCTTCCCAATTACCGTTGACTGTGCCATTTTCGGTTTTGACGAAAACGAGCTGAAAATATTGTTGATCCGCAGCGATCTGGAATATTTCAAAGGCAGGTGGTCGTTGCTGGGCGACATACTAAATGAAAATGAAGATGTGGAGGAAGCTGCCTACCGGGTGCTGCTGGGGCGCACCGGAATGAACGATGTGTTTCTGGAACAGGTAAAAACCTTTGGCAGCCCGCTACGCCACCCGGGCGGACGGGTCATAACAATTGCCTATTGCTCGCTGCTAAATATTCACGGTCACCAACTGAAGATCTACGACAATGAACTGCACTGGCAACCGGTTAGCCAATTGAGCGACATGGCATTTGATCATAAACTGATCGTAGATGAATGCCTTGTCTGGTTGCAAAAGCGCATACAGGAGCATCCGTTGGCTTTTAACCTGCTGCCCGAAAAATTTTCATTGCGCGAATTGCAAAATCTGTACGAGACAATTCTGGGTATTGAACTGGACCGCCGGAATTTCAGAAAAAAATTCTTCGCCATGGACTTTTTAATAGACATGGAAGAGTACGAAGAAAATGTGCGACACCGACCGGGTAAACTCTACAAGTTCGATTTTGAAAAGTATGAAAAGAATAAAAGGAAATGGTTTGCAATTGACTTCTAGGTATGCACTGTCTGTTTAGCATGGCACATAGTTTAAAAACCCTCTACTGGAGAAGATTTGTTTACAAAATCACCTCCCTGCCTCCCTACTTTGCAAAACATTTAGGTTGTCTGCCGGTTAAAGATTTTCTGGACAATCTGCCACCACATTAAAAAAATATGGATTGGGATAAAAAAATATACCTGAAAGATTTGGAGGTTGAAATAAATTCCTAACATTGTGTAATTATTACACATTGCTTTGTATTGTTAGTTGCTAAAAATGCCATTATGAGAATATTTTCTACTCTTGTTTTTTGTCTCATTCGCTCTCTGCACCCAGGCTCAATTGTTAAGCTGGTCGCCACAGTTTCCCAGCGATACCTCAAACGTAAGCGTAACAGTAGATGCTACCCTCGGCAACAAAGGTTTAATGGGCTATACAGGTACTGTTTATATGCACTTCGGCGTCATCACCAGCAAAAGCACTTCGCCTACTGATTGGCAGCATTCAAATACTAACTGGGGAACAACTTCAGCGCCGGTCGCTGCACCTGCCGGAACTAACAAATGGACAATAACAATTAATAACCCGCGTATTTACTTTGGCGTGCCCGCCGGAGAGACCATTTATAAGATAGTAATGTTGTTCAGGAATGCTGCGGGTACCCTGGTTCAGCGCAATGCCGATGGCACGGATATGTATGTTCCGATCTACGCTGCCGGCACAAAAGGTATCCAATTCACTGATCCGTTTATACGACCTACCTACAATTTTTCGAGAAATAACTTGCACGGCAGTATGGGCTCGCCTGTTACGGTAAAGGCAACAGCCTCCGGAGCCGGTGGCATCCTTAACCTATATTACAATGGCAACAAGATCAGTGGTCCGCTAACAGGTGCAACTACAATATCGGGCAGCGGTACGGCCACAACTTTAGGCAACCAGGAATTTGTTGCCGAATTTATGGATGGTGCAAATGTGTACTACGATACCGTTAGTTATTACCTGGCTCCTGATAATGTAATGGAAGACCTGCCTGCAGGGGTGCAGCAGGGAATTAACTATTCTGCCGACTGCAGCATGGCCACACTGGTGCTGTATGCCCCACAAAAAAATCACGTAGTGGTAGTTGGTGATTTCCCCGGTAGCAACTGGGCGCCTTCGGCAGATTTCCAGATGAAAAAAACAACGGATGGCAACTACTATTGGCTCACCCTGCACAACCTGGTGGCGGGTAATGAATACGCCTTCAACTACCAGGTAGATGATACCTTGTTTGTGGCTGACCCTTACACTGAAAAAGTATTGGACCCCTACAACGATCCATATATTCCTTCCTCAACCTATCCCAACCTAAAACCCTATCCTGTTAACCACTATGTGTCTCCGTCCAGAAATGGCATAATGAGTGTGTTGCAAACCTGCACTACACCCTACGCCTGGCAGGTTACCAATTTTACAAAGCCGGATAAGCACAACCTGATCACTTACGAGTTGCTGGTTCGCGACTTTGGCGATGCACGCAACTACCAGATGCTCATTGATACCATCAGTTATTTTAAGAGGCTTGGCGTTAATGCCATAGAACTGATGCCTGTGAATGAGTTTAGCGGCAACGATAGCTGGGGATATAATCCTACCTATTATTGTGCACTCGACAAGGCGTATGGCACCAAAGAGAAATTCAAGCAGTTTGTAGATCTGTGCCATCAAAACGGTATCGCTGTTATATTAGATGTAGTTTATAACCAAATGGAAGCAGGTCAGGCGCCGCAGGGCAGGTTGTATTGGGATGAAGCCCGGAACCGTCCTGCTGCCAATAACCCCTGGCTGAACATTGTGGCTCCGCATCCCTATTTCCCTTACCAATACGATCTTAATCATTCTACACCCGAAACACAATACCTGGTTGAGCGCAGTCTTGATTATTGGCAGACCGAATACAAGGTTGATGGCTTTAGGGTAGATGCCGGTAAAGGTTTTACCCAAAAGTGTACACAGGTCAACGAATTGTGCCCTGTTTCTTCAGGATCTATAGAAGACTACGATGCAAGTCGTGTTGCCAACCTGGAGCGCTACTACGATTTTGTACAAGCCCATCATCCGGGTTCTTATATGATATTGGAGTTTTTAGGTCAGCAGCGAGCCGAAGAACAGGAGTATGCCAATCATGGTTTTCTGTTGTGGGGTAATAACAACACTGCTTACAACCAGGCAACCATGGGATACGACAATTCAAATTTTTCGAAGATCGTGTACAACAGCGGTGAAGAGGCGTTTTCAACGCCTGCCGAAATGGGCTATATGGAAAGCCACGATGAAGAAAGGCTGATGTTTAAAAACCTGGCTTATGGCAATGCCTCCGGCTCTTATCATGTAAAAGATCTGGCGACAGCTACACAGCGCAATGCAGCCGCTGCCGCACTTTTCTTTACCGTTCCCGGCCCCAAAATGTTCTGGCAATTTGGTGAGCGCGGCTACGACATTTCTATCGACTCCAGTGGTGGGCGAGTCAGTGCAAAGCCGCCACATTGGGAGTATATGCAAGACCCCAACAGGTTGCAGTTATTCAATGCATATTCCCAGCTCATACACCTGCGCAGATCTTATCCCGAAACATTCAACAGCACCAATTTCACCTACGATTTTTATGATAATAATGGTCAGTTTAAACGCTTCCAGATAGCCGATCCCAACAATGCAGGTCTTAAAGTAACAGTAATTGCCAACTTCGATGTGGTACAACAATCACGCATTGTAACCTTTCAGGCTCCGGGCAACTGGTACAACTTTTTGTCCAATGGCACCGGCAATGGTTTCAATGGACCTACAGGCAGCAATTTCAATCTCTCTTCTCCTGCTTTCACCATCACCCTGCAGCCCGGCGAATACCATGTGTACACCAATCAGCAAGTAGTCTTGCCGCTAAAAATGCTGTCGTTTACTGGTGCCCGCACACCTGCTTATATCCTACTTGACTGGACAACTGCCAATGAAAAGAACGTAAAGAACTTTACCGTTCAGCGCTCATTCAATGGCAGAGAATTCGCTACAATTGGCGCATTAGCTGCAAAGAATAGCAACACAGATCGCTCCGTTTACCAGTATAGCGATAAAGATGCAACTGCTGTCAATGCCAGTACACCTGTTTATTACCGGCTAAAAATTACCGATCTCGACGGGCAGTTCTCCTATTCCGATATTGCCATTGTCAAGCCGGTAGAAAACACTACCATTCGCTTTTATCCCAACCCGGTTACCGGTGGCAAAGCCTACCTGTCGCTGGGTGCACAAAATCAATCCAGGGTTCATATAACTATACGGGATATTAAAGGGCGTACTTACAAAAATTACACGACCAGTACTGGCAGCGGTTTGCTTACCATCGATGTAAGTAAACTGGCTAATGGCGTTTATGTGCTACAGGCACAAAGTGGCAACAAATCCGTAGTTCAACAATTTATTATTCATCAATAGAAAAATAAGCCGCAGCAAAAACTAACACTTGTATGCATCACAATGTTAGGGTCCAGGTGTCATAGATAGGGCGATAAAAAAATTAGCGTGAGCAAGAAAATGTGGGAAAAAAAACTGTCACAATTTACTGGCAGGTGTAAGGAGGAATTTATTTTTGAGCCAGGCTTTAAAGCACACTTTAGGCCTTTGTTGCGTCGCACTCTTGTACAGTTATTTCGCTATTCTTCTTTTCCGGTATTGCCGGTATCAAATCCCGATTGCTTAGCTACTCTTTCTGTTTACAACTGCAGGATATTATTTCCTGTTTTCACTCTATGCTCAACTACGCACAAGGCACCACCTTGCATGGCGTTAAAGATTTTATATTATCAACATATTATGCAACTTTCAAAATAAAAGTAAATTAAAAAAACAGAACTATGAACATGAAACGTCTCCTTTATGCATTTGTCCTGCCGCTTGTGTTGTTTACAGGACAATTGTTTGCCCAGGGAAGAGTAGTTACCGGGCGGGTAACTGAACTCAAGCGGTGCACCGCTGGCAAATGCATCAGTCGTCATTAAAGGCGGAAAGACAGGAACACAGACCACCTCCACCGGTGAGTTTACACTTGCGGTTCCTTCTAACAATGCCAGGTTGCTCATCAGCTCTGTTGGCTACGCACCACAGGATGTTTTAGTAGGTACAGGTACCATTAGTGTTACACTCCGCACTGCTAACACACCATTAAATGAGGTGGTGGTAATAGCCTACGGTACGCGAAAAAGAGGCGATCTGACCGGGGCCGTTACATCCGTTTCAGCGAAAGATTTTCAAAAAGGTAACATTGCTTCTTCTGAGCAATTATTGCAGGGTAAAGTTGCCGGTTTGCAGGTCACAATCGGTGGCGGTTCAGCCGGTGGTGGCAGCCGCATCCGCATTAGGGGAGGCGCTTCTTTAAATGCAAGCAACGATCCATTGATTGTAATTGATGGTGTACCGGTAGAAGGCAATGGTATAGCCGGTTCAGCCAATCTTTTAAATACGATCAATCCAAATGATATTGAGTCGATGAGTGTGTTGAAAGATGCTTCTGCAACTGCTTTATATGGTTCAAGAGCTTCTAATGGTGTCATTATCATCACTACAAAAAAAGGCAGCATCAGGGCAAGGTGAAATACAACTTTAATACACCAGGAATCTATTGAGTGTTATAGGTAAAACAGTAGATGTGTTTATCGGCAGATCAGATTAGAACAATTGTTAATGCATGACGCAGCTGCAACCGGCAACAATATTTATAAAAATTTATTGGGTACAACAATACCAATTGGCAGGACGAGATTTATCAAAAAGCCATTCGGTTCTGATAATAACTTAAGTGCAAGTGGCAGTGTCGGGAGACATTCCTTTTCGGGCTTCAGTGGGTTATTTAAATCAAAAAGGTATTTTAAAAACAGATCAGTTTCAGCGTTTTTCATCTTCTCTTAACCTTTCGCCAAAATTTTTTGATAATCACTTTCTGTTAACGTGGCAGTAAAAGGGGTGCAAACAAAAAATCGTTTTGCAAATGGTGGCGCGATTGGTTCAGCAGTTTATTTCGATCCTACGCAACCGGTATATGCCAACAATAAATATGGAAACTATTTTGAATGGCTGCAGGCCGATGGCAAACCAATTGACCTTGCTAGCCGCAATCCGTTAGCATTGCTAAATTTGCGCAACAACCGTTCTACTGTTAACCGCCTTATCGGAAATGTTCAGTTAGATTATAAACTCCATTTTTTTCCTGACCTCCACATGTCTCGCGAATGTTGGTTTCGACAATTCCAATGGTCAGTGGGGAAGATATATACAGACT
Source organism: uncultured Chitinophagaceae bacterium (assembly GCA_963726895.1). Classification (GTDB taxonomy): domain Bacteria; phylum Bacteroidota; class Bacteroidia; order Chitinophagales; family Chitinophagaceae; genus Segetibacter. Next base: position 308,544 of record CAVSED010000022.1, on the reverse strand, counting down.
CTACTGCGCTACAGATTATAAAACTAAAGGCAGGTACGCTTATTATGAGCAAGGAAAGAAAAATATCTCTGGTCGATGTTTCCTTGTTTTATTCTAAGGAAATACCGGCTATCAATGGTAAGATTCGATGTACTTGGTCGGTCACAGTTACCAGGATTTTGTTACAGACGTCACCAACTTCGCTGCCTTTAGCCTAACTAATATCAACAGTGATACGATACCCAAAGCGTACCTACATTCTGAACCGATAAACCAGAATACGGTTGGAAGGATATTTTGGTAGAATTAATTTGACACTGGCGAATAATTATTTGTTGACTGGTTCGTTGCGCAGAGATGCGAGTTCAAATTTCAGTAAGGCAAACAGGGTGGGTTATTTCCCGGCTTTTGCTGCCGCGTGGAAAATAAAAGATCAATTCTTTCAAGATCGAGCGATATACTTAGTGAGTTTAAACTTCGGCTTGGCTATGGTATTACAGGTCAGCAGGATGGTATCGGGTACTACTCTTACTTACCCCGTTACTCGAACAGCAATTCTGCTGCTACCTACCAGTTCGGCGACCCATTTTATAGCTACCTGCGTCCTGAAGGTTATGATCCTAATCATCAAATGGGAAACAACTACTACCTCCAATGTAGGACTAGATTTTGGTTTTTTAAAAAACAGGTTATCTGGTTCAGTGGATTATTATTTTAAAAAAACAAAAGACTTGTTTAGCACGTACCGGTAGCGCCGGGGGGAATTTTGTATATCAGATTACTACCAATGTAGGTAATGTAGAAAACAAAGGTATTGAGTTTACGGTCAATACTAGGTCCGGTAAAAAACGATGAATTCTACCTGGGATTTTGGTTTCAACTATACCTATAATAAAACCAAGATCACCAATTGTTGAAGCAAAGGATCCTAGTTTTAAAGGTATTGATGTGAGTGGAATTGGTGGAGGTACCGGAAATAATATTGGGAAATTTGCCGTAGGTTATGCTCCTTATACTTTTCAATGTATATAAACAAGTGTATGATCAAGAGTCGGGAAAACCTATTGAAGGTTTGTATGAAGATATAAACAGGGATGGAAGGTTAATAATGATGACAGGTATTTGTATAAGAAGCCAGCAGCAGATGTCTTATTAGGCTTTAACACACATTTACATTACAAGAAATTCAGCTTGGTTTAGCTGGACATGGTACGTTGGAAATTATTTTTATAATAACTTCAATTCAGGTAATGGAGTGTTGAATGCGATTAAAAATCCGATTGAATTTTATTGGCAATGCCGGTGCAAATTATCTTGAATTCAGGTTTCAAAAACAACCAGTATTTTTCCGATTATTATATCGAAAATGCTTCTTTCTTCCGGCTCGATAATATTAATCTTGGATATCAACGTCGGCAACGTGTTTATGAACAAAACATGATTACGTGTATACTGCAAGTGTTCAAAATGTTTTTGTAATCACAAAATATAAAGGATCTGATCCTGAAAATTCAATGACTATGGTGTAGATGGCAACATTTATCCACGTCCAAGTATTTATTCACTGGGTGTAAATTTTGATTTCTAAATAATTAAATAATTGAATATATGAAAAATAGAATAATGAAAAATTCATCATTGCAGGCTGTGCTTCATTTGTGTTGCAACATCCTGTGCAAAGAAACTGGATCTTTTTCCTCAAAATGATCTCACCTCTGCAACCACTTATTCATACACGCAGCAGGATACAAAACTGTGTTGGCAAAAGTATATGGCGGACTGGCTACTACCGGTAATGCAGGCCCTGCCGGAAGCCTCGGATATTCAGGGTCTGGATGAAGGTTCACAGTCACCTTTCATCAGGGATTTCTTCAATTGCCAGGAATTGCCAACGGATGAAGCAATCGTTTCCTGGAATGACCAGACCATTCACGATTTTCATGATCTTAAAATGGACAAGCTCTGATCCTTTCCTGCTAGGTATCTATGCAAGTCCCATCTATAATATCACTATCGCCAATGAATATCTAAGAGAATCAACTGATGAAAAACTCGCTGCACGCGGTATTACTGGCGCCGATGCAGACTGATATTAAAAAGTCGAGAGGATGAAGTCAGGTTTCTGAGTGCATTCAATTACTGGGTCATGATGGATCTTTTTGGTAAATCAACTTTTATTACTGAAGATGATGAAATTGGCACGTCCTGCCCAAATGAAATAAACAGAGCGATTTGTTTGCGTATATCGAAAATGAATTAAAAGCAATTGATGCTGAATCTTGCACCTGCCAAAACCATTGAATATGGTCGTGTAGACCAGGCTGCAGCATGGGCATTATTGGCCCGTATGTATCTGAATGCCGGTGTGTACACAGGAACAACAAAATATAGCGAAGCGATTACCTATGCTAAAAAAGTTATAGGCGCAGGTTATACACTTCAGCCGTATTATCGCGCAGTTGTTTATGGCAGATAATGACAAGGAAAAAAATGAATTCATCTTCGCCGTCAATTGTGATGGATTGCGTACGCAGTCGTATGGAAATACCACCTTTTTTGTTCATGCTGCCTCTGGCGACGATCAGGATGATTTTGGTGTAGGCGGCAGGCTGGGATGGCTATAGGGCAACAAAAGCGTTGGGAGATAAATTTGCCGATCTCATCAGGCAGTACTGATAAAAGGCGCAATGTTTACAACTTCTAAATTTGGAACCAGTCTTCATCCAGATCGCTATTGGTGATATATCAGTGTTTGACAATGGTTTTCATGTAAACAAATGGAAGAACATCCGCGCGGATGGCGCGCCGGTTCATGATGTCAACAGAGACTTTGCTGATATTGATTTCCCTATTTTCCGTTTGCCTGAAATGTATCTGATCTATGCAGAAGCTGTGCTGCGTGGCGGCGGCGGAGATGCTGCAACGGCATTGGGTTATATGAATAAGATCAGGTACAGAGCTTATGGTAATAGCTACGGACCAAATGACGTGGGCAAATTAGCTGCCGCAGATCTTAACATTGCAAACTGTTTAGATGAAAGAGCCCGGGAATTATATTGGGAAGGACACCGCCGTACCGACCTCATTCGTTATAACCTGCTAACCACAGCAACCTATTTGTGGCCATGGAAAGGAGGTGTTCCTTCAGGTACTGCCGTGGATCCTAAGTATAACATATTTCCTATTCCCGCATCTAACCGTACTGCCAACCCTAACCTGACACAAAACCCCGGCTATTAGTTGTAATAGCGGGCTGTAGTATAAAACTTAAAATAGTTGACATGAAAAAATTAAGCATTTTAGTATTGATCTCTTCACTTTTGACAACCACCTTTTGGTCTTGCTCGAAGGATGAGAATAAAATATACCTGTTGGGAGGTACAGCGCCAGTGCTTACAGCATCGGTCAGCGGCAGCATTCCCTTGAATTATAACACCAGCTCCGAAACAGCGGTGAAGCTTTCCTGGACCAACCCCGACTATAAATTTACTACCGGCGTCAGTTCGCAGGATGTAAATTATGTGATTGAGATAGATACCGCGGGTGCCAACTTCAAAAATCCAAAACGTAAATCAATAGGTGTCAGCAAGCAACTTAGCTATACCATCACGCAAAGTGCCTTGAATGATTATATGCTCAACGGAATGGAATTGAAACTCGGTATGGAACACAACCTGGAATTGCGGATAAAGGCATCGCTTGTAAATAACTCAGCTCTTTTAATTTCAAATGTGATCTCTTTAAAAGCTACACCTTATTCCATTCCTCCCAAAGTAGAAGTGCCCGCGGCAGGTACACTTTGGATCACCGGTAGTGCTGTTGCCTCTAACTGGAGCAATCCATTGCCTTCTGCACCGGTCGATTATGCAACCCTGCAAATGTTTACCAAACTCTCTGAGACAAAGTATCAGTTGATCGTAAACATGATACCAGGCGGCGGATACAAACTGATACAGAAGCAAGGGGACTGGTCTTCTCAATATTCAAAAAAATCGGGCGATGAGTTAGCCGGCGAGTTTGAAAAGAAAGATGCAACCCAGTTCGACGCACCTACTGTTGCAGGATCCTATAAAATCACCGTTGATTTTCAAACCGGTAAATACCTGCTTGAAAAACAATAACAATTCAAAACGTACAACATGAAATCAGTTATAAAATATTGTCTTTTACTGACTATAGTCTTAGCCATTACCTCGTGCAGCAAGGTAGCTGACCTGCCTTTTTATGCAGAAGGAAAAGCACCGGTGCTCTCAGTATCCAGCACCACCATTGCCCCGCCACCGGCAAACTCGGGGAAGGTAGCGCTGGTACTTACCTGGACCAACCCAGCCTATGCTACAGACACCAACACGGTGAAATACACCGTTGAGATCGACAAAGCCAACAACAACTTTCAGGGCGCTTATACAAAAGAAATCAGTAAAGATCTTACTGCTTCATTTACTGCCAAAGAATTGAACACCTTCTTGCTGGCAAACGGTTTTGCTTTTGGTGTTGCTGTGCCAATGGAGGTGCGGGTCTTATCTTCCTACGCCAACAACAACGAGCAACTCTCCTCTAACACAGTAGTGGTTCAGATGACGCCCTACAAAATTCCGCCAAAGGTTGCTTTACCGGCTACCGGGCGGTTGTTTATTGTTGGCGATGCATCTGATTTTGGCTGGACAAATGATCCTTCACCAGCTTTTCCGCCCGAGCGCGAACTGACACGTACTTCTGAAACGACCTGGGAGGCTATCTTCAATTTGCATGGAAGTGGCGGTTATAAATTGCTGCAGGAACAAGGTAACTGGGATACACAATTTCACATGGTGGATGGCGGTACTGCCGAAGAAGGTTCTTTCGTTCAGGAAAATGCAGACCCAACTTTCCCCAGCCCGGCCACTGCCGGTTTCTACCACCTGGTTTTCGACTTTCAAACCGGTAAATTTACCGTTACAAAAGTAGATAACGGAGCGCCGACCGAACTGTATATAACCGGAGATGCTACCCCGGGCGGCTGGGTAAATAATCCTCCGGAACCCAGTCAAAAATTTACCGCTCTCTCTAATGGTTTGTTTGAGCTAACCATTCATTTTAATGCCTCTGGTGCCTATAAGTTTTTATCAACTTCAGGTGCCTGGCAACCACAATTTGGCGGCAGTTCTGCGACCGGTGGTGCCCTGGGTGCCAATTGGGGCGGCGGCAACGATCCTGATGCAATACCTGCACCTGCTGATGCGGGAGACTATAAAATTCGCGTGAATTACCTCGATAACACTTACACGGTTACCAAACTGTAAGCACAACTTTATGTATAGAAAAAAACCAGTCTGTACGGGCTGGTTTTTCTTTTTGGTAGCAACAGAAATTTTCTAACAGCCCCTACGTATTTTGTACACCAAAGGCTTCGGTTTGTATCGGTTAAAAAAATGCCGAAGCAGTCCACAACAGTACAAGTGTGCGACGCAACAATGTAGCCTGAAGCATCATAGCCTGGACAGCAATAAAATCCATCTGTTTTCTACTGCCAAAGCATGATCTTAATCTTTTGTGGTAGGTGTTTTTGACTATAAAATGCGGGTTGTAGCAGCTTCCTAAAAAATTATTCTCATGACTTATCACAAGGCGCTTTCGGCGCTCACATTTTTGCTGGTGATTTTTAGTTTTCAATCCTGTTCAAAAGGCGACACGACAACACCACCAATAACCCCACCGTCTGACAAGCGGGTGTTTTACCAGTGGAACACCTTTGCTATGGGTGCCGATCTTTCGTTTGTAAACGAGGTGCAGGACAATGGGGGAGTGTACCGCAACTCTGCGGTTGTAAAAGACCCGTTCCTAATTTTTAAAAACCATGGCGCCAATGTGGTGCGTGTCAGGCTGTGGCACAACCCGGTTTGGCAGGCGCCATTTACCAATGGCAAATTGTACAGCAACCTGTACGATGTAGAGAAAACCATACAACGCGCCAAAGCCGCAGGCATGGCAGTTAACCTCGACTTTCATTATTCTGACCGCTGGGCCAATCCGGGTGCCCAACAAATACCTGCAGCCTGGGCAGGGCTTAGCTTTGCGCTGCTAAAAAATTCTGTGTATCAGTACACACTTTCGGTGCTTAACTACCTGGGCAGCAAAGGGCTGGCGCCGGAGATGGTGCAGATAGGCAACGAGACCAACCAGGGTATGCTTTTTAATGCGGGCAAAGTGGTCAACAACAATTTCGCTGCCTTCGGTCAACTGCTTAACAGCGGCATAAAAGCCGTGCGCGACTTTTCACAAACCTCAGTTATAAAACCGCAAATTATTCTGCACGTAGCCAAGCTAACCGATGCAGATTACTTTGCTAACGGCGTTACAAGCGCGGGTGTTACCGACTTCGATATACTGGGTATCTCGCATTACTATGTGTACTCGTCGCTCACCACCATGTCCGATGTCAGCACCGTCATCAGCACGTTGCGGGTCAGGTACAACAAGAAGATCATGATCGTAGAAACCGCCTATCCGTGGACCAGTAGCAATGCCGATTCCTATGCCAATGTCATTTCAGGTGCTGCCGGTTTCAGTGGGTATGGCGTTTCGCCGGCGGAGCAGTTGCGGTATATGACCGACCTGACACAACAGGTTATTTCGGGTGGTGGCGTGGGCATTATGTATTGGGAACCTGCTTGGATCACTTCCTCTTTGCAAGACGAATGGGGCACAGGTTCAAGTTGGGAGAACAATGCCTTTTTCGACTTCACCGGCAATGCTTTGCCAGCGCTCGATTTTATGACTTATGCTTACAAGTTTTAGGTTTTGGAAGCCAGCGGCAGTAGTAAGAGGAGACATTTGTTGCGACGCTCCGTTCAACCGTAAATCTTTTTTGATGCCGGGAAAAGGGAAGTAAAACAAACTGCTAACCAGGAACACCAAAGAACTATCAGGCAAGTGTTGCTGTTACCTCCAAATACCCAGCGGACCCAGTTGCCAGTTTTGTAGTATTGCCAGCGCCAGCAGTGCCCAAAACATAAGCGCAGGCAGGGTGTTTTTCTTGGGTCCCAAAAAGCCCTTGGCTAAAAAGGGGCTTGCAGGTACAACCCACAATAGCAGGCTTGTTATGCCATTTTCGCGCGTTATAAAAGGTATAGGAAGCAGCACGAAAAACATGGCTAAGAGTACTGTCCAGTTTTTGCGCGTTTGTATCAACAGCCGCCTGTTTTCCTGCCGCCAATACACAAAGCCCACAACCAGAATAAACAATACAACCCCTACTGTGCTCCAAAATAGGGGTGTTAAGAGCACTGCCGGAACACTAAAATGAAAGAGTGGCAGGTAGCTTGTAAGCGTGTGTATCTGGTCTGTAAGATAGAGCCAGGCAACCAGGAAATAATAAGGACAGATAACGCCCATTAGCAGCACCAGCCATTCGTTAATAGAGAAAGGACGAAGCGTAACCAAAGCAAAATAAGCCACCAATATCAACAGCGCAGAGGGATGATAAAGCAAGACGCTGATACCACACAGCAACCCAATATTGAACAACAGCGTTTTCGGGTCGGGACAGTTGTACAAGCGTATCACTTTCGCAAAAAGCCAGATGACAAGTATGTTGCAAATAAGCGCCGGCGACAGGTAGCTCCATTCGGTAAAAACAGCGGTCAGCATAACATAGACCATTGCCGGGCAAAAAGTTGTTTTTGCTATACATGCGATGATCGGAAAACAAGTAGTTGAGGCGCAATGCCTGTAGAAAAACAAGGGTCTGGTAAATGAGAATAATGAAACCGGCACCAAGGGGCGCAATGTATAGGTTAAGCAGTAAAGACAGAAGACCATCGGGCTGCTGAGCCGTACACAGTACAGAAGTTATATAAAAATAACTGTGAACGACTATGCCCAGAATAAACAGCCAGATGATAGTTGCCGGCGACCGGTCTTTAAATAGAGAAACCACGCGTGTTCTGCTGATTTTTAACTAGAGATCTAATCGTGCAAAACAAAGGTAATTTCGGTACATGCAGGGAAAAATAATTTGTCTGCTGCCTACCTGTTTGCCATAGCGCGCCATGATGTCGTAGCCCCGATCCAGGTTTTTCATGGTAGGGTTGCGGGTAACCTGGCCGAGGGTGATATGCTTTGATCAGATAGCAATTGCAGTCTTTTCTCCTGCTGGTTAAACAGGAAGTGCAACTGATCGCCGGAATTGAGCAACGAATAGCCGATGAATGCATCGGTTTCATCGTCGTATTGGTTTTTGTTTAGCACGTTGCTCCAGGTCATATTGCCTGAGCTATCGAAGGAGAAAACAGCAATATTTTGCGCATTGTAGCGGGTGCTTTGTCCCAGGCTGTTATAGCGATACCACGGATAGCCATACCCGTAGGGGCTGAACGAATAATAATCCATGGGGCGCAGAAAAGGTGAGCCATACATGTAGTCGTACCGGTTATTGATACCCCCGCGACCGGTGCTGAAAAACGACTCTGATGCCAATAAAAAACCACCATCCTTGCGGGAGATTATATTCTTTATAAAAAAATCGTTGAAGGCTGTTTTCACGCTATTGTCGCCTTTTGCATCATTCTTCAGATTGTCGTCGAACTCTACGGTGTTGGAGGCTGCAATACTGGTATTGACCTTGTCGTAAATGCAGGCATACAAGCCGTCGATATTGCCGCGGCGGCTTTTGCTATAGAATGAAGAAATGATGTAATGGCGGTTGTCATTATCAATCTTCATGTGCAGATCATCAAGACCAATATCGGGCAGCGCAATTTGATTGGTAAGAACGTCGCTGCTGTCTTTCTTTTTAGTGATAAGAAATATCTTTTGAACCTTATCATTTTCCTGGCTTTGTACCGCCCGTATAAAAGCGAGGTCACCATCGTTATCAACTGAAAACTCGGTGAGGTAGTCGTGCCGCTCGGGCATAGGAATGTGCGCTGCTACCTTTTCTATTTTGCTCAGATCTTTGTCGAACAAAACAGTGGTGACCGTGAAGTTTTCATCGTTTTTGCTGTTGATCTTAAACAGGGCAATGTATTGCTTGTCTTCGCTGTTGATAACAGAATAGATCTTGTTGCTGGCCAAAAAGCTGATCTCAGTAGTATCCATGGTAACCGGCTCATTTACGATCTTCCCTGTGCCGTCGATCTTCGCTGCCATAGAGTACACTACATTTCTCTTTTGATATTGGTAAAACATGTAGCAGTAATCGTTATACGCCAAAAAATCTGCGTTAATGATCCTGTCTGGAAGAAAGCTCAGCTTTACGCGGTCTTTCTCTTTCATATCCATATCGTAAACACTCATTGAAAAAGAACCCCGGAGGTTTTTGTAAATGAGCAGGTTACCGTTGATCTTTCCGATGATCTCAAAATCAGTTTGCCTATAATCGTTTCTGTCGGGTTCGCTGTACACGATACGTTGTGCCTGCACCAGGCAAACGGAAAAAGATAAAAAAATGATTGCAAAAATTATTTTCATATGTGCCTCATAAAATTTCATGTATCGACAAATGTAAGCTTTGTGGTGTATGTAGATTACCAATAATATCCTAACAATAATGCGGTAAAGAGTTAATGAAAGGCTTTGTAAAATATTAACCAAAGTTTGGGGAACTACGTTGCGGACAGTACGAGCCCGGAGGAAGGACGTAAAACTTCGATAAAAAAACTGCGGTAAAAGCAACATCGATGAACCGGAAGTTGAACGGAGCGTCGCAACAAAAGCAGCATAGATAAATAATGCCGGCTACAAAAAAATAAAGAGCGAAAGCGTTACATCTTTAGTTGGCTAACTGATCGATCAGTTTGTCAATTTTATCGGATACCTCGTCAATTTTGGCATTGTATTTATCGGTGCCCTGGTCGATGGATTTGTAGATCAGTTCGGTTTGTATCACCCGCAGATCAGCGTATTTACTTAGCAGTTTGCGCTTTACTTTAAATTCATCATCAAGCTTGTAGGAGTTGGTCTTCATGATCTCCTTTTGAAAATGTTTCCACTCGGGCAGGGCAGTATCGCGCAAAAATTTGGAAGCTTCGCTATTGGTCTTGTCCTGCAAACGCTGCATTTGTGTCATCGCCTTCACCTCTATCTGGTTTAGTTTCATCACCGCCTTTTCAAACTGCAACGAGTTGTCTTTGCCGCGCCGCAAATACAAGAAGATAAGAAGACCGGTTATCAGCAGCACCTCTACAGAGATGCGGGCGCCGCCGGCACGGGCAACATTTTTTTTGAAGTGAAAAAAATAGAACAGGTAGCCGATGATGATACCTGAAAGCAAACCACCAAAATTGGCGGCATTGTCGGTGCCGCCATACAAACCAACGATGACATTGAATATGGCATATGACCCAATGCAAATAAGCCATACCCAGGGAAATTTTTTGTTGATGTAGTGGGTGGTAGCAAAGGCAAACAATACACCGTACATGCCCAATATGGCGCCTGACGCACCGGCAATAACGCCTTCGGGTTGCCAGATGATGCTCATGAGGCTGGCCAACAATCCAGCACAGAGAAAGGCTATTAAAAATTTTAATTTGCCTAAAATGGTCTCCACCATTAAACCGATAAAGTACAAGCCAAAGAGATTGGCTAATAGCGGTAATATGCCAATATGTACAAATTGGGCACTTAGCAAACGCCACCATTCGCCACCGGTAATGTATCCTTTAACGCTGCCGCCCCAGTCTATAATATCGCTGACAGTTGGGTTCAGTGGATCTACACCCCGCAACACCATAATGATAAATATGATAATATTGATGGCGATGAGCAGAAAAGTGATCTCATGATCCTTGATGCCAAACGTCATCTTTTCGCTATCGAGCCGGTTGCCGGAGCGTAATAGTTTAAGTGTTTCCTCGCGCAGTTGCGCAGCTTTGAACTGCAGTTGTTCGGGGCGGGTGGTGACCTTTAATTTATTAAAAGTGGGCAGCAGTTGCTCTTCTATGTTGTTTTTATTTCTCCCGCCTTCGTACAGTTCCAGGCTTTCACTTTTGACTCTTTAAAAAGATAGCATCATTCTGCACTACCATTTTTATGATCTCTTCACTCAGTGTCCAGTGTGTGGGTGTTGTAGCGGTAAATGTTTTTTCATCTACGATAAGATAGTCCCAGCCGAGATCTTCGCAAGCTTGCTTAGCAAGACTAAAGATCTCCCAATTGGTCATACCGCCGGCAGCGATCGTTTTCTCATACTCAGTTTTCCAGCCAAACGCCATAGTTGAATGCAGATTTTTCGGGGGATTGAAAGAATAAAGGAAGTTTGTAAAAAATTGTAATGATAAGTAATTAAACAAAACTACCTGTGTGAAATTTTATACTATCAATTGACAGTGGTGGCGCCGTTATTATTGCATTAAATCGATTATTTATTTAGATGATTCATTACTTACAATAGAAACAGTAGTTGCAAGCATAAAGATTTGTTTTTACAAAAGGAGCCTTTGAAAAAACCTTGACAGGAGTGTCCTCTCCTCCAGGTACAATGATGTAATTTCGTGCCATAATCATACGACAACATGAGCAAATTTCGCAATTTTAAGATGGTCGATTATGTTATCTACGGCAGGGGAAGCTTTGATCAGTTAGCAGATATTTTGACACCTCACCGCAAAAATGACCTGCCCATGGTCTTTTTGGTGGACCATTTTTTCGCGGGAAAAAGTTTACCCGAAAGAGTACCGTTGCAAGGCAGGGATAAGCTCATTTTTGCTGATGTAACCTATGAACCCAAGACTACCTATGTTGATAAAATTGCCGGCGACTTAAAAGCCGAATTTGGTGAAGTGAGCGGTGTGATTGGAATTGGCGGCGGCTCAACTATGGACCTTGCCAAAGCAGTAAGCCTGATGATGACCAACCCCGGCTCAGCTGCAGACTACCAGGGGTGGGATCTGGTAAAACAGCCTGGTGTGTATAAAGTAGGCATACCAACCTTAAGCGGTACCGGCGCCGAAGTATCCCGCACAACCGTGCTTACAGGGCCAACCCGTAAGCTGGGTATGAACAGCGACTTTACACCTTTTAGCCAGATAGTGCTTGACCCTGAGTTAATAGCCAATGTACCCGCTGACCAGCGGTTTTTCACAGGGATGGACTGCTATATTCACTGCATAGAAAGCCTGGAGGGAACCTACCTTAACGAGTTTAGTAAAAGCTATGGTGAGAAAGCATTAGAACTGTGCCGCGAGGTGTTTTTGGAAAAAGATACGTGGGACAATGAAAGTGATGACAAACTTATGATGGCAAGCTATGCCGGCGGAATGAGCATAGCTTATAGCCAGGTAGGGGTAGCCCATGCGGTGAGCTATGGACTTGCATTTTTACTGGGCACGAAACACGGTGTTGGCAACTGCATTGTAATGGATCACTTACAAGAGTATTATCCGGCAGGCACGGCAGAGTTTAAAAAGATGGTGGAAAAAAGTAAGGTGCAAATTCCGCAGGGCATTTGTAAGGGGCTAACCGACGAGCAATTTGATACCATGATAAACGTGAGCCTGGGCATGAAGCCGCTATGGGAAAATGCTTTAGGCAAAGATTGGGAGCAAATAATGACACCTCAAAAGCTGCGGGACCTGTATGAAAAACTCTAACTGCCAAAAGCAACAAACAAGAGTATGAGACAGGAAGGCTATTAACTTTCAGCTACCGGCACTTCCACTGTAAAGCAACTGCCTTTGCCTAAAGTGCTATCTACTTTTATACGCCCTTTGTGCACATCTATAACAGTTTTTACATAGCTCATTCCCAAACCAAAGCCCTTTACATTATGAATATTGCCGGTGTGGGCTCGGTAAAATTTTTCGAAGATGCGTTTGGTAGTTTCTTTGTTCATACCAATACCATTGTCCTGAATTTTGATCTGTAAAAAACTGCCATGGTTGCTGGTAGAAATTCTAAGCAATAAATTTTCGCGGGAGTACTTTATAGCATTGTCTATCAGGTTAGACAGCAGGTTTGTAAAATGGTTCTCGTCGGCTATGATCATATCGTTCTTCGCTTCGAAATGCAATTCCACTCTGCCTTCTTTATCTTTTATCTGTAGTTGATAGTTATTCAGCGCACTCTCTATCATCGGTGTTGCATGCACTTTGTCCATTTTTAGCTTCAGCTCTTGTTTATCCAGCAGAGCCGCCTGCAATATGGTTTCTACATGTTTGTTCATGCGTTTGTTTTCCTCTTTGATGATGCCGCTGAAATATTGCATCTTTTCAGGTTGGGATAACACTCTTTCATTTCTCAAGGCATCTACAGCAAGCGATATGGTAGCCAGAGGTGTCTTGAACTCATGGGTCATATTGTTGATAAAGTCTGTCTTTATTTCGCTGAGTTTTTTTTGTCGCAACAAGGCATGTACCGTTAAACCAAAAGCCGTAATAATGATAAGAGTGAAAAATACCCCGCCCATAACCGGCCACAGCATAAACTCCCACACTTGTACTTTTAAATCGGGAATAATTAAGATCAGGTGCTCAAAAGGGTTAAGCCCTTCCATTTTGCTGCCGGTCTCGGGTTCTATGGCTACCAGTATGATCCTGTTGTGGGCTGTGTCATCGGCTTCCTTATAAAAATTCTCCGAATTCAACTCAATGCTGTAGGCATTTGAATTTGACGATATTCCAAATTCAAAATGTATATCCTGCAGGTCCTTTTCTGCAAAAGCCTTTTGCAGCATTTCTTTTATCTCGAAGGCTGAATAATTTTGAGCGATGAGAGACCTGCCGAACCCAATGCCGAAATCGTCGGGTAGAAGACTGAGGTTTGATTTGAAGGATCGTTTTATATAAGGGGTAGAAGAGGCACTTTTACCTAAAGCACGAGCAACATCAGCGCCTGCCTCTTCAGCTTTCAGTCGCAATTGGTTCTGCCGCAACTGTGTCATGTCTCCCAGCCAGCTTACCTGCAGCACTATAATACCAAGTAACGATAGGGTGATCAAAACAATGATAATAGGGAAAATTCTCTTCATCGGCACAAATATAAGTTCTCTGGCATCCTTTGGTATTTTGTAGTTTGGCTTTTGTGGTTTTTAACGGTGCATTTACATTGCAATAATTTTTAGCTGATACTTTTATACATTCATTATGTAATAACTCTTCGCCATGGTTGAAGTATTATCCGGAAAGCTTTTAATTGCCGACCCTTTTTTGCGCGATCCTAATTTTATGCGGTCAGTAGTGTTTATGTGCGAGCATAAAGAGGAAGGAAGTTTTGGCTTTGTTTTAAACAGAAAGTACGATCAATTTTTAGGCGACCTGGTGTCAGGTGTTTTCGCTGCTGACTTTCCGGTTTACTATGGCGGCCCGGTGCAGGTAAATACAATTCATTTTTTGCACCAGTGTCCCGGGCTGATACCCGGCGGCGTAGAAGTGGTGGACGGCGTATTTTGGGGCGGCGACTTCGAAATAGTGATGGACCTGATCAATTCGCAGTCACTCTCTATTACCGACATTCGATTTTTTATCGGTTACAGCGGCTGGTCCGAGGGGCAATTGGAAGAAGAGATGAAAATCCGTAGTTGGATAGTTGGACAGGGCAACAGAAAAATTATCTTCAACGCCAATATCGATAACACCTGGAAAGAATCGCTGAAAGACTTGGGCGGTGAATATGTACAAATGGTCAATTATCCCATCGACCCGCAACTTAACTGACATCCCTTCCTCCTTGCACTTTCAACACACCCATTTTATACCTTACTCCAAAAACGCCATGTCTTCTTCCGTCAGGTCAATGTCGGCAGCCGCTACGTTTTCTTTAAAATGTTGCAGCGACGAGGTGCCGGGTATAGGCAGCATCCAGGGTGAGCGGTGCAGCAGCCAGGCAATATTGATCTGGGCTTCTGTGGCTTCATATTTTTTAGCGATTGTTGCTATACGGTCATCCTTCTTTTGGTTGGCTGTCAGCAGCGAAAAGAAAGGCACAAGCGGAATTTCATTTTCCTCGCAAATATGTAACAGGTCGGCGGCGCCGCGGGTTACCCCATATCTGTCGTTCCAGTCGTCGCGCTTGGCATGACCGTACAAATTTTCAACCGTTGCTATTGCGCCCATGCGCATTGCTGTCTGCAATTCGGCTGTGCTTACATTGCTTACGCCCACATGCAAAATTTTTCCTTCCCGCTGCATGGCAAACATAGCTTCCATCCCTACTTCAAAAGCCTTGTCACCGGGCATCACCCTATAGTGTACCAGCGTTATCTGGTCCAGTTTCAGCGTGCGCAGGTTGTTCTCTATGCTGGTGCGCAGGTTTTCAGGTGTGTTAAACGGCACCCAGCTCTTATCGGGTTTGCGTGCCCCACCCACCTTCGTGCAAATCACCAGGTCGTCGTTATATGGGTACAGCGCCTCGGCTATCAGCCGGTTGGTCACATCCTCGCCATAGTAGTCTGCCGTATCCAAAAAGTTGATACCATGTTTTACCGTCTGTCGCAATATCTCCAGGGCTTCCTCCCTGCGCGGTGGCTCACCATATATTCCTTCTCCCGTCAGGCGCATAGTGCCATAGCCCAGGCGGTTTACCGTTAGTGGATGACTGCTTTTGCCTGCTATAGTAATGGTTTTTGCGATGCTCATGTTCGTGTGTTTTTTGCCCTGCGGCGGTTATTGGCAATAGCAACAAATTACAACCAATTTATGTTCAGCCGCTAATCATTTTAAGGGTGTGCTGGTGAATGTTTCTTTTGGTCTTTGGTTTTAGAAAATGTGTATTATTTTGGAAGCCGGCCGCAGCAATGCTATTGGACTTTACTTGCGTCGCACCCGTGTACGTTGGGTAATTCCATGCGGCTTTTTTTATGGAGTACCAAAGACACCGGGAAAACAGCGGATCACAAATTAGAAATTCAATTTTAATGCAAACAGGCACAGAAAAACAAAAAGATATACCGAAAGGAGACGCCTTCATTTTCAAATTTTCAAATTATCAAATTATCAAATTACCAAATTCTGCCCTGGTTGAATTGTTGATGTATTGATATGTTGATGTGTGTGATGGCAAGTTGGTCGACGGCTTTGCATTTTCAAATTTTTAAATTCCCGAATTTCCAAATTACTTGCCGTTCCCTGATTAAGCGATAGTATTACAGTGGCATCGAAATTTGGTTTTCATGCATGATTCTTTAGCTTGATTTTAAAGCAACTGATTTCTTGCAATAAACTTGTTACAATTAGTCAACGCAGCAGGGAACAAATGTCCTTCACCACAGTAGCACAAAAGCTAAATTGAAACACCCTCCCGGGAATGGGCAGTTTTATTCCCGGTGCCCTTTTTGGTTACTTTTTGGGCACACAAAAAGTGACAAAAGAAAAAAAACAGAGTTGAACCCTATCGCGTCGCCTAATAATATAAACCAGGCTTTTCATTTGCCTTTGAACTGGTTAGATTCACTAAACTCATCGAAGAACAAATGTCCTTCACCACAGTAGTACACTAGCTAAATTGGAAAACCCTCCCGGGAATAGGCAGTTTTATTCCCGGTGCCCTTTTTGGTTACTTTTTGGGCACACAAAAAGTGACAAAAGATATGCCCAACTCATTTTCTCAACGCCTTTTCTCTTCGGTCATTTTGCAAGAAGATGAATTGTTTTATTACTTAATTGGTGATTTGGTGATTCGTAAAAAGGCTAGCTGCTGCACGTGCTTTCAATTTCGAATTGTCACCTTTTCAAATTCTCTACTTGTTCCCAGTGCAGCTTTGCTACTTTCTTTGTCTTGAAACAAAGAAAGTACCACAAAGAAAATTCAAGAAAGGAACGAAACGGCGCGTTCCTTTCACCGTTCCCTGATTTAGCGGAAGTACTACTGTGGCTTCGACATTTGATTTTCATGCGTAAACTTTTTAAGCACGCCAAAATGGAGAAGCAAGATAATGGGATCTATTGATTTTGCTAAGTAAGTGAAGCTCTGAGGCTAGTTTGGAAGATATATTGTTGGATTAGTTGATTTGTTGAATTGCAAAAGGCAAGCTGCTGCACATGCTTTCATTTCAAATTGTCAAAATTCAAATCTTAAGAATTCTTTCCAGCACATTTTAGTTAAGGCTTCGAAGAACAAATGCCCTTCACCACAGTAGTACAATAGCTAAATTGAAATACCCTCCCGGGAATGGGCAGTTTTATTCCCGGTGCCCTTTTTGGTTACTTTTTGGGCACACAAAAAGTGACAAAAGAAAATAAACGCCTAGCTGTTGCACATGCTTTCATTTCAAATTGTCACCTTTTCAAATTCTCTATTTGTTCCCAGTGCAGCTTTGCTACTTTCTTTGTCTTGAAACAAAGAAAGTACCACAAAGAAAATTCAAGAAAGGAACGAAACGGCGCGTTCCTTTCACCGTTCCCTGATTTAGCGGAAGTACTACTGTGGCTTCGACATTTGATTTTCATGCGTAAACTTTTTAAGCACGCCAAAATGGGAAGCAAGATAAGGGATCTATTGATTTTGCTAAGTAAGTGAAGCTCTGAGGCCAGTTTGGAAGATATATTGTTGGATTAGTTAATTTGTTGAATTGCAAAAGGCAAGCTGCTGCACATGCATTCATTTCAAATTGTCAAAATTCAAATCTTAATATTCTTTCCAGCACATTTTAGTTAAGGCTTCGAAGAACCAATGCCCTTCACCACAGTAGTACAATAGCTAAATTGAAACACCCTCCCGGGAATAGGCAGTTTTATTCCCGGTGCCCTTTTTGGTTACTTTTTGGGCACACAAAAAGTGACAAAAGAAAGTAAACGGCTAGCTGTTGTACATGCTTTTATTTTCAAATCTTCAAAATATCAGTTTCAATTTTTAAACTCCCACCACCCTTTTCCCGAAAGGCATCAACGATACTTCTACCAACTTAAAATGTTGCACACCAAAGGGAATACCTATAATGGTAAGACACAACAAAGCGCCGAAGGTCAGATGTGCCAGGGCTGTTGCAAAACCACCGCAAAAGATCCAGATAATGTTGAGCAGCAACGACAGGCAACCTACAGACGAACCTTCGCTCACTGCCCGCAAACCAAATGGTCTTAGCACAAATAGCCCGATCTTAAAACATTGCAAACCAAACGGAATACCCACTACCGTCAGGCATAGCAACAAGCCGCCTATAAAATACCCGCACGCAGCCAGGAAGCCGCCAAAAATCAACCATATTAAATTTCCTAACAAATTGTCGGGGCGCATAGTTTTATTGTTTTAATTGATAACCAATAGTAACCGGTTAAACCAACCGCTGGTAAACACCTGGCATTCATCATTTTACCGGTTAAAAGAGGACAAAGAAAAACATCGGTGGGAACACTTCCGGAAATTTATATAACAAATACATAAGCGGCAGAAAACACCTGCTATCGGTTGATGGTCTTTTGTTTTAACTTTCTGCTGCAAATTTTATCTACAGTATGCAGGCTATCCGCACCAAAATATTTATTGTAATCATCTTGCTGATCGCAGCTATGCTTGTATCTGCAGCTATTTATACCAGGGGTGGTTTTTCACTAACCAGCCAGGAAGATCAACAGGGGTTTTGCGGTACCGTATCAAATGCACCGCTGATTACCAATACACATGGCAGAGACTTGTTTTTAGCCAATTGCGCCTCCTGCCATTCTATACATAAAGACATGACCGGTCCGGCGTTGGCAGGCTATGAAAAGCACTTCCCGGTAAAGCTACTTTACCTGTTTCTCCGGCAGCCGCAGAAAGCATATAAGAAGAGCAAATACCTGCAACACCTAAAAGAACAATATGATCAAACGGAACATTTTGCTTTTCCATCTCTAGGCAAAGCAGAGGTTGATGATATCAGTAATTATATTAGTGAAGTGGCGAGAAAGAATGGGAATTGAGTATGAATAAAAATAGTCACAGAGGACAGTACCTAGAGTTCGCAATTTACAGTTATTCAATTCTGCTACTCTTGAAAAAACCAATAGTATCCAAAAGCTATTTTAATTAGCTGTTTTCTAAAAAAAGGACGATTCTGAAAGCCAAATAAAACTCTCATTTTTTTTACAAATGCAATCGATACAAGTTCAATTTCAAGTCAAAGTTTTTTTAAAGTATAATAGACCATAACAGACACTATAATTTCTTCTACCTTCTATTTTGATTTGCTAATTAAAATACCTCATCGCCTCCTTTCCCACCCATTCCCCCATCTGCACAGCAACGGCATTTCCAATCAATTTATAAGAACTTCTTTTATTGGCAAAGTGGAAGTCGTCAGGAAAGCCTTGAAGTCTTGCATATTCTCTGATCGAAAACGGTCTTACCCCATATTTGGCAGCTTTGTCTTTTACCAATCTTGTTCCCAAGTCTTTTGCATAGTGAGCAACACAGGTGGGTGCAACTGCCGTTGACACTTCGGGATCAACAATGATAGGCAAGTCTCTGTATTTGCCATTGATTCGACTGATTACATAATCTGGCATTTCAACATCAGGATTTGTTTCTAATATGTCTTTCAGCTTCGGTCGTTTTGCTTTCTGGTTGGGAGCTTTGATTGCAAAGGGCTTTCGTGTGCCAATCAGTATCAGTCGTTTTCTTCTTTGAGGTAGCCAATTAGCAGCATCAACCGGACAAAATACGTTTACATAATAATCAGGAAGTTTTGTCATCGCTTCCATAACCACTTTAAACTTCTTCATTCCCGGAACATTCTCTACGATGTACATTTCGGGTTGCTCAATAGCGATATGCCGAAAGAAATGCAAGAACAGATCATCGCCCGTTCTTGTGCCATGAATGTCGGCAATTGCAGAATATTTTGTACATGGATAAGTGCCAACGATAATATTAGTTTGGGGTTGCTCCAAAACAGTTTTGTCTTTGATGTCAACATTCAATACAGCGTGAGAAAAGTAATGGCTATTTGCCATCATACAAGCAGTTGCTTCTAAATCAAGATCAAGTGATTGGATAACTTTTACACCCGCTTGCATCAATCCCAATTCCATTCCTCCGCAGCCGGAGAAATATCCTTTGGCAGTTGGTCTATACATTAGAAAGGATTTAAAATCATCGATTAAAAATGGTATCCAAGTGATACCGAAGAAAGTCTTTCCTCGGATAATATTTTTTCGGTAGAATTATTTTTGTACCTACTAATGAGGCAAAATATTTCTGATGGTACTCTTTATAATTTTTTGTTCTCAAATTATCTGATAACAGAATTTCATACTTGTCATTTATACCTATATATCCCTTGTCATATGCTCTATCATACAATGGTGAAAGACATATTCCGTTTTCAGGATTCAATCGTTCATTTTCATTTTTTGACCAAGGAATAATATGGCTTGCTAATAGTAAGTCAGGAATATCAATGCCTGATACCGCACATTTACCGGAATAATTGGCAATTACAATTTGTCGGAAAACATATTGATTCACCCGCGTCTTGACTTCCCTTATTTTATACTCTCCTTTAACGTGCTCAGTATCACGTAGAGCCTCTTTATATTTTTCTTCTATGGTCACGTTTTCCCTTTCGGCTAGTATTCGCTCGCTTTCAAATAACAATTCATCTTTGTTGTTTATGAACTCTTCCCATATTGGTTCTACCTGCTTTCTGCCGCCGGGCAATCCGCCAATTCCTCGTTGTTGGTGATACGGATCAACACTGGCAAAGTTGTTTAACCGCATGGCAACAGAGCCTGCAGTTCTTTCGATCAAGGTAGCTAAGTGCATGATTTCAGGTGTGCGCGAATGAAGCTTTCCAAAGGGCAGTTTTAAGTAAAGATTTAGGGATAAGATTAATTCATCTCGTGTCCAAAGTTTTTTTTCTGCCATTCGCTTTATTTATATGGTAAAGTTACCATCTAGTTTATACCCCCTTGTGTTCTTTAAGTCACATTGGATAAAAAGTTCAGAAATAAATAATGTAGCTTTTACTGATCCATGAACTTCATTGCAGCGATTTTCAGAACTGGCTAATAACAGAACACTTGTTTCGTCTTTTCTTCTGAAGACACCTATGAATTCTGGGGTAAAGAAAATTTAAGAAGTGTTAAAAAAAACGAATTCTTTTTGACAACTGTTGCAGGCAAATGCAGATTAAATTTGTCACCAACGATGCTCATTCTAAAGATGCTGTACTCGTTAGCTCTCCAAAAATATTTCACTTTGCATTTGTGTAAAGCGAAATGCACACAGCCGATAACGAAAACCCTGTGCATGCAAAAACCTCCTTACCAGCATTTCCGGCTTGGTATTTTTTCCTTTTATCGCCGCCATGTTGCGGCTGCGGGTTTCCTTATTGTGCACGTCTGCCATGTGGCAAAAGTAAGCACGTGATAAAGCCACTTAACGGTGTCTGGAAAAAAGTTATTTTGCAACTATGTATACATTACAATCTATACTGCACAAATTAAGGGAGCATAAGCCTGAACTGCAACAGAAATACCCGGTCTCAGCAATTGGTGTATTTGGTTCTTATGCGCGGGAAGAAGCCACTGAACAAAGCGATATAGACATAGCGGTTGAAATTAACGCACCGATGGGTTTAAACTTTATTGCTATGGCCGATGAAATTGAGGCGCTGCTTGGCATAAAGACAGATGTAGTGCCATTGCGTGCAATAAAACCTGAATATCTGCAACATATAACAAGGGACATTAAATATGTCTGAAAGAAAACCTTCTGTGCTAATTAGAGATATTTTAAAAAGTATCGACCGCGCAAGGAGCTATAGCGACGGTCTTTCTTTTGATGCTTTTTGTACTAATTACATGATAGTAGAAGCCTGTCTGTATAATATACAAATTATTGGTGAAGCAGTTTCTAAGTTACCAGATGACATTAAAATAAGTGAACCCCAAATTCCATGGTCTTTAATTAAAGGAATGAGAAACAGGCTTATACATGAGTATTTTGGTACTGACATGGGCATTGTATGGAAAGTCATTAAAAACGAGTTGCCTGGAATGATAAATCACCTTGAAAAAATACATACAAATTTGATTGCCGAAAATCGATAGAACATTATAGGATGTGCAGTGGCAACACATCGTTAAGAACGGAAAAGCCGTCTACCCCCCGCCCCCCAAAGAACCAACCCTCGAACGGAGCGTCGCAACCTCCGCCCCATCCAAAGACAAATGCCGGTCTCCCAAAAAACATCAGCATTAGAAAGAGTTCATAGTTGAATGGCACATTACCCGAAGGTCTCGTCGGCAAACGCTGAGATTCCTCCTGGCGTCGGAATGACATCCTATGATGTTTACCTCCGCCCATCCAACACAAATGCGGCTTTCCCACCAGACACGGCTACTTTTGTCTATACAAATCTTGCCTATGCCCCATGAAGCCATTTCGGTGTTTGATATGTTTAAGATCGGTGTCGGTCCTTCCAGCTCGCATACTTTAGGCCCGTGGCGGGCGGCATTGCGTGTACTTAGCGGTCTGCACCAATCGGGTAATCTGCAGCAGGTGCAAAACATTACCATTTTGCTGTATGGCTCGCTGGCAAAAACCGGTATCGGTCATGGTACCGACATGGCTGTTATGCTGGGGCTTATGGGCGAAGACCCCGTTACCATCAATGTAAATTCCATTGCGCCCTCGATCAACCAGGTAAACAGCAGCCATAGCTTATTGCTTGCCGGGCAACAAACCATCGCCTTTACCCCGGCGCAACACATACAGTTCCTGGTGCGCGAGACCTTGCCCTATCACCCCAATGCTCTCTCGTTTTTGGTTAGCCTGCAAAATGGTGAAAAGTTTAGCGAAACCTACTACTCTATAGGTGGTGGCTTTGTGGTGCGCGAAGGCGAAAAAGCCAGTTATAACCAATCGGTCGATCTGCCTTTTCCCATTAATACCGCTGCCGACCTGCTGCACTGGTGTATGAAGACCGGTCTGGCAATAAACGAGGTAGTGCTGGAAAATGAAAACAGTTGGCGCACCGAAGCAGATACCCGCAGCGGTGTGCTTGCCATATGGCAGGCCATGCGCCAATGTATGTACCGGGGTTGCCATACCCAGGGCATGTTGCCGGGCGGTCTTGCCGTAAAACGCCGGGCGTTCGACCTTAATAAAAAACTGACAGCCGGGCAGGGAGTATAGCGATTACCTCACCTGGCTGCAGACCATACAAATTGGTGGCAGCAGTTTTCAATATACGCTCGACTGGGTAAGCTGTTTTGCCCTGGCGGTAAACGAGGAAAATGCTGCGTTTGGGCGTGTGGTAACTGCACCCACCAATGGCGCCGCCGGGGTTATACCCGCCGTTTGCAGTAATGCCTTTTGCAATACAACCCCGTATACCGGCAGCGATGACAAGATCATTCGCTTTTTACTAACGGCTTCAGAGGTCGGCAGCATTTTTAAAAAAGGCGCGACCATATCGGCCGCTATGGGTGGTTGCCAGGCGGAGATCGGCGTATCGTCGGCTATGGCGGCGGCGGCGCTAACAGAGGTGATGGGCGGCACACAACGGCAGGCGTTGATGGCGGCCGAAATAGCCATGGAGCATCACCTGGGCATGACCTGCGACCCCATAGGCGGGCTGGTGCAGGTGCCTTGCATAGAGCGCAATACCATGGGTGCCATCAAAGCCATTACCGCCTCACAACTGGCGCTGCAAAGCAGCCCCGATTATGCCAAAGTTTCGCTCGACAAGGTGATCGCCACCATGTGGAATACCGCGTTGGATATGAACAGTAAATACAAGGAAACCTCCGATGGTGGGCTGGCAGTGCAGTTGCCCATTAGCCTCAGCGAGTGCTGAGGAAAGCATTAGCTGAAGGTAGAGTTGTAGGTTCTAAGTTGTGAATGGGGAAAGAGAATACGCTGTGGGTGCGGGCAGTTACTTTTTGTGGAGCATAGTTGCGACGCTCCGTTCAGCGGCAAACCTTTGGGGAGCGGTGTTTGCGGTGGTTGCTAAGCGCGGTTGAAAATACACTGGAACTGTTAGGAAGTGTCAAGGTTTACCATTCCAGGCGCCACTCTTCGGTTACATCGCCTTCGTACTTGAGACCGTAGGTTTCGGCAGCATATTTTATAAAGCCGGCCAATTCCTCCCGCTCTTCCAGATCTATAAATCCGTCGTCGTCCATGTTTAGTTTATCAAAGCCTTTTACCACCACCTCTATGGCTTTCCACATTTCAGCCGTTTCACGCGCCTTCGATAAATTGTGCAGATAAGTGTCGAGCAATTTATCGCTTTTGGCAAGCAGGCTGGCAGTAAAACGCCCCTCTCCTTCATTCATCCTCTCCTGCCAGAAAAAGGTGGGTTTTTGCTTTACTAAACTTTGCATCGTTACTTAAAATTTATGGTCCTTAAAAATGCAATCGCTAAAAGTAGGTTATTACCTTACCAATGTCAATCGGCAAATTGATTACTCTACAACGATAGCAGGCACCGAATATTGCACTACCTGTGCAAGGGTGCGACCCACCAGGTTGTTGGAGGCACGCGCAACCAAAGCTGCCACATTGCCCCGGTGGTTGGCTCACCTAAAAATACTCCATATAAAACGACCCGTAAAAACAAAAAACAGTCGCCATTAGGGCAGACTGTTTCCTGTAAATATGAGATGTTGTTACTAGAACCTTTCGAGCATGCTAAAGAAAAAGTTTCCTTCAATCTGGGCATTTTCATCGCTGTCACTTCCGTGAACTGCATTTTCGCCAATAGAAGCAGCAAAATTTTTACGAATGGTTCCTTCCTCTGCCTGTGCAGGATTGGTAGCGCCAATTAAGTGTACGAAAATCAGCAACTGCATTTTCTTTTTCAAGAATAGCGGCTACAATATTGTCCACTGCTCATAAAATCTAACCAGTTCACCATAAAAAGGTCTTTCTTTATGCACTGCATAAAATTCTCCTGCTTTTTCGGTAGTAAGTTTTGTCCATTTCATTGCCTTAATAGTAAAACCAGCTTTAATAATCTGGTCTAAAATAGCGCCTGTATGCCCTTTTGAGGTTGCATCGGGCTTAATCATTGTAAAAGTTCTGTTTGTCATAACCTGTAACTTATTTGCGGCGGCAAAAGTGGGATTGAAACGTGTAAAAGCCTAATATTTATATTGGTTTTTGTTAAGAGTTGAAAATTATTTTGATGTTGTTAGAGCAAATAATACAATTTTGCCGCCTTTCTATGCAATCTATACAAGCCTTTTACCCTCAACTAACATACGCCGTGAAAGGTTGTTATTACCACGCATCAAAAGCCTGATGGCGATGCAATGGGTTCTTCGCTTGGTCTGTATCATTTTCTTACACAGCTTGGGCATTCTGTTACAGTTATTTCACCAACCAATTGGGCAGGCTTTTTAAAATGGATGCCTGGTGCTAATAAGGTTGTTGATTTTGAAGCTATCGAGAGAAGTTGCTGTTAAATTTATAAACGAAGCTGAATTCTTTTTTGTCTTGATTTTAATGTGCTGCACCGTACCAAAAACATGGAGCCTGTTTTAGAATAGCTTGACTTGCATTAAAATTCTGATTGATCACCACCAGCAACCGCAGGAAGATTATTTTACTTATGGCATAAGCAATACTGCTAAAAGTCAGTACCTGCGAAATGGTGTACGATTTTATTGTTGACAGCGGTCACGATGATAAAATTAACACCAGAGATAGCCCAATGCCTGTACACAGGCGTTATGACCGATACCGGTTCTTTCAGGTTTCCATCTACCACCGCTGATGTACATAGAATGGTTGCCACGCTTAAAAGATACCGGTTTTAATCATACCATTGGTACACGAAAATATTTACGATAGTTTTTTAGAAAACCGGCTTCGCTTTATTGGTCATGCTCTTGCTTAACCGGATGGAAGTTTTGTATGAATACAATACAGCTATCATGGCTATTTCTAAAAACGACCTGCTGCGCTTTCATATTAAAACAGGCGATACCGAAGGATTGGTAAACCAGCTGTTAACCATACAGGGAATAAAATTTGGCGCATTGGTAATTGACCGCGACGAAGAACGAAAATGGAGTTTTAGAAGCAAAGGCGATTTTGATGTAAATACTTTTGCACGCACTCATTTTGAAGGTGGCGGACATTTTAATGCAGCCGGCGGCCGCACCAGACGATTCGCTTGATGCCACAGTTTGGAAATTTAAAAAAGTAATAAAACAATACCAGGAACAACTACAATAATTATAAATGAAACAAATGTTAGCGATTGCAGGCTTAGCCCTTATAATGGCTTCCTGCAACACCAATTACGAAAAAACCAAATCGGGTCTTTCTTATAAAATTTTTAAGGGTAAAGGGAGTGGAAACAACCTTAAAGCCGGCATGTTTGCTAAACTGAACATCGAATACTTGCTTACCCAAAAGACACTGTGCTAAACAGTACTTACGGCAAAGTGCCTCTTTTTACAGCAATCGATACCAGTGCAAAAACTGCTTACTCTTTCATGGAACTTTTGCCAATGTGAAACAGGGAGACAGTGTTATTTTTACTATTAGTGTTGATAGTCTTGAAAAACAAGAGGTGCTATCCCTGATTATAACGAAATCTTTAAAAGAGGCGACCAGATCAAATGCAAAATGAGCATTTTAAAGACTTTCACAATAATGAAAACGATATAAGGGCTGATTATGAAAAAGAAATGGCTGCTGAAAAAGATCGTGAAGTAAATGACAATCTAAAGATTACTTAGCTAAAAAAGGTATTAAAGCAGAACAAACTAAAAACGGTGCTTTTGTAGAGATTGAAAACGCAGGTGATGCAGTAAAAAGCTCAGCCGGGTAAATTAGCTTCTATTATGTACAAAGGTTATTTCTTAGGATGATACAGTAAAGTGTTTGATACTAATATGGATTCTATCAAAAGGTCATACAGCACCCATTGATGTACCAGGTGGGTGCCGGGCAGGTTATTCCGGGATGGGAAGAAGCGATTGCCATTTTTTGGTAAAGGTGGTAAGGGTAAAATGTTTGTTCCCGCTATGTTAGGTTATGGCCCGCAAGGCAGCCAGGGCGCTATTCCTCCTTATTCTAACCTTATATTTGACGTAGAGATAAAAGACATTAAGACTGCACCACCGGCTCCTCCGGCTCAGCAGGGCGCCAACGGTTTATCACCCGAGCAGTTAAAACAACTGCAGGAGCAAATGCAGCAACAGCGCGCACAGCAGCAGGGTGGTCACTAACCCTTATAGGTGGAGGTGGGCTTTGTTCTAAACTATTAAAAAAAAAGGACGCAGGTTATACAAACTGCGTCCTTTTTTTTAGCAATTGCCAGTAGCCTGATCTTGTACATCTGGCAGAACCTACTTAAAAGCTTTGCCGGTATTCACACAGAGTGGCTGGTTATTCTACTCGTTTTGGCTGTCTCGTCAGCTTTTAGGGAGCACAACTTTGTACTGCCGGTGTGGGTACATTCCCAAAAAGAGACAGAACTATTGCATGAAAAAGTTGCCATGAAAAGGTGCGCTACAAGTGAGTGACACAACCGGAGCCTAATAAATGGACAAATGCCCGCTATAAAAAAGAAACGAATTAAAATGCTACCGCCGGTGCTTCTTTCAAGTTTTTTCACCCGGGTTTACCAGGCAAATGAAGAACCCATAGACGCCAACGCAAAAGGTGGTTATGCCAGCGTAGCCAATACTGTTACGCCACCCTTTACTACCTGGTTCAACTGCACATTTATGTTGGTGCCTACAGGTAAAATTACATCTACCCGGCTGCCAAATTTTATGAAACCCAGTTCATCTGCCCTGCTTGTACTTTCTGCCCTATGTTCAGATAGTTGACTAATACGCTTTGCCAATGCCCCGGCTATTTGTTTAACCAATATCTCCCTTTCTGGTTTTTAATAACCACGCTATGCCGTTCGTTTTCTGTTGATGATTTTGGGTGCCAGGCAACCAGGTATTTTCCTTTATGGTATTTGCTATAAACTACTTCGCCACTCACCGGGTTGCGGTTTACGTGCACATTGGCGGGGCTCATAAAAATGCTTACCTGCACCCGCTTGTCTTTAAAATATTCCTCTTCCATCATTTCTTCTATCACTACCACTTTACCATCTGCCGGGCAAATTACCTCGTTTTCGCCCTGGGTAAGTGTGCGATAGGGAATTCTAAAAAACGAAACGATAAACAATAATAATATGAAGGACACGACCGAAATGATGCTGGAAATTTTTGGATATTCAGTCAAAAAAATGAAAGAGGCGATATTGATAATGCCAAAGATCAATACTGCGATACCAATACTCTTATAACCTTCTTTGTGGATAGTCATGCAGGTGAAATTATTTGTAAATGCAAATATAGCAGACTGCCGCCATTACTTTCCCGGGCGCAGGCACAGCCAAAGATGACAGGTGGAAACATGGTAGCGGAATATTCCTGTAGCCCATAGTTGTTGATGATGCCATATCAGATAGCAAACAAGACAACATACAACCAAACGAAAGGTGTTGCCAAAATCAGGCTGTCGAACCTGTCAAGAAAGCCGCCATGCCCCGGCATTATCTGACCGCTGTCTTTTACTTTGGCCATTCGTTTGAGTTTACTTTCCAACAGATCGCCGGCGGTGCCCACAATTGCCGCCACGGCAGATATTACAATCAGCGTTAACAGGTCGAGATGAAAGAGGTAAAAACCGCCAAGGGTTACCACCAATACGCACAGTATCGCTCCACCTGCTGTTCCTTCCCATGTTTTTTTGGGCGATATTTTTGAAAAAGGAGTTTTGCCAATAAATGACCCGACTACATAGGCCATAGTATCGTTGATCCAAATGGAAGAAATTAAAACAACGGGAATGATCCAGCCGCCATCAAAAAAAACATACGATCCTTTTGTCAGGATACCTGTGTTGCGGATGCCGATCAGAAGTCCCCAGCTAACAGAGATATACAAGAAACCCAGCAGCGAATAGACCAATGTTTTGGTTGAGAAATCCTTTTGCACAACCACCAGCAAAAGGGGTAAAACAATGCCGCTTATTAGCAGGAGAATCAATCCCGCAAAGTGCAGGTCCAACCAACCGATAGAAAAAGCTTCGCCTGTCATAAATAGCATAAATGCAAAACCGGCTATCATTATCCCGTACCGGTGTACGGCATTTATCTTTTGGTATTCAGGGTCTATTAAGCCCACCAGCTTTTGATATTCTACCCAGCAGCCAAAATGAATAATGGTAAATAATATAAAAAAACTCCAATGGTTCCAAAGCAGCCCGATAAGCATAATAACCACGAAAAAAAAAGCCGTAAGCGCACGGGTTTTAAAGGTCTGCACATTAAAAGCCATAGAGTTTATACTTTATTTCTTGCACCCCGGGGGCAGCAAAATGGTGTTGGTGAAAACGCCAAAGATGATAAATGATCGGCACATTTATAGGTGGGTAACTTCTCGAGGCAAAATAAATTACAGCTGCAGGACAAATAAAGAGTAGGTGAAAACATCTAATTAAGAAGCCCCTTGTCCAACAGGTCTTTCGCAACGTCTTTGAGCAGGGCAGGTACATATAACTCTATCTCACCAAAATTTACATAGCTACTGTCTTGTTTATTGACGATCATAACCGTAACTCCGTTCTCTTCCAGCATTCCTTTTATAATGTTGGCAGTGGTCAGGTTAGAAGTGGTATGTAATAAAAACCATTTTGTCATACGTCGGTCTCCTCAATTTCTTCCCGGATATCAGCTTCCGGTATTGCCTGGGCGCTTTTGTTTTTAATAAATACAAGGATACCCATGCCCAGCGCCAAACTGATAATGGTAAGGTACAATGGCACCGGCATCTCATCGTAGGCAAGTTTGTGCATCAATGGGCTTTTGTCTGCATAATACACTGAAATGACAGCAAGTGCATTGTTGCAAAAATGTATCGTAATAGAGTACCAAAGGTTGCGCGTAAAATAAAACACTGTTCCCAGCACAGTGCCCAAAACAAATATGGGCAATATTTTAAACATAGTGCCATGCAACATGGCAAATACAAGCGACGAGATTAAAATAGAAAACCAGCCGGTATTACTCAGGCGGTACACTACCGTTTGCAGCGCTCCTCTGAAAAATAGTTCCTCAGCCAGGGCAGGCAGCAGTGCCATCACCAATATGTTGATAAGAAAATCGCTGGTGCTTTTCATTTGCAGAAAAACATTAATGATGCGATTGTACTCCTTTTCCATTTCAACAATGCTATTCTGGTAACTGCCAAAGTTCAGCTTTGCGTTCAGTTCACCCATCCAGTTAACAAAAGGAGTTAATACGACCAATAGCGCTATACAAGCTACAATGATGATAGGAATGGTTTTCTTTTTTATACCAATGTATTCCAGTGCCTGTTGCGATGAATAATAACCAAAAAGCAAGGCTGGCACTACAAACGAAACAACAGAAGAGGTGAGTTGGGCCCATTTAAACTGTGCTATCAAGCCGGGTGTAATGTGAATGTTTTTGTCGGCCATGGCTAAACCCACTTCTTTGAAGAGCAAAGATGACAACCCAAAATAAAGCCCGAAAAAACCCGCTGATAAAGCCAAAAAAGCAAGAAACTGAATAACGGCAGGTTGGTATTTTAAGTAAGTGTTCATAAATCAGCAACGAATAAGCATGTAGATTTGCGGTCTCAAAAAATAATTTTGGTGGTGCAAGATACAGGATGCAACTAACATGACAGATGTTGCAAACTGTGGCTCAGGCATCCATTTAACGGGAAGGCAAACACTATGATAAAGATTGGTTCTATAAGGCTTCCGGGATTTCCATTGCTATTGGCACCCATGGAAGATGTAAGCGATCCCCCGTTTAGGGCGGTGTGCAAAGAGAATGGTGCCGACCTTATGTACACAGAATTTATCAGCAGTGAAGGCTTGATAAGAGACGCTATTAAAAGCCGCAAAAAGCTTGACATCTTTGAGTATGAGAAACCAATCGGCATACAAATTTTTGGTGGCGACGAAGAAAGCCTGGCTATGGCAGCCAGGATAGTAGATGTTACCAATCCCGACCTGCTTGATATAAACTTTGGCTGCCCGGTAAAAAAGGTAGCCTGCAAAGGTGCGGGTGCGGGTGTGCTGAAAGATATTGATCTGATGGTAAGGCTGACGGATGCAGTAGTAAGATCGACCAGCCTGCCGGTAACCGTAAAGACCCGCCTGGGATGGGATGACAATACCAAAAACATAGAGGAAGTAGCCGAACGTCTGCAGGATGTAGGCATTAAGGCTTTGGCTATACACGGGCGCACCCGTTGCCAGATGTACAAGGGCGAAGCCGATTGGACATTAATAGCCAAAGTGAAAAACAATCCACGAATTACCATCCCAATTTTTGGAAACGGCGATATAGACAGTCCGCAAAAAGCCGTAGAATACAAGAACCGCTATGGCGTGGATGGACTAATGATCGGCAGGGCGGCGATAGGTTATCCCTGGATTTTCAGAGAGATACATCACTATATGCAAACCGGTGATTTGCTGGCACCGCCAACTGTGGAAGAACGGGTTGCAGTAAGTAAAAACCATTTGCGCAAATCTGTTGAGTGGAAAGGACCGGTGGTAGGTATCAATGAAATGCGCCGCCACTATTCCAACTACCTGAAGGGTCTGCCCGGAATTAAAGAGTTTAGAAACCGGCTGGTAACTTTGAGGGAAGTAGCCGAAGTGGAAGCCGTGCTGGACGAAGTTCGTAACTGCTACCAGGGCTTTGAAATAGAAAGAGCCCCGATAGTGCTGGAAAACTATCATGAACACTGTGCTATATAACCCTGCCTGCGGACACTACGATAAGAAGAATTCGACCCTTTTGCTTATACGCTTTTATACCCGGTTTAGAAGCTGTGCCCGACGCACTGCACAATTGTTAGCAGGGCTCTGCGATAGAAGGAGTCCGGATAGTGTTGGAAAACTATCCTGACGATTGTGCTTTATAACCGTACAGACGGGTACTGCGGTAAGCCAAATCAGTTCTTCTGCCAATATATAATCTCCTTTTTACAAATTTTTGTAGATGTGCACACCTTGCAACAGGTGCCGGTATTTTCACCAGTGCCTTGCCTTGCAATCGTCACAACAAAATTTTTCTAATAGTCGCCTGCATACCCTCCGGCTTCTGCAATTACTCCTAATTTTTTGCGCAGCCTGGTTTTGCTGTACAAGGGTGCGACGCAAGAATGACCCAGAAATGAATAAATAGCCGGGTTCAAACATATTTCCTCCCTTAAGCCACTGGTTTAAATAGTAAAAATTTTTAGCAAGCCTCATTTAACCAGCGGACTACGATACTTAAAAAAGTATTTATGGAGGATGCCGGCAGGTATTGCATTTACCTTTTTTAACGCTTATGTTTGTCTTTACAATTCTTTTAACATATCCAGAAAAAAACGCGGAGATTGATGTAAGGCTATTTAAATGAACCACTTACAACCGACTATTTTCAGCGCTTTTGGATGAGAGAGTGTCCGATAGATTTATACAAACCTACCCTTCAAGCCTGGATCGTTTTAACTCCATTATTCTGTAGCCAGAATTGCACCTAAGCCATATTTCATTTAATACACACACGGGTATGTATGCTTTGCAGAATGCTGATCGAAAACAAAATACAATACAACTCCACCAATAATGAATAGTCATTTTGTTATGTTCAAGTTATGCGCAGGAGTTATCTTATTAACCTGGCTACACTCGGTTTCCTTTTTGGAAAAAACATTTGATAAAAACACGGAGACGACCGGATTGAACGACTACTATGCACCGCCACCGGCACCATCTAAAAAGATCTTTGCAGGGTACATGCACACCATTGCTATAGCAACTGACAGCAGCGTATGGACATGGGGTAATAATAACCAGGGACAGCTTGGTGTTGGCGCCACCGGGATTGGGTTGTATCCACAGGTGGTGAACGGTCTTAGCAGAGCAGTGGAAGCTGCCGGTGGAAACGAACATAGCCTTGTGTTGCTGCAGGATGGTACGGTTTGGGCATTTGGACGAAACTCTGAAGGACAATTGGGCAATGCTTCGCTTAATCAAAAAACCTCGCCTGAGCAGGTCGTTGGGCTGAGTGATGTACAACATATCGGAGCAGGTTTTTTTCATTCATTAGCAATAAAAAATGACGGCACACTTTGGAGTTGGGGATATAATGCCTATGGGCAACTGGGCAACAGTAATACATTCAACAGCGTGACCCCTGCCCAGGTACCGGGAATAGACAACGCTGCGGAAGTGGTTGCAGGTGAAAATTTCTCGTTGGTACGGAGAAATGATGGCACCTTATCGGCATGGGGATACAATGCCAATGGACAATTAGGAGATGGAACCACCACCAATCGCAGCACACCATTTACTTTACCCGCGTTTTCTGCTACTGCTATCGCCGCAGGACGGTCGCATTGCCTGGCACTTAAAAGCAATGGAACGGTATGGGGCTGGGGCTACAACGGTTATGGACAACTGGGCAATGGCAATACCACTGATCAAAAAACACCGGTGCAGGTAAGTGGGCTGACGAACGTAATAGCCATTGCTGCCGGCGAATATTTTTCAATGGCATTAAAAACAGACGGGACAGTATGGGCGTGGGGTTTTAATGTGCAGGGTCAGTTAGGCATAGGTTCAACTGATGGGAGTGCACACAGCGCCCCCGTGCAAACCAACACGCTTACGGCTGTAGAAAGCATAGCTGCAGGAACCTTTGGAGTGGCGGCAAAAAATGACGGAAGTGTCTGGGGCTGGGGCTACAACAACCTGGGTCCGATCGGTAACGGTACTACCAATTCAGAAAGTTCTCCTGTCAGTTCGCTCTTCTCGTTTGCATCTGTTTCGTCTGTTGCGCGCCCGGCATTTGCCACTGATGGAGGCGCTTACGTAACTGCACAGTCTGTGACGGTAACCTGTGCAACCGGTGCATCTGTTATTCACTATACTACCAATGGAATAGACCCGGTAGAAACGGACCCTGTGATTGCTTCGGGCAGCACATTAAACATACCCAAGGGAACAACGGTTTTAAAGGCAAAGGGCCTATAAAACAGGATTGGCACCCAGTGAAGTAAAAGCTGCTGTTTACCAGATAGGTTCAAAAATAGTTACTGGTTACACCCATGCCCTGGCTATTAAATCAACCGGCAAGGCCTGGGCATGGGGAAATAATAACCAGGGACAAAGTGGCGCAGGTAACACTCCTTCTTTGTTTACGCCCTCCGAACTGCCCGCGTTAAGTAATCTTACGGACATTGCTGCCGGCTTTGAACATTCACTTTTTCTAAAAAGCGATGGAACTGTCTGGTCTTTGGGTCGTAACTCCGAAGGGCAGTTAGGTGACGGTTCACTTAATCAACGCCGGTCGCCGGTGCTGGTAAACGGACTCTCGTCCATCAAGAACATTGCCGCCGGCTACTATCATTCTTTTGCTATAAAGGGTGATGGCACAGTATGGGCGTGGGGATACAACAATTATGGACAGTTAGGCAATGGAAACACGTTTAACACGATTGCCCCGGTACAAATTCAGACTTTGAGCGACGTGGTTGATATTGCAGGCGGAGAACTCATTTACCTCTGCATTAAAAAGTGATGGAACCGTATGGGCGTGGGGCATTAATAGCAGCGGAGAACTTGGGGATGGGTCCAATACACAACATATAACTCCTAAACAGGTTGCGGGTTTAAAAGCAATGGCTGTAGCGTGTGGGCGTAATCATACTCTTGCTCTTGGTTTAGATGGAAAAGTATGGGCATGGGGCTATAATGGTTACGGGCAATTGGGAATTGGCAATACTAACAGCAGAAACAATCCCGGGCAAGTCGTGGGTCTTACCGATATAATCGCAATCGCTCCCGGCGAGTACCATTCACTGGCGCTTAAAAGAGACGGTACAGTATGGGCATGGGGATATAACATACAAGGTCAATTAGGCATTGGATCAACGGACTATAATGCGCACTCACTACCGGTGCAGGTGGCTACACTGAGTGCGATCACCACCTTGGCGGCCGGCACCCAATCCATAGCCGTAAAGGGCAGCGGCATTGTGTACTCCTGGGGCAATAATGGCAATGGTCAGTTAGGTTCAGGCAATAACGCAAATACAGCCACTCCGCAGGTATCCCTTTTTACTTTTGCCAACCTTGTCAAGGCAGAATACCCCATCATTCTTCCCGATGGTGGCGCCTATGTTTCGCCGCAAATTGTTTCCATTTCCTGTGCAACCAGCGGGGCTACGCTACGGTACACTACTAATGGCAACGATCCCACCACTACCGATCCCAGCATTGCCAATGGCGGCACTGTAACGATAACCGCTGGCACTTCCATGCTGAAAGTAAAAGCTTTCAAAACGGGAATTACCAACAGTGATGTGAAAACCGCTGTTTACCAGATCGGAGAAAAACTGGTAAGTGGTTATACCTATACACTGGCAATAAAATCTGACAGTCTCTTATGGGTTTGGGGCAACAACAACCAGGGTCAACTGGGCAATGGAAGTACAGGCTCCAAGTTCTATCCATTTGTAAATAGCAAGATCACTAATATTATAGATGCTGCAGCAGGTACGGAACACTCGCTTGCAGTGGCAAGCGACAGCACAGTTTGGGCTTTTGGAAGAAACTCGGAAGGGCAATTAGGCGACGGTTCACTTTCCCAGCAAACAGCACCTGTAAAGGTGAATGGGCTAACTAAAATTCAAAAGGTAAGTGCCGGGTACTATCATTCTCTTGCGCTAAAAAGCGATGGAACAGTCTGGTCATGGGGCCAGAACAACTATGGTCAGTTGGGCAACGGCAATTACTTTAACGGGGCTATTCCCTCCCAGGTTACCGGTGTCAACAATGTAATTGCTGTTTCCGGAGGCGATTCTTATTCGCTGGCACTAACTGCTGACGGCTCTGTTTACGGCTGGGGCTACAATGGCAACGGTCAGCTCGGCAATGGCTCCTATTCTTCTACAAATGTCCCCACCCTTGTAAATGGTTTCTCTGCCACAACGCTTGCAACAGGCCGCTACCATACCCTGGCCCCTGCAGGCGATGGAACAGTTTGGGCATGGGGCTACAATGGATATGGTCAGCTTGGCACCGGTAACACATCCGGCCAGCCCTACCCTACCCAAGTTGCAGGACTATCTGGTGTCATCGCTATTGCCGCCGGTGAGTATGCATCCCTGGCTGTCAAATCAGACGGCACTGTCTGGTCCTGGGGTTACAATGGTCAGGGGCAGCTTGGCTATGGCACTACCGATGGTAATGCACATTCAACACCTGCCCAGATCTTAACCCTGAGCAACATGACAATGGTAGCAGCCGGCACACATAGCATGGCCGTTAAATCCGACGGCTCGGTGTGGGCGTGGGGCTACAATCAAACCGGTCAATTTGGCGATGGCTCTAACATAAGTTCCCCTGTACCCGTTCAATCCCGTTTTAAATTCAGGAGCGCGCCCCAGGCTGCTGTCCCTGTAATTACGCCAGACGGTGGTTCTTACTATGCCGGCCTACGGTTACAGTCACCAGTCAGACACCCGGTGCCACACTTCGCTATACTACCAATGGCGCAGAACCTGCTGCAACAGATCCGGTAATAGCCTCGGGTGGAACGATAAAAATAACTGTTCCCAATACCATGCTGAAAGTGCGGGCGTTTAAAGGAGGACTCAGATGCGAGCGACAGCAAGACTGCAGTGTACCAGATAGGTCCCCGGTCTGCAGCAGGGTATTCGCATAGTGTGGCACTGCTTGCCGATAAAACGCTTTGGACTTGGGGCAATAACAATCGTGGTCAGCTCGGCAACGGTTCAACTACCAATTCGCTGGTACCTATACAGCCCGCAGGGTTTACCGGTGTTTCCGATGCGGCGGGAGGCTTCGAACATACCCTTGCACTTAAATCCAATGGAACAGTATGGTCGTTTGGCCGGAATTCAGAGGGGCAACTGGGTGATGGCACTCTCAACCAGCAGGTAACGCCGGTGCAGGTCAATGGTTTAACCCAGGTAAAAGGTGTTGGCGCCGGGTACTACCATTCACTGGCTCTCAAAGCCGACGGATCCGTGTGGGCCTGGGGGCAAAATAACTATGGTCAGTTGGGCAATGGCAACACGTTCAATTCTTCCATTCCCGTTCAGGTGCCAGCACTCAGCGGCATCATCGACGTGGTTGGCGGAGATTCTTATTCAATGGCGCTGAAGTCAGACGGAACCATTTATAGCTGGGGCTACAACGGCTATGGCGAACTTGGCGATGGTTCAAGCCTTACCCATTATACACCTGCGCCAATTGATGGCATCGGCGCTATAGCCATAGCCGCCGGTCGTTATCATGCGCTTGCGCTGCTTGCAGATGGTACCGTTGTAGCCTGGGGCAACAATAACTACGGGCAACTCGGTGTTGGTAACACTACAACCCAGTACCAGCCGCAGCCAGTAGTTGGGCTCAGCAATGTAGTAGCTATCTCCGCGGGCGAAAATCATTCTGTGGCCATCAAGAGGGATGGAACAATATGGACATGGGGTTACAATACCGATGGGCAATTAGGCAACCGTGCCTTTATCAATAGCAATGTACCTGTTCAGGTTACCGATATTGACCAGGTTACTTTTTCCGCTGCGGGCACTCATTCACTGTTGGTCACCAACACACCGTCAGGTCATTTGTACTGGTCTTTCGGCAATAACTCCAGTGGTCAACTCGGCAATTCCACGCACACCAGCGAGCATTTTCCTGTCCTGGTTCACTTTCCTTTCGACGAGAATGGCAATGGCATTCCTGACTGGAGAGACTATATCGATTCGATTAATGCAGACACCGATAAAGATGGTTTGAAAGACATCGTGGAAGTAAGTCAATATGGAACCGATCCTAAAAAGTTTGATACCAATGGCGACGGTTTGTCAGACGGGGTAAACGTGGCAATTGGCTATCTGCCAAAGAAAACGGATACCGACGGCGATGGAATACCTAATGCTGTCGAAATACTCAATGGAACAAGATCCTATACTTGCCGATACCGATTTTGACGGTGTGCCGGACAACCTCGACGCCTATCCGCTCGATCCGTTTAGAACCGTATTTCCACCTCCAAATCCAGGCGATCACACAGCACCAGTTATCACCTTAATAGAACCGTTTTAATCGTACGCCAACATAATTTCTACACTATGTACAGAGTTCATCATAAAGATCGTTTTGCTAAAAAAAATGCGGTTATCAGGTATGAACCTGCCAGCCTGGTGCCTCAAAAAAATATTGTGCAAACTCATGCACCCGGTTCATCTGTGGTTAGTACCCATTTAAAAGTCGCAGTCAACTTTGCGTGTTTTTTTGTGGCCCCGGCGTTTAAATATGAAAGTGGCATCGTTGCGTCGCACTCTTGTACTGCCGGTAATTCTATTCAGCACACAGGCAATAATCTATTTAGCAATACAGTTCATACGTTGCAACGCTCAACTAAATTTTGGCTTTGTTTACTGTTCGCAGGTCTTCTTTATACTACTGTTTCAGCTCAAAATAACCAGTACCCTTTGGTTCGCACTCCACAGGTGGTGGCTGTTAATCATACCTTGCCAGAGGGTGTTCTGGCACCTGAAGAAGCTGTGCCTGCGAAATTTTCAAAAAACCCGACAGACGAAGAGATTTACCGGGTCCATTTTTTTGAAGAGCCGTTGGTAGCGCTTGCCAGCGTGAACTTTACCGGCGAAAACAATGCCCTGGTTGTCGCCCTTGCAGCCTATTCACAACGCAAAAACCCCGACGATTTTTCTTCCGTTACGCGATTTCTCAACCGGTACCCAAATAGCCGTTGGCGCGGCTCTTTATTAGCAAACCTGGGGATCGTTTACCGGCGCACCGGTTATTATAACCAGGCATTAGACGCCTGGCAAACAGCCTGGCAAATACTCAAATCAGCGTCCGAAAAAAGAGTAAAGGTCCTGGCTGACAAGGTAGTGTCAGAATTATTGCTGTTGAATGCCTGGGTAGGTCGTTTCGAAGAAATAGAACCCCTGCTCAAACAAATTGATCTGCGTGTTATCGAGGGACCCGCCGGTGAAAGAATTGCCTCAGTTCGTGAGGCCCTTTTGGCAAATGAAAAACAATCCCGGTATATCATTCAAGTGTGGTCCATATGCACTCAACCGGTTGTATCGCAATATTGACAGCCTCAAACCATTCCACCAAAAGTTGATGGATGTTCAATCTTCTAAAAAAGGTTTCTCGCTCAGCGAATTGGAGAATTTAGCCCTTAGCTCCGGTTTAAAATACCAGATGGCGTTTAGAAATCCAGGCGCTGAAGTTATTTTCAATTCAGTGGTCCATTGGAAACTTGACCATTACAGTGCTTTACTCAAAAGTGAGAACGGACATTATAAATGCGAAGACGCCACTATGGGCACTGTGTATGGTCAACAGTTTTGGCTGACACCTTCCGCTCTTAGACTCCAGTGCAAGCGGCTATTTTTTAGTACCCGCTGGCTCGTTGCCAAAAGGCTGGAGAAAAGTTTCCGCAGAAGAAGGCAACAGGATCTTTGGGAAAGGAGTAGAACCGCCTGATAAAGGGAAACACCTAAGCGACGATGATAAAAAAGTGCCGGATTGCAAAGACAAAACACCCATGGCGCAAAGCAACGTGCATGCCGCAGCCGTAAGCCTGCACATTTTCGACCGCCCTGTTTATTATTCGCCGCCCGTTGGGCCAGAAATGCTGTGGGACGTTACTTATCACCAGCGCGACAGCTATCAACCAGCCAATTTCACCTACTCTAATATGGGTCCTAAATGGACCTTCCGCTGGATCTCCTATGTTCAGGACGATCCGAATAACCCCTCTGCCAATGCCGATGTTTACCTACTTAATGGCGGTGTAAAAACCTTTACAGGTTTCAACGCCTCTACCAATAGTTATCTGCCCGAGTTGCAATCGAATGACGTACTGGTGCGGGTGTGTCCAAACTGCTATGAGATGCGGCATCCTGATGGTTCTGTTGATACTTATTCGCGCCCTGATGGCGGTACGAGTAGCGGCAGAAAAATATTTCTGACGAAACGAGCCGATCCCGCCGGTAACGAACTAACGATCTCGTACGATGCCAACCTGCGGATTGTAGCTGTAAAAGATGCAATTGGACAGGTTACAAGCGTCAAATACCAACTGGCTACCGACATTTATAAAATCACTAAGATCATAGATCCCTTTGGCAA
Organism: uncultured Chitinophagaceae bacterium; assembly: GCA_963726895.1. GTDB lineage: Bacteria > Bacteroidota > Bacteroidia > Chitinophagales > Chitinophagaceae > Segetibacter. The sequence continues at coordinate 268,470 of CAVSED010000022.1, read as the reverse complement.
GATTCGCAACATTTGCCTACGACGCTTCCGGCAGGCTGAACAAGATCACCGATATGATCGGTATCGTTTCTTCGTTCACCTACACTGGTGCCGATTTTATCAATCAAATGACAACACCCTATGGTACTACTTCCTTCATTTTGCAGGATGGGCCGGGCAGCACCCGTTCGCTCGAAACACACTACCCTTTAGGTGAAAAAGAACGAGTTGAATTTACTGACAATGCCGATGGAATCCCTTTCGATAATCCTCCCGGTCCCGCCGGCATGAACCTTTTCAATGCCTATCTCACTTACCGCAATACTTTTTTCTGGGATAAAAAAGCGATGCAGGAAGCGCCGGGTGTTTACACCTCGGCAAAAATTTATCACTGGCTTCACGGTTCACCCAATACCGGCGAAAGTGGTTACGTAGCTCCCGTCTTGGAAAGCGAAAAAGCACCACTTGAAAACAGGGTTTGGCTTAATTACGAAAATCAGCCCTGGGGCGGCGGAGCTAACCAGGGCATGTCTTCTAAACCTTCTATTATTGGGCGCATATTAGACGATGGCACTACCCAACTTACCAAATTTACCTACAACGAAACTGGTGCCGTTACAAGCTGGACCGATCCGGTGGGTCGAAAACTGACTTACGTATATGATTCTACTAATAAGATCGACCTCTGGCAAGTCAGCCAAACAACCAATGGAGCCAACGAAACACTGGTTAAGATCACTTACAACAACCGGCACAAACCACTTACTATAAAAGATGCCGCAGGTCAAACAACCACCTATACTTACAATCCCACAGGGCAATTAACCTCTGTCAAAAATTCTAAAAAAGAAAAGATCACTCTTACCTACAATAGCAAAGGGTATTTGCAGTCAGTTTCCGGACCTGTAGCCGGATCAACGACCGCTTATACTTACGATGGTTTTGGCAGGGTAAGAACCAAAACAGATCGCGACGGCTTTACCATTACTACTGACTACGATGCACTCGACAGACCAACAGTGGTTACCTACCCCGATAATACCTACATTCAGTATGTATATGACAAGCTTGATCTTGTTCATGTAAAAGACAGGTTGGGCAGATGGTCACACACTATTTACAATTCTCTCGCCAGACCAACGGTAGAGCAGGATAACCTGGGAAGGGTGACGCAGTACCAGTGGTGTAATTGCGGAAGTATTGCCCGCATTATCGATCCATTGCTGCAAATCACCACATTCAATCACGATCTCCAGGGGCGTTTGGTTGCCAAAACTTTCGACGATGGTAAAACCATCAGCTACAACTACGAGAACACAACCAGCCGCCTAAAAGACATTACCGATGCAAAGGGTCAAAAGACATCCTATTCTTACTACATAGACGACGACCTGAAGCAGACCAGCTATGCAAATGCTGTTATAGCAACACCCGCTGTAACCTATACATACGACAGTAGTTACAATCGTATCACCAGCATGACCGATGGCACCGGTAAAACAAAATATACCTATTACCCGGTCAATGGCAAAGTAGGCGCAGGTCATTTATTAACCATTGACGGTCCTTTTGGCAACGACGTGATAAAGTATTTCTATGACAGTCTTGGACGCACTGTAAAAACAACCATTGATGGGGTCGCCTCAAGCATGGTGTACGACACGCTGGGACGCATTGTTTCCGCTACCAATTCACTGGGTTCATTTGCCTACACTTACGACAACTTCAGCAGCAGAATGCTTTCTGTCAGCTTACCCAATGGTCAGCATACCAACTTTAGCTATTATGACGTCAATGCAGACGAGCGGCTGCAGTCCATCACCAATAAAACACCAGCCAATACAACTTTGTCCAAGTTCAGTTATGAATACAATACCAAATCGCAGATCACCAAATGGACACAGCAGGCAGGCACCACTACGCCAACTGTTTATAAGCTGGGGTATAACCTCGCAGATGAACTAATATCTGCCACCCAAACCAATCAAAGCACCGCAGCCATTTTAAAAAGGTATGCCTACCAGTATGACAAAGCCGGCAACCGTGTAAGCGAGCAAATAGATAACAGTGTTGCCAGTGCGGTTGTAAACACACTCAACCAGGCAACTAAACAACAAAACGGCGGACCAATGCGGTTTATGGGCACACTAAGCGAACCTGCCTCCGTACAGGTAAAAAATACTTCAACCCTTGACTCAGCCATAGCAAACGTTGACAGCAACAACGTTTTTGAAGCCTTTGTAAAAGTAAAAGCAGGGTCTAACAATGTTTCGATCACCGCAACCGACTTCTCCGGCAACAACAACACACAGGTAAATAACAGCGTAATCAATGTAAGCAGCGGTGGTACCAACAATATCAGTTTCGATGCTAACGGCAACACACTCTCCACATCAAACCCGGCAGCAACCTACGCCTGGGATGCCGCGGACAGGTTGGTTAAAATAACCATCGGTGCCAACGTAACCGAGTTTATCTATGATGGTTTAAACCGTCGTGTCGCAGAAAAATTAAATGGCACGGTCACCAAACGGTGGCTGTGGAGTGGTCTTACCCTTAGCCAGGAGAGGAACGCCGGCGGCGGCACCGTTACCAAACGGTTCTTTGCGCAAGGCGAGCAGATAGGCGGCACCAACTATTATTTTACCTACGATCACCTGGGTTCAGTGCGAGAAATGACGGATGGTTCCGGCAATATTAAAGCCCGCTACGATTATGATCCGTATGGCAGACGGGTAAAAGTCTCCGGCCCGCTCGATGCTGATTTTGGCTTTACGGGTCTGTATTATCATGCTTCCAGCGGGCTCAACTTTGCCCTGTGGCGTGCTTACGATGCGGGGCAGGGCCGCTGGCTGAACCGCGACCCGATGGACTACGCAGAGTTTTTGCCCGAAGGCCCCAACCTGTACACCTACGTTAGCAACAATCCCATCAACCTGCGCGACCCGTTGGGCTTGTATGTTACCGGTACACCTGTGCCCATAGGACCCACTGCCAACTCTATCATTTGCAAAGGCGGTAAACTAACCGTGCAAAACAACAACTCCGGTGTTGGCAAAGACTGCACCCAGGCGCACGAGGGCAACCACATGAAGGATTGGATTGCCCGCTACGGTCCTAACCTCTGCAATGGGGTGCCCGATGGTCAACTACCGGTAGGCGGGCCGGGTTACGACGACTTCCTGAAAAAATCTGAGTGCGAACTCGTATAAAGTGGGTAAAAAATGCCGGCAGGATAAATTGAAAACCTGCCCGAATAAAGACGACAAAAAAACACTTGAAGATGAAATTAAAAGGGATGATGAGCAGATGGCAAAAGTATGTTCTTAGTTACCGGTTAGCGCCTATTGTCATTTTTATGGCTTATTGTGGTATGCAGTCAGCACACCAACCCGATAACATTATGGACGCAAAAAGAGCCCTGGTGGCAGCCATTCAATATTTTCCGGCAAAAGATTATGGCACCATTGACAATTATAAAATAACCATGGACAGTGATGCAACGGCCTGGAAAATATTTTTTGTACGCATAAAACCGGCAGAAGTGCCGGGCGGGCATTTTAGCATTGAAGTGCCTAAACAAAAAGGCGAGATCAAGTTGATACCCGGCGAGTAGAGGATGAAAAACAGGTGAGACAAAATGGAGAATGTTGGGTTGACCCAACAAAAGATCATTCTGCTACATCGTTGCGTCGCACCCTTGTACGGCAGGTATTTTATGCAGCGGTAGTTTGCCCTTTTTAGCTGCCTCAAAACATACTTCTTGCCGCAAAGCAAAAGGTGAAAAAAGATGCCAAATGCTTTGCCGGCGAACGTACTGCGACGCAACGATGCAGCTATGAAAAACTATCGCCGGTGACAAAAAAAATTTGCGTTTCAAGTATCTGTTGAAAGCCGGATGAGACAATTATTGAAGATTTTAAAATATCAATATGCAGAATTTATATAAAGAGACCGGACGTTTTTTGGCAATAATCGTCCTTTTTTTGTGGTGGGCAAACGCTGCCCGGGCACAGGCTGCCGGCGACTACAAGAGCCTGCAATCCGGCCTGTGGAGTTCATCTTCAACCTGGCAGCGCTACGATGGAGCAACCTGGGTCAACTCTCCGCCACCACCTTCCGCTGCAGATGGTGTCATTACCATTACGGGCAACCTTACCGTTACCTCCAATAGCAATGTAACAGCCGATCAGATAGTTATTGCCAGCGGTTCTACCCTTAGCATTACCGGAGGCGCCTTTACCGTAGCCAATGGCAGCGGAACCGACCTGGGCGGTAGTGGTACATTAGCAATAAGCTCAGGCACCCTGGATGGCGACGGAACAATAACAATTGCAAATGGCGGTGTTTGCAACTGGATGTATGGCATCAACGGCGGTTCAGGTAGCATGACGATAACCGCCGGTGGCAACTTAAACCAAAGTGGAACAATGTTTCTTGCCGACACGAAAACACTGACTAATGCCGGCACCTGGACCTGGACAGGAGGCACATTTTATTTTTATAACAGCTCGCCGGTAGCCAATAATACCGGCACCTTTAACATTAGCACCGATGCCGACATTTCGAACTATTTTGCCACTACCGGCACCTTCAACAATTTGTCAACCGGCATTATCAACAAGATCGGTTCGCCCGGTGATGAAACGAGCATATACGGAATAGGCGGATTTACCAACGATGGCACCATCAATATAAACAGCAGCCGCCTGAGAAGTTATGTAAACTTTACCAATACCGGTACGCTGAACGTAGCCATAGGAGCAAGCATAAATTTTACCGGCAACAACTCAAATTTTAATACCGGCAGTGTGGTATCCGGTACCGGCGCCCTCGTTTTTGATGGGTCAGCAGCTACCTTTTCTGCCGGTGCATTGTCAGTCGCAAATATATACGTGGCAAGTGGTACGGTTAACCTGACACCATCTATTGCACGAAATTCGCAGCAATCTTTAAACATCAGTGGTGGCACCTGCAATACTGCCGCTACGCTTACATTTAATTCCGGCAGCACGCTCAACTGGTCGGGTGGTGTTTTTGGCGGAGCTGGAACGGTGCTACTGAAAGCCGGTTCAGCCTTCAACAACAACGGAACCTCAGTGTACCTGGCAGATTTAAAAACGATCAATAACTATGGTACCTGGACGTGGTCGGGTGGAGCATTTTATTTTTATACCGGCACACCAACTATCAATAATTACGGAACTTTTTATATCAATTCAGACAACGATTTTGTGGTGTATAGTTCACCCAAAGGAACCTTCAACAACAAACCAGGTGGGGTTATAGAAAAGATCGGCTCGCCGGGTGATGATACCTATACCAATGGTGTTACCAGTTTTACCAATGCAGGCACTATCAATGTTCATTCGGTCCGCCTGCGCTTTTATTGTGATGTAACCAATACCGGAATTTTGAACATAGACAATGCAGCCAACATCAATTTCTCCGGTGGCACAACAGCTCTTAATTCGGGTACAAATCTGAAAGGAAATGGCAATGCCTACTTTGACGGAGCCGGAGTGACTTTTGCAGCCGGCACCTGTAGCATTGGAAATATGTACGTAACTGCGGGAAGCCTTGCACTGGAGGTGAATCTTTCCTTCAACAACGGAAAATCGTTGTCATTTACCGCCGGCACACTCAATGGATCCGGCAATATAAATTTTAATGCCGGCAGCGCCTTCTACTGGAGTGGCGGTTTGGCAGGGGGTACGGGAACCAGTACAATAAAGTCCGGTGCCAATATGTACACTGCAGGCGGGGCAATGTACCTGGCTGATACCAGAACATTTGATAATTATGGCACCTGGACCTGGACAAGCGGCAACATTTATTATTACAACAGCGCTCCGGTTATCAACAACTATGGCACATTTAATATCAATACTGACGGCGACTTTTCCTACAATTATTCGGGGACCGGCTCATTCATAAATAAACCTTCTGGTATCATTAATAAAATAGGGGCACTCACCGATGAAACTACTGTGAACGGCATCAGCAATTTTACCAACGGCGGAACCATCAATATCAATTCGGGGCGGCTGCGTTTTTACAATAATTTATCTGATAGCGGTCTTATAAATGTTGCTTCTGGTGCTGCACTCAATCTTACAGGTGCCACCAGCACTTTTTATACCGGGGCACAGTTGCTTGGCAATGGGTCGGCAACCTTTGACGGGGCAATGGGTAATGTCAACAATGGGATATTCAAAATAAAAGTCATCACTATCACAACAAATACGATCAACGTTAACCCGGATATTACTTTTGACTCTGCCGCGGTTCTCAACCTGGCTGGTGGCACTTTAACCGGTGCCTCCTCATTGATCTTTAAAAAGGGCAGCTATTTTAACTGGTCTGCGGGAACCCTGGGTGGTAGCGGTGTAGCAACTATTCAAAACGAAGCACAATGGAATATCAACTACAGCGCGGTTTTTTTTGTTGATAACCGGAAAATAAACAACTATGGTACCTGCACCTGGACAGGCAGTACCATTTATTACTACAACGGAAGTCCGCAGATCAATAACTACGGAGTATTTAATATCTCTACCGATGCTGATTTTTATACCAATTATCAAAATACGGGAACCTTTATAAACAAGGCAGGCGGTGTTATCAATAAGATAGGCTCACCTTCTGATGAGACCAGCATCTCAGGCAATGCCGTTTTCAGCAACGAAGGAACCATAAATGTCAATACAGGCAATTTACGTTTGTCAGTCAACGCGGGAAACACAGCGAATGTGAATGTTGCCTTTGGATCACGAATTATATATGGCGGTGGCACCGCAACCTTTGACAATGGAACTAATATCAGCGGCAACGGAAATTTGATCTTCGATGGTTCTATTGGCGTAATTAATGCCGGCACCTACTCAGTCAAATCTTTCATCATCAATACTAATACAGTAACCAATACACCTGACCTCACTTTTAATGACGGACAGACATTGTATATAGCCAACGGAACACTCAATGCCAATGGCAATCTTAATTTTAACACCGGCAGTTCATTTACCTGGAGCAATGGAACCCTGGGCGGCAATGGAAATATGAATTTGAAAACCGGTTCTACTTTTACTACCGATGGTGGAGTTCATTATTTTACCAGCACAAAAACACTTACCAATTCCGGCACCTGGAACTGGACCGGGGGTTTATTATATTTCAACAATTCAGCCTACACTGTAAAAAATGCCGGCGTTATGAATATAACAACCGACAATGAAATTGCCGGCAATAACAGCGCATCAACAACTTTTATTAATCAATATTCGGGCACCATAAATAAAACAGGTTCGGTAAACGATGATACGCAGATCTACGGCTTTGGCTCGTTCTCCAACGTAGGAAAGATCAACATCAATTCCGGTGGCATATACCTTGGTATCAATGGTACACACTCCGGTAAATATACTATTGCAAATGGAGGCAAACTAAGCGGATCGATCAGTATGCAATACACCGGCACGCCTTTTACCAACAATGGTTCGGTCACTCTCTCTAATCTCGCCTTCAATGGATCTTCTACTCAGTCGCTCAAAGGCACAGGCACCATCAATTATTTAGCCATCAATAATGCAAAAGGTGTAAGTCTTAAAGGACCACAAACCATCAATAATGCACTGAGCCTGCAAAATGGAAAACTTACTTTATCCAATTACAACTTGTTTATGGCGGCAACCGCATCACTCAGCGGTGGCTCTTCTACAGCCTACGTGGTAACCAATGGCACCGGAAGTTTGCAAAGATTTATACCCAACAATGCTACCAATGTTCTCTTTCCGGTAGGTACTTCGTCCGGTTATTTACCCGCTACAATACAGTTTACCGCCGCCAGTACCGGCGACAATGTAAAGGTGAAAGTTTGGGATGATCTATATGCGGGTTATTCGGCTGGCAAGCCAGTTGGCGATGCTGTTAATACACGCGTTATCAATCATACCTGGGTCATGTCTGAGAGTGTAGCCGGCGGGTCCAATGCCTCGGTTACATTGCAGTGGAACGGCCCGGATAAGTCAAGTGGCTTTAACCGTACACTTTGTCGTTTTGCGGAGTACACCGCAGGTGCCTGGAACCTGGAGACCGCAGTGGCAGCGACCGGCTCAAACCCCTACACAATAACACAGGCGGGGTTAACCAGTTTTACACAATTTGGCGTTATCAACCAGTTTGTTTCAAATATCAATTCTTTTGCGACAGCCTGTATTGGCGGGTCGGTCAATGTACCCTACATTGCTGTGGGAAGTTTCAATGGCGGCAACCAGTTTACGGCACAACTTAGCAATGCGGCAGGTAGTTTTGGTTCACCAGTAAATATAGGTAGCCAAAGCTCTCCCAACAGCGGCACCATTAGTGCAAACATTCCATCCTCTGCGGTCGCCGGCACAGGTTATAGAATTAGAGTGATCAGTAGCAGCCCCGCAACTACAGGTCCCGATAATGGCAGCAACATTACAATTAGCACCTGTGCTGTTAATGATAATACCATTGTAGAAAAAGCAAGACCGCAATTACCAGCAGTTGTACCGGTAGATAAACTTACCCTTTATCCTAACCCCAATACCGGCACATTTATGCTTGACCTGCAAGTGAAAGAGATGAAAAGCGGAAACGCAATTATTGCTGTTTACAATATGTCCGGTCAGTTAGTGTACATGGAAAGAGCTACAGTAACCGACAATATTTTACGTAAAAAAATTACCCTTCCACTAAGTGCTGCCGGAACCTACATGCTTACTGCCAAAGTAGGGACCAGGGTTTTTACAGAAAGGTTTATCTATCAAACTAACCGGCAGTAACAAGCAGGTGAAAGGAGACTATTTAGTGCATTAAAAAAACAAGAAGATGAAACCATTTTGCCTAGCGACACTGTTGTTTTTTACCTGTAGCCTGGTGCAGGCACAATGCCCACAATCGGGCTTGAAAATTGAAAGTGCTGCTTGTCAGCCACCTGAAAACCTTAGAATTGCCGATATAGCCTGCACCGTAATGAAAGTAACTTGGCGAGGGGCGAATGAACAACAATATATAGCCCATGCCTACTATACTGACCAAAGCAGCAAAAATGTTAATGAAATAAAGGCTGCAGAAATCACAAGCGACAACTATGGTAATTGGAATGCGTCTTTCGAGGTGATTGATGGCAGCAATATAACCTGGAATGTGCAAGCTATTTGCAATGCTGCGGGTGCCGAGTTGGTGAGTACCAAAATAGACGGACCTCCGGCTTACATACCGGCCTGTAGCAAAAACCCGGAGATTGGTGCGGAAAAAATCAGGATGTATCCCAATCCGTCATTTGGATTGATAACTGTGCAGGCAGAAAGTGCCGGTGGCACCATAGCTTTCAATGTTTTTGATGTAAACGGCAAAAAAGTGTTTGATAAAATTACCGGCTCTAATGGTAAGGCCAGCGGTACCTATCAACTGAATTTGCAAGGCTTGCTATCTGGCAGTTATTTATTAAAAGTAACAACCGGCACTATGGTCAAATCTTTCAAATTTCAACTTTTAAAAAAATAAAGGTGGAATATCACTATTGAACCTGGTCTCACTTCTAAGCCTTTCCCGCAAAAAGAAAGGCTTTTTATTTTTTCAAAACTCCCAGTTCGTTACCAACTTTCGCGAAAGCGGCAATAGCTTTATCTAAATGATGTTGCTCGTGTGCAGCACTCAATTGCACCCGAATACGGGCCAGTCCTTTAGCAACAACGGGGTAGAAAAACCCGATCACATAAATTCCTTCTTCCAGCAACTTAGCTGCAAAATTTTGTGCAACGGTTGCATCGTATAACATGATGGGCACTATGGGATGATCCCCGGGTTTTATATCAAAACCGGCGGCTGTCATTTCGCGGCGAAAATATTGCGTGTTACTTTCCAACTTGTCACGCAATCCGGTTGTTTCGGTGAGCATATCAAAAACAGCTATAGACGCACCTACAATACTTGGTGCAACTGTATTGCTAAAAAGATAAGGTCGGCTGCGTTGCCTCAGCATCCCGATCACTTCTTTCTTACCACTTGTAAACCCGCCGCTTGCTCCACCCAGTGCCTTGCCTAATGTGCCCGTTATTATGTCTATTCGTCCCATCACGCCGCGATATTCGTGGGCACCTCGCCCTGTCTTCCCAAGGAAGCCGGTACTATGGCACTCATCTATCATCACAATGGCGTTGTAGGTATCAGCCAGGTCGCAAATAACGTCAAGTTGGGCAATTGTTCCATCCATGCTAAACGAGCCGTCGGTTACAATTATCCTGCTACGCAGTTCTTGCGTTGCCTTCAGCTTTTCTTCCAGGTCGGCCATATCGTTGTGGGCATATCGATAGCGCTGTGCCTTACATAGGCGAACTCCGTCTATAATGGAAGCATGGTTGAGGGCATCACTTATAATGGCGTCCTCTTCGTTAAAGAGGGGCTCAAATACGCCACCATTTGCATCGAAAGCAGCAGCATAAAGTATACTGTCTTCCATGCCTAAAAACGCGGAGATCTTCTGTTCCAGTTCCTTGTGTATGTCTTGCGTGCCACAAATAAAACGCACACTGCTCATGCCATACCCATGCGTATCAATGGCTTTGTGTGCCGCCGCTATAACCTGCGGGTGCGAAGAAAGACCAAGGTAATTATTGGCGCAAAAATTCAGCACCTGCTTACCATTTACCGTTATCTCCGGGCCCTGTTCACTCGTTATAATCCTCTCTGTTTTAAACAGACCGGCGGCTGATATCTCCGCTAATTCTTCATTAATTCGCCTGGCAAAATCGTTGTTCATAACCACTAAGTTTAATACCTGCAAAAGTAGTGGTAAGTAATTAACTGCTTTTTAGTTTGCACCCGAGGTGAGTTAGAAAGGAGAACCGAAGAATGCGGTGTGAACCAGCAAATGAACTTTGTGCAGGTTGGGTTGCGACGCTCCGTTCATCTGTAACGCATTGTGCATCTAAACAAACGATGTAAATAATATGCAAGGATTTTATAAGAAGCCGCGTAAAATAAACGGACATTTTTGAAGAAAAAAAAGTAAGACCGGTAAACTGCCGCTGTACCTACAACTGTACACGCTGTGCGACGCAACAATAACTCACCACGGCACACCGGCCGGGCAAAGCAAAAAACATTCACACATAAGATGGAGAAAAAAGTAAAAGAAGCCTTGGGAGCTTCTTTTACTGTAAAGGGTGTTTCCAAAAAACAGAACTGAAATCGAAATTAGATTAGTATCACCTGAAACAGTGACACAGGTTAGAACGGCCCTTTACGATTGCTTTTTGAACAGAATTTAAAGTACAAACATTATACCAATTGAAAAAAAGAAATCCGTTAATACTGGCTGAAAACACGTACAGCATTGCCAAACAGGAGCAAAAAGTTCCCATTCTTTTCCTGCTATTCCCTAACTTCGCGGCAAATTTAAAATTCCTTAAAATTGTCATATATGTCGAAAGTTGGTAAGGTAAAACAGGTTATCGGCGCTGTTGTAGACGTTCAGTTTCATGACAGCCTTCCTGAAATTTTTAACGCGCTGGAGCTAAAGCGTGAAAATGGTGATATGCTGGTAATGGAAGTGCAGCAACACCTGGGCGAAGACAGTGTACGCTGTATAGCTATGGACGGAACTGAAGGTTTGGTGCGGGGAATGAAAGTAACCGATACCGGAAAAGCTATTAGTATGCCTGTAGGTGAAGGCATAAATGGTCGCTTATTCAACGTAACCGGTGATGCCATTGATGGCTTGCCACAAGTGAGCAAAGAAAATGGCAGACCCATACATGCCAAGCCACCTGCGTTTGAAAACCTTAGCACATCTTCAGAGATTTTATACACCGGTATTAAAGTTATCGACCTGATTGAACCCTACTCAAAAGGTGGTAAAATTGGATTGTTTGGTGGTGCCGGTGTGGGCAAAACGGTCCTTATTCAGGAGCTGATCAATAACATTGCGATAGGCTATGGTGGCTTATCTGTATTTGCCGGTGTGGGTGAAAGAACCCGCGAAGGGAATGACCTGATGCGTGAGATGATAGAAGCCGGAATTATGAAATACGGTGAGAAGTTTAAGCACAGTATGGAAGAAGGTGGCTGGGACCTGGATTCAGTAAACCTGGAGGAACTGAAAGAATCAAAAGCCACTTTTGTATTCGGACAGATGAATGAACCACCCGGAGCCCGTGCGCGTGTTGCACTTAGCGGATTGACAATAGCTGAGTATTTTAGAGACGGCGACGGACAAGGAAAAGGAAAAGATATATTGTTCTTTGTTGATAATATATTCCGTTTTACACAGGCTGGTTCCGAAGTATCTGCCTTGCTGGGTCGTATGCCATCTGCGGTAGGTTATCAACCAACACTGGCTACCGAAATGGGTTTGATGCAGGAAAGAATTACCTCTACCAAAAACGGTTCTATTACATCGGTGCAGGCAGTTTATGTACCTGCCGATGACCTTACCGACCCCGCGCCCGCTACTACCTTTGCCCACCTGGATGCGACAACAGTGTTGAGCCGTAAGATAGCTGACCTGGGTATCTATCCTGCTGTTGACCCACTTGACAGTACAAGCCGCATTCTTACACCGGGCATAGTTGGCGATCAACACTATGATTGCGCCAACCGGGTTAAACTCATATTGCAGCGCTATAAAGAGCTTCAGGATATTATTGCCATACTTGGTTTGGATGAACTGAGCGATGAAGACAAACTGACCGTAGCAAGGGCACGTAAAGTGCAAAGGTTTTTGTCACAGCCATTTCACGTGGCTGAGCAATTTACTGGCTTGAAAGGAGTTTTTGTGAGCATAGAAGATACCATACGTGCTTTTAATTCTATTATGGATGGCGAAGTGGATGAATATCCCGAAGCGGCGTTTAACCTGGTAGGTACTTTAGAAGAAGCGGTTGACAAAGCCAAAAAAATGATGGAAGCTGCAAAAGCCTAATAAAACTGGGGTGACCTGATAAAATTGTAATCATGACTTTAGAAATATTAACACCTGAAAAACGCTTGTTTAGCGGAGAAGTATATGGTGTGCAACTGCCAGGCATAGATGGTAAGTTTGAAGTGCTGAATAAACATGCACCGCTGGTAAGCGCCCTGGGCAAAGGCAATGTAAAAGTGATAAAAGACAAAAGCACCATTTCGCAATTTTATATAGAAAGCGGTTTTGTAGAAGTGCTCAACAACCGCGCAACAGTGCTGGTGGAAGGTGCAACAGAACTATAACTAATTTGTAAAAGATAGTAGCCCGTAAACAAAAGTTTACGGGCTTTTTTTATGCGCTAAAACTTGCTTCTGCCCATAAGTATGTGTTGCCGTAGCCGTCGCCTTTTTTACGGTTTCATAAAAAACTATAATAGCTGACAGGTACAATTTTTTAAACTTTTGTTAGTATCTACAGGCATCCCGTTTGCCGTATATAACGTGTTATAAACCATTAAAAAAAGGAGAAGTTATATGAAAAGCAAAAGTGTTTTATGGTTAAGCGCGTTGATTACAGGAACTGTGCTGTTTACAAGTTGTTCCAAAGATCCTCTGGCTAACCTTACAGAAAGTGAGTCACGGATATACATTACAGATCATGATTCAACAGCTAATTTTTCATCGTTTAATACCTACAGTATTTCAGAACTCAGTTACGGTAGTCAATGATGGTCAGGTATCGAAACAAATGAATACTACGGATGTCGCCTTTATAAATGCGCTGAAAAGCCAGATGGCGGCACAGGGTTATACACTCGTAGACAGAAGCGCTAACCCCGACCTGGGTATAAACGTAACCCGTATTTACAACACTACTACCGGCATTATCAGTTACGACAATTGGTACAATGACTACTATGGTGGGTACTACGATCCCTATTATTGGGGTTATGGCGGTTATGGTTACTATAGCCCTTACAGCTATGCTACGTATTCGGTGCGCGAAGGTGCATTGTCTATTGACATGCTCGATTTGAAACATGCAGCCGCTAACAACAAGATCGAGGTTATCTGGACAGGGTTGATACGTGGCTCAGGCATCTTTAATTCATCTACTGCCGCCGACCAGGTCACAACATTATTTAACCAATCACCCTATTTAAAATCGTAAGAGAAAAAAGGAAACAACATGAAAAAGACATTCATACTGGTAATGGCATTGTGTGCAGCCTCTGTCATTTCCCTTTCTGCATCTGCACAAAACAAACTTAAAATGGAACTTAGCTATAACGTAAGTTCTCCCCTGGGTAGTTTTAAAAATGATTTTATCAAAAACACTTCCTACCGGGGCGCTACCGGCGAACTCAGCTATGCTATTAACCCAAAATTTTCTTTGGGTCTCAACTCGGGCTACCAGAGTTACTACCAGAAGTACGACCGGCAAACCTACAAGCTGGATGGCAACCAGGTCGTTTCGGCAGTAGTTACCAACACCATGGACGTGATGCCGCTCATTTTGCGTGGTACTTACTACCCGCTTGGCGCCTACACAACTGCTAAAATACAGCCGTATGTTTCGGCTGGTGCGGGTGTTAACCTGGTAACCTATGGTCAGTACCTGGGCGAATTTGGTGGCAACCAGACAAACGCTGCCTTTGGTGCACAGGCGGGTGCCGGTTTGGTGATACCTGTCGGCAGCAGCCTGAACAGACCTGGTTTTAAGCTGGGCGCTACCTACAACTACAACGCTTACAACCGCAACGATCTGCCGCACCTTAATAGCATAGGCGTGCATGCAGGCATTGTGTTTGCGTTGAAATAAGGTTTTTCATCAATGCTGAATACGGGCTGCTTTTCCACTGGGGAAAGCAGCCCTTTTTTTGTGACCGGCAATAGTATCTACGGTGAAGCATTTTTGCGACGCCTGCCAGTTCGGTAAGCAAGCTTCATACAACGGCAAAGCGCGTTGAGCTTAGGTGATTTTTGCGTGGTAATTTGCAGAAAAGTGACTTGAATAAAATGCCACTAACTTGTACCTGCGCCCAATAAAGCGCCAATTGTACAAGGGTGCGACGCAACAAAGTCCCTAAAAAGAACAAATGCCGGTCTCCAAAAAAATAGCTATAAGTAGGTAAAAAGTGAGAGGGAGGCAAATGCGAAAAGGTCTGATTTTATATAAAACTTGAAAGGAAGATGGGACTTCTGCTGCTTTTGCAGTCCACTTTAGCCTTATACCCGTGGCACAACTATAGTGTCTTTTATAGAAATCATAAAACCATTACAAATGAACGAAGAACAAAATAGCCCCGGAAAAGAAATAGAAAACGTGGAGACGAATGATAAAGCAATTCCTGCACGGGATAATACGTCACAACCGCCATCTGCTTCGGGCAGCGATGATGCTCCGCAGGATGATTACTACGCTGTTGATTATGCTAAAAAGGAAGTTATTACAACTATAGGAGATGGCGAAATGCACAATGAAGGATTGGTTGGGAAAGGAGATGTTTCTACTGAGTTTGTGATTGCGCCAAATGAGTTAACAGATGAACAGGGTGCAGCGGAACCTGGCGACAGCAAAGGGTAGAAACAAACATTTTGAAACAGGTAGAGCATCACTTTGTGGTGCTTTTTTTGTGCGTGCCATGAGCCTGCAAATAGAATAGCTCTATTTTATGTAGAATGGCAACACACAAATGATCTAAGTAGTAGGAGTGCAATGTGCAGACCAGTTTACAGAAAAAAAACCGGGCATCACTCCCGGCTTTTGTGACCCCGTCAGGATTCAAACCTGAAACCTTCCCGATCTGCGACCGGGATACGCTATTCAGTTGCGCCGGGCGTTTCGTTTATAGAATAGAAAAAGGCTAACTGTTGTGCTAGCCTTTTCTATTGTGACCCCGTCAGGATTCAAACCTGAAACCTTCCCGATCTGCGACCGGGATACGCTATTCAGTTGCGCCGGGCGTTTCGTTTATAAATAGAAAAAGGCTAACTGTTATGCTAGCCTTTTCTCTGGTGACCCCGTCAGGATTTAAACCTGAAACCTTCCCGATCTGCGACCGGGATACGCTATTTAGTTGCGCCGGGCGTTTCGCTAATAGAATTGAAAAAGGCTAACTGTTGTGCTAGCCTTTTCAATTGTGACCCCGTCAGGATTCAAACCTGAAACCTTCCCGATCTGCGACCGGGATACGCTATTCAGTTGCGCCGGGCGTTTCGTTTATAGAATAGAAAAAGGCTAACTGTTGTGCTAGCCTTTTCAATTGTGACCCCGTCAGGATTCAAACCTGAAACCTTCCCGATCTGCGACCGGGATACGCTATTCAGTTGCGCCGGGCGTTTCGTTTATAAATAGAAAAAGGCTAACTGTTATGCTAGCCTTTTCTCTGGTGACCCCGTCAGGATTCAAACCTGAAACCTTCCCGATCTGCGACCGGGATACGCTATTCAGTTGCGCCGGGCGTTTCGTTTATAGAATAGAAAAAGGCTAACTGTTGTGCTAGCCTTTTCAATTGTGACCCCGTCAGGATTTAAACCTGAAACCTTCCCGATCTGCGACCGGGATACGCTATTCAGTTGCGCCGGGCGTTTCGTTTATAGAATAGAAAAAGGCTAACTGTTATGCTAGCCTTTTCTCTTGTGACCCCGTCAGGATTCAAACCTGAAACCTTCCCGATCTGC
Source organism: uncultured Chitinophagaceae bacterium (assembly GCA_963726895.1). Classification (GTDB taxonomy): domain Bacteria; phylum Bacteroidota; class Bacteroidia; order Chitinophagales; family Chitinophagaceae; genus Segetibacter. Next base: position 251,874 of record CAVSED010000022.1, on the reverse strand, counting down.
GACCGGGATACGCTATTCAGTTGCGCCGGGCGTTTCGTTTATAAATAGAAAAAGGCTAACTGTTATGCTAGCCTTTTCTCTGGTGACCCCGTCAGGATTCAAACCTGAAACCTTTTGATCCGTAGTCAAATACTCTATTCAGTTGAGCTACGGGGCCATTTTCAATTTGGGTTGCAAATATAAGTGTATATTTTTTCCTGCCAACAGTCAACAATAAAAATTTACACTTTTAACCTTCAAGCAATTTTCATTCATACTCCGTTCAACGCATAGTTCTATTGGGCATCTTTTGGGTTCCGGGGCAAATCGTTTCAATTATCCCAAATCCAAAGAGCAAAAATGATAAAAAGAATCAAGTGCTGTTCGCCAATACATTGGGGACGGACGCAGCGAACGCACTACAGGAGAACATCGGATTTCCAAAATATCTTCCTATAGTATTATCGCTACTTGTTAGATGCTATTGACGGCTACTCTTTTTGCAAAGTAAACGTTTGTTCATTTTTGTCAGTCTGCACTTTCACCAGGTAGGTGCCTGCGGGATAACGGCTAACCTCGATGGTAAGGATATTTGTGCCTGCCAAAAATTTCTGAACAGATCGCTGCAGTTGTCTGCCTGCCAAATCAAAAAGGAAAATGGTATAGGTTCCTGCTGTTTCGCACTTTACCGTAAGCCGTGTTTGTTGCCTCGCGGGGTTTGGTTGCAGGGAAAAGTTTGCGATGGTCGAATTACGTGTTTCCGAATTCGGTAGGGGAGTTGTTTTTTCGACCTGGTTAGCGTACGGATACACCATTTTTGTGCGCCAGCCAGAGGTGCCGCAGCTATTGGTAGCTGTAACGGCTATCTCAGCGGGACGATCACCAAAGTTTACGGTAAGTGTAGGCGTGTTTTGGCCGGAAACAATGGTCATGTTGTTAGAAACTCTCCAGTGATAGATAAAGCCATCATCCTGCACACTATAGATAACACCCTGTTGAAAAGCACGAACTTTTTTGGGGCCCATGATCTTAAACGGGCGAACCGGCTTACCCTGCAAGCCAATTGTATCAAGCATGCCGGTGCCACAAAAGTTGGTCCCTTTGGCTATGAGAAAGCCGGAGTTAAAGTTGGGATCGACCTGGATGATAACGGAGTTGTTTTTGTTGTTTATCACCTGAGTTCCGGCAGGTGTTGTCCAGGTATAATTGGTTTGATCGTCCCATCTGCTCACGTAAAATGTATCGGTGCCGCCGCTGCATAGGTTGCCCCTGCCACCGCGGCGCATGGGATAAATGTGCTGTTGCACAGGTTTACTATAAACACGTATCGGGTCACTGACTACTGTGCAGCCATCTTTAAAAATGGCTTCTACGGTATAGTCGCCCGTAAAGTTGGGAGTATAGGAAGTGGTGACCACGCCGGCGATATAATAGAACTTTTTTACGCTGTAGGTGCCGCCATCCATTACATACACATCGCCTTTTTCATTTACATCCAGACCAGTTGCATAATTGAGTTGATCGATATGGGTGCCAAACCCGTGACCACCTGCCACGGTGATGCCGTTTTGTGTTCCAGGCGTAAATTTCACGACCCGCCGGTTGCCAGCGTCTGCTACATACAGGGTGCCATCTGCCAGCACCCGCAAAGAAGTAATATAATTAAATTGATCTGCTCCGCTGCCGGTTCCATTCCCGCCCGCAATAACGACACCCGACGGGTTATTGGGTGAGAATTTTTTTATGCGATGATGTTCGGATTGATCGGCATCGGCATCAGCTACATAGATATTCCCGGCAGCATCGCCATACACATCTACCGGTAAATAAAACTCATTGGTGCCAACACCACCCGCGATCGTACTGCCGGCAGTTGCACCGGCGAGCCATTTTTGTATCCGGTAATTGTATTTATCAGCAATATAGATCGTTCCGTTTCCATCAACATACACGCCACTTGGCGCACTCAACTGATTAGCTCCGCTGCCGTTGCCATTGCCACCAGCTACGGTTGTGCCGGTGGAAACGCCCGGTGACCATTTTTGAATGCGGGCATTGCCTAAATCGGCTACGTACACATTTCCCGCCGCATCTACAAAAACATCTTGTGGATGCCACAATTGATTGGCTGCCTGCCCGGCACCATTTCCGCCGGCTACCACCACACCGCTTGTTGCATCGGGCGCCCATTTCACTACGCGGTTGTTGCGCAAATCAGCTATATACAAATTGCCGTTTTTATCCAATGCCATACCGCCAGGAGGAAAGCCAAACTGATCATTGCCTGTGCCCTCACCATGCCCGCCCGCAACAATGTCAACACTATCGGGTGAGCTGATGGTGTCTGAAACAAAAACCACATTATTATTGTTTTTCCAGGTTAGGCGGGCGAGGGTGCCGGTAGCAAAAACGGCAGTCAAAGTACTACCTGTACATGGACTGCCATTGATAGTTATATTGCAGGTTTGGGCCTGCAGGTCTGCGAACAGGCAAACCATCAAAGAAAGGCAAAGCATCGTTTTCATATGGGAAAGTTTTACGACCAGATTAAAATAGAACATATCCCGTAGATCTCATAACAAATGCTGGATTATTGAAAAGTGTAAAATAGAAATAGTGAATTTTTTTGAACTTGAAATTTTGTGTTCTTGGGACTAATACGATAAAATGCGGAATGTCAATACACAATTACATCTGATTACCGATGTACTAATATTAGGTAAGCACAACCGCTCTCTTTTTATGGGTTGATTTTGTAGAGGAGATGGATTAAAAATCACAAATAAGACTACCGGAATGCGGGTGACTTGCAACCGTTTTCCTGACTATCTGAGCAACTTGTTATTACTTCTTTACTGCTTATGTTTGCACCAATTTTATAATAAGGAATGAAAGTTATCGAACACCTGAAACAAGCGAAAGACACATTGGTTTCGTTTGAGGTTTTGCCACCTTTGAAGGGGAAAAGTATTAATTCTATTTATGATCATCTTGATCCTTTAATGGAGTTTAAACCTTCGTGGATCAATGTTACTTATCACCGCAGCGAGACCATGTTCAAGAAGAAGAACGATGGCACTTTTGAAAAAGTGGAGGTGCGCAAACGACCCGGTACGGTAGGCATTTGTGCCTCAATTATGAACCATTATAAAATTGATGCAGTGCCGCATTTTATTTGCGGAGGTTTTAATAAAAGAGAAACTGAAGATGCACTTATCGATCTGAACTTTTTAGATGTTGACAATGTGCTGGTGTTGCGGGGCGATGCTCCTAAAAACGAACCTTCCTTTGAACCCGAACCTGGCGGACATAGCTATGCAATAGAACTGCTGAAGCAAGTGGTAGACCTGAACAACGGTATGTACCTTGATGAAGACATTCTAAACGGTGGAAAAACAAATTTTTGTATAGGTGTTGCCGGCTACCCTGAAAAACATTTTGAAGCGCCGAACCTGGAGATTGATCTGCAAAGATTGAAGGAAAAAGTAGAGGCAGGTGGCAGCTACATTATGACACAAATGTTTTTTGATAACCAGAAGTTTTTTGACTTTGTAAAGGCTTGCCGCGACATGGGCATTGATGTACCCATTATTCCGGGATTGAAACCAATAACCAGCAAAAAGCAACTTACCATTCTGCCCCGGATATTTCATGTGGATATACCCACCGACTTATCCAATGCAATTGCGCGGTGCAAAAACGACCAGGAGTGCGAAAAAGTAGGTACTGAATGGCTGACTCAACAAAGCCGTGAATTGAAAAAATTCGGGGTACCTGTGTTACATTATTACACGTTGGGTAAGCCTAAAGTGATCTGGAATGTGGTAAAAGAATTGGTTTGATTTATTTCATTGTAACGATACAACCGTATTTGTTTAACAACTACGTTAAGCTTTCAACCTGAAAAGTTTTTGGTCTTTTAGCTATGGTGTAAGGATGCCGCAACACCAACCATTTACTCCTCCGTCTCAACAATTATTTGATCGAGTTAAAAACTGCTTCGTTCACTTTTACCGGGTACTTTTTCCTAAGTGTCTCCAGCCATTTGTCTTCTACCACCTGCTGATAATCGCTGATCACCATACCCCGTGCATCGTCGAAACTACGCTGCCCGGGTTCGTGATACACTTTTATGATATAGTTGAACGTGTAGGTACTGTCATTCTCATTTTTAACCGGGGCTGTTACCAAGCCATTGGTAAAGTTAGTACGGTCTATCACGGGTAGTTGTCCCAGTTCGAACCTGCCACTGTCAGCAGTTACATCGCTGCCGTTGCTGCCCGTTATTGAACGCCACTGACCGGGAGCGGCGGCCAGCTTTTCCCCGATGAGATCAGCTAATTCTTTGTTATTACAGGTTACAATAATAGCATCGGCGCTGACCGACCATTTGTATTTGGTCTTATGTTGTTCGTAGTACTGGCGTAGCCCCGCTGAGTTTGTATTAGCTTTTCCCCAGACGTTCTTTTCCATGATGGCAAACAGCAAGTTCGCCTCTTTAAATTCATTTACCTGGCTGGTATATTCGTCGCTATACAATTGCATGTTTGCCCGGTAGTTTTCGTCGGCAGCAGCGTGCACATATTGTTTATATAATTTGGGATATTGTTCACGGGCTATATCACCGGTGTTACCTTGTATGCCTTTCAGGTACTTGATCCAGTCAGAGGCTTTTAGGTTTTGCGCACCAAAAGAAAACAAAACCGAATTACCGGTTATGCCTTTTACCGCATTGGTCGGACGGGTCAGTATCGCACTATCGGTATAGCTAAATAGGGCATCATTGCTGAACACGCCAGGCTTGTACTTCATTAGTGTCATTTTCTTTTCAATCACCTTTTCTTTCGAAAGGTCCATGCGTGCATCCTTCCTCACTTTATCCTGCAGATCGGTCAGCGCAGCAGCGTCGTTGGGATCTCCTGAGATCGCTTTAGCCTCTAACAACTTTAGGATGTGAAAACCCTGCGCAGTCTTAAATGGTTGGGAGATATCGCCGGGTTTAGCCAGACCAAAAGCAACGTCTTCAAATTCGTGGCTATAGGTGCCGGTTGTAAATGCCGGTAGCTCGCCGTGATTGTTACTGCTGCTGAGATCGTTGCTGACGGTCGCTGCCAGCCCTTCAAAGTTCTCACCTTTTTGCAGCAGGTTATAAATACTGTCTGCCTTGCGGGAGGCCATTTCCAACTCTTCCTTTGAAGGATCCGGTGGAAAAGAGACCATGATCTGTGCCACACGCCGTGCACCAAGAGGTTTTCTCTCACCGGCATTTTTAAAAATATGGTACCCGCTTTTGGTTTTTACGGGTGTCGAAAAAGCGCCAACCTTAAGTCCATACACTATATTCTCAAGGTTGTAAGGCAGGGTAAATACTGTTATATAGCCAAGATCACCGTGGGTGGCTTTGGTTTCTTCATCAGTAGAATATTCAGCAACAACGTCAGCGAAGTCTTTGCCCGCCTTTAGTTGGGTATAGGCTGCCTGTATTTGGTTAAAGGCAGTAACAGGATCAGCATTCTGCGGCACTTCAACATACACCTGCTGCAGGTGTATTTCCTTCTGGCTTCTGTCAAAAGCTTCTTTCACCAGTTCTTTTACATTGGCTTCGTCGTTGATGATATTATCAGCTATCTGCTGCCGAAAATTCTGCAACTCAAATTGCTGTGTGGCGTCAGCATCTAACTTTTCGTCGTAGGCAGCCTGCACTTTCAATTTAAAGTTGATGTATAGGTCGAGATACTCTTTTAAGGCTGCTTTCCGGTCGGGATTTATGCTTGGGTTCTTGTTAAAAGCATGCACAAATTCGCTTTTGGAAACCGCATGGTTGCCATAGGTAAAAACGTTTTGCGCAGACATACATTTACCTAAGGTCAAACAGAGAAGACCGAGTACTATTTTCTTCATACAAAAACGAGAATTATTTTACAGATGCAGTTTTCTTGATCTTAGCCTCCAGCACATCATCAAATTGTTCTATGCTGAGCATTTTACCAATGATATGTTTCTTGTCATCGAGCAGGTACATTGTAGGCGTTTTATACACATCATACAGTTGCCTGAAATTTGCCACACCACGTTTAGCTTCGTCATCGCGCACCTCTTTTGGCTGGTACATGTTTACCCAGCCATTCAGGTTGTGTTCACGAATGAAGGCTTTCCACGCGTCGTTCGCACCCTCATCTATATTCACTCCCACCACCTTTACGCCCAAGGCTTTCCACTTTGCCTGGTACATAGAATCAATGCGGGGCACGGTCTCCTTACAATGACCACAATTGGGATCCCAAAAGGTAACAAAAGTATAAGGTGCATTGATCGCATACAATGAAACTGCTTTATTACTGGTGTCTAACATTTGCAGGTCTGCAGCAGGCTCGCCAAGTTGGTTTGCCATCAGGCTATAGGCGCGATCAAATATATACTTCCGTTGCTTTTCATTCAGCCAGGCTGTGTCGCCTTTGCTATAGTATTTGTCAAATAAAAACAGGAAAACTTTTTCCTGTCCCATATACTCGGGGTTAATGTATTTGTCAGTGAATTTTCCTAATAAGTATTGAAACATATCACGGCTTTCACGCGATACCAGCAGCATATAATTTACTTCGCTCTCTATAGAATCCGATTCGGGAACCACATAATATTTAAAGTATTCGTCCAGTTTGGGTTCGAAGAAAGGGGTACGCACCAGGCTTTCGTCGTCAAAGGCAACACCATCCCACCAATGGTCTTTTACAAACCTGTAAGGATAGGCAGAATCAGGTTTTCCATTTACAACCGGTACGGCGGGTATCTCCGGGCGCTTCATTGTAAAGAAGAACCGGGCAAGCATAGACTCCGGTTTCGTTTTCATTACGTTCTCGCGGTATTCCTGCAATGGCTTGTTAGCCTCTGCAAGCTGGGTGCGAATAGCTGTAGAATCCTCTTTGGTGGTTGCGGCTGCCAGCTTCTGTTGCAATGCATTCAACGCCGGCGATTTCTCGGTAAGAAAATGTGTGTAGTCGAGAAACAATTGATTTTCGGGTGAGCCCGTAACCGAAACATTTGCCAGGTTGGTCGTATCGGCTTTAATCGAGAAATTTTGTTCTTTATCCATCAGTATCTCAAACAGGAGAAACTTTTTCTCAGACACGATGAAATAGATTCCCTGCCCCAATTTTTCCTTCCCTTTAAATACGCCCTGGCTGCTGGCGTTTAACCAGGCAGAGTCTACCAGGTTTTTATACTTGCCGTAATAGCAGCCCAAATAGACCCAGGTGTTTTTTACGGGCAGCAAATGTAACCGGGATGTTGTAACCCGCAGATGCCTTCGCTACCGGGGTTTTAAGTGCAGGTGTTTTGGCTGTTTTTGTTTGAGCCTGCGATGCAAAGCTTACGGTAACTAAAGCCAGGATCGTACATACAAATCGCCTCATAGATTTCGTGTAGAATTAGTTGTAAAAATATCTTTTAAATGAATAAACGCTTTTTCCAATTTGTTAATTACAAAATGGTGATCATTTAACCGGTAATTATACTTTGCAAAAAAATATTTATTGTTGAATAGCGCTAAAAAGTACATGGGTGCGACGCAACAAAAGCCCGGGTGCAGTTACAAAAGCCGGGAACAAAAAACCAACATAACGTAAACAAGAACGGCAAATAAATAGGTCGGTTCGCCTGCAAATTTTTTGGTGACAGGCATTTGCAATTTGTGGTACATCGTTGCTACGCTCAGTTGTGAGGGTAGTACCTTGATGTGACTTTTCTCGCCCTATGTACAACCATGGTCGTTACCCTAAGAAAGTTTTTCACGCAGTCAAAACAAAGAAGCAAAGACGCAAAGCTTTATCTTCTTCTTTGCGCCCGGGCGTTAATTATGTGACCGCTTAATGTAAACGACATTGTATATAATGACGTTCTATAAAGCCAAAGTAATTAATGGCAAACGGAGGTGAAAGTGCGAACAACCTTACAAAAACTTGCCGGTATAGCTTTCTTCTATGTTTTTCAGATCGGCGGGTATGCCGGCAAAAACAAGGTTTCCGCCTATATCGCCCGCCTCCGGTCCCAGGTCTATTACCCAATCGGCGCTTCGGATCACATCGGTATTATGTTCAATGACCATAATCGAATGCCCCTGCTCGATCAGAGCATTGAATGAGGTAAGCAATTTTTTAATATCGTGAAAATGCAGACCGGTTGTGGGCTCATCAAAAATGAACAATACGTGCCCGATGCCTTTGCCTTTGCCCAGGAAACTTGCCAGCTTTACCCTTTGCGCTTCGCCACCACTAAGTGTATCGCTGCTTTGGCCCAGTTTAATATAGCCAAGTCCTACATCCTGTAAGGGTTGAATGGCTTTGGCAATGCCTTTTTCATCTTTAAAAGAACTCTACCGCTTCATCAACGCTCATGTTCAGCACGTCGTAAATGTTTTTCATGCTGTAGGTAACCTCCAGCACTTCTTCCTTAAATCGCCTGCCATTGCATACTTCGCAGACCAGGTGCACATCGGCCAGGAACTGCATTTCTACCACCTGTTCGCCTTCACCTTTACAGGCATCGCAGCGGCCACCATCTACATTAAAGGAATAGTGTTTGGGTTGAAAGCCCGCGCATTTTCGCCATTGGCTGCTTTGCATACAGATCCCGGATCTCATCGTAGGCTTTGATATAGGTAACCGGGTTACTGCGCGATGATTTACCTATCGGATTTTGATCGATCATCTCAACCTGCGAGATGTGATTCAATATCGCCTGTAATGGCTTTGTGAAAGCCAACCTTTTCGGCAAATTCACCTTTTATTTTTTTAAGCCCGGGTATAGAATTTGTTTTACCAGTGTAGTCTTGCCACTGCCGCTTACGCCACTTACCACGCAAAAAACATTCAGTGGAAACTGTACAGTAATATTCTTCAGGTTGTTGTGCCTGGCACCTTCAACGGTGATGCTTCGGTTCCACTTGCGAATGTTTGCGGCGGTTCAATTTTCAATTCGCCTTTTAGATATTTACCGGTCAGGCTTTCAGGATTGTGCTATGATCTGATCATAATTTCCTTCGGCCACTACTTCACCACCCAGGTGACTGGCAAAGCGGCCCATATCAATAATATGATCTGCCTCGCGCATCATCATTTCATCATGCTCTACCACCACAACGGTATTGCCCAGGTCGCGCAATTCTTTTAACACCTGTATCAGTCGCTCGGTATCGCGGCTATGCAAACCGATCGACGGTTCATCAAGAATATATAATGAATTGGTAAGGTTGCTGCCGAAGACTGCGGGTTAGTTGTATCCGCTGGCTTTCTCCGCCGCTTAAACTATTGGCCAGCCGATTGAGAGTAAGGTATCCCAGTCCTACATCCAGCAATGTTTTCAACCGGTGATTTACTTCTAGCAGAATTCGTTTTGCAACCTGTTCGATCATATTCACTTAACTCTGAATTTGCTGAAACCAATCGTACAGATCTTTTACCGGCATTTCGCAAAGCTGACCAATGTGCAAACCGCCTACCTTTACATACAAGGCTTCTTTTCTCAACCGGTAGCCATCGCATTCAGGTGCACACGGTGTCGCCCTCGGTAGCGGCTCAGCATGACCCGGTACTGAACTTTGTACAGGTTCTGTTCTACTTCTTTGAAAAATGCATTGATGCCATCAGCATATCGATTGCCCTTCCATAAAATGTCATACTGTTCTTTAGTAAGGTCTGCAATGGGGGTATGCACAGGAAAATCGAAATTTCGGGCAGCACGAACAAAATTTTCTTTCCATAGCCCCATCTTTTCACCTTTCCATGGGGCAACTGCACCTTCGTATACACTCAGTCTTTTATCTGGTATCACCAGGTCGGGATCAATGCCCAGCACCTTGCCCAAAACCTTCACAAACCGGGCAGGCACCAAAAGGATTATTAAAAGAAAATAAATTGGGTACAGGTTCTTCAAACTGAATACCATCCAGCTCAAACCTGTTGCTAAAGTGAGATAAGTTGTATCATCAACCTGCAGATACATTTCCCCTTCACCTTCATAAAAAGCAGTGCCAATACTATCACTCAACCGGTGTATATCATCTTCATCAAAGTTTTGGTGACAATGCGATCTACAAGAATATAAGACGGGCTATATGTATTTAGCTGACGTTGCCAGTGGCTATCTTTTTGTGCAGGTCTTTATCGTTCATGTTCCAGCAGTTCTTCTATTCTAATTGTTTCGCCTGCATCGGCACCTTCATTTTTTGCAGCGGGTATATACATCCGGCTAAATCCTTTTTGCAACAGTATATTCAATTCTTCTCGCACCTGCCGGTTTGCATGTTGCTTAAAGATGGCAAGCATTAATACCCTGCTTCCTTCAGGCATTTTGCGCATTGCCTCTATTACATCCTTTACATCATCCTTTTTTACTTCGCGCCCGCTTACCGGCGATATCGTATGCCCGGCTCTGCATACAGCAACCGCAAATAATCATATATCTCCGTCATGCTGCCTACAGTACTTCGCGGAGTGCGGGTAATTACTTTTTGCTCGATTGCTATTGCAGGACATAGGCCTTTTATATAATCAACATCGGGCTTATTCATCCTGGCCATAAACTGGCGCGCATAAGCGCTTAAGCTTTCTGCATATCGTCGTTGTCCTTCAGCAAATAAGTGTATCTATAGTAAGCGATGATTTTCCCGAACCGGAAACCCCGGTCACAACTATAAATTTATTTCGCGGAAATTCAACAGTAACATTTTTAAGATTATGTGTTCTTGCACCTTTTACTATTATGCTATCATTGTTTGTACCAGCTCTTTTTACTTTTTCAGTTTTCTCCATCACCCGATTGTTCTTCGCCATATAAACAAAAGTAAATACAATACATGTGAGCAAAATGCTTGTAAAAAACACAGGGAATTTTGTGAGACCCAACCCGGGAACGCTTTTAAAAGGCACCTTTCGCCCATTTTACCACTTTTAAATTATTGTTCCCCTCTGTAGGAAACAAAAAAAGCAACTTGCCAATCTGGGAAGCAATAAACGTTAAAAACAATAAACTATTTAAAATCAACCAGTTATACATTCTTCGTAATTTTCCGTAAATGGAATGGGTTATTACGTAGTTTAAAAGTGTGACTGTTTCGAGCATGTATTTGGCTCTTTACGTTATACCGTGTCCAAACTAAGAACTTATTTTACATCATGTTATTCACAACAATCTAAAAAAGAGAAATCTTTTACCAGCGTTGTACTGAATGACAAATTTTTAATCATATATCCAATATTCACAAAAACAAAATCCAATTACGTTTTACTATGAAAACCCTTACTCAGTCAACCGACATCCAACTCGTCCGTGCCTTTCAAGATGGTAACAGTTATGCCCTCGAAATCCTCGTAAACAGGTACAAGGAAAAACTATTTTCTTCTATTTTGTACCTGGTAAAAGACAAGTATTTAGCTGAAGATCTTTTCCAGGATACCTTCATGAAGATCATTGATACCATTCGCAACAACCGCTACACAGAAGAAGGAAAATTTTTGCCCTGGGCAATGCGCATTGCACACAACCTGTGTGTAGATCATTTTAGAAAGCTGAAAAGAACACCGGCTGTTAAAACCAGCGACGACCGCGACATTTTTGAGCTTATGAACATTACAGAAGAATCTGCTGATGTAAAGATGATGCAATGCCAGTCGCACGAAAGTGTACGCATGATACTGGACCTGCTGCCCGCCGAGCAGAGAGAAGTAATTGTTTTGCGCCACTTCGCCGACCTCAGCTTTAAAGAGATAGCTGCTATGACCAACTGTTCAATAAACACTGCCCTGGGTCGTATGCGCTATGGTCTCATCAATATGCGAAAACTATTAACCGAAAAAGAAATTGCCTTATAAGTACACATCAACACTCAATCGTTCAACAAAAAGCCCCTGCAACACAGGGGCTTTTTAGTTATAAGATATTTTACCGTCATGCACATAAATCACTGCAAACAATCTTCGGATTTTTTGTATGATCATTATTGTGCACGGGCTGTCGTTCTCAAAGGATCTCCGGTTGTGTCACTCCCTTATACCTTATATTTTCATGGGATCTGTTTTCGCCATTTGGTATATCTGTCACTAAATAACTACTGAGTGATATTTATTGGGTTGCTAAAACAATGCGATGTGCCTGAACGGAGCCCCGCAGTAAGGCGGGGTAGACTGTCGCAACAGTGCTGCTTCATTGATAAAAAGCTGGTTACCAAAAAGTATTGTGCGGAAAAAATGCAGGCGGATTACTGTCCTTTCTTAAACTCCCTTTTCACATTGTCCAGGTGATCGATAAACTTTTTTATGTCGGAATCATAGCCATATTTCACATCGCTTAGCGGCTTACCCGTTTGGTCCAGAAACATGTATAGCGGCTGTGCGTTGAAGCCAAACTTTGTAACCTCGTAGTCGAGGTTTTTTTGTCCCAGCGTTTCTATTTTGTCTCCGGCGGCATTGGTGTATTGCTCACTTTCCGGCAGTTCGGCAGGCTCATCCACATATAGACTAATGAGCACAAAATCTTGTTTTATCCGCTTCAAAACTTCAGGGTCTGACCAGACTTCCGCCTCCATTTTACGGCAATTGGCGCAACTGTGCCCGGTAAAATCAAGCATCACCGGTTTGTTAGTTCTTTAGCTGCTGCTAAACCTTCGTCGAGGTCGAAATAGGCTGACAGATGAAATGGCGCCTCGAGTTTGTCAGTATATTTTTTGGGTGCCGTCGGCCCCCGGCGCCAGTGTTTTGAACGCCGGTGGTTTTCAGATCGTCTAATTGGTATTTTATATCCTGCAGGTTAAAGTCTTGCGTGCTGGTGTGCGGCAGCCAGCCACCAATACCTTTTAGCGGCGCGCCCCACAAGCCGGGAAATAAATACAAAGCAAAACAAAAGCTGGCCATAGCTATAAACAGCCGCGGCACACTGATATAAGGAAGGTCGCTGTCGTGACTAAACTTAAGTTTACCCAGCAGGTAAAAACCCTGCAGCGTAAAGATCACGATCCAGATAACTAAGAAAAATTTCGCGGTCGAGCAGCCGCCAGTGATAGGCAAGATCTACATTGGACAAAAACTTCATGGCAAGTGCCAGTTCAATAAAACCAAAAGTTACTTTAACTGTATTGAGCCAGCCACCGCTTCTTGGCAGCGTGGAAAGCATGGAGGGGAAAAATGCAAACAGCGAAAACGGGAGTGCCAGACCTATGCCAAAACCCAGCATTCCGAGAACCGGTGCCATGGTTACCCCTTGCGCAGCGGTATTTCCCAGCAGCGTTCCTACTATTGGCCCGGTGCAGCTAAAGCTGACGATAACCAAAGTAAGCGCCATAAAAAAGATGCCCGAAAGGCCGCCTTTGCCAGCTTTTTCGTCGGCTTTATTTGCCCAACTGTTCGGCAGGTTTAAATCGAACGCACCAAAAAAAGAAATGGCAAATAGAATAAAAATGGCGAAGAATAAAAGATTGGTAATGGGGCTGGTTGATAATGAGTAGAGCGCATTGGCGCCAAAGAGCAATGTGATTACCAGGGTAGGAACAGTATAGATCAGAATAATGGAAAGGGAATACCAACTGGCATTTCTAATACCTTCAGCCCTTGACTTGGAACGTTTTAAAAAGAAACTAACAGTAACCGGCACCAGGGGGAAAACACAGGGTGTAAGTATGGCGAGAATGCCGGTGAAGAAACAAAGCAAAAACGTAGACCACAGACTTGAATTTGTTACCTGCGTTGCAGTAACAAGCGAAGGCGCTGCTATTGTTACCTTTTCAGAAAAAACTTCTTCACCCGAGGGAAATTCGCTGCCATTGGCAGCCAGCCACGAAACTTTGCCTTTGATTTTCGCGCTGTCAACTTTAGCAACTGATAACTTTTGAATCCATTCTACACTATCAGTAAAAAAGCGCACATTGGCACCTGCCGTACTATCGAAGGCGGTTTGCAAATTTCCTTTTTCTTCTACGGCACCTTGCACTTTTGCTCTAGCGCTGCTATCAAAATCAAGTGATGAAATGAAGGCGTCGTCGGCTGTCTGTTTAGTCAATGAAAACAAACGTACGCCGGGGGCGATCTTTGCTTTCACAGAAAGGTAAGCTTCGCCATTGCCATCGCGCCCGGCTGAAAAAGAAAAATGCACAGGTAGTTCCTGTGCATTAATAGAATGAGAAATTAATAGAATTAGTCCGGCTAAGAAACCCTTATACACTTTTATCATTATTCGCAGTAGTTAACATTTACAAAGAAACAGTAAACGATTTCTTTGTAGGAGGAAGGCACTTGCTATCGTCGCAGGTCATATATTCAACTGTTACGTTTACATTGGTCTTTACGTTTCCTTTTACTTTTACCAATTGTACAAAATCAACTTTGTCGCCATAGAATTTTACGTTGGTGTCAAATAATTTATCGTAGTGTTCCTGTAGCGAGCCTATCTCCTTTACAGTTCCTGTAAGGGAGACCAACGGATTTTTAGCGAAGGTAAATGTGGTAGCAACCGGACCACCTTCACCCGTATTTTGCGAATAGATATGCCAGGGTTTAGGCAGGGCAGCAGTGAGTACAACTTCATACCCTTCCGCTTTTTTGCGGCTTGCTACTGTCCATTTCACCGGATCTTTTAACTGGGCAATTCCACTGAAAGTCACCAGCGAAAAAGCCAGCATTATTAAGAGTTTTTGCATTGTTTATTTTGATTTGTTTTAAAAACACGATCAGGTGGCAAATGGTACGCCGCAGATTGTTAATTCAAACCCAATAACCTGAATACCTGTATGCCATCCACATTGCCAAGCGCCGGCGAAATTGCTCTTTCAGGGTGTGGCATCATACCAAATACATTTCCTCCTTTGTTGCGTATCCCGGCGATATTCCGCACTGCTCCGTTGGGGTTGCTCATGGGTTCAACCTTACCTTTTTCATCGGTGTATTTAAATATAACCTGCCCGTTTGCTTCCAGTTCATCCAGCACGGAAGCCGCTGCATAGTAGCGACCTTCGCCATGCGCCACCGGAATCTGCAAGGGCTTGCCATCGCTACCCGCCATATATACGTTTTTACAAACAAATTGTTGCTGGGCGTTTTGCAACAGCACGCCGGGAAGTAAACCACTTTCGCAAAGTATCTGAAAGCCATTGCACACACCCAATACTTTGCCACCATTATTAGCAAAATCAATCACACTTTGCATCATGGGGCTAAACCTGGCAATAGCGCCACAGCGCAGGTAATCGCCATATGAAAAGCCACCCGGAAGTACAATGCAATCGGTGTCTGACAGCATGCTGATGTCTTTGTCTTTGTGCCAGAGCATTACAACCTCTTTGCCCAACTCGTGGTGCAACGCATCGTACATGTCGCGGTCGCAGTTAGAACCCGGGAAAACAACAATTCCAAATTTCATAAACAGGTTATCAGCGGTGTAAAATGATTTGAGAGGCAGCAAAGGTAAATGGCCAAATGTAAAGACCGTTCTAATATTTAGGTGGTAATGGTACATGACGGCTGGAAGTACACTGCTGCTAAAGACGAGGGAGAATGCTACCCGGATAAGTAGCTTAATGCAGCCTTAGCAGGCAAATCCTTCAAATTCCCGATCTTGTACAACTACTGCTTACTGTACTTGCAATCTCAATAAAAGGCGAGGTAAGTAGGCTTGCAAGGCAGATAAGAAACTTACGCAATTCCCATCAAAAAACCGTTTTCTTTGCGATTGGTTGTATATTTCATTGCTTGTAACATAAACCATGTGAATGTTGAAATTCCTGCTATTACTTTTATATGGAATGCTGGTCAATAGTAAGCTTATGGCACAGGAGCGACTGTATGACCAGGAGATGTTTACCAACAGCCGCATGCCTGGCGGCTACTATTATAGTTCCATTGATTACCGTTCTCCTTCGTGGATAAAAAATATCGAAGCTAAACTACCCATCTCCGACAGTGTTTTTTCTACACCTGGCAATGCCCTGCAATTGCAATACACCAATGGAAAAACCGGTGCCTGGCAAGCCACCATTTTGCAGCAGGAGTGGCGCGGGCAGGACCTGGTAAAACCGGCTACCACACCTTAACCTAAAGATTTTTTTGACGAACAATACAAACCAAAGTCAACTTCCTGCAATAGCCATTGGCATACGCGACAGCAGTTCGTCGAAGCCTGTTTCCTTATCAGCCTATCTCACTGCCACACAGCCTGGCAAGTGGTACACGGTGAATATTCCCTTAGCAGACTTTAGCGGATTGAAATACAACAAAAGCCAGGACATAACAAAGGTTGTCTTTTCGCAGGCAGCCAAAGATGGTGCGGAACATACCATCTTTATCGATGACATTTGGCTCACTACACCCACCAATTCGCCGGCAATTCACCCGCCTACCCTTACTGTAGCTACTGGTTTTGCCCGGCATATCGATTTGCAATGGAAGCCCGTTACTGATACCAGCATTAGATATCTTATAATTTATCGCTCTGCCGACGGCGGCAAATCGTATAAACCAGTTGGTATACAGTATCCGTTCACCAGCCGCTATGCTGATTTTGTGAATGTAACCGGTAAAACTTTTCAGTACAAACTTAGCGCCGTAGGTTACAACGACCAGGAGAGTCAATTGTCGAATACGTTATTTGCAACTACCCGCTTTATGACCGATGAGCAACTGCTAACGATGGTGCAGGAAGCTGCCTTCCGCTATTATTGGGACGGTGCAGAGACCAATAGTGGCTTAGCCAAAGAAGACATTCCCGGCAGGCATACTATGGTAGCAACCGGCGCGTCGGGCTTCGGCATCATGGCGCTGATTGCCGGTACGGAACGCAAGTTCATTACTCGTCAACAGGCTGTACAGCGATTTTTACAGATCACTGATTTTTTGCAAAATGCTGAAAAATTTCATGGAGCCTTTTCGCATTTCATCAGCGGGCCAACAGGTAAGGTCGAACCATTCTTCGGTCCCCGCGACGATGGCGGCGACCTGGTTGAAACATCCTTTTTAATCCAGGGACTAATAGCAGCACGGGCTTACTTCAGTGAAAATAATACACAGGAAAAGCAGATACGCGACCGCATTACTGCTATAGTCAATGGGGTGGAGTGGGACTGGTACCGGCGTTATCCCAACAATAAATTTTTGTTTTGGCATTGGTCGCCCGACAAAGCCTGGATAATTAACCACCAGTTGATAGGCTGGAACGAAACCATGGTCACTTACCTGCTTGCCATTGCCTCGCCTACACATGCGGTGCCGGCAACCATGTACTATACCGGTTTTGCCAACCAGGACTTAACCGGGCAGCAATACCGCATCAACTGGGGCAAAACCACCGATGGTTCGCATTATACCAATGGTCAAACCTACTACGGTATTCCTTTGCCGGTGGGTGTTTCCAATGGTGGGCCGCTATTTTTTGTGCATTATTCTTACATGGGTTACGATCCGCACCAATTGACCGATGCTTATACCAATTATTTTCAAAATAATAAAGCGATTGCGCAGATCAACCACCGCTATAGCATAGAAAACCCAGGGCATTACAAAGGCTACAGCGATAGTTGCTGGGGGCTTACCGCCAGCGACGGACCCTTTGGCTATTCGCCCAGCGAACCGGTTTTGCGCCTCGACAATGGCAAGATCACCCCTACCGGCGCCGTTGCTTCCATGCCGTACACGCCTTTGGCATCTATGAAAGCGCTACGCAATTTTTACTATAGTTATGGCAGTTTTCTCTGGGGCGAGTACGGTTTTCGCGACGCATTCAACCTGCAGCAAAACTGGTGTTCCGATATATTTATGGGTCTCAACCAGGCACCCATGACGGTGATGATAGAGAACTACCGCACGGGTTTGTTGTGGAAATTATTTATGAGCGACAGCGATGTAAAAAAGGGTTTGCAAAAATTGGCGCAGGCAAAACCGGGTTTGTGATGGCAAGCTCTTTTATGTTTTAGTGTACCGGCATTGGTAACGCTTAGGAGACATTGTTGCGTCGCATTCCGTTCATCGGTTGTGGTACTATTTGGCTATTACAGTAGCGAATGTTTGCGTTTGAAAAGGAAGTGGTGAAAAACAAAAAAACAAACTCGTAATATGCGCCCGGTGCCGCCCAGAGCTGCAAACAGTACAAGGGTGCGACGCAAGGCTGACGCTATGAAATATAAATGCCCGAAACACAAAAACAACCTACATATTATGAAAAATTATACGAAGTTGTTCAGCCTTCTGGTCATATTGCTATTTGCCTTGTCGTGCAGCAGCCATAGACAATTAAGTACAAGTTTGCACACCCTGCCGACAGCGGACGCGGCTGTGTACACCGATGTGCAGCGCACTACTTTTCAATATTTTTGGGACGGCGCCGAACCCACCAGCGGTTTGGCGCGCGAACGGATAAATATGAATGACGTGTACCCTGAAAATGACAAAAATGTTGTGACCACCGGTGGCAGCGGCTTTGGCTTGATGGCAATACTGGCGGGCATAGAAAGAGGCTTTATCACCCGGCAGCAAGGCTACGAGAGGTTCGATAGGATCGTGCATTTTTTGGAGAGGGCAGATCGCTTTCATGGTGCCTGGCCGCATTGGATAAATGGTGAAACCGGCAAAGTGAAACCGTTTGGCAAAAAAGACAATGGCGGCGACCTGGTAGAAACTTCCTTTTTGCTGCAGGGATTGCTTGCGGTGCGCCAGTATTTTGCAACACGGCAATGAGAACGAAAAAGCCCTTGCCGCCAGCATTGACAAGCTGTGGCGAGAAGTAGATTTTACCTGGTACCAGAATGGACAAAATGTGCTGTACTGGCATTGGTCGCCTGACTACGCCTGGCAGATGAACTTTCCGGTGCAGGGCTATAACGAATGCCTGATCATGTATGTGTTAGCGGCTTCTTCACCAACGCACAGTATATCACCTGCCGTGTACCATGAAGGCTGGGCTCGAAGCGGGGGAATTAAAGACACCGGCACTCAATACGGTCATACACTTACTTTGTCATATAATGGTGCAAAGAATATGGCGGTCCCTTATTCTGGGCACATTACTCATACCTTGGTCTCGACCCGCATGGATTAAAAGACAAATACGGCGACTACTGGCAGAACAATACCAACCAAACCCTTATCAATCACGATTGGTGTGTTGACAATCCGAAAAAATTTAAAGGTTATGGGCCAAATAATTGGGGTTTGACAGCGAGCTATTCGGTGAAAGGTTATGCAGCTCACATGCCCGGGTATGAAAACTGATCTGGGTGTTATCTCACCTACTGCCGCCTTTCGTCTATGCCTTATACCCCGGAGTATTCTATGCTGGCGATGAAGCACTGGTACCAGGACCTGGGCAGCAAGTTTATGGTAAATATGGCTTTTACGATGCCTTTAGCGAAACTGATAATTGGTATCCGCAAAAGTATTTGGCAATAGACCAGGGTCCAATAGTAGTGATGATGGAAAATTATAGAACAGGTTTGTTGTGGAAACTTTTTATGAGTTGCCCGGAAGTACATGCCGGCTGAAAAGTTAGGCTTTGAAAGTCCGCATTTATAGTGGTGCTAATTTTTGATCTTGGTTTGCTATAGTAAATGAAGTCTTTAAAAAATTTAAGTGATGACAAATAGCGTTTGCCAATGGTGTGTAGGTGTAATTGTCCTGTCGGTAGCTGTCATTGTATTGCCTGGGGAAGCCAGTGCACAGGACACGCAAATGAGTACCTATTGTAACCCGCTGAATTTGGATTATACCTATATGATCTATAATGCTGACAAGAACATTTCTTATCGCTCAGGCGCCGATCCGGCTGTAGTGAAATTCAGGAATGAATATTATATGTTTGTTACTCGTTCGTTAGGCTACTGGCATTCAACCGATCTTCTTAACTGGTCTTTTATTACACCCGAAAAATGGTACTTCCAGGGGTCTAATGCACCGGCAGCCCACAACTATAAAGATTCAGTATTGTATGTAACCGGCGATCCTTCAGGTTCTATGAGTATTTTATATACCGATGATCCGAAGAAAGGTGATTGGAAAGCGGTGCCCTCCATTTTCAATGACCTGCAGGACCCCGATCTGTTTATAGATGATGATGGCAGTGCCTATATGTTCTGGGGCTCTTCCAACGTTTACCCAATAAGGGCAAAAAAACTGAACAAAAACCATCGCTTTAGTTCCTCGGATATAACCTACAAATTATTTAATCTAGATATGCAAAAACATGGCTGGGAGCGCTTTGGCGAAAACCATGCTGACACAGTCATTGGCGGTTATATGGAAGGCGCATGGCTCACCAAACACAACAACAAATATTACATGCAGTATGCCGCGCCAGGTACTGAATTTAATGTGTATGGCGATGGCGTGTACATGAGCGATTCGGCGCTTGGGTCCTTATCGTTACGCGCCTAACAACCCGGTATTTTATAAGCCAGGTGGGTTCTCAAACGGCGCTGGTCATGGTAGCACAGTGATCGGCCCGGGCGACAGGTATTGGCATTTTGCTTCGGCTGCTGTCAATATCAATGTAGGGTGGGAGCGGCGTATTTGTATGTATCCGGCTTATTTTGATAAAGATGACCTTATGTATTCCAATACTTCCTTTGGCGACTACCCGCACTATGCCCCCGCGGTGGCAGGTAAAATGGGGGAGTTTACCGGCTGGATGTTATTATCCTATAACAAACCTGTGACGGCTTACTCGAACTCGATACCTTCAAAGCCCAAAGCATAACCGACGAGAATGTAAAAACCTTTTGGGTAGCCAAAGACAACGACGACAAACAATGGCTACAGATCGACTTGCAGCAAACAGGCATGGTGTACGCTATACAAGTCAACTTCCACGACTATAAATCAGACCTTTATGGTAGTGTTCCCGGTTTATACCATAGCTATGTTATTGAAGGTTCTGCAGATGGAAAAAACTGGATTAAGCTGGTTGACAGAACAAATAGTTTTAAAGATGTTCCCAATGATTATGTTGAGCTTGGAACCCCGCAAACTGTGCGGTTTGTGCGGTATAAAAATATTCATGTGCCTACCACACACCTGGCCATTTCCGACCTGCGGGTATTTGGCAGGGGTGAGGGCAAAGCGCCCGTTGCTGTAAAGAATTTTTCAGTAAACCGCAAACCGACCGCCGGGATGCGATGATCACCTGGGATGCACAACCTGGCGCCAGGGATATAATGTACTACTGGGGTATAGCGCCCGACAAATTGTACAGCTCGTGGATGGTGTATGGAAAAAATGAGTTGCTTTTAAAAGCGCTGACAACAGATCAGCACTATTATTTTTCTATTGAAGCATTTAATGAAAATGGTATTTCACCCAGGGCAAAATTGATACCTGCAGAATAGGGAATAAAGTAGAACCGGTGACAAATTATCGCAGCAATATGAATTCTGGAAGTCTGATAATTTGCTTACCTGATTTTGAAAAACTAGCTGCAGAAATGATTAAAATTTTTAAATGAACTGACATACATATGAAAAAGGTTTTTGTCTTCATTCAAGTACTGTTTTTATCAGCGGTTGCGCAGGCACAACTCGCTCCTTTTTATAACGAAATTAAGCAGTTTAAAAAAGAGGACAGTGTATTGTTCCCCGCACGCAATTCTATTTTATTGGTTGGTAGTTCCTCCTTTACCAAGTGGAAAGACGTGCAATCGTATTTTCCGGGCTATCCCATTATCAACCGTGGCTTTGGCGGTTCTACTTTGCCAGATGTCATTCGCTATGCCAACGACATCATCATTCCCTATCAGCCAAAACAGGTTATCATTTATTGTGGCGACAACGACCTGGCATCTTCTGATACCGTTACAGCAGGGCTTGTAGCCTACCGTTTTGAAAAATTGTTTTACATTATTCGGCATAGTTTGCCTTATGCCAATATCGCCTTTGTTTCTATTAAACCCAGCCCCAGCCGTCTGCACCTGTTGCCCAAAATGCGCCAGGCAAATATGATGATAGAGGTATTTTTAAAGAGCCAAAAAAATGCAGCTTTTATTGATGTCTTTCAGCCCATGCTCGAGCCACGTGGCGGAAGACCCAAAGCGGCTATCTTTCTCGACGACAGCCTGCACATGAATGCAAAAGGATATGCTATCTGGAAAAGCGTTATGCAACCTTACCTGCTAAAATAGTGTTACAGGTTTTTTAACAACAATTCTTTCAAAAATATAAAGCCCCCATATGAAATTTTCTACAAGCCTTCTGGTCCTGTTCGTTGGTGTTTTCTTTGGCAGTTACGCCCAGGCGCCTGCAAAGAAATCAAAAGCAAAATTGGTAACAAGCAATTCTGCCGATGCCAAAATGAACAACTTTATAACTGATCTGATGGCGAAGATGACCTTGGATGAAAAGATCGGTCAGCTTAACCTGTTAACACCCGGAGGTGGTGTGGCTACAGGCGCGGTAGTAAGCAGCGATGTAGAAACCAAGATCAACGCGGGCAGTGTGGGTGGCTTATTTGGCGTAATTGGCGTAGATAAAATACGACAGGCGCAGGATGTGGCTATGAAAGGAAGTCGCCTTAAAATTCCTTTGATCTTTGGTTCAGATGTAATTCATGGTTACAAAACAACTTTCCCTATACCCCTGGGTTTGTCGTGCAGTTGGGATATATCTATGATAGAACGTAGCGCCCGGATTGCTGCAGGCGAGTCGTCCGCCGATGGTCTTAGCTGGGTTTTTTCGCCTATGGTCGATATTGCCCGCGATCCCCGGTGGGGCAGAGTAGCAGAAGGTTCGGGTGAAGATCCGTTTTTAGGTTCGCAGATCTCCGCCGCCATGGTGCGCGGTTACCAGGGTAATAGTCTCGCTGACCGCAATACAGTGATGGCATGTCTGAAACACTTTGCATTGTATGGCGCAGTTGAGGCGGGTCGCGACTACAATACCGTTGATATGAGCCGTATAAAGATGTATGAATATTATTTACCACCCTACAAAGCTGCTGTGGACGCGGGTGTGGGTAGCGTTATGAGTTCTTTCAACGAAATAGATGGCGTACCCTCTACGGCAAACAAATGGTTGATGACCGACCTGCTGAGAAAGCAGTGGGGTTTCAAGGGCTTTGTTGTTACTGATTATACCGCCATCAACGAGTTGATAGACCACGGATTAGGAGACTTGCAAACAGTATCCTATATGTCGCTCAATGCCGGTACCGATATGGATATGGTGGGCGAAGGTTTTTATACTACTTTAAAAAAATCGCTGAAGCGAGGGCAAAACCACCCAAAAGCAAATTGACCTGGCCTGCCGCCGCATATTGGAAGCAAAATATAAACTGGGCTTGTTCGACGATCCTTATCGCTATTGTGACGCTACCCGCGCTGCCAACGAAGTTTTAAGCGCGGAGAAAAGACAGGCAGCCCGGGAATTTGGCGAGCATGCTATGGTGCTGTTGAAAAATAATAACCAAACGTTGCCCTTAAAAAAGTCTGGTACCATTGCGCTTATTGGTCCATTGGCAAACGATAAAAGCAATATGTTGGGTACATGGGCTGTAAGCGGCGACGCAACGCTGGCAATTCCGGTACTCGAAGGCATGAAAAACATTGGTGGCAGCGATGTAAAGATTCTGTACGCAAAGGGTGCTAACATAACCGACGACAGTTTGCTGGCAAAAAAAGTGAATGTTTTTGGTGAGCGGGTAAGCATCGATGCAATGTCACCGGATGCGCTGCTTACACAAGCTGTAGATATCGCCAATCAGGCTGATGTAATCGTTGCCGTTGTGGGCGAAGCGTCTGAAATGACCGGCGAAGCTGCCAGCCGCTCAGATATTACCATCCCGCAAAACCAGCAACGTTTGCTACAGGCTTTGGCGCAAACCGGCAAACCGCTGGTGATGGTTTTAATGAACGGTCGCCCCCTGGTGCTGAACAAAGAAAATGAGCTCGCCACCTCCATTCTCGACGTGTGGTTCCAGGGTCACGAAGCCGGCAATGCTATAGCCGATGTGCTATTCGGCAACTACAACCCATCCGGTAAATTAACCATGACCTTTCCGCAAAGCGTGGGACAAATTCCTATTTACTATAACCACAAGAACACTGGTCGCCCGCAGCCTGTAGGACAGCCTTCTCAAAAATTCCGCTCCAATTATCTCGATATCTCCAACGATCCGCTGTTTCCTTTTGGCTACGGGCTTAGCTATACAACCTTTTCGTACGGCGATCTTCAGTTAGACAAAACCGTAGTGCGTCCCGGTGAGAAGATACAGGCTACGATCAGCGTTAGCAATACTGGCGCTTACGACGGCGAGGAAGTGGTGCAACTCTACCTGCACGACATCTACGCTACTGTTGCCCAGCCGGTAAAAAAGTTAAAAGCCTTTCAAAAAATCATGCTTAAAGCTGGCGAAACCAGGCAGGTGACCTTCACACTGTCAGAAGATGACCTGAAATTTTATAATACCGATCTCAAATGGGTTTCAGAACCCGGGCAGTTTACCGTGCTGGTCGGTGGCAATTCGCGCGATGTAAAAAGCGCTTCATTTGTGCTGGGAAAATAAGGTTTTGGTTTGGGCATGGGTACTTTGTGAATCATTCTTGCGTCGCATTCCGTTCATCTTTTGCAGCATTGGGTAGCAAATGGCAAAAAGTCCAAAGCTCAAGGTAAGTTCACAGGCTTGCTTCTATACAAAGGCAAAAGATACCGGTAATTATCACAGGCTCCACCTATAACGCTGTTGTTACCCGGGCAGTTTATGCAATAGGCTAACTGGTGGCATAATAGTTTAATAGGGTGTAAGTAATCTTAAACAATAGCGACCCGAAACTGAATTATGCGCTCATTTATTGCTGCGGCATAAGCATTTTACCGGCTGCTGTCATTACAGTTCTTTACTAACAAGTCAATTATTAAGCAGTAAGTTTGCCTATTTCCTGACATAAAACATATTGGTTCGCTATTTTAAAAAATGCTTCTAGAATTAATTGCCCGATATTATAAATTTTTGTGGATGGCGCTTGCCATTGTTGCTTTTTTTAAAATAATTCTGGCTTACTCCTTTCACGGCAACCTGCAGGGGTTTAATGGTGTGATCTATGCTTTATTTAAATGGTATGGCGAAGAAGAGCAGGAACTGGAAGATTTTGGTCCCCGGCGTACTATGATGAGATTACACAATGTGATCACCCTGATAATCTACGGCTTATTTTTAGCGATCATTGCCGCCATTTTTCTCCTGAAACTGGGTGGAAGATAACTTTACTCCATCTTATTAAATTTCAACAATCGTAAAGCCAGGTTAATGTCAATAGTTGTAAACGAGCTGGTAAAAATGTATGGTGAGCAAAGGGCAGTCAATAAGCTTTCTTTCCAGGTAGGCAAAGGTGAGATCGTTGGTTTTTTGGGCCCCAATGGCGCAGGCAAATCTACCACAATGAAGATGATCACCGGCTATCTGTCACCCGATGAAGGCGTGGTAACTGTGGATGGAATTGACGTATCTAAAGACCCTATAAAAGCAAAAAGAAGAATAGGTTATCTGCCGGAAGCCAATCCTCTATACTTTGACATGTATGTAAAAGAATACCTTGATTTTATTGCAGGTATTCACGAGATAAAAAATAAAAAACAAAGAATAAAAGAGGTAATTGAACTAACCGGTTTAGTCGTGGAACAAAAGAAAAAAATAGGGCAACTGTCTAAAGGGTATAAACAACGAACCGGCCTTGCTGCGGCGCTTATTCACGACCCCGAAGTGCTGATACTTGATGAGCCAACAAGCGGCCTGGACCCCAACCAAATAATTGAAATAAGAAATGTAATAAAGGCACAGGGCACAAATAAAACTGTGTTATTCTCCTCTCATATTCTGCAGGAAGTTGAAGCCATTTGCGACAGGGTGATCATTATCAATAAAGGAACACTAGTGGCCGATGATACGATCAGTCACTGCAACTGAAACAATCTACCAATATTGTAAGGGTCTCTTTTAAAGAAGAACTTGAGCCGGCAAATTGCAAAGCCTAACGGTGCATAAGTGTAAAAAATATTGACAGATATAGCTGGCAAATAGAAGCAACAGATGCATCTGAGGTAAGCAAGCAATTGCTGGAACTGAGTTTGCAACATAATCTTAATATCGTTTCTTTGCAAACCGAAGGAGGAAGCCTGGAAGAAATTTTCAGATCGCTTACCCGGTAAATGTTGAATTAACAGTACAAGTGTGCGACGCAACGATGCCGGATTTATCACTCACTGCTGACCTCCAAAAAAACCATTTTAAAACAATCAAACTTTCATTTATGAGTTACATTTCAGACATTCATGCCAGGCAAATTTTAGACAGCCGCGGCAATCCTACTGTAGAAGTAGATGTAATAACAGATAATGGAATTATTGGGCGTGCTGCTGTACCAAGTGGTGCATCTACCGGTATTCACGAAGCAGTTGAACTTCGCGATAACGATAAAAGCGTATATGTAGGTAAAGGTGTTTTGAAAGCAGTAAAAAATGTAAATGATGTAATTGCCGATCCGCTTGTTGGGTTGGCCGGTAAACGACCAGGCAGGTATTGATAAAAAATTGATTGAACTGGATGGAACAGATAATAAAGGAAACCTGGGTGCCAATGCTATGCTGGCAGTAAGTATGGCTGTAGCCAAAGCTGCAGCACAGGAAAGCAACCTTCCATTGTTTAAATATATTGGTGGTGTTAACAGCACTGTTCTGCCCATTCCACTGATGAATATTTTAAATGGTGGTGCACATGCCGATAATAAAATCGACTACCAGGAATTTATGATTGTGCCTGTTGGTGCAGAAACTTTTAGCGAAGGTTTGCGCTGGGGAGTTGAAATTTTTCATCAGCTAAAAACGGTACTGAAGAAAAAAGGATACAGCACCAATGTAGGTGACGAAGGTGGTTTTGCACCCAATATTCAAAGCAATGAAGAAGCTATTGAAACTGTTTTGATGGCAATTGAAGCAGCAGGCTATAAACCCGGTGAACAAATAGGTATTGCACTGGATGCTGCTACTTCTGAAATGTGGAAAGCCGATGAAAGTGTTTACCATTTTCATAAAAGTGATGGCAAAAAATATAGCATTGATGAAATGGTGAACTATTGGGTAGAATGGGCTAACAAATATCCGATCATCAGTATTGAAGATGGAATGGCTGAAGAAGATTGGGAAGGCTGGAAAAAACTAACCGATGCTCTGGGCAAAAAGTGCAACTGGTAGGTGATGATCTTTTTGTAACCAATACCAAAATTTTACAAAGAGGTATTGACGAAGGTATTGCCAACAGTATCTTGATTAAGGTAAACCAGATAGGCACCTTACTGAAACGATCAATGCAGTGCAACTGGCACAAATCAATGGCTATACAACCATTATGAGCCATAGCAGTGGTGAAACAGAAGATACTACCATTGCCGATCTGGCTGTAGCCCTTAATTGCGGACAAATTAAAACGGTAGTGCAAGCCGCACCGACAGTATGGCAAAATACAACCAACTGATTCGGATTGAAGAAATGCTTGGTGAAAATGCCATATATCCAAAAGGAAGATTTAAGTTTGGTAAATAAATTAAACATCTTTTAATTATGAATCGTTAGCAGTTTATTTAACTTTACAGCTAACGATTTTTTATTAATATGAATGAAAATTTTGGAACACTTGTAAAGTTTTGCAAAAATAAATATGTTCTTTGCCTTGCTTGTATTTGTGGTTTGGATTTCATTTTTCGATCGAAATGATCTTTTTACCCAATGGGATCGCAAACAGGAATTGAAAAAACTTGAAACAAGTAAATTGTATTACGAAACTGAAATTGCCAGTACAAAAAAAGATCTGATGGATCTAAATAACAATCCTGCTATTCTGGAAAAATTTGCCAGGGAAAAATTTTATCTGAAAAGACCAAATGAAGAAATTTTTATAGTAGATGACAGCGACGTAGAAAAAAATAAGATTCTAGATACAATATTTATGTTTTAAGGTCGTTTTTAATACCAAGCAGTGATAATTAACCGGATAAATCTTCTTTCAGCATGCCAAATTACACAACAGAGGAATTGATACAATATGTGTATCACGAAACACGACCAGAAAAGACAAAAGCAATTGAGAAGGCTTTAGAATACGACTGGGACTTAAGGAAAAATTTGATGCTTGAAAGAATTCTATGCAACAATTAGATACTGTTATGAAAGTCCCACGCGAACAATCGGTTATGGCTATTCTTAATTATGCAAAAACTTCATCAGAAGTGGAACAACCCTAACAGGTCAATCTCATTACATTTGTGCTAACCCGTATCTTTGATTTTTAGTTTAATGACTAAGAAAGAGAGATACGGGTTTGTTATTTCATACTTTCAGAACATGCCCCCAATGCAGAAACTGAACTTAATTTACTCGCAATCCATACCAGTTACTGGTTGCTGTTGTTCTTTCTGCCCAATGTACCGACAAGCGGGTAAACATGACTACCCCTGCATTTTTGCAAAATATCCAACTGTAAAAGATCTGGCCAATGCCGAATATGAAGAACTTTTCGCGATCATTAAAAGCATTTCGTTATCCAGGTAACAAAACCCGGCACTTGATAGGTATGGCAAAAATGCTAATGGAAAAATTTAACGGCGAAATTCCATTGACCGTTGATGAATTGATTGAATTACCGGGTGTAGGGAGGAAAACAGCCAATGTGATTACTTCGGTAGTTGACAATCAGCCCAACATGGCTGTTGATACCCATGTTTTTAGAGTAGCAGCACGCATTGGTTTAACCAAAAATGCAAAAACACCGCTGGCAGCCGAAAAGCAATTGGTGAGGCATATTCCGGCTAAGCTGGTGTACATAGCTCATCATTGGCTCATTCTGCACGGTCGCTACGTTTGCACAGCCAGAAACCCTAAATGTGAGGTTTGCGGGTTGAAAGCTGCCTGTCATTATTTTCAAAAATTTCGTAGTGTAAAAGACGCATAAATTGCTAAAATATTTCGTTATAGGACAGATCGAATAACCTATCAATATGAAAAACCTCAAATTCTTTTTATTTATTTCTCTTAGCCTGTTCTTTTCAACGAAAAGCATTAGCCAATACTATTACTACAACGACCGCTACTACGACAAAGATCTGATTGTTGAATTGGGCTTGGGCGCTGGTGGAATGAACTGTGTGACTGATGTTGGCGGCGCCAATACAGATAGTAAAAAATACCTCAACGAAATTAATCTTAACAATACCAGACCTTGCTACAGTGTTTTCGGCGAGGTGATGTATCAAAATTTTATCGGCGGCAGGTTAGAAGCAACCTGGGGCAGGGTTACCTCTGGCAGACCGCGACATACAAGGCGACGCTTCTTACAATATCACCACCAAGCGCAATCGCAACCTCAGCTTCAGCAGCAACATTGCTGAAATTGCGCTGCTGGCAGAGTTTCACCCGCTAATGCTGATGAACTTTGAAAATGGCACCCCGCTTATCTCTCCTTATATCACTGCCGGTGTTGGCTGGTTTTCCTTCAATCCCGAAACAGAGTACAAGGGTCACATGATTGCACTACAGCCATTGCACCTCGAAGGGCAGGGATTTAGCGAATATAAAGACGTAAAAGAATACAAGACATCGCAAACCAATGTACCTATTGGTGGGGGTATCCGTTACGAAATATCGGCTTTGATGAACGTGCGTTTCGAATTTTTGCACCGCATCTTATTTACCGATTACCTCGATGATGCCAGTAGCAAAGGCTATGTAGATCCGGCCGTTTTTGCTAAAAATCTAAACCCTATACAGGCAGCCTATGCTACGGCGCTTTTCAATCGCAGCCTCGATGGAAAGACACCCGCCCGGCGTGGCAATCCTAACAATAACGATTCTTACATGTCGTTTTCAGTAAAGCTCAGCGTGGCTTTGGGACGCGAAAGAACCCGGTAATACTTCTTTTTTTGCCATCTTATTGCACCAAACTTATTACAGTAGCAGCGGCTTTTTGTTTCCACAGCAAAGCACCCGCACTTTAGGTTTATATTATTACAGGTTGTATCCGCCCTGGCGAGGGTGTTTTGTTAGTCGGCTTTGTCACATCGGGCGACATAGTTGCGACGCTCCGTTCATCTCTATAGCTTTGGTGAGGCATAAAAGAACAGTAAGTTCCGGTCTCAACTATTTGTTTCGGGTAACCGTCACGAAAAAATTTTGGTAAGCAAAACCCTGGTTTATCCGGTTTCAAAAGATTGTTCGGGAAAAATAGCAACACGCAACATAGATTATACAACAAGAGCCATCTTTTTACGGGATGGCTCTTGTCTGTATAATAGCAAACCAGGTTAGCGCTTTTTAGTAGCCCGGGTTTGCAATTCTGACTATCGGCATGGCTATCATTCTGCCTTTTGGCTGGTTACCCTTGTAAGTGATTACCTTAAGCATAACCGCATCTTTTGGAGGCGTAATTGGACTCGGTATATTTTGGGTAAAACCTGTCGGGAAATGAATTGTCGAAAGAGTAATAAATATCAAGTCGGTATCTTCAGTGCTCATTTCAATCTTCAATGTACTATCGGCACCTTGGGCTTACTTTAAAGGCCGGATCGTAAACGCTAGGCGCATATTTTACCTCTGCCACATCAAAACGTTTAAACTGCTTTTCCAACACGAGGGTAAAAGCTGTTCCAGTCTTCTTGCTTTCTTTGGCGACCAAAGTGCTTCAGCAATGGCCAGACCGCACAGGCCATGTCATGTATTGCGCATGGCGCATGTTGTACACCTGCTCTGTCCATAAATTAGCCTGGCCGCCTTTAATATATTTCGGATCTACGCCATCTGGTACAGGTTCAAATTTATAGGCTTCATTTAGTCGTAGAGTTGCATACACGCGGGGCTCAATAATGGGATCGCCCTGCATATAATCAATATAGGCAAAGGTTGTTGGGCTCATCACTACATCATGTTTCATTTTGCGCTGCTTCTATCCCACCCTTCATTCCTCGCCAGCTCATTACGGCTGCGCTTGGCGCCAACCCGCCTTCCAGTATTTCATCCCAACCCATAAACTTTTTACCTTTTGATTCAACGATCTTCTCGAGTCTTTTTTCAAAATAGCTCTGCACTTCTTCCATCGTCTTTCAGTCCTTCTCTTTGCCATCAGTGCTTTTATAGCATCACTTTTTTCCCAATAGTTCTTTGGGCATTTCATCTCCACCAACATGTATGTATTCAAAAGGGAAAAATTCGGCAACCTGTGTCATTACCTTATCCAGAAATTCATATACTTTTTCATTGGCAGGGCAAAGTGTATTATCAACCAGGGCAATTGGCGGATGCGCCATGCGACCAGTCCATAATTATTTCGCCCGATCTTACCTGGTATTTGTCGGCACCCGGCGTGCACGACAATTCGGGGTAAGCAACAACCGCTGCCAGGCTATGACCAGGTACATCTATTTCGGGAAGATATCTACAAATCTGTCTTTTGCATATTGCTACAATTCCCTAATATCATCTTGTGTATAAAATCCGCCATAAGTTTTGGTTCATCGGCTGTCGGTGGCGTAAAAGTTCCAAAATAGCCTACTTTCTTTACATTCCATGCGCCCACTTCTGTTAACCTGCGGCAAGCCTTTTATTTCAATACGCCAGCCTTCATCATCGGTCAGGTGCAGATGCAATAGATTATATTTGAAACGCACCATTTGGTCGATGTACTCTTTTACTTCCGCTTGGTAAAAAAATGACGGGACACATCAAACATCAAACCCCTCCAGCCAAAACGCGGCTTATCGTTGATAGTAGAGGCCGGTACGATCCAGCTCACATTTTTTACAACAGAATTACTTTCAATTTCTTTTGGAAACATTTGCAACAAGGTTTGCATGCCGTAAAACAAACCTGCGGCTTTGTATGCTGTTATGGCTACTGAATTTGGAATAACAGTTAGCCGGTAGCCTTCTTCACCCAGTGAAGTATCGGCTGCAATGGTTAGGCGGATATTGCCTCCTTCATTGAGGTTGGTGATCACTGTTTTTACCGGAACATGATAGCCGGTAGCCTTAGCTAATTTTGAAGCGAGAAAATGGCCAACTCTCTTTACATCGCTATCCGACGACGAAGTTTCAATAACGGCTGTTTTCTTTAGCAGGAAAGTGCCTTTTCCAGGCTGCAAAGAAGCGGGTTGTGGAATGAGCGAGATTTTCGGGTTTTGTGCTGCTGCAACGATTACAGTTAAAAGACACACATGAGCAAGAATCCATTTTTTCATAACTGGTGAATATTTCTGGTCTGTTAATGAATGAAGGTAAAAGTCTGAAATGTTTGTCAATTGCTTTTGTCTTTTTTGGTAGCGACGAGGAATAGACTATTAAATGCCAATCTCTCTTTTTGAATGCTGACGTTGTTAGCTTATTTTTCGAAGAACTAAATGCTGCTGGTAATGAAAATATTTTTACTTCCAATCATGCTGTGTCTGCTGGTTCGCCCTACTGCACATGCTCAGCGCACGGTGAGCATAAATGCAAATTTTAATTCCGGGGTTGGGGAACAGAGAGGTAAATATGACAATATGTATGGCCTGGGAACCACTTTTGAATTTCCATTTAAAAATCTGTCGGCGGTGCACTTTACGACTGCGTTTGATGCCGGTATTAACGGCATTAAATCAATGCCTGTTCAGTTAGATTTTAATGGATCTTCTACAAAAACCGACGTTAATTATACCAACTATGCATTTCGCTTAACACCGGGTTTGAAATATTTGGTAAGAGAAAATAGGAAATGGTCGCCCTATACCGCTCTTTCTGTGGGTCTGATGAGTTACTACACTGAAATGTCTATACGCGATCCTCAAGACCCACGTGGGTGCAGTCCGCTTCAGCGGAAAACAGTTTCCTTTAGTCTGCTTGTAATGGGAATGGCAGAAACTGGTATCCGGATAAAAACTAAGAAGAAAAGCGAAGGATCTATTTCGTCTATCGAAATAGGCGGTGGCTATCTTTTAGGCTCCCGGGCAAAATATTTACAATTAAGTGAACAACATACCAGTGAGAGCGACGAGGAAGAATTTATGATCAAATTTAAACAGAATTCAACGGGAATAATTCATGAACACATGATGGGTACTATGCACCGCACTACTACACACCAGCTTATGTTTCATGTGTCGGTTGCATTTGCTTTATAACTGCTAAAGAGACAATACTAGATCCATAAGTCATCGGCTGCATCTGTACGAATAAAAAAATTGCCACCGTAGGGATAATACCGCCGGTATTTGTCAGTGATCTCCGCGGTTTGTTTTTGTCCGTTGATATACAATTCGCCGTTTCGTAATTCCACCTTGTAACCTTCTGTTTTATTGATTAGGTGGTCTTTTTCCAGTTCATCTGAAAATTCTTTTACCTTTTTATGTTCCTCTTTCGTGTGGGTAATTGATCGCTTAGCCAGATCAAGCGCTGTTTTCACTTCGGCGTTCATTTTTTTAGAATCAATTTGTATCTCAAATTTCTGGTCGTCTGGTTTTCTCTTAACAAGTTCCAGATTTTTCCTTATTTGTTTCAAGTTCACTTCAATGTTTATTTGCTGCTGAATGTCTGCGTCCGCTATAGCGGTCTGCGCAAGTTCCATCTGTTTGCTGATTTTTGCGACATTGAATTCTTTCATCGCTTCACTTATTTTTTTCTGCTGTTGCGATAGATCAATCTGCGACATTTGCTCATCTATGTTTTGCATGTCAATATCAAATTTTGCGAGCTGCCGGCTCAATTGATCATTGTGCCTATCGGTCCAATTTCTCTTGTATTTATGGGTAAATTCATCAGGTCGGGCTGATTTTTGTCGAAAGGAGTATAACTCGGTTTCCGGTAGTTTACGAAAAGAACAAAAGCCAAATACTACGGCAATGGTTGTAAAAATGAAAGCCAGCTTAAGATGTAGAAAAAACCGTTTCATAATAGTCGATTTTGCAGTTAATTTAATACGAAATAATTCGTATCAAATATACGATAGTCTTCGTATTTCAAAAATACTTCCGCCTTGTTCCACAATATTTAACAGTTGTGAGTAATGTCTTTATTGCCCGCTTATTTTTTTGTCAATAATTTCGGCAGTCTTTATAATAAGCGATCACCCTTATTATGTACCCGCTGCTGTATGTTAGTTTTATTAAAAGCGTCTATAGGAAGGCAAAAGTTTTTTAAAAATGATCATCATGAAATGTTTCTTTTTAGCTATCAGTTTTTTTATTTTATCTCTCTACACTTTTGGTCAAAGTGAAGCAAATGAAAACACTCACCGGTTTAGAAAAGATAATATCTTTTTGGGCGGCGGTTTGGGGTTGAGCCTAGGCGGCTGGAGCGGCGGTTTTAACGTCGGTGCTAACCCAGAGGTTGGCTACACGATTGCCCCCTGGCTTGATGCCGGCATCTCAACCAACATCAATTACTACTCATACCGGGCTGAGGTAAATTATGGTATCAGACAACGCAGCCTCAACTATGGCGGTGGAATATTTGCACGACTTTATCCCTATCGTGGATTTTTTGTGCAAGTATTACCAGAGTACAATTTCATCAATACCAGCCTCAAGGATTTTAACTACGGGACAGATGGTAGCGAGTACAAAATCCACCAGGAAGCGCCAAGTCTTTTGCTGGGTGCAGGCTATAGTACCCGTATGATTGGTCAATCTAATTTTTATACAGTCATTATGTTCGACGCGGGCAACAATCCTAATTCTCCTTATATAGAACTCCTATGGCAGTAAGCTGCCTATTTTAAGAGCAGGCTTTAATTTTTATCTGCGACCATCACGCAGGTAAAAGCTTTCCTGGGAGTAGATCACAAAATTGAAAATGGAGCTTTTATTCTTCAGCGAGTAATGCGTCAATTATCTCTTCTGCACAGCTAAAAACTGCGATCCGTTCACGCCAGTCTTCGTATAAAAAACCTGCGTTTGCATGCTTTCTATATGCCCGATCAAATGATCATAAAACCCATTGCAGTTCAATAGTATGATCTTCTTGTTATGAATTTTTAAAGTATTCCAGGTAAGCATTTCAAACATTTCGTCAAGCGTACCATATCCACCGGGTAATATAATAGCGGCATCGCACAGGTCGTACATTATTTTTTTTCGGGCATGCATATCTGCAACAATCTGCAGGTCGGTTATGCCGGTGTGCTGCTGTTCCCAGCCAATCAACAGTTCAGGAATTATGCCTATTACCTTTCCACCGTTTTCCATTGCCGCATCTGCAACTGCACCCATTAAGCCTTTTCTGCCGCCGCCATAAATAAGTGTTATATTGTTTTTGCCCATAAATTCACCCAATTCTGTTGCCTGTTGCTTATAACAGGCATCAACGCCAATTTGTGAACCGCAAAAAACTGCTAGTGATTTATACTTCATTATTACGCATTTTACCCGCGCAATATTACCTCATTATTTTTCCCTACTTTTCAGCTTTATAAAGGTAATGATAAAATTATACGACGCCTATGTCTCCCTTCGTTGCTTTTTGCCTTTGTGTTTGGCATATTTTATATTATTGTTGGGTGTAGCCTGGTACACCAGCCGCAACAGCAACAACGAAACTTTTTTTATTGGCAACCGCAGCAGCAACTGGATGCTGGTGGCTTTTGGTATGATCGGTACTTCGCTCAGCGGTGTAACTTTTGTAAGTGTGCCCGGCACAGTGGGCTTGGGTGGCTTTGGTTATTTCCAGGTGGTCATTGGTTATTTTATGGGGTATTTTGTGGTGGCTTTTGTGCTGCTGCCCTTGTATTACAAGGCTAACCTTACTTCCATTTACAACTACCTGTTGAACCGGTTTGGGGTCTACTTCCTACAAGACCGGGGCTTTGTTTTTTATCATCTCCCGTACACTGGGAGCTACTGCCAGGTTATATCTTGTCATCAATGTGTTGCAGATTTTTATTCTCGATGATATGCATGTGCCTTTCTGGTTCACAACACTTGTCATACTCTGCATGATATCCTTTACACGTTTAAGGGTGGTGTGAGAACCATTGTATTTACCGATACTTTGCAAACTTCATTTATTCTCATTGGTTTACTGGTTTGTGTAGGCTATATCATGTGGCAACTCAATCTATCTTTTGCTAATACATGGAGTTCTTTGAAAGAACATAACTATAACCACTTGTTTAACACCGATTATAAAAGCGCGGGTTCTTTTTAAAATCAATTATAGGCGGGGCTTTCATTACCATTGCTATGACCGGTCTCGACCAGGAGATGATGCAAAAAAATATCAGTGTCAACCACCTGCAAGACTCTCAAAAAAATATGATCACTCTCAGTATTTTGCAAGGGGTGGTTGTGTTTATTTTTTTGATTCTGGGCGGGCTCGCTGTATTTGTTTGCTCATCGAGCAAAGGCGGATCGTTTGTAACACAAAGCGTCGGTGACGGAAAACAGCAAACCCAATTTATATTGGATGGTAAAAATGTTTTGGGGATAAGTATATTTCCCCAGATTGCTTTCCAGTTACCTGCCACCATTTATCGGCGTTATGTTTATACTGGGTTTGATCTCTGCCTTGTTTCCCAGTGCCGATGGCGCATTAACGGCGCTTACCTCTTCGTTTTGTATAGATATGATTGGGCTGAAAACGAAATAAGACGTGGGATGAAAGTAAGAAAGAACGTACGCATGACAGTTCATCTGCGTTTGCTGCTTGTTTTTTATTTGTGTTATGATTTTTAAATGGATAGATAATAAATCAATCATCGATATTATTTTAAATCTGGCAGGTTATACCTATGGTCCTTTATTGGGCTTATTTTCCTTCGGTATTTTTTCAAAAAGAAACCTGCCACAAAGCGTTGTCATACCTGTTAT
Source organism: uncultured Chitinophagaceae bacterium (assembly GCA_963726895.1). GTDB lineage: Bacteria > Bacteroidota > Bacteroidia > Chitinophagales > Chitinophagaceae > Segetibacter. Next base: position 215,074 of record CAVSED010000022.1, on the reverse strand, counting down.
TTGCCTGTTTTCACCAGCGCTTTGTTACGTTATCAGCGCTTATTCAGCGTCGTGGTTCGGTGGGTTTCAAATAGGTATAGAGCTATTGATACTAAACGGGCTGCTAACGTATGTGGGTTTATTGGCGGTATCTACACCTGCTACATTGTCTTCTAATACCGTGCATCACTAGCGCATCTTGTGTGGAACGATCGATGTTTTTTTTTGGAGGCCGGCAAGGTAACTTCGAGTATTCATTGTTGCGACGCTCCATTCAACTGTAGTATTGCTTCTGGGCTTTTTTTACATTGTGCTGTAAGCACTCCCGAAGGCTATTCGTAAAAAGATCAAACCTTTAACGCCTGACTTTGTGAATGAAGTTTTTTCCCCGGTATTTTAAAACCGGGAAAAAGATATCGCCTTTTATCAATACTTATGGATGTGTAGGAAGTGGATTCATAAGATGTGCTTCAACCAAAAATCTACACATGTATGGAGCGTCCCCTAAAAGAATTGGTGGCAGGCGCAATTAATAGGATGAGAAATTGCGCTGGTCAACTGAAACTCACTGGCATGTTTCAACAAAACTCTACGGATGAACGGAGCGTCGCAACAATGCCTCATCGGAGATACTCTGCTGGTCACCAAAAAACGCTTGTGCTGCCAACCCGCTTGCTGACGATAGACTACCGTACGTTTAAAGCCTTTCACTTTTATTTAACAATACTTGAAGCAGCAGTTAGGTGCTATAGCCAATTGTTTTTTATTAGTTTTGAAATATGCCAAAGGACGTTTTGCCGGAACAACTGCAGAATTATGTAGCAAAATTTACCAGTCCCGAAAATGTATTGCTTGCAAACATTAACCGCGACACACAGGCAAACCATCCGCAGGCGCACATGCTTAGCGGGCATGTTCAGGGGCGTGCTCTTGCATTTATAAGTAAATTGGTAAGTCCCCGGTATATTTTGGAGATAGGCACTTTCACCGGTTATAGTGCGCTTTGCCTTGCAGAAGGGTTGGCGGAAAAAGGTGGAATTGCATACCATAGATATCCGGCAACAAGAGGCCGATATTGCTTTAAAAAATTTTAAAGCAGCAGGCAAAGAAGAAAAGATTATTTTACATGTTGGAGATGCACGGGAGATTATCCCTAAATTGCCGCAGCAATGGGACTTAGTTTTTATCGATGCAGATAAAATAAGTTACGTTGAGTATTACGAGTTGGTTTTATCGCGGCTGTCTGCAAACGGAGTTATAATAGCAGACAATGTTTTGTTTCATGGCGAGGTGTTGCAACAACCAATCACCGGAAAGAACGCCCTTGCGATTGATTTATTTAATAAACATGTAGCTAACAATTCGAGAGTAGAGCAGGTTATGCTCTCTGTCAGGGATGGCTTATTGTTGATAAAAAAAGTATAATGGTAAAATTGATCAGATTAACTGCCACTACCTTCTTTTCTATTCTATTTTTCTTCCACTCTTTTTCTCAAACTTATCAGCAGCGCGTCAATCAGTATATAAGTGATTACAAAGAAGCTTGCCATCAAAGAAATGATGCGTAGTGGGGTGCCCGCCTCAATAACACTTGCGCAAGGTATATTGGAGACATTCGGGTGGGCAAAGCGATCTGGCTGCTATTGGCAAATAATCATTTTGGCATCAAGTGCAAATCGACCTGGAACGGCGAACTATATGCTGCACGATGATGAGACCCAGTAATGAATGCTTTAGAAAGTACGCCACGGCTAGAAGATTCATACCGTGATCATTCTGAATTTCTGAAGTACCAGACCCTGTTATGCTTTCCTGTTCAAACTCGATCCCACTGATTACGAAGGCTGGGCAAAAGGTTTAAGAAGAGCGGGGTATGCAACAAGTTCAACCTATGCGCAGCAATTGATAAAACTGATTGTTGAAAATAATCTACAGGAGTCATTCATTGATTCGCTATGCAGCGAGGGTCTTTGCCCGATGAGCTTTTTGTAACTGCTGCGGCAACATCTAAAGAAACAGCTAGTATGGCGGCGGCTGAAGTTTATAGCGCACCGGTAATAAGGGAAGCTAAAATGACAAGTAGTAACCGCACCTTATAAAAGGCGATTTACCCACTAACAACTTCCCCCGGAACACTGTCTTTAGCATCAATGAAGTAAAGGTGATTTATGCCGATGCAGGCACTTCATTACTGGCGGTTGCCAATAATTACAACGTTTCTTTCAAAAAAGATTTTCGAGTTCAACAAGTTAGAAAATCTGATATACTCACAACTGGTCAGTTGATCTTTTTACAAAAAAAACCAAAAAAAGGATCGAATGATGTACACATAGTTGTGGCAAATGAAAGCATTAGAGACATATCGCAGATTGAGGGCGTGCAAATGTCGACCCTAATGGAATACAACGGTTTGCAAAAGGGAATGCAGCCGGCACCTGGTGAAAGGATATACCTGAAATATCCGGCACCTGCTACGCCGCGCCTCGCTGCAAACACCCAGTACATTAAACATCGGCTAATATGTAATTACGAAGTAATCTTGTGCGGCAAATAGCTGCAATGGAGACTTCGTTAAATGTGCACGACAAGTGTTTTATACCTTACTTGTCAGAAGCTGAAATACTTACAGAAGTAAAGAACTTAGCCGGAAGGATCAATGCAGATTATGCTGGTAGAAGACCTTTGTTTGTGTCGATACTGAATGGCTCATTTATGTTTTCTTCTGACCTGTTTAAGTACCTGACCATAGAAGCAGAGATCTGTTTTATAAAACTTGCTTCTTACAAAGGCACCAAAAGTTCGGGACAGGTGATAACTGCCATAGGTTTAGACACTGAATCTCACCGGTCGCGACATCATCATTCTCGAAGACATTATCGATACCGGCAAAACAATCAATCAATTTTTGCCACAAGTCTATAACCAGCAGCCCTCTTCTTTAAAGATTGCCGTTTTACTGCACAAACCTGATGCAACGGTTTTTCCCTGTTAATATTGATTATATATGTTTTTCTATACCCAACAAATTTGTATTGGGCTATGGTTTAGATTATAATGGTCTGGGGCGCAACCTTGCTCAACTGTATCAATTAAAAGAAGACTAATCGGGCACCTTGCGCAATCGATTGGCGCCTGGTGTAATTTAAAACTAACGATGATTGTAAGACCATTGCTTTTGATAGTAGGATCATTTATTTGCCCACTGCTGCATGCGCAATATTATTTGCGCGGTGAGGTAAAAAATGAAAGAGGCGAGGGTCTGCAAAACATCCGGTTTACGCTCAGTTCCAAAGGCAGCTTTCCGTATTTTTCGGGTATGGAGGGGTCGTTTGGTATTCCTGAAAGTGTGCGCACAGACACTATCTCTTTTTATGCTGAAGGCTACGATACTTTGCGGGCTGCCGTTAACACTACGCAGTTTGTAAGTTTTGTATTAAAGCAAACCAAACAACAGGTAAAGGCCAATACGCTGCACTTATCTTCTTATACCAAAAATTTAAGGAGCGTTTCTCCCGAGCCTAACAACCAGGATGGAGAAACCTATTCATCTACCGTAGAAAATCAATTTGTTTCTACCGCTGAGTTTCCTGAAACAGGGTTTGCCCTGCACGTTGACCGCGCCAGCTATAGCAACATCAGGCGTTTCTTAAATAATAAGGAAAAGCCACCGGTTGACGCTGTACGCATTGAGGAAATGTTGAATTATTTTAATTTCAAGATCAATCCTTCCAGTGATCAGCAAACTACTTTTCTCTTCAATTCAAACATCACTTCCTGCCCGTGGAATGTCAATAACAGGTTACTGTTTCTAAACCTACAGGCAAAAAAAATTAATCTTGATAAAACACCACCAGCCAACCTGGTTTTTTTAATAGATGTTTCCGGCAGCATGGATATGGACAACAGGTTGCCACTTTTAAAAAGCGCCTTTAAATTGTTGGTAGAAAATCTGCGCAGCAAAGACCTGGTTTCTATTGTTACCTATGGCGACAGGGTATCGGAACTGTTATTGCCAACACATGGCGATCAAAAGCAAAAAATTATAGAAGCCATTGAGGGGCTTACTCCTTCGGGTTCTACACCCGGTGCATCAGCCATTCGCACCGCCTACAATACCGCCCGCAACAGCTTTATAGCCGGTGGCAACAACCGGGTTATATTAGCGACCGACGGAGATTTTAACGTGGGACAAACCAGTGAAAAAGACCTTGAGAACATTATTTCGCAGGAAAGTAAAACCGGCATTTACCTAACCTGCCTTGGTGTGGGCATGGGCAACTACAAAGACAGCAAACTTGAGGCGCTGGCTAAAAGTGGAAACGGCAATTTTGCCTACCTCGACAATGAAAAAGAAGCTGAAAAGGTATTGGTTGAAGAGTTTGCACAAACCTTGTACACCATAGCCAACAATGTGTATTTAAATGTTGATTTTGATGCTGCAGTAGTTAAGCAATATCGTTTAATTGGCTTTGACAATAAGAAAAGCGCCATTTCAGACACCGCAGTTTATTTGCAAGGCGGTGAGATTGGCAGCGGGCATACTATTTTAGCTGCATTTGAAATTGTGCCGGCAGACAGTGTGCAAACCTTGCCCATCAATCCCGGCAATGCGCAACTTACTTACAGCCTTCCCGGCAATCAGCAACTGATCAAAGAAACTTTTGCTATACCTAATCATTATACACCATTGCAATCGGCAAATTCTTCGTTGCGTTTTGCTTCGGCTGTTATTTTGTTGGGATCTTTTCTAAAACAGTCTTCGTTTTCAAACGACCTTACGTGGGATGATCTTTCCAACCTTGCAACCTCGTGTGTAGATCCAAAAAATCTGTTGCAAGAAGAGTTCGTGGAATTGGTTGGCAAAGCAAAAAAATTGTACCCTTCTCTTAAAAGGCGCAGAAACTAAGACGCTTCAATACAACACCAATAAATTGCCTGGCTGCAAAGCAATACAACCGTACACGCTGTGCGACGCAACAATGCTTCATAGATATGTTTACCCTGGTTCCCAAACCTTCTTATCATTCTTTTGTGAGCCGGCTTTACCAACCTCCGGCTACATCGTTGCGTCGCAGTACGTTCGTCGGCAAACCATTGGGCAGCAAGCAGGGCGAGCAAATGATGGCAATACTAAAAAAGCCACCTTTGCTGGTGGCTTTAAGTATTGTACAATATTTTATTTTATCTTTTTTGCCTGCGTTTCGGGAAGAAGTTACCGGTTTTGCGGTTATTGCCTTCGGGTGAGCCCGGAGCTATCATTGCGCAACGGAAACCTACCGTGCTGCTGCTTTGCTCTTCTTCCATAAAGCGACGGGTGCCGGGGCTCAGCCAATAAGGTCTGTCGTTCCAGCTACCACCTTTAATAACTCTTGACTGATCGGAGATAAGTGTGGTAAAGCCGTAACCATAAGTTGAGTTGCTGAGGGAGTCGCCATCGAGATAATTGATCAGCATAAGATCTTTGGTAGTTGCGGCGCAAGCGCAATGAAGAGTCTGCTTCATCCACCATTTTAATTCTGCCGAGGCTATCGCGCATGTTACCCTCTCCCCCGGTCATATCAATTTTTTGAAAGCGGTTACCACGATAAGGGTTAAAGTCATCTTCATCGTTGGTTAACGGACGATAAACGTCAGCCACCCACTCGCTCACATTACCACTCATGTTATAGATGCCAAAACCGTTGGGGAAGAATGATGTTACTTCTGCAGGTATGGCTGAGCGGTCGTTCAAACCACCGGCAACACCCATGTTGTCACCACTACCTCTTTTAAAGTTTGCCAGGAAGCTACCTTGCCAGGTACCGCGGCGGGTGGCGCGCAGGTTATCGTAACCATCATTTTGCCAGGCATAGATCTGTTTGTTTGAGTTATTCTCTTCGCCGCGTTTTTTCTCGCTTTTGCGTGGAGATGGGTTTTGATTAATGTAACCAAGAGCTGCATATTCCCATTCAGCCTCTGTTGGTAATCTATAACCCGGAAGTAAAATTCCATCATCGAACTTAACCTGAGTGCGTGGGCGACCAGTAGCATCTTTCAGTGGATTTTTCTTTGGCTTGCCAGGTACACCCTGGTATTCTCCCATCAGGTAAGCTTTGGTATTGAAGTTTTCCTGACCACCACCTGCCATCTCGGTCTTAATAACATTTTTATTTTGATAACCTTTTTCTATCAGCTCGTTTTGGTTTACGCGGTCGGTACGCCACAAACTAAAGTCATAGGCCTGCTTCCAGGTTACGCCAACAACAGGGTAAAAGTTGTAGGAAGGATGACGAAAATAATATTCGACATAAGGTTCGTTGTAGGCTAATTCGCTTCTCCAAACCAATGTATCTGGCTTGGCACCTTGTACAACCGCTTCATATTGCGGATCAGAAAAAACGTTTTCGATCCAGTTGATATATTCACGATAGTGAACGTTGGCAACTTCCGTTTTATCTATGAAGAACGAGTTTACGGTTACTCTGCGGGGTATATTGTTCCAATCACCCATGATATCCTCAGATGTAGCACCCATAGAAAAGGTACCACCCTGAATGAAAACTAAACCGGGACCTGTCTTTATATTTTTTGCTTTGGCTACATTAAATCCACCCATGTCCTTATTGTTGTACTTCCAGCCGGTCATTTCTGACTTCTCGGCTTTTGGTTTACAGGATGCCATCACTGCAATGGTACCCAGAACAAAAGTGAAATTTTTTAGACGCAATACATTTTGCATTTGAAACATTTTAGCACGTAATAAACGATGAGAAGTTGAAATTATTGTACAAATAACTTTTTGGAACTACGCGAATATAGAAGATTTCTCCAGATCACTTTAGTTGCTATTCAGCTAAAAATAAGCTAAAGGGCAGGATATGAAATCTCTTTGTTCGTCTTAAATTTTCTTAATGTAGATATATGTCGATATACGTAGAAATGGGAGTACAATTTTAGGGTAAAAAGTGTTATAAACAAAAAATCCCCGGCGAAAACCAGGGATGTAAAAAGTTAAGATTATGTTTTTATTAGGGGAATATACCCAACTCAGCATAACTGGTAGCTACTTTATTAATAGCACTTACATAAGCGGCAGTTCTCATATCCGGTATCTCACTATTGCTCTTCCAAACCTCCATTATTTCGCGGGTAGCGGTTACCATAGTTTCTTCCAGACCACTATGCACCAATTCTATTTCGTCGGCTCCATGTTCAATAAATATTTTTTCCGAAGCATTTACATTTTTACCGGTCAGTTCTTCTATCTGCCCAAGTATATGTTTGTTCATATTCTCGGTAAATCTTTTTTCAAGTCGCCCATACCGCACATGGCTAAGGTTTTTCAGCCATTCAAAGTAACTTACCGTAACCCCGCCTGCATTTAAATACATATCGGGCACTACCAAAGTTCCCTTGGTTATAAAGATCTCATCTGCTTCGGGTGTCAGGGGACCGTTTGCTGCCTCACCAATTATTTTAGCCTTTACCTTGGGAGCGTTTATACTATTGATCACATTTTCCAGGGCAGCGGGAATCAAAATATCGCACGGCAATTCCAGCGCGTCGGTATTGTTGGGGAGGTTGCTTGCATTGGGAAAATTTAAGATTGTGCCGGTTGCTTTTCTGTGTTGAAATACTTCTTCTTCGTTCAACCCATCAGCATTGTAAATAGCTCCTTCCCATTCGGCGATGGAGATTACTTTGGCGCCATGCTCTCTAAAATATTTGGCGCAGTGATAGCCCACATTTCCCAGACCCTGCACTACAACTGTTTTGCCAACGACACCTATTGGTAAGCCAAGTTTTTCCATAATGTCGGGCATGTTGCAAACCTCTCTTATGCCATAAAAAACACCCAGACCGGTTGCTTCTGTTCTACCCCTTACACCGCCCTGCGAAACGGGTTTCCCGGTAACGCAGCCTGCAGAGTCTACTTCACCGGGGTGCATAGCAACATAGGTATCCAAAATCCACGACATTTCCCTGGCACCTGTTCCGTAGTCAGGTGCTGGAACATCAGTGCCTGGACCAATAAAATTTTTCTTTATTAGTTCCGAAGTATAGCGCCGGGTGATTTTCTCCAGCTCAAAAGCAGTATATTTTTTCGGGTCGATTTTTATTCCGCCCTTGCCACCACCAAACGGAACATTTACAATGGCGCATTTATAAGTCATGAGAGCAGCAAGCGCCATTACTTCGTCCTGGTTCACTTCCAAACTAAAGCGAATACCGCCCTTGCAAGGTGTTTTATGATGGCTGTGCTGTACACGGTAGGCTTCTATTACTTCTATACTGTCACCGATGCGTACCGGGAACTTCATTTTATAAACACTGTTGCACACTTTTATTTGTTCCAGGATCCCCGGGTCCCAATTGGTAAAACGGGCGGCTTTATCAAAGCTTTTAGTGACGCTGTCAAAAAAGCTATAATTCTGCGGTACTTTCATATGGAGCTATTTTTTCATTTTCGTATTTGAAGTCAGATCGTTTGGTAAGTTGTGTCGCTTGGTTTAAAATCGTCTTCTCAGATTATAAAATATGCCTGAAATAAATCCTGCAGATAATACTTCAGGATTTATTTTGTTCTAAACGGCTCATTTTCTTGTCGAGACGAACAACATAAATTATCAGTCCGGCAAGAATAGTGAGCACGATCAGCATAACGACATAAATCTTACCACCGCTGCGCATAAAATCCTGCTTCTCTGATTTAACACCAATCGGTAGGTTTTGGGCAAAGGCGCAGATACTGAACAGAAGGGTTGTAGCAAGTAGCAAATACTTTTTTATATTAAGCATTGATGGGTTGTTTTTCTTTGTATTGTTCGAGCCTGATTCTTAAGAGTGGTTATCCAGACGCCTAATAAGGTCCAACCAAAAACTGCCGGCCAAAAAACCATGCGCATGATAGGGTCAAGGTCTTTACCGCCCATTCCGGGATTGCCATCAACACCCTGACCACCGGGATGCAAGCTTTCAACCATACGCGGTATTATCCATAAAGTAGGAAAAAGCATGGCACAGGCAAATACATTGTAAACGGCTGCAAGTCTCGCCCGTTTATCAATATCCGGAATGGAATTGCGTAAAATGAAGTAAGCAGCGTAGATGAGTAGCGCTATTGCAGCTAATAATTGTTTAGGATCGTTGCTCCAGGGTTCGCCCCATGTATAGTTTGCCCAAATGGACCCGGTAATTAGACCCAAGGCACCAAAAACAATTCCGGTTTTTGCAAATTCCCGGGAATAGATGTCATTGTCTACTGTTGGATTGCGTAAAAATTTTATGGCGTAAAAAACTGACACCATAAGCAAAATCATCATGCCAAACCACATGGGAACATGAAAGAAAAAGTTGCGGATCGATTGATAAAGATTACCGATTTGGGGCACCTTAATGAGAAAGCCGGCAGTAAAAGTGAACAATAGAAAGATTACTGATAATGCCTTCCACCAGGATTTTCTGATCATCATTAAAGTGTTTTATGACTGCAAGCGGAGTGACAAGAACCGTCTAATTCAGTCTTCTGGATAAAGATGCAAAATTAGGGATTGGCTATCAATGAAAACGTTGTACATACCATAAAAACAAAGCAACGACTTGCGGTCGTTGCTTTGTTTTTATGGTATGTTTTTACTTTATTCGCGCATTTCCCAAACTAATGCACTTGCGCCTAAAATAGCTGCATCAGCTTCTTTTAATTCACTCAGTATGAGTTTTACTTTATTTTGAAAAATGGGTAAAAGATTTTTTTCCATGTGTTCTTTTGTTGGATCCATGATAAGACTGCCCGCTTTAATAACGCCACCAAACAAAATAATAGCTTCCGGCGATGAAAACATGATAAAATTAGCTAGCGACTTCGCCCAATATCTGCCCGGTAAACCGGTACACCTCCTTTGCCATTTGATCACCTTGCATTGCGCAATCATACACAAGTTTAGAGTCAATTTCATCTTCGCTGTGATTTCTCATCAGGCTTTCCTTATCTGTTTGTTGCAATAATTCTTTGGCAGTTAACGCTATCCCTGTCGCCGAAGCATACGTCTCTAAGGAACCATAAACACCGGTACTATAGTGTCTTCTGCCACCCGGGCGTATAATGGTGTGACCGAGTTCACCTGCAAATCCATCGTGACCATAAATTAATTGCCCGTTGGCAAAAATGCCACTACCAACGCCGGTTCCTAAGGTAATGACTATAAAATCCTTCATTCCTCGGGCAGCGCCATACATCATTTCACCGACGGCTGCTGCATTAGCATCATTTGTAAGTGAGCACGGTAATCCAAATTTGTCCGATACCAACTGGGCAAGAGGAATAATTCCCGTCCATGGAAGGTTTGGTGCATACTCAATTGTGCCGGTATATATATTTCCATTGGGTGCGCCGATGCCTATACCTCTAATCTTATCAGCGCCAACGGATTCTATTGAGGGACTGAGTACCTGGTATAGATCTTCAACAAAATCAGTAACCTTTTCATATTCATTGGTTCGAAGATTGTCGCCCCGTTGCAAGATGTCTCCACGGTGATTAACCAATCCTGACTTAGTGCCAGTTCCTCCTATATCAATTCCAATTGCATATTGGTCCTGCCTGTTAGTCATTTCGAAAATTTTTAAGATTTCTTAGTTAACGATGTTAGTGCAACGAGGTTACGCATTGCGATCAATACAGTTCAAATCATCAAATGCAACTTCCAAACGTTTGATAAAATTTTCTTCTCCTTTACGCAACCAAACACGTGGATCATAATATTTTTTATTGGGTCTGTCAGGCCCCTCAGCATTTCCCAATTGCGACTGCAAATAGCCTTCACTTTTTTTATAGTTATGTTAATACACCTTCCCAAAAAGCCCATTGCATATCAGTATCAATATTCATTTTAATGGCACCATAACTTATGGCTTCACGAATTTGGTTTTGTGGTGAACCACTACCACCATGAAAAACAAAGAAGACTGGTTTGTCTTCAGTGCCAAAATGTTCTTTGATATAATCCTGGCTGTTTTTTAAAATATCCGGACTCAGTTCAACGTTGCCCGGGCTGTACACACCATGAACATTACCAAATGCAGCGGCAACTGTAAACAAGCTGCCAACTTCGCGCAAGTGCTCAAATGCATAGGCAACTTCTTTTGGCTGTGTATATAATTTTTCATTTTCAACATCACTGTTGTCAACTCCATCTTCTTCGCCACCGGTAACGCCTAGTTCTATTTCAATCGCCATACCCAGCGGTTCCATTCTTTTAAAAAATTCAACAGAGGTTTCAATGTTTTCTTCAATTGTTTCTTCAGAAAGATCGAGCATGTGTGAACTGAAAAGTGGCTGACCTTTTTCTTTGTAAATACTTCTCTCCTGCATCTATTAAACCGCTGATCCATGGCAACCATTTTTTAGAAGCATGATCGGTGTGCAATACAACCGGAACACCATAATATTTGGCTACATTATGAACATGCAATGCACCGGAAACGGCACCGGAAATGTTTCCCTGCATTTTATCGTTTGGCATACCCTTTACCGGCTATAAACTGTGCACCACTATTTGAAAATTGAATAATTACGGGAGAATTTACTTTTGCTGCGGTTTCGAGCGTAGCATTAATAGAATTGGTGCCAATGGAATTAACTGCGGGCAAAGCAAATTCATTTTGTTTAGCATCTTTCAATAGTGCTTCCAACTCGTCACCGAAAAGGACACCTGCTTTGTATTTACTCATTTTGTAACTGGTTTGTTTATTAATAGATAAAGTGTATGGAAAATGGTTTAGGTGCTATCCCGTAAATACGCGCATCAGCTTCATCCATTCGCTGCTGATCTTACCTCGTGTTTTGCCAACGTTTTCTAGCGGAACGTAGTTCATCCGGTTGTTCAAAATACCGACAAAAACATTATGCCGTCCTTCAATAAGGCATTCAATAGCATGGTATCCCATACGGCTTGCTATCAACCGGTCAAGCGCTGAGGGTGAACCTCCGCGTTGCACATGACCTAAAATGCAAACCCGGGCATCGATATGTGGCATTCTTTTTTTCACGACCCTGGCTACTTCATTAGCTCCGCCAAACTCATCACCCTCGGCTACAACGATGATATTTACGAGTTTCTTTCTTTTTTCGCGATCAATGAGGGAGGCGATCACACTATCCATATCGGTCTTCCTTTCAGGGATGAGGATGTTGCCGGCGCCGGTTGAAATGCCACTATACACAGCAATGTAGCCTGCATCGCGACCCATTACTTCAACAATGAACAGCCGGTCGTGTGCATCAGCGGTATCTCTGATTTTATCGATAGCTTCAACTGCTGTGTTTACGGCAGTATCGAAGCCGATCGTGTAGTCTGTACCGGCGATATCTTTATCGATTGTACCGGCTAAACCGATACAGGGAATGTTGAATTCTTTGCTGAGTAGAGTAGCGCCATTAAAGGAACCATCTCCACCAATGACCACTAGTCCATCAATGCCTCTTTTTTGCAAATTGTCAAATGCTTTTTGCCGGCCTTCAGGCTTATAAAAATCTTTGCAACGCGCTGTCTTTAGTATGGTGCCACCACGCTGGATGATATTGGCAACAGAACGTGACTCCATTCTAAAAATATCTTCGTCTATCAGTCCCTGGTAACCTCGCATTACGCCATACATCTCCAGTCCGTAATAAATGCCCGTTCGTACAACAGCTCTCAAAGCTGCATTCATTCCCGGGGCATCGCCACCAGAGGTTAATACTGCTACGCGACTAACTTTCTTTTCCACTGCCAATTTTTTTTCAATTTAGAATAATAACAATGTCGAACCGGACTGATGAGACATCCTTATTTGTATGCAACGTTCCTGTTCATTTCTACCAAAAGCTTGTGTACCAAAGCCAGCATAGTAGTAATTGATTTGCAAAAGCGTAAAAATAAATAATTGCTACAGCTATAAGCAAGCTGGTTTTTAGAGCAAATAAACAATGGCGAAAGATAAACAAGGAATTCAGGCTTTCAAAAATAATAAGTTTTTGCAAGCATGCCCATACTGCCTAGTCGTGTACAATGCTGCTTGCGTGTCAGAAGGGTGAGATGTAAACGGCAACACTTCATTCACTATTCGGTTAACAGCGCAAAGCATTGCCGGGCTATCTCCAATTCTTCATTAGTGGGCACTACCAGCACTTTAATCTTGGCGGCTTCTGCACTTATGTCTCTGATACCTGCTGCGCGGGCTGTATTTTTTTCTGCATTGAGCGCAATGCCGGCAAATGAAAAGTTCCGGCATACCCGGCTGCGAATATTTGCATCGTTTTCGCCAACACCGGCTGTAAAAACAATGGCATCTGCTCCGTCTAAGACAGCCAGGTAAGCGCCGATATATTTTTTGATTCTATAGGCATACATCTCATATGCCAACTCAGCCATTTGATCACCCTCTGCGATGGCTTTGGAAATGTCGCGCATGTCACTAAAACCAGTTAGACCCAGCATACCACTACGGCGGTTAAGTGTCGCTTTTACCTGTTCTACTTCCCAACCTAATTCGTCAACCAAATGAAATATAATGGAAGGATCTATATCGCCTGAGCGGGTACCCATTATGAGCCCGCTGAGAGGACCAAAGCCCATGCTTGTGTCAACTGACTTGCCGGCGTTAACGGCGGTAATACTGCAACCGTTTCCCAGGTGAATGGTGATCAGTTTTGCATCATTCTTTTGCAGGTAATTTGCCGCCTGCCCGCTTACATATTTGTGACTGGTACCATGAAAACCATAGGCACGTATATGCAGGTCGGTATAAAATGTATTGGGCAGTGCAAAGCGGTATGCCGCTGCCGGCATGCTTTGGTGAAAAGCGGTATCGAAAACGGCAACCTGAACTGCTTTTGTAAAAATTTTTTCAGCTACTTCAATGCCTGTGTAGTTTGCCGGATTGTGCAGTGGCGCCAACGGGAAAAGTTTCTTTATTTCTTCCTTTACCCGGCTGTCTATAACAACAGTGTTGAGCGAAGGTTTCGCCGCCATGCACTACCCTGTGACCAACAACTTGTATATCTGAGGGATCGTGAATGACGCCTTTCTGTGGATCGGTTAGTAAGTGTGCAACCTGCTGCAAACCGGCGGTGTGATCGGGTAGTTCCATTGTTTTTTTAACCACTTCTTCTTTGCCCTGCAGAAACGTTTTGTGGGTAATAATTGAATTTTCCATGCCAATACGCTCGAGCAAACCGGTACAAACAGGTTGCGTTGAGGGCATGGTAAAGAGTTGGTATTTTATAGAACTGCTACCAGAATTAAGGACGAAAATGTTCATATACAAAGTGTTTATAACAGAATTAGATCAGGTTTTTATGAAGGCTGCATAGGGGTATAAATGTACAAGAGTGCGACGCAACAAAAGCCGCCAGAAGGTTTTGCCGCCGGGTTCATAAAAAAGCACAACGTGTTACTCGTCCTGCGCCTGAATAGCTGTGATAATGACTGTGTTAAAAATATCATCGACCGTGCAACCGCGGCTAAGGTCGTTAACCGGTTTGTTGAGTCCCTGCAACATGGGACCAATAGCCAGCGCACCGGTTTCGCGCTGCACGGCTTTGTATGTATTGTTGCCGGTGTTTAGATCGGGAAAAATGAGCACACTTGCCTGCCCTGCTACCTCTGAATTGGGAAGTTTTTGACTGCCCCACAAAGGGGTCAACAGCGGCGTCGTATTGAATGGGTCCTTCCACTTTTAAATCGGGGCGTTTTCGTTTCACGATCTCGGTAGCTTCGCGCACTTTGTCAACATCTTCGCCCTCGCCGCTGGCACCCGAAGAATATGACAACATAGCAATGCGCGGTTCTATACCGAAACGGCGGCTACTTTCTGCGGAGGAAATGGCGATCTCAGACAGTTGCTCAGCCGTAGGATTTGGATTAACCGCACAATCGCCAAAGACCGACACCCGTCGGGCAAACACATAAAAAAGACCGAAGAAACGACAGAGATACCCGGCTTTGTTTTTACAAATTGCAATGCCGGGCGAATGGTATGTTGGGTGGTATGAATGGCACCGGAAACCATGCCATCGGCGTGTCCCTTGTAAACCATCATGGTGCCGAAATAAGAAACGTCGGTCATCATATCGCGTCGCCATCTCCATGTTCACATTTTTATTTTTTCGCAATTCATAGAGCGTGTTTACATAGCTTTCGTAGTACTCAGACTGGGCAGGATTAATAAT
Source organism: uncultured Chitinophagaceae bacterium (assembly GCA_963726895.1). Lineage (GTDB taxonomy): Bacteria > Bacteroidota > Bacteroidia > Chitinophagales > Chitinophagaceae > Segetibacter. The sequence continues at coordinate 199,905 of CAVSED010000022.1, read as the reverse complement.
GCGTATCTGGCTTAGATCAAGTTGTGAGACCCAGTCGCTTTATTGAAGCCGCGATCTTTTCAGGATCTCCCAGCAAGGTAAGTTTTACGACTTCCTTCTGAAACTAACCTGGCGGTTGCTTGCAATATGCGGTCGTCATTTCCTTCGGGCAGTACAATGTGTTTGAGGATTTTTTTTGCCCACTTGGCAAGCTGGTACTGAAACATGTGCGGGGTAATGCCTTCGGGCTTGAAGGTGACGATCTTTTGATCGAGCGCCTGCACATCTACATAGCGCTCGAAGGTGCTGATGCCGAGATGAATTTTTTTGATATTGTCGGGGGTAATGCGCGACTTAATTGCCCCGATACGGGTAGAAGTTTCGAACGTTCCGGTCTCGACCAATAAGATAGGTATAACTGTTTGCAGCCCCTTTAGCAGGCGCATAATAGGCTCCTCGGGCTGAAAGCCAGCCGTTAAAACAATGCCCGAAACTTTGGGATAGCTGGTAGATAGGTTTGCCTGCAAAGCGGCAATGATCATATCGCCACGGTCGCCGGGAGTAATGATCAAAACATTTTCTTTGATGTGATTGAGAAAGTGCGGCACATTCATAGCGCCGATCACCACATTGTCTACCTGGTTCGAAAGCTGCTCTTCGCCCACCAGCAGGGTGCCCTGCAAATTTTCTAAAATCTCCTTCATGCTGGGGCTAAGCAATGCCTGGTTTACGGGTATAATGGCGAGGATGGTGCCGGCGGCAAGTTGAGTACCGAGCAGTTGCCGCACATCTTCAGCAAATTGCGGGTGAATTTTATTTACCACCACTGCCAGTACCTGCACCTCGCGTGAGGCAAAGCTGCGTACCACATTCAACACTGCACTTACAATTTCAGCAATGGTCTTGTTTTCGCCCGAGCTTACAATGATGACCGGAGCGTTGAGGTTCTTGGCTATGGACAGGTTCAATTCAAATTCGAAAGCCGTGCCTTCGCCCAGGTAATCGCTACCTTCCACCACCGTAAAATCGTAGTCATCATCTATTTTTTTAAACTTGCGGATGATGGTATTCATCATGTTACCCTGTCCCTCGTTTTCAGTCAGGCGCATTACCTGTGGGCGCGTAAAGGCGTAGGTATCCTCATAGTTAACGTTCAGCCCAAAATACTCCAGTATCGTTTGTATGTGTGAGTCCTTTTTCTCCAGCGGGTCGGCATTAATTACCGGCTTAAAATAGCCGATGCGTTTGGCCTTGCCCAGCAACATATTGATGACCCCCAACGCCACGATCGATTTGCCGCTATAAGGTTCTGTGGTTGCAATAAAAATTGATTTTGTCATACCCTCTGTACTTTTAATTCTGTGCGAAGGTGACGAAAAATCAAATGAGATCAACCCTTGCACCCCGCCTTAGCCGGGTATGGAGATGTTGCAACGCTGGCGCATGGTACGCTACCTTCAAGGTGGAGTTTAAATTTTTTGGTAGTCATCTGTAAATCTTTGTTGTGACTATTGTTGCGTCGCACTGTTGAAGTGGCAGAGCCATGATTTAGCTTTTATATAAGCGGCACAAACAAGGCGGTACGTTTTGGTAAGATCGGTAGTAGTTCTAAATAAAGGAAAAGTCAAAATGTCACACTAATAAAGCTAATTTTCGAAACGATTTTCTTAGCTTACATCAGTACATTTTTGCATCATTTGTATGTTGCTTTTGTTTTCGGTAGATACTCACAATATCTCTATTTTTTTCAGGCTTGATCTTTCACCCCTATGAATACTCATTTTCTTTTTTTATACTTGTAGGTACATTAGGCTTTTCGCTAACTGCTATTAATGTTTCCATGCCAAATCAACGTTTTCACCCACTTTCTTTCTGTTATTCGTTTCTAAATTGTAGTATTTGCATACCACTGGTCAGTGTATATGTTTAGCCATCCTGGGTGTAGGTGGGTCTAATATAATATTTGTTTTCTTCTTACTTGTTTTTCCAGATTATTCTAAACAAAACAGCTTATGAACTTCAAAAGATTGTCTTCCCCCGTTGCTGAGATCAAAAATCATTACGATGCCATTGTTATCGGATCAGGTTATGGCGCCAGTATCGCCGCTTCACGCCTGGCACGTGGCGGCAAAAAAGTTTGCCTGTTAGAAAAAGGTAAAGAGTTTCTTCCGGGGGAGTATCCCCGCACCAGCATACAGGCAGCTAAAGAAATGCAGTTTAATATTCCGGGTAAACACATTGGCTCAAAAACAGGTCTTTACGAGTTTCACATGAACGACGATATCAGTGTGTTCAAAGGTTGTGGTTTGGGCGGCACCTCGTTGGTCAATGCAAATGTGTCGCTGGTACCTGAAGCCCGCGTACTACAGCACAGCGAATGGCCGCAGGAGCTAAAGGATGACCCTGAGTCTTACTGGCGAAACCTTGAACGCGCCAAACACATGCTGCAACCCAATCCTTACCCCGAAGGTAGTAACGGCTATCCCAAACTACCTAAGGCTGAAGCCATGAAAAAATCTGCTTCCGGCATGGGGCACCAGGCAAAATACCTTGACATCAATGTCACTTTTCAAGACCGTAAAAACAATGCTGGGCAAGACCAGTATGAATGCAAACTCTGCGGCGATTGCATGACCGGGTGCAACTATGGCGCAAAGAATACTACGCTCATGAACTATCTGCCCGATGCAAAGAACCACGGTGCAGAGATCTTTACCGAAGTAGCTGTAAAGCACATTAGCCATGAAGCTGATGGTAAGTGGAGCGTGCACTATAAAATACAAAATGCCAACAGCGAAATTTTTAATGCGGCAGAGTTATTTGTGACCGCTGATATTGTGGTGCTCGGCGCAGGGTCGCTGGGCAGCACGGAGATTTTGCTGCGATCCAAACAAAATGGTTTAACAACCTCCGAAAAAATTGGAGATCGGTTTACCGGCAATGGTGACGTGCTGGGCTTTGGTTACAACGCCGAAGAACGGATCAATACCATTGGCTTTGGTCCGCACGATCCCGGTGGCAGTGTTGATCCCGTTGGTCCTTGCATCACATCTGTCATTGACCTGCGCGAGCAACCCATATTGGAAGATGGAATGGTGATAGAAGATGGAAATATACCGGGCCCTGTAGCGCCCGCCATTACACCCAGTATGCTGGCAATTTCTAAGTTATTTGGCAAAGAACCCCATGAAGGCCTGGTCGATGCTGTAAAGAAAAAAGCCCGGGAGGCTACAAGTTTGCTACGTGGTCCCTACCATGGCGCTATCAACCATACCCAGGCTTTTTTGGTTATGACACACGACGATGGCAATGGAAAAATGCTGCTGAATAATGATCGGCTGCAGATAGTCTGGAAGGGTGTAGGCAAACAACCTATTTTTCAAAAAGTGCATGAGAACCTTACCAAAGCTACAGAAGCGATTAACGGGGAATATGTGGTAAACCCTACGTGGACCAAGCTGATGAACTATGACCTGATGACCGTGCATCCCCTTGGTGGTTGTATTATGGCTGACGATGCAACAAAGGGCGTAGTGAACCATAAAGGTGAAGTATTTGCCGGCACCACAGGCACCGACGTGCACAAAGGGTTGTATGTATGTGATGGCGCTGTAATACCTCTGCCACTGGGTGTCAATCCTCTCATCACCATTTCTGCATTGGCAGAGCGCAGTTGCGAACTGATGGCACAAGATTATGGCTTTACCATCGACTACAGCTATAAAGAGGTCAACTTGCCTGACAATGACCGCAAACCCGGCATTCAGTTTACTGAAACAATGAAAGGCTTCTTTTCAATTGATGAAAAGGAAAGTTTTGAGAACGGTGCAAAACTGGGCAAAGAAAACAATTCACCTTTCGATTTTACTCTCACCGTTATTTCCAACGATGTAGAAACCATGCTGAAGGAGCCAAACCATACAGCACAACTGGCAGGTGTAGTGAATGCTCCCGCACTTTCAGCAAAACCACTGGTAATCAGCGACGGTGTATTTAATTTATTTGTAGATGAAGTAGCCGAAAAGCCTACCAAACTCATGAAGTATAAAATGATACTTCACTCTGAAGAGTGCAAAAATTATTACTTCTATGGCTATAAAGTAATACGCGACGACAAAGGTTTCGACATGTGGAAAGATGCCTGTACATTATTCATTACGGTGCATGATGGCGAAGAGGAAACATCACCTGTTTTAGGAAAAGGGATCCTGGTAATAGAAACCCTTGACTTTGCCAAACAAATGACAACAATGAAAGTATTACATGCCAAAGGGGTGGTAGAGGAAGCAAAGATCATGGCTTCTTTTGGAAAGTATTTCTCCGGTTCGCTGTACGAGATCTATATAAAATCAAAATTACCATTCTAAAAAATACTGCCTAAGCCTTATGACCCAGCATGGCGCACTTTCTATTGTAGCCTACATTGCCACCGGCCAAAAACAGCAGGTGATAGCACTTTGCAAAGAGATCGAAGACAATGATGTGGAGACTAACCCGATCATTCCCTTTGCCAAACTTACCACTGTGCATTTTGCCCGCTTTGTGGTACTCGACGAAAGCACCGATGCATTTGGTAATCCGGTTGGGGCACGATTGGTTTTTACCACCAACTACGACGAGCCCTACGACAATCACCTGGGTGAACTGCTAAAAGTTGCAGGCAAAGGGCTTTGGCAAATGTTTTCCCTTTGCCAGGGGTTTCCCGCAAAAGCAACCTATAGTGAGGATGCTTTGCTGCAATACCTGAAAACAGTTACCACCCATACCGAAACATTTTATGTTGGTGTAGGGCATCGCTCGGTGTTGCAAATACGAAAGGAGAGCGAACTACGTGAAGAAATTGAAAACTTTTTAGACCAGCAGCAAACACACTTACGCAGTTTAAGCAAGCAGCAGATCAGGCAAAAAATACTTGATTTTGTTCATAATAATCCGGCTTTGGCGTGGGCAAAAACACCGGCAGAAAAAGCCTCTTTTGCCTGGTTGCTGGCACATTGGGCAAAGTTTGTCTTGTTGATAATTGGTAGCCATCATTCTTCTACCACTTATCATTCCTTTTGTTATTGTTTGGCTTATCATCTATTCTGTTTCTCGAAATGCGGGAAACAGATATCTCGTACAAAGTTGACAAAAATCACATTCGTGAATTGGTAAACCGCGAAACACGGATAGTGCAGGCACAGTTCTCGGCAGTTGGCAATATAAAGCCTGGCGGCGTGCGCCTGGCAACCATGTTGTTTCTGCTGCGCATTACCAATTTTTTAGCACCCTATCTTTTTAGCAAGGGCAAACTTTCCGGTATTCCCACCGTTCATTTTGCCCGCTGGATCATCGTTAACAAAGGCAGGCAAATGATATTTCTCAGCAACTTCGATGGCAACTCTGAAAGCTACCTGCGCGACTTTATCAACATTGCCGGCAAGCAGTTGTCACTAATGTTTTGCCACACAATCGGGTATCCTAAAACACGCCTGATGGTAATTGGCGGCGCAGACGATGCCGATGGTTTTATGCGCTGGGCGCGCAAATTTCAAACCATCACCAATGTTTGGTACAGCGCCAACAAAAATGTGTCTGTAAAAAACATATTCAACAATTCAAAAATCAGGGACGGTTTATACGGCAGTATGTCTGAGGAGGAAGCCGGCAAATGGTTGGGATTATTGTAGGGCGAATTTTTGGGAGCGGGCATTTGTTCTTTGTAGGTGCATTGTTGCGTCGCACCCTTGTACTGAGTTTTCTCTATGCAGCGGAAGCATAAAAACAGGCCAATCGTTTTCGATCAAATTTGAAGAAAGATTTGAGAACACTGCACTAATGTGTTTGTACAATCCGGTATCATTTGAAAGACCTGAGCAACTATTTTATACTGCGGTCACAGCTCCTACAGGGTACTGCCCTTGAACCGAGCGTGGCAACGATGACGCAAAAAGAACCAAAGGTGGCTACCAAAAACAAAAGGTGAAAAAAACAGGCGATGCAAGTCTCTGTTGCAAAACACAACACTATAAATGGAAACACTCGAACTAAACGATATTCAAGGCATCATTATTCGCGGGTATTCAAACATGCCCGCTGCTGAGTTTTTACTCGTGGGTATGGGCAATCCCCTCAACGCAAAAAAGTGGCTGGAACAACTATCTGCGCAGGTTACGCGCGGTGATCAGAAAGGGATGGACACCGCCCTGAACATTGCCTTCACTTTTGAAGGTTTGCGTTTTTTGGGTCTGGATAAAGACGCACTCGATAGCTTTCCGGTAGAGTTTGAAGATGGTATGATTACCCGCCATAAACAGTTTTTTTTAGGTGACTTTGGTAAGAGTGATCCGAACAGTTGGGAGTGGGGCGGGGGCTTTAACGAAACGCTGCACATAGTACTAATGTTATATGCTACCGACCCCGCAAAGCTGCGTGTTCTGCACGACAAACAGGTTGCACAAATGACTGACTATTCGTTGTATGTCATCAAACAATTGGATACGTCGGTTCTTTATGAGCGAAAGGAACATTTTGGATTTCAGGATGGTATTTCGCAACCTACCATTAAAGGGCTGGCGCGCGAAGATGACCCGAACAATACGGTGAGTGCAGGTGAGTTTATTCTGGGGTATAAGAATGAATATGATCAATATACACCTTCTCCGTATGTAGTGCCAAAATCAGATGCAGCAAAGGCTTTACCGGCTTCGTTTGTAGAGCCAGATAAACGCGACCTGGGCAAAAACGGCAGTTTCATGGTATTCAGGCAACTAAAACAAGATGTCGGTTTGTTTTGGAAGTACATGCAGCAAGCAACTTCTGATGAAAATAATGAAGCCGATGAACATGAAATGATAAAACTGGCGGCTAAAATGATGGGAAGATGGCCGGGGGATCACCGATAGTTATTTGCCCCGACCAGGAGATGGATGAATATAATAACACCAACAAATTTGAGTATCGCAAAGAAGACGAGGGCGGTTTAAAATGCCCTTACGCGTCGCACATCCGCAGGTCGCACCCGCGTGATGCGCTCGATACAAGTAAGTCTGCGTCAATTAAAATAGCCAATAAGCACAGGTTGTTGCGGCGGGGACGATCGTTTGGTACGCCGGTAACCGAAACCATGAACCCACGCGACATACTGAAAGTGGAAGAAGTGACCGGAGAACGGGGATTACATTTTATCTGTTTCAATGCCGACCTGGGACGGCAGTTTGAATTTATTCAAAATGCCTGGACAAACAACCCAAAGTTTAATGGACTGGTTGATGAACGCGATCCTATCAGTGGCAATCACCATCATCCGGAGAATAAAAAGATGACCGGAACATTTACTGTGCCGGAAAAATTAGGGATTCGCAGACGCTTTACTGACGTGCCGGAGTTTGTAAACGTGAAAGGCGGAAGTTACTTTTTCATGCCTGGCATCAACGCTATTAAATATCTTTCCAATTTTTAATGAATACTACAAAACCTCAGCTTGGACAGGAGTATCCTGCACCCAATGAAGCCGAAGATATCCAGGCTATCATTGATGCAATTATAAAAAGGCTAAGCCGCGAGTACAAACCCGGTGAAACCCTGCGTCAGTTTCACGCTAAAATGCACGGTTGTGTTAAGGCGACCTTCCGGGTTATAGATGAACTACCAAGCAATTTTCAATATGGTTTTTTAGTACCCGGTAAAAAATATGAGGCGATCATCCGTTTTTCAAATGGTAATTCAAAGGTGCTTGATGACCGCAAAAGAGATCTGCGGGGTATGGCAATAAAGTTGTTGAACGTGCCGGGTGAAATGATCATTGAAGACGTGCAGCAGCCACACTCGCAGGACTTACTTCTGGTCAGTTATCCAACCCTTATGTCGCCTGACGTAAAAGGATTTCGCAAAAATATTCTGGCACTTTGCAATGGGCTTGCGGGTATGATCAAGTTTGCTTTGGATCCGCGTAATTGGTCTACTGTTGTGCGAACGTTGCGATCAATGCAAAAGTGTGACAGTGTATTGTCGGTGCAATATTGGAGTGTTAGCCCCAGTCGCCTGGGTAGTGCAGAACAAGCAGTTAAATACGTTGCAATCCCCATAGAAAAGAAGGCTGATGTGGTAGAAAAAGACAATAATTTTTTGCGGAAAGAAATGCAGTCCCGTTTGCAGCAAGATGCGATAATGTTCGATTTTATGGTACAATTGCAAACCGACCCGGTTTCTGAGCCCATTGAAAATCCGTGCATTGAGTGGAAATCTCCGCTGGTGAAAGTGGCTGAGATCAAAATTTTACCGCAAAATTTTTCTACCTCCCAACAGGATGCTTTTGGCGAATTGCTTTCCTTTTCGCCCTGGCATTGTTTACCTGAACATACGCCACTCGGCGGAATAAGCCGTGCCCGTAAAGCAGCCTATGCTGCTATCTCCAATTTTCGCCTTTCCCGCAACCAGAATAAAAGCTAATATGACTGACCGTGAGCATTTTGATGAAAGAAACCGTTTTGACTACTTTTGGTTTCTTTAAACATTCAATATGCAGATCTATTTTTCTTACAATAAGAAGAAGGTGTTACAAGCTCTCCGGTACCATTTTCTAAATAGACCTGAAGTAAGAATATTGATCGTTTTGGTGAATGTGTTTGCTATATTTTCAGCTTCTTTATTTTATTTTCATAAGGTATCGCCCCTGGCGTTTATCTTAAGTTCTATTCTTTGGATCTTTCTTATCATTGCCTTTTGGTTTTTCCTGCCGGGAATGGTTTATCGAAAAGCTTCAACTTTCAAGGATTCATTTAAAATGACTTTTGGCGAGTACGGGATACGTATTGAAAATGAACGGGGTTTTTCTGATTGGAGTTGGAACAAATTTTCCAGCTACATCGAAAGCCCACATTTCATTCATTTGTATTTTGATAGTAAATCTTTTTTTTTGGTGCCGAAGTATGCAGTGACTAAAGAGGATAACCTGGAAGAATTACGCCGTTTGTTGCGGGAGAAAATCATCAAGAAATAATTACAATTCCTTTTCCATAATGTAGTGCGGTATGTTCAACTCCAAAAACTCGTCACCAGTGATTTTATACCCCAGTTTTTCATAAAAGCCTGTAGCAGTTTTACGGGCATGCATTATGATTTTTTTATTGCCTCTGTCGCGGGCAATATTTTCTGCAAATTCCATTAATACTCTGCCAATTCCTTTGCCTTGCAGCCCTGATTTTACTGCCATTTGACGCAATTGCACAACAGTTGGTTGTACTTGGATCAACATACAGCAACCCAGCATTACATCATCTTCAAATGCGGTTATATGCAGGTGATTTTTCTCCTGTTCAAGGTCGGCATTCGTAAAATCAAGTCCCAGGGGTTTGCGGAGGATTTGCCTGCGCAACTCCACCATTTGTTGATATTCCTTGGAACCGTAGTCAATGATTTTTAACGGCATACCGGGTTTGCTTGTATATGTAATCCTTACAAAAATATGTTTTAAAGGCTTCTAAAAACCTTGCTCAAAATATTATTCCACTTTACAAATTATCATTTTACAGTACTGAACCAAAGTTGCTTTGTGAGATTGCCGAAATTACATGAAGTACACTTTGCTGAGAGTGGAATAGCAGATAGATGGCATGAAAATGTTACCAATAAAAAGAGATGTAAATTATACAACAACGCGTTGTACATTGCCACTTTAAATGATATAAAACAACGACAGTTTAGAAATAAAAATCAGGTATTTCGTTGCTTATTTACCAAAAATTATATTTTTGCAACCGTAACTAAACTTTATAACAATGTCAGACATCGCAACAAGAGTTAAAAAAATCATTGTTGACAAACTTGGCGTAGATGAAGCAGAAGTAACTACTGAAGCATCTTTTACCAATGACCTGGGTGCCGATTCTTTGGACACCGTGGAATTAATCATGGAATTTGAAAAAGAATTCAATATTTCTATTCCTGATGAGCAGGCTGAAACCATTACAACAGTAGGCCAGGCTGTTGCCTACCTGGAAGAGCATGCTAAATAATTGGTAAACCTCATTTATTAGCAATAATTTTTTAATCCGCCTTACAAATGCTTTTTGGCGTGCTGTAGGCGGATTTATCACTTAACAATTTACAGGCAGCATATGCAATTGAAAAGAGTTGTTGTAACTGGTATTGGTAGCTTTAACCCCTTTAGGAAATAATCTTGATGATTACTGGAATGGCTTAATTAATGGGGTTTCCGGTGCCAATCTGATAACCCAATTTGATGCATCAAAATTTAAAACAAGGTTTGCCTGCGAACTTAAAAATTTTGAAGCCACCGATTATCCTCGATAGAAAAGAAGCCCGCAAAATTGACCGCTTTACCCAAATTGCATTGTTGCCAGCGACCAGGCTGTTCTAGATGCCAAACTTGATGATAAAAATACGTATTAACCCTGACCGGGTAGGTGTAATTTTTGGCAGCGGCATTGGCGGATTAATCACTTTTCAAAATGAAGTGATAGAATTTGCAAAAGGCGATGGCACTCCCCGTTTCAATCCCTTCTTCATTCCTAAAATGATTCTTGATATTGCCGCCGGGCAAATCTCTATGCGTCATGGTTTCAGAGGACCCAACTTTGCCGTTGTTAGTGCCTGTGCTTCTTCTACCAATGCCATCATTGATGCCTTCAATTACATCCGGATGGGTAAGGCCGACATTATTGTTACCGGTGGAAGCGAAGCTGTTATAAGCCAGGCTGGAGTTGGTGGATTTAATGCCATGAAAGCACTGAGCGAAAGAAATGATGAATTTGAAACCGCAAGCCGCCCTTACGATAAAGACCGCGATGGCTTTGTGATGGGTGAAGGTGCAGGTGTTTTAATTTTGGAAGACCTTGACCATGCCATTGCACGGGGCGCACAAAATTTATTGCGAAATTGCAGGTGGCGGTGCATACAGCCGATGCCCATCATATTACTGCACCACATCCCGAAGGTTTGGGTGCAAAAAATGTAATGCTTGCCGCCCTGGACGATGCAGGTATGAAGCCTGAAGACATCGACTACATCAATACCCATGGCACTTCTACTCCACTTGGGTGATGGTGCAGAAGTAAAAGCCATCACCCATGTTTTTGGTGAACATGCCTATAACCTAAATATCAGTTCTACAAAAAGTATGACCGGCCATTGCCTTGGTGCTGCCGGTGTTATTGAAGCCATCGCCTGTATACAAAGTATTGTACATGGTATTATTCCTCCTACCATCAATCACTTTAACTGACGATCCTGATCTTAGATCCAAGCTTAAACTTCACCTTCAATAAAGCACAAAAAAGAACAGTAAATGCCGCACTTAAGCAACACCTTTGGATTTGGTGGACATAATGCTGCTGTGATTGTAAAAAAATATGTAGCTTAACATTGTGGAAATTCTCAGAACGATTTTTTGGACGAAGAAAAATATTCAAACTTTTCAGAAGCAGTTACAAAATGTGCTTGGTATTAAAACCCGGCAATATTTCTCTTTATACTACAGCATTAAGTCACCGCTCGGTTAAAGAAGATGCCGATGAAAATAATGAAAGACTGGAATACCTGGGCGATGCAATTTTAAGTGCTATTGTAGCTGATTATCTTTTTAAAAAATATCCATATAAAGGCGAAGGTTTTTTAACCGAAATGCGAAGTAAAATGGTAAACCGGCAACAGTTAAATGATCTTGCCATTAAAGATTGGTTTAAAAAAATTAGCCTTGTACAATAAGTATCGATGGCTCGTTAAAAGGAAGCCAGATTTTTGGTAATACACTCGAAGCTTTGGTTGGTGCAGTTTACCTTGATAAAGGCTATAGTAAAACACAAAAATGGGTACTAAAGCAAATGATCATTCCTCATTTGTATGTTGATGATCTGGAATTGATTGATATTAATCTAAAAAATAAACTGATTGGCTGGGCAAGTAAAAACGGCAAAGTCTTGGCTTTGAAACCATTGAAGAAAAGCTGGAAAATAACCGCCGGGTATTTTACTATTGCCGCTGTTTTAGATGGAGAACAACTTGCTGTTGGCAAAGGCTTATAATAAAAAAGATGCAAGCCAGATAGCAGCTCAACTGGCTATTGAAAAACTTGGATTATAAATAAAGCTGCAGGATCGTAGCGCATTTAGTAATGCACTGAATTACTCACATCGGGCTTGTGCATTTGCCCTAAATACCCCTGGAAATAGACATTCCCGCTGAAGTTTCATATTTTTTGCGAGCGGAAAAAAATGTTTCAATAAGTACGCTATTGCAACAAGAATAGGCTGTGGATCGTAAACAATCCTAACTTGAGTTAATACTTTTAAAGGAATAGTAAATGATTTCGAAAATAAGCCGGAAGCCTGAGCAAAGCCATGAAGATGAACGGAGCGTCGCAACAATGACGCTTCATATTCCAAATGATCGTAACCGAAGAAGTAGTCGGTAAAAAGAAAGCGGGTGACCTTAAGCTTTTGTCATTTCGCCATCAGCAGCAATAGTTGGTAGGTCCGTTTCCAAATTTTTATCGTTTACCAAGTTATTGTTGGAGGCCGATACTTCCCCATTTAGTGTTTTTACGATCACCCTGGATTTTACCGAAACGGGAAGGATGATATAAGCTGCGCCAAAATCGTTGGTGGACACGATGGTTAGGAGATTGTTTTCACTGTCCGTAACTACTACACTGGTTTTCCGTGGAAAATCGCTAACCCAAATCCTGGTTTTGTTACCATTATCTACTACAGCAATCCTGCTTTTGCCATTTGTTTCGCCCGCGAAGCAATAGTGATTGGTAAATATTAAAACCAAAACAATGGTCAGTATTCTTAGAACTGGTCTCATACAAGAAATATTAGATTTCTTACAATAAGGCAAGGTGCGTGCCAATACTGTGAAATTTTGTCAGAAGCACGTATTTCTACGGTAGGAGCCTGGCGTATATTAACTGTCGCTCTGCAAAAAATATGGGAGAAAATGCATGTTGAAGAAAATATCCTATCCGGAATGAGATGGGGTGAAAAAAGTTATTCTGTATCACTCTCAGACTTCATCGCGTTGCTGCTACAGCTTTTTAAGAAAGTACTAGAGTATTGATTGATAAAGTGTTAGGGAGTAATTTCCTGGCAAAGTTCTATTAAAACACCATTGGTTTCTTTGGGATGAATAAAACAAACCAGCTTATTATCCGCACCTTTTTTTGGTAATTCAGATAAAAGTAAAGCCTTCTTTGCAATCTTTTCATTTCTGTCTTTATATTTTCAACTTCAAAAGCAATGTGATGAATTCCTTCACCTTTTTTTCAATGAACCTTTGATCACTCCCGATGGGCTCAAACTTTCCAATAATTCGACTTTTGTTTCCCCTTTTTGGAAAAAAGCCGTTCTTACTTTTTCGCTTTCCACAGTTTCGGTTTTGTAACAGGGAGTTTAATAGCATTTACAAAGGAATTGAATTTTCAAGATTCTTTACTGCAATTCCAATATGTTCAACTTTCATGTAATTAGATTTATGTATATTAAAATCTGTTACGATTTGAGGAAAAAGAGATGTTGAACTTTCTATATACAAATTTATAGGCAGCATTGTGTTACTTTTGCATTTAATAAGATTAGAAGAAAATAGTGTTATTATGTTGAAATTACCCGTTTATTTGATAATAATGCAACTACGCCCTGCGATCCAAGGGTAGTGGAGGCAATGGTTCCATATTTTACTGAAAATTTTGGAAATGCTGCAAGCCGTAATCATCCTTTTGGCTGGGCGGCAGAAGAAGCTGTGGATTATGCCCGTGAACAGGTTGCAAAATTGATAGGCGCAGATCCTAAAGAAATTATTTTTACAAGTGGTGCTACTGAAGGCAGATAACCTTGGCGATTAAAGGTGTTTTTGAAATGTATGCCAGCAAAGGAAATCATATTATAACTGCTACTACCGAGCATAAAGCTGTTTTAGATACTTGCAAGCATATTGAAAAATTGGGTGGCGAAGTTACTTACCTGCAGGTAAAGCAGATGGATTGATTGATCTTAGCGAATTGGAAGCAGCTATAAGACCAACTACTATTTTAATCGCGATAATGTATGCCAATAACGAAATTGGTGTAATACAACCGGTTAGTGAAATAAGTGCTATTGCAAAAAAGCATGGAGTATTATTTTTTACCGATGGTGTTCAGGCAGTGGGTAAAATACCTGTGATGTACATAAAGATGGCATTGACTTGATGGCTTTTACTGCTCATAAAATGTATGGTCCTAAAGGAATTGGAGCCTTATATGTTCGCCGTAAAAATCCGCGGGTAAAAGTTACCGCACAAATGGATGGCGGCGGACATGAAAGAGGAATGCGTAGTGGTACTTTGAATGTTCCTGGTATTGTTGGTTTTGGAAAGCTGCTGAATTGGCCCGTCTTGAAATGGAGCAGGATGCAAAACGTTTAAGCGCACTAAGAGATAAACTTGAGAGCTGAATTGCTGAAAATGGAAGAAGCTTATGTAAATGGAAATCGTGAACATCGCCTGCCACATGTAACCAATATTTCTTTTAAACATGTTGAAGGTGAAGGTTTGTTGATGGGCTTTAATAAAAATATTGCATTGAGTTCCGGTTCTGCCTGTACTTCTGCATCTCTTGAACCAAGTTATGTATTGAAAGCTTTGGGTTTAGGTGATGATCTGGCACATAGTTCGCTGCGTTTTGGATTGGGAAGATTTACAACTGAAGAACAAATTGATTATACCATTGAGCAGGTTAGCAACACGGTTTTAAAACTTCGCGAAATGAGTCCGCTGTGGGAAATGTATAAAGAAGGAATTGACCTGAATTCAATTGAGTGGGCAGCTCATTAAATTTAAATATATGGCGATTGAAAATTGAAAATGAGTTTTCAAATGCAATAGAATACAGCTATCATTTTCAAATTATAATTTAAAATATTCAAACTACATATAACATGGCATATTCAGATAAAGTAATCGATCATTATCAAAATCCTAAAAACGTAGGTACTCTAGATAAATCAAGTAAAAATGTTGGAACCGGTTTTGTTGGTGCACCTGAGTGTGGCGACGTTATGCGACTGCAAATTGAAGTAGATGATGAAACCGGCGTGATCAGGGATGCTAAATTTAAAACTTTTGGTTGCGGTTCTGCAATCGCCTCTTCGTCCTTGGCTACAGAATGGTTAAAAGGCAAAACTGTTGACCAGGCACTGGCTATTGATAATATGGCGATTGTTGAAGAATTAAATCTTCCTCCTGTAAAAATTCACTGTTCTGTTTTAGCAGAAGATGCCATTAAAGCAGCTATCAATGATTACAGGGTAAAAAATGGTTTGGAGCAAATTAAGTTCGAAGAAAGCATTGTTCATTAATTTGAAATGAGTAGATTTGAAGATATAGGATTGCATAATTGTGAATTATTCAAATTAGCACTAATTCTCAAATTAAAGGTAGATATTATGATTTATGTAAGTGATAAGGCAAAAGTAAAGGTTGATAACCTGATGAAAGATGCCGAGATAAAAGGAGATGATTATTTTTTGCGCGTCTCAGTTGTTGGCGGCGGTTGTTCTGGTTTAAGTTATAAGCTTGATTTTGATAATGAAAAAAAGCCGATGGACCAGGAGTTTGAAGATAATGGAATAAAAGTAGTAACAGATCTGAAAAGTTTTCTTATACCTGGTAAATACTACGCTGGATTTTTCTGATGGATTAAACGGAAAAGGATTTTATTTTAGTAATCCTAATGCAAGTCGTAGCTGCGGTTGCGGTGAAAGTTTTGCAGTATAGATAAGTAAACAGATTAAGATTAAAGAGCCGGCACCAGGTGCCGGCTCTTTTTATGTGCGCCGGACATGGTAACAACGCTATAGGGTGCAAGTCCCGAACACGCTTTGCAGTAAGGAGTGTTAGCCAAGAGCAAGGGTGTCCATTGCGAAGTGGAATCTGAAGGAAGCTGGCGGCAAATATGGGAGCCTACGAACAGAAACTGCATATAAGGCGGAGTGATGCGGGTGATGTTGCATAACAAACAGAAGCCCTACTACTGCACGGAAGCATCACTACGTAAATGCAGAGGCTACATCCATTGAAAGCGGGTTATCTTACTCCGGGAGATCTGCAGGCAATCTGTCAGCGGTACGGAGAGAGTGCCAAAGAGGAAACAGCATTTAAAGCCGATAAGGCAATGAATGTATGGTGCAGGCAGAAGTCAGCAGAGGTCATAGTAGGTCAGGATACGAGCTGCCAACCCGAACAAAAGGAGCAAGGGCAGAGGTCTCACAGACAAACCGAAGGACTGAATGTTAGAATTGGCGAAGCAAACAGGACGTTTATGGCAAAGCGAACACAACCGAAACACTTTAGCGAACTACCTGTGTGAGGATAGGGCGGAACCCGAAAGTAAAACACAGGAGGAGTTGAGCCAAGCCACACAACCAATGCGAACAACGCCGGGAAGAAAGTTTTTTTTTTAGTAGTATGCTCGAAGAAATATTAGACATCCGCAATGTACAAAAAGCCTTTAAGCAGGTAACTGCCAACAAAGGAGCCGGAGGCATAGATGGTATGCAGACCGATGAACTTCGCGACTACCTCAATGCCAACTGGCAAACGCTTCGGACTGCTATACTCAACGGCAATTACAAACCGCAACCTGTACGCAAGGTAGAGATACCCAAGCCACAGGGCGGCACAAGAATGTTAGGCATACCGACGGTAACAGACAGGCTGTTGCAGCAAGCCATTGCCCAATGGCTAAGCCCGAAGAACGAAGAAGTATTCTCCAGGTACAGCTACGGGTTCAGACCCGGGCGCAATGCCCACCAGGCAGTATTGCAGGCGCAAGCCTACCTCAACGAAGGATATGAGTATGTGATAGAACTGGATTTAGAAAAGTTCTTCGACAAGGTAAACCACGACAAACTCATGGGACTGCTGGCAAAGCAGATAGCAGACAAGGGTACACTAAAACTGATACGCAGCTACCTGACCAGCGGAATTATGGAAGGCGGCGTGGCAAGTCCAAGAACAGAAGGCACACCGCAAGGCAGCCCGCTAAGCCCGCTGCTATCCAACATTGTTTTACACGAACTGGACAAAGAGTTAGAAGCAAGAGGTCATCGCTATGTACGCTACGCCGATGATTGCAGCATCTATGTAAGAAGTGAGAAATCTGCCCAAAGGGTAATGGAAACAATCACAGAATACATAGAAGAGAAGCTAAAATTAAAGGTAAACCGTACTAAGAGCAAAGTAAGCCGCCCAAATGAAAGCACGCTTTTAGGCTTCTCCTTCTACCGGAGCAAAACAGGGTGGGAAATACGCATAGCGCCCAAATCTTTAGATAAGAATAAAGAAAAAGATGAAAGAGCAAACAAAGCGAAACGACCCTACGCCTGCTAAAGGAAAAGATAAAGAAGATGGAAGCTGTAATCAGGGGATGGGTAAATTACTTTTCGATAGCCAAAGCCAAAAGCAAGATGAATGAATTAGACGAGCAGGTACGCACAAGATTACGAATAGGAATATGGAAACAATGGAAAAAACCGAGGACAAGGAGATGGAACCTTCAGAAATTGGGCATTAATAAGCAAAAGGCATACGAGTGGAGCAACAGCCGCAAAGGGTACTGCCGCATAGCGCACAGCCCTATACTGTGCCGGGCACTGAACAACGAATACTTCACCCGACAACGCTACATTGGTTTTGCTAACTACTACTATTGGAAGACAGAACACCAAACAAAATTATTCTAACAAACCGCCGTATACCGAACGGTACGTACGGTGGTGTGAGAGGACAGGTAGCGAACTAATGGCTACCTTCCTACTCGATTGTAAACTTCTGGTAGCAGGTACTGTGCAACAAGTGCTGTAAAAGGTAAACCCCGCAAGAGCGGGGTTTACTGCAGTTTGGTTTTGAGTGCTAAAATCTTACTCAGTTAAAAACGAGTTAGCTTTGGTTGCAAAAGAATGTAGAAATGTAAACTAAACTTTATACCCTTTTGCAGACATATGCATTTTTTGCATTGCTGCTTACCAGAGATAATAATTAGTAATCTTAATTGAATTTTAATGTTGGTACTTAGCCATTCTTGCGCTATATTTTGCTCACTTTAATAATTTCTTGAATTTAACAAACCTGCCGGTACCTTTAATTCGCCCGTAGCAGCTTCAATAATCCCGTTGCGTTCTTCTTCAATATTGGTAGCCTGCGTATATACATCCCCGGCAATTGAGTGTTTCCGTAGTTCTTTTTTAAATTCCAAAATTTGTTTTGTCCTTTCTTCGTTGTCTTTTGGCCCACCATAATCAGCAAACCCAAAACCACCCCACTCACTCACTATAATGGGTACCTGTTTTCTAAAAAAGAATGGATCACCAACCACCAGCGGAAAAGCAGCAACACCTTCCAGTTTGCCATTTTCAAGATCAGTCAATAGCTCTGACCAACGTTTTATATCAGGAGTATATAGATGTGCGGTCATCAGGTCCGATTTCAGCCGTCCTTCGTACGAAATATGTTGCCAGCCATCGTTATCCACCACCAAAAACTGGGGGTAAGCGATCTGCATAAAATGATACATGTCTATTATATATTGCCGTGTCTCCTGGTTACTCGCTATATCCTGTGCACCCCAGTCTTCGTTGTACAAACTCCATATCACTACCGATGGATGCGTGCCAATCAAAGCCAGCATTCGCAATAGTTCTGCCGCTGTGGTTTGCCCGGCTTTTGCGGTTCGAGCTATGTGGGCTTGGAACCTCCACCCACAAAAGCATACCTATTTTATCGGCCAGGTTATAAATTCGCGGATCAACCCCGGCAATATGTATGCGCACCAGGTTACATCCCAATTCTTTCATGGCATACATGTGCATTTTGATTTCCTCATAGGTGGCTGTTCCCGGCTGGTACAAAATGCCATCCAGATAAATAGGATTATGATTTAAATAAATACAACAACCGCGGGCTTCTATTTTCTTAAACCAAAATTGGTTTCAATTTCCGCCACGTAACCATCGCTGTCTATCAATTGCGCCACCAGCCTGTATAGGTGAGGATTTTCAGGCGACCATAATTGCGCACCGGGTATCGCCAATAACTACGCGTTGTTGTTTTTGTCCGGCTTCCAGGTGCAGGAAAAAATCGTCCGTTGCTATGGCTTCTTCTTCTTTCTGTTTTCGGTTATAAACCTTTAGCCGAATGGTATATGCTCCCGGATCGTGTATGCGGGTGGTTAAATTAAAACGCACCAGGTTATCTTCTACAATGCTTACTACGCCCACACGCGAGCGTAACCTGTTGCGTTCAACGGTTTCCAGCCAAATACTGCGCACAGCACCTGTATAGGTCTGGTACCAAATGCCACCCCTTTTATATACATGCGATTCCTGCTTACCACGTGGTATGTCAGCATCCATTGTATCTTCTATGCGTACCGTTAGTTTATTAATGGGGCTCAGTAGCTTTTCATCCAATTCATACGAAAACGAAGTGTACTCACCTGTATGTACCTCTTCACCTTCTATTGTTTTTAGCAAAAAACCATTGAGCCAAACCCTGGTTTCATAGCCGCACGCACCAAAGGTTAGTTGCAACATATTGTAATGACCACCATTACCATTTTCATGTGCCGGCAGCGGAAAATTCCTTTCGTACCAGACCACAACTTTGTCTTGCCAAAAAGTGCTTTCCAATGTTTCTCCGGTTGCCTTTGCCAGGTGTTCTTCTATGGTGCCTGGCCAATGCGCAGTTTCTATATAGTCGTGGTGTATCTGCCAGTTATCTGTCAGCCCCTCATCATTTTTATCTACGGCAAAGCGCCATTCACCATCCAGTAGTATAGATGTATTGGGTCGTATCACTGCGCGCGGTATGGGATTGATGAAATTTTCGTCAGAAAACTTTTCTTCTTTGCTTTTAGATAAGCCGTAGTTGGGGTGGGTGGGTGTATTCATATAGATCTTGTGAAAGAAACAACAAGTTGTTGCCACTAAAATTACTCATTGCAACACTGCTAACAAAAACATCGCGCGGAAGGTTGTGAGAAATTAATTCAAAAAATAAACAGGCTGGTCCCTCTATAGGGTTTTTGTGCTTACAAGGGCTGTCAATATACCAATAATAAAGAAGCGCAAAGCGGAGAAAGAAATACAGTTCCCGGCGGGTTTGTTCTTTTTTTTGGTAACCGGCATTTATTCTTTTTTGAGGCTTTGGTTGTGTCACTCCCGTGTACCGCATTGTTACATGGCAGCCTTTTTCACCCACTATAATTCCTTCTGCCTACATCCTTAGGTTTAGTGGTTGAATTACTAATGAAACTTAATTAGAGCGCCAACCGTACAAGGGTATTCCGATATGCCGGAATTGAAATAACACAACGATGTACAACAAAACTCAAATGTTCCCTACCCAAAAGCTCACTCATTTCCCATAGCCGTTTGTTTCATTTTCCGGGCTATTTCGCTGCCCACATATTTTTCTATCCTACTCTCGGCAAAATATATGACGGGCGTCATGGCTATGGCTACCAAAAACTTGTAGCTGTAGCCCAACAGCGAAATTGATAGCACCGTTGACCAACTCCAACCTTTGCCGATTTTAAAAGCCATGAAAACAACAATAAAGCTATCAACCAGTTGCGACACAACCGTTGAGCCGGTTGCCCGCAACCAAACTTTTTTCTCGCCGGTCACTCTTTTTATTTTGTGAAAAATAGTAACATCAATCAACTGGCTGACCAAAAAAGCCAATAATGCTGGCAACAATGATCCACATGCCCTGCCCAAATACGGAATTAAAGGCATCATTCATATTGGGGATATTATTTGCTGCGCCCGTGCCAACCCAAAAATCAGCAGGCGGAAAATTTATAGCGAGGTAAAACATAAAAAACGCGTACGATATTAAAGCAACTGCTATATACGAAATACGGCGCACTGCTTTGGGTCCATAATATTCATTTACAATATCAGTAATGATAAACTCCAGCGGCCACAACAATACGCCACACGAAAGATTAAATGACAAACCTGTCTCACCAAACAGGGTAAAATTGGCCGGTTGAAAACCAAGCAGCTTTTCAAGCGAAAATATCTTACCGCCTATGCATTCTGCTATTAAAGCATTGGCAACAAAAAAAGCAGTGATGCTACAAAAAGCCTGTGGGTTTGTCTTTCAGTATGTTTTGCATCATTGTCTACTGTTAGTACGGTAAATAATTTGAAAAAGAAAGATCGCAAGGTTAAAAGTGCTAACCACGCAGGTACAGGAGGCATTTTTTTTCGCACCCAAAGTATTATATACCAGAGCGGTAAAAATAACATTCAACACGACCGATAAAATCCAACCGGTAATAATTACAAATTCAGAAGCGATGTCGGAAGCGAGAAATGCGTGTGACGAACCAGCAGGCAAACAATAAAAAAAAGGTTGCAAATGAATGCAACCCGTGCAAGAAATAAAAGCCAACGCATGAAATAATTTCGTGTAAAATAGTATTATTTTGCCATCTGCATAAAATAACCACATGAAGAATTTTGACTGGAAGAAGCTGTTGCCGCATGTATTTGCTATTGGTATTTTTCTAATTGTTGCCTTGTTTTATTGCAAGCCTGCACTTACAGGGAAAGGTTTTGCAACAACGTGATATTACCCAGTGGAAAGCAATGAGCCACGACATTTACAACTACAAAGATGTACATGGTGAAGCACCCGTTGTGGACCAATAGTATGTTTAGCGGCATGCCAGGTTATCTGATTGCAGGTCGCACCAATAACTACCTTCCTTATTATTTTGCCGAAGCGTTATCGCTCTTTTTGGGTAAGCCATTTCAATTTTTCTTTTTGCCTGTGTTTGTTTTTATTTTCTTATCACAGGTATTGAGGGTAAATACCTGGATGGGCGTTATCGGTTCACTGGCTTATGCCTATGCAACCTATAACCCTGTAATTATTGTGGCCGGGCACGATACCAAGATGATGTCGATTGCTTTGTTGCCGGGCTTTATTGCTGCATTGATACTGATCTATGAAAAAAAATATTGGTGGGGCAGCGCACTTACTGCTTTTTTTACGGGAGCGCTCATTAGCTCAAAACCACTACCAGATCAGCTTACTACGGTATCATCATTGCCTTCTTCATGACCATTGGCTATGCCATTATCTGGATCAAAAACAAAGAATATAAACATTTGATTCTTGCAGCGGGTCATTACTATTGTCTCCGGTGCTAGTTGGCGCTTTGTCAAATGCTGTTGTTCTGTTTCCCAATTATGAATATACCCAGGAAACTATAAGCGGTGGAAGTGAACTCGCCGATGCCACAAGCAACATTGGTAAAGAAGGATTGAGTGAGAATTATGCATTTGACTACAGCATGTTCAAAAGTGAACCATTTGTTATGCTGATTCCCCGCATGTTTGGGGGCAGCAGCAACAATATGGAAGTGGATGAAAGCTATTCGAAAGCTGTAGAAGCACTGCAGGCAATGCCGCAGGAACTGGCGCAGCAAGTGCAAGGTAACCTTAGTTTTTATTGGGGCGGTATCGGTGGCACATCAGGGCCTCCGTATGCGGGAGCTATCATTTGTTTTTTGGCGATCATGGGTTTGGTTATACTCGATGGCAAACACAAGTGGTGGATATTGGTCACCTGCGTACTCGCCATTCTTATGAGTTGGGGCGGATTTTTTCCGGGCTTTAACGGGTTGCTGCTTAAACATCTGCCTATGTATAACAAGTTCAGGGCACCAAGCATGATCACTGGTTATACCCACCTTTTTGCTTTGTATGCTGGCTGTGCTGGCATTGCAAAAACTTGTTTTTGGAATAGAGGATAAGAGCCGTGATGGAGAAGCAACTTAAGAAAAGCTTTCTGATCACGGGCGCCATATTTGTGGTGGTGTTCATTTTGTATTTCAGCTTCGACTATACAAGCGATCATGACAGAACTCTGTTGCAACAAATATCTACCATACCCGATGCCACTCAAAAAGCGGCTATCGAGCAACCTATCCGTTCCTTCATAAACGGGCTGCGCGAAGACCGGCAGCACCTTTTCTTGATGGATATTTTTCGCTCACTCATCTTTATAGCCATTGCTGGTGCCACGCTTTGGTTGTATCAAAGAAAGTGTGCTAAAACCGTCTATGGTGCTTACTGTAATAGGTCTGTTTGCTTTTATAGATGTAATGGCGATAGATGTAAACTACTTGAAGAGCGACAACTACCAGGACAAAGAAGAAAACGACGCAGCATTCAATCCAACACCTGCCGATCAATACATTCTCCGCGACAAATCGCTGGTTCAGAGTTCTTGACCTGTCGAGTGGCAATATTGGAAACGCCTTCAATGCAGGTGCTATCAGTGCGTATCACCACAAATCTATTGGCGGTTATCACCCTGCTAAACTGAGCATTTACCAGGATCTGATCGAGCATCAATTATACCGCTATCCTAACAACCAGAATGTGCTGGACATGCTCAATACCAAGTACGTTATTGAAAATTCTAACGCTACCACCGTGCCTGCAAGGGCAACCAACCTGGGACCTGTTTGGTTTGTAAAAGGAGTTCGTTTTGTAAACAATGCCCATGACGAAATGAACGCGCTGAACACACTCGACACCAGGGATTCGGCTGTTGCCAATGCATCCTTTAAAGGCGTCATAAAATCAGGATTTGCGGTCGATAGCACAGCGACCATCAGCCTCGTAAAAAATGAAAATGACGTCGTCACTTATACCTCAAAGTCTGCAACGGAACAGTTGGCAGTGTTTAGCGAGATCTATTACGACAAAGGTTGGAATGCATATATCGATGGCAAACAGACACCAATTGCCAAAGTAAATTATGTACTACGCGCTTTGATGGTTCCTGCCGGCGAGCATACAATTGTTTTCAAGTTTGAACCTAAGAGCCATGCCCTTGGCTGGACGGTGACGAATATTTGCCAGGCGCTAATGATATTATTGCTGTTGGCGGCTATCTATTTTACAGTATTCAGGAAATCGAACGATGTGCCAGGCAAAAACGCAAATGCCGCATGATTGCTTTTTGGTAGCCAACAGAGATTTGCTGAAGTTTTATAGTTGCGACAGTCTGCCCTGCCATGTTGCGGGCTCCGTTCACCGGCGCGGCACAGATGTAGCCGGAACAGCAAATCACTTGAAATCGTCCATGATGTCATCGCTTCCGTGCCGCTGGTCGCGAGACTATATGCAACGTGTTGCAGGAATACTATAAATGCTGCCATAAAAAGCTGTAGTACAAGGGTGCGACGCAACAATGCTGCCTTTATATCCACCGCTGACTACCAAAAGTGCCTCCACCTTTTTGCCTTACCACTTTCATTACCCTAAATTATGTTCATGGATGCTCCGGCTATAAGTGTTCTTTTACCTGTGTACAATGCGGAGGCATTTCTAACTTCTGCAATTGAAAGTATCCTCGCTCAAACTTTCACCAATTTCGAGTTGCTCTGCATCAATGATGGCTCACTTGATGGATCTGAAGAGATCATTAAGCGCTTCACAGACCCACGTGTAGTGTATATAAAGAACGCACAAAACGAAGGTTTAATTTCCACACTCAACAAGGGCATTGATGTGGCGAAAGGGATGTATATAGCACGCATGGATGCCGATGATGTTTGTGTGCCGGAACGCTTGCAAAAGCAGTTTAACTGGTTAGAAACTCATCCTGGTACTGCTGTTGTTGGCAGCCATATATCGCTGATCGATGAACATGGTTTGCAGACAGGCGAGTGGAAAGAAGATATACAAACAGTAACGTATCAACAGGTAAAAAAAACTATGGCGTGGTACAACTGTGTGGCACATCCCACGGTGCTGATGCGCTCGGCAATTATAAAAAAATACCGCTACCAAAGCAATCAAAAACACACCGAAGACTATGACCTGTGGCTGCGCTTGCTTGCAGATGGACATACAATAGAAAAGGTGCCGGAAAAGCTGCTGCTGTATCGTGTACATCAAAAGTCTGTCACTGGCAGTATCTTGCGCCGTACCAATCCTTTTCTGAAACAATATAATTGTAAACGCAGATTTTTGGTGCAGCGTGTGCAAGCCCGCAAGTGGGGTGCGTTTGAAACACGCGTATTGCTGACCATGCTGCACAATGGGGCAATGGGAATTGGTAAACACATGAAACAACGACTACACGGTTGAAGTACCAGCACTATATAGCAAACGAAAAGTAGAGGATGTGATACTCTCTCCTTTTATTACAATAGGGAAGTTGCTGGCACTATGGTTACCCAATAAGAACGAGTACGAGGTGTATTACTTTTTCCCTTTTTACCATACGGGCGGCGCAGAGAAAGTACACGCATTGATAACCCTGGCTACCGGCAATAAAAACTGCATCATCTACTTTACCCGCAAATCAAACGATGATACTTTTTATACTTTGTTCCACCAGTCGGGCTGTACTGTTAAAGACATTTCTGCTTATACCGACAATAAGTTTCTTTATTTCTTAAATCTCATATACCGGGGAATACTCGCCGGTAAAATTAACAGGCAAAAGAAGAAACCACTTGTTTTTAACGGGCAGTGCAACTTCGCTTACAAACTTTCACCCTGGCTTGCAGCAGGTATTCCACAGGTTGAATTGAGCCATTCTTTCAATACGTTTTCCTGGATCAGGTTGCCTTTTCTGCCATTCATCACACGCACTGTTATGATCAGCAAGGTGCGGTTGAATGAACATTTGCAGCAGTACGAAAAGCTGCATGTGCCACACCACTACAACGACAAACTGCAACACATTGTTAACGGCATACCCATTGGTGGCGAGCCACTGAAAGATTTTTCGGGCACTTTGCAGATACTATACGCCGGACGCGGTACAGAAGAAAAAAGAGTACACCTGGTAGCAGCAATAGCAAAACAAGCAAAACTTGCCGGTCTTAACGCGGAGTTTCTATTTATGGGAGAGGTACAGCAAGCCATTCCACCCGGGCTGTTGCCTTATTGTACTTTGATCGGACAAAAAAATGAGGCGGATGAAATAGCAGCCGTATATGCACAGGCACACGTCGTCATCATCACTTCTAACACCGAAGGTTTTCCGATGGTGATAGAAGAAGGGATGGCAAGCGGGTGTGCAGTATTGGCTACTCGCGTGGGCGATATACCTGTGCACGTACAACATAATATAAACGGCTTTCTTTTCTCATCAGTCATAGATGAAGCGCTGATCATCGACGAAGGAGTACAGTTTGTTGCGTTACTTTGCAACGATAGGAAGTTGCTTGCAGACATGTCTGGTAACAACCGTAAATATGCCTGCGAGTATTTTAGCCTTGAGGCATTTAACCGTCACTATCAACACCTGTTTTACCAATTGCAAAACAAGACCATTTGAAACCGTTAAGTTTTGTCGTCATCACCTACAATCGCGCCGCCGATACACTTGCACTGGTGCAAAACATTGCGCAACTAAACCGCGCAGCAGAGCTATTGGAAGATGTAATACTGGTAAACAATGCTTCGGCGGACGACTACACTGCGGCGAAAAATTTCATAGCTGCTAACCCGCAAATACCTTTTCAATTTATAGACGCACCCGAAAATTTGGGCGTAACAAAAGGTCGTAACTATGCGCTCACTTTTGCCAAAGGCGACATCATAATTTTTCTGGATGATGACGCTGAACTGCAAAATGCCGATGCACTTGAAAACGTTGTAAGTGCTTTTAAAAAACCAGGCTTTGAAAACCGTACGGTAGGGATCGTGTCTTTTAAAGTGTTGTATTTTGATACCTTGCAAATGCAGGAAAATGCCTTGCCGCACAAGCACTTCACAGCCTATAAAGACAAGCCGGAATTCTTTACTTACTACTTTGCCGGCGGCGCCCACGCCATACGCCGCAATGTTCTAAAGGAAGCCGGCAACCTGCCCGCCGAATTTTTTTACGGCATGGAAGAGTATGACCTGGCGTATCGAATTCTCGACAATGGATACTGTATAAAATATGATAGCAGTATTGTAATGCTGCACAAAGAAAACCCGCTCGGGCGCAAACCCAGGAATGAAAAGCTTAGAATGATGTGGGTAAACAAAACGAAAGTGGCTTACCGTTACCTGCCGAAAATCTATTTTTATTCTACGGCAATTATGTGGTCGGTGGAGTATATGCGCAAGGCTGGTTTCGACCTGCCGGGTTGGGTAAAAGGTTGGAAACTTGTCTTTGCTATACCGCGCAAAGAACGCCGTACACCCCTTGCACAACATACCCTTTCCTACCTGCGAAAGGTTGAAGCAAGATTGTGGTATTAAGTTACTTCACTTACAAAAGCTTGGCAGCTTTCTTAATCTCAGAAGTAGTTGGTGGGGCAGTTGGGTTTTCTAAAAAAGCCAGGAACTTTTTCAAACCCTTGCGCTTTTCATTGGTGAGATTGTAGCTGATGTTAGCCGTGTAGTAAGTAATCAGATCATAGTATGGAGAAACATTTTCAGCAGCCACTTCTGCCAGGTGGTGTAGTCCCTTGCCGTTTGCCGCATTGAAGGCAGTAATGAAATCAGCGGGCAGCGGTTTGTTGGCTACCCATGCCGCAAATACAAAAGGCAGTCCCGTAAAATCTATCCAGGCACTTGCCAGGTCGTAACTATAGGTTGATATATGTACGCTGCTCAAAAGCCCGGTCGCCGATAACAACTGCCGCGGTCGTGCCTTTTATCTCTTCGCGAAAATTTTCACCCGCTTCTTCAAACACCACATCGATTTTCCAGAATTTCTCTATCAGCAACCGCGCAAGCGCCACCGACGTACGGCTTTGGTAGTCAAGTATCACTTTTTTAATTTGCTGTAGTGGCACATCGCTAAAAAGACAAACCGAGCCTACCGCACTTTCTGCGCCAATGCAATAGTCTGTGATTATATAGTGCTGCGGCAACTTCGAAATAATTGCTACCGGTACCAATCCAACATCAATTTCATCATTCAGCAGCATAGCCGCTACTTTAGCCGGGTAAGCCTCCACTATCTCCATTCCCTCAATCTTTTCGCCATGTGCAAACGCATACATCAGCGGCTTGGTATTCAAATAACTTACTGCGCCCACCCTTATAGTCTTCTTCAATTCATCTATTTTTGACGTGCAAAGAAAAAACATTTTTGTGCACCCGGCAGTAGTACTACTGTTAAACATCGTTGCGTCGCACCCGTGTACTGTAGGTTCTATTATTGAGCTTTTATTTTGTGTATTACTATTCAAAATCACGCCGGTATTCGATCAACAAATCTGTCAGCCGCGCCGCTGCGCAATGGTACAATAGTACAAGAGTGCGACGCAACAATGCCTCACCAGGGCACCTGATGTTGGGCCACAAAAATTTCTCTTCACCAAAGCCATTTATGGCTGCAACACGCTAAGAAAAACAAGTATGGAATTAGATAATTTAACGGCAATTTCTCCCATTGATGGTCGCTATCGCAGGCAGGTAGAATTTCTGGATGCCTGGTTTAGCGAGTTTGCTTTGATGAAATACCGGGTGCTGATAGAGGTGCAATATTTTTTCTTTTTGGCTGATAATGGTTTTTTTGAAATGGATAACAAATGCCGTGAAGAAATGCAGCGCGTGGCAGACAATTTTGATGTGCAGGATGCAAAACATATAAAGGCAATTGAAAAAATCACGAACCACGATGTAAAAGCCGTAGAGTATTTTCTGAAGGAAAAACTGGAGCTGGCAGGCGGCGGCGCTGCCAAAGAATGGATCCATTTCGGGTTGACCTCGCAAGACATTAACAACACTGCCATACCACTTAGTTGGAAGCATTGTATGCAGCAGGCGTATCTGCCGGCAATACAAAAGTTGCAGGTAAGCCTGCGCCAACTGGCGGTAGATTGGCGGGAGGTGCCGATGCTGGCAAAAACACATGGGCAGCCCGCATCGCCCACTTTATTGGGCAAAGAACTGATGGTTTTTTTTGAACGCCTGCAAAACCAGGGAGACCTCTTTTTATACATACCCTATGCCGCAAAATTTGGCGGCGCTACGGGCAATTTCAATGCGCACCACGTTGCTTTTGGCGGCACCGATTGGGTTGATATGGGCAACCGTTTTGTAGCGGACCTGGGGCTAAAACGAATGCAGTTTACCTCGCAGATAGAACACTACGATAGCCTTGCCGCGCATTGCGATGCAATTAAAAGAATGAACACTATATTGATTGATCTGTGCCGCGATATGTGGACCTACATAAGCATGGATTACTTTAAACAACAAACCAAAAAAGGAGAGGTAGGCAGCAGCGCCATGCCGCACAAAGTAAACCCGATAGACTTTGAAAATGCCGAAGGCAACCTGGGTGTAGCCAATGCCCTGCTGGAACACTTTGCAGCAAAGTTGCCCATTAGCCGGCTGCAGCGCGACCTGACCGATAGTACCGTACTGCGCAACCTGGGAGTGCCTGTTGCTCACACATTGATCGCAATCGGGAGCATACAAAAAGGGCTGGGTAAGCTGCTGCTGAATGAAGCGAAAATAAAGGCTGACCTGGACGATAACTGGGCAGTAGTAGCTGAAGCGATACAGACCATATTGCGGCGCGAAAACTATCCTGAACCCTACGAAGCGCTGAAAGAACTGACCAGGGGAAAAGCAATGATAACCAAAAACGACATTGCTGTATTTATAGAAAACCTGCAGGTGAGTAAAGCGGTAAAAGATGAATTAAGAACCATATCGCCGCATACTTATGTGGGGGTAACGGCAGGTTATTAACTACAGTTTGTAGCGGGTTTGCTATGCCGAATGCAAACTTGTTTGTTTATAAAAAATAACCGCAGAAACAGAGCTGCCCTAAATAAATTGTTACTTTCACACTTGTGAATAGCAAGGCAGGTAAAATGCCGGGGAGGATGAAGAAGACCAGTGTTTTTCAACACCGGCAAGCGCAAAAATCAGGATAAAAAATGAAAGCAATTATTCCCGTTGCGGGTGCGGGCACCAAGTTAAGACCACATACCTACACACAGCCTAAGGCACTTATACCCATTGCCGGAAAAACAATTCTTAGTTACATAGTCGATCAACTGCATGAAGGCGAGATCAATGAATTTATTTTTATAATTGGCTATTTGGGTGAAAAGATAGAAGAGTACGTAAAGGCAACTTACCCTGATCTTACTTGTCATTTTGTGTACCAGTATGAGCGCCGCGGAACAGGTCATGCGGTTAAGCTTACTGCCGACATTGTGAAGGAAGATGAAGTATTTGTAGCGCTTGGTGATACCATTTGCGAATTTGATGTGAAGGAGGTAATAGGTTGTGATTGTAATATGCTGGGCATTAAGAAGGTGGATGATCCACGCCGCTTTGGTGTTGTTGAACTAAACGAAGATGGGCTGATTGAACATGTTATTGAAAAACCTTTGATACCAAAGAGTAATATGGCCCTGGTTGGTTTGTATAAGATTCGCGATACCCGTTTTATGTTTCAATGCCTGCAAGATCTGGATGTGCAGAAACAACCTGACAACGGAGAATATAGCTTAACCGAAGCGTTGGATCTGATGATAGAACGTGGCGCTAACTTTCAACCCTTTAAAGTGAAACATTGGTTTGACTGTGGTAAAAAAGAAACCTTGCTGGAAAGCAATGCTACCCTGCTAAAAAAGAATGGCGGCAATGTAAAAGAAGCACATGGTTTTAAGGGTACCATCATTATTCCACCCGTGAGTATAGCGCCCAATTGCTCGATCAGCGATTCTATTATTGGCCCGCATGTTGCCATTGGCGCAAACACCAATATTCATCAATCGATCGTACGCGAAAGTATCATTGGCTCCTTTACCACCCTCTACGATGTGGTGCTTGACAGTTCGCTCATTGGCAGCGATGCATCGGTAAAAGGCCTGAGCCGCAGCCTCAATATTGGCGATAATACCGAGATCGATTTCGGCTAATGAATGCAAGACAAATATTTACTTACCTTTTACAGTGATTTAAATTTTGTAGTCTGCTTTTACTTCTAATGCACCTGTATGAACTATAAGAAGTTAGTGTTATTGTCCGCTACAATGTTGTTGACTTTAGTTGTCTATTGCCAAAACAATAAAGCAACCATTGGAGGTTTTGTAAAAGATGCACGTACTAAATTACCACTTACTGAAGCTGTCATTACACTTAGTTCTACTGCGTTACAGGGACAAAAGTTTGCCCTGACCGACTCTACGGGCAGGTATAGGATCAAAAACTTACCTGCAGGTAACTATACCATAGTTTTTGAAATGGAAGGTTATCGCAGGTTCAGGCAGGATAGTATTGCACTCGGGGAAGGCATGTCGCTCGGCATCAGCTTTCAGATGGTGACAGAAGAAAAGATCAACAGGAAAAAGAAAAGTGTTGCGAATGAACCTGCGGAAATTCAAAAAGCAGAAGTAGGCAATCTTGATTTTCTTTAAGATCGCAGGTCAGTTTAAAAAAATAATTCACAACGTTCAACTGCATTTTTCAGGAGATCTATTTGGGAATGTAGTTTAAAGATCTTCGGTCATAATTTACATAAGAGAAGTAATCTCACTCGAAATGATTGGGCGGCATGGTAGCTCATACAGACTATCTCAATCTATTATCTGTAGATTTCCGTGGGTAAACAAAAGACCGCTATGTATAACATAACGGTCTTTGCAAAGAAGCGGAAGTATGAAATTATTTGCCTGTGATAAAACTTGATTTAGCTACCGGCACATTGTTTTGCAAAACGGTGATCATATAAGTACCGGCTGCCAGTCTTTTTACACCCGACAGCGGCAGCGTATAAGTTCCCTGGCTCTTGTTGCCCTGTGCTATTGTCTGTACTGCGCGACCGAACATATCGATGATTTGAATGGTCACTTTACCCTGGTTAGGGATCGTATAAACAATAGCAGCATCTATCGTCGCCGGGTTTGGATTGACCTGTATCATTGGTTTGGCAACTTGCACAATGCTGAATGCTGATACTGCGGCCCCGCCCGTGATGGTAACTGTATAGTCTTCTACTTCACCGCCATTGGTAAAGGTAGCACAGGGATCGCTGCTTGCCGGGCTGCCATATTTCATCTGTACACGCATCCTGGTTGCTCCATTCTTAGCTGTTGTTGGCACTGTAAACGCTTTTGTAATAGCAACCTTGCCATTACCTGTTGCCACTCTTTCACCGGCATCTGCAAAATCACCATCCTGGTTATAGTCAATATATACAGACCAGTACTCTGCATAGGCAGTACCGGTATAGCCTGGTGTCATTACTATGCTGTTGGAAGCACCTGCTGCAAGTGTTGTGTTGAGTGAGGTATAATCTCCATAGCCATTATTATTGTTGCTTGTATTGCTAATGGTGCCAAGTGCAATTTTGGCAATATATTCATAGGTTGTAATGCCCGAAGAGGCACAGTAGGGAGTAGTGCCACCGGTAGAGGTAGTAAATGATTTGACTGCACTATAGCTGCTGTTTGCAGCGGCACAAACACCCTGTATTTTAAATTGGTAGGTGGTTGCTGCTGTTAGACCTGTCAGGTTGTATGTGGTACCGCTTATACCGGCAATGGTTGTAAAGGCAGAAGCCGACGAAGCTTTCCATTGCAGGTTGTACGTGGTGGCACCGGAGGCTGCCCAGTTAAGTTGCGCTGAAGAAGTGGTAATGTTGGTAGCGGTTAATCCTGCCGGAGTATTGCAGGTTGTGCCTCCACCGGCAGCAGCGCCAACGCCCACGGCATACCAGGCATTTTGCACGGCAGCCAGCACGGTGGCATCGCCGGGATAAAGATCGCCCGCTGCATTGATGCATGCCTGCCGCCAGTCAGCATATTGCGAGGTAGGTGTCAGGTAAACGGTATTGGTGCGGTAGAGTATTTGATCAGCCTTATCCAGACCAATTCCCTGTACGGTATAAGCATTGCCTATATCATTGGTTCCGCTGCCGCCGGTAACCAGCAAATAAAACATGAAGTTTCCAACGCCGCTATTGGTGTGCACGCCATAGCTGTCGCCCGAAGTCGTAACCCAATACGTTCCTTTGTAGGTGTCGGGCTGCCCTTGCGAATTGGGATTGGAGAAGCTGCGAATGATCCAGTTCATATCGTTGCTGAGCGTCCAGTTTATGTCATTAGGTTTTGACCAAAACTGTACTGACTTGCCCATTATATCGCTCATGCTTTCGTTCATGGCGCCAGGCTCTTTGCTGTAGTTCAGACCACTCGTTGCCTGGGTTACTCCGTGGGTCAGTTCATGTCCCGTTACATCTATGCCGGTAACCCCACCGGGGTTAGTAGTGCTACTGCTGCGTTTATTAAAGTTCATAGCTGTACCATCCCAAAAAGCATTGTCGGTATAGGTGGGGTCGTTTACATAACTCTTCAGTGCAGTGCCTTGGTTGTCGTAGCTGTTGCGGTTAAAATTGGCGTAGTAGAAAGCATACGTTTGCGATACTCCATAGTGTGCATCCAGGGCGGCTATGTTGGTGCCCGTCAGGCTCCAGTTGGCTGAGGTGCTGGTATAATCCGTTCCTCTTTTACCTGATTCTCCATGATAGGTTAGTATGCCTGCACCTTTGGTATAATCGCGCAGGCGATAGCTTGAACCAGAAAGATCGCTATGTATAGTTTGTGAGCCACTATAGGCCGTTGCAGCAGTTCCTGTTGCGTCGCTAAAAAACAGTTCATCTTTCTTGCCCAACACATTTCCGGTTTGCGCATCTACAAAATAGTAAGCCCGGCTCAGCGGTTCACGCGCATACACATCTACTTTATAGGCTACCCGCAGATCTCTTGAGCGTATGTTGTCTTCATTACTAAACCACACCAGGCTGGCAGTAGGAAAGTAAGTTGTCCTTCCCTCTTTTTGTTGCTTAATGGAGTTTTCCATATCTGCATCCTGCCAGGCAAACTTCACCGCATTTACGTATTGTATGGCCTTGTCGATGGCTTGTTTTGCGGAAATGCCAATTGCTTTTCGTTGCTGAATGGTATTGTCGAATTGTGTGATGATCTGCCCGCTAACCCCGGTTAATTTGCCGGCTTTTACATGTGCTATCATCATTGTGTTTTCAACCGGAAGCCCCCGATAGGTCTGGATGTAACGGTAATTGCTAAACCCAACCCTGTCGGTTTCTACCGTACTAATAACCAGGTCAGACGAAGGATCAAGTCCTAACACATCGCGTGCAGCTTTGGGGTTAAATACAACCTGCTCCTGCGGGGTGAGTGTGGTGAAGTGATTAGAAATGCCACCGCTGGCTGAGATCTTATCTTTTAATTGGTTCTGTGCATAAGCGCCATAAATAGAAGATAAAAACAAAAGGGTAAAGATCTGTTTTTTCATATAAGGTAGATTGTTGTCTTGCTTAAAGTTATTAGTAATTAAAGCAGCAATGACCCCACACGAAATTAAATTTCTTTAATGCTTCTTCAGACTTATGTATCAGTGAAATGATCTCAACGGCGTTCTATAAAAGACATTGAGTTTGCGCAATGTATTGTTGCAAAAAGCAGCAGAAAGTACCTGTAGTACAAGGGTGCGACGCAACAATGCTTAACAAAGATTCCAAAGCCGGTTACCAAAAAATACCGCCGGGTAAACCACCAGCCTGCCAAAAGGTAAACATGCCAGATGTTTTTTTGTAAACCGGCTTTCTGTTGACGATGAGGCAGTTGTTGCGACGCTCCATTCAACAGCAGAGCCCTGAATGAACTTTTTTTTAACCAGATAGCTTACAAATAAGGCGCAGTAAAACCCAGCGTTCTCATGCCGGTTTTTACTTCCGGACAACTGGTAAACAAGCTCCAAAGCAAGCCGCTGCGATAGTTCTCTATCATTATCAATTCAGGGCCCTGGTCAATAGCCAGAAAGGAATCGGCAAACCATACTTCTTTCAGCGAAAAGGCATCAACAAAGCCATACTGCTTCCAGAGTTTATCGCCCAACACATAGTAGAAGTAGCGCAACGCTTTCATCGACTCAACGGGTGTATAGGGAAACGACGACAAGGCTGCTGTAGGCGCTATCACACCTACATCGTTGGTGGGGCTGCTGGCGGTATAACCATTAGGTATGTCACTTGCGGTTAGTCCCCACACAGAATTGCTGTAGCCAAAATAGCCTCGGGGGTTGGTAAGGCAATAGGCATGATTGATCAGCGAATGATTTTTGTTTTGCGTAAAATAGTTGGCATATTGATCAACCAAATTGGTGGGATCGATGCCCAAAAAAGAATAGTGTGCAAAAAACAACGGACCTCCGGCATCGGGTCCAAGCGGCAGGTTGTAGCCATAGAACATCTTGTTGGTTTTTATGGCGCCATTTGATGCCCAGCCAATATCATAAACCGGTTTGGCAATAGCGTGTGTGGGCGACGAAGCGGCCAATACATACGTAACCAAAGCCTCATTCCAGCCTTTGATCTGTTGATTCATATCCCAGTTATACGTGGGGCTCCAATGCCAGTACAGCACATCTTCATTGTTCTTCTGAAACCACGACCATTCAACTCCATCGCAGATGGTATTGATGTCGTTGCGCAATTGTGTTTCAGCAGCGTCCGTTCCATTGAAGTATTGGCGGGCTGTAAGCAGCCCCTGCACCAGGTAAGATGTTTCCACCAGGTCAGCGCCATCATCTTTGGTGCTAAAAGGAATTACCGCACCAGTGTTGCCATTGAGCCAATGTGGAAATGCGCCGTGGAATTTTTGCGCGGTATTTTTCAGAAAGCTTGTGATCAATTGTACCCTCGCAACACCTTCAGCGCGGGTAATAAAATTTCTGCTGATGCCAACTACAATACCCATAATACCAAAGCCCGAGCCACCGGTAGTTACCAGGTCGCCCGAAGTATTTCTTTCTCTGGCAAGCCCCGAAGTTGGATGACCGAAATCCCAGAAGTATTGAAAAGTTTTTTGCTGCACAAGGGTTAGTAATTGGTCGTCTGTCAGCGCTGCGAACTTGCGACTTGAGTTTATGGATGTAACCAACGAAAAGGCAACCGGGTTAGAGAGGCTGCCACCACTTTTTGATTTCAGACCCGCAGCAACTGTCACCGTATAGCGGCTGAGGTGAGCCAGAGGCTGAGCAGGTTGTATAACAATTGTGCTGTCAGATCTTTCGTAGCTGAGTGTGTAGGCTACAGTAGTACCTGCTGTGTTTTTAATAAGTATATTGGCAGGTACTTCTGCTTTGTTGATAACTGAACTGAACGCAAACCTCAGTGTGTTGTTAATAGGTACGTCGTAGTTTTCAGATCCTGCGCTTCTATTATTGATCGAGGTGGAAACCAATGTAAAATTGGTGGGAGGTGTAGGTGGTGGCGGCGTAGTCGCCGGTGATTTACTACAACTTGCAAGGCAGGTAATGGCTGTAGCTAAAAACATATACTTGGCCAATCGTTTTCATATCTGTCTGTTTATAGTGGGGGCGTTTATAATAACCAAACTCTATTCTTTAAATAACAAAGAACTAATCTATTCTGCTCCTAAAGTCTTTTGTGTTCATTTTAGTTTACGATGGCTACCAGGTTACAACACAGTGCAAAACACGCTCCATCATTACATTTGCCGACAGATAAATTTTGAGACATTATTTATTCGCCAACAGGGTGGCTGTTATCATGGCAGCTACCCGTTCTCCATCCATGGCTGCACTCACTATTCCACCGGCATATCCTGCACCTTCAGCACACGGATATAAATTCTTTGCCTGCGGATGATTTAATGTTACCTTATCTCTTGGTATACGCACCGGCGATGATGTGCGGCTTTCTGTGGCCACCACAACTGCCTCATTAGTATAGTAGCCCTTCATTTTTTTGCCGAAAGCCTTCAGTCCTTCCTGCAACCGGGCGTGGACGAAGCCAGGCAGTGTATCGCTTAGGTTGCTGCTGCTAATGCCGGGCAGGTAACTGCATGGCGGCAAAGTAGCTGATGTAGTACCGGTGCAAAAATCTACCAGCCGCTGCGCTGGCGCAACAAAACTGCCGCCACCCGCAGTATAGGCTTTTTGTTCTACCATTTGTTGCAGGTACATAAGCCGGAGTGGCGAGTTTATTTCCACCTTCATTTTCTGCAAATACTTTCTGTATGCGTGCA
Organism: uncultured Chitinophagaceae bacterium; assembly: GCA_963726895.1. Taxonomy (GTDB): domain Bacteria; phylum Bacteroidota; class Bacteroidia; order Chitinophagales; family Chitinophagaceae; genus Segetibacter. Next base: position 162,866 of record CAVSED010000022.1, on the reverse strand, counting down.
GGTTCATCACATCATTGTCTTCTACGGTCACTACAATACCGCTGTTGGCAAAGGGGTTATTTCGCTTGCTTGGGCTCCATCCGTTTACTACCAGTTCTGCGGCATCTGTTGCTGCGGTGGCTATAATGCCACCGGGGCACATACAAAAACTAAACACTCCTTTTCCTTTTACCTGCTCAACCAATGCATAGGCAGCAGGTGGCAGATGTTCGCTTCTGTTTATACAATGGTATTGTATTGCGTCAATGAGTTGTTGCGGGTGTTCTATGCGCACACCCAGGGCAAAAGCTTTTGCTTCCAGCGCTAGTTTCTTTTGTTCCAGCAGCATGAATATATCACGCGCTGAATGACCTGTTGCCAGTATATAAGCATCTGCTACAAACGTATCACCATCACTGGTGGTCACCTTACTTACCATGTCGTTTTGCAAGCTTATGTCCACCACTTTTTTATCAAATAAAAAAATGCCGCCACTATCCTCTATAAACTGTCTCATAGCGCTAATGATGGCCGGCAATTTATTGGTACCAATGTGCGGGTGGGCGTTGTAGAGTATTTGTTCACTGGCACCAAACTGTACAAACAGGTTTAATATGCGATTAATATCGCCACGTTTGTTGCTCCTGGTATAGAGCTTTCCATCGCTGTAGGTGCCTGCACCGCCTTCGCCGAAGCAATAGTTGCTGTCGGGGTTTACTATGCCTTGTTTATTCAATATAGCAAGGTCTCTGCGGCGTGCTTTCACATCCTTTCCTCTTTCCAGTAGTATTGGTTTTATACCTTGTTCTACCAGGCTGATGGCTGCAAATAAACCCGCAGGTCCGGCACCTATGATAAGTGCGGAATGTTTTGCATGGCTAACATCTCCCGGTTCTACCTTTTGTATCGCCCTTGCTATATAGGGTTCATTAATAAAAGCCTGCAGCGTCAGGTTGATCCACGTTTGTTTTCCCCGCGCATCTATCGATTGCTTTAAAATGTTATAACCGCTTATGCTCTCAACAGGTGAGGCTGTTGCCTGCGCCAGGTATTGGCGAATAGTATCTTCGTTGCCTGCTTCAGATGGCAATACTTTCAAAGTGATATGTTGTTGCATGGGTTAGGTTTTTATCCTAAAAAATGTTGCTTTATCCTGCAAAGTGTTGGATGCCAGGTATAGCTAAATGGGCTTTACCAATATCTTTAAAGTAAGGGGTATGAAGCTTGAGTTATGTATAAAATTTTTTTGAGCAGATAGGGTGGTAGCCAGCTTTTATTGAATAGTTGGCTTTTGTTGCGTCGCACTCTTGTACTTTTTGTTTGCTATGCAGCGGTGTTAAAATACTATTACAACCAAACATCAGTTGACCGCAACGAGATTCTTCTGCTACTATAGCCTGTTACAGTAATGTACAGAGGTTACCTATAACCTGTAAACTGCCGGGAAAAGGTTTGTACGCCGAATTGTGCGACCTGCCCTGGCAGATGCAACGATGTTGTCATAAAAAGCAAATGCCGGTAACCAAAAAAGCACCGGCAAAAGCACAATTACACCGCAGAATAACTTCCTTAAAAAGGAAGATCATCTCCTGTATCAGAAGGCGGAATATCGTTGAGATTTACCTCGTTAGCAGCACCATTGTCCTGGCTCAATTTTATACTTTCCATACGCCAGGCATCCAGGTTGGTGATATAATTAGTTCTGCCATCTTTTTCCCACTTCGATCCCTTCAGGTTGAATTGTACTTTTACTTCGTCGCCAATGTTAAACCTGTCAGGCATACTGGTCTTGTCCTGAACACATTGAAACTTAATGTAGTTGGTATAATTCCGGCCATTGAGGTCTTCTGTTTTTTCAACTACAAATTCGCGCGTTTTAAAGGTCTCGCTACGCTGCATTACATCAAATCGCGCAACCAGTTTGCCGCTTATTTCGTATGACATTTTACTATTTATTTGTCGCAAAAGTATTTTAAAATATCGGCTAATGAAGCGAAGTATAGCTGGAAAAAGTGGCTTTTTTTTAATAAAAGAATTCGCTTCTTGCAGTATGAAAAACAGAATATTAGTTATACCTTTTCTCTCCGTTGCTATTATTGCCTGCAAATATTAAAGACTGTGCATCTTGCATGAATTGAGTTACGTCTGTTCTTAACGTGATCATTAATAAGACTGAATAACGGATGTAATAATAGCGAAACGTCCCCCACTCAAACGAAAAACCAGGAAGAGTTCAGCCGGTGTTTTGTAATTGAATTGCACATACTGGTATAGCACAAGATTAAAGCTATCCTGCACCAGGAAGGATATGATACTGCGCAGATAGGTGCTGACAAACTTTAGCCGGCAGATGATAATAATTCTGTTTCAAAATTTGATCATGAAAATTTCCCCGCATCGTGAAATGTTTAGCTGAGCAAATAATAATGCTGTCGATAGGAACAATGATGGCACACTTTGGTGTTGAAGATTAGTTGAGGAATTTAATGTACTGATAAGCCAGGCAGTGCTGAACATGAATAGTGTTGAAGTTATAAAGTTTTGCCTGTGTTTAACTGTAGCGACAGAGAGGTGGCAACACTGTTTAGAAGACCTTACAAGTGGGGAATCGTGATCGTATGCCAAAAAGATCTGTGATAGTAATCTCAACAAAAAAAGAAGACTGTAAAAAGCTTGATTTTTAGCTGTATAGACTGTCCTGCCAGCATCCTTTTTTTTGTTGAAAAGATCATTTTTTTTCTATCATTCTTTTTGGTACCGTAATTGAAATAATGGGTTGATGAAACGGTTAATGCAGGGCAGGTCTGTTACTTTATCGGAGGCCGTTTTAAAAAAAAAATTTATTAACATTTTAAGCTAATGCAAAGCTTACGTGTCGTAGGTATTTTGTAATACAATAATGTTAAAAAAAGTTGCCTCGCTACCAACGGAAAGTTTTGAGAAGTATTTGTAAATTATTGATTAGTAATATATTACAACTCGTTTTGCTACCTCGGCGGCTGGTGTTTTGTTCGGTTGATCGCATACTGCAGAAAGGGTGGTTTACGTAAAAAATAGGCAGTTATACAGGGGTAAAAATCGTAATGAAAAATTCACATTTTTTGCGAAAAACAACTGTGCCTTCAGCACAAAAAACAAACTTTTTTAAAATTTTTTTTTAAATAATAAAGTTTGATATTCGCCGTCCTGCCAAATTTTTTTGTTCACATTTGGTGAAGAAATAATTTGGAAGAAATTAACAGGTTCTAATATTCTTAACTAAATATATAAATAAACTATAGTGATTAATATGGCCAAAACTGCTGATATCGTTTGGAGTAATTGCTTAAAAATTATTAAAGACATAGTAGAATGGCAACATTATAAAACATGGTTTGAACCTATAAAACCAGTTGAACTTAAAGGCAATGTATTACTTATACAAGTACCCAGCCAGTTTTTTTACGAATACCTTGAAGAACATTATGTAAACCTTTTAGCAAAGACACTTAAAGAGAGAATTGGGTAAAGATGCAAGGCTTGAATACCGCATAATGGTTGACAGCGGCAACAGCAATAATAAGCCCTTAACCATGGATGTTCCTGCTAATAATATTAAGACCTACAGCAACAACGAAATGGATTTTCCGCTGGTCATCAACAACCCGGTTAAAAATCCTTTTGTTATTCCCGGTTTAAGAAGATGCAGATTGATCCGCAGTTAAATCCTATCTATACTTTTGATTCATTTATTGAAGGTGATTGCAACCGGGTTGCACGCCGGGCAGGTAAAACTGTTGCTGAAAAACCGGGTGCAAATTCATTTAATCCGTTGGTGGTGTATGGTGGTGTTGGTTTAGGCAAAACCCATCTTGGCCAGGCAATAGGTAATGAAGTAAAAAGATTCATCCAAATAAAGTGGTGCTGTATGTAAGCTCTGAAAAGTTTATCAACCAGTTCCAGGACCATAGCCGCAACAATGCCATTAACGACTTCATACATTTTTATCAGTTGATAGATGTGTTGATCATTGATGATGTCAGTTCTTTAACCGTGCAGAAAGAAGCCAGGATGCTTTCTTTGCCATCTTCAATCACTTGCATCAGTCAGGTAAGCAATTGGTATTATCATCAGATAAACCGCCAAAAGATCTTGGATGGTTTGCAGGAAAGTTTGTTAAGCCGTTTTCGCTGGGGATTAAGTGCAGATCTGCAAATGCCTGACTACGATACCCGCATTGAGATACTGGACAAGAAAGATGAAGAACGATGGCCTTGACATGCCACGTGAAGTAGTGAAATATGTTTCGTACAATATCAATAGCAACATCCGCGAACTGGAAGGCGCGCTAATTTCATTGCTTGCACAATCATCGCTTAAACAAGCGAGAAATTGACCTTGAACTTGCAAAAAAAGTGCTGCGCAATTTTGTAAAGACAAGCAGCAAAGAAATCACTATTGATACCATTCAAAAAATGGTTTGCGAGTTTTTTGATGTTCCTTATGATAAACTGTTGCAAAAAACACGGAAACGTGAAATTGTACAGGCAAGGCAGATCACCATGTTTCTTGGCGAAAGCCTTTACTAAAAATTCGTTGAAAACCATTGGTGAGCATTTTGGCGGACGCGACCACACAACGGTTATTCATAGTTGTCAAACCGTAAAAGACCTGATGGATACCGATAGTCTGTTTCGGGAAAATGTAATGGAACTTCAACAGAAAGTCAATTAGCAGCAATGTAATTCACTACTCCAAGAAAATATTGTCCCACCTTGCAAAAAAGGCTGGGATTTTTTTTGCAGGTGCATCTTCCTGCAATATCGATGGCAACAAATATTTGTCAAAATTTGTACGACGTTGCACCGTATTTTCAGATAGCATCTTGTAAACTTTCTACCTAAATTTTGCAGAAAGGTGTATGGTCCCCCTGTAGCAGTTTGTCCGGATGGAAAAAATAAATGCAAATAAAAAAAGTGTAAATCGCTTATTGTATGATACAGGTAAATACCCTTATTTTTGCCACCCCTTTAAAAAAGGAAGGCTTGGTGAGGTGCCTGAGTGGCCGAAAGGAACGGTTTGCTAAACCGTCGTACGGGTTAAACTGTACCGAGGGTTCGAATCCCTCCCTCACCGCACGCTTCTACCGGATAAAAATGGTAATGTTCGGGGCGTAGCGTAGCCCGGTTATCGCGCCTGCTTTGGGAGCAGGAGGTCGCAAGTTCGAATCTTGCCGCCCCGACAAAATTTGGTTTCATTACAAACTAAAAAGCTCGTAAAACTTTGGTTTTGCGAGCTTTTTAGTTGTAGTGTTTGGCACACTTCTGTTTACATCTATCAACATTAACTGATCATTCCATACTTAGCTACCAACAATTCTTAATTGAAGAAGATTGATTTTACCGGCATTTGTTCTTTGCCTATGTAGATATCTTGCTACAGTACAAGTGTGCGACGCAACACTGCCAAATAGCAGAGCAAATGTTGGCTCCCAAAAATAGCTCAACCTTTTAGTTGATAGGGTTATAAGCTAACTTATCAACTGAGTTTTTTTATAAAGCACGTAACTCAATTAGTTTAAACTTGCCATTAAAAAATTGTTGATAGCTGCAAGATATAAGCAACCAGGTATGTTGGTTGTGCGCATTTTTATCGCTAGTTTTTTACTCCTTGTCAAACTGCTGACTGCGACATTACAACGTCGATGGTCTTGCAATTCTCTGTAATTATTTTCTTCGCCTTTTGCCAACTTTTTGGTGATCAGCTGCAGGTAATTATTTGGCATTGGTTGCGTCGCACACTGCGGCGGCAATGCAAGGCCAGGCTGTTGGTTCCTATGCCAGTGGTGCTTCTCCTGTTACCTCTCCCTGTTTTAGCATGTGTATGTGTGGTATATCGTCTTCCAGGTACATGTCTCCGGTTTGTACAAATCCAAAGCTTTCGTAAAATTTTTTCAGGTACAATTGTGCGCCGATTTCAATGCTTTGGCGACCAAATAATTGGTAACATTCGTCTATTGCCTTTACCAGCAATTGCTTGCCCGCACCCATTGTTCTGTATTTCGGCGAAGTAACTACCCGCCCAATAGAAGGCAAGGCATAGATGACACCTGCGGGTACCAGGCGGGCATAGGCTGCCAGTTCTCCACATCTTCCCATCAGGTGATAACAGTCAACATCTTTGCCATCGGCATCCTGGAAAACACAGTTTTGTTCTACTACAAAAACTTCATTGCGCAGTTTTATAATTTCATATAGTTCCTGCGGTAGCAGGTCGTTAAAATGTTTGCAGGTCCATATCAAAAGTGCCATCAATGCACGTTTTCTTTAATGAAAGAAATAGATTTTGCATACGTGTCCTGCAGGTTTGGTCCAAGCCAGCCATGACCTTCACCTGCATAGATTGTCATGTTGTTGGTAACCCCGGCAAATCCAGTTTAGCTTTGAGTACCAACGATTGTGCAATAGGAACTACCTCGTCTGCAGTACCATGAAAAATTTTGGTAGGCACCGTTTGCGCAGTCACATAGTTTATGGGACTTGCCTGTAAATAGATAAGGGGATTGATGTTAGGCGTTGTTCCCAGGTAATTCTGCAAAACAAATTGTGCCTCCTGCGGCACCGGATGATTGTAATAGAGATCGTTCAGGTCGGTTGGACCAAACAGGTCTATGACTGCTTTAATATAACCCAGGTCGTTGTACTTGTAGGCCTGCAGCAAAGCCAGTTGTGCACCAGCACTGGCACCTGCTACCACTATTTTATTCGGGTTGATATGGTATTCGTTATGCTTGCTCCTGATGAAGTCAATAGCAGCCTGCACATCATTTAGCTGTGTCGGATAAATATTAATACCACCGAGGGCGAAGCGGTAGTTGATATTGAAAAATGCAAAGTCGGGTAGCTGCCCACGTATAGAACCTATGGTTTCGTTGAAATCATTTTTGTCGCCGCTGGCCCAACTGCCGCCATGTACAAACAGTAGCCATTTGGTGTTTATTGTATCTCTGCCCGCAGGCAGATATACGTCCATATTTTGAGCGGTGTCTATTCCATACAATACGTGCTTGAGATCTAATTGGGTGCTCGAGGCGGGGTTTTGTTCAGTTTTTTTACATGATTGAAAGGTTGCAAAAAAAAGCACCGTCAGACACATGATCAATAAGCGAAAACAGGTAAACATCTGTATAAAAATTGAGTAAAAAAATCAGGAGCAATGTTAGGAAACCCGGTGCAATTCTTCACTGCACATAACACCCAGGTTCCTCTTATCTTGAAGGTGTTGGCACAACCGGCAAACTTTCATTCGCCTCGTTGGCTACAGATTGAATTGCAAAGAAATAATTGTCTTTGGAATAGGGGAGGCGAATTTGGTTTTCAGTAGTAAAAATCTTTTTTTGCCACACCGGTGAAGTTGTTTCACGCATGAGAATATAATAACCCGTTGCCTTTCCAAATGTTGGCGCTTCCCATGACAACGAGGTATAATTGCTAAGGTCTTTTACCTCAATCTTTACATTGACCGGCGGAGCCGGCGCTTTGGCAAGATTGCTGAGGCAGGCGAGATTGACCGCCGTATTTTTTCGCAAATATTCAAAATCCATAAACTCGGGCACATCGCCATACCGAATGTTGTTTTCAGTACGCACAGTTTGGTGCTGATGATTGTAATTTTCATTCATCTCCGTTATCCGTATAGCGGCAAAGCCACTATCTACAAAAGGTGTGTGATCGCCGCCACGCAGGTAGCGGTCGTTGCGATAGACCATCACCATTTCAAGGTTGTCAACATAGCGCTCGCCTACTTCCTTTACATAGCGTGCCAACTGTCGCGATGCACCATCATTTTCAAGCCCGTAGGCACGTATCCTGGCTGCATTTTTTGTCAGCTCATAGGCGCTTAGCCCTTCGCTAAAAACACGCAGCCGCGTATTGTCTATGATGTTGGTCTCGTTGCTGTTGTTGCTACCCATTATATCGTTGTTCAAAACAGCCTGCAGTTTCCAGCCTTCTTTTTTTGCTTTGTTAGCCAAATAGGTTGAACCCAGCAAGCCCTGTTCTTCGCCACTTACAGCCACAAAAACTATAGTTGCAGGAAAGGCATGTGCACTCATGATACGTGCACACTCCAGCACAGCAGCCACACCACTGGCGTCGTCGTTGGCGCCCGGTGCGTCTATGTTTTTGTCCATCACATCCGAGGCTCTGCTATCTAAATGCCCACTGATCAAAAAAATGCGGTTATCGGCAGGGTCAGTTCCCTTTAGTGTAGCCATCACATTACCTAATAACACCGGTGCGTCTACACGTTTGCCATCAGAGGGCAGGGTGGTGGTGTCTATAACAGCGGTTAACCTGCTGCCCGAGACCTTAGCAAACTGCCGGAACTTGGCCAGCACATAGTTGCGGGCCGCACCTATGCCTTTGTTTTGACCGTTAGCATTGCTTAATGTATTGCGTGTGCCAAATGCCACCATTTGCTGTATATAGGTACGCAACGAATTGGCTGAAACTTGCCTGACCATTGCAGCGATAGCAGTATCCTGGTAAATGATAGATTGGGCAAATAGAGAATTGCCGGAAAATATAAGTGCGAACAAAAAGGCTTTTTTCATAAGCATGCTAAATGGTGTTTAGTCGGATAAAAAAGAAACCGCCAATGCTAACAAGAACGGCTAACAACAGGCAATTAGCCGCAGCTAAAGGACAGGCAAGGTTCTCAAAACTAAGTAATTTTCTAAAGAGAGTACAGGCAGCAAAAGCCTGTAACTGACTACAAAATAACAAACAACGTAAAAGGCGAACACAGGTTTGCCGTACAAGGGAGTGACACAACGATGCCCAACCAAAGAACATAAAGCTGGTGACAAAAAAATGCGGTGAAAAAAACTAAATGATTATTAGTACCCGTATTTATCGCCCCATTTTTCCTTTAAAAATTTGCGCAGTTCGTTCTCGCGCGCATTGGCACCGGGATCGTAAAACCTGGTGTTGGCAATGGCATCGGGCAGGTACTCCTGGTTGGCGAAATTGCCCTCAAAAGAATGTGCGTATTTATAGCCTTTGCCATAATCCAGATCTTTCATGAGGCGGGTAGGCGCATTGCGGATGTGCAGCGGCACAGGCAGATCGCCGTGTTTGCTAACCGCTGCCAGGGCTAGCCCAATTGCAGCATACGCAGCATTGCTTTTAACAGATACTTGCCAGGTACGTGGCGCATTGCGACAGGATGATACGGCTTTCGGGATAGCCGATCTTGCTGACCGCATCGAAGGTTGCATTGGCGAGCAAAAGCGCATTGGGGTTGGCATTGCCTATGTCTTCGCTGGCAAAAATAAGCATGCGGCGTGCAATAAACTTTACATCTTCGCCGCCCTCTATCATGCGCGCCAGCCAATACACTGCCCCGTTGGGATCGCTGCCACGCATACTTTTTATAAACGCTGATATGATGTCGTAGTGCTGCTCGCCCTGTTTATCGTAGAGGGCTATTTTCTTTTGGGCAACCTGCATTACCAGTTCATTGGTAATGGCAAGAATTGACCAGTGCCGGGCACTGCATTTTGCACTACCAGCTCAAAAAGATTGAGCAGCTTGCGCGCATCGCCACCGGATATATTGATGAGCGCTTCGGTCTCGTGCAGATCAATTTGAAATCCCTTTAGCCACTCGTCTTTTTGCATCACAGTGTGCAGCAGTGCTACCAGGTCTGAGGTGTCAAGCGCCCGCAATACATACACCTGGCAGCGGCTCAGCAAAGCCGAGTTGACTTCGAACGACGGGTTTTCGGTAGTGGCGCCAATGAGGGTAATAATTCCTTTCTCTACAGCTCCCAGCAGGGCATCCTGCTGCCCTTTGTTAAACCGGTGTATCTCATCAATAAACAGTATCGACCGCGGCTGGCTACGCGCCTGTTCTATCACTTCGCGCACGTCTTTTACACCACTGCTTATAGCGCTTAGCTGAAAGAAAGGCACCTGCAGGGTATGTGCTATTATGTTGGCGATAGTGGTTTTGCCTACACCCGGCGGACCCCAAAGTATCAGCGAGGGTATGCTGCCCTTCTCAATTGCGGAGCGCAATATGCTGCCTTGCCCGGTCAGGTGTTGCTGCCCGGCAAGCTCGTCCAGCGCTTGTGGGCGCATGCGCTCGGCCAGCGGCGCCAATGGTTTTGTCATGCTTTCTTTTAATGATCAAAGACCTACTTAAAAATTCACCCTTTTCACTTTATACGAAAAAGTCCTGGTTTTTTTTCACCAAGGCAAAGGTCCACAATATGTGTACAAGAAGCAATATGGCATACACCAGCATACCTGCAAAAAACACGGTATGCTTTTTGCACGCTCATATCTACATTAAAGTTCTTTACTGTTTCCAAAAATGGTTTGGGATTGCTCAGCAATGGCACCAGACCTAGTATGCTGATAATACAAAAAACAATGGTCACTATACCGTTGACCCGTACCCAGTCGCGCAGTGAGTGGCTTACCTGGTTTTGCTTTTGCAGTACCTCGCGGCGAAACCGGAAACTGAACCACGAATAAAGGATAACCGCAACAATGAGGAAGCCGGGAAATAGCGTTTGAGGAGACGAAAATAGCATGGGAATACTAAACACCATTGACACGGCCAGCATTAGCGCCACAGCATTAATAAGAAGACTTATGATGCGGTATATGAGGGTCATGAAAGCGTTTTTTGTTGGCCGGCAAATGTAATTCAATTGTACATCGTTGTGTCACTCCCTTGTACGGCATCGCTTTGTTGTGCTTCCTTTGCCGGTTCTTTTAATCAGGTGTTAACAAAAACACCCGTTGGCAGGCAACAGGTGTTTTTGTTGATATACAAAGGCTCGAAGCGTATCAAAGTTTTACGTCAGATCTTATCTGAAGCTCCTGGTACTGTTTGGCATCTATTTCGCCGGGTGCATCCAGCATTACATCCCTGCCGCTGTTGTTTTTCGGAAAGGCTATATAGTCGCGAATGGTTTCGCTGCCGCCCAATATGGCACACAGCCTGTCGAAGCCAAAGGCTATACCTCCATGCGGCGGTGCCCCATACTCAAACGCACCCAGCAAAAAGCCGAATTTTTGTTGCTGTTCGGCTGCATCCATACCCAGGGCGGCAAACATCTTTTCCTGCAGGTCGCGTTGGTAAATACGGATAGAGCCGCCGCCAATTTCGTTGCCATTCAGAACCATATCGTAGGCATTGGCTTTTATATTGGCATAAGGATGGTTCAGGTATTCCTCCGCATTTTCTATCGCCGGGTTGTTGCCTATCATTGTTGCTATCTGGTCAGGTTTCGGCGAAGTAAACGGATGGTGACGCGCTACCCACCGGTTCTCTTCCTCAGCATACTCAAACAGTGGAAAATCTATTACCCACAGCAATTTATACTCATCGTCTTTGCGCAAGCCCAGGCGTTTGCCCAATTCCATACGCAGATCGCTCGTAGCTTTACGGGTCTTTTCTTCTTTGCCGGCAAGTACCAGCACCAGGTCGCCGGGTTTGCCGTGGCAGGCATCCACCATCGACAATAGTTGTTCTGCGTGTAAAAAATTTATCCACGCTGCTTTTTACAGTACCATCTTCATTGTACCTGATGTTCACAAGCCCCTGCATTCCTACCTGCGGTCTTTTTACCCATTCGGTCAGTTCATCTAGCTGTTTGCGGGTATAATTGGCACAGCCCGGTATTGCGATTGCAAGCACCGTCTCGGCATTGTCAAAAACAGCAAAACCTGTGTTGGCACCATAAAGTGGTGAGGTAAGAAGGTCTTCTTGATGCGACAAGAAAACAGTGGCCGGTATTTTCAGGTTACCGATCTTCATGCCAAATCGTATATCAGGCTTATCGTTGCCGTAGGTCCACATGGCTTCTTCCCAGGTGGTTCTTTCTACCGTTTCGGCGTATTCAATGCCTTTTACCTGTTTAAAAATGTATTTGATCATGCCTTCAAACATGTTCAAAATATCTTCCTGTTCCACAAAGGCCATTTCACAATCTATCTGTGTAAACTCCGGCTGCCGGTCGGCGCGCAGATCTTCATCTCTAAAGCATTTTACTACCTGGTAGTAACGGTCGTATCCGCTTACCATCAATAACTGTTTGAAAGTCTGTGGCGACTGGGGCAGAGCATAAAACTGCCCGGGTTCATACGTGAAGGAACAACAAAATCCCGCGCGCCTTCAGGCGTTGATTTAATAAGGAACGGTGTTTCGATATCCATGAAACCGTTCTCGTGCAGATAGTTTCGGGCAGCACGGTTGACTGCATATCGCAACTCAAGATTTTTTTTTACCGCATTGCGGCGCAGGTCAAGATAGCGGTATTTCATGCGTAGATCGTCGCCACCATCGGTATCGTCCTGTATGGTAAAAGGAGGAACTGCCGATTTATTCAGGATAGAAACTCTGATACGAGTATCTCAATGTCGCCGGTTGGAATGTTTGCATTTTTGTTGCTGCGTTCATTTACAGTGCCTGTTACCTGTAGCACAAACTCGCGCCCAAGTGGCTGTTCATCTAATTGCTGATTAAGGGTTTCGTTGAATAGTAGTTGAGTAATTCCATAGCGGTCACGCAGATCTACAAAGGTGATGCTGCCAAATTTTCTCACTGTCTGTACCCAACCGGCAAGGGTTACGGACATTCCTGCGTTGCTCAACCGCAGTTGACCGCAGGTATGCGTTCTATACATGTTTCCTGGTATTAATTTTCTTTCGCGTTCCCGAAAAGCGTTTTCAGAACGGTATTTTTAAAAGAGCCGCAAATATAGACATACTTTAATTCTCAAGTTTGTTGGCAGCGCTAAGGATTAGCGGTTCCTATCTGCTAAACGCAGATGGCTTAACAAGTAGAACTAATATTCAATTGATAATTGCAGGTTAGCTGCGGACATAAAAAAGACCTCAACAAATGATGAGATCTTGATTGTAAACTTTCATTTTCCGGAATTTACAGCCGAATGGATTGCACAAGTGTTTCAGTGAAACTGTTTATTTACGAATTCAGCATTAAGGGCATAACTAACATCAGCAGGTCTTCATTTTCCGCTGTTTCGGTGGGTTTAATGATTCCCGCTTTTGTTGATGTGGCTAATTCAACTTTCACTTCATCGGTTTCAGCGGCGTTTAGCATTTCTATAAGAAACCGTGCATTGAATGCTATTTGCATATCCTCGCCATCGTATTGGCAATTCATTCTTTCAGTGCCCTCAAAGCTAAAGTCAACATCTTGTGCGGCCATTTGCAGTTCGCTGCCGCCTATAGTTAGCGCCACCTGGTTGGTGCTTTTGTTACTAAAGACACTTACCCGGCGCAAAGCCCCCTGAAAATCTACCTTATTTACGATCAGCTTATAAGGATTATCGGTTGGAATCACCACCTTATAATCCGGGAAACGTGCATCAATGAGGCGGCAGATCAGTTGGGTTGTGCCGTGCGAAACAAACAAATGATTTTTATTATAACTGATTGTCAGCTCATCATCGTTGGAAGGAAGAGCGTTTTTGAGGAGTGTCAAAGGTTTTTTTGGCACAATGAAAGTATCAGTTATCAGGGCACGATACATCTGTTCTTTTGTAGCGAATTAACCGGTGCGCATCGGTTGCGACAAATTGTATGTACTTCTGGTTAAGTTCAAAATAAACCCCTGTCATTGCCGGACGCAGATCATCATTGCTTACGGCAAAAAGCGTTTTATTGATAGCTGTCACCAGGGCTTCGCTTGGCATAGTAAAAGCAGTAGTTTCATCAGAAGCTGGCTCCTTAGGAAAGTTGTCAGGGTTTTCACCCATTACTTTGTACTTGCCGTTGTCGCTGGTAATTTCTACAGCAAAATTGCCGTCAATGTTAAATGAAAGTGGCTGATCAGCAATGTTTTTTAGTGAGTCCATTAAAATCTTGGAGGGGATACATACTTTACCATTTTCCTTACTCTCTACCTCCATTTGTACACGCATTACAGTTTCGAGGTCGGTAGCTACAATGGTCAGCTTCCGGTCTTGTATATCAAACAAGAAATCTTCGAGGATTGGCAAAACTGTATTAGTATTAATAACACCATTAATTTGTTGTAACTGTTTCAACAGAGAAGAAGACGAAACGATAAACTTCATGCTTTAGTCGATTTAAAAATCTTGGGAAACAAACGTACAGTAAAATGTTAATTGCACAAAGAATGACCATTTTTCGGGTGCCTAATGTTGATAAGATTGTTTAGAAGAAGATTTGGAGGAAAATAGGTAAGGTGCTATTGACCCTAACAGTTCTGCCGGGGCGTGGCTAAATAATCCTAATCTGTCAGGGTAAGCGGAGCCCTTAAAATTTCAAGCATCCTTTTCTGATCTACAGGTTTTACAATAAAGTCTTTAATTATATCAAATTTTTTGCTGCGGATCTTGTCTTTTTCATCTACCGATGAACTAACCATGTAGATCAATATCTTTTTGCGGCGTTGAGGCAGCAACAAGTCATAAGCTTCTAAAAACTCCCAACCATTCATCACCGGCATATTGATGTCAAGAAAAATGAGGTCCGGAAGCAACTCATCACTCATAAACTCCTGGCTGAAAAAATCCAGGGCTTCTTTTCCGTTAGAAAAAATGAGTACTTTCTGGTTGGGGTCGGCAAGATGAATAATTCTTCTGGCAGTAAACTGATAAATAAGATCGTCATCAATGAGACATATCGTTAATGGAGTAGAAGTTTTATCCATGGGTGCTATTCATTTTGTAGAGCAGATCATATTTTCAGCTTAAATCTACACCTCTGGCCATTCAGACGTGCCATACCAATATCCTCACTTAATTTTGCAAAAATGTTGTCCAAAAAACACCTGACTAAAGAGCAAGCGCTACAAAAGATCAAACACTACTGCAGTTACCAGGAACGATGCCATAGCGAAGTAAAAGAACGATTGTATTCGTTTGGTCTCAGGAAGCACGAAACAGAAGAACTGGTAGCAAATTTAATAGAAAACAATTATCTAAATGAAGAACGTTTCGCCATCCAGTTTGCCGGCGGAAAATTTAGAATGAAACACTGGGGAAAAAGAAAAATACAATATGAACTTCAGCAAAAAGGCGTCGGCAAATACATCATCCAGGCAGCCTTGCAGCAGATACCTGCCGAAAACTATTGGCAAACCCTACAAACCATAGGAACTAAAAAGTGGGATCAGTTAGTTGGAGAAAATCTCCTCTCCCGCCTGGGCAAAACAAATACTTACCTTGTGCAAAAAGGCTTTGAAACAAATCTTGTCAACCAACTGTTGAGCGACCTCAGGACACAACCCAATACTAAAAGCTAACGAGCTATGTCTTCTCTTACTTTCACTCTCATACAAACCGATCTTCATTGGGAAAACAGATCCGCTAATCTGCCAATGTTGGAGGATAAGATCAACTCAATTGCCGGGAGAACGGAAGTGGTGATCTTACCGGAGATGTTCAGCACCGGTTTTAGTATGCGTCCCGAAGTAGTTGCGGAACCCGCTGATGGAGAAACTTTTCAGTGGATGAAACGCATTTCAGCAGCCAAAAAAATTATACTCACAGGCAGCATCAGCACCCATGAAAATGGAAGCTATTACAACCGCTTGATATGGATGTTGCCAAATGGGCAATTCGGAACTTACGACAAAAAACATTTGTTCGCCTATGCTCACGAAGACAAGCATTATACTCCCGGTAACCGCCGCCTGATAGCTTCTGTAAAAGGTTGGAAGATCAATTTGTTGGTTTGCTATGATCTTCGATTTCCGGTTTGGTCCCGGCAGTCGCCACATCAAACAAACAATAATGAAACACTGGAGTATGACGTACTTGTTTACCTTGCAAATTGGCCCGAAAGACGCCGGCATGCCTGGACTACTTTACTACAGGCCCGTGCCATAGAGAATCAATGCTTCTGCATTGGTGTTAACAGGGTTGGATTAGATGGTAATAACATCAACCACAGCGGCGACAGTATGATCATTAACCCCTTAGGCGATGTACTTTATCACAAAACCGAAAGTGAAGACATTTTTACTATCACCCTGCAGAAAGACGACCTCCAGACCATTCGCGATAAGATGCCTTTCTGGAAAGATGCAGATCCATTTTTAATTTTATAAGCTCAAAGTAACACCCGTCATGACAGAAGCTTTGATAGCACAAAATATTTTTACCGGCGAGCAGTGGTTGCATAACCATGCAGTTATGCTTGCCGGTGACCAGGTTGGGTCTATTGTTCCCATAGATCAATTACCGGCTGGCTGTAGTCTTACAGATTTCGAAGACAATTTGCTGGCGCCTGGTTTTATAGATTTGCAGATCTATGGTGCCAATGGTCATTTGCTGGCTGTGCAGCCCACAGTAGAGACGCTTACCAAAATGTATGACTACTGCCTGGCGGCGGTGCACATTTTTTTCAACCTACTGTTGCAACCAACACATACGAGGTAATATATAAGTGCATCGATGCCGTTCGCGACTATTGGCAGGAAGGTGGTAAGGGGGTGATCGGATTACATATTGAAGGTCCCTGGATAAGTATTGCTAAACGCGGCGCACACATCCGGGAGCTTATACATACCCCTACACCCGGGCAAGTGCGGCAGTTGCTTGAATATGGCAAAGGTGTCATATCAATGATAACTGTTGCGCCTGAGGTCTGTAGCCACGACGTCATTCAATTGATTCAATCCTATGGAGTGGTGGTATCTGCTGGTCACAGCGACGGAACTTTTGAGCAGATCACAGAAAGCTTTGACCAGGGCATTATTACAGCTACGCATTTGTTCAATGCCATGAGTGCACTGCACCACCGCGCCCCGGGTATGGCGGGCGCCATTCTGCACCACCCAAACGTTATGTGCAGCATTGTTGCCGATGGTTTTCATGTCGATTTCCCGGCTATCAGCATTGCCAAAAAAATAATGCAGCACCGGTTGTTCTTTATTACCGATGCCGTTACAGAGACCACCGAAGGGCACTATCCACACCAGCTTGCGGGCGACAAATATGTATCGAATGGAATTCTCAGTGGCTCGGCGCTCACCATGGCAAAATGTGTAAAAAACGCGGTGGAAAAGGCTGGAATAGAATTGGATGAAGCCCTTCGCATGGCCAGTTTATACCCTGCGCAGGTTATGGGCAGGCAAGCGTATCTTGGCAAGATCAAACCCGGATACAAAGCACACTTTGTTGTACTCAATAAAGATTTGGAAGTGGTTGCAACGAGATGAATTTGGTGTGAAGTCAGCAGTTGATTTTTTGTGAAGCATTGTTGCGACGCTCCATTCATCGGTAGGATCTTTAATGAACTTTCGCTGTATGCCTTTAGCGTCTCACAGATGCAATTATGTTTCCCCGCATACTCTATTTACAACGTGCGTATCTCTTCTTCTGTTAAGCCGGTCAGGTCTGCAATAACTTCTAATTCAATTCCCTTTTGCAACATCTTTTTTGCGACCTCTGTTCTTGCTTTTAGTTCTCCTTCGCTGAAGGCAGTATCAATATAGCCTTTCACATCCCGGTAATCTTTCAAACTTCTTTCATACGATTTATATTCGGCATTGTTAAAACGGGCAAGCTCAGCTTTTGAAAACGCCTGAATGAAGATCACCTCATCTTTGAAAATTGCGGGAATTTGTTGGAAATCTTCCAGGTTCTTTATAAAGAATAACCACTGATCGAGCCGACTGTTCAGGTCCTGCTCCGTCTTTTTAAAATTGGGAAGTTCAAGATAGATGTAAGTGAGTTTGTCGTAAAATACTTTGCCATGTTGATTTTTTAATTTGATGGTGTGAACCACTTCGCTGCGTTCGGGTTCGCTTTCGTAATCATCAAAAGTAAAATCGAGAA
Organism: uncultured Chitinophagaceae bacterium; assembly: GCA_963726895.1. Lineage (GTDB taxonomy): Bacteria > Bacteroidota > Bacteroidia > Chitinophagales > Chitinophagaceae > Segetibacter. The sequence goes on along the minus strand of CAVSED010000022.1, from coordinate 145,055 downwards.
TACCAATACAAAACACCGCTTTGAGCGCAAAGAACCAATCACCCTTTTCGCCTTGTTCGCGTATGGGGAAGGTGGAGTAATATATGGTTCTTTCTTTAAAGAAATTTTGCTTGGATTTTTGCAGTTCTACGATGAATTTTTCACCGTTTTCTGCTTCGCAATAAATATCGAAAAGTGATTTCCGGTCAATAGTTGACTGACCTAATTGTTCGCTGTTTTTAAAGGAAAGATTTTTGATCTGCGACTGTATCGGCAACAGGCTGTTGAGAAAGTCGAGCAGCAGCGGCTTGCTCGCTTCTTCCCCAAATATCTTTTTGAAGCCAAAGTAAGTAAATGGATTTACGTATTTAGCCTTCATTGTCGGCGCTACATTGTTAAGCACTCAAAGGTATGTATTTCAAAATGCCAGTAAGATGAGGCTATCTTGTTTGCTTCATTTTGCAAACTCCGCATCAGCAACGCCTTTGTTGATCTGGTACAATGTATAATCTATCTCTACACGGCCCTTTTTGTTAGGGTCTTGTTTCTTTGCATCACCGGTATCGTATTCAAGCGTTACTCCTTTCGGTATTTTATAATCTTTGGCATTGAACAGTAAGATTACTTTATCAGGCAGACCATAGGCAGCATATTTTCCATAGGTCATCTGCATTTCGAAAGTGCCATTTTCGCGGGTAGTTGTCGCCGACTTAAGTATAAGGTTTTGCGCGGCATCGATGTATAAAGTAGTGAGCACAATGTTGCTGTTATCGCTGGCAGGCAATAGTTTTATCATCGTCACTTTAGTTCCGTTTACAACACCGGTACCTGACGGTATAGCAGTATAACTTTCCCCTGACAACAAAGAAATGGGATTGTACGATACACCGCTTTTGGGCAAAATTGAAATGCCATTTTCGCGCTTTAGCATAAAGCGATCGGGCTTTTTAAAATATACTTTTACATTGCCCGGCGGAGCTTTGATAAAGGCTACATCGGTTTTCATTTTACCGGTTGCTACGTAGTTGTTAACCAGGTTAAGCTTTGCCTTTACACGTTGCAACAACACGTTTGCATCTTGTGCATTGGCAATGGTTGACAGACAAAAAGCAGCTAAAAAAATGACCAATATCTTTTTCATGTTGAATATGTTTGAGGGAGGAAAAGGTTGAGGTTGAGGTTGAGGTTGAGGTTGAGGTTGAGGTTGAGGTTGAGGTTGAGGTTGTAGGTTAGGTTAAGAATAAGTGTAAAGATGATGTGCTACGGACTACTGACTTTTGAACCGCGCCTTTAGCTCAACCAAAGTACCTTCAGTTGAAGAGTGCGACGCAACGATGTCGCCATGTGCTTGTTGGCCGGGCTCATAAATACACTCTCCTTGTTCGTTAGGTTCAAAATTATTTTTCAACTTAAAATATCCTTTTTATTGAATACCACTACACTGGCAATGAATAGGCCAATAACGTGCAACACCAATACGCCGGGCAGCGCGCAAGACCATTGGCAGGTTTTGAATAGAGCCGGTAAGCGCTTCGTTGTCAGCATTGACCTTTACATCGAAAAAACCTTTCCAGGCAATGATGTGCGTGGTGAAAAGCCAGGGTTTTATGGTATTAAAAATGGGTATATCGAGTGTGCTGAGAATGGTGAAAACAATGATGATGCTCATGGTGGCAACAATGGGACCAATTGAATTTTCGGCAAACATCGACAGGAAAAAACCAATGGCGGAAACGGTGAGCATTGCCAGGGCCGCGAAGCCAAATGCACAGGCATACCGCCAGAAAACATCGGTGCTTTTTAATTGTACTATATAGCCGCTTTTGAGGTTTAGCAGGTCATCGGTACCAAAGATGGCTGTGCTAACGATGAGTGCTAAAAACGCCATCCAGATTAGCAGCAGCATGGTATAGATGGTAGCTGCCAGAAATTTGCGCTCACCACACCGGTGCGGCTGACGGGTTTGGTCAACAACAACCGCAGTGTGCCCATGTTTGCCTCGCCCGAAATAAGATCGGCGGAAATGAGCGTGATTAGCAACGGTACATGTATGAGTAACAACTGTAAAATGATATAGCACACCAGGTACCCATTCAGCACCTTTCCTTCTATGTTGAACGAGGCTGAAAGGTCGCGCAACATGAACTCAATATACGACTTGCCATCGACCTTAAGACCCAGTTGTATGATAACAATAAGCGCAGTGATTGCGCCGAAGCTAATGTAGGTACGCGGTCGTTTAAATATCTTAAAGAGCTCAATTTGTAAAAGCTTCCACATGTTGGTTGCCTGTTGTTACTTGTAAAAAATAATCCTCTAAAGAATGCCGGGGTTGCAGCGACAATAACCGGTATATCCATCTGAACCAGTGCGCGGTGAAAAGCCGGTATTCGCGCTTGTCCACCTTCACTACGATAGTTCTTTCGCGTAGCGGCTGCAGGCGGTTTTGCCAGGGGCTTTGTTGTAATTGTAGCAAGGCTTTTTGATTGTCAAGCGTTTCCAGTTCCAGCAGTGTTTGCGATGGATCGAAGAGTGTCGCCGCGTCGCCTTCTACCATTTTTTTGCCTTTATCTATGATAAGCAAGCGGTTGGCAACAAGTTGAATTTCGCTGAGCAAATGCGACGACACAACTATGGTCTTCTTCATCTCTTTGCTTAAACGAAGAATTAAGTTGCGGATGTCTGCAATACCCTGCGGATCGAGGCCATTGGTAGGTTCGTCGAGAATGATAAGCCTGGATCGTGTACCAGGGCGATGGCGATGCCCAGGCGCTGCTTCATGCCCTGGCTAAACGTTTTTACGGTACTGAAAGCCCGGTCTTTCAAACCAACAACTTCCAGTTGGTCAAGCAACTGCATTCGTGTGCGGGTAGGTCCGCCACTGATGCGCGAAAAAAGCCGCAGGTTCTCATAGGCACTCAGGTACTTATAAACATCTGGTTTTTCTATAACAGCACCCACTTGCCGCAGTATTTCTTTGCGATGCGTTTGCAACTTCAGGCCCAGCATTTCAATGCTGCCTGCACTGGGCGCTATCAAGGTAAGTAGCATACGAATGGTCGTTGATTTACCCGCGCCATTCTGTCCCAGAAACCCATATACGTCGCCCTCGTAAACGCTAAAAGAAAGATCATTAACTGCCTGCAGTGCACCGAAGTATTTGTTTAAATGAGTTACGTTGATTATAGGCTGCATAGGTATTGTAACAACATTTGGCCAACTTAGTTGAAAGAAAGAAGCAGCCTTTTGTTAAAGAGTTTTGTTCTTTTTGCCGGAATCAATTGAATGTAGCGTAAGCATAAGAAAAAATGACCGCCCGGGCGGTCATTCAATAAATTCGCGGATTTTAGTGCCCTTGCTATTCAGCTTTCTTCTCACCCTTTTCGCCCAGTTTTACAATGTCGCCATCCTGAAACAGGATAGCCTTTAGTGTTGTTCTCCACTTAGGCATTCTGCGCAGTAGAAATTCCAGGTCCATGCCAAAGTGCTTAAATTCTTCCTGTTGTGCATTTTCCATAATTGCTTTCGCATCGTCATCCTGCTCTACAGATATCCGTTGTTCGTACCAGTTTATGGCTTCGGCTTCCTCAATAAGGGAGGCAAGCATGCGCGCCAATGTTCTTGTTGATTGCGAGAGTTCTTGCGCGGGTTCGTGATACTGATCAAATCCCATATTTGTATATTTTAGGTATGTGTTTCCATTTAAAGCTGCGTACTATACGGACACTTCCTGCTTTTGTGCCACTTGCTCTATACAATCCAGCAGTTTCGCTGTCACATTTTCCCAGCTAAAGTTTTTTGCGAACCGTATCCGTTCCTGCTGCAGTTCTTCATTGTCTTCTGCCAGGGCATTTTCTACCTGTTGCAGAAAGGTGGTTTTGTCGGTAGCCAGGTAAGTATGGTCTGTAAAGACCTCCTGCATGGTATTGGTGGATGTAGCTACTACCGGTTTGCCCAATGCCAGGTATTCAACAATCTTCAATGGAAAGTTACCAATGGTAATTTCATTGACTACCTGCGGGTTGATGCAAACATCAAAATTTTGCAGGTAAGCCGGCACCTGGCTGGTATGTTTTTTACCCAGGTAGAAAACATTTTTCAAGGTATGTAGTTCACTTTTTTCAAAACTTTCATCCTGCCAGCCAATTAGCACAAAACTCCGGTTGGGTTTTGCCTTAGCCATTTCTATCATTAGTTGCAGATCGAGTTCGCATGGTTATCAAAGCCCCAACATAACCGATCAACGGGCGGGGAATATCTTTCATGTCGGCAGGTATTGGCCGCTTCTCGGTGTCTTTGTACTGGCTGGTATTGAAACCGTTGCCTATGTAAAAACTATTGGCATTGTAGATCAGCGCCCGTTTGGTAAAGTCATACGAATTGCACACCACAGCATCTGATTTTTTCATCAGTTCCGGTTCCAAAATCATCCCGTGCCGGCGCCAGTAGTTCATGCCTACTGTATAATCGCGGTCGAGATATATATACAACTTTGGCTTTAATATCTCCTTCAGGTAAAAGCTCCTGAATATATCCTTATCGTTGATGATGATAAAATCTTTGAAACCTATCTGTGTGACAGCTTTTTGAATTTCTTTCGCCAGGCGACGATTATTTAACCAGTTGAGACGTGTAAAGACAAATGTGGATGGTATCCAATTTATGGATTTTATAATCTCTGCAGGGTTCAATTCCCACAGGTTTTTGTTCAGTTGTTTCAGGTTGTCTTTTTTGTTGCCAAGCGACTTAATATGGGCTTTCACAAAAGTGTCAGAGGTGCCGGTCAGTAAAGTTTTGCGGTCTATAGGCGAGTTTACGTACAAAACCTGGTGGTTTTTAGAAAGTTCTTTTGCCAAAGATGTGGAGGTAGAGTCCCGGTCTGTACTGATGCGTTGTAAACTGACGAAAATGAAATTCATATAATACCATTATTTCCAAAGTAAGCGATGATGGTCCCCGGCGATCATTAGAGTTGTTGGCTTGTCGAAGATGAATATTGAAATGAAGCGAGTTTGTTTCTCTGTTAGTTTTGCCATCTTTTACAAGACTTACCCGGCGCTTTATAGTAAATACTAAGCCAAAAGTTGCAAGCTAATAAATATTCCCCCAAAAATATTTCTCGCAATTATGCATATGACTTTTTCCTTAACCCGGTAATTGTCAGATAACCATTTACGGTTGCCCGATAAATGGTAAACAATATTGCCACAAAAAAAGACCGCTTTTCAGGCGGTCTTCGGCAGGCTGAAGAAGGCAATCAGTTTTTTGTTTCTTTTGGTGCCAGGGCTTTTTTTCTGAACCGATACATCGTTGCGACGCTCCATTCATCTTTTGGTTGGTATGGCAGCGGCAGGTTTAAGTGCAGTGTTCCTGGCTTTTATGTCAGCTACATTTTAGCGGTAGTATTAAGTTTTATGAACTTTTTTACGGTTAGCGTATTTCCCTGCAGCACCTGCAGCGTAAACATACCATACGGCAGCGCCGATACATTTATGCTTTCCTTAAATAACGAGGTTGTTTTGCCGAAGCTGTAGGTTTGGCTTATCCTGCCCGTTGTTTCGTCTATTATGCGAACCATTATAGGTGACAGGTCATTATTTTTTACTTCCAGGTTTACAAAATTGCTAACCGGGTTAGGGTACATGTTAATTGACACACTTCCATTTTCAACAGCCGTGGCAGCAACTGCGGGACGGCTCTTTGTTTTGGTTGCACTGCCAACCGGCGTTACAAAGACCGGCGTTTCGGTTACGTTTATTGGCAGCATGCCTTTACTTAGTTTTACACGTTGCAAGGTCATGTCGTCGCTGCCAATTGCCGGCGAGTATATGTAGGCAGAGTCGGCACCGTTCAGATCGAGCTGATAGTTATTTATGACTCTTCCTTTCTCGTCTGGAACCACCAGTACATACATTGGTTTGCCGTTCATATCATAACGGTCTACGATCGGGTCGCTCTTCAACGTCTCCTTGTAGGTATATTCTCCAAATAGTTTTTTGGTTTGGTATATAAAGTCTGCAGCAGGCTTTCTGGTCTTGTTATCATTCACCAGTCCCATTGAGCTAAACTTTATGCTGCTGGTTGGGTTGTCGTCGTACAGTTGGTAGAAAAATACTTTTTGTACGCCGGTACGCGAATAGAGCAATGCCGTACGCAGTATCCAGTCAGCTTGTGTTTGCAATACTGATTTAGTACCTATTCTTATTGCTTTCAATGGGCTGCCCTGGTTCTCATCATAGCCGGTTTCCGTTATCCAAACCGGCATGTCAGCAGCGTATTCATGCGCCACTTTCAAAAAGTTTTCCGCTACGGTTTGTGCTTCCGATACTTCGGGCGCTGCACCGCGTGTAGAGTTTCCACTCTGCGACGATTTTGCATCATTTGCATAGAGATGATAATTGATCACATCCCAGCAAAGATTCACAGTACCATCAGCATTGTAACCGCGGTATTGCCTGCACCAGTCTATCATCCCTTTCAGGTAGTCGGTGCTGGTTCTCGCCACACCACCCATCACCACCTTTATTGAAGGGTCAGCATTCTTTACCCCGACGCCGGCACCCATACTATTTTTGTTGCCATCATAGAATGCTGAGAGGTTTGCCGCATACTCGCGCCCTGTCTGGTATGCTTTGCGACCCTTCCACCACTTGTCCCGTTCGTTTTCGCACTCTATATATTTGATCACGCCCATTCCTCTTTTTACCTCGTTGATGGCGTCGCCGCCCCAGCGTGGTTGTTTATTCACGCTGAGTAACGCAAGGTTTACATTGGGGTTGCTGCCATAGCGTGCGACAAATTGAAAAGCAACTTTTGCCTGTTCTATGTAGGAGTTGGGATCAGCATAGTCTTTTCCATAACGCAAAGGCACATTTTCCAGATCGCGCTGCGTGAGCGGATACGTATTTTTCAACCAGTCTGGTAAGGTCTTCAGGCAGGCAAGTACTTCTATATTGTCAGCTTTACAGCGCTCATAAATGGCATCATAATTCCACCCGCCACTGTGCACCGGGTTAAAGGTGTAGTTGCCTTCTGTTAACTCCAGTTTTTGCCAGTCTATATAATGACGAACTCCCGAAAATGCCTTTACTGCCTGCATCCGGCTTTCTTCCACCACCATCGGTTTCGCTGGGTTTTCAAAATCCCACTCAAAAGCATTTACGCCCATAGCCTCGCGCAACTTTCCTGGCTTTTTTACCATGGGTGCAAAGGCAGGTGGAGCAGTATAGGAACCATATAGCTCTATTTCTGTGGGGTAAGCAAAACCGGTATTGATGACCAGGAAGCGGGCATTTTTTACAGGCGCATCCAGGTCGAAAGCTGCTTCGCCGGCAGCATTTCTGGCAGGATAGGGTCCTACCCACTTATTATATTCTTTGCCATTAAAAGTAGCGATGGGGATTTTTTGCCATTCTTCATTAATGATGGAAAGGGTGAGCGGGTTGGTGAGATAAGCACCCGCCCCATCAAAGAACCTGACACTTTTGATCGTCATTTCTTCGCCCTTTAGCAACGGATAATAAGCATCAAAATTTGAGAAGATCAGACCCCAACTGGGTGATACTACAGTGCTGGTGTTGCCATCGAATAACGGTTGCAGGGAATTGCTGGTATTGTTTAGCTGGTACCAGCGTGAGCCCTCGAGGGGGATCTTTACACTGGTTGTTGCAGGAGGCACTGGTGCCGGTGGCGGAACTGGTTGCGAAACCGGCAAAACAATTTGGACCCTGGCAACACTTTTCGCCGCCAAAAAATTATTGCCCGCTGCCTGGCTTGCTGTAATGGTGGCAGTGCCCGCAGCTAACGGCGTAGCCTTCCACTGACCGCCGGTATAGGCTACGCTAAGAACCGCCGGGTTGGAGGATGTAAAGGATAATGGTGTAACCGTATTGGTGCTGGTGGCTGATAAAACAAATGCTGCATCGCCGGCAGTTTTTGTAGCCAGTGCGCCAAAAGAAAGCACCGCCACTACCGGTGCAGGTGGTGTTGGTGCGGGAGTAGGGGCAGGTGCCGGAACAGGCGCCGGTGAGCTATTGCTGACGCCAAAAACCTGCACCTTCTGCGGAATGTTATTGTAGAATTTATGAACGATGATCGCATCGGCCATAAGAGGTTGTGCGGGTGTGAGATATACAAATGTTTTGTATTGCAGACCGGTAAACACTCCTATCAAGGTTTTCTGTGTACCATCGAGTGCGTAAACATAAGCCGGGTTTATAAGAAAAACACCTGCATCGTCATACAGCGCTATTTTGGAAACAGCAGTCCGGGTAGCCAGATGTAAAGTAACATCGACATACCTGGCATTTGCAGCACCCCACACGCTGGTAACAAGGTTTGTTACATCATCGGTGAGCCAGGGAGAATAATCCTGCCCGGTATTTTCACTAAGCGAAATAGATGTTATTCCAATTCTAACAGCCTGCGAAAAGGTTGAAAGAGTAAGTAAGGCGCATAAAGTTGCAACAAAGTATTTTTTCATATCCCGGTAGGTTGGTAAGTGTCTTAACGGTCAACTGTTTTTCTATATTGTTAACAAACTGCTGCGCCAGCCGGTGCAGCCTGGCAGGTTGCCCGCTGTTTTGAATATGAAGTCAACAGCCTACTCAGCAAGGTGCAGGCTTGACCGGTTGATTATCAATATCATGTGGCAGCAATACGGAATCATTAAACAATCACGAACAAACAATCGGCGGGTAAAGATGTCCTTTGCGGGTATAAACTAAGACTTGCAGCATAGCGGGGATAATGGCTGCAAGACCTTTTCAAATTTGCAGATAAAAAACTGAACGGTCAAAAGTTTGCAAAGGCTTACAAAAGAACCGGGGAGGTATAATCTGGCACGTATGGGCAGAGAACATTAAGTGAAGCGGGTGGGTAGAACGAAGTAAGTCTTAGTTGAATTTGGAAGCAAATGAATTGTAATAAAGTGAGTCAATGCAGGCGTATGAATGTTTCTGCAACCGTTGAACGATTGCCGCCATGAAAAGATACAGTACACGGGAGTGACACAACCGGAGCACAATTAAAGTGCTTCTGCCGGTGACCAAAAAACCAACCTGAAGTTTCACACGTACAGTAGCCGAAGAATACATAGAAAGAAAAAAATTAGTGCATGGATTGTATAAAAACTTATTTGCTGGCGATAACCCTTTTGTATGCAATGAGCAGTTGTGGCAAAGACAAAAAAATTCCGTTGGACGCGGCTAACTGGTATCAACTCAACAGTATTAGCGAAAGAGACACAACAAAAGGTTTGCTGCAATTGAGCGATGGCGTGCTTGATAAAAAAGTTGACCTGGGAAAAGGAAAATTATTGGCAAAATATGAATGCTATTATGAATTTAAAGACCTGGAAAATGTGGAGATAACGCGGGTGCGGTTGTATGATGGTGAGGGAAGTTTTGCCGCTGATCCGTTTGTGCTGTATGCCAAAGCGAGTGCTACTGCGAAACCGGTTCTACTCGCAACATTCACGGGTGAAGGTTATCAGAAATGGGTGGAAATAAAGCTGGCTTCACCACTGAAAGCCCGCTACCTGGTAGCTGCCATTGGTGGTGGTTTGCCTGCCGAAATGGAATTGTATGGCGATTATATACAAGCTAAACCGCTGGCGCTAAAACCCGCCAGGAAGGCGGTGTTTGACAGACAATTGGGTGTGAATGCTTTTATCTGGAACCTGATGCAGGATAAAGCAAATGGCGGGAAAAGAGACCAGGTGCTGGCGGCAAAACTGCAATTGTTTGCACCTTTTACACAAGTGCGTGACTATGTAGATTGGGGCAAAATAGAACCTGCGGAAGGCAACTACACTTTTAGCCCTACAAAAGAAGGACTATGGTACTACGACGAATTGTATAAGACACTGCAAAGAAACAATACAGAGGTGTTGGTGTGCCTGAAAACCTTGCCGCAATGGTTTTTAGAAAAGTACTACCCGGCTGATCATCGCAACCCGGAGAATATACCTGCAGCCTACACTGCTGATCTGCTGGACCCAAAGTCGTACATATTGCAGGCAAAAGCAGGTTTTCAACTGGCTGCCCGCTATGGTAGCCGTAAAGTAGACATCTACACTGCTGGGCAGGAGTAGAAACCGGGTAAAGTATGGGCAGGCGCAACTACAAGCCCGGTGCGAACCAATGAAACGGGCATGGGTCTGGTACACTACATAGAGTGCGAAAACGAGCGCGATAAATGGTGGAAAGGGCGGGCGGCTTACCAAACCGCACGGGAGTATGCGGCAAATCTCTCCGCCTTTTATGACGGCAATAAAAACACAATGGGTGCAGGTGTGGGAGTGAAAAATGCCGACCCGGCTATGCAGGTGGTAATGGGTGGTACAGCGTCTACCCAGCCTGACTATGTAAAAGGCATCATTGACTGGTGCAAAGAATTTCGTGGTTATAACAAAGATGGCAGTGTAAACCTGTGCTTTGATGTAATTAATTATCACTGCTACTACAATGAAGGCGGTGGTTCGCAAAGTTTTAGATCGAAGCAGGCGATAGCGCCCGATCTGAATGGCAGTGACATTGCAGACCGTTTTGTAGCCCTGGGGCGTGAGTATAATAAAGAAGTTTGGATTACAGAAACAGGTTACGATATCAATGCAAACAGTCCGCTGCATGTACCGGCTGTTGGGGAAAAAATACCGGCATTGGTGCAGGGCGACTGGATACTAAGAACAGCTTTACAGAATGCCCGAAGTGGTATAAGCAGAACATTTTTCTACAATGCTTACAGTGAAGACAATGGCAGCGCCAAACAATTTGCATCGTCCGGCTTGCTTACTGAACAAACCCTTACGCGCACCATAGCGGCTGATTACCTGCTACAGGCAAAGCAAATGATCGGCAGCCTCGAGTACAAGGAAACCATAAGTCGCCACCCACTGGTGGATTTATATGAAAAGAAGGGTAAAAGATATTATGTGCTGGTGAGCCCTACCCAAAACAACACTACGTCCTCCTATAGCTTGCCATTGCGCGGGGTGGCTAAAGTTGCCATTCATATCCTTGCACCCGGCAAAGACAAAGCAACTACAGAAATAAAGGCATTGACAAATGGAAGCCTGCAAGTGCAGGTTTCTGAGACACCGGTCTTTGTAGAGGTATTGTAGGTGCGGCTAAAGGCCGGTGTTATTTTATCAATCCCAAAGCCGATTGTATTCGCTCTATAGTTTCAGCCCGGCCCAATATGCCTGCAATATCAAACACACCTGGTCCATATTTGCCACCTACCAGCATGATGCGAAAAGGTAATTGCAGTTCGCCCATTTTTATGTTTTTCTCTATAGCGGTTTCTTTGAACAAGGTTTCCACATTCGTAGCATTCCACTCCTCGAGCAGGGTAAGTTTTTCACTCAGTATATCGAAAAACATGGCTTTGTCTGTATTCCATTTGGGCAATACCGACGCGGTGTCTATTTGCCGTGGCGCCACAAAAAAGAAGGCTGCCTGATCATAAAAATCGGTTAGCAGTGTACACCGGTCTTTTACCAGCTCTATAATCGTAAGCAGCTTGCTTTCGTCTGCAACAATAATGTCATTTGCCGCCAAAACTTCCCTCACTTTTTCGCTTAACCGGCTGGCAGCCGTACGTTTTATCCATTCGTGGTTGAACCATTTTGCTTTGTCAAAACTGAACTTTGCGCCGCCTTTGTGTACGTTGCCCAGGCTAAATTTTTCTATCAGTTGGTCAATTGTGTAAATCTCCTGCTCGGTGCCATCATTCCAGCCCAGCACCGCCAGCATGTTAATGAACGCTTCCGGAAGAAAGCCCATTTCTTTGAAACCCTTTATCAGTTCACCGGTTTTGGGGTCGAGCCAGTTCATGGCAAAAACCGGGAATCCCAGCCTGTCACCATCGCGCTTGCTTAGCTTGCCATGTCCATCGGGTTTCAAGATCAGCGGCAGGTGTGCCCACTGTGGCATTTCGGTGTGCCAGCCCAGGTATTGCCAAAGCAGCATATGTACCGGGGCGCTGGGCAACCATTCTTCACCGCGAAAAGCATGGGTTATTTTCATTGTATAGTCATCAACCACCACCGCCAGGTGATAGGTGGGCATGCCATCGGCTTTCAGTAACACTTTATCATCAGCATAGCCCGGTCTCAAAAGAGACTTCACCACGTATCATATCGGTGAAGGAAACCGTTTCATTTTCCGGCATTTTTATACGGATAACATACGGCATACCTTCAGCTAAGAAAGCGGCGCACTTCATCCTGACCGAGGGTGAGGGAATTGCGCATCTTAGCGCGCAACACATGGTTGTATTGCGGCGAAGGGTTTTCTTCGGTTTTAAAAGCAGTGCGCATTTCGTCCAGTTCTGCCGGCGTATCAAAGGCATAATAGGCATTGCCTTGTTCCACCAGTTGCTCAGCAAATTGCCGGTACATTTCCTTTCTTTCACTTTGGCGGTAGGGGGCATAGGGTCCGCCGTGCAGCGGGCTTTCGTCCGGTGTCAGACCGCACCATTGCAGGCAGTCGAAAATGTATTTTTCTGCACCTTCCACAAAGCGGGTCTGGTCGGTATCTTCTATGCGCACAATAAAATCGCCGTTATGTTGCCGGGCAAACAAGTAGTTATACAAAACCGTTCTTACGCCACCCAAATGCAAGCCGCCTGTTGGCGAAGGTGCAAACCGCACCCGTACTTTTTTATCCATAGTGCGGCAAAGATAAATGTGCAATGCCTAAGTATTGGGGTATCGCTTTACTTCTGTTTCTATGCGGAAAAGCACCATGAGCAAAACGTATAGCCTGTCTTTTTTAGGTCAGTTTATTTTTTTGGGTCACAAGCAGAAGCAAGAGCAGGAGACATCGTTGCCACGCTCGGTTTATCGGCAAAGCAGTGATGTGGCTTTTTTCAGTGATGAGAAAAGTGCTTGTATGCTAGTTTGCTATACATTTCGTAAGCAAGCTCAAATTTATTTTAAGCCTGCTGATTCAATACTGCCTTTACAACCAACGTTTAAATACTATACATTTAAACTCTATGTGCCGGCGAAATTTTATATTCATCATTCTCCTCTTTTTGTTTACCCAAACAATGCATGCACAGCTTACCTATAACGAGGTAAAAGTAGAATACGACTCAGCCTGGATCTTCAAAAACCTCGAGGTAATTCCAATACGTTTTAAAGACGCAAATAGCAATACAAAAAACAAAGCTGCCAGCCTTTTGGCCTTTGACGAAGCATTGCAAAAGCACAAAATAAAACTGCAGGAGATGCAGTACGAAAAAGGTGCGGATGTAAATTGGTTACAGGTCACCAACCATTCCAGGCAAACAGTATTGGTGCAGGCTGGCAATATCGTTGCCGGTGGAAAACAGGACAGAATGGTGGCAGAGACAAAGTTTATAGAGCCCGGCAAAACAGATTATATACACGTGTATTGTGTAGAAAAACGCCGCTGGGATGATAAAGCAAAAGACTTCACCGCAGCCGGCGTAGCCAACTTTGAGCTGCGCAAAGCTATGGACCTCACCAGCCGCCAGGCAGAGGTTTGGAAGGAGATCGATCACCAGTATGCGGCGAACAAAAAAGCAAGTGAGACCTTTTCGTTTCTGAATATTTATAATGACTCTAACGGAGCGACACAGCCTATACCAACTATTTTTTGTAAAAAATACCAACGAGACAGATAGCCTGTTTGCGGGTTATTTATTTGTGACAGGCGATAGAATTATGAGTTGTGAATTGTTCTCGTCACCGGACCTCGCAGATCTGTGTTTCCAAAACATGCTGGACAGTTATATTCATTCTGCAGTTACTCATGGCGTTATCCCTGTGCTGTCAACTGACGCTATGAAGCAATTTCTTGATAAGATACTTAACAGCGAAGCAGCACAAAAAACTTATATAACAACGCACGGCAAAATGCACCTTGTGGATGGTAAGATCGTGCACCTGATCGCATATGAGTAAAGGGCGAAAGTTTTGTAGCTTAAGTAAGATTATCTATGTTGTCAAGATCTGAAAACCTAACATAAAAATTTCTTTGTTCTTTTTCTATAATGTACAAAACTTGCATTTATATCAAAGGGGAAAAATGAAACCTTTCCCTTAGGTTATTCGCTTCTACTTGTGACAATTCAAAAATCACGTTAATTTCTTGGGTAGAGTGGGAAACAGTCACCAATTTAATGCTGCCATCAGGATATTCAAGGTAGCATTGGTCAGAAGATAACTCTCTGGCGTTGATCATAAAAGGCAAGCCGTTTCCGAGTTTTTTTTCCCGCAATTTTTTTCCGGCATCTGTACCTTTTTTGCTTGTTAGTTCGATCGTAGACATGTATTCAAATGTACTCATAAAACGACTGTTCCCCAAAACGCAACTACTCATTTCCCCGACGCTCCAAAGCCTCTTTTTTCACGGCGTCGACCTTTAACAATGTATCATTTTGAAAGTGTTTAAGTTCGATTTGCTACTGCTTCTCAAGCCGGTTACCTTTTATCCAAACCGTTTAATAAACCTTTTCAGGCGATCTATTGCAGCAGAGAATTCTGCCTCTGCCTGCAACCTGAAGTATAACAAACAATTGCTAATAACCGGGAGATAAGCTCCATCACTGCCGTGCCGATGAAACGAGCGTGGCAACGATGTTAAATAGAATTTCCACCGCTGGCTACCAAACAGACCTCTACTTTATCCCAAATTGCCGCTTTTTAAAAATCTTACCTTCGCCACCATGAATGCCCTTGTGTATAAATCGACCGGTAGCTGGTACGTGACGAAGACGGATGACGGAATAACCTACAATGCCCGCATAAAAGGAGTGCTAAAGATCAGCGGGGTAACCTCTACCAACCCGGTAGCCGTGGGCGACCGCGTGGAAATGGAACTGGAGAACGAGCTGGAAAATACGGCAACCATTACATCGATAAATGACAGGAGAAATTACATTGCGCGGGTGTCGCCACATAATAAAAACCAACACCACATTGTAGCCTCTAATCTTGATCAAAGCTTGTTGTTTGCCACGCTCAGAGATCCCAAAACATCGCAGGGTTTTCTCGACCGTTTCCTGGTGTCGTGCGAAGCGTACCATGTGCCGGCGGTGATCGTTTTCAATAAAGCTGATTTATATCGTGAGAAAGAATTGCAGCGGTTCGGCGAACTGCAGGAAATGTACACTACAATTGGCTATAAGGTGGTGTTGGCAAGTTTTGTAAACGGCAGTGGAGTAGAAGAAGTAAGGGAGTTATTGCACCAGAAAACAACCTTGCTGAGCGGACATAGCGGAGTAGGAAAATCTACGCTTATCAATGCTTTGTTTCCAGAATTGAATTTACGCACCAAAGAAGTGAGCGACTGGAGCGGTAAGGGTATGCATACCACCACCTTTGCCGAAATGTTTGATCTTCCATTTAGCGGTAAAGTAATAGATACTCCGGGTCTGCGTGAGTTTGGATTGGTTGATATTGAAAAGCAGGAATTATCGCATTATTTTCCCGAAATGCGCGAACGACTCACCAATTGTCAGTTCAACAATTGTATGCATACCAACGAGCCGGGTTGCGCTATAAAAGAAGCCGTTAATACGGGTGAGATAAGTGTAGACAGGTATGTAAGCTATATGACAATACTGGACACAATGGAAATCAAAAGCTACTAAAAACATCGCTGTTCCAATATGGAGGCAAGTTCAGTTACTGCTTCGTTGTCCTGGCTGCTATTATTGCAAATAGACACACCGTTGTAAATGTTGTAGTGCAACTTTAAATGACGCCCCTTGTAGCTAAAAAACCAATCGATAGTATCGCTGTAATCCTCTTTGGCGACAAATTTTATACGACATTCTTTCACCAACAGATTGGCAATGCTTAAAAATTTTTTCATGCCGCAGTTGTCATCAATCACTGCTTCTATACTGCCGCTGGCAGATGTTAACCGGTAGCTCATTATTTTAGATATTGGATTTTTATTATAACAGGTTAGCTCTTAAATTTTCCAGCTCTTTTTGCATCTTTCAATGCCTGCTTATCTCCGCTCAACAGTCGCTCTGCGCCAACATTTTTTCCATTGCTGGGGCAACCTCTGCCAACACTGCACGAGGTTAACACTACAACGGCAAAGCATACAAGCAATATCCAGGGTTTTTTCATTCGCTTTGGTTTTTCTTTTTGTTACGTAAGCCTCCCTGTTCAATTGCAGATTGACTGCATTATTTACCAGGCCGTACTTTTTCTGTGGCAAACAAGCAGCTTTTATTTCGTTAACAAAAAGCCTGTAATCTATAACGACGGCTGGTCTGAATTATTTTCCGGCTCTCTATTATTTTCTTTGAACCACGCTGCATATACAATGTAGTTGTTGGCTATCCTGTCTATCTCTCCGGTTATCTTTTCAGTGGGTATGTCTTTTACTTTTTTTGCGGGCACACCTGCATAAATACTGGCGGGCTCTACAATGGTTCCTTCCAGCACAACGGCGCCGGCAGCTATTATCGAATTACTATGTACCTGGCACCTGTCCATCACAATCGCACCCATACCTATCAATACATTATCGTGTATGGTGCAGCCATGTACAATCGCATTGTGCCCAATAGATACATTGTTGCCAATGACCGTTGCATTTTTTTGATAGGTGCAATGTATTACAGCGCCATCCTGCACATTTACTTTGTTGCCCATGCGTATATAATTCACATCGCCGCGTATCACCGCATTGAACCACACGCTGCAATCATCACCCATTACCACATCACCGGCAATAGTCGCATTGGGAGCAAGAAAACAATTGGCGCCCACCTGCGGCAGGATACCTTTCACCGGAATGATATATGCCATAACAGATTTTTTTATAGTATAAAATTGGCGAACGAAGATAAAGGAACTGTGTAAGCGGTACGGCCAAGTTCCTTTGCACCCCGTAGTTTTGTTTACATTCCACTGTTCACAATTTCCTTTTAATTAGCCTTACCAATATGACCAACCGGCAATTGTTTCTGCAACACGTAGCCCAGACCTCTTCGGCACCAATTGGCTTAGAGATCGTAAAAGCAGCGGGCATCAACATGTGGGACGTTGATGGAAAAGAATACACCGATCTTATCTCCGGCTTTAGTGTCTGCAATATCGGGCATAGCAACCCTGCCGTAGTTGCTGCTGTAAAAGAACAGGTAGATAAATACATGCACCTGATCGTGTATGGCGAGTTTATAGAAACACCGCAGGTTGCCTATGCGAAACTATTGTGCGATCATTTGCCCGCTCAGCTCAACAGTGTTTACTTTACCAACAGCGGCGCCGAGGCCACGGAAGGTGCCATGAAGCTGGCAAAACGCGCCACCGGGCGATCTGCTATCATCGCCTGCAACAATGCCTACCACGGCAGTACACAGGGCGCTTTAAGCGTTATGGGCAGTGAGTACTGGCGCAATGCTTACAGACCGCTGCTGCCTGGCATTAGCCATTTCGACTACAACAGCGCTGAACTGTTGAGTGCCATCAACACAGAAACCTGTTGCGTAATTGTTGAAACCGTGCAGGCTGAAAGCGGCGTCAATAAGCCGCAAAACGAGTGGTTGCAACGCCTGCGGCAGCGCTGCACCGAAACGGGTACCCTGCTCATTTTCGACGAAATTCAGGCTGGCTTCGGGCGTACCGGCAGCCTGTGGGCATTCCAGCAGTACAATGTTGTGCCCGACATATTGCTGCTGGGTAAAGCATTGGGCGGTGGTATGCCGTTGGGTGCTTTCATTGCCGGCGCAGAGCTGATGCACAAGCTCACCCACGATCCTGTGTTGGGTCACATCACTACATTTGGCGGGCACCCTGTTAGCTGTGCGGCTGGTATGGCGGCGCTGCAGGTTTTGCTCAATAGTACCTGGCTGCAGGAAGTAGCTGAGAAAGAGAAACTCTTCCTCCGTCGCCTGCATCACCCTTTATTACAGGCTGTGCGCTCTGCAGGTTTGTGGTTCGCCCTCGAGTTCGATAGTTTCGCGACCTGCAAAAACATCATTGATCGCTGCCTGCAAAAAGGTATTATCAGCGATTGGTTTTTGTTCGCGCCCAACTGCATGCGCGTTGCGCCGCCGCTCATAATTTCTCTAACTGAAATTGACGTTATCTGCGACCTTATTCTTGGAGCCCTGCATGAATACCAGGCTGGGTTCGGAGAACATTTTTGTACCCGGCAATAGCACTTCTATTCAGCGGCCGTTGCGTCGCACTCTTGTACTGTTGTATCATTATTGATACTTACTCAATACACCTCACAAGAATGCCTCTTTCTTTTGATCTAATTCTTTTCAGATCTCGTTGCGGTCTCCCACAGATGTAAACAGAGACAACAATTATCTTTCATGCACATTTCTGAGACATCCCTTCAATCTTGTAATTAGTATCAACCGGGTTTATCTAGCGGGCAGCTATCAATGCAAAAAAAGTATATAAAATAATTTGGTGTCAAACAAAATTCGCAGTTACTTTGAAATACAAAGTACTTTTATTCATGCCAAACAGCCAGGAACATCTCAACGACCTCCACGACATTAAAAAGATGATGGAGCGCAGCAGCAGGTTTATAAGTTTAAGTGGCTGGAGTGGTATAGCCGCTGGTGTTTGTGCCCTGGTGGGTGCTTATTTTGCATACGGTGTTATAGGCAGTCGCCCGGGTTTTCCAAAAACAAATGTTGTACACCGCGCGTTACCCGGCGAATACCCGGATACCTTGCAGGGTTTCATGGGCAACCGTCTTTTCTTAATTGCTATCTGCACA
This sequence comes from uncultured Chitinophagaceae bacterium, assembly GCA_963726895.1. Classification (GTDB taxonomy): domain Bacteria; phylum Bacteroidota; class Bacteroidia; order Chitinophagales; family Chitinophagaceae; genus Segetibacter. The sequence goes on along the minus strand of CAVSED010000022.1, from coordinate 126,339 downwards.
TTCCTTGCTGCATTGTTGTTCGCCTTCCTTTTTACGTATCTCCGTAGCCGAAAAAATGGCACTCCTATTTGGAGCAGCACATCCCGGCGCCTGTTGATCAACGTCTGTATTCCATTGTTTGCCGGTGGTATTTACCTGCTAAAATTAATAGAAAACGGCACCTACGGATTGATTGCACCCGGTTGTCTTATCTTCTATGGTCTTGCCTTGCTCAACGGTAGTAAATACACACTTGGTGAGATCCGGTATCTCGGCTATTGCGAGATCATTTTAGGAGTAGTTAGCTGTTGGTTTGTTGGGTGGGGGCTATACTTTTGGGCGCTTGGTTTTGGTATTATGCATATTGTTTATGGTGTTGTTATGTGGAACCGGTATGAACGAAATGCATAAAACCTTCAAAATAATTTACTGTAAAAGCGGAGCATGAAGAACCCCATAGAAAACCTGAATAAAATATTCGATAGTCGTATCAGGCTGGGTATCATGAGCGCGCTAATGGTGAATGATGCAGTGAACTTCAATGACCTGAAAGAGTTGATACAAGTGACCGATGGCAACCTTGCCAGTCATTTAAAAACATTGGAAGAAAGCAAATACATAAAAGTGCAAAAAGGTTTTATCGGGCGCAAAACAAATACAACGTATGCTGTCACCAAAGCCGGAGAAAAAGCTTTCAAAGCTCATCTCGATGCTTTGGAACAAATGATCAAATCGATGAACTAAATTTTTTTGTAACTGTACTTTGTAATACAAAGTGCTTTTAATATTTTCAATATGCCGCTCTCTAATTTTTGGCTGGCAGGGCGCCTGTGGTTTTTAACCTGGCTTACACTTACGCTAGGGATTTTTATCGCCGGTCTTTTTATGCACAGTTCAGATGCTGCTTTCATTTTGGTAGCAGTAGGACTGTGTTCATGTATTGGCAGTTTACCGGCGCTGCCTGCACTTGGTATTGCGCTAAGCTGTATGGAAAAAAGAAGATTTGAGAGCAGGCAAAAAATGATGTTGCTGGTAGCTGTGCAATTGTTCATCTGCCTGGTATATGGGCTGTCGTGGGGCTGGGTAGATGGCTTTCAATATTTGGATCTGAAAACCGTATTGCCAACTACCGCGATACTGTTTAGCTGCAATGTGCTGGCTACTCTTTGTAGCCTGCGGCCGCTGCAAAATAGGTTCGCCAATAGTAACATCAGTTGGCAAAATGAAGCTTTGATAGAACCCCATGAAGTACTATACTCTTCGCTCTGCAACGAAGAAATATATAAACCGCTTTTACTTACACACCAAAACCACTATATGCAAAACAATCCGGAAACTTACATCGTAGAAACAGAACCTTCATCAGTATCCAACAAAATTCTGATCAAAGGGTTATTGACAGGCGCGCTGATACTGCTACTGTTGATCCCTACTTTTTTTATCATCAACCTGGTGGAGGAACGCGAAAAGCGCCAAAAAGAGGTGGTGGAAGAAGTAAGTGCCAGGTGGGCCAAAGCACAAACCATTACCGGTCCCTATTTTCTGATACCCTATACTGAGGTTAGTGTTAATGACAAAAAGAAACCAATTGAGGTAGTTAAAAATATAGCGCTGCTTCCCGATAACCTGCAGACTTCAGCAAACCTGTCTGTTGAGGAGCGTCCGAGATCTATTTACAAGGTCTTACTTTACCGGAGCGATCTGCAAACATCCGGCAACTTTGCCATAACGTTGCCCGACGAAATTAAGCGGGAGAATTTGCATGTTAGCCAGGCTCGCCTGTGTTTGGGCATCAGCGATTTTAAGGGCATAGAAGGACCGGTAAGTATCAGGTTCAATAACAAAGACTACGATCTGCTGGCCGGTCTGCCATCGCATGAAATTGACGAAACGGGTCTATCGGCAGCAGTTCCTCTAACACCCGCTGATCTTACCGGAAAATTACCCTTCGCTTTGCAAATAAAGCTAAAGGGCAGTCAGCAATTTAATTTTGCACCGCTTGGCGGCAATAGCCGGTTCACTATACATTCTGCCTGGCCAAATCCTTCGTTTGATGGCAATAGTTTGCCAACCGAACGAACCGTTAGCAAAAAAGGTTTTGATGCAAGCTGGTCCTTTAGCAAAGCAACTTTACCGTTTGCAACAGTGCTAAAAGATGTAGCGTTTGAGAAAGATAGCTTTGTCTTTGGCGTAAGCATGCTGCAACCAGCCGACCAGTATGCCAAAACAATGCGCAGCGTTAAGTATGCGATCTTGTTTATCGGTTTGACCTTTTCATTCTTTTTCATAATTGAACTGTTGCAGAAAAAAGCGCTGCACCCATTGCAATATATTTTGGTAGGGCTGGCGCTTGTCATTTTCTACTCTTTGTTACTATCCATCAGCGAGTATATATTATTTGATTACGCCTATCTTATTGCTGCCCTCGCCACAGTATCGCTTATTACTGCTTATGTACAAAGCCAGTTTAAGAAAATAAGCATTGCGCTTTTGTTTGGTGGTGTGCTTACAGGTTTATATGTATTCATTTTTGTACTTATCAGCCTTGAAGACACTGCACTTTTGGTGGGTAGTATTGGTTTATTCCTGATGTTGGCTTTAGTTATGTATCTCAGCCAAAAGATCAATTGGTATTCTTCTACTTCCATCACCGATAACTCACACCCAGCTTTTGACTAAAGTTTGAAATATGAAAATAAAAATGATATTGCCGGCTTTGACAGAAGCTAAAAGTCCTTTGTGGCGTCCTATCAAATATTCACTGTTTCCTCCGCTTGGTTTGGCGACTTTAGCTGCTTATTGCGATCCTTCAGATGAAATAGAATTACAGGATGAACATGTTGAAGAATTGAATACCAACGATACACCAGATTTGGTGGTTATACAAGTGTACATAACCAATGCCTTCAGGGCTTATGCGTTGGCAGACCATTACAAAAAGAGAGGTGCCTATGTTTGTTTGGGTGGTTTGCACGTAACCTCGCTACCCGAAGAGGCAATGCCACATGCAGACACTATCTTTTTAGGTCCGGGCGAAGAATGTTGGCCGCGCTTTTTAAGCGACTTTGCACATGGTAAAGCAGCTAAGATATATCGCTCAAACGAACGGACTCATGGAGCAGATACCACCTATACGTCGCGATCTTATTAAACGAAATCTTTACCTCGTGCCCAACTCTATTGTAGTTACCAGGGGTTGCCCGCACCATTGCAGCTTTTGCTATAAAGACGCATTTTATGAAGGCGGACGTTCGTTCTACACCCAACGGGTTGATGATGCACTGGCAGAGATCGATAGGCTGCCCGGCAAACACTTATATTTTTTAGATGATCATTTGCTGGGCAATCAACCATTTGCTACATCGCTTTTTGCCGGTATGAAGGGAATGAAAAGGGTATTTCAGGGAGCATCTACCATAGATGCCATACTGCGAGGTGACCTGGTAGAAAAAGCCGCTGCTGCAGGCATGCGAAGCGTTTTTGTGGGCTTCGAAACGCTCAGCACCAGCAACCTGCAACAAAGCAACAAAAAGCAAAACATTGGCAAAAATTATGAAGAAGCGATTCGCCGTTTACATTCACTTGGCATTATGATTAATGGCAGCTTTGTTTTTGGTTTAGACGATGATGACAAAGACGTTTTTAAACGCACAGTTGACTGGGCAGTAAAAAATGCACTCACTACCTGTACCTTTCACATTCTTACACCTTACCCGGGTACAGCTCTTTACCAGACAATGAAAGAGCAGGGTAGAATACTACACAACAGGTGGGACCAATATGACACAAGGCAGGTTGTTTATAAAACGATTGGTTTAAATGAACAAGAGCTGAAGTGTGGCTACGACTGGGCTTACGGTGCATTTTACTCCTGGAAAAATATAGCCAAAGCCAGTATTCAGCACAACAATCTAAAGCATGCTTTAAAGCATTTTGCCTATGCCGGCGGTTGGAAAAAATTTGAACCACTTTGGAATTTTATGATCAAAACGCAGGGACTTAATAAAATGCTGCCCTTGCTGGAAACCATACTTTCTAAAATCAAAACACGAAATACCAATGTAAACGCTGATGAACTTTCGCCATTTCCGGCTATTGCTTAACTCACTAAATTAAATCGTATGAACACCATCTGGTTCAGGAGGTTTGGCTGGGTATATATTCCGGTAAACCCTATGGGTATATTGATTACAATATTAGCAGTTGCTTTTTTAGTGCCGGTGTATACTGCCATCGTTCGCACTGGTCATTCGGTTAGCGACGATCTCTATCAACTGTTTGTTTACACAACCTGCACCGCTTTTTGGTGGAAGTGGATTGCTGAAAAAACAAGTTAAAGGCAGCGTTTTTTATATGCCTTTTATAGAGTAGTTTTTCCATCAAATACTGGCTATGCTGAAATTCTTAAAAGGCTTTGTCTATGCCTTCAATGGGCTCGTTGTTTTTTTCAGACATGAACGCAATGGACGTATTCAAATATTACTTGCCCTTGCCACAGTTGCTGCCGGCTGGTGGCTGAAGGCATCTGCATTAGAATGGATATTGCTTGTTGTTTGCATAGGTATGGTGCTGGCACTCGAGATGGTTAACAGTGCCATTGAGAAACTTTGCAACCTGGTGCATCCAACTTATCACCCCGCAGTAAAAACCATAAAAGATATTTCAGCGGCGGCCGTGCTGTGGGCGGCTGCCTGCAGCGCAGTGATTGCTGCCATCATTTTTTTGCCTAAACTCTTACAACTATGAACACCAAACGGTGGAGCGTTGAAAATATGCTTTCTCTTTCTGTGGCATTTACCCTGCTTTTGTTGGGCTTGCGCCTTTTGTATTGGCAGCAATTCACTTTCTTGTTTTATGTCTGGAATCTCTTTTTAGCGGTTATACCGTTGTTACTTAGCCGGCACATTACGCGGTGCTACTCACTTAATTTTAAGAGTGTGTGCCTGCTGGGCTGCTGGGTGCTTTTCTTACCCAATGCGCCCTACATTGTAACCGACATTTTCCATTTTTTTGAGCGCCCGCCCGTGCCTGCCTGGTACGACCTTTTGCTGGTAACATCTGCCGCGTGGAATGGTCTTATTATCGGTATGGTCTCTTTGCTGCAGGTGGAAAGCTTCTTGCGCCGGCAGTTGCCTGGTAAGAGCGTTAACCTGCTTATGACCCTTATCATTTTCGCCTGCTCTTTCGGTATCTTTCTGGGTAGGTTTCTGCGCTTCAATAGCTGGGATGTTGTAACCGACACCAGTCACCTCTTTCACTCGCTTGCCTACCAGGTTTTTTATCCTTTCCAAAATGTAAAGACCTGGGCTTTTACCGTTCTCTTCGGCGCTTTACTGGCGCTGGTTTATCAAACCATCCGCAGGTTGGCACCGCCTGCCAATATGCTGGAAAAATAAGTTGGTAATTACAGGCAACGACACGAGCAATAAACCAAAAGAACCGCAAAGGTTTGCAATTGAACGGAGCCCCGCCTCTGCGGGGTAGACTGTCGCAACAATGCTGCCTTTTCAGGCAAAAGATGGCAACCCACCAAATTTCCTCTGCCTGCGTTCAGCAGCCGGATAGATTTTTTGTGAACCCCGAACTCTTTCCCTCAATTATTGTTTACCAACAGTTAAAATAACTTGAAAAGAAAGTTAAATTCTTAAAACTGTTTTTCTGGTTACATCGTAAGTGGGGGTTAACGCACCCGCCTTAAGGTGGCATTTATTTACGTAAACAATTTGCCTTTCATTATTAAACAAAATTTTTTATGAGAAAAAAAATTATACAATTAAAAGGTTGGAAGCTTTGCCTGCTCTTACCCTTGATTGTGTTTCTGACCAGTGAAGTCAGCGCTTCCTCTCACCGGGAAGCCCCTTTGATTTCAATGGACCCGCTGGCGGACAATACTGATGTGTATGCTTTTCGAAGCCCTGATGACACCAACACCGTAACCATTATTGCCAACTACATTCCGTTTGAATTACCTGAAGGCGGCCCTAACTATTACACTTTTGGTACAAACATCCGGTACGAAATTCATATTAAGAACAAAACAACTACGACCGGTGACGACATTACCTATCGGTTTACCTTCTATCACGAGTTAACGAAGACTCCACTACTTTTTTCAACATCAGGCTGGGAAAACAAAATCTAAAAACATATTTAACTGGAGAAAAGTATGAATGGTGGTGCGTTTGTACTACAATTGTTGATAGCGGTAGTGGTTCCGCCACCTAATATTGGACCACGTTCTATTGATATCCGGGGTTGGTTTAGACACGACTTACAACGACATTAATGACCAATGCTATTGCCACTGCAACAGCGGTGAAAAAGTTTTTTGTGGTCCGGCTGATGATCCATTCTTTGTTGACCTTGCAGGTGCTTTCGATGTAGGAAATTTCAGACCAGAAGGCAATACATACCAATGCACCTAAAGATGGTCTTGCACGTTTTAATGTACATATATTGCTATTAAAAATTCCTATTAGCATGTTGCAGAAAGATGGTAAAACAACCGCTGCAGGCAACAAGTATTTTAGATCCTGATTTTGTTATTGGTGTTTGGGCAAGTGCAAGCCGCCAGCAAATTAAAACTATCTACAACAGGGTACCAGAGAGTATTCGGGCAATTGGGTACAGGTTTCACGCTTGGGAATGCCGCTGACCAACGAAGCAGTTATTCCTGTAGGAATGAAAGACAAGTGGAATACAACTACGCTTCAATACAATAGCAATGATCTGCATTTGCTACTTATTTTAAAAATCCTGAGCTGGCACTTGTATATGGATCAATCCACAGTTTGGCGCTGCTGTGCCTTCATTAAATGCCCTGCGTATTCAAACACAATTCATTAGGATGCTTTTGATTTTAGAAATGGCAAGAAAGGCTTTATGGCTTTAAAAGGTACTGCTGCTGTTGCAGGTACTGCACTTGAGATGATGCGCTTTTGGAAGTATCTTTTGCCTGATAGCATGAGTCCACGAGCAGTTGATTTGTTCCTATATTTTATACAGGTGTTCCTAACGTTAGACCTTACCAATTGGCTACAGGTAAAAAAGGTAGATCCTCTTGCAGCAGGTAAAGCCTTTCATCAATAACTTTCTGCCTACTCTTGGCGATATGCTTCGGTTGAATATGGCCGTTCCTGTTACCCCAAGAAACAAGTGCTGAATTTTAGTTCGCTTGGTTTAGTGCAGGCAGCAGTGCTTGGATTACCGATACCAGGTTCAATAGCAATAAGAACTCTGCAGTTTATTCCAAATATGGATGGTTTTCCTAATGGAAGAAGATTGGAAGATGATGTAACCACTATTGAATTGCAGGCTGTATCTGGTGTTGCACTTGGCAGCAATCGGTTTATGGTACGATGATTATAATCCGGATACACGGCAGCCCTGTAACTCCACAACTTAGTAAGTGTTCTTGGCTTTCAGCGCAGGACCCACCAAAAACGATACAACATTTAAAGCATCTTTCCCTTATGTGCAAACACCATGGAGAGGATTTGACTACACATATAAACCAAGGTTCTAACAAATCAAAAAAAGAATTTTTATGAAAAAATTTTTAAACCTGTTTTCAGCCGTTTTGGTTTGTTTAGTACTTAATCAAACCACTACCTTGGCTTCATCTCACAGGGAAGCACCATTAATCTCTAATGATCCGTTGCAGATAATACAGATCTGTATGCTTTCAGAAGCCCAGTGGATTCTAATAAAGTTGTATTGATTGCTAACTATATTCCTTTTGAACATCCTGCAGGTGGTCCTAACTGGTACACTTTCGGCGAGAACATTCGTTACGAAATTCATGTAGATAATAATGCTGCGACTACCGGCGATGATATCATTTATCGTTTTACTTTTACGCCAGATAAACGAAGATCCATACTACTTTCTTCAATATTCGGCTGGGTCAGCAAAATCTGAAGACTACCTATAAACTTGGAACGTAGTATAGACGGCAGGGTCAACTTTACCAGACAGTAATTGCCAACGGAATTGTTCCTCCGCCAAATATTGGTCCACGTTCTATTGAAAATACTACAGTTGGTTTAGGTGAACGAGTTATGATCAGCTTAATGATCGAGTGCTATTGCAACTGCAACTACAGGTGAAAGAGTATTTGCGGTCCGATAGATGATCCATTTTTTGTTGATCTGGGTGGAGCATTTGATGTAGGTGGCTTTAGAAAGACCGGGCAGAGATGGTCTTGCTAAATTCAATGTCATTCTATTGTATTGAAGTGCCTATTTCTACGTTGCAAAAGGACGGTAAGACAACTGCTCAGGCAAACAATATTTTGGATCCTGATTTGTGATAGGAGTTTGGGCCAGTGCAAGCCGCAGACAAATAACAACATTTGATCACAACAGGTGGTACTACCGATGTCAGGATGGACCCTGGATACAGGTTTCGCGTTTGGGTATGCCATTGACCAATGAAGTTGTTATTCCTATTGGTATGAAAGATAAGTGGAATGCATCAGACCCAAGAAATGATGCTGACATTTGCTGCAATATTTTATAAATCCTGAATTGGCGTTTATATATGGATGATTCACAATTTGGCAGCTGCCGTACCAGGTTTGTCTCAATTGCGTATTCAGTCTAATTCACTGGGAGCCTTCGACTTTAGAAATGGTAAAAAAGGATTGTTTGGCTTTGAAAGGTAATCCCGCTGTAGATGGTACTGCTTTTGCCGATAAGCTCATTTGGCAGTATATTGTTGCCTGACAGTATGAGCCCACGCGCAGTGGATCTGTTCCTATATTCTTTACAGGTGTTCCTAATGTACGGCCATATCAGTTGCTACAGGTAAAAGCGGAAATCCGCTGGCAGCAGGTAAACCATTTATCAATAACTTTTCTGCCTACCCTGAGCGATATGCTGCGTCTGAATATGGCTGTTCCTGTAACAAGAAGAGATGATCCTGAATTCAGTTCGCTGGGTATTGTGCAGGCTGCAGTTTTAGGTCTTACTGATCCAGTTACAATCGCAAGTACAGACATTCAGTTCATTCCTAACATGGATGGTTTTCCTAATGGAAGAAGACTGGAAGATGATGTAACCACTATTGAATTGCAGGCAGTTTCAGGTGTTGCACTGGCAGCTATTGGTTTGTGGTACGATGACTATGATGCCTCTAACCCCAATGCCAGCCCGGTAACACCTATGTTGCTGAATGTACTTTCGTTTAATGCTGGTGTAACCAAAAATGATACAACATTTAAAGAGTGCTTCCCGTATGTACAAGGACCATGGAGAGGTTTTGTTGGAAACTCTTATGAAGGTGTACTGGTGGGTTTACCTGTTAATTTCGTAAGCTTCGTTGCTGAAAAAATGGACAAAAAAGTAAACCTGCGCTGGCATGTTGCCAATGAGATCAGGAATGATCATTATGAAATTGAGTATAGTGCCGATGGCAGCAAATTTAGCCGCATAGGCACCGTGAGCGGAACGAATGGTGCGCAAACCGATTACTCCTACCTGCACAGTTCACCGTCTTATACCAGCAAAAACTACTACAGGTTGAAGCAGGTAGATGTGGATGGACGATACACCTTCTCTCCGGTAAGAATAGTTACGTTTACCCCTGAGAACACGATCAGTATTTCGCCCAATCCGGCTTCTGATTTTATCAGGATCAACTCAAGTCAATACCCGCTGTCTGTAACCATCTATGATGCTATGGGACGCAGAATGACTTCGCAGGTTCTAACTGATGGAACCGGTCAGATCAATATTTCACGCTATCCTAAGGGAACCTATATGTTGGTTGCTGAAAGCAAAGGTGTGAAAGTTGTAAACAGAAAGATTATTAAGAACTAGGTTTTTAAAACAGGTCTTCAAGCAGAACAATACATATAACCCGGTGTGCTACACCCGGGTTATATGTTTTTACAAGGGTTTAGCGCCCGTGAAAAGCTATGCTTGCGCCTTGCTTTTTGCGTTTGAAAGGCGCAGCAGGTTTTTTGTTAGCACATAGGGTTCCGGCAAATCGAAGTCATCACATTTTACGTATGTTTTCTTTGTGTTGGCAAATGCCTGTCTTCTGTGTTTTGTAAATGTTGCAATACGCAACACCGTACAAGAGTGCGACGCAACGATGACGAAAAGAAAGACAACTGCCGGGTACCAAACAACAATATTCTCCCTGCCTTTTTAGAACCTCCGTTAATTGTTCTAATTTGCCAGGTGACCGAAAGCCACTGTATTCATCCTCCGCCATTTCTCTATGACAAACGATTGTTTTTTTTACTTCCCTAACATTTACCGCACCATTTCATTTCAACAAACCACTAAGACCCCGCACAATGAAAAAGAAACAGATTTATATTATCAGCATTATTGTATTTGTAATAGCCGTTGTTGGCATTGTGATGAAATATAACAGTAGCGAAAAGGAAAAAGAAAATAAGACCTACGCGCTGCTGCCACGCAAAGGCAGACTTTCGTCCTCTACAGACTGGAAAGATGTGCAGAAGCGCTATAACGACCTGATCGCTATATTGGCGCAAGACCCCAGCGATATGAATGCTTCAATAAAGTTGGCTGCCTTATACATTCAGGAAGCACGGGAGACCGGCAATTATATGTATTATGATGTAGCTGCCATGAAGTATGTAAACAACATACTGAAGAACGATCCTAAAAATTTTAATGCGCTGGTGTACCGGTCGCTTATCCTGTTGTCGCAGCACCACTTTGCTGATGGTTTGGCGGCAGCAAAAGATGCGCAGCAGGTAAACCCATACAATGCGTATGTGTACGGTTTGATGGTGGATGGCTATGTGGAAATGGGAAATTATGACTTGGCTGTGGCAAATTCTGACCGCATGGTTGCCATACGTCCTGATCTTACCTCTTACTCCCGCATATCGTACCTGCGCGAAATTTTTGGCAACTACAAAAGTGCCATTGATGCTATGAAGATGGCTGTAGAAGCTGGTGGGCGCGGCGATGAACATACCGAATGGACACGGGTGCAATTGGGCGCCTTGTATGAGAAGATAGGAGACTATGCGAGTGCACAAAAATTGTATGAAGCTTCCCTCAGTCTTCGTCCTGATTATCCGTATGCTTTGGCCGGTCTTGCACGTGTAGCAGTGGCAGCCAACGACTACCCAAAAGCCATCGCCCTGTATGAGAAGGCGGATTCTCTGATCACCGATAATACGATGAAGGAAGAATTGGTTGACTTGTATAAAGAAACCGGGCAAAAAGAAAAAGCCAGCGACCTGGCTAACAAGGTAATAGATGAACTGTCAACAAACGCAAAAGCAGGTAACACAGACGAAAGCATTGGTCACTATGCTGACCGCGAACTTGCCTATGCTTACCTGAAAGCAAATAACACCGATAAAGCATTGGAACATGCTATGCTGGAGTATAACAGGCGACCCGATAATATAGATGTAAATGAAACTGTGGCCTGGGTGTACTATAACAAAGGCGAGTACGACAAAGCGTTACCCTATATAAAAGCTGCACTAAAAACAAATTCGCGCAACCCGGTGTTGCTCAGCCGGGCCGGACTTATTTATTTTAAAGCCGGTGAAAAGCAATTGGCAAAGTCAATGCTGCAGGAAGCTTCTCTCAACAACTCGTTTGTTGGGCAGGCATTGAAGGCTGAAACTTCTTCAGCCATGCAAAATCTGTAAACTGTCGCATTTAATTTCACGTTTTTTTATTTACAATGCGGCAAACCGGTAAGCTAAAACCTTTATTTTTTTTGGTGTGCATACTGCTGATAGGTACCTCGGCAGTATTTGCACATACCATCAATTATGCCCTTGAAAAAGCCCCCACCAATCACGTTGTCTGGTTCTATCTGCGGCTGGGCTATACTCATATCATTCCCGAGGGTTTCGATCATATCTTATTTGTTATAGGCTTATGCCTGCTAAGTCGCAAAGTGAAAGTGATACTGTGGCAGGCTACAGCTTTTACGGTAGCACATTCTATTACTCTTGCTATGAGTATGAAGAACCTGATCGTAGCCCCGAGTGCAGTAGTTGAACCCATCATAGCTTTGTCAATACTTTTTGTAGCTATAGAAAATTTACTTCTTACAGAACTAAAGCCCTGGCGGGTGATATTGGTGTTTATGTTTGGTCTTATCCACGGCATGGGCTTCGCCAGTTCGCTCAACGAAATTGGGTTGCCACGCAACAAATTTTTAGTTTCTATTCTATCCTTCAATGTAGGTGTAGAACTTGGGCAGATCACTGTTATACTTGCTGTCTTTTTACTATTGGTTCGCCCGTTTGGCAACACCCTCAACTACCGCAAAAAGGTAGTGTATCCCTTGTCAATTGCCATCGGTCTCATTGCTTTTTACTGGACAGTGCAGCGGGTATTTTTTATGTAGCCGGCATTGGCTGTTTGTTGATGCATAGTTGCGACAGTTTACCCGCCTTACTGCGGGGCTCCGTTCATCTGCACGGCAATGATGTTGCTTTTTTGAAGGCGTATTTTTTCCAAAACATACCTTTGTAAACCAGTATATTTATCCTGTTTCGCTGAATGGTAGGAGACCGCCTGCTACCTGGCGGGACATAGCAGATGAATAAGATCTTTGCTGGTATTCTTCACCCAATAAATTGCCACTGTTTATGAACGAGTTCAATGCAAAAGAACATCCGCATACCCGCTACAATGCCCTTACCGGCGATTGGCTGTTGGTTTCGCCGCACCGCACCAAACGTCCCTGGCAAGGCAAGGTAGAAAGCCTGCCTGCCGATGATCGCCCGGCATACGATCCTAATTGCTATTTGTGCCCCGGCAACACCCGTGCAGATGGCACCGTTAATCCTGAGTATAAAGACTCTTTTGTTTTTACCAACGACTACTCTTCACTTTTGCAAGACACACCAAAGGGTTCGTTTGAGATCAGTGATCTGCTGATTGCTAAAAGTGAAAAGGGTATCTGTAAGGTCATCAGTTTTTCTCCTGACCATAGTCTTACTCTTCCCCGGTTAAGTATAGAAGAATTGGTTGCAGTCATCAACCTTTGGACAAGTGAATACCAAACCATAGCAGAAGACAGGTCTATACATCACATACAGATATTTGAAAATAAAGGTGAGATCATGGGCTGCAGCAATCCACATCCGCACGGGCAGATATGGAGCCAGGCTTCGCTGCCGCTGGAGATATTAAAAGAAACCATTCAGCAGCGGGATTACTTTACCAAACACGGCAAAAGTTTGCTAAGCGATTATCTGCAGATAGAACTGGAACAAAAAGAAAGGTTGGTGCTGGAGAACGAACACTTTGTAGCGTTGGTTCCCTTTTGGGCAGTTTGGCCCTATGAAACAATCATTATTAGTCGCCGGCATATACAATCGCTGCTACAACTAACAGAAGATGAAAAGCTAGCATTTGCTGATATACTAAAGAAGTTGACAACCAAATACGATAATCTGTTCGAGATCTCATTTCCTTATTCAGCCGGCATACACCAATCGCCGGTGAATGATGGCGCGCACGAAGAATGGCATTTTCACATGCACTTTTATCCACCGCTGCTGCGGTCTGCAACTGTAAAGAAGTTTATGGTAGGCTATGAGCTACTGGCCAATCCGCAGCGCGATATAACTGCGGAATGGGCAGCAGAAAAATTACGTGGGTTAAGTACCACACATTATAAAGACAGAGCGAAGAATTAACCGTTCTAACCCTTTGTCAATTTCATATTTTCAGGATCCCAGTTAATGATCTTGTTTTCAAAATAACTTTGGTTGCAGGCAAGTGCCGGTGCGGCTGCTCTAAAGCCAAATGCCGCATCTTCCACTACAGGTTTGCCGGTGCGCACCGAGTTCGAAAAAGTTGGTAAAATGATCAAGGTGTTCGTTGTACCCAGCCGGTTGCTTGTAGTCAATATCGGGTTTGGTGGGTCTTTTCTTATCTTCCGCCGAATACTTTTGGTTATAGTCAGCCAATAGTTTTGCCTGCATCTCTTTGGGGTAAGTGCCTAGTGCATCCCAGCCACCAATGCCTGGTGCCTTTGCCATAATGCTATGATGCACCTTCAGGCCATTGCCACCTATTTCTATCGTTCCTTCCTCACCGGTTAGTTTTATGATCTCCTGCCCGCCGGTGCCACTTACAAAGTTTACCTGTAGTGTTAGCTCAAATGCCGGATGTGCCGCAGTTTCGGGGTATTGCAAAATGCCGGTCATTACATCGGGTACGTTTCTGCCATCTTTCCAGTGCGAAAGCTGTCCGGCAGCAAATATTTTATTGGGTCCCAGCGAGTCGGTTATTACATGGGTACCGGAAAGAAGATGCACGAACAAATCGCCGGCCACTCCGGTACCAAACTCCCGGTAGTTTCTCCACCAGAAGAATTTTTTAGCGTCAAAGGGCATATTATGCATACCGGCAATATAGCGGTCCCAGTCAACTGTTGCAGGCGAGGCATCCAACGGCATGGTGTATTCCCACGCGCCCAGCGCATCTTGCCTGTCGTACACGGCATTTACCATATTTAGTTTGCCTATTTCTCCCGCTTTATACAGTTCATGAGCTTTTTGATACACAACGCTGCTAACCCGCTGACTTCCTACCTGCATCACTTTGCTGCTGGCTTTGTGCGCAGCTACCACATCAGCACCTTCGCTTATTTTGTGCACCATCGGCTTTTCGCAATACACATGTTTGCCTTTTTGCAACGCATCTTTGGTTATGCGTGCGTGGTAGTGGTCGGTTGGTGCTATTATCACGGCATCTACATCGGGGCGGTTCAGTATCTCGCGATAATCTTTGGTGGTAAAAGTGTCTTTTCCGTAGAGTTCCTGCCCATGCTCCAGCCGGCCGGTGTAGAGGTCGCAAATGCCAGCCAATTCTACTCCTGGCACCTGTAGGGCAGTGCGCAGATCGTTGTGTCCCTGAATGCCAAAACCTATTACCGCAACACGTACTTTGTCGTTGGGCGAAAAGGTGCGGTCGTACCTGATAATACGCTCTTCATTTTTTTCGGCTGCCATCAATGCGGTCAGCGGTGTAGAAGCAAAAAATAATCCTGAGGTGCTGATTTGTTGCAGAAATCGTCTGCGGGAAGATTGACTTTTATTTGACATGCAATTTCGTTTTACAATTTTTCGGCTGCCTGGCAAAGGGCTGAATTAGGAGCTTTTTTTGGTAACCGGCAGCAGGTCATCTTTTGGGCACTGTTGCGTCGCACTCTTGTACTTTCTGTACCATACGCAGCAAAGTCTTGCCTACTAAAACCTGTAGAAATGAAGATAAGGAAATATGGTATTCAAAAAGGTATGCTACCATTGATAGGAAGAATTAAATCAATTTTACAGCCGGGAAGAACCGGCGAAGACAAATAGATAACAAACAGGCAAATAAGTAAAAAACAAATGCCGAAGCAGTTTGTAACACTTCGGCATGGTTTAAAAAAGTGGGGAAGCAACGTGTCGGTGAACCTGATCATCCCGCTTGTCTGTCAACTTGTTTTTTCTGTTTATTCTGCGGATTGGTGAGGTAGGTTTCCACTTCCTTTTTGATCTTTTCAAGCAGGGAGGAATCACTCAGTTCGCCTTCCATCAATTTCCAGGTCAAAGGCTGTTTCAACTCAATCGCTTCCAGCAATGGACGGTTGTTTTGTAACACGATCGAGATGCCATTTCCGGTAACTCTTATGCCTTCAATCTGGTGTGTGGTATAAATGTCTTCTGCTTTTAAAGCTAAATTTTTAGCTCCTTCCTGGATATTAAATTGCCATTTCATATCTATTGTTTCCTGGTATAAACGCAAAAATGACACCTTGCAGCCGCCCTGAGCGTTAAAAAAATACCAATATCATTCGAACTATAAAAGTTCTTTCGAGATTGACTTTCCTTAATACACTTGCCCGCGCAAAAGCAACAATTGCGCTCTATACACTTGCAACCTGGGTGTGATGATATTGTATTTAGAGGACTGAACTGGAAGCCAAAGAACAATAGAGAACAAACCGAAGAACGGAGCCCCGCAGTAAGGCGGGGTAGACTGTCGCAACAATGTTGCCAGGCGAACTTCGGCTGGCTACCAAAAAAATGCAGGTATCTATTAATCAAAATAGCAGGACCGTAGCCCTGCTATAAATGGCAATTTAAAAATTATTTGTTGCGTCGTTGCAAATGGTCCATAACGGCAGAAGCTATAATACCCCCAACCAGGTAGAGACCGATAGTTAGCACCTTGGTCTGCAGGGTCCGGCTGCTTTTATCTTCATCCAGGCCCATTGGTTTGGGCAAGAGTACACCACCAATGCCGGCGCTGATACCTAATAATATACCCCGCAGCCAAACTTGTTTTTCGTTGCCAATACCTGCAGCACTGTAGAAAGCTGCATTGGCAAAAAGGTCGCCGGCGAGTGTTATCAAAAAAAGTTTCTTCTCTTCAGGTACGGGTAAATTGGCAAAGTTTAAGGCCTTCGATAATGCCTGCATACCCAACTCGTCCATATGCGGTGCGTCGGGATTGTAATATTTCAAAACCTCGTGCAGCACCGACAAGGTAAACGCACCTGCGAGACCACCTTCTATAGCTGATTTTGTGTTCATATCAATACCTATGGTTCGAGAATAAACTATAAAAACAATGCCGTCGCTGCCATGCCCGGTAGTAATGGCGGGCTGAATTTATAAAGATTTTAAAACGTCGTTCATATTGCGAACTGCATCGGCACTTTTGTTAAAAGTTGCTTGCTCGTTTTCATTTAATTTATAATCCAGGATCTTTTCCCAGCCTCTTTTGCCTATGGTTACTGGTACGCCCATGCAAATGTCTGATTGGCCATATTCGCCTTCGAGACTAACTGAGCAGGAAAATAAACGCTTTTCATCGCGCACAATACTTTCGACCAAAGCGCAGACTGCCGCACCGGGTGCGTACCAGGCGCTGGTGCCAATAAGCTTGGTGAGTGTGGCTCCGCCCACCATAGTGTCGGCAACAATTTTTTGTTGTTGCTCTTCGCTAAGGAATTCGGTTACAGGAACACTGTTCCAGGTTGCATAGCGTATCAAGGGGATCATAGTAGTATCGCCGTGGCCGCCAACAACTATTGCATTAAGGTCGTTGGGGCTGCAGCCAAGTGCCATGCTGAGGTAGCATTTAAATCGGGCGCTGTCAAGAATACCGCCCATACCTATGATGCGTTCTTTAGGCAAACCGCTGGTAGTAAGGGTTAGATAGGTCATGGTGTCCATTGGGTTGGATACAACAATGACAATAGCATCGGGAGAATTTTTGAGAAGGTTTTCTGTTACGCCGCGTACAATAGAGGCGTTTGTACCGATAAGATCTTCACGCGTCATACCAGGCTTGCGGGGCAGCCCGGAGGTAATGACAACTACGTCGCTGCCGGCAGTTTTGCCGTAGTCGTTGGTGCTACCGGTAATGCGTGTATCGAAGCCCAAAAGGGCGGCAGTTTGCATCATATCGAGGGCTTTGCCTTCTGCTATGCCTTCCTTTATATCGAGCAAAACCAATTCTTCTGCCAATTCTTTACGGGCAATGTTATCAGCACAGGTTGCCCCAACGGCACCGGCACCTACTACAGTAATTTTCATTGTACAAACAGTTTAGTTAGATAAATTTATTAAAGGTGCAAAGGTAGGGGGTGAACCCAATTGTAGGTAGCCGAGGCAGTAAAATGATTACATGGAGGGAATACTGACCTTCTGTAAGACCAGTGACAGGGTTGCTCTATCTTTGCACTTTTAGCTGACAAACACCTGATGATACTATGAATGCACCTGACAACCCGGGATTGAACACTCTTATTGAAAATACATTTGACCTGATTATTATAGGTGGCGGACCTATTGGTTTAGCCTGCGGGCTTGAAGCCAAAAAAGCGGGTTTGAATTACGTGATTTTAGAGAAGGGTGCATTGGTTAATTCCCTTTATAACTACCCGGTCAATATGACCTTTTTTTCAACCAGTGAGCGGCTGGAAATAGGGGGTGTACCTTTTGTGAGCAATAACCCCAAACCTACCCGTGCCGAAGCCCTGGAATACTACCGGCGGGTAGCCATTTCATTTCATTTAAAAGTGCATTTATTTGAAGAGGTACTAAAAGTTCAAAAACAAAATGAACATTTTTTGGTGCAAACTACTAAGGCAGATTATTCTACACACAACATCATTATAGCTACCGGGTTTTATGATATTCCATACCTGCTAAACGTGCCTGGTGAAAACATGGAAAAAGTAAAACACTACTACAAAGACCCACATTTTTATGCTTTTCAAAAAGTACTGGTAGTGGGTGCCGCCAACTCCGCCATAGACGTTGCGCTGGAGACCTGGCGCAAAGGTGCAGAAGTGACAATGGTAATAAAAGGCGATAAGATAAGCGAAAGGGTTAAATATTGGGTGAAGCCTGATATTGACAACCGGATAGCAGAAGGTTCTATAAAGGCTTACTTCAACTCTACTATTGCCGGAATACGTGAAGACGAAGTGGACATTACAACGCCAGATGGCATCATCACTATTGAGAACGACTGGGTATTGGCAATGACAGGCTACCAACCGAACATGAAATTTTTACGTGATGTCGGTATCGCTTTATCTGATGATGCGGTACTTTGCCCAACAGTGAATGAAGACACACAAGAGACCAATGTAAAGGGGGTTTATCTGGCCGGAGTTATATGTGGTGGCATGAATACGCATCGTCTTTTTATCGAAAACTCACGGGTGCACGCAGAGAAGATCATAAACAATATAGTGGCTGAGCAAGCAATTATCTAAAAATGATAAACCCTGCAATGTGCAGGGTTTATGTAACAAACTATCTTCAAAAAATCGTCGCGACCAACAACTATGACTGGTTGTTATCAACACCAGGTTGAACTTCGTCATTGTTGTTTTGAGCCGGCGCGTAATAATTCTTTTTGGCATCTATAATTGCCTGTTCCTTCTGGTGTTTCAATTCGCGCTCCCTTGCCTTTCTATCATCTTTGGGAATGGTTTTATCGTGCTTTACCACATCTATCTGGTAGTCGTAATCATTCTCAATTTCTTCGATCTTCAGGTCAAGCTCAGTAGGTTGCACCTGCCTGGGCCGATTGCGGTAAAAGGGATCGTAAGGATTATAAAAAGGAGAATACCTGTAGGGTGAATAATATCCCACTCCATAACCAAAGCCGAACCAGGGGTTTACCGGAGCTATCACTGTTACCCTGGGTCTTACAACCGGACCATGCACAATCGGTGCACCCACACCCACCCTGAAACCTCCTTTAAATGCTGAACCGATCTTTGGTTGAGCAGTTGCAACTACGGTTAAACCGGCTGCAAAAAACAAAATTATCAGTTTCTTTATCATTGTATTTTTTGCTATACACACCTCAAATATTATGCTATTTGGTGTTGTAACTTCAGGCTATAACGTACCTGTAACACAAAGTTTTTGACCACAAAACGGTACTAGCGTATTCAATTATTTTGGTACTGATTTTTAACAGGTAAAATGCTGGCTGCCCACTGACCGCGCCTGGCAATAATCGAGTGGTAATATTTCTAAGCACGCGTGTTTCAAACTTGAAGATATTAGGTCCATTCTCCTCGTTTGATCTTTGCAGCCGGACTATAGGCGCGCTGCAAATAGCCATGTATTGCAATGCTGCCCAATAATACCACCGAGGCAACCAGCGCAAGAATAGAAATACTTTGATGATTGTGCCACTGCCGGACAGCGATAGCAATAAATGCCCAAATGCCCACTCCGGCTGCCTCGCGCATGTTGCGGTTTTTTATCAGCAGCAAATACAAAACAGTTGCGATGAGTAGCATAATGATGGTCCAGGTTGGTGCGCTGAAAATGCCACCAGCCCAGCCCGTGGATGTTAGCCAGGCGGCAACGCAGGCAACCGAAGCTACCATTATCCACCCCAGATAGATGACTAGCGGCCACCACACAAACAGGATCGTGAATACAGGCTCATCATCCAGTTCGAGACGAAGTTTCAGCGTAAGCATACAAAGGCAAAAAAGCAGGAAAAAAATAACCAAGACCGACAGACCCAGCAATTCAGTAAGCCAGCAATATAACCAGGCTATATTAGCCATATTGCTGAGTGTAAACCAAATGCCTGTGCGGCTGATATATTTTTTTGGATCACCTTTTCGTAGCTGCACCCACTGATAAATAACAAATGCAATGCACAAAAGAAAAATGACGCTCCAGATTGCAAATGCATAGCCGGAAGGAGCGAACAAAGTGTCGTACTTGCGACTGATATCGCCAACGTTTGCCTGCAAACCCATACCACTTCCGGCGAAAAAGTTGGCAACCAACACCAAAACGAGAGAAAGTGTATTAGCGATAACCAGGGTACTAAGATCATTTTTCATAATTGCTGAAATTTTGAAAGTAAGCTAAAGATTACATTGAGGGCGGCACTTATACAAATACATTTACCCTACATTTTGTTGCAATAAAACAATATTGTAAATAGTGCTATCTTGTTTCTATGAATGAAAACATCAAAAGAATTGTTCAAATCAGGACTTACGTGCTGGACCAGGTGAAAGAACTATCACTGGAGCAAATGAATACAATACCTGCCGGTCTCAGCAACAACATTATTTGGCACCTGGGTCACATGATTGCTGCGCACCAGGGCATTGGTTATAAACGCGCAGGGCTGCCAACCATAGTTTCGGAAGAATTTATGTCGCGGTACAGACCCGGCACCAAACCAGAGCGCGCTGCTACCGCCGATGAATTGGAAGAGATAAAACAACTGAGTGTATCCACAATTGAAAAATTTGATGAAGATTACCAAACAGGTCTGTTTAACAACTATGTACCCTGGACAACGCGCTATGGTGTAAATCTAAACTCAATAGAAGACGCTATTGAATTCTTGTCGTTTCATGAAGGGTATCATATAGGCTGTGTTTCCATTATCAGGAAATTGGTGACCGGGTAGTTTGGTTATTCAGCTACAATAAAAATTGGATCAAGTCATATGGGGAAGACCTGATCTTGAAAAATAGATTTTTTTAAGTTGCCCAAAGATCTACAAAGTACAAGAGTGCGACGCAAGGATGACGCTATGAAAGACTAAAGCTGGCTACCAAAAAAAACCGCCGAAGGAAAGGAAATAAAAAAGCCGTCCCTGAATGTACAGGGACGGCTTTATATTGTTTTCAGAATGTTTATGCTTCTACTATAAGGTTCGATTTTTTCTCTCCCTCCATCAACTCTACGCTACTGCTTATAAAATTTGTAAGGTCATTACCTTTCAATAATCCCTGGCTTAACAATGCAAGGTCTGCAAGATTGCGAACTTGTTTTTCCTGCATCTGTGTATCTTCTTCTTTCAATAATTCCTTGATAAATTTTGTGGTTACCATTTACGGTAAGGGTTACTTCATCGGGCATGTTTGCATACCAGCTTGCCATACCGCCACCCATTGCACCCATGTCTTTCATACGGCGCATAAACTCGGGGCGGGTTGCCACAACCGGTGGTGCATCTGCGCTTAATCCTTTTACCTCTACTGTTAGCATGCAGTTCAGGCAATCTGAAAACCAAACAATGTCTTTCAATTTCTCTTCTTCGTCTTTGCTCAACACACTTGCTTGTCTCTTCACTTTTATCAATCAAGTTGATCAGCAATATCAGCATCCACCCGGGTAAACTGTACATTCTCCCACTTCATTTCCATCTGGTTGATGAATGCAGCTATCAACCAGTGTTTCCATCTTTCACCACCTTGTACCCTTTGCTCTGCGCGCTTGTATGTAGGCATCCTGCTGCACCGGATCTGTAGTGTAGATAATCACCTGTTTCCATCTTTATTTTTTTGCAAGCGTTTCTAGTTTCCAGTCTTGTATTCTTCAAGGGTATAAAACTTTTTGCAGTGCTTTTCGCTTATCTCCTTCGTTGCTGCGCAGTTGCGTTCTTCCATTATCAGAAACTTGTTTGCCTTCTCCAGGAACTTATCATCGGTCATCATACCATACTTCACAAACAAGCCCAGGCTTTCCCATTTTTCTTCAAACGAAGGTCTTTCATTTCTAAAGATCTCTTCCAGTTTATCAGCCACTTTTTTTGTGATGTGCGCATTGATCTTTTTCACATTCGGATCGCCCTGCAGGTAGCTGCGGCTTACATTCAGCGGAATATCCGGGCTGTCAATCACACCATGCAGCAACATCAAAAATTCAGGAACAATATCCTTTACCTCATCGGTTACAAATACCTGGTTGCTGTACACTGTATTTTATCTTTTTGAATTTCGTAGCTCTGTTTGATTTTAGGGAAATATAAAATACCGGTAAGGTTAAATGGATAATCCACATTCAGATGTATCCAAAACAACGGTGTTTCACTATAGGGATACAACTCTTTTAAAATTTTCGTAATCTTCTTTGGTTAATTCAGATGGCTTTTTGTGTCCAGGCCGGTGTAGTATTGTTGATTGGTTTTATCTTCTTCATTTTCTCCTCTTTTTCTTCTCTTCTTTTCGTTCACTTCATCTGTAAAATAAATTGGTACCGGCAAGAAACGACAAAACTTTTCAAGAATGCCTTTAATACGTGTCAGCTTCTAAAAATTCTTTGCTTTCTTCATTGATGTGCAGAATAATTTTAGTTCCCCGATCAGGTTTTTCAATGCGTATAATTCAAATTCCGGGCTACCATCGCAACTCCAGTAAGTGGCAGGTTCATCTTTAAAACTTTTGGTGTACACTTCTACTTTTTCACTCACCATGAACGCGCTGTAAAAGCCCAAACCAAACTTTCCTATAATATTCTCTTCATTCTGCCCTTTGTATTTGTTTAACAAACTCTTCAGCGCCGCTAAATGCTACCTGGTTCAGGTATTTGTCCACTTCTTCCTGCGTCATACCTACACCGCGATCAATAATGCTAATGGTTTTTTCTTTGGCATCCAGTTCCACATCTATTCGCAGCTCACCAATATCGCCTTTTGCTTCACCAATCGAAGAAAGTGTTTTTAGCTTTTGCGAGGCATCTACCGCATTACTGACCAATTCACGAACAAAAATCTCATGATCGCTATACAGGAATTTTTTAATGATCGGAAAAATGTTTTCCGTTTGTACTCTTATCTGACCTTTTTGCATATGATAACATTTTCATCACCTATAGTCAAAAAAAATACCAAAGGGGCAAAGTCTGCCAGCTTGACAATAGATCAATTGCACGGGTGTTTTTTTGTTGACCGGTATTGTAGAGACCGGCGACATCGTTGCGACAGTCTACCCCGCCGTGCTGTGGGGCTCCGTTCAGCGGCAAAGCATTGGGCACCTTTTTTTCGTATGTTTAGGAAGTAAAAGAACCAGTTAAGTAATCAAAGAACGGTATAACTTCAGTCTGCTTTTAATTCATTACAGAGACCACCGGTTTCATTTACATTAGCCGCCGTTTTCGATATAGGTTTCTTTTTAAAGAGAAATGAATTTTACGCAACGCACGTTGCCTACGCTTGCATTGCAGTAACCAGTTTAATGACTTCCATTGCTTCTTTTACATCATGTACCCGCAGTATATTGGCACCGTTGAGCATTGCAACAGTATTAAGTACCGTTGTTCCATTTAGCGCTTCGGCAGAATCTATTCCCAATGTTTTATAGATAGTTGCCTTGCGCGACAGCCCGGCTAAAATAGGTTTACCGGTAATTTGTAAAGTTGAAAGTTGGCGCAAAAGAATAAAGTTGTGTGCAATAGTTTTGGCGAAACCGAAGCCCGGATCTATAATAATATCCCTGATGCCGGCAAGGCGGCATTCTTCTATTTTCTTAATAAAAAAATCAAGTACCTCCAATGCAACATCAGCATAGTGCGCCATTTGCTGCATGGTTGCCGGGGTGCCTTTTATATGCATGACTATATAGGGCACCTGCAATGTGGCAACTATGGGAATCATGGTATTATCTATAGTGCCACTGCTAATGTCATTAACGAGGCATGCACCGGCTGCAACGGTTTCTGCAGCCACTTTGCCATAGTAGGTATCTATAGAAATAAGTGCCTGGGGAAAATATTTATGTATTGCCTCAACCGCAGGGATCACTCTTGCCAGTTCTTCCTCTGCTGTCACAACATCGCTACCGGGGCGGGTGCTTTGCCCGCCGAGATCTAAAAAGGTAGCTCCTTCGCTCAACATTTTTTCTGCCGTTTGTAGTACCTGATCTATGTCAGTTTTACGACTGTCTTTATAAAATGAGTTAGGGGTAATGTTTATTATTCCCATTACTACCGGTTGATCTAGAGCGACTAACAGACCTCTGCAATTAAGGGTAAACATTGGCAGGTTTACTTTATTTTTGACCGAAGGTAATCAATGTGCAAGGGACATGTTTTGCCAGCGTTAGCGAATAGATAACGGACGTTAACTAGCTGCCTAAATCATCTCGTTTGTTGATAACCCTGGTAGTACCGATAGAGCAAATCATTTTTTACATAGGTCTTCAAAAAAGGATGGACTTCCCTCCCGGCATCCTGGTTGTAAATGTTTGAAATAAAGAATCAATTCATGAAAGTAGTATTGGCAATAGTTAGAATAGTTGTGGGTGTGTTGTTCATTTTTTCAGGTCTTATAAAGGCTAATGATCCCATGGGTCTCAGCTATAAGATGCAGGAGTTTTTTGAGGTTTGGGGAATGAGTTTTTTAAATGACTTTACATTGGTCTTCGCCCTTATTATGAATGGTTTTGAGATAGTTGCCGGTGTGGCAGTTCTGATTGGCTGGCGAATGCGGTTATTTAGTTGGCTTCTTTTGTTGCTGATCATCTTTTTTACTTTTCTTACTGCCTATGCCTTGTTTTCCGGCAAGATAAAAACGTGCGGCTGCTTTGGCGACTGTATTCCGTTGACGGCAAAACAATCTTTTATAAAAGATCTTGTGCTGTTGCTTTTGATCATTTTTATTTTCGTAAAAAGAGAAATGATCGTACCGGTTTTTCCGGGCGGTATTAATTTTTCAATTTTAGCGCTCACAATAGTATTCTGCTTTTTATCTCAGTGGTATGTCCTCAAACATTTGCCTGTAGTTGATTGTCTCGCATACAAAAAAGGCAACGATCTGCTGGAGCAAATGAAAGTGCCGGAAGGTGCTGTACCCGACAGCTTTTCGATTAAGTTCAAGTACCTGAAGTCGGGTAAAGAAGTACTATTTGATGCAGAGCATTTTCCGGATGATTTTAATGATAGCACTTACCAGTTTGTTGACCGGGTACAGGAACTAATTCGGCCGGCATCCGCCTCTGGCAGCCATCAGCGACTTCATTTTATATGGTGAAAGTGGCGCGGATACAACTGCCGCAATTTTAGGACAGCAAGGGCTGTATGTTATGCTCTTTACAAAAGACGCAGATGAAGCTGAAGCAGGCTGGAGTGTAAACGCTACGGCAGTTTCCAAAGCTTGCAGCGACAGGCAGATCCCCATGTTTATAGTAACAGCTACGACTACTGCAGCAAAAAAACAATTGCCTGCTACAGCCGCTATTCATTATTTGCGCTGTGATGCAACGGTAATTAAAACGGCTGGTCGTGTTAACCCAACTTATTTTGTTATGAAAGGCGCTACTGTTACTGGTAAATATGCCAACGCCGATTATGATAACGTAATACGTCAATTACAATCTTTAAAATAGCCACTCCAATAATTTAGCTACCTGCATGCTCAACTACCTGGCTAAAAAGATAATGTATAGTATGCTGGTACTATTGGGTGTAGTAATACTTGTCTTTTTTCTATTCCAGGGTTTTGGCGATCCTGCGCGTTTGGTTCTTGGGCAAACAGGCGATAGCGCCACCATCAATAACATTCGGAAAGATCTTTATCTGGATCAGCCAAAATGGAAGCAATTCGTTTTGTATGTAAACGATGTATCGCCCGTAAGCGTTTATCAAAAGCAAGACATCATTGCCAAAGATCTGCATGGCTGGTTTGTGGGCACAACCTGGAAGGTTGGTTTGAAAGTTCCCTATCTGCGCCGCTCGTATCAAAGCAAACGCGATGTATTGTCAGTATTAGGAGAAGCCCTGCCGGGAACCATGTTGCTGGCTTTTACTGCCATGCTTATTGCTACTGTGTTAGGGGTATTGTTAGGTGTGCTAGCCGCAGTAAAACAAAATACCTGGTGGGATACTTCTGCTGTTTTTGCCAGTGTGTTAGGTATTTCAGCGCCTTCATTCTTTATGGGCATTATAATCGCCTACACATTTGGTTTCTTATTCAGCAATGTTACCGGTCTTACAATGACAGGAAGCTTGTTTGCTGTTGACCCTTTCAGAGGACGTGAATGGCAACTACAAAATCTCATTCTGCCTGCCATTACGTTGGGTATTCGACCACTGGCTATTATAACTCAACTTACCCGCAGTGCTATGTTAGATGTACTGAACCAGGATTACATTAGAACAGCCTATGCAAAAGGTCTTAATAGCCGGACAGTAGTTTTTAAACACGCCTTACGCAATGCGCTTAACCCCGTCATCACTGCCATCACCGGTTGGTTTGCTGAGTTGCTTGCCGGAGCCTTTTTTGTTGAATATATCTTTGGCTGGAAAGGAATTGGTAAAATAACCGTTGACGCCCTGGAGAAACTTGACTTTCCGGTTGTTATGGGAAGTGTTTTGATCACTGCCACCTTCTTTATCGCTATCAATATTTTAGCCGATGTTCTCTATGGCATTGTTGATCCGCGCATAAGAACAAGAGAGAACTAACCACCTCAGGGTTTATATTCAACCCTCACCACCGCATTTTTTTGTTCAGTGGAAGTAACAAACAATTCGTATCGTTTGCCACCCGCAGTTATTATCATCAGCGCTGTATTGGGTGGTATGGTTCCCAGGTTTTCTGCCACCATCACAAACTCATGTATAGGCGCATTTTCATCTGCCTTTATGGTAAAACTGATAGGTTTATCAGTAAGCGTCTTATTAGAAACAATTAATTCATTGTTGTGATACACTGATATTCTGTCTCCATCAATTTCACCATTGTCGTACAGATCTATAGTGAATTCTTTAACGTTGGTCGTAATTGTTTTTACCAGTTCATTGTCGCGTTTGCGCAATATCTCGGGTTTCGGAATTTTTTTAATCACCGGTGGCGCTTCAGTTACTTTAGTCAGGCTGTCTTTGCCGGGGTTGGCAAGGGTTGCAGGTGGCGCTACCGGCAGGGGAGGTTCCGGTGCTTTTTGTGTTACCAGGTTATCTTCAGCACCGGGTTTTACGGTTGCTTTCTTAGGCGCGGGTGCTTTGGCAACAGGCTTTTTGGGCTGGGTTATTTTTGCAGGCACGCTTTTTCTGGGCTGCGCTTTTTTCTTTTGTTCTTCTTCGCGTTTCACCAAAAAATCTTCTTTATAAAAATCGCTTACGGGCGATTTCTCCAGGTACACTTTTCCATTCCCGCAATCTGAACTCGTTTTCATGTTGCGGCTCGAATAGGTGCCCGTCAGCGTTTCTATATCACCCATTTTGTTATAGTCGAGGTAGCAGGTCATCAGGCAGGGCTGGCTTTTATCATCGATCTTCAGATCAACCAGGCGCAATTCGTTCAGCAAAACGTTGTTGGTTTTTTTGGTATAAATACCATTAGCTTCTGCCTTGCCATAAAAAACGGTGGTCTTATATGAGTAGGTAACCCCGTTGATAGCACTGTTAGGTAATACTTCAATCTGTACTTCAAACTTATACCGGTCCTCTGCAAAGCCAAAACTGTTCTGTACAAAATAACCTTTCCAAGATTCCGGTCACGTCCTGCGCCTTTGCACCAACCACCAATACCAATAAAAGATGGAGAAGTGTAAACTTTAACCTCATATCACAAATGTAAACTGACCACGTTCTTAGCCCGCATAAAAAACCGTTAAGGTTTATATGGTAAATTGGTACTCGATGTTGTTAGGGTCAAAGCATTTCCAGTATGCGACGGGTATCTGCACAACTGATTTGTTTGATGGCTTCTTCTTTGGTCAGCCAGGCCATTTTGCGGGGTTCCCGGGTCAGTGCTGCCTCTTTTATATACTGCATCAGGTAGTAGCGAACCACTATTTTTTCATTTAATCTTTGGTATTGTTCCACCCCCAATATCTGGCGCGGCTGTGCCAAAATTCCGGCTTCTTCCACTACCTCGCGAATGGCGGCAAACTCAGCGGTTTCATTTTTTTCAATATGTCCTTTAGGCAGCACCCACCGTTTCTCATCTTTGCTAGAGGTAACCAATAGAAATTTGATTTTGCCACCTTCTATTTTAAAAACAACTCCACCTGCATGCGTCAGTGCAGTTGCCCGGTCGTCGTGCGATATATCTACAGCATGCGTCTTTTTTCCGAGGGTTGCCAGACCGATCAATACGGCAACCAGCAAACTGCCGCCCGCTACTATAATAATGGGTTTCGCTAACGCAAACGTAATGAAGGCAAACACGGTGCCGCCAATAACGCAGTTGATAACTGCTGCTATGTGATACAAACTGGTATTTTTTCTACCAGATCCGCCCTTTGCAGCCGCCGGGTTTACAAATGCAGAATAATCTGCTGGTAACACCTCGTGCCCCGCATCCAGGTCTTTAATTATAGCGCGTATGCGTTGCAGATCTTTTTTAAATCCATCAGTAATGGAGTTGCGTTTGCGCAGCCTGTTTTGCACAATAAAACCAATGTATAACAGACCACTCAAAAACAAAATGATCATCAGGTATATAAGTGTAAGAAACCGCGGATCATAGGTTTTGAACTCTTTGATAAAATACCCAATTGCACCCAACACAAACGACGACAGTGTTACAAAAAATTCCAGCCTTTTTTCGCCGCGTTCTTCATTAATGTGCAGGGAGTTATTCAGTTCCTTATATTCTTCCAATAAAAACTGGGTTGCGATCGCCGTATCACTCATAGTGGGTTGCTTTGCAGAGTGTGAAGATAAACACGATCTTTAAAAACATACGCACCTGCCAGGTCAAGTGCAGGTTGCCACAGTTGTTGCCGTACACGCTGTGCGACGCAACAGAAGCAGCATAGAAAACCGGCTGCCGGGTTCCCAAAAAAAACTCAGTCGAACTTCCGTTATGGGTAAAAAGTGGACCCTACAGTATTTTTTTGAGCCATAGCATTTGTCGTTTGTTGTGGCGGCCGTTGCGTCGCACTCGTGTGCATTTTTACTTTATTGAGCGGGGCAGAAAAGAAAGGCAAGTGAAACCCTATCACACGTTGCAGGCGAATTTTACCTGGTTACTGATCGGAAAAATTTGAGGAATGATTGCTTTAGTTCCTTGCTATTTCAGAAAACTTTACCTTTTACGGGCAGTGCGCAAAGCAGGCTGCGCTTACCTTTGCGCCATGAATTCACAAAAGAATATACGTCATTTATCGCTGGATGAATTGGTGGCGTATTTCGAACAAATGGGCGAAAAAAAATTTAGGGCGAAGCAGGTGTATGAATGGTTGTGGAAAAAACATGCACATAGTTTTGAAGCCATGACCAACCTGAGCAAAGAACTAAGAACCAAACCTGGCAGAACATTTTACTCTACCTGCCCTACAGGTTGAAACTACACAATACAGCGACGATGGAACGGTAAAAAGCCGTTTTAAAACAAAAGAAGGTCATGCGGTTGAAGGTGTTTTGATACCCACGGACGAGAGACAGACTGCCTGTGTTTCATCGCAGATCGGGTGCAGCCTTAGTTGTAAATTTTGCGCAACCGGCTATATGGAACGCAAACGCAACCTTGATTTTGATGAGATTTATGATGAAGTGGTTTTGATAAACCAGCAGGCAAACAAAGTCTACAATAAAAAGCTAAGCAATATAGTTTTTATGGGTATGGGTGAACCGCTGCTCAACTATAAAAACGTACTGAAAGCTATTGAAAAAATTACTTCTCCTGATGGGTTGGGAATGAGCCCACGGCGGATAACCGTTTCCACAGCAGGTGTTGCAAAAATGATACAGGCAACTGGGCGACGATAAGGTACGGTTTAACCTGGCGCTAAGTCTGCATGCCGCCAATGATATCAAGCGCAACGAGATTATGCCGATTAATGAAAGCAATAACATTAAAGCACTGATCGAAGCATTTAATTATTTTTACCAGCAAACCGGCAACGAAATCACCTTTGAATATATTCTTGTTTCAGAATTTTAACGACAGCCTGAAAGATGCTGATGAATTAATTAAAATTTACCGGCAGGTTCCCGCAGACCTTGTGAACATAATAGAATACAACCCGATTGATGCTGCAAAATTTTTAAAGCCCGATGAAGAAACAGTAGAAAAATTTATGAACCACCTGTCCAAAGCCAGGGTAAATGCAAGACTAAGGAGAAGCCGGGGAAAAGATATTGATGCAGCGTGCGGTCAATTAGCAAATAAAACTTTAATGAAAGTGGAACAGGCGATTGAAACAGGAGAAATGTTAATGACTGCTCAGTAGGAAAAATTTTGAATTCAGGTTTCAACAAACCTTATTTTCTGCAACCGGTGTTGCACTTTTTACAAGTTATTCGACATAAATTGTAATTCTTTTTATCAACATAATTAATCCAACTACTCTTGGAAAAAAATTTCAGGTGGTCAGACGAAAGTGAACCACATAAATCAGCGCACGAAAGAAATTATAACCAAACATCCGGAAATCAGGGGTTTGATTGGAAGAAATCCCTACACTATTCTGGTGATTTTGTTTTGTGTAGGTGTGCAGTTACAGGTGCTGTTTTTTACAGGATGCATCCATGGTGGCTGATTTTTGTGAGCTGCCTATCTTGATTGGTGCATTTGCCTGTCATACGCTTTTTGTTTGCATTCATGAATGTGCCCACAACCTGTTGTTTAAAAACAGAACATTAAATACATGGTCGGGTATTCTTGCAAACCTGCCCCTTGTTTTCCAAGTTCTGTTTCGTTTCAAAAGTATCATATCAAGCACCACTCGTTTCAGGGAGTAGAAGAATTGGATGCAGACATGCCCTTTCACTGGGAAGCTAAACTGATTGATAATTCTATCTTGGGTAAAGCACTTTGGCTGTTGTTTTATCCAATATTTCAATTGCTTCGTCCCATTCGTTTACGAAAGAAATAGATGTCTGGGATAAATGGACCGTTATCAACTGGGTGGTTCAATTCAGCTTTTATGGCAGCTGTTATTTATTTTCTTGGTGCAAAAAGTACCGTGTTTTTTGTTGCCGGTTTCTTCTTCTCAGTTGGTCTTCATCCACTTGGGTGCAAGCTGGATACAGGAACATTATCTCACCCATGGCGACCAGGAAACCAAAAGCTATTATGGTGTTTTAAATACGGTTAACCTGAATGTGGGTTATCATAACGAGCACCATGATTTTCCTTCAGTATCCTGGAATAAGTTACCAAAAGTTAGAAAGATTGCCGGAAATTATTACGACACGCTGGATTATCATACTTCTTATACTAGTTTGTTATTCCGATTTTTATTCGATAAAAACTTTCTATTTATTCCCGGGTTGCCCGGGCAAACCGGGGTAAAGTAAAAGTGACCAAAGAGCCTGTTATACCAGCAGTAAAGATGGCTGAAACGCTGGCGCAGGAGGCTTAATATAAAATATATACTTACAAAAAAAGAGATGCGCCACACGGCGCATCTTTTTTTTATCTGAAACTTTTTGCAGCGACTTTGGATTTTTTAAGTGGGTAATTCGCTCCATTAGAGTTATGAACCCGAACGGAGCGTCGCAAGAATGTCCATTCAAATGAACAAATGCCGGCAACGAAAAAATAAGTAAGGCTAGACCGGCATTTGAAAACTTAAAAAACGAATTGCAGACCTACCTGCATCTGCCAGCGCGAGGGAAGATCGGGGCTGGTAGTAAAGGTTTTGGTCAGCGATGGATCGAACTGGTAAACCGGTGCATTGTTGTTGTAGGTGACCGATACCGGCTGAAAATATCCTGAAGTAGTGGCATATTTTCGCATCGCCCCAATTGCTGTTAAAAAAGTTTCCAAGGTTCACAAAATCGAGACTGATCTGGAAGGTTTTATTATTCTTACCCAATTTAAAGTCCTGCAATATGCGCATATCCAATTGGCTGATCCAGGGGTTTTCACCGGCGTATTTTTCGGTGTACTTACCTCTGCGCGAATTGAGATAATCGTCTTGTGCAATAAAATTTTTGAGCGCTGCTTTTTGTTCAGACGCACTTTTTACGTTGCCTAAAACGTCGGTGACAGGCGCAAAGTTCATGTTGTCTATATCTGCATTGGTAGGTACAAACAGCAGGTCGTTTGAGGCAGTTCCATCGTTGTTGATATCGCCGCCATATACATAAGCAAAGCGGTTGCCTGGACGTCCAGGAACTGAACAGGGATATGGTGGTAGCGAGGTTTTTAGCGCTGCCGTAAGTAAACTTTTTGAAGCCTGCAACAATACTTGATGAGTATTACCGTACAATGAGGTAGAAAGATTTGCTTCATTGGCATTGTTAAGAATGGGATTGCGATCGAAGGCATCGCTGGAGATCTCCGCGGAAATGGAACTCGCGTCTTTGGCAATAAGATAGTTGTAGGCAGCCATTGCAAAAAAACCATTTCTAAAATTCTGGCGCGCCTGCAACGAGAGATTGAACTGGTAACCAACCTTGGTATTGGTGAAAACATAGGTATTGGCACTACCCTGGTCAGTTGGCAGGTACACCTTGCGATTGTCGCCGGTTTCGCTATTAAGAGTGCCGGTGGGTGTTCCCAATTTAAAGTTGCGCACCATCATGGCATTTACGTCTTTGGTGTAGGAGGCGTCTACGGTGAAGATGGTGCCGGCAGGAATTCTTGACATCAACACCCAGGTTGTTGCGCCATACTTGTGGCCACTGGAAGTTTTTGGCTGTGACATTATAGAAAAAACTAAAAGGGTTTCCGATGTGATTGCCGAGCCAGACAAAAGGAAACCTGCCGGTGAAAAGACCCGACCCACCGCGTATTTGCAAAGTCTTGTTGCCCATCACATCCCAATTAAAACCTACCCGTGGCGAAAGCAGGATTTTCTTTGTTGGAAAGTGAGTATTGTCAAGGTCTTTACCTACGCCGTTTACGATCTTCTTCCCATTTTCATCGAACAGCACCAGGTTATCGTTGTTCGGCACCGTTGGTTCGCCGGAAGTAAAGGAACCTGCGGCCGTTCCATCGCTATTGATATTTGGACTGCTGTAGCTGGCGTTTGAATAGTTGGGTTTATCAGCACGCAATCCATAGGTAAGGCGAAAGCGACTGCTGACTGCAAACTCATCCTGGATGTAAGCCGACATTTGTGCCACGGTTAAGTAGTACCACGTCCAGTCTGGCACTTTGGCTCTGTTGCGGGCAAAGTTTACATCTACGTCTAATGGATATGCGCCGAAAATGGTGTTTCCACCTACGGGTACGCTGTCCTTAAATGTCTGTATGTCTATATCTCCAAACAGGGCGGCGCCATACCCGGTCAGGTTGAAGGAGTTGCCAAATTTGAAGGATTTATACGATGCGCCAATGGTAAGTGTATGGCTTTTCAGAAAAATGTTGAAGTTGTCTGTTGCCTGAAGGCATCTGGGTCAGCACATTGTTAATAGAGAGAGAAGGCTCGTGCCCGGCTATAATATATGGCACCCCGTTTTTCGTGATGTTCAACACAGGAAAAGGAGTAGAAAGGGGCTCTCTTTTGTCGCGAAAAGTGGTGTACACCAACCTGAGTTTGTTGGCGTAGGTGCTGCTAATATTAGAGCGAAGTTCGGTACTGAAAGAGTGGAGTTTATTGATCATCTTGTACCCCGAATTTCTAAACTGCAGGGTAGTAAAATCAGGACCGCGGCGGCGGATAGCACTGGGATGCGCCGGTTTTTCAAGACTCGCATCTAAGCCATTATAGGTAAAAGAAAGGCTGTTAACCTTATTGATGTTCAAGTCTATTTTGGCAAGCCATTTATAATTTTTTTGGTCCAGCGTATAGCCCTGGTACGGACCTGTTTCGGTAGCCAAACCGATCTTTTAAAATCTGGCTTACCGTGTTAGGTCTGATCCAATACCCGCGACGTATTGGGTTGTCCGGCATTGGATGAATTCTGTGCCCGGTAGCTGGTGGGTTCGTCACTGCGTTGTTCAGTTTCAAAATTTACAAAGTAGAACAACTTGTCTTTCACAATCGGTCCGCCAAGAGACAAGCCTACCCTGGTAATGCTTCAGGTCGGGCACTACCAACTTATTTTTCTCAACTGTTTTGCCGGTCAATGACTGGTTTCTGTACAAGCTGTAAAATAGTTCCCATAAACTTATTGCTGCCCGATTTGGTAACCGTATTCACACCCGCACCGGTAAAGCCCGCCTGGGTAACATCGTAGGGCGCAATGTTTACCTGTATTTGCTCAATTGCATCCAGCGAAATCGGTTGTGCGTTGGTTTGCCCGCCGGGTGTAGGAGCATTAAACCAAAAGGATTGTTGAAGATGGCACCATCTACTGAAAAGTTGTTGTACTGGCCATTTCGTCCTGCAAATGATAACCCGTTATAAGTAGCCGAGGCAGACGGAGCCAGGCGCAAATAATCGTCAGCAGACCTGGAGATCGTGGGCAAATTGCGCAGTTCGGTATTGCTGATATTAGTGGAGGCTCCGGTGCGTTTATTATCAAAAATTTTGAGTCCCGGTTGTGCCGACCGTTACATTCTGTAACACTGCTGCCTTATTGGTCAGGGTCACATCAACTACGTTGTTTTGCCCTAGTTCTAAAAAGATATTGGGCACAGAATTTTCCTGCTGCCCTACGTGGCTAACGGTTATTCTATAAGGTCCGCCTACTCTTTGGTTGTTAAGTGTAAATCGCCCGTCGCCTTTGGTGGTCACAGTTTTCCTGATACCTGCATCCGGGTATTCTATTGTAACAGTAGCTCCGGCAAGTGGTGCGCCAAGCTCGTCGGTTACTATGCCACTAATGGTAGCCGTTGTTACCTGGCTGAATACCTGCGGGAGGTTGGCAAAAATGAGTGCCAGCACAAGTGGCCAGCTTTGGAGGAGAGTTTTTTTACGCATTTTTCTTTTGCTTTAATTAAAAAAAAAATCCTTAGTGGCAGCAATGTCAGAGAACGGAAAACGCAGAACAGAAACAGCACTGCAAGGCAACAAATTGAGCCTGAATGCAAATGACTATTTGTAAAACAATTCTGCTGCTTTATTTGCGGCAATTGTCACTTAGTTATGCGAATGCAAGGTTAAATTTTAAAAACGGCTAAAGGCTACTTTGCAATGGGAGCAAAGACTGTATTCCAGGAATTCATTTGTATTTCTTTCCGGTAACTGCTACAAACCCCGGTATGGAAAGAAAGGACGCTTTTTTCAGCGGAGTAAAGCCGGTATCTTTTTGCCACTGCATTATTTCATGCAAACTCCAGGTGCCCGAGGTGCTGCTGAGGGCAAAAAAGAAATCGCCGAGAGCACCCAGCATATCTCCGTCGAAAACAATTTTGTCGTTGCGCAATACTTCCATAATGGTAAATATGCCACCTGGTTTTAACGCCTTAAAGGCTTTTTGGGCAACAGCTAAATTTTCCGCTGCGGTAAAGTGATGGGCTACACTTGCCAATAGAATTACATCATATACTTCAAAGCCAATTTCATCGGTCAATATATTGCCTGGCTGGTAGGTTACCCGCTCGCCCATTTGCTGCATTGCCAACAGTTCTTTAGCTTTCTCAACTGCTGGTGGCAGATCCAGGATTACACTACTTAACTGTGGGTATTTGCGACAAAGGGCTGTAGAATACAACCCATGCGAGCCGCCGATATCCAGCATTTTACTGTGCGATACCGCAACAGGCACTTTTCACGCGGCCTCCTTCGAGGTAGCAGTGGCAATAGCTGCCATGGCTTTTTGGTAGTAGAACCATTGATCTTCATTGAAAGTTTCATGGTATTGCAGCCCCTTGCCTGTGCGCAAAAATTCCCCCGTATGCTCCATCCACTGCATACACACCCGGTTATCAAATAGCATCAGCCAATACAATAAGTCGGGGCTATCGCGAAGGATCCATTTTTTCGCCTGTTTCGATAGGTAAAAATTTTCGCTTTGCTGGCGAATGAGTTGCATAGTTGCCAGCACGCCCAGGCAACTTTTTACCGCTTTTGAGTTAAGACTACAGCGACTGCAAATTTCATCCAGTGAAATTTTTTCCCTGCCGATGGCTTCAAAAATTCCCTGGTCAACAGCTTCCAGCAATATTTTGCTCATCATAAAACCAAAGTGTGAGTAAGCCAGCGGCTGTGGCACAAACCCGGTCTTCAATGCCGCCCATTCCAAAAAGTTTTGTGCTACAGGAGCAAGTTTCATTTCGTTTATTTTCTTTTTCTGCTATCTGGTTACGTTTGGCGAACTGGTCTGGCATTTTTTGGTCACGAACTACAACACTCTGGGGAGGCATTGTTGCGACGCTCCGTTCAACGGCAAATCTCTGCTGATACAATGGCTCCCTTTGTGTGTTGTTTGTTTTTACCCCTGGCATTGCATTCAGTAACGGTAATCAAATTGTAAAAAAAGTCCACCGTTCATTTCCGGGCCTGGTTATAAAAATGGAACACACAATTTTGAGTTTACAAGCTTATTTGATGTTTCCCATTTTGTATAGCTATTCACTTACTTTTATTTTCAAATTTCAACTTCCCATATATAAAACAAATTATTTATGCTCAAAAGAAGACATTTTCTCCGGGTTTCAGCATTGGGTAGCGGTGCATTTTTTGGTGGCAGCTTACTTGCTTCACCGGGCAAAGGCAACAAACCCGTGGTTATTTCTACCTGGGCTGCCGGCATTGATGCCAACAAAGCTGCCTGGCAGATATTGGGAAAAGGTGGTCGTGCACTCGACGCAGTAGAAGCTGGTGTTAGGGTAACAGAAGATTCGATCAATTGTTGTGTAGGGCTGGGAGCCAATCCTGACCGCGATGGTATTGTAACACTCGATGCATCTATAATGGATGAAAATGGAAATGCCGGAAGTGTGGCTGCCATCGAAAGAATAAAACATCCTATATCTGTAGCACGGGCAGTTATGGAGAAGACGCCACATGTAATGTTGGTTGGTGAGGGTGCACAGATGTTTGCTGTTAGCCAGGGTTTTCCTTTAGAAGAGCAAAAACTTTCGCCTGATGCAGAAAGGTCGTACAAACAGTGGCTTGAAAAATCAGATTACAAACCAGTCATCAATATTGAGAACTCGCATAGTTCGGCCTTTGCGCCCGGTCGGTTGCCTAATGGTGAATGGAACCACGATACCATCGGAATGGTTGCGCTGGATGCCGCCGGCAACCTGAGTGGCAGTTGCACTACAAGCGGCATGGGCTTTAAAATGCGTGGCCGGGTTGGTGACTCGCCCATTATTGGTGCGGGTCTGTTTGTTGACAACGAAATAGGTGCGGCTACCGCTACCGGTCTGGGAGAAGAAGTTATAAAAATTTGTGGAACTCACCTTGTGGTAGAATATATGCGGATGGGATTTGCACCCGCTGAAGCCTGCAAAAAAGCAGTAGAGCGTATCGTAAAGAAAGATCCGGCGAAGGCAAAAGATAACCAGGTGGGTTTTATCGCCATCAATAAAGCCGGTCAATATGGAGGCTTTTGCTTGCAGAAGGGCTTTAACTATGCCGTTTGTTACGCTGATGAAAAGAATTTTTTACTGGATAGTAAAAGTTGGTACTAGAACTAAGTGTCATCACTTTAGTAATGAAAACCTTGTTGTGAAGCAAGGTTTTTTTATGTACAGACCTTAAGTAGAGGTAAAACTTAAGGTGGTAATGCTATCACCAGACAAAATTTATAAAAAGCTCCAAAGCAAAAAAAAGTACAAGAGTGCGACGCAACAAAGGTCAAATTGAAATCGGGTGCTGGCTACCTAAACATCCCGCGTAAAGCCTAGAATATGGAAATATCTTTTGAAAATGTGAATGTTTTTAAAATATTTTATTACTTTTCGACTTCTTTTGAAAATGTTTAAAATCTTTTTTAATTTTTTTAAAAAGTTTTGAGGGGTTTGAAGATCCATATCTAAGCCATGGGAGAGAAAAATCAGCTATTGCAAAAGAAGATCATCAAGCATTTATATTATGCAGGCACATTGTCGAGTGCTGAATTATGTTTGAAAATTAGTAAGAGTTTACCCATAGCTACACGTGTAATTACTAACCTGTTGGAAACAGGTTTAATAGTGGAAACGGGCTTCGCGCCATCAACAGGAGGCAGAAGACCGGTAACTTATTCGCTGGCGAAAGATAAAATATATATCATTTCTGTTGCCATGGACCAGTTTATAACCAGGATAGCCGTGGTTGACGTGGACAATAATTTTATAAAGCCCGAGTGGAAATTTGAGCTGCCTTTGCCGCATAATAGTGAAGCGCTGGGCGTGCTGATAGGAAATATAAAAAAGGTAATAGCATCAGCAGGAATTAATAAAAGCCAACTGGCAGGTGTTGGCATTGGAATGCCCGGATTTGTAGATATAAGAAAAGGTATTAATTATTCCTTTTTGCCGGTAGCGGGAAAAAGCCTGCGGGACTATATAGCCGACAGTGTTGGATTGCCCGTTTTTTATAGATAATGACTCAAGTGTAATAGCGCTGGCTGAGCTGAAATTTGGCAGCGCGCGGGGAAAGAAAAATGCGATGGTGATAAATGCAGGCTGGGGAGTTGGATTGGGAATGATACTGAATGGAGAGCTTTTTAGGGGAAATAACGGTTTTGCCGGTGAATTCAGCCACTTGTCATTATTCAACAACAACAAGATGTGTTTTTGTGGTAAAACGGGGTGCCTGGAAACGGAAGCATCATTGCTGATAGTGGTAGAAAAAGCGCGCGAGGGATTGCAGAATGGTCGTATGTCGAAACTGAAAAATCTGCCGGAAGAACAAGGAACCGGGGCAATTGACATGGTGATAAAAGCCGCAGACGAAGGAGATCAGTTTGCCATAGAACTGCTGTCGGATGCCGGGTACAAGATTGGGCGAGGTGCAGCCATACTTATCCACCTGCTAAATCCCGAAACTGTGATACTGAGTGGCAGAGGATCGTTGGCGGGAAAGATCTGGTTTGCGCCGCTATTGCAGGCGATAAATGAAAATTGTATTCCGCGGTTGGCAGTTAATACCAGTGTTGAGATATCAACATTGGGCTACAATGCAGAATTAATAGGTGCAGCGGCCTTGGTAATGGAAAACTATGAGAAAATACCACCTGCTAAAACGGGATTAACAGAAGTAAAAATGGACCTGGTAAATAATTGACTTGTCACTGGCCAGGAGCAGTATAAACGTTCTACAAGCAACTGAAAATTTTTTTTGGCGTTGGTAAGCAGCAGGCAAAATAAAAAATCGCTCTTTAACAAACTGCCGGCAACGCTTATCGCTACGCTGATGATCAATTTCGGGCTGCTTTTTTAGAGGAAAATACAATTGCAGCAGACTACCGGAATAGCTAATAAAAGAGTTTGACAGCCTTTGTTTACCACGCACATTGCTTTAGATCCAAATGAAACTTTTATAGTGATAATCATGAACAGGCTTTATCTGTATGGCTTTAAACATTGTAAATTCTAATCACGTATAAACACTTTCTATTGTAAATTTTTTAAACTCTCGTACTCAACAAAAAACAAAACAAAGGCTATGAAAAAAACAACTACTTATGTGTTGCCACTTCTGCTGCTACTGCTGTGGAGTGGTTTTGCCATAGGGCAACAACGAAAAACTATTACCGGCACGGTAAGAGATAGTTTAGGGACTGCGTTGCCGGGAGTAACGGTAAGTGTAAAAGGTTCCAAAACATCGACCGTGGCCGATGCACAGGGGAATTTTAAAATATCCGTTCCATCTGCCTCTTCTGTGCTGATATTTTCAAGTATCGGTTACCAAAGCAAACAAGTGGAAGCAGGCAATGCTGATAACCTGAGCATCAGCCTTTCCAATGAAGCAGGGCAACTGAACGAAGTGGTGGTAACAGGTTTTGGTACGCGCACCAATACCAAGAAACTTACTTATGCTATCCAGGAGGTGAAAGGTGATGAACTTGCCCGCGCAGGTACGGTTAACGTGGTTAACTCACTACAGGGCAAAGTGTCCGGAGTGATGATTAACCAGGGTGCAGGTGGTCCCTCATCCAGTTCACGGATAAGAATTAGGGGTAACTCTAATATCAGTGGTGGCACTATGCCATTGTTTGTAATTGATGGCGTATTAATTCAGCCGGGTTCATCTGGTGCTGATTCATGGGGCGACAACCGTGACTTTGGCAACCAGTTGAAAAATCTGAACCCGGATGACTATGAGAGTATAACCGTATTGAAAGGTTCTGCTGCCAGTGCATTATATGGCTCGCAGGCGCTGAATGGTGTAATACTCATAACTACCAAAAAAGGTAAAGCACGCCCCGGTCTTGGGTGTAACTGTTAACCATACTACAACCTGGAACAAGGTTTATAAACTTCCTGATTTTCAAAATGAATATGGTGGTGGCAGAACAACCGCATGGGTCACAAATTCATCCGGGCAAAAGATCATACCCAATGACGACTATGCACCTTATTATAGTTTCGGTCCTAAGTTCGACGGCAGCACGATCATAGATGCAGATGGTGTAACACGCACCTATAAGCCAAATGATATGAAGACCCTCTACCAAACAGGTATAATAAACAATACCAATGTGGCAGTGGAAGGTGGAAATGATAGAACTACGGTCAGGTTTTCCTATACACACGCTTCTCAATCAGGGATTGTTTCGACCAATCAATTTGATCGTAACAATTTTGCCTTGCGGGCAACTCAGAAAGTAGGAAAACTGATCAACATGGATTTTTCCATCAATTATGCGATCTCTGATTCAAAAAATCCAATGCAGCAGGGTGGTCAGGGTAGCCTGTTATACAGGTTGGCTTATTCAAATTCACGCAACTATCCTATCGATAATTTATTTGCCAATTATATAGACCCTGTTAATGGTGGACGTGTAACCAAATCACCTTACCTCCGCGGTTCCATTACGGATGATATGTGGACGATTTACCAAACCAATGTTGGCCAGAAAGAAAACAATTTGCTGGCTAATCTTGATATCACTGCGAACATTACTCCCTGGCTCAATTTGCTGGTGAGAGGGAATGTAAACAGTATAGACATTAGCCAGGAATATAAAGAGCGGGGTGACGGTCCTGGGTTTGCCAGCAATAATTTTGGCCGGTATAGCTTTATAACTCCTCACAAAAAACCGGACGTCTGCAGGCATTATTTTCCTGCTACCCGCAAGCTGGGCACTGACTTCGATCTTAGTGTTTCTGCAGGTGGAGAAACCCAACGAGGTTTGGGTGGAAACCAGTTGAAAGCATCTACAAGCGGTGGATTTAAAATCGCTGACATCTATGCCCTGTCTAATTCAAAAAATGCCATTGATGTAGATGTAATGCCAAGCGGTAAATACCCGCAAAGCAGGTTAGATGCATTGTATGCTTACGGTGACATGACCTGGAAAAACATGCTGACCCTTACATGCAAGTTTCCGTAACGACTGGACCTCTACACTTACCTATCCTGACGGTCATGGTAACTATTCTTACAATTATCCGTCAGTTGGTGTGTCATGGGTTTTTCTGAATTGCTCACCAATAAGCCAGGCTATAATTTTTTATCGTTTGGTAAACTACGGGCAAGCTATGGCGTAACCGGTGGTGGTACGGATATCTATACTACATCAACCGGTAACTATGTACTCAATGGCAATTATACTGACGTTAATGGAACATTAATACCCCGCTATGGTTTCCAAAGTAATAACCTGGGTAACCTGGACCTTAAACCTAAAAGTGCATCGGAGTATGAGTTTGGAACTGATCTTCGGTTTTTCAAAGCCGGTTAAGATTCGATGCCGCCATCTACAAAAAGAATACCAGGAACGAAGTGATTTCGCTGGGAGCACCTGCTGAAAGTGGAATATCAGGACCGCGTTATCAATGCGGGAAATGTTCAGAATAAAGGTATAGAATTGCTTGTAGCTGGTAACACCTGTACGTACTAAGAATTTTGACTGGACTACTACCTTCAACTTTACCAGCAACAGGAATAAGATTATCGATTTATCCTGGTGTAGAGCAGCACCGATCTTGACCTGGCTTTTGGAGCTGATGTTAGTTCAGTTGCCAGCGTGGGCGAAGACTTTGGAACCATTGTGAGTTCTTATGCATATGCAACTGATCCTCAAACTGGACAGAAACTATTACAACAAGATGGTACTTACTGGCGGTCGGGTGCG
Source organism: uncultured Chitinophagaceae bacterium (assembly GCA_963726895.1). Classification (GTDB taxonomy): domain Bacteria; phylum Bacteroidota; class Bacteroidia; order Chitinophagales; family Chitinophagaceae; genus Segetibacter. Next base: position 84,089 of record CAVSED010000022.1, on the reverse strand, counting down.
TATGGACAAGGCGAAAAAATATTGGGATCTGCAATGGAAAAATACCTTGTAAGCAACATCAATGAATTGCAGGTATAAAAGCTTTAATCTGTTTGTGCAGGTAGATGCAAAAGTGGGTGGTATGATCGCTTCAACCACACATCAGTATGGTTCTCAGTATGGAAACTATGAAAGCACTTTGTTTGGACGTGATGCTGAACATGGTGGTATTTCCTATACTGATGCAACAGGGTATTCAACGTAGATGATGGAATTATTCCCGAAGGGTTTTTGGGAAGAATACCATGATCAATGGTGTAGATGTAAGCGGAATGACGTTATGCAGATGCGGTAGCCAAAGGATTTAAAAAACCAATTGCTGCGCTGGATTATTATGAAGGTATTGCCAGTTGGGGAACCGGCATCCGGGAATATTCTGTTTTTGACAATACCTGGGTTGCCTTACGTGAAGTTTCTGTAGGATATGATTTCCCGAAATCGGCTTTACCAAAAATTGCACACTTAACAAGCTTCGTTTGAATTTATCAGGACGCAATATCGTTTACCTGTATACAATACAAAAGATCATATTTTTCCTGAAGCTATCTATTCAAGCAGGCCGGGAGCTTTTGCTGAAACCGGCGGTGGCCCTTATCAACGCCAGATAGCCGTGTCATTACTGGCCGGATTTCTAATCATTGCAATTAGACATTTACTTATTAAAAATTCATATAAAATGAACTAATAGAAAATATTCATATTTAGCCGCTGTTTGCAGCTTCTCTGTTTTTCGGAAGTTGTAAAAAAGAAGCCTTTGTTGAACTTGAATACCAACCCCAATGTATTGTATTCCATTAACGCCGGAAGAGCAGTTTTTAAACGCTGCCATTCAGGCGCACGGCAGCGACTTTGAGCAATTTTATGATAATTACCGCCGCATCATGTTCTGGACACAACAATCCACTGCAAATGCTGGCAACGGTTCGGTGACACTTGAAAACCGTTGGTAACTTTAACTACCGTTATGGAAATTTTTATCCAACACTGGGTTCTACCCTAACTGATGTGCAAACTGCTCATCAGTAAACTGCCCGACGATGACAAAGCTAAATATGTAGCAAATTAGGGCGATATCTGACATTCCTAAGATCTACTATGCATTTTATGTGTCTGACATTAATGGGCAGCTTCCTTATACAGAAGCTTTTCAGGCACGCTATGGCGGCACTCTTAACTCCTAAATACGAAACGCAACAGGAACTTTTTTGCCTTGTGGGATAAACGCCTTAAAGAGATCATCGGCATACTGAAAGCCACTCCATCTACTCCTCAGGTAAACCTGGGAGCTAACGATCTTGTATTATCATGGTGATGTAGCTCTATGGGCAAAAGCCGCCGCAGGACTAAGAATGAGAATGGCAATGCGTTTGTTGAAACGGGATGAGGCAACTGCGAAAGCCATTTTGCAAGGAAGTAGTAGCCGATGCTGGTAACCTGATGACAACTAATGCTGAAGGATGGGTATTTTATGCTGATGTAAGTTTTACAGCCGGTGGTAACTGGGACCCCACAGAATTCAGGGCGCCAAAGCCAACAGTTGATTTTATGTGGAACCAAATGGATCCACGTCTTCGCTTGTTTTACAAGAAGAACAACTATACAGCAGGCTAATCTAAACCTTGCCATTTGCTAAAGGCGTTTACCCCGCCGGCACTACCTTGGAATCCGCGCCAGTATGTGGGTGCACCTATTAGTCCTGACGCGGTGGCTAACGTAAAATCGTGGTTTACAGAAAAAAGTAAAGGATGACTTATCGCTTGATACCGTCTCGTACCTGCAATGGAGAATGTTTCAACCGGCTAATAATGGTGGTACCGGCAAAAGCTTTTTTCCATTGATCACCTATGCGGATGAATTGTTGATGCGGGCTGAATTGGCTGCCAGAGGCATTACCACTGAAAACGCTGCCAACCTTGTACTATGCAGGCATTGAGAACTTCTATTAAGTTTTATGATAAGGCCGCTGCCAACGCACAAATTGAGGATTATGTGCCGGTTACCGACAATGAAATAATGGCGTACAAAAATGCACCGGCTATTGTGTATAATCCGGCAAAAGCTCTTGAGCAGATCGCTATTCAGGAATACATAAACTTTTATAAGCAACCCAACGAAGCCTGGGCATTGTATAAGAGAACCGGTATGCCTAACTCTTCTACAGCACTTATGAACGAAGACATAATGATAGATGGAAGTCTCTATCACATACCCAGAAGAGCTGCACTTGCTGCACCTTCTTCATCCGATCTGAATGCTACGAACAAAGAGGCAGCATTGACAGAAATGATGAAAGATCCAAATTTTGGTAGCGCCATAGACGACGTGTATGGTCGTGTTTGGTGGGATGTGCCATAGGTCATAATCTTATCTTAAACTCCAGGCCGCAAAGACCTGGAGTTTTTTTATTGTATAGATTTAAGCATTTGGTTATGGCGAGATAGGGGAAGAGGGGCTGAAGAAATCAAGAACATTCGCCGTTTTACCTTTTTACATAAGTGCCAGGAAGCAACAGGAAAAAGTTGAACCAAGAAAGCTCCAACAGGGCTTTGCCGCTGAACGGAGCGTCGCAACAATGTAAAATTGATAAACTTTGGCCGGTCGCCAAAAACCACAACATTTTTTGATCGCCTATATCAGAGAGCCAATGAAGAGATCGTACAAAATTTTACAAGTGTTGATGCTGTTTATCGGCTGTATTCCTGGCGCAGGTTCGCTATGGGCAGCCACAGGCAACGACTCTGTTTTTAGTAAAAATATGTTGTATGCTATAGACGTGCGCAACACCACTAATGCCACGCGCAGTTTGCCGGCAACAACCAGGTCGTACCGCCTATTTATTTTTCTATCGCCGGAGTGCCCGTTGTGTCAGCGCTATTCGCCACTGCTGCGCGAGCTGTTTGACAAGTACAACAGTGAAGTTGCCTTTTATGGCATTGTGCCCGGCAAAGCCTATTCTGTAGCCGATGTGCAACGCTACCGTAGCGACAATGAAGTGCCGTTTGACGTGGTGCTGGATGAAAGTAAAGCGCTGACCAACTACCTGCAGGCAACCGTAACCCCACAGGTAATACTGCTAAACAACGACTGTAAACTGGTGTACAAAGGTGCCGTAGATAATCTGCTGATGGAGCTGGGAAAACAGCGCACCAAAGTAACCGAAGACTACCTGAACAACGCCTTGCAGCAAACGCTGAAGCACCAAAAAGTGCAGGTGAAAAGAACCAAAGCCGTTGGCTGCAAAATCAACGACATATAACATGAGGAGAAGGTTAACCGTATTTTTTTTATTGCTTTTTAGCCGGGCACTTGCGCAGGAGATCACCTACAACCACGACATAGAGCCGATCATAAAAACCAATTGTGCGCCCTGCCACCGCCCCAATGAAGCAGCGCCTTTTTCGCTGCTCACCTACAGTGATGTTGCCAAACGGGTATCGTTTATTAAAGACGTGGTAACAAAACGCTACATGCCACCCTGGCGGGCCGATAACAAATATGTACATTTTGCCAACGACCGCTCGCTGAAGCAAAAAGACATAGACCTGATCGTAAAATGGATAGATAACAAAGCCCCGGAAGGCAAGCCGGTAACTGCGTCTGCAATAGTTGCAAAAGAACCAATAGAAGGCACCATGTACAGCCGTAAGCCCGACCTGGTGCTAAAAATGCCGGATAGTTTTTTGGTGAAAGGCGACGGCGGCGAAAGGTTCATCATTTTCAAAATTCCTTTCGAACTGCCTGATACTGCTAATGTGGAAGCCATTGAGTTTTTCAGCAACAATAAAAAACTGGTGCATCATGTAAACTATGCGTTTCATGCCGTGCCCGACACTGCAATCGATCTATACAACACCGACGCAGTGCTTAACCTGACCGAAGGCGACCGCACCCGCTTCGATCAATATCAACCCTATCGCAAAACCATTACTTACTATGGCGGCTGGATACCCGGAGCTACCTACGAATCTTATCCCAGAGACATGGGTTGGGTGCTGCCAAAACGCGGGGTGGTATTGCTGACAGTGCACTACGCCCCCGTGCCAAAAGATGTCGAAAGCATTTGCGGGGTCAACCTGTTCTTCAAAAAAACACCTATTAAACGCCCGGTAAAGGTGATCAGTTTTGGCAGTGGCGGCATCGGCGAAAAACAGATCTATCCTTCGCCGTTTTACATCAAAGCCAATGAGGTAAAGACCTTTCACCTCAACCTGTCAAATCCCGGCGAAGATTTTTCGATCATGTATGTTTGGCCCCACATGCACTATATCGGCAAAGAGTTCACCGCCTATCTCACCAGCAAAACCGGCGATACAACCCGGCTCGTGCACATACCCGATTGGGACTTTCGCTGGCAGGAGATCTACAAGTTTAAGAAGTTGGTGCGCGTGCCCAAAGGCTCGGTCATACACATAGAAGGCACCTACGATAACACCGCTCAAAATCCGGCAAATCCAAACAATCCGCCCACAACTATCTGGTCGTTTGGCGACATGCAATCAACAAACGAAATGCTTACCCTGATGATGGTATTTTTGCCCTACAAACCCGGCGATGAAAACATTAGCCTGGAGTAAATTTTTTTGGTACCAGGCATTTGAACAGCTAGCAGGCGGCCGTTGCGTCGCACCCGTGTACAGTGTAACAATGGTCAGCAAAAAAACACCGGTTGATCGCACGACGTTCGGGGTTAGGCAATAGCGTTATTCATTTTAGTCATACAAGCCAAAATTTAAATTTCACCGAACGTATTTGAAAGTCATAATTTTTATATTGTTGAGTTGCCTGGTGCACACCATTTCTGCACAACCAAACAAGCAAAAGTTGTTTACGCTGCTCAGTGAACAGGAGACAGGTTTATCTTATCTCAACGAGATCAAAGAAAACGATTCGCTGCATGTAATGCGTTATGAGTACCTGTACAACGGTGCAGGCGTTGGCATTGGCGATTTCAACAACGATGGATGGAACGATGTTTTCTTCTCCGGCAATACCGCGCCCAACAAGTTATACCTCAACACCGGCAATCTACATTTTCAGGATGTGACCAAAGTAGCGGGTGTTGGCGGCAACGGTACCTGGAGTACAGGCGTCAGCATTGCCGACGTAAATGGCGATGGTCTGTTAGATATTTATGTTTGCCACTCCGGTCGCTACTACGACACACTGCAACTGAGCAATGAACTATTCATTAACCAGGGAATAAAAGATGGACATCCTGTCTTTAAAGACGAAGCCCGTCAATATGGTCTTGATGCTCCCGGCACGCAATCAACACAGGCTGCATTTTTCGATTACGATCACGATGGCGACCTCGATATGTTTTTGCTTAACCATTCAAATCACACCTACAATCCGTTTTTAAATACCCGGAAAATCCGCTCCACACCCGACTTCCATTTTGGTAACCGCCTGTTTAGAAACGATCGTGATGCCAATGGACAGATGCACTTTACCGACGTTACTCTATCGGCAGGCATCGTCAACAATGCGCTCAATTTTGGGCTAAGTGTTACCATCAGCGACATCAACCAGGATGGCTTGGCCCGACATCTACACTACCAGCGACTATACTGAAAAAGATTGTTATTATGTCAACAACAAGAATGGCACTTTCACTGAAGTCGTTGGCAAAGTCATTTGCGCACATTTCTAAATATGCCATGGGCGCAGATGTAGCCGATTACAACAACGATACACGCCCTGATGTCTTCACGCTCGATATGCTGCCGGCAGATAATCATCGCCAAAAGTTGTTGAAGGGTCCCGATGAATACGATCAATATCACCTGTTGCTTGACAGCGGTTATTATCACCAGCAAATGCGTAACATGCTACAGGTAAACGAGGGTGCCGATCAAAATGGCAATGTTCGTTTTAGTGAAATAGGACAAATGGCTGGCATATCAAATACCGATTGGAGTTGGTCGGGTTTACTTGCCGACTTTGACAACGATGGCTGGAAAGATCTTTTTGTCAGCAACGGTTACCTACGCGATTTCACCGATATGGATTTCTTGAAATACACCGTTGCCGATGCTAAGGCTGCTGCACTAAAGCAAGGCGATCTCAATTTTCAAACGTATGACCTGGTGAAACAAATGCCTTCTAACAAACTTGGCAATTATGTATTCCAAAACAACCATGATCTCACTTTCAGTGATCAGTCAGTAGCCTGGGGTATCGACAAAATGACTGTTTCCAACGCTGCTGTGTATGCTGATCTCGATAATGACGGTGACCTTGATCTATTGGTTTGCAACAACAATGAACCTGCACTATTGTACCGTAACAACAGCATTGAAAACGCGCACCCGCAATTTCTCAAACTGCGTTTTACGGGCGAGGGTTTGAATACAAAAGCCTATGGTGCAAAAGCAACACTCATCACCAAAAAAGGCAGGCAGTTTTTAGAACTTTACCCGGTGCGCAGCTATCAATCAACGGTAGCACAAGAGTTGTTATTTGGTCTGGCGGCTGACGATGTGATTGAGCAATTGATCATCGATTGGCCAAGTGGCAAGCAAACTATTTCGACTAATGTCAATCCCAACCAAACCTTACAATTAAGCGAAGCCGATGCAACCGGCAGAACATTATATCAGAAGGAAACAAGTCAATTATTTGCAGATATAACAGCTACATCAGGGCTTACCTTTAAACACAATGAAAACGATTTTATAGATTTTAAAGATGAAGTGCTGCTGCCTTACCAGCTTTCAAAAGCTGGTCCTGCCCTGGCAAAAGGCGATGTGAATGGCGACGGTTTGGAAGATGTTTTTGTTGGTGGCGCCATAGGCCAGGCTGGTACATTATACCTGCAAACATCAGCCGGTAAATTCACTACTATCTCCTTCTCAACCCTGGATAGTCGACTCTGCAAGCGAAGATGTAAATGCCATTTTTTTTGATGCAGACAACGATGGTGATGCCGATCTGTATGTGGTGAGCGGTGGCAACGAATACGGCGATCAGTCTCCGGAATATGCTGACCGTTTATACCTCAACAATGGCAAAGGAATATTTTACTAAAAGCTTGACTGCACTGCCTGCCATGCTCAGCAACAAACAAGCTGTGGCGGTGGGCGATTTTGACAATGATGGCGACCTCGATCTTTTTATTGGCGGCCGGGGAGTGCCGGGTTCTTTTCCGCTACCGTCCCAGAGTTATCTTCTGCGCAACGATACCCAAAATGGCGAGGTACATTTTACAGATGTCACGGCAAGTGTCTGCCCTCCATTACAAAAGCCGGGTATGGTCACTGTCGCGCAGTTTGTTGATCTCAACAACGACAAATTTCCGGAGCTGATCATCGCCGGTGATTGGATGCCGGTCATGTTATTCGATAACAAAAAAGGTATACTTAGCGATCAGTCAACTACCGCGGGCTTGCAACATCTCAACGGCATGTGGTCATCGCTCACAGCCACTGATGTAGATGGCGACGGAGACATTGATATTGTATTGGGCAACTGTGGCTACAACGATCAGTTTGCCCACACATCAGCCTTCCCAGCCGCTGCAAATGTTTGTAAATGACTTCGACGATAATGGTACACTCGATCCGATCGTTTGTTATTACATCAATGACAAAAGTTATCCAATGGCGTCTCGCGATGAACTCCTTGACCAGATTGCTCCGTTGAAAAAAAAGTACATCACCTACCGCTCGTATGCCGATGCAACACTCAACACTATTTTTTCAAATGAGCAGTTGAATAAAGCCGCCGTATTTTATTGCGATCAACTGGCGTCTGGCATTTTGTACAACGATGGCAAAAATAAATTTTCATTCAAACCGCTGCCTTTACTGGCACAGGCCTCCAAAGTGTTTGGTATAACCATTGACGACTTCGACGGTGATGGTATAAAAGACATTTTGTGCAGTGGCAATTTCTACCCTTACCGTGTGCAGCTTGGGCAGTCCGATGCAAGTCTCGGCTTGTTACTCAAAGGTTCCGGCACAAAAGATCTTACAGTTATTGATCCACATTCGTCCGGTATTTATTTAGATGGAGATGTGCGGGCAATGACGGAAGTAAAAAACAAAAGTGGAGAACGGTTAATAATTGTCGCAAAAAATAACGATTACCTGCAGGTACTAAAAGCCCGGGCGAAATGAAAAAATTGGGAATACTTTTTTTATTGATTACACACCTGTCTTTTGGGCAAGATTGGCAGCACGATGCTGCACCATTGCACCGGGCACAAAGTGCGCTCACCAACATCATTGTTCACGATATTTTTTCTCCGCCGGTTGCCAGCCGCATTTATGCATATACCAATATGGCGGCGTATGAGGTGCTTGTTAAACAGAACTCAGGTTATCGTTCGCTTAGCGGGCAGGTCAACAGTTTCCCCACTATACCTGCGCCCGCAGGCGATGTTTGTTATTCTTTGTCAGGCGTGTACGCATTTTTGCTCACTGGCAAAAGTTTGGTTTTCTCTGAGGAGATGTTACAGGATTCTATCAACCAAATTTTACGTTGGTATAAAGATCAAAAGTTGTCCCCTGCCTTGTTTGAAACCTCCCTGCAATATGGGCAGCAGGTAGCTGACGTTATGATCAGTTGGGCCAACCAGGATCATTATAAGGAAACCCGCAGTTTGCGACGTTATAAGTTCTCTTCCGGCGAGGGAAAGTGGATACCCACACCGCCGGTTTATATGGCTGCCATCGAACCGTATTGGAGCAAGATCCGCCCGCTTACATTAGACTCTGCCAACCAGTTTTTGCCCGAACCCGCGGTACCCTTCAGCGCCGATAAAAGCAGTACTTTTTATCAGCAGGCGGTTCAGGTTTACGATGCCGGTTTGCATCTCTCACCTGAGCAAAAAGCCATCGCCAGCTTTTGGGACTGCAACCCTTTTGCAGTTACTACCGAAGGTCATCTCAACTATGCCATTAAAAAAATATCACCCGGTGGTCATTGGATCAGCATCGCCGGCGTAGTCAGTCGCAATGCAAATGCCGACATACTAAAAACTGCCGCAGCCTATACGCTTACGTCTATTGCCCTCTTTGATGGCTTCATTATTTGCTGGGATGAAAAATATCGCAGCAATGTCATTCGCCCCGAAACATTCATCAACAAATACATCGACGAAAGCTGGCGCCCATTGTTGCAAACCCCGCCCTTTCCCGAATATACCAGCGGGCACAGCGTCATCTCTACGGCTGCTGCGGCTGTGCTTACTCACCTGTTTGGTGTCCTGTCGTTCAACGACGATACTGAGGTGGAGTTTGGTTTGCCAGTCCGGCATTTCACTTCGTTTATGGAAGCTTGCAACGAAGCCGCCCAGTCCCGTTTTTACGGCGGCATTCATTATAAAGCTGCTATTGATAATGGTCAGAAACAAGGCGTCAGTCTCGGCGAATGGGTCGTAACCAAGATCAGTCTTAAGTAGTTTTTTGGTAACCGGCAGCAGTTCTTTGTGGAGACATTGTTGCGTCGCATTCCGTTCATCTGCAGTTTCTTAATTTGGCTTTTTTTACCTTTTGTCGTTTGTCTTGCCGTTTCTTTTTCACTTTATTTTACCCATGTAAACCACCGCTATGAAAAAATTGTACGTTTTATCTGCTCTCCTTTTCCTCGTTTTGTTTGGGTTTGGTCAACAGGCGATCTATCTCACCAGGGGTCTGTTGGTCAATGGTGTTCATTCTTATGGCAGGGAAGCTTTATACTCCGATACATTTGCTTACCGGCTTTACAATCATCAGTTGCAAAAGCCCTTTGCAGGAAAAACATTGGCAACCGGTGCCAACAACGAACCCATCATTTGGAAAGAAGTGGAAGCAGACAGCAACCATATTTTCAGAACGCGTGGCTTTGGGCGTGGTGGCTATTTATACCTTACTTATGTGTCGCTCAAAGAGCAAAATGTGCTGCTGAATATCCAGGGAAATAGCGCTGTATTTTTCAACGGCGTCCTTCATGCCGGAGATCCCTATAGTTCCGGGTGGTTCAACATACCGGTAAAGCTAAAAAAGGGGCTGAACGAATTGTTTGTTCGCACATACTATCGAACCTCCGTTTCCCTTGTTTTTCCTGCCAGACAAGTTGCTATACAAACCGCTGATTCCACCTTGCCCTATGTGGTGCTACAAAAACAAAATGGTCTGCTGCAGGGCGCTGTATTGGTGGTCAACGCAAGTGACAAACCTTTGCGGAATTATGAAATGAAAGCAAGTGTTGGCGGCAGGGAGATAATAACAAAACTTCCGGTCGTGCCTGCTTTATCAACCCGCAAAGTTATTTTCAATTTTGACGCAGCCAGTGTATCAGCAAAAGGAAAAGAAGCGTGTATGCTCAGTTTGCTCGATGCAACGAAAGTGGTTGATACCAAAAAATTATTGCTCGATGTAGTTGATTCAACACAGCAATACAGTACCACATTTATCAGCGTATTGATGGCAGCCTGCAATACTATGCAGTTACACCACAACTTAACGGAACCCACGATAGTGCCGCTTTGTTTTTATCGGTACATGGTGCGGGTGTTGAAGCAATTGGCCAGGCAAGGGCGTACCAATCTAAAGACTGGGGAACACTGGTAGCAGCAACCAACCGCCGCCCACGCGGTTTTAACTGGGAAGACTGGGGCAGGATTGATGCATTGGAAGTATTGCGTTTGGCAAAGCAAAAATTTCAGCCCGATCCGCAGCGAATCTATCTTACAGGTCACTCCATGGGTGGGCATGGTACCTGGTTTTTGGGTGCAACCTATCCTGGCAACTGGGCAGCAATCGCGCCCTGTTCCGGCTATCCCAACGCTTAAAGAATATGGCTCTGCCGATGGTAAGATACCGGACAGCAGCACCAACCCGGCTGAGCAAATGCTGTTGCGTGCGGGCAACCAAAGTGATGTACTCAATCTCGAGAAAAATTATAAACCATTTGGTATATATATTTTTCATGGCGATTCAGATAAAGTAGTGCCAGTAAAGTATGCCCGGCAAATGAAAAAAGAATTGGCTGATTTTCACAGTGATTATAGCTACTATGAATATCCCGGCGGCGAACATTGGTTTGGTGACCAAAGTGTAGATTGGAAACCTTTATTTGATTTTTTTAAATGGCATCGCCGGACAGAGGATAGCGCTGTTAACGAAATCGATTTTATAACCTCCAGTCCGGGTATTTCAGCTACCTACCGCTGGGCAACTATTGTGCAGCAACAGCATCCGCTTCAGTATAGTCATATCAGGTTGAACAGAGATAGAAAATTAATACAATCACTGGAACCACAGAAAATATTGCGGTTCTAGCTTTCTCACTTAGTGACTTTGCTGCAGGCACTTCGGTCAGTTTTATTACTCGTTAGCAATGCTGCCATCAACTATACATACAAAAGGATTGTACGATACTGTTTACCTGAGAAATGTGGCAAATCATTGGTTTTAAGCAGCCGTCCGGGTAGGCATGAAAAAGGCCCGCACAACTATGGTACGCTTAAAGAAGCTTTTAACCACAACGTATTGTATGTGTATAGCACCAATGGCACACGGGAAGAAAATGAAGCCAGCTATAACAAGGCATTGTATGATGCCGAAATCGTGGTATTATCGTGGCAACGGGGCAGTTGATATAGTTGCTGATACAGAATTTGATACCACAAAATATGCCGGAAGAAACGTGATCATCTATGGCAATGCCACCACTAACGCCGCCTGGAATAGTTTATTGAAATCGTCGCCCATACAGGTAAGCAGAAACATGATTGTAGCGGGCAATAAGTCGTGGATTGGTGATGACCTGGCAACCTATTTTGTTTACCCTCAAAGCAACGGCATCAATTCAACCGGTGTAGTGACCGGCACCGGACCCAGGGGAATGAATGCAGTTTTTGCCAATCAATATTTTGCCGGTGGCAGCGGCTTTCCTGACTTTATGATCTTTAATCTAAACATGTTGCAGCAAGGAGCACAGGCAGTAAAGTGTGTTGGTTTTTTTGATAATCAATGGCAATTGAGTGACAGTGAAATGAAAGTGGCAGAGTAGGCTAAGCTGAAATGTATGTACTTACACAAGAGATCGTATTCGCAGACTGTTTGGTTTTTTACAATAAGGTATGTAGATCAATTTCTAATAGCCCTGGTATTATATTGAAATCAGGATGGTTTAAACTTTTTAAGATAAAACCATAAGAAGGTGCTGTGGCAGCAATGATGGCATCGGGAGTTTTGACTTTACAATTTTTACGAATAGTAATGGTCTTTTTTACAATTTCAAGTTTTGAGTTGCACCTGCCAATCGGCACAATATTTATCTGTTCGGGAATTTGAATTATTGCTTTAAGATCAAGCTTCATAGCGAATATACAGTACACGCTGTGCGACGCAAGAAAAGCCTCCTCATGGTACTGCTGCCGGGTACAAAAAAATACAACGTGAAAAAAACTTCCAGCATTAACGATAGAACAAGTGACAAATTTTAAGTTGTAACCTACCGTTTTTCACCAGTAAAGTGTTGCTTTGCAACAGCAAAAAAAGAAACCCCAAAAACATTCCACACATGATATTTAGCCTTGCCAACAAACAAGCAATAATAACAGGCGCGGGCAGCGGAATAGGAAAAGAAGTAGCATTGCTTTTTGCACGGCAAGGTGCAATGGTGCATGCAGTTGACCTAAATGCCGATGCACTTGCACAAACGGCTAAAGAAGCAGAAGCACACAATGGTAAAATAAAAACCTACCCTTGCAATGTTGCGCAACAGCAGCAGGTAAGAGATACATTTGAAACAATCGGCACCATAGATATTTTGGTGAACAGCGCGGGTGTTTCGCACATTGGTAAGGCAGACACTACCAGCGAAGAAGACTTTGACCGGATATACAATGTAAACGTAAAGGGCGTGTACAATTGCCTGTTTGCAGCGTTGCCAGTTATGCGGCAAAAAGGCGGCGGAGTAATACTGAATTTGGCATCGGTGGCGGGAAGCGTGGGGCTCAATGACCGCTTTGCCTACTCTATGAGCAAAGGCGCTGTATATGCCATGACGCTGTCGGTAGCCAAGGACTATATAAAGGAAGGGATCCGCTGCAATTGTATTTCACCGGCGCGGGTACACACGCCGTTTGTTGATGGTTTTTTGCAAAAAAATTATCCGGGACGCGAGGCAGAAATGTTTGAAAAACTTAGCCAGACCCAGCCCATTGGTCGCATGGCAAAACCCATTGAAATAGCACATTTAATCTTGTACCTGTGTTCTGACGAAGCCTCGTTTATAACCGGTAGCGACTACCCTATTGATGGTGGATTTATAAAACTTAATAACTAACAACTAAAGCGCGCTATATGAAATTGATACGTTTCAGGGAAGGTAATGATACAAAACCCGGTGTGGTGATAAATGATAAATATTACAATGCCACCTCTTTTCATGAAGATTTCAATGAACACTTTTTTGAGACAGATGGCATAACACGGTTTGCGGCTTTCTTAGAAAAAAATAAAGAACAACTGTTGGAGCTTTCTGCTGATGTGCAACTGGACTGTCCCGTAGCGCGCCCGTCTAAGATCGTTTGCATTGGTTTGAACTATATAGATCATGCGCGTGAAACCGGCGCTACGCCGCCACCTGAGCCGGTCATTTTCATGAAATCGACAACCGCTATTTGTGAGCCCGAACGATGACGTGATGATACCCAAAAATTCAGTAAAGACAGACTGGGAAGTAGAGTTGGCGGTAGTGATTGGCAAACGCGCGTCATATGTAGAAGAAGCAGCAGCCATGGACTACATAGCTGGCTATTGCCTGCACAACGACATAAGTGAACGCGCTTTTCAACTGGAGCGCAGCGGTACGTGGGACAAAGGCAAGGGCTGCGATACGTTTGCACCAATGGGGCCTTATTTGGTAACTAAAGATGAAATAGCCGATGTCGGGAACCTACGTTTTGGCTAACACTCAATGGTAAGACGATGCAGGATGGGACAACTTCGAACCTGATCTTTAGTATCCCGTATGTAGTGTCGTATGTTAGCCAATTTATGACCTTGCTGCCTGGCGATATAATCTCAACCGGTACCCCTGCAGGTGTAGGTTTAGGTATGACACCCAACTTGTATTTGCAACCTGGAGATGTGATGGAATTGGGAATAGAAGGGTTAGGAACGGCGAAGCAAAAAGTAGTGGCGTATAGGGGTAAATAATTATATCACAACTCATCCAGCATCTTCACTACTCCTTCTCGTTTTAAAATTAAATAACCCAGGCGGTCGTTGCTTATTCCTTCTTTCAATTGGTAGCTGAAGATGAGCTGATCATTTTCAATGCTCGTTTCAAAATAATTGAAGCGGATATTTGGATATTGCTTTAACGCCTCACCAATTTCGTATAGATGGGTTGATAAAATAAACAAGGCATTCTTCATTTTACGCAGACCTTCTATCACCGATGTGCTGCACTTCATGGCGTCTTGTACGTTGGTGCCTTTAAACAATTCATCAATTAATATCAGCCAGTTTCGGCCATCGTTTATTTTTTCAATGGTCTTTTTTATGCGCTGTACTTCGTTGAAAAAATAACTTTCACCTCTTGAGATATTATCTTCCACCTGTATGTTGCTGAGCAGGCCATCGAACAGACTTAGCGTAAAAGTTTGTGCGGGCACACCCATACCCATATGAGCCAGGTAAACAGCAACGCCCACTGCTTTTATAAAAGTGCTTTTGCCCGCCATGTTGGCACCGGTGAGAAAAAGAAATTTTTGTCGTGTCAAGCTCCACATCGTAGGAAACCGGCTCGTGCACCATCAAGTGATACAGGTCTTTGCCTCCATAAAGGAGCATTGGTTCTTTACCAGTTCAGGAAAACAAAAGTTGCGTTTTTTACATGCAGTGCCAGGCTATAGTATGCATCGAACTTGCTGTATAGATCGACCAGTTCAAGCGCATTTCTTTGAAGTGATTGCGCAAAAAAAATCCAAACACCAGGTAATTGTTAACTGATAATTTGTCTTTCTTATCAAACTTCATCATTGTTGTATAACGGGCTTTTCGATTAACATTTTTGTGCGCCCAAGCATGCGTCTGCAGGAATTTTGGTGTTTTGGCACCTGCAAAAACTCCAATTACTTGTTTGAAGCCCTGCACAAAATCCAGAAAATGCGTGACTGAATATTTCACCAGCGAGTAATCCTGCGCTTTTGAAGATCTTATAAAAAAAGGCATTCACCAGGTTTGGATCGGCAGGTATTTCGTCAATTGCAGAGTCATAAAATCCTCCACTACCATCACCGTTCCGTTGGTAATGACGGTAGGCCACTGTGCATAGTTATTTAATATGAGGCGCAATGTCTGTTGGGTTTCTTTAATTTTTTAAGGTCACTAAGCGGATGCGCAATCAATACCGCAGCCATTCCCTGCCGCCAATGGTGGTGGTATAATCCAGGTGCCTGAAAACGGACTGATCTTCTTCGCTATGAAAAATGGAGAGGTCGTGTAAGGTTGTTTTATCGACTTGCATGTTGTACTATTTCCTGTCTTTTCAATACGTTGGTGCCTGGCAAATGTTTGGGTAGCGAATGGGTTTTGGGTTACCAGCTTTATGTCTTTGAGGAGGCATTGTTGCGTCGCATTACGTTCATCGGCATCGCACTGTTTTGGCTTTTATTAGGTTATATAACTTCATTGTTTGTTGCACTGCGCTGCGCAATGCATCGAACGGTACAAGGGTGCGACGCAACAATGCAGAATAGTTGAATGAATGCCCGGCTTAAACAAAATTCTCCACCGTTCTTAACCATCAATCTAAAAGCCTTACCGGTCAAACTTCAGGCGCATTCCTTTATTAGACTCATTCAAACGCACCATTTCCATAAACCAGGTTGCCATTTACAAATGTATGGGTAACTGCAGCGTGAAAGTGATATCCTTCCAGCGGGCTCCATCCGCATTTGTATAAATATTTCTGCTTTAGTATACGGTTGTGGGTTGGTTCATATCAACTATCACCAGGTCAGCAAAATAGCCTTCCCTTATGTATCCTCGTTTGTCTATATTGAAACAATCGGCAACAGCATGGCTCATTTTTTCCACCACCTTTTCAATAGTTATTCTTGCCTTGCTTTACATATTGCAGCATCAGTAATAATGAATGCTGAACCAGTGGCAAACCGGCATGTGCCTTTTCGTAAGGTTCATCCTTTTCGTGCCCAGGTATGCGGGGCATGGTCGGTTGCAATCACATCCAGCCGTCATCCAGCAATGCCTGCCATAATGCCTCCTTATTGATGGGTGCTTTTATAGCAGGATTACATTTTATCTGGTTGCCAAGGTCGTGCATAATCATCGCTGGTAAAATGCAGGTGATGCACACATACTTCTGCTGTAATTCGTTTTTCTTTTAGCGGAAGCATATTGGTAAACAACTGCAGTTCCTTTCCGTGGTTATGTGCAAAATGTGCAAGCGGGTATCGTATTTTTTTGCCAAGCTGCACAGCTTTGAATGATGAATTCAAAACAAGCTTCTTCATTTCGGATTATCGGATGATCGGATGGTTCTAAGTATCTTGCTTTGTGCCTTTAACTGTTGCCAAGTTTGCTTTGATGATCGCTTCATCTTCGCAATGGGTGCAATCAATAGTTCTACGCCACCAAATACTTTTTCCAAGCATAAGTGGGATTATCAACCAGCAAGTTTCCTGTAGATGATCCCATAAAAATCTTTACGCCACAAACATCTTTTTTCTTTTCATTGGTTTTTAAAACCTTCTTCAAATTATCGTTGCCCGTACCCATGTAAAAAGAATAATTAGCAAGCGAAGTTTGCGCAGCAATAGCATATTTTTCTTCCAGTAATTGTTGTGTAAATACCGGTGGAACTGTGTTGGGCATTTCCATAAAACTGGTAACACCGCCGGCCACAGCAGCTTTTGCTTCAGTATAAATGGTGGCTTTATGGGTAAGCCCCGGCTCCCTGAAATGTACCTGGTCATCTATTACTCCGGGCAATAAAAATTTACCATTTCCGTTAATTTCCTTTACTTTTTCCTTGTTGATATGTTAGTGCCATTTTTTCAATGACGTCCATCTTTTATTAATACATCACATAGAATGATTTACCTTCGTTTACAACTTGTATATCTTTAATCAAATAATTCATAGTCAGATATTATTACTAAAACCAGTATTTCATGCAAATTATTAAATCCGTTCGCATCCTTCTATTTTTTTTATTGCCTACTTGCTGCCTTCTCTCAAAGTTCTTATATACCGCTTGGCACTAAAGATTACGAATTTATCAGACAGGCTGGAAATTAAAATCAGGAAATCCTAACCTAATTTCTCTACAGTAAAGCCATATAACCGCAGGCTTATACACGCAGAAGTGTGAAAATATTGACAGCCTTACTTCATGGCAGGCGATGCCAAGTGTTGCAACCTTACAGAAATTGATAAGTACAATATTGATCGTTTTTTAATGAATAACAGCGAGTGGGCTAAGCCCCGTGAATCATTTATAAGCAAGAAACCCATTTTTAAACATTTTTACAAAACACCTGCTAATTTTTACGAAGTAAATAACAAAGATTTTTTTCTTGCTGTTAACCCGGTTATTCAATACCAGCAAATGAATGAGAAAGGTAATTCGCAAAATTTGTTTTAAATAGCCGGGGTATTAGCCTACGGGGTATGATCAGTAAAAAAGTAGGTTTTGATATTTATATTACCGATAACCAGGAAAGAGATCCGTGTATGTGCAGCAATGGATTGACTGCACATACGACGCTGTGCCCTGGTGCCCGCTTTTATAAAACCTTTAAAGCACACGGCGGGGTATGATTATTTTGACAACAGGGCTTCTATTAGTTTCAATGCTTCAAAGTATATTGACATTCAATTTGGTTATGATAAAAATTTTATTGGCGATGGTTACCGAGTTTATTGCTGAGTGACTTTTCGGCCAATGCCATTTTTTTAAAGTTTAATACACGCATCTGGAAGTTGAATTATGAAAATCTTTTTATGGAATTGATCCCATTCGCGAAAAGAGCGCATGGCAATGCAGTGCTGCCACGAAAATATTTCAGAATGAACTACCTAAGTTTTAATGCTACTAAGTGGTTAAACGTTGGTGTATTTGATGCGGTAATGTTTGGAAGAAAAGATCATTTTGATTTTCAATATCTAATTCCTGTTTTGTTTTTACGCCCTGCTGAAAGTGATATTGGCAGTGGCGACAATGCGATTGTGGGTTTAACTGTAAAAGCAAATATTAAGAAGAAAGTCAAGTGTATGGGCAGTTATTGCTGGATGAATTTAAATTTAATGAAATGATAAAAAACACCGGCTGGTGGGCAATAAATATGGCTACCAGTTAGGGGTTAAATATCCTGATGCATTTGGTATTAAAAATCTTGATGTGCAACTGGAAAACAACAGGGTAAGACCATTTACCTATTCACACTTCGACTCAGTTGCCGATTATTCTCACTCAAATCAACCGCTTGCACATCCGCTGGGTTCTAATTTTCAGGAATACATTGTGTTGCTAAAGTATCAGCCCATGCCCAGGCTATACATAAATGGTAAAATGATCTACTACTACCAGGGACTTGACTCAGCCGGGGTAAACCAGGGTAGTGACATTTTTAAAAATTATAATTCACGCCAAAGGGATTTTGGCTACTACATTGGTACCGGCAACAAGGTGAAGTCAATGAACGTCTCCGTGCTGGCCTCTTACGAAGTTTTTGAAAACATGTTCATTGATGCGAACCTGCAACACCGTACCTATAATATGGAGATTGGAGGCAATGCCAGCACAACTGTTATCTCGTTAGGTTTCCGGTGGAATATGGCGCGGCGGGAATTTGATTTTTAATTGCTAACTAAATAGAATTTAGAAGCCTAAAAAATTCTAAGTTAGGAGAAGGCACCTTAATTTCCCTGCTGCACCTGGTGGCAATTTGCGGTATTAATTTTCTTCAAGTCTGCGGGGGCGCTGCACCGACAGTCATACCATTCCAGTGTTTTTCTGTTGAACATTCAATTGACCGGAGGCTTTTACATGACCGGATTAATGAAGCCACGTAATACTAAGGCGTAAGCAACACATTGTGATTTGCATATTTCCACCTCAATTTCATTAGAAAGCTCTGGCAATGCATAGCGCAGTTTTTTTGAACTTGATTTCGTAAAGCTGAAAAGAGAGATCTTGTACACGGGTGCGACGCAACGGCCGCCAAAGTAAAGAACGGAAGCTGGGGGCATAAAAAAAGCGCAAAACCTCCGCTGCCCCGAGCAATGAAAATCAATCTTCAAGCACAATAGAAAAAACGATCATACGTGATTGAAGTTTGTCAAGTACGTTACTATATTTCAACGCCGGATCGCGGCTGTGCACATTGCTGAGACCATTGCTGATTTTAATTTCGGGCGAAAAGGTGACAAAGGGAAAAAAGAAATTGAAACCGATACCGGCCTCGAAACCGAAATCGTTCTTTGTTAGCTTAACCAGGTCTTCGGCGTTGCGGGCTTGCGAGTTACTCGCCAGGTCCATATCATACTTTACACCAGCCAACAAAAAGGTGCGGAAATTATTAAGCCTGTCGCTGTTAAACTTAACCTGGAAAGGGAAACTAACGATGGTTGAGGGCAATGTTTTCTTTTCGATATAATCCTCATCGAAGGTTGGGTATTTTAGACTATAGGTAAAATACTTTGCACCTCCAATAATTAATTGCGGATTGGCCCTGATTGAAAACCGTGGGGAAAGTTGCAAAGTACCAACCAGACCCAATGCAATACCACCACTGCTGCCTGGTTCTACCGAGAGAACACTGTCGTTTTGTATAAAAGTGGGGTGTTTGGAGGGGTGTAAAGTGGACGTATTGTAGCTTATTGACATCCCAAAGTAGTAAGGCCAACTATCGTGGTTGGGACGGTTTTGTTCTTTATAATATTGCGAAAAGGTGGAGCATGTGAAGATGAACCCCACGACCGAAAGCCCAACTGATTTAAAAATGGATTTCTTGCAGCTACTAAACTCCATAAATTCTGCCATGTACTAATGATTATTCGTTCGTTGTAGCGTACAATTGACCTTATATCCTTTGATTTAAATTGTGGGGCAATTTACTTGCCTTTTCCTTAGGTTCCTACAACATCAGGAAAAGATGTGTTAATAGTAACGACAGAACAGACGGGGAATTGTGTGGAAGGTTGCAGAAATAGAATTTTAGAGGAAAGCAAGTTATAGCACGTGCAACTTTTTATTTTTAAAAATCGTTACTTTGTTCAGGAATTAATACACTTATCAAAATCATTTGAAACTATCGAGAATAAAGTTATTTTTAGAGACTTTAGTTTTCTCAATGCGGTCCAATTTTCTAGGATTATCCTCAAACCTTTATCTTTTTTGATTTTGTTTTTATGGACAGATTGCTTTTTGGAAACCTGGATCGGCAAAAAATAGTTGCGAATACCCTATTTACTTTTTTTGTATTATTCTTACTCTTACCGTGTAGAGTTTACTCACAAACCACCAATGCTGATTTTAGAACAAGCGACAAAGCTTTAGTTGTAAGTACAAAATTTACTGATGTAAGTGCATGGGAATACAAAGTTGGTTCAAATTGGGTTGCAGCGAATACAGTGCCCGACAGCACCAATAATATTATCATACGTCCCGGTCACACGGTGAACTTAATTAATGGTACCACCACGGTGGTAATGAAGGGACGAAATATCTTGGACTCCGGTACTATAATTCTAGGCTATGGGCACATAACGGGTGGTGGCTCTTTAAGTGTTGTTAGCGGTGGTACCCTCAACTTTGGTTCTAAAAATCACCCGCTAGACGCAGTTCAAGACAACATCGATCTTCCATTTGACAGTTTAAAAATTGCCAGTAAATCCACTTGTATATTCAGTGGTAAAACCCAAAAAAATATCGGTAAACGAACTTTTGGAAACGTCACGATGATGTCGCAAACTATAACACTAAGCGGAGATATTACGGTGATGAATACCCTGTTAATTATTGATTCATCATCGGTGATAGCCAATGCAAACATAATTCTGAACAAGGGCGCTTTTATCTCGCTGTTTGGTACACTTAATCTTACTTCAACTCAAGTGAAAGGTGGAACAACCGGTACAAGTAAAACCGTGACGGTTCAGAACGGAGGGACCTTTATTTGTAACAATCCTGATGGGTTTTATGGCGGTAATGGAAGTGCCGGAAAACTGACCTCGATTAAAAGTGATGTGGATAAAGTAGTACTTAATGCAGGATCCACCGTTAAATATAATGCTGGAGTTGATCAATTCGTTTCAACACTACCTACTGGTGCAAAATATGGAAATATCATCCTGGCTAACGCGGGAATAAAGACACTAACGGGTAATGCAACTTTTAATGGTACACTAACAGTAAACCCAGGAGTAACGCTAGACTGTGGCATCAACAGCCTTTCTGGTTTGACAATTGCGGATAATGCGAATATTAAGGGCAACATCAAAATTGGTTCACTAAGTACCGGTGGTGGATTGCAAGGTAATATTCCAAATGCGACCATCTTTCAATCAACCGGGTCAACTTTTGAATTTAGCGGCAATGGACCACAAACTATTGACGGACGATCTTACTACAACCTCCTTCTAAATAATGGCAGTTCGGGTACTTTGGTTGGAAATATAATAGTAAACGGAACCCTTCAAATTAATGCTGCCAATATTCTTGATTTGGCAGGTAAAAATCTGACGCTTAACTCCACCCTCAGTGGTCAGGGATCATTAAAGGGATCGCTCGCTTCAAATGTTACCATCAATGGTTCAGGAAAAATTACTTTCATTCCAGATTTTCCAAATAATCTGATCAATAATTTTACGGTTAGCAGCACCGACTCTGTCGTTCTTGGTTCAGACCTAAACATTGCCGGTGTTTTAGCCTGCAATGCAGGAAAGCTAAAACTCAACAATAAAACGGTCACTCTAAAAGCCGGTACCGGTAATGAAGCCATCTTTCCTTCCACAAAAACATATCCCCAAACGGCTACTGTTGGTACAATGACTGGCACAATTGATTATGGAACATCCGGAATTTTTGTAGTAGAACGATACATACCTGATCTGCGGCGCTTCAGGTTTTTTACTCCGGAAGTAACCGCGTCAGGTACCATCCGAGATCATTGGCAGGAGGGAGGAAGCAGCAACCCTGGCTTTGGTACCCATATCACCGGAGCAGGTGGTGCAGCAAATGGCTTCGACGTTACGCTCACCAACAATCCTTCACTTTTTACCTTCAACATTAACACCCAAAACTGGGAAGCAGTCAGCAGTACTTTACAACCTTCCCTTATTACAGCCGGCAGTGCCTGGCGCTTATATGTTCGTGGTGATCGAACCATTGATCTCAATGATCCGAATGTGCCGCCACCAACACCCACCCTCATTCGTACTAAAGGCAAATTATTAACAGGGGATGTAACCTTTAATACAATAAACAGCGCTTTGCCAAAGCTCTCTGCGATTAATGATAAATATAGTCTTATCGGCAATCCGTATGCAGCACCAGTAGACTGGGACGATCTGATAAAATATAATACTTCTACTGGTAAGATGGAAGGTACTGTTCAGGATATCAAACCTCAATACGTAGTTACTGATCCTTCACTAAATATGGGAATTAATGGAGTGTATGTCACCTATAATTCAACTTCTGCTACTACTGCCCCCGGCGCATCAAAAATTAACGGTATTATTCAGCCCGGGCAGGCAATTTTTGTAGCTACAACCAGCGCCGCTAATAACCCCAATCCAAACCCATCTATTACATTTTCAGAGGCAAATAAAGTTTCCACTTTTACAAAGGTTTTTCGTACCCCCTCTGAGTTAACCAAACTTTCTGTAGAGTTGATGTACCCCGCAGATTCCGGAAATGTGATCGTAGCAGATGGTATTGTAGCCGTTTATGATGACATATTTTCAGCGACTGTCGGCGACGAGGATAGCTACAAGTTTAACAACGCCTCAGACAATCTCGCCATAAATGCGAATGGAACTTTTTTGTGCATCGAAGGACGCCCATCAATCAAAAGCGGTGATTCTCTCAGCTTGAAGATCGCGCAATTAAAACAAAAAAATTATTATTTCGAAGTTGTTGGCACCAATTTTCCCGACGATATAGATGTTTTTGTAGGTGACCGTTTTCTGCAAACGGAAACTGTATTGGCGCTGTCTGATACTGCCCGATTCCCCTTTAGTATCTCTACCGATCCAGCTTCGTATGCGCTTAACCGTTTTACATTTATTTATAAGGCAAAATCTGTTCTGGCGATCAGGTTTTTATCAACCAGGGCTTTTTCCAATGATAACAAAATCGCCGTACAGTGGAATGTAGCGGGAGATAATGGGGTAACTGCCTACGAAATCACAAAATCGATCGACGGTCAGCATTTTATCAAAGTTGGTTCTGTGCCGGCAACTGAGACAACCGGTATTGCGGCTCAATATGATTGGTTTGATAATGAGCCAACACAGGGAACAAACTACTACCAGGTGCGTGCAATTATTCGATCTGGCAATTATTCTTCCAGTAAAATAGCCACTTGCAACTGGACTACTAATACTGAACACGTGGCAGTTTATCCAAACCCGGTCAAGCAGATCATACAGTTGCATCTATCAGATTTGAAACAAGGTTTCTACCAGGTGATCATATTTAATCCGGGTGGTCAAAAAGTCTTCTCAAAGCAAATCCACTACAACGGTGGAACCCAGCAGTTTAGTTTGACCATCGCTGACAAAAATCTTTCCGCAGGAATTTATCAACTGCAGGTTACAGATAATAAAACCAATTATACTACACAGGTAACCGTACAGTAAATTTGTCGCCTCAGAAATTTTTTTTGGCTATTGATTCTCGTAACTACTAGCGCCTGTGCGCGGATATAGAACCTGTCATTGTTTTTTTTTGAAGCCATTATTCCACAGTTATTGCTTTCTTGTTCAGCTAACATCAATCATACAACCCGTAAACTTTCTACAACCAAAACAGCACTGCCAATGGTAAAGTATTTGTTGCTATTTGCATATTGTTAATCTAAAACATATAAGATCATGGCAACATTATCAGGAAAGAAAATAGCGATCCTTACGGAAAATGGATTTGAAGAAGTTGAGTTGACTAGTCCGAGAAAGGCGTTAGAAGAGGCAGGTGCAACAGTTCATATTGTATCACCTCAAAAGAAAGTACGCGCAATGAAAGAAAAAGAATGGTCAATAGAATTGGAGGTAGATGTAAATGTGGCTGATGCCAGCCAGGAAAATTTTGATGGTTTGCTGATACCCGGTGGCGTAGTTAATCCCGATCTTATGCGCATCAATGAAGACTGTGTTTCATTTGCCCGTTCATTTTTTGAAGCCGGTAAACCGGTGGCAGCTATTTGCCATGGTCCGCAACTGCTGATTGAGGCAGAAGTGGTTCAGGGCAAAACAATGACATCATATCCATCAGTAAAAAAGGATCTGCTAAACGCCGGTGCCAATTGGGTCGATAAAGAAGTAGTGGTTGACAATGGGCTTGTTACCAGCAGATCGCCAAAAGACTTGCCGGCTTTTAATAAAAAGATTGTAGAAGAATTTAGAGAAGGTGTTCACGAAAAAATGCATGCCTGAACTAACTTTTTGTAAACGTAAAAAAACCGGTGTTGCCGGTTTTTTACGTTTAGGGGTGCTACAGATTATTCTAAATAATAATGACGAATACGGTTAAATTCTTCATCCAGTTCATATACCCACGGTTGCGCAGTAGGTATATCCAGGTCCGATACCTGGTCGTCAGTCAGGTTATCTATATATTTTATTAAAGCCCGCAGACTATTGCCGTGCCCGGCAATGATCACTTTTTCATTGTTGCGCAGCGCCGGCATTATGTGTTCGTGCCAAAACGGCAATACTCGGTCCATCGTCTCACTTAGGTTTTCTGTCAGCGGCAACTCCCGCTCGGTAAGGTGGTTATACCGCAGGTCGTGCCCCGGATAGCGCACATCTTCCCGTGTTATTGCCGGCGGATGTTCATTCGGATCCCGCCGCCATTTATGCACCTGCTCGTCACCATATTGTGCCCGCACCTCATCCTTGTTCAAGCCCTGCAATGCTCCATAAAACCGCTCGTTCATACGCCACGATTTTTCAACTGGTATCCACAAATGGTCCAGTTCGTCCAGCAAAATGTGCAGGGTTTTTATTGACCGCTTCAAGACAGATGTAAAGGCTATTGTAAAATTATAGCCGTGCTTTTTTAGCAATTCACCGGCTCGTTTCGCCTGCTCCACACCTTCGGCTGAAAGATCTACATCTGTCCAGCCGGTAAAGCGGTTCTCGCGGTTCCAAACGCTCTCTCCGTGGCGTATCAACACCAGTTTTTGCATGTATTGTCTCTGAATATTTTAAGAAATGAGGATAGACGGGTTGTAGTTGCCTGAGCCCAGATGTAAACTTTTTGTGACCTGGCTATCATACCAGGATGCAACATCGTTGCGACAGTCTATCCCGCCTTACTGCGGGGCTCCGTTCATCTGCAAAGCATTACTAAGCCTTTTAAACCGGCATTCAAAAAAGTCAGTGAAGTGCATCACTACCCCAAAATTCCCGGGTGCCTTATTGACGAACCACTAATGTGTTTGATGTGAAATGATAGCGTGGTTTGAATATAATCTTTCCTATTTTTTGGCTTGTCAGTAAAATAATCGTACTGCCTTAACCAGCCAATTTGCAAACCAAACGCTGAATGAAAGATGTACCCTGCCCCGGCGAAGATGCGGTCTCTATCGAAAGTCAGCGGCTTGGTTGATACGAAGATCTCGTTATAAGCCGTGCCATAAAATGTGCCTTGCTCAAGTTTTGGTTTATTGATCAAATAGATCAGGTTTAACCGGTAGCGCAACCTGCTTTTGAAGTTGTCATTTATCAATCTTTCCTCAAATCGTACCTGGTTATCTATTCGCAAACGGGCAATGCTGTTTTTGAGGTTAGCCTGCCCCCACATTCTCAATTCGTTTGTAAGTACTGGCTTCTTAAAATTTCCACCTGACGAGTAAGTGGCATATTTGCCTGCACCCACTAAGAAAGAAAATAATTTGGATGCCTTATAAGTAACACCTGTTTTTATCTCGTTATAGTTATAGTCAGTTCCTACTTTTTGCGACCGTATCTGGGCTTCTGCCCATACATACCATTTATTACTAAGATTATAGTCCGCATTTATTATTTGCAAACCACCCAGCGTGTGGTTTTGGCAATAAAGGTGACCATAACACAAAAAAAGCAGGAGACTTAGGCAGGCATTTTTCATTAACTCTATAAACAGGCTGTTGTTTACTTTATTCTGTTACGGTTGTTTTTCTGCTCCGCAAAGTACCAACCGTACAAGGGTGCGACGCAAGAAAAGTTGAAATGCTCGTTACTGCCGGGCACAACAAAAAATGCGGTGAAACACCCGGAAGCAGCGACCACTTACCAATTGGCATTAGCGTCCCAATTTTCGAATTCTTTAGCCACGTCGGTTAAAAAGCTGGCGCCAACGCTGCCATCTACCACCCGGTGGTCGTAGCTCAGCGACAGGTACATCATGTGCCGGATGCCGATGGTGTCGCCACCGGCAGTTTCGATGACCACGGGTCGTTTTTTGATGGCGCCAACCGCCAATATTGCCACCTGCGGCTGGTTGATAATGGGCGTGCCCGCGAGGCTGCCGAAAGTGCCCACATTGGTAATGGTAAAAGTGCCGCCATTGGTGTCGTCGGGTTTCAGGCGATTGGTGCGCGCATTTTGTGCAAGTGAATTGACCACTTTACTTAGACCAACAAGATTGAGATGATCTGCATTTTTGATCACCGGTACTATGAGGCTGCCGGAAGGCAAGGCTGTTGCCATTCCTATATTAATGTCTTTTTTCAATATTATTTTATCGCCATCTACCGAACAATTGATGTAAGGATAGCGCTTGATAACGCGGGTAACACAGGCTATGAACATAGGTGTAAACGTGATGCGTGTGCCCTCTGTCTTTTCAAAATCCTGCTTAATACGATCGCGCCATTTAACCATATTGGTCACATCAGCCTCGGAAAAACTGGTGACGTGCGGGCTGGTCTTTTTGCTATCGACCATGTGGCGGGCGATCATTTTGCGCATTCTGTCCATCTCTATTATAGCAACATTCTGCGTATCAGCAGGTGTTGTCTGCGGGGTAGAAGCATCTATTGGTGCCGGCTGTTTTTCCGGGCGCTTTGGGTGCCTCTTCAGCCGCAGTCGGCATAGTCCCTCTGGTGGGTTTTACGCCGTTACCGCCACCTGATTTTCTATTCTCAACGTATTGTAAAATATCTTTTTTGGTTACACGTCCTTCGTTGCCCGTACCGGGTATGTGCTCCAATTCGCTCATCGATACGCCTTCGTTGCCGGCGATATTTAGTACCAGCGGAGAGTAAAATTTCGCCATGCTGCCTGAAGCTGGCGCTGGCACATTGGTCATGCGGGGAACGTAGGGAAGTTGTTCAGCAAGCATTTCCTCTTCTTCATGAACATATGGTTCAAGCGGTTCATTTTTTTCGGCGATCACTTCAATATCAATCTCAGCGGGCTCACTAATTACGGTCTCTTTATCATTTTCTATACGCGCTATAATGGTACCCACCGGAACTACATCATTTTCATGAAAGAGTATTTCGGCAAGTATTCCTTCGGTGGTTGAGGGAACTTCACTATCCACTTTATCGGTCGCAATTTCAAGAAGTGTTTCGTCGAGTTTTACCTGCTCGCCTACTTTTTTGGTCCAGCGGAGAACTGTGGCTTCCATTATACTCTCGCCAAGCTTTGGCATCACCAGGTCAACTAAGGCCATAACAACGTATTTATGATTTTAAACAACAATCTTGCGCACCACTGGCAGCAATTGCAAAGATGTTCGATTTGCCGCACATAACAAAAGAAGCAGGTGCGGCAGTACGCGTCTATGGGGTCTTTTTCGGCACTATAATACTAGGATTGCAAACGCAAAAATGCCGGCAAGAAACCGGCATTAACACTCAAAATATTTGTACTTATTGCTTTATCGCTTTATGACTTTATAGGTTACCTTTTGCTGGTTGTCACCAGATAGCGCCAAAGCATAGATACCGGGAAGTAAGGATGAAATATCAACCTGCACGCGGTTGCTACCGGGTATTGTCGTAACATTTTGGCGAAGTAAAACTCTGCCGGAAACATCAGCGATCTCAACCATACGCATCATACTACCTGCTGAAGTGAATGCCAGGGTGACCGAGTTGCTGGCAGGATTGGGAAAGACCCCGGTTTGCACTGTGCCTGTAGCGGGGCGTTGCTGCGCCACATTTGCCGGGCTTGCCGAGACATATTTCCTGGCCGGGTGGTCTGCACTGCCACAAATATTTGAGGCTACTACAGATACATACCCCGATGCAGATCCAAAATTTACCACGACTTCTTTTGTGCCCTGCCCCGAAACTATATCAGCAGGAAAGGGTACTTCCCACGAATAATATGCATCTGGGGAGCTGTTTCTGATCCTGTAGCGAACCTGTTGATTTTCCACTACGTCTTTAGGTCCCTGAATACCTCCAATACTACCCGGTTTGCCGAGCACCTTTATCGTATTACTTTGGGAAATATGTCCACTTAAAAAATCGACCCTGGCTTTGTATTTACCACTATTCTTTACAGGCAGAAGTGTGTCGATATAAATACCTTGGGTAAACCGCTTCACATCGTAATTTGAGATCTCAGAAACATAGACCCGTCCGAGGCGGTCAATTGCCAGTCCCCAGGAAGAGCCCAGTTGATCAGCGGCCCTGCCATATCCATGTCCTCCGGCTACCGTAATACCGAAATTTTGTCCAGGTTCCCACTTTTGCACACGATAGTTTGCATTGTCAATGGTAAATATATTTCCGGCGCTATCTACAGCAACACATGTCGGATAGCTAAGTTGGTTGGCATTTTGCCCATTTCCGTTGCCGCCTGCAACGGTGACACCTGTGGTAGCTCCGGGTGACCATTTTTGTATCCGTTGATTATAGGTATCTGCAACAAATAAATTTCCAGCAGTATCCAGGGCTATGGAGTACGGTTCTCTTAGTTGATTAGCTGCTGAACCGCGCCCGTTGCCACCTGCCACGGTAATACCGGCGGTAGCGCCAGGTGCCCACTTCTGCACACGATCATTCCACCGGTCGGCAACATATAAATTGCCCTGCTTATCCAGGCAAATTTGTTCCGGACCAAAAAATTGGTTGGCACCGGAGCCCGAACCGTTCCCACCGGCAACTATCACACCACTGGTAGCTCCCGGCGCCCACTTTACCACGCGCTCAGTCAGGTAGTCTGAAACATATACATTTTTCATTTCGTCAACCCATACTCCAACGGGTGCATAAAATTGATTAAGCGCTGTGCCTTTTCCGTTTCCACCGGCTACAGTCACTCCGTACGTGGCATTTTTGTCCCACCGTTGAATTCGTAAATTATCTACAACATAGACGGAGAAATCTTTGTCGACAAAGATTGACTGAACTGTCGATAATTGATTTGAATTCGAGACCTTCGCCATTGTGCCCGGCAACAAATTCAGCATTGGGTTGCCAGGTTGAACGCACCATAAAAAGGGTGGTATCATCCTTTATCCAACTGATCAACCTTGGAGTACCGGAATTTATATGGGCGGTCAACTGACTTTCTACACATTGATTTCCTGTTATGGTCACATTTTTTTGGCTGAAAGCCTGAGACGGCGCGATACTAACGACCGCGACAAAAATGAAAAGAACATAAAAATGTTTCATATGGCTGTTTGGTTGGTTACAATCGTTTGGTCAGAGATCCGCTTACTTATTTCAGGTACACAAAGCTTTTCAGGTTTCCCTCAAGATGGCTCGTCACAGGTTGTAATGGGGGGCTTAGAAAGGTAAGATAGGATTGCAGGCTTGTCCAATGGCAGAATAAGGTGGTCAGCGACGTTGTTGGTGTTTTTCGAAGAGATTAACCGGGCAGTAGCACAAGTACAGGTAAATCGGTTACCGAACTCAAAAAGGAAATTTACAAACTTTGAAGATGGAATGCAATACCGGATTTAGAGGTGATAATACAGTAATAGCAAAAGTAGCTATGGTATTTGGCTTAGAGTTTTCAATTTCTAAAAGTAACCTGGCATTAATAAATACGCGGGTGCACCAATACAAGAGATGAGTAACAAACACCTGTTCTGTTTTTCGGGTAAATCTGCTCATTAAAGGCATAGCCCGTTACCAATCATTTTATTTGCTAAACTTTCAACAATCTCCGGAAGATGTTCAGGTCTCTTGGCTAACTTCTGCATATTGCATCATCTGCAATATCACATCCGGGTCGGGGCTGTTGTCTAGATATTTTTTGCGTTCAGTATATTTACAAACGCCCGGGTAATCTCCTTTCTTTTCATGCATTTCATTTACGATCTGAAAATGCAAGTGAGGCGGCCATTGACCATTTTCCGCAGGCGGACCAAAATGGGCAAATTCAGTTCCGCGGCTAATGTATTGCCCTTCCTGCAACCCGGCAATATCCGCCAAACCCAGGTGACCATACAGCGTGTTGAATGAGGTGCCCTCAAGTTGGTGCTGCAGTATTATCGTTGCCCCATAGTCGCCAAAGTGGTCGTTATAGGCAAAACTATGTACATAACCACCTAGCGGGCAAAACACAGGTGTACCCACTTTACCCCAGATGTCTATACCCAAATGCAGGCGCCGGGGACCATCAAATCCGTCAAACGTGGTACTTCTTGAGTAGATGGTGCGATGTTCGTCGTAGCCGCCAATTCCATAGGTATAGCGGTCACCCAGCAGGTAGTCAATATAGGCTGAAAAGGCAGATGTATCCGCTAAAATTTCGTTATTCAAAACCACATTCTTACTGGTGAAGTCCAGTTGCACTAGTTTGTCTTTGCCAACATCAAATGGTACAACGCTATGAAAAACGTAGGAATTTTTTTGCAGCAAAGTATATACGGGGCTTAGATTTATTGTCGGCATTTATACCTATTCAGCTACAGCCGCAGCACCCGTTTTTGATTTCATTTTTACCAGTTTGCCTTTGGCGAATGTATATTCTGCATAGTCTGTTTCGTGGTCAAAAGTATAGGTATCCGTACCTGCATCTTTGTTGATGGTCTTGCGGTGCACACGGTTGGCAATGTCTATTTTACCATCGCCATTTACATCTGCTATCTTACAAATGTCTTCCTGCTCTATTACTTTACCGGGCTGATAGGTAAAATAAGGAGCCTTCAGGCTCTTTACTTCAAACGAGTAAAAACGGATGAGGGTATCTACAAAGCCCTTTTTGCAACTGTATATTCCGGTATATTTTTCCTCCAGGTTTTCACTGTCTTTTGCCGTGGTAATGTAGTATTCCTCCACCCTGTCGCGGCTGTTATCCATATTAAAATGGTCAAACGACTCCACGGCTGCAAAGTGAAAAGGTTCAAAACGCAAAACACTGTCTTTTACCCGCTCAGCAAACAACAAGGTAGTAACGGGTTTCTGCGCTGTGGTAGTGTTGCAAGCAATCAGGTATTGCCACGTTTTACCGGGTTTATACCGGCTTTGGTAAAACAATATTTTTTCAGGTACAGCTTGTTTTGGAAAAGCTGAAGCGTAATATTTTCGCACCTGCTCTTCATCGCCCTGCGCATATAAAAGCCGGGTCGAAATCATCATTACTAATATGACACAAAGTGTCTTCATGGTTGTAGGGTGTAAATACTGGTCAACATTTTTGTCTCCGGTGCTAGTTGTTTTTTTTTTGAGCCCTGCTTCGGTGCTTTGTCTTTACATCGTTGCGTCGCACTCTTCAACAGGTATGTCTTTATTGAGCGGGCAAAACAAAGTCAAAGCGCAGCAAAGACATAAAATGAATATAACAAAAAACCAGAACGCAAAGGTTAAAAGAACCTTTAAATAACCACATTGATCATTTTGCCCTTTACAAATATGATCTTTTTAGGAGTTTTTCCTTCCGTCCATTTTTGCACAATTTCATTTGCCACCACAATTTTCTCCACCTCAGGTTGCGATGCCGATAACGATATATGTATGTTTGTCCGGTGCTTTCCATTGATGCTCACAGGGTATTCCTTCGCGCTCTCAACTAAAAATCTTTCTTCAAAAGTGGGGAAGGTTGCGTCAAGCACCGAAGCGTTTGATTGGCTGCCTTCAGTGGCAGTTTGCAAATGCTGGTAAAGTTCTGCAGCTATGTGTGGTGCATAGGGAGTTAAGCAAAATTACCAACGGTTCCAGCACTTCTCTTTTGTGGCATTTCAGATCATTAAGTTCGTTTACACAGACCATAAATGCACTAACGGCCGTGTTGAAACTAAAACGTTCGGTATCGTCTTCGATCTTCTTTATAGTTTTATGCAGCACCTTTAACTCAGCTTGTGTGGCCGGTTCATTGGTCACTATCCAACCTTTGCTATCGTCCTGGTAAAGCCGCCAGAATTTCCGCAGAAAACGATGCACCCCTTCTATGCCTTTGGTGTCCCACGGTTTACTTTGCTCTATCGGTCCCAGAAACATTTCATACATGCGAAAAGTGTCGGCACCATAGTGTTGAATGATCTCATCCGGATTTACCACATTGTACTTGGACTTTGACATTTTATCCACTTCCATTTTTGGAACGAGATACTCCCGTCCATCATTGGCTGTCTTCCAGAGATACTCAGTACTGAAATGATTGTCTTTGTTGATGAAGTCTAAAGGATAATAACCACCTATTTTTTTATTGTCTCCCAAATCTTCTTTATAGATCCGGTATTCGCCGTCCACAAAGCTTGCCCATACCAGGGGCAGCCTCACATTTCCTGCTGACGAATGATCGTTCACAAACACTTTTCCACCATTGTTCAGCAACTCCTTTTCCGCATCATCGTTACTTACAAAGTATTCACCTTCATTGTCTCCTGATCGCAGCTTTATTTTTACCAGCCAGGGTGAATATCCGAGGATCATTCCCTGGTTTACCAGTTTTTTATAAGGTTCATCAAAACCTATATAGTCTCTGTCAAATAAAAACTTTGTCCACATGCGGCTATACAATAAATGACCAACTGCATGTTCAGTTCCGCCAATATACAGATCAACCTGTCCCCAATAATCTGCCACTTTTCTGTCAACAAATTCTTTATCATTGTGCGGATCCATGTAGCGCAGAAAATACCACGATGAGCCGGCATATCCCGGCATTGTATTGGTTTCTCTCCTGCGCCATCCGGCAGGTTAACCCAATCTGTTATATTGGCCAAGAGGCCCTTCGCCTTCCGGGCCCGGCCCATAACTTTCAACATAGGGCAACTCAAGTGGTAATTCTTTTTCGCGCAGGGGTTCAGCTATTCCTTGCTTGTGCATTATGGGAAATGGTTCGCCCCAATAGCGCTGGCGGCTAAAACCTGCATCGCGCATACGGTAATTGATCTTGCGTTTGCCGATGCCCAATTCCTCTAATTTGTCAATTACAACATGCATCGCTTCGCGCATAACCATGCCGTTAATAAAGCCACTATTCTGCAGGATTGCATCTTTGGTGGGATTTGCTTCCTGACCATTAAACGCATCGCCAATAATGTTGGTGACAGGTATATTGAAATGTTTGGCAAAAGCAAAATCACGTTGGTCGCCGCACGGCACAGCCATTATAGCACCTGTGCCATAACCTGCCAGTACATATTCGCTTATCCAAATAGGAATTTCTCTGCCATCGAATGGATTGAATGCATAAGCACCGTAAAGGCACCGGTAATGGATTTTACTTCCGCCATCCGTTCTCGTTCAGTGCGGCTTTTTACATAGGTTAAGTAATCACTAATCGCTTGTTTTTGTTCCGGTGTAGTTATTTGTTGCACCAGGTCATGTTCCGGAGCAATCACCATAAAATCGACACCAAAAATGGTATCGGGGCGGGTGGTGTAAACCACTCACCCCAGCATCTTCTTTGTTGCTGATCGCAAACGTGATCTCTGCGCCCTGGCTTTTGCCGATCCAGTTGCGTTGCATCTCTTTCATGCTTTCGCTGAAATCTACCTGTTTCCAATCCCTGCAACAGACGGTCAGCATATTCGGTAATGCGCAAGTACCATTGGCGCATTTTCTTCTTTTCAACCGGGTGTCCGCCTCGTTCACTTACACCATTTACCACTTCATCGTTTGCCAAAACTGTTCCCAATGCTTCACACCAGTTTACTTCGCCATAAGCCGAATAAGCAAGGCGGTAATTCATTAGAATTTCCTGTGCTTTTGTCGTCAAAGTTGTTCCAGTCTTCAGCGGTAAATATCAGATTGTTCGTTTCCGGGGCAGGGATGGTTGTTCGTTTCCTTCTGTTTCAAAGATGTGAATCAGTTCATTAATGCGTTCAGCCTTTTGGTTATGCCGGTTATACCAGCTATCAAACAATTGTAAGAAAATCCATTGTGTCCATTTATAATATTTTGGATCGCTGGTTCTTACTTCGCGGCTCCAGTCGTAAGCAAAAGCCAATATTGTCGAGCTGTTCGTGGTAGCGTTGAATATTTTTTTCGGTAGTTTCAGCAGGGTGTTGGCCGGTCTCAATGGCATATTGTTCGGCAGGTAAGCCAAAGCTGTCGAAACCCATCGGGTGCAACACATTGTAACCTTTCAATCTTTTGAAACGGGCATAAATATCGCTGGCAATATAACCTAACGGATGACCAACATGCAGGCCTGCACCGCTGGGATAAGGAAACATATCCAGTACATAAAACTTTGGCTTGTCACTGTCGTTACTTACTTTGTAAGCTTCGCTTTCTCTCCATGCTGTTGCCACTTTTTCTCTATTTCTCTAAATTGTATTCCATATGTATAGTAGTGCTTTGCTGCATTGAGATGGCTGAGCTTTATACTTTTTGTATGTATAGCTGCTTACCTACATTAGTTATATCCAATTTTGCAGCACGCTGTTATAGGCTATACTTATTATTTGTCTGATTGCCTTACCTGATGCACTGCCGGTTAATGGAGCCCCGTATTCAATGTACAAGTGTAGCTGTCGCAACGAATGATGCATGTTTATTCAACTGCTGGCTACCTAAAAAAACACTAACACTTTTTAACTGCTTGATGCAGCAAGTATGTAATTTACCGCTGTTAACCAGTAAATTGCAACGCGGAGCAAAAGTAAGGTTTTAGACCTCAATCCACTACATTTGCAACCGTATTAAAAACATAATAACCAATATGGCGCAATTTGGAAAAGCATCGAGCAAACGCAGTAAACCCAGTTATATTTATAGTATTGTAGGGGTGGCGCTCGTTCTTTTGATCATGGGAATTCTGGGCTGGATATTTTTAAACTTTAAATCGGCCGGCACTTCATTTAAAGAAGACATTCAGAATTAGCGCCTATCTGCGCACGATCAATAAAGATACTATTACACAAAATTCAACAATATATTTCGCGCAGCCTTATGCTAAAAATGTACAGTATATAAATAAAGAAGCAGCAAAAACCATTTGGAGCAAAGAAGGAAACAATGAAGATTGGGCAAAAATTCTTGACTATAATCCGCTGCCTGAAAGTATTGATTTCTATGCCAAATCGGCCTATGTAAACCAGGACAGCCTGAATAAAATTTCGGCTGATATAGTGAGTAAATGGGGTAACCAGATTGGACGAATTGCAATATCCAAAAATGCTGGTAAATAACCTGAATGAAAGAGCGGGCAAACTTGGGATTGATATTTATTGTAGTGGCTGCAGTGTTTGCACTATTGTGATTGTAAGTATTGATAATACCATTCGCCTGGCTATGTTTAGCAACCGTTTTCTGATAAAAACCATGCAAATGGTGGGTGCAACCCGTAGTTTTATTGCACGCCCAATGGGATTGAGAGCTATTGTTAATGGATTGATTAGTTCGGGTATTGCGATCTGTTATTGTTTCATTTTGATTCAATGGGCCGAGAGCAGTTTCCGCAGTTAGCACTATAAGGGATACAAAACTTACACTTATTCTTTTTGGTGGAATGGTATTGGTTGGTGTGGGTATTTCGCTTTTCAGCACACACAGCAGTGTGATTAAATACCTGAAGATGAAGCTTGGATGATCTGTATTAAGCAGATGGTTTATTCATTTTTAATACGGAAGGTGTCAGGTTTAACAATTTTGATGTCTGCCTGTCATGCTCAACGTACTCACTATTTTATATTACTTTGCACCCTTAAAAAAATAATAATGGCTGAAAAGAAAGGTATTGTACCTGCAACTGCTACGACTAAGACAAAAAGCAACGCTACAAAAAGCAAAGCTTCCACTTGTTTGAAAAAGATAATTACATGTGGATGGGGATTGGTGCATTGGTTGTTGCCATTGGTATGTTTGTAATGTCGGGTGGAAAAAACGAGAACCCAAACCAGTTTGATTATAAGATGGTGTATAGTACTACCCGTATAACCATTGCTCCTATTTTGATTTTAGCTGGTTTGTGATTGAAATCTATGCCATTTTTAAAAGACCAAAAGCCTGCAACAATAAGTTTGACTTTTATACTATATATTAAGGCGATGAATATTCATCGCCTTTTTTATTTTGTATCAGTTTACTATACTAAAACTGCTTAATCTTATATAAACATGACTTTACTTGCAAAGTATTATAATTGCAATTGTTGAAGGCATTACTGAATTTCTGCCAATTTCCTCTACCGGTCACATGATCATAACAGAAAGATTGTTGATGCTGCCGAAAGATGATGCATTTACAAAACTTTTTACCATAGCTATACAGTTGGGTGCTATATTAAGTGTGGTGGTTTTGTATTGGAAAAAATTTTTCGATTTTTCGCGCTGGCAGTTTTATCTGAAGCTTTTTGTAGCTGTTATTCCTGCACTTGGGTTGGGTTTTTGCTTTCTGATAAAATAGATGAATTGCTCGATAGTCCGACAACTGTGGCAGTATGTTTATTGCTCGGTGGTTTTATATTGATTGTTTATTGATAAAATTTTCAACAACCCGGTAATAGATAAAGAAAGAAACATTACTTATACCAAAGGATTTATAATTGGCTTTTGGCAATGTATTAGCCATGATACCGGGCGTAAGCAGAAGCGCTGCCTCTATTATTGGTGGAATGCAGCAAGGGCTTACCCGCAGACTTGCTGCAGAATTTTCGTTCTTTCTGGCTGTGCCTACAATGGCTGCGGCAACCGGCTATAAGTTGCTAAAACCTATAAAGAGAATCCTGAAGTACTAAAAGATACTCATAACCTTACCTTACTTGCTGTGGGTAATGCTTGTGGCTTTTATAGTCGCCCTTCTGGCTATCAAATTTTTCATATACGTTTCTGCAGACGTATGGGTTTCAAGCTTGTTTGGCTGGTACCGGATTATTGTGGGAACAGTTCTTGCTTATTTTGATTTATATGCGGTATTTGCAATAGGTCGTTTGCAAGTGCAGTCATTGTCACACTTTTCACTTTCCGTATCTTTAAGGCTTACCTAAACGCATTTGATGCAAACTGCTTCTAAGAAAGTTATTAATGGCTGGGCGATGTATGATTGGGCAAACAGCGCCTACAACCTGGTTATTACCACCACCATTTTTCCTGCTTATTACGATGCTATTACAACAACCAGTAATTCAACGGTAATGTGTTAGCCACAAAGTATTTTTTCTAGGGTTCCGAGCTTGAAAGTGCTTCGCTTTACAATTATACATTGCATCTGCCTATTTTATCATTGCCATTCTTTCGCCCGTTCTTTCTTCCATTGCCGATTACAAGGGCAATAAAAAAGCTTTCATGCAGTTCTTTTGTTACCTCGGCAGCATAGCCTGTTGTCTACTTTTTTGGTTTACCTAAAGACACGCTTACACTTGGGCATTGTATGCTGTATGCTTGCCGCAATGGGTTATTGTGGAAGTCTTGTTTTTTATAATTCTTACCTGCCGGAAATTGCTGCAGATGAAGACAAGGACAGGATGAGTGCCAAAGGTTTTGCCTATGGATATATTGGAAGTGTCATTGTTGCAAATCATTTGTTTTGCTTTGTAATGAAGCCTGAATGGTTCGGAATTAACAGATGCTTCGTTTGCACCACGGCTATCATTTTTATTGGTTGGGCTTTGGTGGATGGGTTTTGCACAGATTACCTTTCGCACGTTTGCCCCACGGTACTGCCCGCAAAGCAGAAGCGATACAAACATATTTACCAATGGCTTTAAAGAACTGAATAAAGTATGGCAACAGGTAAAGCAGATGCCGGTATTGAAAAGCTATCTTGTCTCCTTCTTTTTTTATAGCATGGGGGTGCAAACAGTTATGCTGGCAGCCACTTTATTTGCCAGCCAGGTTATTGGCTTGCCAACAGACAAAGCTGATCATCTCCTTACTGATCATTCAGATGGTGGCCATTGCCGGGGCCTACCTTATGGCGAAACTGTCTGAAACGTATCGGCAACTTCCAGGTGCTGATGTTGGTAGTTTTGATCTGGATCGGCATTTGCATTGCCGCCTATTTTATCACCACCGAAATGCAGTTTTATATTGTAGCCGTAACTGTAGGATTGGTCATGGGCGGCATTCAATCACTTAGCCGATCAACCTATGGCAAGATAATGCCCGAGACGCATGATACCGCTTCCTTCTTTAGCTTCTACGATGTAACAGAAAAAATTGCTATTGTTATCGGCATGTTTAGCTTTGGTTTTGTGCAGCAACTAACTGGCAATATGCGCAATTCTGTTATTGCGCTGATCGTATTTTTTATAGCCGGATGTATTGGCTTGTTTCTTACGTTACAGAAAGCAAAAACAATTGCACTTTTAAACATTGCAGATGAAACTATATACAATTACATGCCGGATTATTTTAAGCTGGATGGCGGCGCTATGTTTGGCGTGGTGCCCAAAAGTATCTGGAATAAACTAAACCCTGCTGATGAAAATAATATGTGTACCTGGGCTTTGCGGTGTCTGCTGATTGAAATAGCTGATAAGAAGAATACTTGATAGATACCGGCATGGGCAATAAGCAGGATGCGAAGTTCTTCAGCCATTATTATATGCATGGCGATGACACTCTGGATATTCGCTTGCACAAAGCATGGTTTTACTAACAGATGATATCACCGATGTTTTTCATACACATCTACATTTTGACCATTGTGGTGGAAGCATTAGTAAGAGAAGGTGATCAACTTAGTACCTGCCTTTAAAAATGCAACACTACTGGAGCAATGAACAACATTGGAAATGGGCGACAGAGCCAAATGAACGCGAGAAAGCTTCTTTTCTTAAAGAGAACATTTTGCCTATGCAGGAAACCGGCAAGCTGCAGTTTGTAGAGGTAAAAGAAAATGTACCGGTATTGGATGGCGCCTATTACGCTTGAAATTTGCTTATGGTCATACCGATGCCATGATGTTGCCGGTGATTGAATATAAAGGAAGAACAATTGTGTTTATGGCTGATTTGTTGCCCTCTACAGCACATTTGCCCTTGCCTTATGTGATGGGTTATGATATGTTTCCACTAAAAACACTGAAGAGAAAAAGAGCTTTTTGGAAGAAGCTGTGGAAAATGATTATGTGTTGTTCTTTGAGCACGATCCTCAGATTGAATGTTGCACCCTGCAAATGACCGAAAAGGGGATAAGGGTAAAGGACACTTTTACATTGGCGGATCTATGATAAATGTGAGCGGATTTTTTTGTCACCGGCTTTTGTTTTTCATAGCAACATCGTGTGCGTCGCACCCTTCAGGTGTAGATCTTTTTTGGGGCTTTTATCACAACGAATAACAAGTTATATTTCTTGTAAGGTTGCAGTAAAAATTAAGCATATAAATACTCTATCTTGACAACGCATTTTTGATAGTAAGTTTAGTATTGCCCTGTCCCCAACATTACAAGTGTACACGCTTCTACCGTATCAATGCCTTTTTCACGGGCCATTTTTTCCAGTTCGTAATTTTCTGTACCGGGGTTAAAAATGATACGCTTAGGTTGCAGCCCTAATATATAATCGTAATACTGTTTTTGATTGGTGGGGTTTAAATACAAGGTAACTGTATCCACCTCTTCGTTTGGCTGCCCGGTTACGATCTCCACATTACCCACCTTGCCTTCGCGCCTGCCTACTGCCACAACAGGATGTTTGTATGCAGCCAGCCGGTTTATGGCAATGTTGCTATACCGTGACGGATTGGTAGAAGCACCTAAAACCAATGTTTTTTTTGCTGCCATGTTGCTATGTTTTTTCCTTTCAAATTGTACAAAGATTGCACCACCAGACAATAAATCGATTATAACAAGCTGTACCTGCTGCGCGGTAGGTTTTTCACTATTTCAGTAAAGGCGTCCTCGAGTTTTGGGTATGAAAAAGTAAAGCCGTTTTGCAGCAGCAGTGTGGGCACAACCCACCGGCTTTTTAGTATCAGTTCTGTTTCTGTACCTATAACCGCCGCGCCTATTTTCAACATCCAGGCAGGGGCAGGAAGACCCAACCTTGCACCGGTTGCGCGCCGCAGCAATTGCATGAACGTTTTATTGGTAACAGGATTGGGTGCGCTTACATTTACGGCTCCTTCAAGCTGGGTATTGTTCCAGGCAAATTCGATACTGCGGCAAACGTCGGTGATGTGTACCCAACTATACATTTGTTGTCCGCTGCCTTGTTTGCCACCCAAACCAAACTTAATAAGATTAAAATATGGAACCATAACACCGCCCGCGCCGAGTGTTATTGCCATTCGAAAGGCTACCTTCCGGGTGAAGGGAGTACGCTGGTCGAAAAAGGTCTTTTCCCACAAGCGGCAAACCTGCACGCTAAAATCATGGTGCATCTCGCCGGTTAGCTCATCTTGTGGCCGGTCGGTGGCGTGGCGGTAAATGGTAGCTGAGGCAGCATTGATCCACAGCTTTGGTGGTTGTACAGCAGCAGCTATGGCTTTGCCAATGGCGCGGGTCGTGTCAACCCTGCTATTAATAATCTCACTTTTGTTTTTCGCTGTGTACCTGCAGTTCACAGACTTGCCGGCAAGATTGATCACCAGATCGCATCCGTCAATTTCCTGCCTCCAATCTTCACTGCCGGTTTGCCACTGCACCAGGCGAATATTCTTGCTTTCAGCAGTGGGCAAATCACGGCTGCTATAGGCGTTGTTAACAGCATCTTTAGTTTGGCGGCTTAGTATAACCACTTCGTTGTTGGTGGCAAACCAGGCAGCTATGTTTCTGCCAATGAAGCCGCTGCCTCCGGCGATCACGATCTTTTTATTTTTCACTGTGAGATGTTTAGAATGAATAGGTCTTTTGCAGCGAAACCGAAAGTTGCCCATTGGTTTGCCGTTAGAACCGAGCGTGGCAACGATGCTAAATGAAAGTTCCGGTGCTGGTAACCAAAAAATACCCGGTGTTGATTCCGGCTTTTTAAATCAGTTCCAACGGTCTTTTCTGGTAATAGAAAACCTCGCGATAGCAAATGGAGGTGTAGTAAACTGCTAAAACAGGAGCCGCAAACAACAGGAGGAACAATATAAATATCAATAGATGGACAGCAAGCGCCAGCAGCGTAACTGCCAGCAGGCAGACGACAAAAAGGCTATAGTTATAGCGGGGGCTACGCTTTGAAAAATGCCATTTGTTAGCGGCGTGTACAACCATACTTATGAGTTGACAAAGCCCGACAACAAAATAGGCAATGAGAAAAGTATAGTCCTGGTTGACAAGGGAAGCGATGGTAAAACCACTGATGAGGACCAACTGTAAAGCAAAATCAACTTGTTTGAAAATTTTCATGACCTGGCTTATTAATGATTGGCAGGAAGTGTGACGGTATGTATCTTTTTTTCGGTCTGTGCTTTTTTGCGCAGGTTGAAAAATATGTATAGGTTGAAAAAGTGCATTGCGCCCAGTATAAGAATGATCAAACCCACTTTTACGCTGAGGCTTTCGATCAGTTGACGGGCATCGATGATGTTGTAGTTGACCTGTAAAGTATAGACTGCATAGCCGATGTTTACCAGGTAAAAGCCAACTAAGAGCAGGTTGTTGACGCTATCAGCCAATTCGTGGTTTCCATGAAAAATGTCTATCAGGAAGACCTTTCCATTTTTAAATAAGGTGCGGGCGACCCAGATTGTAAGTGTAATGGTGAGCAACAGATACAGCAGGTAAGCGGTGATAATGTAGTTCATAACAGGGATTTTTTTGGTTTGTATTTGATGTTCCGAAAGTTTCAAAAAATAATGAAATATAAATTCATTTAAAAAGCCGTTCAACGGCCTGTATGTTTTAGTTGTTATTTAAAAAGTTTAATAAAGCTGCTCCAAAACCAATTTTCTTCAGCTTTTATAATAGTATCCAGAGTCTTTTCGGCTTGTCCGGCAAACTTCTTAACATCGGTAATGGTATCAGTAAAGGCCTTTACATTTTGGTCATCTTTCTCACCTTCAACGACTGTCAATTGATTTAAAACCTTCAGCATGGGGTCGAGCTCGCGTTTTTTCCGCTGGTACATAATAAGGGTTGCTACTTTCCAGATGTCTTTTTCTGCGGTAAAAAATTCTTTGCGCTCGCCCGGGATAATCACCTTTTGCAACAAACCCCAATCGATTAACTCACGCACGTTCATATTAGTATTGCCACGGCTAACACTCAATTGCTCCATTATATCTTCGGTGGTCAAAGGCTTGGCTGCTACTAACAGTAAAGCATGTATTTGTGCCATGGTGCGGTTTATGCCCCATTGGCTACCAAGTATTCCCCAGCTTTGAATGAATTGCGCTTTTGCGTCTGTCAATTTCATACTTCAAAGATATAACTCTTTCTAAACTTTCAAAATTATTTGAAACATTATTTTACAATGTGTAAAATGTGGAACGGTGGCAGAAAATATTCACATACCTCGTCCTGTCATAGCTACTGGCACAGAAATGGCATAAGACCACGAAATTGAAAACGAAAGATTATGAAGAAGAAAAATTTAGTTATCACATCGTTGGCTCTGCTGATAACCGTGGGAGCTATAAGCCAGGGACGCACTAGAAGAACCGAAAGCTTTATAGTAAAAGGAGGCGTAAACCTGGCTAATATATCAGTAACTGACAATGGCAGGGTAGATGAAAGCAACCAGCTAACCAGTTTTCATGCTGGTTTTGCAATTGATTTTCCCATTGTACCAGGCTTGTCTATACAACCTGGACTTTTGTACACCGGCAAAGGTGCAAAGACCCGGGTGGGGCAGCCGGGTGATAATTTTTACTACAAGGCAACCTCAAACCCAATGTACCTGGAGTTGCCGGTGAACCTGGTAGCTAAAATTCCATTAACACAAACCAGCAATTTTTATGTGGGTGCAGGTCCCTATGCCGCGATGGGCATTACAGGAAAAAATAAAGTGGAGACCAGTGTGTTGGGCGTAACCTCGTATAGCAATAGCGACATAAAATACAGCAACGATGACCCCACTACTGCGCAGGAAGAAAACTATGGCTATGGCAAACTAAAGCGTTTCGATTATGGTCTTAACGCACAGGCAGGATTTGAATTTGCACGCTTTGTGGTAGGT
The DNA here is from genome assembly GCA_963726895.1 of uncultured Chitinophagaceae bacterium. GTDB lineage: Bacteria > Bacteroidota > Bacteroidia > Chitinophagales > Chitinophagaceae > Segetibacter. The sequence goes on along the minus strand of CAVSED010000022.1, from coordinate 40,459 downwards.
GCCAACTATGGCTATGGTTTAACTAAAATAAACTCGGGTACCAACAATAATGCTGACGATAAGGGCAAGCACCGTGTTTTGAGTTTTTCTCTTGGCTTGAAACTTTAAAATTATTTACCTCTAAAAAAAGGAGCGGTTGTTTTCAAAACGACCGCTCCTTTTGTTTATATACCAGTTTTTAGTTTTCGCTGATATCAATATCAAAATTTACCAGTTGTACAAACTCTTCCAGGCGGGCATCAATTTCGGCTTTGGTAATTTCTGTCAATCGTTGTGTGCCAAATTTTTCTACGCAAAAACTTGCCATAGCACTACCCATAATAATGGCGGTTTTCATGTTTTCGAAAGAAATGTCTTTGTTTTGGCAATATGACCAATAAAACCTCCGGCAAAAGTATCGCCGGCGCCTGTTGGGTCAAACACATCTTCTAATGGTAAGTGCGGGTGCAAAAAACACATGGTTTTCATGAAACAACAATGCACCATGTTCTCCTTTTTTTATGATCAGGTATTTTGGTCCCATGTCCATAATCTTCTTTGCAGCTTTTACCAGGCTAAATTCATGGCTTAGTTCGCGTGCTTCGCTGTCGTTTACCATCAGCACATCAACCATCGATATCACCTCTTTCAAATCATCCAGAGCTATTTCCATCCAAAAGTTCATCGTATCCATTACGATCAACTTCGGGCGTTTTTTCATTTGCTGAATCACACTTCTTTGCACAGCGGGCACCAGATTGCCCAGCATTAAAAACTCGCAATCCTGGTAGCTTTCCGGAACAACGGGTTCAAAATTTTCCAATACATTTAATTGGGTTTCCAGTGTATCGCGGGTATTCATATCCATGTGATACCTGCCGCTCCAGAAAAAAGTTTTTTCATCTTTCTTTAATCTGAACACCTTCCAGTTGCACACCACGTTGCGCTAAGTGCATCCAATTCTTCCTGCGGAAAATCGCCACCAACAACAGAAATCTGCTTGATAGGTTTGGTAAAATTTGAAGCGCTCCAGGCAATATAAGTTCCTGCACCACCAATTATTTTATCCGACTTTCCAAAAGGAGTTTCAATAGCATCAAAAGCCATAGACCCGACAACAACTAAAGACATAACAATTATTTAATTAAAAATTGAGTGGCGATGAACGCTATTATGCGTCTTATTTTTCCTGCGGCAGCGAAACTAATTGATTTTTCTATAAGGATGCTATAACAAGTAATGGCAGATAGAAAAGCGCATAATTAGCATGGCACTATCCTTGTCAATTGCACCATTATTTATTTATACTTATTATGCTTCACACAATAGGCAAAAGCAATACAGCGAAAATCAAAATGGAAAGACTTGGTTTTCAATATCTTTAATTACAGGTAAAGACAAGCGACTATGGCTAAAATTAAAATAACCGAAAATAACACCAGGCGCGAAGTGATTGTAGAGAATGCCGCAAAACTTTTTCGCGAGAAAGGATACAAAGCTGCCAGCATGCGCGAGCTAGCTGCGCAGGTGGGTGTAGAAGCTGCCAGTTTGTATAATCATATAGAGTCAAAGGCAGATCTGCTGACGGCTATCTGTTTCGATGTTGCCAACCGGTACACCAAGCGCATTGCACAAATAGAAAAGGAAACCAATGCAGTGATTGAAAAGATCGAGCAACTCATTCGTTTTCATGTGCGTGAAAGGATCATAAATTTTGAAGCTGTATTTGTAACCGATACAGATTGGCGCAACATGCCCGAACCACACTTGTCTGAGTACCGCGCTATGCGCCGCCAGTATAGAAAGCGTTTCGCAGCAATCGTACAAAATGGTATCGATAACCAGGAAGTAAAACCGCTGCTCGATGCCAACAGTGCCGTGATGATTTTTATCAATGCCATTGCTGCCGTAGACCAGTGGCATCGCATCATACACAAAGTAAACAGTAAAGACCTGGAGGAAAACATCGTTTCCATTTTGGTCGACGGTATCCGCAATAAGAGCATTGTAGCAGGTGACAAAAAAGCAAAAGGAAAGACGGATGTAAAGTAGAATGGCAGGTATAAATTACTGCTGCAAAAAATAACATTCAGTATTCCCTCATATTGCTATTTTCGCGAAATTTTTTTAGCGCATAATGTCCAATACATTTTCTTCCAACGAGTCAATACCTTCTCAAAAGAAAAAGATCATTGTTTTAGGAAGTGGTCCTAATCGTATTGGTCAGGGTATTGAGTTTGATTATTGTTGTGTTCACGGTTTGCTTGCCATAAAAGAGTGCGGCTACGAGGCCATTATGGTCAACTGCAATCCCGAAACAGTAAGCACCGATTTTGATATAGCCGATAAACTCTATTTTGAACCAGTTTATTGGGAACACCTCTGGGAGATCATTGAACTGGAACAACCGTATGGTGTTATTGTGCAATTAGGCGGACAAACGGCTCTTAAACTTGCCCGCAAACTGCACCAAAAAGGCATTAGGATCATTGGTACTTCGTTCGACAATATGGACATTGCCGAAGATCGTGGCCGGTTTAGCGATCTTCTAAAAGAGCTTGAAATTCCCTATCCCGAATATGGCACAGCCTATACTGCCGATGAAGCTATAGAAGTGGCGAACAATGTCGGTTACCCGGTACTTGTACGCCCCAGTTATGTGCTCGGCGGACAACGCATGCGGATTGTGATCAATGACAACGAGGTGGAAACGGCTGTTGTTAGTTTGCTAAAACATATACCCGACAATAAGATCCTTATCGACCATTTTCTCGACCGTTGCCAGGAGGCAGAAGTTGATGCTATTTTCGACGGCGACCGATTTTCACGTGATGGGAGTGATGGAGCACATAGAACCGGCCGGCATACATAGCGGCGATAGCAATGCGGTACTGCCTGCTTTTAACCTTACCCCGCTGGTCATTACCACCATGGAGTATTATCTCCGAAAAGATCGCGCGGGCACTCAACATTAAAGGGCTTATCAACATTCAGTTTGCAATAAAAAATGGCAAAGTGTATGTGATAGAAGCCAACCCACGGGCATCCCGCACCACTCCATTCATCGCCAAGGCTTACCAAATTCCTTATCTGAATATTGCCACCAAAGTAATGCTCGGCGCAGGCGAAACTAAAAGACTTTACTTTTGAGAAAAAACTGACCGGTTTTGCAATCAAAGAACCCGTTTTCAGCTTTCGATAAATTCCCCGGCGTTAGCAAAGAGTTAGGTCCCGAAATGAAGAGCACAGGCGAAGCCATCCGCTTTATCAAAGACCTTCGCGATCCCTATTTCAGAACACTGTACAAAGAAAGAAGCATGCACCTAAGCCGCTAATGTTGCGTTTTTTTTCTTTGGCCAGGGCAGTAGAACATTGTCAGTCTTTTGTTGCGTCGCACCCTTGTACTTCTATTCCTTTATGCAGCATTGCAAAACCTACAATACAATCAGCCGTCTAAGATCTGCCCTTTAACCTTCGTCGCTTCATCTTACGTCGCCATTTCCAATAAACTCTTTTTAATAATTATGACTGCTTGCTGGAGAAACTAAGCCTTAATCTATAGCTTACTTACTTATAATCTTTAATGGCTACCACGTGTTGGCAGAATGAGTATTCATTCTCGTCGTTGCTACTTACAATAATTGTTTTGTGGCGGGCATAATTTGCGATCAGGGAATTATAAAGGCGAAAACCTGTGGTATCGAGGTTGGTGCATGGTTCATCTAACAGTAAAAGCGGTGTATTGGTGAAGATTGCCTGCGCCAGTTTCAGCCGCTGCTTCATTCCAGAAGAATAATAGCGTATTTGCTTATTGGCAGCTTTATCCAGCTCAACCAATTCCAAAATATCTTTCGGTGTCAGCCCTGTCTGCAAACTTTTAAACTGCAGGTGAAATTGTAGGAATTCTGTAGCTGTCAGTTCTTCTATTACTTCTAAGTACGGGGCGGCAATAGTCAGCCAGGCATAAACATTTTCATTACTTACGGGTGCCTCATTCACGTACCAGGCAACCGTGCCTTCGCTTATGTCCATACTGCCTGCCAGCACCTGCAGCAAAGTGCTTTTGCCACTTCCATTACTACCTGTTATAGCGTATGATTGCTGCGGTAAAAAATTGATGTCTGCATGTCTGAAGATCCAGTCTCTGTTGAAGCGTTTGCCTGCATTAGAAATCTGTATCCTCATCATCAGTGGCATTTTTATACGGGCGCTTTATTATACCGGTTTTCGAGCTTTTTATGAAGCTTAAAATGGAGTCTCTTTCCGCTGTCGGAGCAAAAGTAGATTTAATGCGCTGCAGGGCTGCCGACGTAGTGTTTTTTTCTACAAAAATGATCCGGTATATATCAGTGATCTCTTTAATCTTTTCTTCTGAGTAGCGGGTGCGTTGCAGACCAACACTATTAATGCCGGCAAAGCTCATAGGTTCGCGGGCGGCTTTTACAAATGGTGGCACATCTTTGCGAATGACTGTGTTGCCTGCTATATAGGTGTGGGCGCCAATGCGGGTAAACTGTACCGCGCCCGAAAGTCCACTAACAATTGCATAATTGCCTATTTCTACATGTCCGGCAAGCTGCACCGAATTGGCAAGTATTACGTTGTCGCCCAAAATGCAATCATGCGCAACGTGTGCATATGCCATTATCAAACAGTTTTTACCAACCACAGTTTTCAACTTGTCTTTGGTACCCCGGTTAATTGTAACGAATTCGCGAATTGTAGTTCCATCGCCAATTTCTGCAGTTGTTTTTTCACCCGCAAACTTCAGGTCCTGCGGTATGGCACCAACAACAGACCCAGGGAAAATATTGCACTTATTTCCAATAATAGCACCATCCATGATCACCGCATGCGACATAATATGACAATCGTTTCCAATCGAAACATCGCCATGTATTACAGCAAATGATTCTATTGTAACGTTCTCACCAATTTTAGCATCAGGGCTTATGTGTGCAAGCGGGCTGATCGTACTCATGCTTTAGGTCTTTTTACAATTTGAGCCACTAATGTTGCTTCGGTTACCATCTTGTCGCCAACGAATATGGTGCCTTTCATTTCACATATTCCCCTTCGTATAGGTTGCAGCAACTCCATTTTCAAAATCAATGTATCACCAGGAACGACCTTTTGCTTGAATTTGCAATTTTCAATTTTAAGAAAATACGTATCATACTTATCATCAGTGTCTCTGGGGATCGCCAAAAACCCCCCGGCCTGCGCCAGCGCTTCTACCTGTAACACGCCCGGCATTACTGAGTTGTTAGGAAAATGACCCTGAAAAAAAGGTTCGTTGTACGATACATTTTTAATGGCAATTACCACCTTATCAGTCAACTCAATTACTTTGTCAACCATCAAAAAAGGGTAACGATGCGGCAGTATTTGTTCTATTTGCTGAATGTCGAGAATTGGACGTTTATTGGGATCGTAGCGGGGAACTTCCTGCCGGTTTTTGTATTTTTTTATGTGTTCTTTTATCTTCTTGGCAAATTTCACATTGCTCGCATGTCCGGGTCTGTTTGCTATAATATGTGCTTTAAACGGAAATCCAACAAGCGCCAGATCGCCTACTACGTCAAGCAGTTTATGCCGTGCAGGCTCATTGGGAAAACGCAATTCCAGGTTATTTAAAATACCTTCCGCACTGATCTTTACATCCTGTTTATTGAAAACTTTTGATATACGGGATACTTGTTCAGCGCTTACTTCCTTATCCACAACAACAATCGCATTATTTATATCGCCGCCTTTTATCAGGTTATTCGACAGCAACCATTCCAACTCATGAAAAAAGCAGAATGTGCGGCACGACGCAATCGAGTCGTTGAATTCTGAAAGATTGGTTATAGCTGCGTGTTGTGTGCCCAGTACCGGGCTGTTGAAATCTATGAGTGTATTGATGCGGTATTCGTGATAGGGTAGGGCTACCATTTCCACTTTCTTCTCCTCATCAAAATAAGTAATATTATGTTCGAGTGTGTAGTAGACCTTGGGTGCAGATTGCTGTTGTAGACCTGCTTTCGTCAGCGCATCTACAAACTGCTGGGCGCTACCATCTAAAATAGGTACTTCTTCGCCATCAATTTCAATAAGTGCATTGTCAACCTGTGTTCCCATTAGCGCAGCCATCAGGTGTTCAACTGTGCTAACACGTGCGCCATTGTTTTCCAGGGTAGTGCTTCTGTTGGTCTCAACTACAAAATCCACGTCAGCCTTTACAATTGGTTTTCCGGGCAGATCTACCCGCTGAAAATTGATCCCGGTATTGGCAGCGGCAGGTTTTATGCGCATGGTCACCGATTGACCTGTATGTATTCCCGCTCCCGAAATACTTATTTCTTCATGTATGGTATGTTGAAATGGCTGTCCGTTATTATTCATATTCTCGTAAAGCCACGAAAGTATGAAAACTATCGGATTTTAGCGGCATCGACAGAATAATGTAAAGGTTGAAAAAGAGTTGAAAGACAGGTGAGATTAAATATGATTGTAATGCGTTCTTTCTTCTAAAAGTATTTTTATCTGGTTTTCCAACTCTGTCAGGCGCTTCTCCATTTCTGGTAGATTACGGGAAACAGCCTGGCTGCGCAGGGCGCTTGTATAATCGAATGCGGGTGAGCCTGTAACTGCCTGGTTGGGCGATTTAATTGATTTACTTACTCCACTTTGTGCATTTATTTTACTGCCATCGGCTATTTGAATATGGCCTACTACACCAGCCTGCCCACCAATCATAACGTTGTTTCCAATTTTAGTGCTGCCACTTACGCCAGCCTGTGCCGCAATTACAGTATTATTACCTATCTCTACATTATGAGCAATTTGTATCAGGTTGTCCAGTTTTGCCCCGGAATGTATAATTGTAGAACCAATGGTAGCCCTGTCTATTGTGGCATTGGAGCCGATCTCAACATTGTCTTCAATGATCACATTTCCTATTTGGGGCACCTTTTTAAATGAACCATCGGTCTGTGGTGCAAATCCAAAGCCATCTCCACCTATTACTGTACCCGGCATGAATGGTCACATTACTTCCTATCACACAATCATGGTAGATTTTAACACCAGGATGTAACAAGCAATTATCACCCAGCTTTACATTGTTACCAATAAATACGCCCGGAAAAATTTTTACATTGTTTCCAATTTCTACAGCTTCTCCAACGTAGGCAAATGCACCAATAAAAACGTTTTCTCCTTTTTTTACGGTTGCAGCTACATAACTCGGCTCCTGTACCCCGGCAAGTTGCAGGGTCTTTAATTCCTGGTAATAATTAAGCAGGTTGGCAAATGCGGTATACGGATCTGCAACACGTATAAGGGTGGCGGCAACCGGTTGCTTTAGTTCAAGTTTATTGGAAATGATGATTATCGACGCACGGGTTGTATAAAGATGATCTTCATATTTTGGATTGGCCAAAAAAGCAAGCTGACCCTTTTCTGCTTCTTCAATTCTGCCAAAACTCCCAACAGAACATTCGGCGCTACCTTCAATTGTGCCTTGTATCAGAACCGCTATTTGATTTGCAGTAAATGTCATTGTTTCTTGATTTTTCTAAAGCGTAAGTGTGCGTTGAAACTAAACCATCAAGGCTTCGTGTTGGGGTTTGCGCGTTGCCTTATTCAAAGTAACAAATGTAAAATTTTTTTACAGCGCCTGCCATTGTTTTAGGAATAAGTGCGTTGTCAACTTGTGAAATATTTTTTACCTGCCCATCTTTAAACAATATGTTGATGTGTTCGTCTTCATCTTTATACATTGTATTTGTTGCTTCACCTGAAAAACAAAGTAGGAGGCTTCGTGTTCACTGATCTGTAACCTCTGACAAACATCTTTTACCTTATGTTGCATTGTTGCTGGTCCGATTGGTTCATTCTGCAACTTAATCTTCAACAATTTTCTATCTAGCAAGTTTTGGCATAAGGTACGCAATACACAATCCTGTTGTTTGCTCCACACCTTCACGGCATGCAGATAATCAAAATCATCCAAGGTTCACAAAATTATGCAGCGCCTCCCTGTTCATTTTCCCTGCGAAATCAGTAATAAAAAAATCGAGGTAGGTGCCGGTTGTTAAATCGGTGCCATTAAGCGAAAGTTCCTGCACGCGTTCGGTGATCTTTACCAACATTTTTTCTGCAACCAACACTGTTTTATGCAGGTAAACCTGCCAGTACATCAACCGTCGGGCTACCAAAAATTTTTCTATACTATAAATAGCTTTCTCCTCCACCATCAATTCGCCTTTGTGTACCATCAGCATTTTTAGTATCCGGTCATAACCTATCACTCCTTCGCTTACCCCGGTAAAAAAGCTGTCACGTGTCAAATAGTCCATACGGTCTACATCCAACTGACCACTGACCAGTTGGTGTAAAAAGCGTTTGGGATACTTATCAGTAAAGATGTCAATTGCCATTTGCAACTGCCCATCAAATTCTTCGTTTAGTAGCTGCATAATATGCAGGCTCATCGTTTCGTGGTGTATCTCTGGCAGCAATACACTCTCCAATGCATGGCTAAACGGTCCATGCCCAACATCGTGCAGCAGGATCGCTGCCTGTGCCGCTACTTCTTCCTCGGCGCTAATGTCAACTCCTTTGGCACACAATTCAATTATTGCATTACTCATCAGGTGGTAGGCACCCAGCGAATGATGAAAACGGGTATGTACCGCACCGGGGTAAACAAGGTGTGCCAGCGCCATCTGGTAAATGCGCCGCAACCGCTGAAAATAGGGATGTGCTATGATCTTAAATATCAATGGATTGCTAATGGTGATAAACCCGTAAACCGGGTCATTTATAATTTTCCTATATGGGGGAACGGTCATCTGGAAAAGTTGTTGTTAAAATAAAGCGGCCTGCCTACAAATCTACTATCGACGGTAGTAAAAAGGGTATTTTTGATAATTCACCTTTTTAAACGCTGATTGTTGTATGACCTTAGGAAAAATACTCTGGGTAGATGATGAAATTGAAAGCCTGCAAAGCCAAAAGATGTTTTTAGAAAACAAGGGCTACGAGGTGCATACACTTACCAATGGTTTTGATGCCGTAGAATTTGTAAAAGACAATTATATAGATGTAGTTCTGATGGACGAAAGTATGCCAGGCCTGACCGGGCTGGAAACACTGGCGCGCATTAAAAGCGTCAATGCGCAGATACCTGTTGTGCTCATCACAAAAAATGAGACTGAGAACCTAATGGACGACGCTATTGGAAATGAGATTAGTGACTATCTTATTAAACCGGTTAACCCCAACCAGGTACTGCTGAGCCTGAAAAAGATATTGGATAACCGTCGCCTGGTTGCCGAGAAAACTACTACCGCCTACCAGCAACAATTCCGCGATCTTTTCATGGCGCTCAACAGCAATCCCGACTATAACGAGTGGATGGATATTTATAAAAAACTGGTGTATTGGGAACTGGAGATGGAGAAAAGTGACAGCCCCGAAATGCAGGAAATTTTGCAAAGCCAAAAGCAGGAAGCCAACACAGAATTCTTTAAGTTTATCAGTCGCAACTATGCCTCCTGGCTCGATCCTAAAAACGATGCACCGGTTATGAGCCACAACTTGCTTCAATACAAAGTTTTGCCACACGTTGAAAAAGGCACACCCACTTTTTTCCTGCTAATAGACAACCTGCGTTTCGATCAATGGAAAGCCATACAACCGCTTTTTACTGAAAACTTTCGCATACTGGAAGAAGAAACTTTTTATAGCATACTGCCTACTGCCACACAATATTCGCGCAATGCAATTTTTGCGGGCTTATTGCCAATCAATATCGAAAAGCAATTTCCACAGGAGTGGAAAAATGACGATGAAGAGGGCGGCAAAAATCTTTACGAAGAAACCTTTTTTAAAGGTCAGCTAAAGCGGTTGCGCAAAGACAATATAAAGCACAGCTATACCAAAGTGGTAAACAATGCCGATGGTTTGCAACTGGTCAACAACATTCATAATATGTTAGGCAACGACCTCAATATTATCATCTACAACTTTGTTGACATGCTTAGCCATGCCCGCACCGAGATGGAGGTTTTAAAAGAACTTGCCGGCGACGAGATCAGTTACCGCAGCATAACCCGCAGTTGGTTCGAGCATTCTCCACTTAACCAGGCACTAAAAAAAATAGCCGACAAAAAAGTAAATCTGATCATTGCTACAGACCATGGAACCGTAAAAGTAAAAACGCCCTACAAGGTCATTGGCGATAAGCAAACCACAACCAACCTGCGCTACAAACATGGGCGCAACCTAAATTACGATGCCAAAGACGTACTCGCCTACAAAGATCCGCGGCAGGCTGGGTTGCCAACACCCAATGTAAATTCATCTTTTATTTTCGCCAAGGAAGATGGCTTCCTCTGCTATCCCAATAACTACAATCACTTTGTTAATTACTATCGCAACACATTTCAGCACGGCGGCATCAGCATGGAAGAGATGATAGTGCCGGTAGTAAAAATGGTGAGCAAGGTGCCGTAATCCGCTCATTGCTTTTGGTCACCAGCAGTTGATTGTGACCAGTAGCATTGTTGCGACGCTCCGTTCATCTGCAAATCTTTGTTGTCTCTTTTATTGCCTGTGTTTATACCGGCATATAGACCGGAGATGAACACTGTTTACAGATTTGTATATGGTGATCAAACCCATTTTTAGGGACAGCGTTATTTGCCCATTCGTTTTTAGCTTTGCCTGCGGTTATCCTAAAAGCAGCCCGCGGCATTTACACACATGAAGTACACACAGGCATCACTCAATAAAGTAGAAAAGATTTTAGAAGAAGGTCAATATGTTGTCCGGTACGAACGCGGCACATTTCAAAGTGGCTACTGTATTCTGGAAGACAGAAAAGTGGTGGTGCTCAATAAATTTCTAAGCCTTGAAGGGCGCATCAATACGCTCGTAGACCTCCTACCACAACTCAACATCAATCTCGATCTGCTCACTCACGACTTGCAAAAACTGTATGCAGATATAACGCATAAAGCAAGCACCGGCAATTCGCCCGGCGACAATCTTTCACTGGACTTGTGATCTACCGTTTTTTGTTATTAAAACATAAATTAAAAAAAGCTGCCCAAAGGTTTGCCGATGAACGGACTGCGACGCAACGATGGCGCTATGAAAATCTTTTGCCGGAGTTGCCAAAATGTAGACAACTTCATGAGATTAATCCGCAAACTACAACTTGCCAGGTCCCATAAAATACAAAAGCCACCAGCAATATAGCCGGTAGCTTTTGCATTTCATCAATACCTGGATCTGTTACATTTTTACTATTTTCTTTATCATTTTTTCATTTCCTAAAACGATCTCTACAATGTATGTGCCCCGGGAGAGTTCAGCGCCATTAATAGAAGTTTTTGTAACTCCTTTTGGCAAATTGAGACTTTGTTTTTGTTTAACGATCATACCTATAGCATTGTAAATTGTTATTTGAGCTTTACCATCTTGCTTTGCATTGATCGATACATCGAATGAAGAACGGAATGGGTTGGGTGATACAACAACTTCTGGAGCATTGGTGCTAAGCTTTTCCGGTACTTTATCAAACACTATTGGGTTTTTTATTCCTCTCTCCGCATCGCTCTTTATGTCTGTGGGTTCAGCCGGTCTCCACATAGTAGACGAGCAAGGTTCTAGATAGGCGACGAACTTTGACCCTACATCACCCTTAAAACCCGGGTAGAGAATGACCCTGTCGCGGGCGGTAAAATAGGTGGTTGTAGAACTGGGCGTTATCTCGGTACTGCATCCGTTGGCTGCAGTAAGTTGTGAGATCGCCTGCACAAAAGTGCCTGCTGCAGGATAAGTGCCACACGCATTTTTTGTAAACTGCGCCGATTGCGATTTAACTCCCACTGCATGCCATGCATCACCAACAGCAATAATTTCGGGTGAGCATTGCCCATACAGGTCCCAGGCAGCCTGCAGCGTAGCTTTTCTTGCATCGATGTATTTAGATGATGAAGTAAGGTACGTGGTAAGAGCGCGGTAGGCAATAAGGCGGGCTTTGAAACGGGTAATAGCAGCAACATTGTAGGGGATACCAAAGTCAGTTGTGCCACTGCCGCCTTCAGATAACAGGTAGAACCAATGGTTTTGTACCGAACTGTTGTGATGTACACCACCATTGTCGGTGGAGCCTGAGTACCAGCCGGTACCCAGATAGGTGTCGGGCATTGTACCGGCATAGTCGGAATAGGAAGGGGGATTACTTAAGCTTCTGATGGCTCCTCTGTCCGCTCCCACCAAATAATCGCAATTGCCTTCTGACCAGCTTTCAACCATTTCACCAAAAATGTCGCTGAAAGATTTATTTAAAGCACCTGATTCTATAGCTATAAACGAGGTTGGCAGAAGCCTGTGTAACACCATGTGTAAATTCGTGACCCATGATGTCATTAGTGTTCCAGTCATCTGTTGACGCGGAAGTACTGCCTGCATAAAAAATGGTGGAGTTGCCTGTACAACCCCAGCAGGCATTGTTAGAGCCTGCATACGCATTGTTATAGGCGATCATATCGCCGGATGCGCCATCCCAACTTGCACGGCCGTGCTGACCCATGTAATAGTTGTAAGTCATCAACGCACCCCATTGTGCCTGAACAGCCGATTGCTGCGAGGTAAGGGTCCAGGCATTGTCCGCATCAGTATAAAAGGTATTTGCGGCTCCTCCTCCGTTGCAGTTATAGACATAGATGTTAGTTGACTGGCAGTCGTTGTGCGAACGATACGAACCACCACTTAACTCGGTATTGAAGGAGACACTACCATTGAAAGCTGAACCACCGGTACCACCGCTACAGTTTCTGGATATATCGGTGTAGTGAATGATCTTGCCTGATAACGCATCTACATACACATCTCTTGCCGGACACCTGGGTCATCGGTATAGATCTTGAAATGCCAGGCAAGTTTGTAATTAGCCGTAGTGCTGGTAAGACTTACTCCAGCCGGGGAATAAACCAATTCACCTTTCGGTAAGTAAGTTGCATTTGTATTTTTTTCGCGCACTTTCAGTGCGTTTTCCAGGTCGTTGTTTTGCCACAAGTATTTTTTTGCATTCATAAATGTGAGTGCCGCTTCCAGCGCCCTTTTTTCACTTACAGAAGCTGTATTGCCTGCATTGATACCCATAACAAGGTTGCCATTGGCAGATTGTACAAAACCGTCATCCCTCTGGTGTACCAGGTATTCACCGTACATAACTTTTATGTTCTTGTAATATTGCTGATACTGATAATGCTTAAACCCAAGATCATCGGTCTTGATCTTCTGCACCTTCATCTGATCATTATCCTTTAATTCAAAAGCGTCTTTTAGATCAATGAAAATAGTGGACGGATTAATTTGGGTTCCTTCTCTGAAATCGAGCCAGTTAATGGTACTTTGAGGTTTGCTTAGTGCGTCTAATTTAGGACTAAGCGGGGGTGTCGCTGTGATGACCTGTGCATGTATGTTGTTTTGCAAACCCCAAAGCAGTAGTAGCAGTAAGACTGCTGCCCCTCTTTTAATGATCTTATTTATTTCACTTTTCATAGCTTTTACGTTTTAATTGTTAAACATTGCGGTTACGAAAAGCTTATTTGATCTTCTTTGACAATTCGTTTATGATCCTTTCTAGTTCCTTTATTTTATTGGTGAGTTGTTCATTATCGTCTTTCATTTTTTTATTAAGCTGCAAAATGTAAAGTGTGTTTTCTTCTACCTTTTCCATGGTTTTTGTTTGCATTTCGCCCAGCATAATACCGTTTTCTTTTATCTCACTGGCAGCAGGCACACCGGGTAAGTGGTTTTCGGCATTGATCTTAGCTTCCAGATCTTCCAGTGAAAGGAGTTTGTAGTTTCTGTTGAACACATAGTCGGGCCAATTTGCAACGAGTTCTACACGCACCTCGGTTGCAATAAGTTTTCCATTTATAGCTGCAACGTAACCTGTAGCACCAGTCTCTCCTCCTACACGTAATTCACTTGTATAGGTCTTCGTAGGAAAGTAGCCACCCCAGTTATTAACAGTGCCGCCCGATGCCGCGCCATAAACACCTATGCGTGTACCGGCTGTTCCTGATGCTGTGCCATAAACGCCAAAACCGGTTCCGGTGTACGTAGCGGCCGAACCAGAAAAGTAGCCTCCGATAAATCCACCAGTTCCCTCGACACCATATCCCCAGCCATCTGCTGTTTTGGAATAGGAGGAGATGCCTCTTACGTCAGCGGATCCTACATAAGAAATAGTTGATTGAATACCAGGGGAAGTTACAGCAGCGTCGCCTACAACCTGCAACCGGGCATTTGGTGAAAAAGTTCCTATACCAACGGTACCATTACTGTTGATACTTACAGTTTGTGTGCTGCTCAATGTACTTCCAGCGCCCAGGTATAACCTGTTAGCACTGGCGATGTATGCGTCGCCTGCACCGCCGCCGGAATTTGCCACACCCATTTTCAGGCGGTATGTTGCATCTCCCAATCTAAAATCTCCCTCTGTGTTTGCCAGGTCAAAAGAGCCTGTGCCTGCTATATCAAGCCTTGCACCAGGGCTGGAAGTACCAACGCCAACCCGCCAGTTACCTAAATCAGCAGTTAGAACAGGTGTTCCACCTGACAGGAAATTAAACTTGTCAGGAGCATCCTGGTATTGTAAACCCCAGTTTGGATAAGCTGGTGAATGAGCAATCACCATGCGATCATTATTTACAGTGCCACTAGAAAACATATTTATCATTGGATTATTAGTAGTAGTCGGCACGGTCGGAAATTGTATTGTTTGCAGACTTGAGGAAAAATTCAGGTTGCCAGCGCTTAGATTGGCATCGCCATTCAGGTAAAGACTCCTCCATTCTTTTGAAGAAGAGCCAAGGTCCGTTGCTGCGGTAGTACCAGGAAGCAGATCTGTATTAACAGCCGTGGGGGAAGTCAGGTTAGAGAGAGTAGTATTGGCACCTGAAGCAACCGACGAACTTATGGGCTGCCACAACATACCATCAAAGTAATAAAAACCGGGTGTACTATTGGTTTGATAGATTAAAAGTCCTGTTGCGGGAGAAGAGATCGCATTACGTTGGGTAATGTTCATCCTGGGCGTCAACATACCTTTTGTAGTAGAATTGATATCAAGTATTGCAGAGGCATTGGGGATAGTAGTACCAAAAACCAGTGTACCGCTGGATTGTTGCAGAAACATTTGATTGTTGTTGAAAGCTATATCACCAGTACTTCCAATCTTGAGGCGTTGGGCGCGAGTGGAACCATTGCTACCTGTTGAAAACGCAATACGTGCGGGGACATTTCCGGCACTTGGTGCACCATCAACAAAAAAATCGACAGAGGCAGGCAGTTGAAAAGAGGTGCCGTCAAATCCCGAACCAATGAAAGACGACAGGTAGTCATTGACCTGCGGAACAGTTGGTGCGGCCAAAGTCCCCCGTGCCCTTCTGCCCAAAAAGATGGGTCTGGCGCCGGAAAGATCAGAGGCTAGTGACAATAGAAAATCAGCGCTGCCGGTATTGCCTTCACCAAAACCGGTAAAGACCGAAAGCCCGCCTCCCCAGGCAGAAGATGGACTGCTGCCAGGACCTTTAACAGTTAAATAGCCAACAGGAAGAGTTGTGCCTATGCCAATCTTTCCGGCGGCTGCTATATATAACCGGCTGGTGTTGTTGGTAACCATATTGACCGGCTGATTATTAAGGCTGCCTAATTTTTCTGTTCCCAGAAGGGAGTTTCCAGCCTGGTCCCAGGATTGAGCCGCGAGAGGCTTTGTAAAGTTGGCTGCTACAAGAAATAATACGCAGTAGGTAGTGATTCTACGTTTCATAAAAGTTGTGTTTAGGTTTTAAAAAATGAGATTAATAAAAGGCAATGAGATAAAAAGACTGTATAATTCGTCTTCAAAAAAGATGGTATAGCGGGGGAACGTGCTACAAAAAAAATCCCTCAACCAAGTTATTTTGATGATGAGGATTTCATAGATAATCCGAAAAATAGGGATCTAATTCGGCGTTTGCAAGCCTGCTGCACTTTTTTAAATCATTATCTTTTTTTGAAGCAATAAAAGTGTAAACAACGAACCTACAAAGAGTTGCACCGGTCATATGGTTCCATTATTCGGCAGATACAGAGGTAAATACAGCTTACCCTACATTCATGTGTTAGTACAAAGCACACCGGTTGTTAACCCTTTGGCGAGTTGTAGCGATGGCTTCTTTGCTTTTAAAAACGTGCCGCCAATCTTTCGGTATTTGAGGTAACAGAAATCGCCTGGAAAAATGCACAGACTTTACTGTTTCACAAAACAATGACCCACCAAACAGAAGAGGCAGGCATAACGATATTGAGCAGATAGGCTACCGCCCGCTATCACAAAAAACATAATACAAATTTATCAGGCGAGTTGTTGCTTAGCTGGAGATTTGAAGGGAAACAGGAAAGGAAGAATTGTGCGTGCAAACGCGTACATATAACGATAAGGCAAACAAACCAGTGCGATAACTATGTGCGCAAATGAAACAAAACTTCACCGGGTATATTGCTTCACAGGTAGGTTTACCCGTTTTTATAACAAATTGACCAGGATTTTTTTGGTAACCAGCAGTGGCACCACTATTTGTCATTCTTGCGTCGCACACTTGTACTTCCGGTACTTTTTTCAACTGTTAATGATCAAAAAAAATTTGAATAGGTTTGGTTGCCCGCGGATTTAAAATAGCAAGTTTTTTAGGGTATCTAAACAATTTACAACAGACACTAGATTTATTTAAAAACAAGAAATTCATAATGCTAAGTTGTAATTTGAATTTCTAGTGACTTTATTTTTAAGAATACAAACATTGCATGAAGACAAGTGATCTTTTCCTTTTAATTTTTTTCTTTACATTATTTGCATGTTGTGGTAGTAAAAAGAATAAAATAGTTTCAAACTCATCCAATAAAGCCGTCTCTAGTTTTTCAAACACAGTAAAGGATACATTCAAAGTATGAGTTCAACTCCCGGACAATTATTCTACTACTACAGCCTTGTATCCAACCGTCTATCTGCTAGATGGTAACTTCCATTTTCCTATGCTAGCCTCTATAGTTAAGCAATATAAAAAAGGCGGATTGCTTGCACCGCTTGTACTTGTAGGTATTGGCAATATATCGTTTAAATTAATGGGTTCTCTAAGAGTAAGAGACCAGATGTTTTCCGCAGCGTTACCATCTGATGAAATGCAGGCACCGGGAGGAGGCAAGAACCTTGATGACTTTCTCGTTAATCAACTAGTCCCTTACATTGACTCTAATTACAAAAAAAGCAGTAAATCGCTCTTTACCAGGGCATTCATTTGGTGGATACTTTTCCCTATATGCATTGCTAAACCAAATAGATAATGGCAAGCGCTTTTTTACAAACTTCGCTTCAGCAAGCCCGTCCTTATGGTACCATAACTTTTACTTAGATCAGTTTATTCGGGGTTAGCAAAAAAAAATTGCTGGTGTTTACAAGTGTTGTCTTTTGGCAAATTGACAATCTGCTGGAGATGAAAATCTGTTGTTTCAAGGCACTCGAAATCTAAATTGCAGCACTTCGTTTTTAATTTTAGGAATTTCTTCTTTGATCGGATTGGCTAACTGCCAGGCACACGAAACAAACAGTAATAAAAGCTCAATAAAGGTTTGCCGACGAACGTACTGCGACGCAACGATGTTGCTTGTTGACCTTTTGCCGGTGACAATAAATATCCTCAACTTTTAATGCGCCAAACAAAGAAATTGCCAGACACAATTTTCAAATAGAAATTGGCATTTTCCTGTAGGTTTGCCATTGTGACCAGCCCCGCATTAACTATAACTTTTTTAGGAACCGGTACGAGTACGGGTGTGCCAATGATAGCCTGCGGTTGTGAAGTATGCTCGTCTGCCGATGAAAAAGATACGCGCCTGCGCAGTAGTATTTTGGTTGAATTTGCCACTACCACCCTGGTAGTAGATGCCACTCCCGATTTTAGATTTCAGATGCTACGACAAAATGTTAAACATGTAGATGCTGTGCTGGTGACCCATCCGCACAAAGATCATATTGGCGGCATTGATGATACACGACCGTTTCAATTTTTCTCAGGAGTGCCCACCCAAATTTATGGTAGCGCTATGTCGCTGGAAGGAGTTAGGAAAGAAATTCCCTATGCGTTTGATGTGCACCAATATCCCGGGATACCGAAAGTGATACTGCACGAGATAGGTTTGGAGCCGTTTAAAGTAGGTGACATGGCTGTGACACCGATTTTGGTGTGGCACTATAAAATGCCGGTTTATGGATTTCGGTTTGGCGATTTTACCTATATAACTGATGCTAATAATATAGAAGAAACCGAGAAAGAAAAAATAAAAGGAAGCAAGATTATTGTATTAAATTCATTGCGAAATGAGCCACATATTTCGCACTTTACTTTGAAAGAGGCTGTTGACCTGGTGAAAGAATTGCAGATCCCCCAAGCGTACTTTACCCATATCAGTCACCAGTTAGGATTGCATAGCAACATTAATAAGCAACTACCGGCAGGAATAGAACTGGCATACGATGGATTGAAAATAAAAGTGTGAGATGAAAGGTGGCTGTGCAACCATCACTTTACTTCATTGTTATGCCTTCACGTATTCAAAACTTTGTAAAAGACTATTTAAGTTTTTCTGCCAGGGAGCGAAATGGCCTGGTGGTACTTTTTGTAGCGGGTGGAGGTTTCTACTTATTTACGCATCAATATAAACCGCAAAAGCCGCAAACAAGCAACCAGGCTTTTCAGCAACAGTTAGCAACGTTGAAGATATCAATTGACAGTTCGCAACGCGCCAGTCGCTATGTGCGCACCGACAACTTTCATGATTATTATCAGCCGCGCAACACCACTGGAAACCTGACTGCAAATTCGGTCTTGTTTGCCTTTGACCCCAACACCCTTGACGCAGCAGGCTGGAAAAAATTGGGTGTTCGCGACAAAACTATTTCCATTATTCAAAACTTTGTTGCCAGAGGTTACCTATTCAGGCAGGCAGACGACCTGCGCAAAATATATGGTTTGCGCAAAGAAGATGCTGACCGGCTGATCCCTTATGTGCGCATTGCCACCTCTGCTGCAGCACCTGCCAAAGCCGGCGATCCCAAACCCGCCTACGTAAAATATGCCCCGGCTGAAGACAGGAGAAATACCGTTATTGACATTAACACTGCCGACATCTGCAGCTCTTATTGCATTGCCGGGTATAGGTAGTAAACTTGCAGCGCGCATTATTGGCTTTCGCGATAAACTAGGTGGCTTTAGCTCGGTAGATCAATTGGCGGAAACTTATGGTTTACCGGACAGTACTTTTCAACTGGTGAAAACGAGGATGTCGTGTGCCAACCCATCGCTACGAACCCTAAACATAAACACTGCCGACGTAAATGTGCTGCGAAGCCATCCTTATTTGCGCTGGAATATTGCCAATGCCATAATTAATTACCGCAACCAGCATGGCAACTTTCAATCGGTTGATGACCTGCATAAGATCAATATTATTACCGATGAGCTCTTTAATAAAATTGCACCTTACCTCACCTTATAACAACTTGTTTATTGAAAGCAGCAGCAGCCTTATTTGGGAGTTTATCTTTAACGCCTGCTTTTACGCTGTAGTCGAGTACTTTTGTTGCTCAAAAAATGTTTGTCTTATATGAATTTTGAAGTGTCGGAACTGACGAAGCAGGTAGCTGCCACCAGCCGTGATTTTGCCATGCAGTATATAAAACCCCATGTAATGGAGTGGGATGAAAGCCAGGAATTTCCATTGGAGATATTTAAAAAACTAGGCGAGTTGGGCTTGATGGGAGTATTGGTGCCTGAAGAATATGGTGGTGCAGGTTTGTCTTACTTTGAATACAATGCAGTGATACAAGAAATATCAAAGTATGTGGTTCAATTGGACTAAGCGTTGCTGCACATAATTCGCTTTGTACCGGTCATATTTTACTTTTTGGTAATGAAGAGCAAAAGAAAAAATATCTGCCAAAACTTGCCACAGCAGAGTGGCTTGGCGCCTGGGGCTTAACAGAACCCAACACCGGCAGCGATGCCGGCAATATGAAAACCACCGCTACACGGGATGGTGATAATTGGATTATTAATGGAACAAAGAACTGGATTACGCATGGGCATTTCGGGCAATGTTGCAGTGGTGATTGCGCGCACCGGTGAACCACGCACCAGCCAGTAATAGCACGGCTTTTATAATTGAAAGAGGTACCCCCGGTTTTAGTGGTGGCAAAAAAGAAAATAAACTGGGAATGCGTGCCAGCGAAACTGCTGAAATGATCTTTGATAATTGCCGTATGTAAGCGATGCGCAAAGATTAGGCGAAGTAGGTGAAGGATTTCACGCAGGCAATGAAAGTTTTGGATGGCGGAAGAATTTCAATTGCGGCATTAAGCCTGGGAATTGCACGCGGCGCTTATGAAGCAGCACTTCAATATTCCAAAGAACGTCACCAGTTCGATAAACCAATTTCATCGTTTCCAGGCAATTAGTTTTAAACTGGCCGATATGGCAACTGAAATTATAGGCCGCAGAATTTTTGATACAACAGGCATGCGACCTGAAAATGCGGGGAGAGAAAATGACCAAGCAGGCAGCTATGGCAAAATACTATGCAAGTGAAGTAGCTGTAAAAGTAGCAACCGATGCAGTGCAGATTTTTGGGGGTTATGGATATACTAAAGATTTTCCCGTAGAAAAATTTTACCGCGATGCTAAACTGTGTACCATAGGTGAAGGAACCAGCGAGGTGCAGAAAATGGTGATAGCACGCGAAGTGTTGTCGTAGATTATAAATTAAAAGAAAAGGCTGTCTTTTTATAAAGACAGCCTTTTCTTTTTTGCCTGGCCAAGATCAACAAATAGATTATTGTCCGAAGCCGCCGAAGCCGCCACCTTCGCCGCCCTGACCAAAAATATTATCTACTGCTCCACCCAACATAGGGAATTTTTCCTTTACAAAGTTGGCAATCGTCTCTACTGCTTTTTGTGCCTGCTCGGGTGTAAGGTTTGCTTCGCTTGTTAAACGCTCAATAATTTCATTCATAGATCGTGTGTTTTTTTAGGTAAGATAATTCTGATTTTGAAAATTTTAGTTCTTGTTTGTCATAGTTTGAAATATACAATTACCGATATTCCGGAAGGGGTTTTTTCTGCTGCTATATAGGCAAAAGATGAACGTAATGCGACGCAACGGTGATGCCATAAAAAACGATAGCCGGTAACCAAAAAAAGGTAAAGCTATTTCTTTAAGAAGCCGATTCCTTTTTTCAGCAGCGAAAAAATGCCTCTGTTCTTTACGGTATGTGTAAGCAAATTTTGATTGTTGGGATCGTTGGGTACAACGAAACTGTTTATGAGTTTTTTGCCGGTATTGAGTGCAGCGTTGGTTATTTTGCCGCGTAAAAATTTCGGTATTACTGAGTTGACACCCGCTGCTGCCAGCTCGGCAGGTATCTCATACATTTTCATCCGCAATTCTTCTTCCCTGTTTTTTATTCGTGTTTTTACCAGCGCCTGCTCGCGCAACAGCGCATCAAGCGAAACCACATGCGACAGGTTATACTTCACTTTATATTTCATTATTAAAAGTTTCCGGTGAACTGAGTGAAAATTTGACAACACTATCGGCTACTATTTTAGCGGTATATTTTTTATGCAACACCAATAAGAGAATGATCAGTAGTAGGTAGATGCCACCCAAAATTGCAAAGCCACCAGGATAACTGTTGACCAGCACCGATAAATAGTAACCGGCTATAAAACTGATGATCATAAACAATACAAGACCTACAAAACCTACAGCAACCGAAATAAAAACTGCGGAAGATACTTTGGCTGCTTTTTCAGTTAACTGCAGGCGTACCAGCAGCAAACGATCTTCTACATATTCCTGCAAAAGCTCTTTCATCTGTACAAAAAATCCATCTTTTTCCATGGTTGTTTACAATTGCTGATTAATCTGTTATCAATAATTAAACCAGACAAACTACCTTTTTTATGGGTGTGAATGGTATAGTTTTTTATTTGTTTGACGAGAGAGTTAACCGTCGCCCTTCATTTAATTAGCAGGCAATGATTAAGTACAACGAAGCAGAAAAAAAAGTGGAAGGTACGACTACGCCCATCCGCGGTTTGGAGCCACACAAATTGGATCACAAGATCAACCGGTATTTTTTTCTGGGCATTATTTTCGTTTTTGCCTTTCTTCTATATGAAAGTCTCTCGCAATTTTTTACAGCTTTTCTGGGGGCGGTCATCTTTTATGTGCTTAGCAGAAAAAGGATGAACAGGCTTATAAAAAAGGGCTGGAAGAAACCCACCGCAGCAGTGGTTGTTATACTTATTTCCCTCCTCATCATTATTGTACCCATTGCCATCGCCGGCTACCTGTTATATAATAAAGGAAAATATTACCTGGCTAACCCCGACATGCTGGTAGAAAGCCTGCAAAGAGTAAGGGCACAGATAGAGCATAACTATGGCATCAACGTTATCTCTGAGCAAAAAATAGCCGACTTAAAAACCTATGCAACGGGAGCTATATCACGATTACTAAACGAGAGTTTGAATGTGTTTGGAAACCTGACTATTTTGTATTTTTTTCTCTACTTCATGCTCATCAGCATCAATAGAATGGAAGCGGCGATCGTGTTTTTTTTACCGTTTCAACGAAGTAAAATTGAATTGTTTGGCAAAGAACTGGTTGCGCAAACTTTTAGCAATGCTATTGGTGTGCCGGCAATTGCAGTGGCCCAGGGTCTCATTGGTTTTATTGGTTATTCTATAGCCGGTGTACCCGAGGCTGGCTTTTGGGCTGTTATTACGGCTTTTGCATCCGTTATTCCGGTGGTGGGTACTGCTGTTGTATGGGTGCCAATTACGCTGTACCTATTTGTTATCAACCATACCTGGCAGGGTGGCTTTATGATCGTGTGGGGCATATTGGTGCTGGGCATAACCGATAATGTTGTCCGTTTTATGCTCGCCAAAAAAATGGCTGATGTCCATCCTATCATTACGGTTTTGGGTGTTATAATGGGTGTAAAATATTTTGGGTTGACCGGACTTATTTTTGGACCGGTATTGATTTCTTATTTCCTTATTTTGCTGCGGATTTATTATATAGAATACCAGGCGGGTACACCAATAATGCGAACCAGGAAAAATGTACCCCTGCGTATCCGTTTACCATTCATTGGAAATCCGGTAAAAAGAAAAAAAACCTCGCATGCACGTAACAGAAGTAGCGGATAAAAAAGACCAGCAAGATTTTCTATCCGTCAATGTTATCATGAACCGGCACAATCCCAAATATATTCAGCCGCTCAACAATGAGGTCAACGACGTTTTTGATCCCGCAAAAAATAAGGCATTTAAATATGGCACTGTCCGGCGTTGGCTACTAAAAGAGCGATAGCGGGGATTTGCTGGGTCGCATAGCAGCCTTTGTTAGCACAAAGTATTTTAATAAGGGCGATGAGTTTCCAGTAGGTGGGGTAGGTTATTTTGATTGTATCAATGACCAGGCTGCTGCCGATCTGCTTTTTGCTACCGCCCAACACTGGCTGCATCAACAAAACATGCAGGCTATGGATGGACCGGTCAACTTTGGAGAAAGCGATAAATGGTGGGGTCTTATGGTTGAGGGTTTTGATGAAGAACCGATGTATGGTATCTCTTTTAACCCGCCATACTATGACCAACTGTTCGAAAGCTATGGCTTTCAAAATTTCTACAATCAATATTATTACACTTTGGCTGCCAATAGTTCGCTCGATGCACGCTATGTGGAACGCTATAAAAAATTTGCTGCCAAGCCAGATTATTCCGTGCGCCACGCCGAGAAAAATAATCTCGAAAAGTATGCCCGCGACTTTTCAACCATCTATAACCTGGCCTGGGCGCAGCACAACGAAGGCAAGGAAATTTCGTATGAAGCCGCGCTGAAACTATTTAAAAAAATGAAGCCGGTTTTAGACGAGACGCTCGTCTGGTTTGCTTATTACAAAAACGAACCCATAGGTATGTGGGTCAACATTCCCGATCTCAATCAATATTTTAAGTACTTCCATGGCAAGTTTGGATGGTGGCAAAAACTCCGGTTTCTGCTGCTAAAGATCACCCGTCCCAGTCGCAAGATCAATGGGGTTGCTTTTGGCATAGTACCCAAATTTCAGGGGTTGGGCATCGATGCATTTCTCATTTATTCCGGCACCTTGCTGATACAAAAACAAGGCGCGTTATCAAATTATAGAAATGGGTTGGGCAGGCGATTGGAACCCACGAATGCTCGGAATTTATAAAGTGCTGGGTGGCACACAAAGCCGCCGCATGGTCACCTACCGGTATATCTTCAATCGCACCTTGCCATTTGCCCGCCACCCGATGGTCGGCTAATTTTACGACAATCGGCTGCCGTACCTGGGTTTTTTCTGTAGCACCAGGATCTGCAATCTTGTGAATTGCAGTTTGTAAGATGCTCACATCCATGGCTTCTTCCGGTCATATATTTTTGGGGTAGCCAACAGAGATTCTTCGGGGAGGCTTTGCTTGCGACGCTCCGTTCAGCAGTAGTATTTCAATGTAGCATAGTATAGTGTAGGGTAGTGCTAAATGGCGCTTTACACTCTGCAGGCACATTAGGGTTTTAGCTATGCCTTTATCAGTTCACCTTCGTAGTTCCAACGGTTATTTACCAATATAAATTTCAGGTATCTAATCTCATCAACACAATTATCAATGTAGGGAACGTAACAGATATTTTCGTTTTTCTTGTACGAATGGTCAATAAGAGTTTTTGCCATTTCGATCAGTTCCTTCACTTCTGTATCATCTGTTTTTTGTAGCATTCATTGGCATTTTTCAAAGCAGGTATTGGCGCTTTCGTTTGTTGTTGAAAGACCAACATAAAAAGTCATGTGCTGCACATTTCATAATTTTTAATAGCATTTCAATTTTGTCAAACATCAATCTGGTAACTAACTACCTGGGTTTTCAATTTCATCTCTCTGCACATATTTCCTTTTATCTTTGGTCTGCAAACAAGTTAGGGTGTTCATTAACAGTCGTTAGCGATGTTATAGCCAACACCCGGGTTTTCATATGCTTGTAAATTGTAACCATGGATATCTCAATTAACACACCTGCTTTATTTTTCCCGGCTATTAGTTTAATTATGTTGGCCTACACCAATCGTTTTCTGGCCCTGGCAAGCGTTGTTCGAAATCTTCATGCGCAATACGCGCAGGTAGAAAGGAAAGAAAAAGTTGTAGCACAGATCACTAACCTGCGTGCACGGCTAAAACTTATAAAAAACATGCAGGCATTCGGTGTTGTCAGTATTCTTGCCTGCATTTTTAGCATGTATTTTATTTATGTTGATTATATATTGTGGGCTAATGTAATGTTTGGCTTAGCCATGGTTGCGTTCATTATTTCCCTCATCATCTCCCTTATCGAAATTCAAATAAGCACCAAAGCATTAGAATTCGAACTCAGTGATATGGAAGGTTTGGACGCGCCTACGCTGGTAAGCTACATTAAAAGAAAGCTGGAAAGAGAATAGCCATAGTACCGCAACTGCAATGGGTACTATCACCATTTGTATTGAAAATCATGATCTGCTTTCAGCCTATGTACGTTTTACGGAATTAAAATACGACCATTCTAAATCCTTACATTTAATAAAAAGGGTAATTCCATTATTTTTGTTATTATGAGGCAGTACCTACTTGTATTCTTTTTTTTATCAGGAACACTCAGTGCATTTGCCCAGGAAAAGTGGACGTTGCAAATGTGTGTCGCCTATGCAGTTAACAACAGCGTTTCAGTAAAGCAGGCAGATGTACAAAGACGCTTGTCTGAGCTAACCCTGAACCAAAGTAAAGCCACCCTTTATCCTACCTTGTCCGGCAGTGTCAACAGCAGCTATCAGCATGGTCTTAATGAGAACCCTACAACCGGTACTTTGCAAAGCTCCAATTATTTGTCGGGTAGCATGAACGTGCAGTCGGGGTATACTATCTTCAATTGGAATGCCCGGAAAAATAATATTGCGGCCAGCCAGCTTTACCTTAAGGCAGATGAGATAGGAGTTGATAAAGCAAGGAACGACATTACCCTGGCTATCGCCAATGCCTTTTTGCAGGTCATGTTAAGGCGTGAACAGATTAACATTAGCGAGGCGCAAATGAAACTATCCCGATCACAACTTGCCAACACCCGAAAACTTGTTGAGGCAGGCAGTCAGCCCGAACTCAATGCCATAGAGTTGGATGTGCAATTGGCAAAAGACAGTTCCGCTTTCTTGGAGTCTCAATCGCTGGCAGAGCAGGCTTTGATCAATTTGAAGGCATACATGAATTATGATTTTACTTTACCATTTGATATATCCTCACCACCGGTAGAAGATATTCCGGTTGAAAATATTCTCGATCTGCAACCTGAAGATGTTTACAACCTCGCGGTCAACAACCAGCCTTTGCAAAAAATGTATAAGGTAAGGATAGAAGCGGCACAAAAAGATAGTAAAGCATCCAGGGGCTATATGTATCCTTCGTTGTCTGCCTTTGGTGGCATGAGTACAAGAGCTATCAATGCCAAAACACCGGTCTATGGTTTGGTGGCAGACCAGGCTACCGATCAGTACGTTACTATCAACGGTGCCAAAGTGCCGGTATATGCTCCCTCATTTACTATCGTCAGTAATAGTGGTACTCCCTTTTTCAGGCAATTGAACCGCAACTTTGGTCAGAATATTGGTGTTGGGATCAACTTCTCTATTTTCAATTCGTTTTCATCGCGTACACAATGGGAGAGAGCTAAAGCAAATGTTACCAGCCTGAGCCTGCAGAACCAGCAGGAAAACATCAACTTGAAGACCAACATTTACAATGCATACCAGGATGCGTTCTCATCTTTGCAAAAGTACAATGCCTCCAGGCGAACAGTAGAGTATTCACAAAAAGCGCTGGAGATATCCAAGAAGCGCTATGACATTGGTTTGCTTGGAACACTTGACTACATCATCACTCAAAATAACCTCTACCTTGCCCAGATAGATGAAGTAAGTAATCATTATGACTTTGTCTTTAAAATGAAAGTGCTGGAATTCTATAAAGGTTTGGGGATAAAATTATAACCCCGGGTATCATAATAAACTTCATAAGGAAACTCAACAATATGAGCAAAAAGCTGATTTGGATAATTGCAGGATTACTGTTAGTAATAGTGGTATTGATCGTACTAAAAAAGACCGGTGTTATAGGCAAAGACGAAGGCATAAAGGTGACAGCAGAAAAAGCGACGGAGCGAACAATTATTGAAACGGTAAATGCAAGTGGTAAGGTATATCCGGAAATAGAAGTTAAGGTAAGTCCTGATATAAGTGGGGAGATAGTCGCGCTGAATGTAGCGGAAGGTGACAGCGTAAGCAAAGGACAAGTTCTCGCCCGCATCTATGCTGATATCTACAGCAGTCAAAGAGACCAGGCGGCGGCTGGTGTTAGTCAGTCCCAGGCTCAGGTGCTCAACTCAACAGCACAATTAGGTGCCTTAAAAGCTACCCTCGACCAGGCAGAACTTACCTATAACAGACAAAAGCAGCTATTGAATGAAAAAGTGATCTCGCAGGCTGAGTTTGAACAGGCCGAGCAGGCAATAAGATCCGCACGGGCACAATACAATGCTGCAGTGCAGGGCATAAAAGGTACACAGGCTTCGGTACAAAGTGCCAGGGCTCAACTTGCGCGCGCAAATAAAGATGTTAGTCGGGCCACTATAGTAGCACCCATGAGTGGAGTGGTAAGTTTATTGGCAGTAAAAAAAGGTGAGAGAGTAGTTGGTACAGCACAGATGGCCGGAACTGAAATGCTGCGCATTGCAGATATGAGCATTATGGAAGTGCGGGTAGATGTTGGTGAGAACGACATTCCTAAAGTACATTTAAACGATAGCGCCCTGGTAGAGGTGGACGCCTATAACAATAGAAAATTTAAAGGTGTCGTTACCAAAATAGCCAGCAGTAATACTACTGCATCTCTCTCAACCGCTGCTTCTGCAAGCACCGATGTAACTAACTATGAAGTGCACATAAGATTGCTGCCCGAAAGTTATAAAGACCTGATGGCGCAAAGCAGATCCAGGAATTCGCCTTTCAGACCGGGAATGAATGCAAGTGCAGATATACAAACCAAAACACACACCAACAAGTTGGCAGTACCCATCAACGCTGTTACTACACGCACCAAAAATGGGGATGCCAAAGCAACTGACTCCAAAACCAATACTACCGGTAGTAATTCTGAAACTGCTACCAGCCCGTCAATAAATGACGATGACCTGGAAGAGGTCGTATTTATCTTACAGCCCGATAAGACTGCTGTGAAAAGAGTGAAGGTTACAACGGATATTCAGGATATCAACTATATAGAAATTCTAAGCGGTTTGAAAGCCGGCGATGAAGTAATTACAGGTCCTTACAATATCGTTAGCAAAACTTTGAAAGACGGCGACAAAGTAAAAGTGGTACCCAAGGAACAGCTTTTTGAAACGCCCAAATAAGTGAGAATAGTTCTGCTGTAGTCAATCGTTTTGTGCGCACGCTTACAAATAAGATGCACTCAGATTTAGTGCATTCCTAAAAATTTTCCATTTACAAAGACACACTTTGCAATCTCTTGCTATGAAAAAATATGCATGTGCCCTGGCGTTTTTTATGATGCAGTTGAACGCATTTGAACAAAATTTGCCAAAACCTTCGACCCGGCAATTAGCCTGGCAACAGTTAGAAACAACGGCGTTTATACACTTTACCGTTAACACCTTTACCAACAAAGAATGGGGTGATGGAACGGAAAGTGAAGAAATATTTAATCCCACTCAAACTGGATGCCCGCCAATGGGTTAAAGCATTGAAGGATGCCGGTTTTAAAATTGCGATCATTACAGCGAAACACCATGATGGCTTTTGTTTGTGGCCGTCAAAGTTTACTGAGCACTCCGTAAAAAATAGCCCCTGGAAAAACGGAAAAGGCGATGTAGTGAAAGAAGTAGCCGACGCCTGCAAAGAATACGGCGTTAAGTTTGGTTTTTACCTGTCGCCATGGGACAGGCACGAGCCGGTGTATGGTACAGATGCTTACAACGATCATTATAAAAATCAGTTGCGGGAATTGCTAACCAACTATGGTGAAGTGGCAGAGGTTTGGTTTGATGGTGCCAAAGGTGAAAATGCCAAAGCGATGGATTATGACTTTGCTGGCTATTGGGCTATGGTACGAGAACTGCAACCCAGGGCAGTTATGTTTTCTGATATTGGCCCCGATGTAAGATGGGTTGGCAATGAAGCCGGTAATGCCGGTGAAACTTGTTGGTCAACAATAGATACAACGGGCATGGCGCCTGGTAAGGCCGACTCAAAATACCTGAACACCGGCGACCCCAATGGCAAAGCCTGGATACCTGCGGAAACAGATGTGAGTATTAGACCAGGATGGTTTTGGCACGCGGCTGAAAATGACAAAGTACGCAGCCCGCAAAATATTGTTGACTTATACTATTCTTCAACCGGCAGAAATAGTTTGCTACTGCTAAACATACCGCCCAACAACAAAGGCTTGTTCGAACAAACTGATGTAAATGCCATTAAAGAATTTCGTAGCATACTCAATGAAACCTTTGCCAACAACCTGGCAAAAAAATCGGTAAGTACTAAATTGACCGACGGAGATCTTTCAACCTTTGAAACGATTGCTGTTGACCAGCCATTCGTCATCGATCTGAAAAAGCCGCAGGTTTTTGACCGCGCAATGCTCCAGGAGAACATTGCAAATGGTCAGCGAATTATTGACGCAAAACTCGAATACCAGGATGGTGATGCCTGGAAACCTCTCGCCACTTTTACTACGGTTGGTTACAAAAGGTTGTTGCGCTTTGCACCTGTTACTACTTCCAGGGTAAGGCTAACGATCACCCATGCAAAGGCACCGGTTGAACTGGCCGAGATGGGGCTCTTTAAAGCTTCTGCCCGTGAAAAAGCAAAATGATATACTGTATTTTAGTCTCTTTTTTTAAATCAATGGCTGGCAACTGTGAGAGGAGGAAAAAACCAGTTTGTACAGCATGATCGTTCATCAGATGATCTTTAATTCTGGTTATCGGAATTCTTCTAATGTATATCCAACAGGATTTTTTTGCTGCTATTATTTTTCCAATTGATTGCATTGCTTCAGCAGGGCTATGCCCTTGAACGGAGCGTCGCAACGCTGTCGCCCGCAGGTAAAATGCCGGTTACCAAAAAATCGGCAGCCAGTTACTACTGCACAATTTCTACTATTGTTCTGTACAACACTTCGGCGCCCAAAGACAGGTCTTCATACGAAGCATACTCGAGCGGGTTATGGCTGATTCCATCTTTGCAGCGAACGAAGATCATTCCGTAATCGCAGGCATAGCTAAGTGCCAGCGCATCGTGAAACGGGCCGCTCATCAGCTCAGGTGCATCAAGGTTTAGCGCGTGGCATTGCGTCGTGAATGATGTCTTTTATCCAGGGTGCACAATAGCGGGGTTCGCTATTTGTGTCTTCGCTGATCTGGTAGGTGAGGTGGTGTTTTTTAGCAATATTTCAATCCCGTTGCGCAATTGTTTTTCGTAGCGGTTGCGGCGGTCGAGGTCTATATCGCGCAGGTCAACGGTAAAGGTCACCTCTTCGGGAATGATGTTGCGGCTGGCAGGAAAAACATTGATCGTGCCAACTGTACCCACCGTTTCGGCACCCGGAATTTGCGTGGCAATTTCGTTTACCGCACAATAACTTCTGCGGCGCCAAGTAATGCATCTTGTCGCAAATGCATGGGCACTGAACCTGTATGACCTGCCATTCCTTTCATTTTTACGGTAAGCCACAACGGCCCCGAAATACCGCTGACCACACCAATCGGTTTGCTGGCTAGATCCAGAATTGGTCCCTGTTCAATATGCAGCTCAAGAAAGCAATGAATGCTGCCGGGCTGATATTCACTTTCTGAAACTTGGTAATGTCACAACCAAAATCTTTGAATGCCTGCTCGCGGGTAATGCCGTCTTTATCGGTGCGTTGCAGTTCGCCTTCTTCAAGTCTGCCGAAAATGCCGCGACTGCCAAACAATCCCTTATTGAAACGCCATCCTTCTTCATCAGCAAACGATACAATTTCGATACTTCGCCGGGGTTGTTATGCCTTGTTCGGTGAAAGTATTGATGGCTTCAATAGCGCAAAGCACTCCGGCAACGCCATCAAACCGGCCACCATAAGGCTGGATGTCGAGGTGTGAACCCACCATGAACACAGGCAACAAAGGATCGGTGCCCTGAAGCCTGCCAACCAGGTTGCCAAAATTGTCTATGCGGGTGGTCATATGCGATTCGCGCATCCACGAAGCAGCAAGATCAAATGCCTGTTTTTCAGTGGGGGTAAGGGTAGGCCGGCAGGTGCCTGTTTCACCAAGTTTACCAATCATCGACATTTGTGCAAAGTGTTGCTGTAGGCGGGCTGCATTTATGGTCATGTACGCGTATTTGTTGATTGGTTACCGAATGACATCGGAACAGTTTACACGAAAGTTTTGGAAAGCTACTTAGCGCTTCAGCTTGCTTTCATAAAGATCTATCCATTGTAGAGGTGTGAACTTAGCAGACAATTCACCGATCAGGTCTAAGGGTATTTGTGCTGCTTTCTTAAACCGTATACAGCTTTTGCCCATATCCGGTTTTGCACTGCAGCGCTTGTTGTATTCACTCACAAACCAATCTAGTGTTGGCGGGCTCATATATATGCCCATGTGGTAGAGAGCGATAAAATTTTTTTGGGATGCGAGGCTAAGAAATGGCAGCGGTAGTTTTGGATCGCAGTGGTAACCATTTGGGTAGATAGAGTGCGGCACTACATAAGTGATCATACCATATTGCATCGCCTCTTCAAATCCGGCAGGCAAATTATTTCGCACCGCATTGCGCAGGGCAGACATTATACTTTGCCGGTCTTCCGGCAGTTGCTCAATGTATTCATCGGCAGTAGCGGCTGTAGATTGCATAGCTGGTTGTTTACCTGTTAATAATTATCCTTTCAAATATAATTCAATCAGAAGTCGAATGCAGTGCAAAGTCACGGGTAAGTTTACCTGCAGGAAATAGTTGCCTGGTCGCACAAAATTCTGCTGGCGGTATAGGCACTCTTATCACATCTTTTTTACCTTTAACCTGCAACCTGCAGCGCCCGGCACAGGCGCGTTTTGCTGTCTCCGGCGTGCCTGATCAAAAACTTTTTATACGCGTAATTTGATACACCGATCATCACCAGCCAGCAACACGATACAAATTTTGTAACCATTTAAAATCAAGCGATATGACGTTCATCGAGTTCTTTAAAAAGCAGTTCATGGAAGAGGGCGCTACTACCCGCAAAATGCTGTCGCGCGTGCCCGACAATAAATTTGACTATAAACCTCATCCGCGCAGCATGAGCATGCAACAATTGGTTGCCCATTTGGCTGATCTGCCGGGTTGGCTACACATGACCTTTACAACTGATGAACTGGATTTTGCTACACCCTACGAGCAACCCAATGTACACAATACCGCCGAAGTAGTGGAATTTTTTGATAGGCGCTACGCAGAAGGGCTGTCAGTTTTAGTGCCTGAAAATGAAGCTACTCTTAACAGACCCTGGACACTCCGGAAAGGCGATTTTATAATTAGTTCCGATCCACGTATCGATATTGTTCGCATGTCCCTTAGCCAGCAAATACATCATCGTGCACAGTTGGGTGTTTATCTTCGGTTACTCGATGTGCCCATTCCCGGCAGTTACGGCCCCAGCGCCGACGAAAATAATTTTATGTAAGTAGCGGGTGCCCATTTACCTTTCCAGGCCACGAGAAATGCGTGGCTTTTTTTGGGCCCATAGCTGTGGTACTTTGTTCTTGCGGCCGTTGCGTCGCACATTCATCAGTAGCGCTTTGTTTAGGCGGGGAAGCGAAAACAATTGTAAGAAACAGCTTTAGAGGATCTTTGATTAATCTCACCGGAATTTGTCAGGGTGTAATGGCATGCCGCACAGTACTGGCAAAAACCTTTAGTTTCTTGTCGCTGTTTTCAGTAAGATCTGTTATATCTACTCCAGTCAATTTGCCCGTGCTGATATCTACTTCCCACTTCTCCTGCAGTATTTTGCGGGGTGCGGGTTTCTTATCATTGTCATCATAATAATCTATCACCAATTGGTTTTCTTTCAGGTTCAATACCAGGTAGCCATTATACCCAAGCGGAATGTCTTTGTCAATCATTTCACGCACGCGATTGTCATAAAGCGTTAGGTTACGATTTGCCAAATTGCTAAAGTCTGAGTTCTTTGGGCTTTTGGGCTTCTTTTTGCTATTGAGTTCTACCGGCATACCGCTGTTGCCAACACAGCGGGCAAAAACAGTTGATCCATTGGGTAGTTTGTTCGGTCCATACACTGAGAACCAATGCTCGTGTCCCCACAGCCAAAGCACCGTTCTGTCAGGTTCTATAAGCGAGCTTATAAACTTACCGGGGTTGGGAAATTCATCTTCAAAAGCAGAAAAACACTGGTGGTGCGACAGAATGATCAATCCCCTTTTATCACCTGTAAGATTTACGGTTTCTGTCAGCCATTTTTTTTGCTCCGGGTGTAGATCGAGGTTACTGTTAGCATTGATACCCAGCCAGCCGGTTAATAAATCGTAGCCCGTATCAAGACCTATGATGCGCCAGTAATCATTCTCCAGGCAAAAGTAGCTGGCTTGTTGTTGCTTGTCATTTTTTACCACATAGTTGCCCATATAGGGTAGCAGTTGTTTAAAATAACTCTTGCCGCTCGAGTACATTTCGTGGTTGCCCAACAAGGCAAAACTGCCATAAGTTCCATAGGGCCAGGTGCCACCAAAGTCAGTATTGAAATTATAGGCTATCTCTTTGTCGTTGCCTACATAGTAGGTGTCGCCCAGGTGTATACTATAGTCTTGCACGCCGCACTGTGCAGCCACCAGTTCTGACTCTGCAGTATTGGAGGCCCAGTCGCTCAGTAAGGCGATGGTCGTCAACTCGTCAGCTTTTTTTTGTATGGTAAATACCCCATTATTTTCTGTAGGCTTCGGATAATTTTGATAAGTATAGTGCGAATTGCCCAGGTTGAAAAGATTGCGAAAGAACCATGATAATTTATTTTCTTCTACCAGCCCGTGCATGTCATACACCGGCTTCCTCTCAAAAATGCTGCTGATGATAGAATGAAGCTGGCTTACAATGGAGCTTTTACTCATGCCGATAAAGTCCTTTTTGTCTTTCATAAAAAGAGAATAAAAAGTTAGTTGATCATTTTATTTAGCCGGCTTTGTGCCCTGCCGTGGAAACTAATAATACAACGAAAATATTTTTATTGCAACTGTTTACAGGTAACGGCAGTACTGCCACAGTAGTGGACAAGAGATGAACTGCGATAGTTTACGGAGGGTTGATATGCTAAACAACAAAACCAGTTATAAGTAAGGTAAGGACTTGCTATTGTCAGATAAAAAGGTAATTCTCCCATAGTAAAGTGTAGGCGGGATTTGTACGTAGTAAGGCAGTATAAAGGTGAGCGGAAAGGTGAATAAAGAGCCGGAGTACAAGGGTGCGACGCCACGTAAGCCGGGTAGAATACCTAATGCCCGGCCCACAAAAAAACCATCAATTTTTAACAGGTATTCTATTTATTATTCTGGTACTATTTACCAATTGTCCATGTGTTCTGTCACAATCCTCTCGG
Organism: uncultured Chitinophagaceae bacterium; assembly: GCA_963726895.1. Taxonomy (GTDB): domain Bacteria; phylum Bacteroidota; class Bacteroidia; order Chitinophagales; family Chitinophagaceae; genus Segetibacter. Next base: position 5,598 of record CAVSED010000022.1, on the reverse strand, counting down.
GTTCGTTCACTTTGTTGTTTTTCCAATTGGGATCGTATTTTACAAACCAGCTTAGCCACAATGACCGTGACAAACGCATAAAGACCGGCTGAAGAAGGAGTAGGGTGATGCCGTTGAAAATGAGCCAATAAACAATACTGCTGTCGTAAAGGGAGAAGCCCAATAATACCCACCAGGCAATAAATGTGGCGACACTATAGGCAACGGTAAGCGCATAGCTTACATAGCTGGTGCCATAATAAAAGCCTACTTCAATCTCGGTTCTTTGTCCGCACACAGGGCAGTGCGTGGGCATCTTCATATAATTCTTTAGGTCGTAGGCATTGCTGGTAGTGAATATTTTTCCTTCCCGGCAACGTGGGCAGCGGTTCGTGAGAACGCTCCACAGGTACGCAGGTTTGTTTTTATTGTCAGACATAACTAAGGGTTGTACGAAGTGCAAGGTAACTAATTTATTGCGGCCTCGCAGTTCACCTAATGGTTGGCTTTCTCCTGAATAATAGATTGAAGCTGTTGTGCCTGTACTACGCCCGATTGCCGCCAGAGAGTTTTTCCGCTTTGAAAGAGGATAAGAGTAGGCACACCAGAGATGTTAAATGAACCCGCAAGGGCCTGGTTCTTATCGACGTCTATTTTTAAAATGCGGATGCTGTCGCCCATCATAGTGCGTAGCTGCTCCAGTACCGGTTTCATCATTTTGCAGGGGCCACACCACTCTGCATGAAAATCAACCAACACGGGTTTGTCACCTTTTATAATGTCGCCGAATGATTCTTTTGTTGCTGTGCTCATAAGAGTACTTTTTTGGAAATTTTAAACAACTAACAGGCAACAAATATTATACCTCTGACCGATGCAATAGCTGGTCAAAACCTATTAGAACAACAACGCACCTGGATTAGAGGCCGGTCGTTTGCCCAGGTGGTCATATGCTTTGGCTGTTACTTCACGACCGCGCGGTGTGCGTTGCATAAAACCTTCCTGTATCAGGAATGGCTCATACACTTCTTCCAGCGTGCCGGGTTCTTCGCCCACTGCCGTGGCAATAGTGGTAAGACCTACCGGACCGCCTTTAAACTTCTCGATAATGGCCAGCAAAATGCGGTTGTCCATTTCGTCTAAACCATGCTGGTCTACATTCAAGGCTTTCAGTGCATGCTGTGCAATAGCGATCTCAATTTTTCCATCGCTCAGTACCTGGGCAAAATCGCGTACCCGGCGCAGCAAGCCATTGGCTATACGGGGTGTGCCCCGGCTGCGTCGTGCTATTTCGTAAGCCGCTTCGCCGGTTATGCTGGTGTTTAGTATGGAAGCACTTCTTTCAACTATGTTTTTTAGTACATCGGCGTTATAATATTCAAGGCGGCATTTAATGCCAAAGCGGGAGAGTAATGGCGCAGTCAAGAATCCGCTGCGGGTGGTAGCGCCCACCAGTGTGAACGGATTTAGATTGATCTGGATACTTCGTGCATTAGGACCGGTATCGATCATGATATCGAGCCGAAAATCTTCCATGGCTGCATAGAGATATTCTTCAACTACATTGCTCAGGCGGTGTATCTCATCGATGAATAATACATCATTGGGTTCCAGGTTGGTAAGCAAGCCAGCCAGGTCGCCGGGCTTTTCTATCACGGGTCCACTCGTTTCTTTGATCTTTACCCCTAATTCATTCGCTACTATCCGGCTGAGTGTTGTTTTGCCCAAACCCGGCGGACCATGAAAAAGCACATGGTCAAGCGCCTCACCACGCAGGCGGGCGGCCTTTATAAAAATACTCAGGTTTTCTATTAATTGAGGTTGGCCTGCAAAGTCATCTATCTCTTTTGGCCGGATGTTATTTTCGAACTCTGCCTCGGCTGCAGACACGTTTTCTTTACCTGTATTCAAATTGGGATTTGCCATTCTAATGATTAACTTGTTGTAAAACTAATTAATCTCACTACGCAAATTAGAAACAAATGAAAATTGGAATCATTGGTTCAGGTGTGGTTGGCCAAGTTCTCGGTAGTGCTTTTCTGCTGGAAGGATATGAGGTAATGCTGGGTACACGCGACACGGCAAAACCAGCCGTTGCAAAGTGGAAGGAAGAGAATGCAGGTGCCCAAACCGGCACATTTGAAGAAACGGCTAAGTTTGGAGAATTACTTGTTTTGTGTACCGCCGGCGAAGTGGCTGAGCATGCGATGAAGATGGCTGGTACAGAGAACCTGCGCAGTAAGATTGTTATTGATACAACCAATCCGATTGCCGCTGCTGCGCCGGTGAATGGCGTATTGCAATTCTTCACTGATCATAACGAATCGCTGCTGGAACGCCTGCAAAAATTAGCACCTGAAGCGAAAATGGTAAAAGCATTTTCATGTGTTGGTAATGGACTCATGTACAAACCCAATCTCGTTGGAGGACCACCAACAATGTTTATTTGCGGCGCTGACGCGAAGGCTAAAAAAGAAGTAACAGAAATATTGACCTCGTTCGGTTGGGAAACAGAAGACATGGGAGCTCCGGAAGCAGCAAGGGCAATAGAACCGCTTTGTATTCTTTGGTGCATACCAGGGTTTACCCGCAACCAATGGGGGCACGCTTTTAAAATGTTGAAGTAAAAGTGGATAGTTAATAAGCAATAGCCAGGTCGAGTACGTCACACAACATTTTGCTTGCAGGTAGTGATAGATGATGTTTTTCAGGTCTTAAAAAAGATCATAAGCGTTGAGTATTTGCAATTGAGTTCACAAACAATTTAGCCTTCTCCGTTAGTTGCTCCAGGTATTCCCCGGTCACCGGGCGTGAATCTACCAGGGCACCTCCAATGCCAAAGGCTACACCGCCAGCCAATTGAAAGGCGCGAATATTCTCCAGGTTTACACCACCGGTAGGCATCAATAAAATGTTTGAAAGTGGTCCCCTGAGATCTTTGATGTATGCCGGTGATGATGCCGGGAAGACCTTGATGATCTGTCCTCCGCTTTTGTGCGCAAGCAGGATTTCTGTAGCGGTATATGCGCCGGGTACACTGATCGCACCTTTGTCCCGGGTGGCTCTTATCGTTTCTGCGTCAACGGCGGGCGAGATAATAAATTTTGCTCCCGCATCAATAGCTGACTTAGCGGTGCTGCCATCCAAAACAGTGCCTGCACCAATCAGAAGTTTGCCTTCAAATACCTCTGCCAGTAAGGATATTACCTCCAAAGGTTTCTCTGAGTTCATAGTTACTTCCAGCAACTTTATCCCGCCGCGGTAAAGCGCATCAGCAAGGTGCATTACATCTTGTGATTTTGCACCACGAATGATAGCTACGATCTTATGTTCAAGCATTTGGGATAAAACGTCCATCGGTTACGATTCTTAAATTCCCTTAAAAATAGATCAACTTACATTAGGGAGCTAAAGAATACGGAAACAAGCATTTGAAAGTAGAGGTTCAAAGTAAACAAGAGTATGGTCTTTTTGCCGGTCCAAAGCTCACGTTGCTGAGGTACAAAGCATCAGCAATCAACTGAGTATATGGTGCAAAATTGTTGTGTTATTTTGCTAAGCAACCACCTTTTAAAGACCCGGCAACAATCAATACCTTTAGCCAAACCTATAGTACCAATTAAAATGACCAAAGAAGAAGCCCGGTTGCGGCAGACGAAGGCGGGTGTGGTGAAATGGAAAAAATGGGGACCCTATGTTTCTGACCGGCAATGGGGCACCGTACGTGAAGACTATAGCGCCAATGGTGATGCGTGGAATTATATCACACACGATGCAGCCCGCAGCAAGGCTTATCGCTGGGGCGAAGAGGCAATAGCGGGTATTTGTGATAGCCAGCAGTTGCTTTGTTTTGGAATGGGTTTTTGGAACGGCAAAGACCCCATTATTAAAGAGCGCTTTTTTGGGCTTACCAACACCGAAGGAAACCACGGTGAAGACGTAAAAGAATTATACTATTATCTTGACTCTACGCCCACGCATTCCTACCTGAAGATGCTGTACAAGTATCCGCAGCAGCAATTCCCCTATCGGCTGCTTATACAAGAAAATGCAAAGCGTAACCGGGAGCAACCTGAGTTTGAAATAACTGATACAGGCATTTTTAACGACAGCCAATACTTTGACATCTTTGTAGAATACGCGAAAGCAGGGGCAGAAGATATGCTCATACAGATCACCATTTATAACCGTAGCTCGGTTGAAGCTGAATTACATGTGTTGCCCCACATTTGGTTTAGAAACACCTGGTCCTGGGGCTACGATAATTACAAGCCGCAACTTATTGCCGGCAACAATGGTAACATAGTTGTAGATCACCTTAAACTAGGTGAACTGGTACTACACATCGAAGGAGATTTTCCCCTGCTGTTTTGTGATAACGAAACCAACTTGCAAAGGCTTTATAATGTTGCCAATTCTTCCCCTTTTTGCAAAGACGGAATAAACGAATTTGTTGTAAATGGCAAGCATCGGCGCCGTTAATTCCAAAGCTGGAACCCGGGCGGCAATGCACAGTAAACTTCAGGTAAAGCCCGGTGAACCTGCTGTCCTCAGACTGCGGCTTTGTGCCCCCAATAGTGATGCTTTTGGCGATTTCGCGCAGATTTTCAATGACCGCATAAAAGGACGCAAATGCTTTTTATGCAAACCTGCAAAAAGGTATAATAAATGAAGAAGCCAGAAAGGTGCAGCGCCAGGCATTTGCAGGCATGCTTTGGAGTAAACAGTTTTATTATTACGATGTGGATCAATGGCTTACCGGCGACCCCGCTACACCACCACCACCGCGGCAAGGCATTTTCGGTCGCAACTATGACTGGAAGCACCTTAACAATGCCGACGTTATCTCAATGCCCGATAAATGGGAGTATCCATGGTATGCTGCCTGGGATCTTGTCTTTCCATTGCATTTCCTTTTGCACTAGTCGATACTGAGTTTGCCAAAGACCAGTTGCTACTGCTTACGAAAGAATGGTACATGCATCCCAATGGACAATTACCTGCTTATGAATGGTCATTTAGCGATGTTAACCCGCCGGTACATGCCTGGGCAACCTGGCGGGTGTATCAGATTGATAAAAAGCAAAATAAAGGCAAAGGCGATATTGCTTTTCTGGAAACTGTTTTCATAAGCTGCTGCATCAATTTTACCTGGTGGGTAAACCGTAAAGACAATGAGGGCAACAATATTTTTGAAGGTGGTTTTTTAGGGCTGGATAATATTGGTGTATTTGACCGAAGTGCGCCGTTGCCCGACGGGTGGTTATATCGAACAGGCGGATGGCACCAGCTGGATGGCCATGTATGCGCTGAATATGATGCGCATTGCCCTGGAACTCGCAATGATAACCCTGTGTACCAGGACCTGGCGACTAAATTCTATGAACATTTTTTGCGTATTGCCAACGCCATGATCAGCATGGGCGACAAGGGATTGGGTCTTTGGAACGAGGAAGATAATTTTTACTATGATTTACTGAAAATTCCGGGCAATGGCAGAACGCAACTGCGGGTGCGCAGCATGGTTGGGCTCATCCCCTTGTTTGCAGTGGAAGTTTTGGATCACCAGCTTTTTGAACAGGTTCCGGCATTTACAGGGAGATTAAAATGGTTTCTGAA
>CAVSED010000021.1:0-28135 GCA_963726895.1 uncultured Chitinophagaceae bacterium | reverse complement strand
CACGTTCCAGTTTTTGCTCAGCCGTTTCCATTATTTTGATCTCATCAATCGGGGTAGGCTTTGGCAGTTTTATTAGCAATGAGGCGAGGTTGTCGGTCTCGTTGGTCACTATGTTTTTAAGCGATTCGGCATAAGAGACAGCTACAATATTGTTCCCCGCTTTTACATCGCTAAGGGTGCCTGCGCCGGTATCTTGGGTGACGGTGGCTATGGATACATCCATCAGCAGGTCCTTTGGCTCCGGTGCAGGAATGTTCTCGTCGTGGTACAACATCTTTTTAACCTTCATCGCTACACGTTTGGTCACGGTATCTACGCTTATCGCCTGCCCGTCGGCGACCAGCAAAGCCTGTTGCGTGTTCATGGGTGGCGTGCCATCGGGTTGTGGTGACTGTTGGGTGTTTTCGTCGGGCACGGTCGTGTCAAAATCTATCCAGCCATAACCCGGGAAAAACAATTGCACCCATGCATGCGCCTGGTCGGCATAAAACCAATACCAGCCCGGGTTTTTGCTGCTGCGGTCCACGGTAAGAAAGCCTGCCGCGATCCGGCTGGGAATACCTAATGAGCGCAACAAAAAAAGTGTGGCACCGGCATAATAAGCGCAGTAGCCTTTGCGGTTCTCAAACAAAAAATAATTGAGCTTGCTGGCACTGGGCAAACCCGGAATGCCAGGGTTATCGCTATATTTAAATAGCGGCTGCCCAAACTCATCTTTGCCGGTAAAGTAATTGCGGATGGCGATCATTTTATCCACCGGCGTCTGGGCATTGTGGGTGATCTCGTGTGCCAATATGCTGATGCGGTTATACTCTTCATTGCGCGGCATGAAGGTGTAGTACGACATAAAATTTTTATCAATATTTCCATACCCCGAAGCTTTGCGTAATTCGCTGAAGCGTTGTTCCTGGAAAGCCTCCAATTGTTTATTGCCGGCAGGGTTATAGATGAAGTAAGCGCTGTTAAGGTCGCTCACCCACATCTTGGCGCGGTAGGCGCTTTTAAACTGGCTTTTGTATTCGTTCTCCACTGGTAGCGGCTGGCAAAAAAAACCCGTAGAAGGTGCAATGTATTCGTGCGGGGAAAGCAGAACCCGGTACACATCGGCAGATACTATTTTCCGGTTGAGAACTGCCATCGTATTGCGGATGACAGCAGTATCGGTCTTTGTAAAGTACAGTGGTATTTGCGCCGGGTCAGGCGAAAACAGATCATTTTTCGGCAGGTATTTGTCCTCCTCAAACGTCTGTGTCAACGTATCGAATTTGGTATAGTACGTACTGGTAAAATAAAGCGGGTTGGGTGTGCGCCCATCGGGAAAGAAATTATCAAGCTTTGCCACAAAAACAAGCCGCTTGTCCTTGCTCAGGCTGCCCGTCATCTTCATCTGGTCTTTGTTGCTCAGGCTGCCATCTTTGTTCTGTTTCACCAGGCTTTCTTTGTTGCCTTTGTTGCCGTTGGCACCGCCGCCCCAGTCTTTTTCAATGCCGGTAAATTCCTTTTTAAAGATCAGCAACAGCGAGAAAAGGACCAACGCTGCCAGCGAGATAAAACCAGCCAAACGCCGGGTAATAAACCAGCCAAAGCCATCCTGGTCCTCATTCATATTGCGAATGAGTTCTGAAGTATAAATGATATAAAATGTATAGACCAGTACCGGCGCAAAAGCAGCTATCAGTGCATTGGCGGTTATTTCGGCCGTACGGCTCACCACAAATAATTTGCAGCACCAACAAAAAGACCGACCAAAAAATAGTAAAATATTTAGACCGCGAAAAACCATAACCCGCCAGCCAGCCTGCTGAAAACAGGAGTGAAAAGACCAGGAACTTGACCGAAATAAAAAAAGCATCAAATTCACCGACACTGATGGAGCCAAGCGACCGGTACAAAAAATAGTACGCTGCAAATAACACCAGCGCGGTAGTTATAAACCTGAAACGGTAACCATAAAAAATGATCGCAACTACCAGCCCCGTGGCAAAATACAGCCCTTGCTCCAGCCAGTTGTTTTGCAACACTGCAATAAAAAGATTGGCATTTAGTAACAGGTACAGCACCAGCATGGCAGTGGGCATGGCCAGCAGCAGCAATTGAGCAGTTACCTTTTTCCAACTATGTATTCTTCCAATTTGCATCGTTCGTTTCCGTTGGCTATTTTTTATTTGCCTGATTATTTTTTGGGGACCGGCTTTATACCCTTCATTGGGCAGAGTTGCGACGCTCCGTTCAACTGCATTGCCTTGCTATTGCATTTTTCAAAGCGTAACAGTCTCCTGGTATTTGTCCAGAATGGCCTGCAATTTTTTTTCGTTTTCTTTTATGCTGTTGCGCACCGTCGACAGCGCCCATTCTCGTTTGTAGGCATCAATGCTATCTTTCTCATTTTCCACAAACAGCCACTGTACCCAATCTATTACATTTTGATTTTTAAAGCTGTCGGTCAGTTTCACAAAAATGAAAGTAATCTCCTTGCTATTGTTGTCAAGCAAATCCTGCACATCACCTGCATTACTAAGTGATGATACAACGACCACAGAAGCATCATTAGTCTTTACGAATGTTTTCAGGTCTTTATCTGCGTGCCACTGACTGGTGCTGATGCTATACTTCACTCTTTCATGTTCGTCATTGCCACCGCCTGTTGCCACTTCCTGATCGGGTATGTATCTCACTTCGTAGCCGCGCTTCACCAAAGCATTGTACACCGACCAGTTAACCACTTTATAATAATTTAGAAACGGCACTTCAATGGCGCCAATGCCTGCAGCTTCAAAACTGTCATAATACGATGCGAACAGGTATATATGCGAAGCATAAGGATCCATGATCTCCGGTATCCTCACCACCAGTTCTTTGTTCTTCGCATAGATCTTCCAAACAATGCGTCGCACATCGTCATTGTTTTCAAAATTCTTATAGTTAAGGTATTCGCCTTCTACTTTACGCAACTGATCAATGCGGGTACTGGTATCTTCCGTTTTACGCGGGGAAACAGCAAGATCCTGTAGGTTTTTAGCGGTAGGATGCGTAAAGAACCGGTTGTTGGCCGGCAGGTCTGCAGCAATAGAAAAAAATTGGAAAATGTCTTCAAAATACAAAATGGCTTTCTCAACCTGGTATTCTTTTATCTGTGGCAACAGCCAATAATAAGTGCCTTCAATAGATGTCTTGAAAAATTGAATATTGCCATTTTCAAGCAACGAAAATTTTTCAGAAAATTGATCATGATCGTAGAGTAGCCGCAATTTAATAAACCCGAACAAGGGTTTCAGTACCGGAGAAATGGATAGTCTAACTGTTTGTTTTTGGTGTAGTTCGCTTTCTTTTAAATCAGTAGCTATCTGAAATTGAATGCCTCTCTTTTTCTTCTGGTAAATGTAAAATGCAAAGGAAAGTAATACAGTGAACAAGGCGACTAAAACAATAGCCACACCAAACCAGGCAGCCACCCGTAGCAATAAAGTAAAGATGTCAGAAAATGAAGAATTCTCCGTTGGTTTGATCTTGTAAAAAAGTGCGTTGGCAAATAAAAAGTGCAGCGGCAAAAACCAAAAAATAAAACGTGAAAGGAATATAAAAACCGGCTTTCTTTACTCTATCCGCAAAACGTGAAAAGTTCATCTTCATTTCGGCGGTTAAGGTAAAGAAGAATAAAATGATAGAAAAAAAGGAAGGTTAGAGCCAATTAGATTTAACCGCCTTTTCACTTTCTTTGCAGACTTATCATGGGTTCAAAAATCAATTACGATCATTGTTTGTGTTGTGGCAGCGCTGCTGTAAGCAAAGTATTCGATTGCCGGGATCATACGGTCACCCAATCCATTTTTGAAGTTTGGAAATGCAGCATGTGTACCTTCCGGTTCACGCAAAATGTGCCCGATGCCGAGGGCAGCAGGCGCTATTATCAATCTACTGAATATGTTTCTCATAGCAACACGCAAACCGGCTTCATAAACCGGCTTTACCATATTGTCCGCCGTTTTACCCTCGGTACCAAACGTAGATTACTAACACGGGTCACTGGTCTAAAACACGGCGTTCTGCTAGATGTTGGTGCAGGCACCGGCACCTTTACGCATGTAATGCAGCAGGCAGGCTGGCAGGTTACGGGGTTAGAACCCGATGAAACTGCGCGGGCAAATGCAGCAGCTTTATATGGTCTGCAGTTACAACAGCAACACCATTTATTCGAGCTGCCTGCATCCACCTTTGATGCGATAACATTGTGGCACGTGCTCGAGCATGTACACGACCTGCAGCAATATCTGCAACAATTTGCGCAACTACTGAAACCTGCGGGCCGGCTCATAATTGCTGTGCCCAATCATACCAGTTACGATGCAGGTTTCTACCACGAAAACTGGGCAGCTTATGATGTGCCGCGTCATCTCTATCATTTCTCTCCCATTAGTATGGAAACTCTGCTCGAAAAAAATGGCTTTGTAGTAGAAACAATGCAGCCTATGTGGTTCGATAGTTATTATATCAGCCTGCTAAGCGAGCGATACAAAAACGGGAAAGGAAATTTTTTGCGGGCTATGGGTGTAGGGCTGCTTGCCAATGTCGTTGCTTTTATCAATCCTAAAAAATGCAGCTCGCTTATTTATATTATTAAGTTGAAACAAGCTTTTTAAGTGTCCAAAAACCACTTCACTTCCGGCACAAAAAAAGCGATGGTCTTGACAGGTTAACGATAGAGAAGCAATCCTTTGCACAAGATTGTCTATTACTCATTTCCGGTCGTTTACTTACTACATTAAATAGCTTAAAGTACCATGTTGTATCTACAAGTACAAGGGTGTGACACAAGGATGCTCAAATGAATTCCAAAGGCCCGGTTCCCAAAATAACTCCTAAGTAAACGACGTTGATCGATAATTCCCTTTCAATTACTGGTTTTAACCCCGGCAGAAGCGACTAATAAATATATCTAAACGTGTTGCGCGGAATGATTTTAGTGCAGATTTGCTCACAACAATCACGTGAAATTTGGAAGGTGCAAAAGGCTAAACAGGCAGAACATTGACAACCTTGTGTAGTGTTAGTTTGTTGTATCATTATTTCACTTACAAAATGTATTGTATGCAGGATTTAAAACCGACAGAAAAAGAAATTTCTTTTTACCGATGAAAAGGTAAAATACACAGTTGCAAAAGATGGGGATATGATAACGCTGACATGCGACCATCCTATTTTCAGAAACCGGTTCAATGCTAACACTGCAACACTTTCCCTGGCCAATTTTTTTGATCTTGTACAAAAAGGAAGCGGTGATCATGATTTTTTTCAAAAGTTCAAAGCCTCGGTGCAGGAGTATTTTTTAGATCATGGTCTATGATCTCCGTCATTTGTATTGTGTGCTCAATAACAACGTAGAATGATTTTGTGCGTTTAACTTCGCTTTGCCTACATTGCTCAAATCATAAACGTTTGCCATGTCACATTGTATTAAAAAAATTTTCTGCGCTTTACTGGTTACTTTATTTTCTTTCAATCTTTTTGCACAACTTAAACCATTGCCTGGTTGGGCATTTGGTCCGTTTGTGCGGCCGGCAAATGTAAATCCAGTGCTGGCTCCGGTAAAAAGCACTTTATTTTACGACCCTATGTCTGGTACAAAAGTGCCCTGGGAGGCAAATGATGTGTTCAACCCAGCCGCTACTGTTAAAGATGGAAAGATCTACGTGCTGTACCGGGCAGAGGACAAAAGTGGTATTGCTATCGGTACCCGCACCTCCCGTATTGGGTTAGCAGAAAGTGCAGATGGTATGGCTATGAAAAGACGAACCACTCCTGTTTTGTACCCGGGTAAAGACAGCCAGAAAGAGTTTGAATGGCCGGGCGGTTGCGAAGATCCGCGGATAGCCATGGCAGAAGATGGTACCTACGTAATTTTCTACACCCAGTGGAACAAAAAGAGACCTCGTATCGGGGTTGCTACTTCCAAAGACCTTGTCAATTGGACCAAGCACGGACCTGCTTTCAGGAAGGCTTATAATGGCCGGTTTTTCGATATGGATACCAAGTCTGCCTCCATTATAACCAAACTGGTAAATGGCAAACAGATCATCGCAAAAATAAAAGGCAAATACTGGCTTTACTGGGGTGAACATTTCGTGAATACAGCTACCTCAACAGATCTTATCAACTGGACCCCCATGCTTGATGAGAAGAACGAACTGCTGCAGGTAATCAGCACCCGTGAAGGTTATTTTGACAGTGATCTCACTGAATGCGGTCCCCCGGCCATAGTAACCCCTAACGGTATTTTGCTTATCTACAATGGTAAGAACCGCGCAGGCGACGGAGGCGACAAACGCTATACTGCCAACACCTATGCTGCCGGCCAGGTTTTGTTCGATGCAAATGATCCAACCAAAGCGATACAACGGTTAGATGAACCGTTTTTTGTGCCCACTGAACCCTTTGAGAAAAGTGGACAATACCCCGCGGGAACAGTGTTTACTGAAGGTCTGGTCTATTTTAAAAATAAGTGGTTTCTCTATTATGGTTGTGCCGACTCGCGTGTTGGGGTCGCCATATTTGATCCGGTAAAAAAAAACGGTACTAAAGAGAGTGCATTAGCAAACACCAGGACGACCGGCAACCCTTTTCTACCCGGCGACTTTGCTGATCCCTGTATTGTAGCCTACCGTGATACCTTTTATGTGTATGCAACATCAGGAAGTGAAGCAACGGTGTGGTCCTCTCCTGACTTTGTAAATTGGAAGCTATCTAAACTCAACTGGCCCACCTCTATGGGGCTACCAGATATTTGGGCACCGGCCGTGCGGCAGGCGCCGGATGGTAAATTCTATTTTTATACGGCGACTGATCATAATATATATGCCGGGCAGAGCCGACCACCCTACGGGACCATTTACTAACATTTTAGGTGATGACAGCATATTTATAAAAAACAGGCAGTGGTGGCCCAAAATGCACAGTATAGACGCTGATTGTTTCATTGATGATGACGGGCAGGCTTATTTATATTGGGGTTCCGGCTTCGATTTTAAAGATGGAATTTGTGCAGTCGGCATTTTGAACAAAGACATGGCATCTTTTAAAAAGCAGCCCGAGTTGGTTACGCCCGAAGGATATTTTGAAGGACCACATATGATGAAACGGAATGGTATTTACTACCTGATGTATTCTGACGGTCTCTATTACGACTCATCGTACAAGGTGAGGTATGCAACTTCCGACAAACCGACGGGTCCATTTGTACAGGGCAAAAACAGTCCGATCCTCACAGCCGATCCTGCCAAAAAAATAAGCGGGCCGGGTCATCACTACACCATTAAGATAGGCGATCAATATTATATCGTTTATCACCGGCATGCCTACCCTTTTTATAAAGGCATTCGCCAGATATGTATAGACAAGCTGGAGTTTGAAGATGATGGCGCAATTAAAGATGTTATCCCAACACAAACGGGTGTGCCACTCACGTTCATCAACAATAGAAATGTGGATCAGGTACTCGTTCCAAAGTCTGCTACGTCATCTTCTGATGCAGGCATAGAATTCAAAGCAAAAAAAGCCTTCGATGGTTCATTCGGTACATTGTGGGCAAGTGCGCCCGGTACTAAACAGCCCTGGATAGAAGGAGATTTTGGTAAAGAGACAGCGATCAGTTCGTGCCAGTTATTCTTTGCGAATGTAATGGGCAACTACACGTATAAAATTGAATACTCCACCAATCATACTGGCTGGAAAGAATTAGGCGCAGGCAACAATGCTACCGCACAACAATGGCCGGTAGAACATAAAAAGAATATAAGAGCCAGGTATGTGCGGGTAACCATTACCGGCAGCAAACCTGGAGAGCGGGCAGGCTTGTGGGAGATACGCATATTTTAAAAAAAATATGGTTGTTTTAAAGAGGCGCAAAACACCTTTATGCTCGTTAGAATTTTTTTAAAATGCGTTGATAGTAAGAACGTTGCATTACTGTATCACATGTTTTATATTTAATGCCGAAACGTAGGCTTACAGGGATCTTATCTGTACCGTTTACCAGGTTGAAATAAGTAACGAGCTGATAACGTTTCTGTATATTAAAACCACCCGCAACTTTTACTATGCCTCAGGTAAAAACTGGTTTTAGCGAGGACACTCAACTGCGTTGGGGTACCGAGTACACCTGTCGCATTACCGATTTTAGAACCGGCCAGGAATTTATGGCACCGGACCAACCTCTGAGTTGGCGCAGGAGCAAGCCAGAAAGAACTATTACAATTCACCGACCTACCGTGCGTATGTGCAGATTTTGGAAAAAGAAAAACCGGCAGGTATTACCTGGTCACCGGCTTTATCGTTTTTTTGATATGCCTCTTTTTTTGGATGACCGGCAGGTCTGAACTGCCGGGTTTCGTGTTCTTTCTCATTATTCTAACCTCGCTGACGGCTTGCTTTAAAGGTCTTCTTCTACTTCTTAAATACTATTGAACTCACGTGTATCAGTTGGTTTTTAAAACGGGTAAAGTTTTTTCTATTGCTGCACGCTGGTCGGCATATTGTTTGGGCAATTGTAAGGTACTTCCCAGTTGTTCAACCGGTTCGTCGCGGGTAAAGCCCGGGTTCTCTGTTGCCAGTTCAAATAATACTCCACCGGGTTCTCTGAAGTATAATGAAAAGAAATAGTCGCGGTCTATTTTAGGCGTTATATGCAAACCACGCCGGTCTATTTTCTCCCGGTATTCCATCAGGATTTCTTCATCTTTTACCCTGAATGCAATGTGGTGGTTAGTACCCGCTGCCCCTCTGCCTGCCGGCATGGCAGGCGCTTCTACCAGGTCAATATAGGCTGCATGGTGTGCCGCTTCGGTTGCAAAACGCAGGCGGTTGCCTTCACTGCCCGCAGGCGCATAACCAAATACATCGGTTAGTATAGTTGCGGTAGGGTGTAAACTGCGCAGCGTCAGCGTGACACCCTGGAACCCCCGGGTAGCTACTTCTGCATTTACTTCCACTGTTTCCCATGGTTTTGGCAGGTGATCCGGGGAGGTTTCCACTAGTTCTATCTGTAGCCCATCGGGATCTTCAAACGCAAGCAAACGTGCGCCAAATCGTTCAGTAATTTCTCCTTGTATTACGTTGTGTAGCGTAAACCGGTTTTGCCAAAACTCCAGGCTGCCCACGGGCACCGCATATGCAATTTGGGTAGCCATACCGGTGCCGGTATAGCCCCGGCTAATGCCCTCCCAGGGGAAAAAAGTGAGGATAGTTCCCGGTGTTCCCACCTCATCGCCATAGTAAAAATGATAGGTGCCGGGATCATCAAAGTTCACTGTTTTTTTTACCAGACGCAGCCCCAATACTCCTGTGTAAAAATCGTAGTTGCGTTGCGCGCCCGACGCAATTGCAGTTATGTGGTGCAGCCCTAAAATCTTTTCCATCGGTTTGCTTTTGAGGTATTAAATAAAAATTGGGTAATTGTTTCGCTTCTGCTGCTTCACAAAATTTCTACCGCCGAACGGAGCCCCGCCTCTGCGGGGTAGACTGTCGCAACATCTGTCGCCACAAGGTATTGTGGTTGCCTACCAAAAAAAACACTTTACAAGTTGAAGATAATGTTCCGCAGGTAAATGAACAGTTTGTACTTGGTTTTTGCTGCCGGCCAAAGGTATAGATGGAGGTATTGTTGCGCCTGCCCCTAGGGGAGTTGGGGAGTCTCAGTTTATCGGCACCGCTCTATCAAAACATTGAAAAGTGAAACACAATTCAGGTGTAGCCAAAAAAAGAGTCCTTGCCGGTGCAAAGACTCTCGTGGGTGTCTTCATTAATTTCTATCCATGTTTGGCGGTAATATAGCCGTTGAAAAGGATGGATTGGCGGTTAAGACTTTCTACGCGCAGCGATGCGTATCCGTCGCTGGAGATGCTCAGGTACATCTGCCTGACATCGTTGCTGCCATTGGGTTGTATCTCAATTTGCCAGTCACCCTTTTTACCTTGTTCCGAGGTATAGTTTACATTGGTACTGGTAAATTTGATGCCGCCTTCCGCGGGGTTAAGTGGTGCAACATACGCGCGCCCATAATAAGGCAGATCGCTCATGACCGTATCGCCCGAAACGGCTAAAGTATAGTAAGAATTAAGGTGTATAACACGACCTGTAAGCGGCATAACAGTTTGCGGTACAAATACGAAGTTTTTAGACTGGATCATTTCTTCCATTTTTACCTCCTTATCATCCTTCTTTTTGTGCTCCTTCTCCTGCGCAAAAGTGGTGGTACCTGCAATTGATAAGCCTAATAATACAACGATTGTAAAAATTATTCGAAACGATTTCATAGCATTAATTTTTTTTAAATATTCTTTCAATTCCTGTACCGATACATTTGTTCGCCTGATTTTTTAAGAAAGCCATAGGTTAAAAAAACAAGTGCAGGGTGTTAGTAATGCCGCCAAGCTTTGAAAGTTGTTAACAATGGCGCAATTTGCTGTAGTTACGCCGGGGTTGGGCGGTGCGGCGCATGTCGTAAAAAGCGCATTCTGCTATATTTGTGATGTAAGACAAGTCATGGCAAATCGTATTAAAAAGAAAGGTCCGCCTCCTCCAAATCCCAACAAATTGTCAGCCGACAAAAAGGAGGAAGTGACGGTTAAGGAAATTGTGAAGGATGAACGTACGTTTAAGATCGCAGGTACGGTTAGCCTATTGGTGTCGTTGTTTTTGTTCATTGCTTTTACTTCTTATCTCTTTACCTGGCAGTTTGACCAGGACAAAGTACACCGCTTCCGTTTTTTTGCTGACTCAGCCGAACCGGTAAGTAACCTGTTGGGATTTCTGGGCGCCTTTATTGCCAATCGTTTTATAGAAAAGGGTTTTGGTATTGCGTCGTTTTTGTTTTGCAGTTTCTTTTTTGTGCTGGGTATAAACCTGCTGTTCGGTCGCAAAGTTTTTTCGCTGAAGCGAAACATAAAATATGTAATAACCGGTTTGCTGGTATTGAGCATAGCAACCGCGTTTGTATTTAGAAGCAGCGGTTTTAGTTTTGGCGGTGCTTTTGGTGAAATGGTAAGCGACTGGTTAATAAAATGGATTGGAGTTGTGGGCACGGCAGCCTTGTTGTTGGTGACGGGTTTCAGTTACTTCTTATGGCGTTTCAACCCAACATTTACCTGGCCCGAAAAGGTGGTTCTGCCTTTGGCGGCGACACAAAAAAGAGCAGAACCCTGTGCTAAGGAAGAACTGGAAGAAGACGACGAAGTAATAGTAACGGGAAAGACCATAAATGAGATCTACGGTGAAGCCAATGGTGCGCGATTATTTATGGAAACTGATGTTGCTGCCTCAAATAATAAACTAAAGAGAGAAGGAAACGGTGTTATGGTGCAAATGCCAGACGACGATATGTCTGAATACCCACTACACGATCTGCACCTGATAGAAAAAGAAGAAGAGTTTGATGAGCAACCTGCAGCAATTGTGGCTAAAAAGCCGAAAACGGTACTTCCACCTGAGCCAGATTTGTATTCGCTGGAAATAAAATCAACGGAAGAAGAGGAGGATTTTGAAGTAACAGCGCCGGTAACAATCAATACCCCGATTGACTTTGCAGACGAACTGGAAATGGAGATCAAAGCAATACCTGAGCCGGTAGATGAAGATGATCTGGAGATGAAGGTATCGCGACTAAAGTTAGATCCCTATGAGCCAACACTGGATCTGCGCGACTATAAATATCCTGCTCTTGACCTGTTGGAAACCCATGGTAGTGAGAAAATTGTACATGATCCGGTAGAACTGGAAAACAACAAGAACCAGATCATTGCTACCCTCAAAAACTACGATATTGCCATTCAGCGTATAGCCGCAACAGTTGGGCCTACAGTAACACTTTATGAGATTGTACCGGCACCGGGTGTACGAATCAGCCGCATTAAAAACCTGGAAGATGATATTGCACTAAGCCTTGCAGCACTGGGTATAAGGATAATAGCGCCTATACCGGGCAAAGGAACCATTGGTATAGAAGTACCCAACGTAACGAAGCGCGTGGTGAGTATGAAAACTTTGCTCGCCAGTGAAAAATTTCAGAACAATAATTATTCGCTGCCTATAGCGATAGGTAAGAAGATCGATAACGAAAATTTTATTGTTGACCTGGCCACCATGCCGCATCTGTTGATGGCCGGTGCAACGGGGCAGGGTAAGTCTGTGGGTTTGAATGCTATACTGGTTTCATTGCTATATAAAAAACATCCCTCTCAATTAAAACTGGTTTTGGTAGATCCGAAAAAGGTGGAGTTAAGTATTTACCGATCCATAGAAAAGCATTTCTTGGCCAGGCTTCCTGGCGAAGAAGAGAGCATCATCACTGATACAAAAAAAGTTGTGCATACTCTCAATGCGTTGTGCATAGAGATGGACAATCGTTACGATCTGCTAAAGGAAGCAGGCTGTAGAAATATAAAGGAGTACAATGATAAATTTATAGCCCGGCGCCTGAACCCGGAGAAAGGACACCAGTTTTTACCCTTCATTGTACTGGTAGTAGACGAGTTTGCTGACTTGATAATGACTGCCGGCAAAGAAGTGGAAATGCCCATAGCCCGCCTGGCACAATTGGCACGTGCGGTTGGCATTCATCTTATCATCGCTACCCAACGTCCGTCGGTAAATATTATTACAGGAACCATCAAAGCCAACTTCCCGGCACGTATTGCTTTTAAAGTCTCCAGCAAAATAGACAGCCGTACCATTTTAGATGCGGGCGGTGCAGAACAGTTGATTGGTAAAGGTGATATGCTGATCAGTTTCAACGGGGAAATAACCCGGCTGCAATGTGCTTTTGTAGATACACCCGAGGTAGATAGCATCACTGATTTTATTGGTGATCAGCGGGGCTACCCGCAAGCCTTCCTGTTGCCTGAATATGTTGATGAAAAAGAACTGGAAAGCAAAGACTTCGACAGCAGTAGTCGCGATCCGCTTTTTGAAGATGCAGCCCGCCTGGTTGTTAGTAGCCAGATTGGAAGTACTTCACTCATACAACGCAGAATGAAGCTGGGATATAACCGCGCAGGCAGGCTTATGGACCAACTGGAAGCTGCCGGCATTGTGGGTCCCAACATGGGCAGTAAAGCCCGTGATGTACAGGTTAAAAGTGATATGGAACTGGAAGATATTTTAGGGTCTTTTTAAGCAATACCTTGTTTGTTTCGTGTTCCTGATCTCGTTCAAATCAGTGGCATATTTATCTATCTATCTATCTCATCTATCTATAACCGTAAATGCCCGTTCATTACAATTCCTGCATTAGGTTTTGAGAAGAGGCATTGAGTTTCTTTCATTCTTTATACGTATTGACTTGCTTCATGTTTATTTGTGCTACAGGTGTGTTATCCCAGCAAGGGTACTCTGTGGAGACGGCCGTTGCGTCGCACCCGTGTACATTTTTTTCTTTATTGAGCCGTTTCTCCCGTGGTCTTAACCGGCATTTGCAAAGGCGGCAATACGGCTGCATAATCTACTGTTGCTGCTGCTTACCTTCGCTGCATGAAGTTTCTGATCATCCGGTTTTCTTCTATCGGCGATATTGTACTTACCACACCGGTGATACGCTGTCTGAAGCAACAGGTGCCCGCAGCCGAAGTGCACTTTTTAACCAAAAGCAATTTCCGCGATATCGTTGCTGCCAACCCATACATAGATAAAATACATGTGCTGAAATATGAGTTGAAGCCGCTGATCGAAAGCCTTGCCCTTGAAAAATTTGACCATATTATTGACCTGCACCACAACCTGCGAACGGCACAGGTTAAAAGGGCTTTGCATGTACCCGGCACGTCATTTAATAAACTGAATGTGCAAAAATGGTTGCTCACAGCTTTAAAAATCAATACCCTGCCACGAGAGCATATTGTAGACCGCTACCTGGCTACAGTGCAGCAATTTGGTGTAGTGAATGATGGGAAAGGTTTAGACTATTTTATACCCAAAGACGACCTGGTGCCGGATAGCGATATACCGGCGGCACATTCGTTGGGTTTTGTAGCATTGGTTATTGGCGCGGCACACAACACCAAAAAATTGCCGCTTGCAAAACTACAGGAGCTTTGCCGTTTACTAGAGCATCCCATTATACTTTTAGGTGGTACCGAAGACCGGAAAACCGGTGAGGCTATAGCCGCTGTTGATGAGGTGAAGATCTATAATTCGTGCGGCAAATTTAGCCTGAACGAAAGTGCCCACCTGGTGAGTAAGGCGCGGCTGGTAATAACCCACGACACAGGTCTGATGCACATTGCAGCAGCTTTTAAGAAACCTGTTATAAGCGTTTGGGGAAATACAGTGCCGGCTTTTGGCATGACCCCCTACTTTGGAAATGCTATGGTTGCCAATGCATTATTTGAGGTAAAAGGTTTATGGTGCCGTCCATGCAGCAAAATAGGGTATTCGAAGTGTCCTCTAGGTCACTTTAAGTGTATGAACAAGCAGGCAATTGGCGCAATTTTGCAAAAAGCAAAGCTGCATTTGAACCAATAGAAAATTGTAGCGTAAAACATTTGTTATTGTCCCTTCTTCACTAACGAGATGCTGTTGCTATTGATAATCAATTAATTTAAATTCATCAATAAAACGCTTTCACATATGCAGCAAACCCCTGGTGTCTCCTTCTTCTTTTTATAATTTTTTGGTGTCGAAAAGAATACAATTAGTTTCATTTAAAATTTAATTTCATGAGAAGATCTACACTCCTGATCATTGCACTTTTGCTATTTGCCACGCAAACTTTGCGGGCACAAAATTCAGTTCGGGGAAAAGTTATTGCAGACAAGGCGGGAACGCCTGTTGTCGGCGCTACCGTAACTGTAAAGAACAATAAAAACCTATCTACGGCAACACGTGAAGACGGTACTTTCAGCTTAAACGCACCCTTCAATTCTCGATTAGTTATAACCTTCATCGGTTATAAAACAGCGGAGGTAGCTGCTTCAGCCTCGCCTATCGAAGTGCTGTTAACTCAATCTGAAAACACCACGAACGTTGATGTGGTGGTAGTAGGTTATGGAACCAGCCTGCGGCGCGACATTACCGGCTCGGTAGCTAAAGTAGCAGCCCGCGACATCACCAATACGCCGGCAACCAGTTTTGAAACTGCCATTCAGGGTAGGGCAGCAGGTGTGCTGGTGCAACAGCAAAACGGCAAACTTGGACAGGGTATAAATATCCGAATTCGCGGTGCGTCGTCAGTATCTGCCGGAAACGAGCCGCTATACGTGGTAGATGGCATTCCGATCATTACCGATAACCTGTCAAACAATGGTGCGCCAACTAACGCACTGGCGGATATCAATATGAACGATATTGAATTTATCGAGATTTTAAAAGATGCCTCCGCTGCTGCAATCTACGGGTCACGTGCATCAAACGGTGTAGTATTAATAACTACAAAAAAGGGAAAGGCAGGCGAGTCGAAAGTGGAATTGAATTATTTTACCGGCACACAAAAACCCACCGGCAAAAGAGAGTTTTTAAATGCCGAACAATATGTTGATTTTTTTGAGCAAGCCGCAGTAGGACGTGCCAACCAGGATTTTTTAAATGGTTTGTACCCATCTCTGCAGGCTTCTATAGATGCACGCAAAGCAGTGGTGGAAAGCCGGTTTACCCGCTACTCAGCCGGCAATGAAGACTGGAAAACCGGAGCCGTAAATACCAATTGGCAGGACCAGGCTTTTCAAGATGCGCCAATCTCGCAATACGACATCAACATCACTGGCGGGAGTGATAAAACCAAAATTTACGCCTCCGGTCAATACCTTGATCAAACTGGTATCCTAATAAGAAATAAATACAAGAGATACTCAGGAAGATTGAACCTGGAACACCAGGTAAAAAACTGGCTCTCGTTTGGTATCAACAGTACTTTTGCGCGTTCTCAAAACGACCGTCTTTCAAATGACGATGCGTTTTCTACGCCGCTGCAACTGGTTGCGTTATCTCCCATCACACCCATTATAGACCCACGCACAGGAATGCTGAGTGGTGCTTTTGATGCAGTGCCCGGATCAAACTATGGATTGCCCAATCAAAATTACCCGGTTTATTATAACGGTCTGTTGAGCGCTGAAAATGCGTTTTATAAAACACTTGTCAATCGTACCATAGCCAACATATACGGCAATATTACGCTGGCAAAAAATCTTATTTTCCGCAGTGAATTTGGTGTAGACCAGTTGAACCAGACTGAAGAAAGCTACTACGGCAAGCTGACAGCACGCAATGAGGGAGTTGCCAACGGGTATGGTTCGTATAAAACAACAGGGGTGCTGGTGACCAATACCAACAACTATTTTCACTACACTACCAACTTTGCAAATCTGCACGATCTGGACCTGGTAGGTGGTATGAGCTACCAAAAAGAGACTCAGGACTACAGCCGTGCCGATGCCCAGGATTTCCCGAGTGATGCCTACAAAAAATTGTCAAATGGTGCTACCAAGATAGAAGCCACTTCATCTTCTACTGAGAACAGCCTGCTTTCTTATTTCCTGCGGGCCAATTATAAATTCAACGACAAATACCTCGTTGCACTAAGTGGTCGCGCCGACGGCTCATCCAGGTTTGGTACCAACAACAGGTATGGCTTCTTCCCTGCTGCCTCTGCCGGTTGGATACTTACCAAAGAGCGCTTTATGGAGAAGATAAACTGGCTGAGCATGCTGAAAATAAAAGCCAGCTATGGTCTTACGGGCAACCAAAATATTCCGGATTTTGCGGCGCGCGGTCTGTACTCAGGTGCAGGTGCATCGTACGGTGGCAACGCCGGACAGAAGCCCACTCAATTGGCTAACCCCGATCTGAAATGGGAAACCACAGCGGGTTCTGATATTGGTGTTGAAGCGGCGTTTTTTAAAAATCGCGTAACCCTGGAAGTGGACGTTTATCAAAGAAATACCCGCGATCTTTTATTAAACCAGGAAGTGCCCGGCACATCCGGTTTCTCTACCCAGTTTAAAAACATTGGCAAGCTGAATAATAAAGGAATTGAGGTAACCCTCAATACAGTCAATGTTGCTTCAGCCAAATTTAGGTGGAGCACCAACCTGAACTTTGCCGCTAACAAAAACAAAATAACCAACCTTGGCGGTCAACTGATAGGCGGCGACCAAAACAAAGCCATGGAAGGTCAGCCACTGGGAGTTTTTGTAGCCCGTGAATTTGCCGGCGCAGATCCTCAAAATGGAGACGCACTGTACTATACCAATACATTAAAGGCAGATGGTACGCGCGACCGCTCAACAACCAATGACTACAACGCAGCAGAAGACGTAGTGATCGGTAATCCCAATCCTAAATTTATCTATGGTGCCGATAACAACTTTACGTATAAAGGGTTCGACCTGGACGTTTTGCTACAGGGTGTATATGGCAACATGATCTATAATGGCGGCGGTCAATATATGTCATCGAGCGGCAGCAACGGGTACGATAACCAAACCATTGACCAGTTGGCTGCCTGGAAAAAACCAGGCGACGTGACCCTGGTACCTGAGGCACGCCTGGGTCTTGCTAACGGTACAGATCCTTCCAGCAGGTATTTGTCAAGCGGCTCTTTTCTGCGGGTGAAGTCTGTTGCCTTTGGGTATAATCTGCCTGCAAGCCTGGCTACCAAATTACGCGTCGACAGGCTGAGGGTTTATGTAAGAGCAGTTAACTTATTTACTATAACAAAATATAAAGGATGGGATCCTGAGGTAAATACCGACTGGGAAGCCAACAACGTTGAGAGTAATCCAAACTATAATCTTTACCTGGGGCAAGACTTTTATGCAGCTCCGCAGATAAAGAGTATGGTGGTAGGTTTAAGTGTTCGCTTCTAATTCTTTTCACCTCAAAACAACTACAATGAAAAATAGTATAAAAGCTTTTCTTTTTTTTACCGCATTGCTAGCACTCGGCTGCAATAAAGAACTGAACACGGTACCTACAGAGAGTATCGATCAGCAGGACGCCCTTAACACCAGCAGCGATGTAAAAGTAGCGCTGGTGGGTTGCTACTCAGACTTTGGTCGTTCATCTCTCTACGGCGGACGGGCACTTCTTCAATCCGATCTTTTGGGCGACTTTAATGAAATAGATTTTGAAGGAACTTACCAGGAACTGATACAAATACACAATAAGACAATACCTGTTGACAATGGTTTTGTAGCCAATACCTGGTTGGCCGGCTACAAGGTGATAAACGACGTAAACAATGTACTCGGCGCGCTAAGTGTAGTAGATGATGCTTCAAAAGACAGGGTTGAAGGAGAAGCTAAATTTATGCGTGGCGCTACCTACTTCGAGTTAGTGAAGGTGTATGCCAAAGATTGGAGCGACGGTTCGCCAACCAGCAACCCGGGGGTGCCCTTGGTACTAGAACCAACCCGCGGTATAACAGAAGCCAGCAAAGTGGCGAGGAATACAGTTGCCGAAGTGTATGCACAGGTAATTTCTGATCTGACCACGGCGCAAAGTAAATTGCCCGACGATAACGGGATATATGCAGATAAGGCTGCTGCCGCCGCTATGTTGGCCGGGTTTACCTGCAACAGCAAGACTATGCCAAAGCGGCCAATTTGGCCGACCTTGCTATTACTTCAAGCGGCGCAACCCTGGAGCCTGATTTTGCCAACGCGTTTGGTAATGCAAATAGCAGTGAAGACATTTTTGCGCTGCAGGTTACCACCAGCTCAGGCATACAGGGTCTCAATGAATTTTATTCTCCGGCCCAGCGTGGCGATGCAGTGATAACACAAAATCACCTGGATATGTATAGTGCAGGTGATACACGACACGATTTCTTTACAGAAAGCGGTGGCTCGTTTTATACCCTGAAATTTGAAGAACTGTATGGCGTGGTGCACCTGATACGGGTGGCTGAAATGTACCTGGTACGTGCCGAAGCGAATTTTAGAATGAATACTGCAGTCGGCAGTGCCCCAGTTGACGACATTAACCTGATAAGAGTACGCGCGCATCTGCCTGCTTTAACTGCAGGCCAACTAAACCTGGGCGAAATACTGACACAGCGACGCCTGGAACTTGCCTTTGAAGGCTTCAGGCTAGACGATGTAAAAAGACTGAAGGAAAACGTAGGTCCTAATATAGCCTGGAACTCGCCAAAGCTTATCTTTCCTATACCAAAACGTGAAATAGTGGTAAATAGTAACCTTTCACAAAACGAAGGCTATTAGATCATTTTTCATTGAAACAAAAAGAGCGAAGTGCCTGCTTCGCTCTTTTTGTTTGACCTCATTTGCTAGTGCAGCAGGTGATCAGTATAACCTAACGCTATTAGGCGCTCATAAGCCTGCCAGACAGCAGCGGGAATAACCTGCGGAATTTGAAATCCTTTCTCTGCATACACTTTTATCCGTTGCAGATCGCCCACCATTATATGTATCACTTTCTCCATTGTTATTTCTGGTGTCGGATAGTCTTCCATCTCAATTTGGGGCGAGGTGACCATCAGCTTTTTACCGGGTAAATGTTTTTTGAAAGTGGCATATGTTCTGCGTTCCATATAGGGTTTTTGCACCACGATAAAAGTAGCCGGATCAAGGTTGTTCTCCCGGAGAACGCGTTGGGTGAAGGCAATATTTTCTCCCGTGTTGGTCGATTTATTTTCAACATAAATGGAGCTCAGCGGCACACCCATTTTTACCGCGATCTTAGCAAAAATATCGGCTTCCGATTCTGTCCACAGGTCTTCGGTCAGCCTGCCCAAACCACCCGAAAAAATAAGCACCGGCGCCCAGCCCTGCAGGTAAAGTTCAGCGCCACGCTCAGCCACCCGTGTGTCGTGGCTACCCAGCACAAGTATGCAATCGGCTTTCTCTATTGTGTCGTTTACATGGCTATAATCCCACACTATTTTCGCCAGGTCCATCACTTCTTTATTGAACATTTGCAGCTAAAATTTTGGGTGCAAGTTATAGCGATGCATGCGAACAGGCGAAAGCTGCGCAGGGGTTTTCTGTAATCAAAAAATTGGCCCAAGGGAAGGTTTAATTTTACTCATAATACCTGTTGTCAGCCAGGCGAAACAATCAGTTAGTAAAGCGTTTTATTATGGATTTTATGGGCTGAAAAAATTATCTCTGTACAAGAGTGCGACGCAACAAAAGCCCCATTATATTCTATGGCTTTGGCCCAAAAAACAAATCATTTCCCGCCGTTTTTTCAGTTGCTACTTTTTGATGACCCCGGGGAAAATTTGGTAACCAATATGGGAACTTTCAGCAACATCGTTGTGGTATTTCTATTCCGTTTTAGCGGAACACTCTTTTACGACAAAGCAATGTTGCGCTTTTTAATAGGCGGTTATATGAATGCTGAGTTGCACTGTATTCGCCCCTTGTCGAGGCGGATGAAATGGGTAACGCAGGCGGGTATTTCGTGCGTGATGTGCGAAACGTAAATGAGTGTTTTGCGGGTAGTGCGGCAGATCTCGTTTATGATATGCCGGAAGAGGGCAGCCTGTACCTCGTCGAGCCCCTGGCAGGGTTCGTCGAGTACTAACAACGGGGGATTTTTGACGAGTGCGCGGGCAAGTAAAACAAGCCTTTGCTCACTGTTGGAAAGTTGAAAAAGATAGCGGTTTTTGAGCTTGTCGATGTGCAACAACTGCATCCACTGCGCAACGATATCTTTTTGCCGCGCCGTAAGTTTTCGAAACAAACCGATGGTGTCGAACAACCCGGAGGCGACCACATCAAAAGCGGTATTGCTGCGCTCGAAATACAAGTGCAACTCAGGTGACACAAAACCCGTTTGTTTTTTTATATCCCAGATGCTTTCACCGGTGCCGCGACGCCGGTCGAAGAGATAGATCTCGTTGGCATAGGCTTGCGGATTATCGGCATTTACCAGGCTGAGCAACGTTGATTTGCCGGAGCCATTGGGCCCGGATAGCGACCAGCATTCGCCATTGCGCACTTGCCAGGTAATGTTATCAAGTATTTTTTTGTCGTAGGTAATAGTTACATTTTGCATTCGCACAGCAAACTCAAATGACGTAGTGGGCGCCTGCGCAGTAAGCGTGTGCAAAAGCGCTGTATCGAATGGTATTGCAGCGCTTTGCAAATGATTCTTGTTCCACAGCGCGGGGTCGACGGGCTGTGTCGTAAAGGATGAATCGCCTGCAAGGCTAAGCACATGTGTAACAAAAAATGGCAGGTGATGGGCAGCAGTAACCAGTATAATATGAATGCCTTTTTTGGCAACCTGGTGTAGTACTTCTTCCAGGGTTTTGCGGCTTTGAACGTCGAGCCCGGTAAAAGGATTGTCGAGCAACAGGAAAGCAGGTTGCAGCAACAATGCCTTGGTGATTTGCAGGCGTTTGTTTTCGCCGTTCGATAATTGTATCAGGGGTTCGTTATACAGCTTTTTCAGGTCGAACAGGTCAGCAAGATGTTCGAGTTGCTCATGTGCGTTTGGTTCTCGTCGCAATACCTTTTGCAGATCTTCCCAAACCGTTATGGCATCACCGGCATCCTGCGAGTTGAAACGTTGCTGGTAATAAAAATTGCTGGTGTTAGACAATGTTTTGAAATGGTGTTGCTGCTCAACCAGTACCAATCTTTTTCGTACCACCGGGTTGCTGTCGTGAATAGTAAGGTGACCGGAAAAAAATTGCCGCCCGGCGAGTGCCAGCAGCAGGGTTGTTTTGCCGCTGCCGGAAGGCCCAATAACAGCCCATTGTTCACCTTCCTGTATGCTGAATGATAGATTTTTAAGTAAACTTTTTCCACCTTGTTGCACTGAGAAATCTGTGACCTGTAATACCGCCATGAGAAATGATTGCAGATTAGTGGATGGAAGCCAGGGCTTTTTTACCGGCTCTTTCTTTTAAGAGTTGCACTACCACTTTGTCTATGGGCAACGACATTGTTTCTACCTGTAGGTCTTTCCACTCTACCCAGCGAAAAACTTCTGAGCAGGCAGTAACATCTGCAACCTGGTGCGGTTCAAAATCGAACGGTTCGGTTTTGGTGACCAGGTTAACAGGTTCATTTGTGTGTACGAAATAATAAATGCTAATGATCTGGTCAACCGGGTTGAACGCTGACATCTGGAAAAAATCGGTTGTATAGATGTGATCGCCAATGGTCACATCGAGATTGGTTTCTTCTTTAAACTCGCGTTTCAGGCATTCGCGTGTGCCCTCGCCCAACTCAAGACCACCACCGGGAAACTTGGTAAAATAACTACCGCGAATAAATTCATCGCTGACCAGTACTCTCTTTTTTTGATCTAATAAAATGCCATAAACACGAATGGTGAACATAGGTTTTTATCGTTTGGGTTTCCAGTTGCGTTTATAGTAATTAAAGCTTGCCACCAATAAAATAATAAAGGCAATGAATACCGGTATCCAAAAATTATACGGAGAATTTTTATAGGGGATGGGGGTGTTCATGCCATAAATACTGGCTATTAGTGTGGGCACCGTTAAGATTAAAGTAAGTGTAGTTAACCGTTTAAACACTTCATTTTGATTGTTGGCAATAATGCTGGCAAACGCATCGAGTGTTGAGGTAAGAATGTCGGTATAAATGTTTGCCATTTCCAACGCCTGTGAATTATCAACTATCAGGTCATTTAATATTTCACGTTCATCTTCGTTGAGCCCGAGAAAATTGGTTCGCTCCAGTTTCATCATCAACAGTTCGTTGCTACGCAAGGCTGTTACAAAATACACCAGGCTTTTTTGTATGCGAACCAGTTCGAGCAATTCTTCATTTCGATTTGCATCGTATAGTTTTTGCTCGAGCAGATTGCGGCGCTGGTTTATTTCTTTCAGGTATTCCATAAAGTTGGTCACCACCTTTTCAAACACCTTCAACACCATCAAATTTCTTTTGTCGGGATGCCGTTTTTGAAAAGTATTCAGAAACTTTTTGATGGCGCCATTGTCGAAGGAATTAACCGTTACAATATGATTATGGGTTAAGTATAATACAAATGGGAATGGTGATATAAAATGCATCGCTGTCGTTAAAAGAATTGTTTTCGGCAGGGGTTTTAATAACAATAAACTTTACATTGTCTTCTAGTTCATAGCGGGGTCTTTCATCTATATCTAGTGAGTCGCGCAGAAACTCAATAGGTATCTCGAGTTCTTCGCCCAGGTCAAAAAATTCTTCTTCTCTAAAAGGTGGCACAAGGTTGACCCAGATACCATTTTCAGGTTTATCAATTTCTACAGTCTGGTTATTTACATTTTTGAAATATTGTATCATGCAGAAAAGATAATAGTATTGTAGCTGTCGGAAGCAAGGTATTATTGTGCGTACTTATGTTTTTATATCCAATTCACCTGTAAATACAAATGTTGCCGGACCACATAGCCATATATTGGTGAACGTCTCTTCATTGCTCTTTATAAATTCTACAGCAAGTTCTCCACCGGGAGTTTGTACATCTACACGGTTAAAACCGGTGTTGTGTGCACATGCCAGTGCGCTTGCGGTTACACCTGTTCCACAACTTAACGTTTCGTTTTCTACACCACGTTCATAGGTTCGAACAAATATCTTTTCATCTTCTACTTCTACAAAATTTACATTGATCCCTTTTCTTTAAACGTTTGCTGTAGCGTATTTTTTTACCTTCTTCAAATACGTCATGTGGCTCACATCCGACACAATTTTTACATAGTGCGGCGAACCGGTATCCATGACAACAGCTACCATCGTTCTTCGGTTATCTCGTCTACATCTTTCATCTTTAACTGTACCCATCCTTGCTTGTCAAAAAAGCTTCGTGTGGTCCATCAATTGCAAGAAAATGATAAGACATTTTTGTATTCCCATATCGTTGGCAAACTTTACCAGGCACCGGCCACCATTGCCGCACATGCTACTTTCGCCGCCATCGGCGTTGTAATATTTCATTTCAAAATCGTATCCTGGCAGCTTATTCAGCAGCATTAATCCATCGGCACCAATGCCAAACCGGCGATCGCAAACATTTTACCTGATGCCTGGTAAGGCTATTTTCCTCCCTGCGATTATCGAGAATGATGAAATCGTTTCCTGTGCCCTGGTATTTATAAAATTGTATTTTCATTGCTAATAATATTCAATGCCGGCAGCGACTGATAATTGTTAGTCAGACCCACTTATAAACCAGCTATTATATCCAGTGATTTTATGATCATGTTTTCAACAGCCGCATTTCCGTCTTTGCTAAATTCTTTTCGTATGCGATTGGCAACTATCGCGCTTAAACTCAGGCACTGGTGACCCAATAATTTTCCCAAGCCATAAATAGCGCTGGTCTCCATTTCAAAATTAGTAATGCGGTGTTGGCCAAAACTAAACTCGTTAACCGGTCGATCAAATCAGGATTGGTAAGACCCAGGCGCAACACCCGCCCCTGCGGTCCATAAAAGCCCGGACAGGTAACCGTAATACCATGATAAAATCCATCGATAAAATGCTTTAAAACAGACGCTCCCGCAGTGCTGATATAGGGCTGCGAAAAGTTGCTGCTGAGTTGCGTATGAGCAACAAATTGCTGTATTATCTGCATCTCTTCTTCATTGTTCTCGTGCCGGTAATAGTTCAGCAAATTGTCAATGCCCAGGCCATGTGTTGTGGCAACTATGCTATCTACAGGTATGTCTTCCTGCAGCGAGCCTGAAGTGCCCATTCTTATAATGGTAAGGTGTGTGAGATCCG
Source organism: uncultured Chitinophagaceae bacterium (assembly GCA_963726895.1). Classification (GTDB taxonomy): domain Bacteria; phylum Bacteroidota; class Bacteroidia; order Chitinophagales; family Chitinophagaceae; genus Segetibacter. The sequence goes on along the minus strand of CAVSED010000021.1, from coordinate 3,440 downwards.
GTTTAATCATGCGCGTTTCGAGATCAATGTTGACCAGTGCATCCAGTTCATTTAACACTATGTCTATGTTGTCCGGACCTATTCCTGTTGAGACAACTGATATTCTCTTTTGCCCGATCCTTCCGGTATGGGTTACAAACTCGCGGTGTTTGGAGGTAAACTCAACTTCATCAAAATGCTTGCTCACTTCTTTTACCCTGTCCGGGTCGCCAACTGTTATGATTGTTTGGGCGAGTTCTTCAGGTCTTACATCCAGGTGATAAATAGCGCCACGGCTGTTGATGATCAATTCACTTTCTGCAATTTTCAGCATAGTTTTCACGCTTTAATAAATTTTAGTTTATGGTACGGGCATTGGTCCATTATTTTACATCGTTGCGTCGCATTTCGTTGTAGCGGCAAACCATTGGGCAGCTTTTATCAATGTTTTGCTTTGGCTTCTTGGGTTTCATTTTTTTTTCCGATAAATGGATGCTCATTCATGTTACTATACTTACAAAGGAGCGTCGCAACGATGCCAATACAAAGAGCTAAAGCCGGTTACCAAACAACAACAAACATCCCGTTACCCTGGAGCAAGTTTTTCTTTTATTATTTTTTCTAGCCAAAAATATTGTTTACAAATTCAATTCTAATCTTGACCTGGAAGTTTTCAATGGTCTTGAAAATCTCTTTTAATGTTACCTGTTCTATTTTGGTAAGGCTGTTAATATCAATAAAATTGTCGGGCGCTTTCTTGTCTTGCATTATTTCCTTGGCTTGTTTTTTCAGCCGTACGCTCATCAAAAAATAATAGGATTGCATCAATTCATGAAAGCCGGATTCGGTAAAGATTCCAGCTTCTTTCAATGCCTTTATTCGTTCGCCGGTATTGACCTCGAAAATGCGGTTTTTTAATGCATACACACGTACCAGATCTACAATGGGTGTCATGGCTTTTTTAATTTCGAATACCTCCTGGCTGCCAACTGTGGTGGTTCGGATGTTTTTAAAAAAGGTAAGCGGCGGTTCATATTGCAGCGCATTTTTTGCCATCAGAAAAAACATTTTTTCCATTGGTTTTTGCAGTTCGAGATCTAGAAATTCTTTTAATTCTTCTATTATTGCCGGTTCGCCAAAAAGAAAGCGGCAATCAAAAAAGGTCGAGAATTTCATTACAGTTTCAGGCATGGGTTCTTCCATCCAGCTTTGGTAGTTACGTTTCCAGTGGCTGAGCGAGTGTGTCCATTTAGAGTTCTTGGCCATAAAGCCACCTTCACAAAAACTAAAACCTATATAGTTTAAACGGTCTGAAACAGTTTCGGCAAATTTTAAAAAATACTCCCTTACTTCTTCCCGGTGTTCATTGGCTTTGTCTTCATAAATGATCGCGTTGTCCTGGTCGGTTTTCAACGTTTGCTCTTTGCGACCTTCGCTGCCCAACACCATAAAAACAAATTTAGCCGGTGGCTTGCCCATTTCATTGATAACCGTTTCAATTACTTTTATCGCAATCGTATCGGCAACGGTGGTTATTACCTGGTTTACTATTTCGGCATTTACACCGCGCGTCAGCAGTTGGGTTACGATCTCCGGTACCGTGTTCCATTTGTTGCGTAGTTCCTCGTTCGATTGTGCCAGCTTCACCGATTGTATAAAAACAAATGGTGATTGTGCCTGTTCACTCAGCAACTTTACCCGGCTGATGAACCCAATGTATCCACCCTCTTTGCGAATGAGCATATAACGCGTCTTAGTCCTGAACATCATCAGCAATGCCTCGTATATGTACGACTTTGCATCTATTGATACTATCGGGTTGTCCATGATGTCGCCCACCGCGCTGTTGGTATCTACCTGTTTGGCTATTACATTGTTGCGCAAGGTTATATCGGTTACAAAACCTACTATCTTGCCTTTCTGATCTTTTATAAAAAGGCAACTGATCTTTTTATCAGCCATGTATTTCGCACTTTCATAGATCGAAACGTCTGTCGTTACAGATTCAATCTCCCGGTATTCTATGCTTTCTATCCTGCGCGAGTACATTTGGTCTGAGGCAATAAAACTCTCTTCAAAAGCTGAAGGTCGCCGTACGAAATGCGCAAACTCAGGATCCATCATGCGCTTGCCAAATTCTGCTATAAAATGATGGAAGAACCCTTCATATACTTTGCACAGTTCACGAAAGTCGCGGCGGTGCAGAAAATATACCACCGTACCTTTTTTTGCTACAACAGTTCTAAAAGATTTCTTTGATTGAGCAGCACCGACATGCCACCGTAGCAATAACCGGACTGATGTATTTCTATCAGTCTTTTGTCTTGTGCGGTGTCGTAGAAAAAAAATTTATATTCGCCTTCTGCTAATATATTTACGCCACGCATTTTGGTTACTTCCTGGTGATAGATAAAAGTATCGCGGGTGTATTTGGTTTCTTTTACCAGGTCTGCAAATCCTTCCAACACATCTGCCGGCAACAGGTTAAAAGGAGCAACGGTTTGTAAAAATGCTATTCGTTCATTCATATCCAGTAAGCTGTTAATAGGATTAATAAAATGATCAAGGCTGCGGTCAGGCCACAGCCTTTCTCTTTGTTCTGCCCGGTTGATTGTATCCTGGGATAGAAAGTAACCTGCTCCTGCATTGTCTTTTCATTAATTTCCCCCCGTTTCACCAGTTCAAAAAACAATCTGCTGTCGCCATTGCATCTACCAATGCATTGTGCTGGTTCAGCAAATTTTCATTGAACAATATCCGGTACAGGTCGAACAGGCGCAGGTATTTTCAACGGGGTTTTGCACCAGGTGGGCCGAGGCGCGCATGGTGCAAAACCCGGGCATTTTTTGCAGGGGATTTTCTTTGCCGATGCGGTAGTAGTCTGCACCTATCATGTGTGCATCCAGTTCCATAAAGTGCCCTACTACCAGCGGTTGGTATTGTAGCAGATCGATGCTGAGGATGTCTAAAACCTTTTCCCGTTCTTCGCCATTCTGCTGTAGAAATTCGTGGGTCAGGCCATGTACCTCCAATGCCGATGGCGCCACCGTAAAGTGTTGTTTAAAATATAATGGTTCTCAATTTTTTCCTGCTTACCGTCTTTGGTAAATATGATCCACGAAATCTGCACCGAAAATGGCCAATTGTTTTTTGCTGAATAAGGAAGGTCCCATTTTTTTGGCAGGTCCGAACCTTCCGTATCAATAAACAGTAAATAATCTTTCAAAAGGCAATAATTGTACATCCCAATCTTTAGCTATTGCACACCGAAGAAATTGCGAATGTTAGTTTTAAAACTTGTCTCGTTGTTACAAAGATAATCTACTATTATGCGTTGCATGCAGCGATAAAAATGCCTTGGGTGGTGATCGCAAAATGTGTGGTAGCAACACGTAATCCCAAAAGCCGGGCGGCACAATAAATGGTTTGACAAGATACTTGTGTCTCTAAAGAGTAGCGGC
>CAVSED010000020.1:0-48679 GCA_963726895.1 uncultured Chitinophagaceae bacterium | reverse complement strand
CGTTGTAGGCTATACCAAGCGATATCTTCATTTTCAAAAAGGCGGTTGACATTTGAATTACTAAAACTTGAATTTCGCTAATCGCGTTATCTGGACACGACTTTATCTTCTTCTACTTAGAAATCTTAACCTTGCGATTAGTTGCTATACCTTTCACCAGACAGAACTCAAGCTTTCAGTTGACACCTGACAAAGCTGAATGCCGTTGAACACGATCTGCAATTCTCGACTCGCGACCAGCAGGTTGCGAACGCCAATTTCAAAGAGCGCTAAGTCGGACATGCGACTGTTTGCATTGCGCGCAGTTTCCGGAGGACAATTTTTATCATACGTGCCGACAATTCGCAATTTGACGAATGAAAAATCGTGACATTGCGTTGTGTTTTCCGGGTTGGTCTGGTAGACAATTACATTTACGCTTCTAACACGTTCGCAAGGTTAACAATTGTTGGTATCGACGTGAACTTGTAAGACCACAATTTCCGGACGCTTAATCATGGCCTGGACAATATGCTGCCGCTGCCGCACTTCCAACTCCCTGAAGATCGAGGTACAAGCCTACAACATCCGGTTTGCCGCTATGCTGGCAGACGAAATAAAAATCATCTGTGAATCGCTATCAACTTTTGTTACGGGCAGGACGTGCGCTTTTCAGCTTTTAGTTGTTATCTTCAGCATCAGTTTTTCAAATCGGCTTTTGTTCGGGCTGGACGTGCGTTGAATACCAGCACAGCAGCAAGCCGCGAACGTTGTACGCCACTTTATGGAAACGCTCTGACAGTGCATCTTCAAACTGTATGACAAAACTCAAATTTTTAATACTTTTTCTATCGCTGCCTAGCTTTACACTGTATTCCTATGGTCAGACAAAGAAATCGGAGCAGCAACTTGAGAAATATTATAGGCAATTGATATCCTCCAAGGTTGACACAGTTTTGATATTGAAGTCAGGCTGTACAGGTTGCGACGTTATTTACAACGACACACCTAAGAGTGTTATCGACGGACAAACCATTTACGTACTGACACAAAAGAACAGAAAAACCAAACTTGCAATTTTTGACGACATTCATGAAGCCAAATATTTCTCAGGAAACACATGTTCATTATTTGAGACGATTAACCAAAACAAGTCTGTGCTGAAATCGAAGGACACGTTCTACAAAAAGGAATTAGCTGAACTTAAAAAAGTAAAGTTTCTTCCACCTCAACCAATTCATTATCCGTTTGAGGAAATAATTATTTCTCTTCCTGACTTTCGCTATGACTTTGTAATAAATAGCAAAGACGCAGACTATTTGGGTTTCGTCCGAGAAAGTGAAATATGGTTTAAGGCGACTAAGAGCCTCATTGAGGATTTTTATAATTATATAAAGACACTCAAAGGTTGACAGACCAAAGCGGCGTACAACATGCGTATTGGCAATAGTTTGGCGGGAAGTTGTATCAATCGTCTGCTGTTCGCTATTCAGCATCGGTTCCGGCTGAATGTTCTCTGTGGTTCTTTTTTCATACTTTCAGCATTAAATAATTAATCAACAATTGTACGGGCGGAAGGAACACGGAATACCAAACCATCGCCAATACCTGTTAACGTTATGCGCCACCTGCAAACGCAAATCAGAGTTCATAGTTTGTAATTTATTTTCAGACTCGCTTGCTGGATAGTTGAGCGAGTTTTGCTGACCGTCGTTTGACTTAATTCGTAAGTAATCATAGACTCGCTTGCCGGAGAGTTGAGCAAGTTTTGCTGACGCTAGTTGACTTGAAGTTCGTAAGTAAGCATTGACTCGCTTGCCGGAGAGTTTAGCAAGTTTTGCTGACGCTCGTTTAAATCAAAGTTTGTAAGTAGCCACAAACTCGCTTGCCGGACAATTGAGCAAGTTTTGCTAACCTTCGGTTGACTTGAATTCGTAAGTAATCATAGTCTCGTTTGCTGGAGAGTTGAGCAAGTTTTGCTGATGGTCTTTTGATTTAAAGTCCGTGAGTCAATGTCGTTTAGTTAAGGCATTTACCTTATAGAAGCAGAATATAATATCTACAAGTACAAGGGAGTGACACAACGATGTTCAAAAGAATTCCAAAAGCCCGTTCCCAAAATATCTCTTAACTAAACGACATTGGTCCGTGAGTAATCATAGACTCGCTTGCCGGAGAGTTGAGCAAGTTTTGCTGACCTTCGTTTGACTTGAAGTTCGTAAGTAAGTATAGACTCGCTTGCTGGAGAGTTGAGAATTGTTTTGCTGACCTTCAACTAAATCTCTTTTGCTACCATGACTTAACGCTCACCTGGACACATGTTTTGCAGGACTGAAGCGAAGAGAAGGCGGCGCATAACAAGAGTATTGGCAATAGCAGGGCGGGACGTTGAAGCTATCGGCTTCACTTCGCTATTTGTCTTTTGTTCCGGCTGGACGTTAGCTATTTGGCTTTTTGCCTTTAACTTCGGCAGACAGCTACAATTTGGCTTCGGTCGTCCGGGCTTGACGTTTTTCAACTGCCCTGCCATCGCCAATACTTGTTCGTTATGCGCCACCTGCAAACGCAAATCAGAGTTCATAGTTTGTAATTTATTTTCAGACTCGCTTGCTGGATAGTTGAGCGAGTTTTGCTGACCGTCGTTTGACTTGAAGTTTGTAAGTAAGTATTGACTCGCTTGCTGGAGAGTTGAGCAAGTCTTGCTGATGGTCTTTTGATTTAAAGTCCGTAAGTCAATGTCGTTTAGTTAAGGCATTTACCTTATAGTAAGCAGAATATGATATCTACAAGTACAAGGGAGTGACACAACGATGTTCAAAAGAATTCCAAAAGCCCGTTCCCAAAATATCTCTTAACTAAACGACATTGGTCCGTGAGTAATCATAGACTCGCTTGCCGGAGAGTTGAGCAAGTTTTGCTGACCTTCGTTTGACTTGAAGTTCGTAAGTAAGTATTGACTCGCTTGCCGGAGAGTTGAGCAAGTTTTGCTGACCTTCAACTAAATCTCTTTTGCTACCATGACTTAACGCTCACCTGGACTCATGTTTTGCAGGACTGAAGCGAAGAGAAGGCGGCGCATAACAAGAGTATTGGCAATAGCAGGGCGGGACGTTGAAGCTATCGGCTTCACTTCGCTATTTGTCTTTTGTTCCGGCTGGACGTTAGCTATTTGGCTTTTTGCCTTTAACTTCGGCAGACAGCTACAATTTGGCTTCGGTCGTCCGGGCTTGACGTTTTTCAACTGCCCTCCCATCGCCAATACTTGTCTTGGCGGTGATTTTCCAGCAACTAACCTTAAAAAACTTGACCGAATTTTTTTGAAGGTTCCTAATTTTTGTAATTACTTTGTAATAACAAATGGACAATTATGGAACTTTCGGTTATAAACATTGGAAACTCAAAAGGAATTCGACTTTCTAAGACAATCCTTGAAAAATATAGCATCAGAGATAAAGTTGAGTTAATCCTTGAAAAAGGCTATATCATTCTTAAACCTAAAACTGAACCGCGAAAAGGTTGGGACAAAGTATTCAAAAAAATGCACGAAAATGGTGATGACCAACTATTAATGAATGATGTTTTTGAAGATGAAAATTTTGAGGAATGGAGCAAGTAAACCAATACGACATTGTGTTGGTTAACCTTGACCCCACGATTGGAAGCGAAATGAAAAAGACCAGACCTTGCGTTATCTTATCACCAAATGAAATGAATAAATACTTGCAGACAATCGTGATTGCACCAATGACAAGTAGTTCAAAATCGTATCCAACAAGAGTTGAAATAAGACATAAAACGACAAAAGGTTGGATTGCAATTGACCAAATACGAACAATTGACAGGGTGCGGATTGTAAAACGCTTTGAGGCTTTGACCGACAAAGAGATTGAAAAAGTAAAAAACATAATTCAAGAAACATTTGTGGACTAAAACTACCGCCAACAAGGGTATTTGCAATAGCAGGGCGCGACGTTATTGGCTTAGGCTTCGGTTCGCTGTTGTACCACATATCCGGGCTGGACGTTATCTATTTGGCTGTTAAACATATTTTGTACTTTGGTTGTTTAATCAGCATTTGTTTCGGCGGACGGAACTCGGAAGCCCCTGCCATCGCAAATACCTGTACGTTGGCAGAAATGCGCGGACAACCTTTAGTGCAAGTGTTTTTCGTATCTTTACGAGCATGAATACAGTTGACTTAAATACTACTCTAATAGAAGGATATTTGAAAATGTTGGACAACCTAAGTCCCAGCACTAAGCTTGATTTAATTTCTAAACTATCTGCATCTGTTAAGTCAGATATTAAAGACAAAAAATCAACTTTTAAAAGAGCTTTTGGGGCTTTCCAATCGGAAAAAAGTGCGGAGGAAATTATAAATGAAATCCGTGACAGCAGAACCTTCACAAGACAAATTGAAGAGTTTTGAAGAAATACCTGATTGACACCAACATTGCCATCTTCTACATGAAAGGGAAGTTTAACCTTAGTGAGAAGTTTGACCAAGCTGTAGGTAATTGTTTCATTTCTGAAATTACGCTTGCTGAACTAAAGTTTGGAGTAGAGAATAGTGAAAAGCCAGAGAAAAATCGCAGAGCATTGAATGATTTTTTGACTGGAGTTCAACTTATTCCGATATTCCATTCTCTTGACTTGTATGCTATAGAAAAAGCAAGATTAAGAAAAGCTGGAACACCTATTGACGACTTCGACCTGTTGATTGGAGTTACTTCTGTTAGCCACAACTTAACGATGGTGACCAATAATACAGACCATTTTAAGCGAATAACTGGAATTAATTTGCAGGATTGGACAAAGTAGAGTGATAGCACTTCTGCCAACAAGGGTATTTGCAATAGCAGGGCGGGACGTTGTAGCAATCGACTGCGGTTCACTGTTGTACTGCATATCCAGGCTGGACGTTATCTATTTAATTTTAAACATATTTTGTACATTAGTTTTCCAATCGGCATTTGCTTCGGCGGACGGAACTCGAAATCCCCTGCCATCGCCAAGCCTTTACGTTGTGCGTAAGCAGACCGCCGACAACCCTTCTCAAATAAATATGAATTTGACGGATTATATAAAGAAAAGAAATGGAGTATCAATTGGTAATTCGAAATCATTAAGAAATAATCTCTACCGTTCACTTGGTTCCAAGAACTTTTCCACATTTTGGAACTATTGGAACCCCATTTTCGGGTATTATTTAGGAAAGTTCATATTCAAACCTATAAAAAGAATTTTACCTACTGCTGTCGCATTATTATTAACCTTTATTTTTTGTGGACTAATTCATGATATTGTTACAACAATCTTTCGTGGGAAAATTTCTATCTTCTTTTCAATTTGGTTCTTTTTTATGGGACTTGCAGTTTTGATAACTAAAACTCTTCGACATGATTTTTCCAGGAAAGTTTGGTTAGCACGAGCATTCATTAATTTTGGCATAATAAGTATTTGCCTGATACTGACTATTTATACTAATAGATTTTTGATGATTGTCTTTTAGTTTATTTTAATTATGAAAAAATAGTATAAAAGCTGAGTTAAAGCCTACGCACAACATGGGTATTTGCAAAAGCTGGTCGGACGGAAGCCGTGTTTCAACTTTTGTTTTTCAATTTAGCTTTATATCGGGCGTGACGCTTGTAATTTAGATATGTGCAAATCATCAACTTTTATTTTTAAATTTAGCTTCAGGTTGCCGGGACTGACGAATATCTATTTCCCCTGCCATCGCCAATACTTGTTCGTTAGCGGCAAATTTTTTACTTCTTTTTGGTGGCAACCAAGAGTTTTAATTTTTAAACTCATGCAAAAGGCAAAAACGAAATATCATGTTTAACACTTCAGAAATTGCTCCAGATGTTTATCGTATTTTCGGTCTTTGTGCCTGAAATTAATTTGCAATTCAATCACTTCTTAATTAACGATGATGAGCCAATGCTTTATCATGCAGGACTAAAACACATGTTCCCTATATTGTTAAAAGCCGTAAGAAAAATTATTTCTCCATCTCAATTAAGGTGGATTGGCTTTAGCCATTTTGAGGTTGATGAATGCGGGGCACTTAATGATTGGCTGCAAGTAGCACCTAATGCCAAAGGAGTTTGCTCATTGTAGAACGACCCTGTCAAATTCAGAATTTAATCTTAGTAAAACAAAATCCAATGGAAGCAAAATCGACAGATAAAAAGACTTTTCACCTCATTGAAAACGACGAACAGTTAGGCGTACTGATTTACGAAAGTTTGTTTTTTCTAAATGCTGAGATTAAACTCACAAATTCAGAAGTTTATAAAATTAAACCAGCTGGACTTTTTCAAACAAGCATTGCAGTAACAAAAAATGAAATAGAAATAGCAGACTTAAAAATGAATTGGTCAGGACAAATTGTATTTACTTTTCAAGACAGTCAAGTATTTGTTTTAAAAGCAAAAAGTTTGTTTCATACCAAATACACAATTGAAAATAGTCAAAAAGAAAAACTAATTCAATTTGATCCCAAATTTAATTGGAACAAGTCCTACTACAATTATGATATCACATGCAACGAAAAACGGCAAGACATTTTGCTTGTTTTGCTCGGTCTCTACGCCTCAAATTATTTCATAGCTATCATGACGGGAGCTAATGCAGGAATGGAATAGAATAACCGGGCAAGGACAAAAAGCGCGGTTATGACCGCTGTTTAAAAGCACTATTAAAACTTTTGATTTGCTTCAAGATGAAAGAACGTAATAGCGTCAGGTGAAGAGTACCATACCGGCATTGTTAAAGGTTCGACGGTAGGGTCTCCCAACTTATCTGCAATGTATAGCAGTAAGGTGTGTTCTTCGATAGTGGTCGGCTGCACTTTCGTTGTTCTTAAATCCATTGCCAATGGACCACATTCAAAACACTGATCCCAGAAATCAATTCTAGTAAAAACATTTGCGTTTTCTGCTTCGATTGTCAGTAGGGTTTGAGTGTTGTCAATGCTTTTTAAACTCAGAATGAACGGCGTTGTATAGGATAGCGGTTTTCCATGGTAATGATATAGGGGTGAGTTCCACGGGTTGATGTAAGAGTCTACGTACACGTCATTTTGTGTATCTGGCTTTTCAAAGTATTTTGTTCGATACATCGTAAAACTGTCTTTTGCTACATAAGCAAATAAAACAGTCTGTGCCTGGTATCCGGAATACATTCCGGAGCCATCATGTGAGAAAACCCGTTTTAATATTGGGTTATCAAACTGTCGCTCAAAATTGAATAATGCTACCAAAGTATCGTTTAGCATTTTTACAGGTAATCGAAAAACATGGCTGGTAGAATTTTGAGTTGGCAGAACCTTTTTTTCAATTATTAGCGACTGTTGTGCCTTGCTCATTATTGAGAGCGCAAAGGCAAAAAAGTAAAGAACAATTTTCAATTTATTCATGGCCGGTAGTTTAAAAGAGTTTTCGATAAGAGAATTACCAATAACATTCCCAATCTCCCGGTTCAAAGACTTTTGTTGTAACAAACAACAACGAAGACACTACTGTTCTATTCTAACTCTTCACTAAAATACAACTTATTTTAGTCCCGGCATTACCTTCATATTGTCGTTTTTGTATGTTCCCCTGCTGGTTTAAGTTTTCCGTAGTGCGACGTAAATTAGCTATCTAAAACAAGACTTCGCCCGGGTTAGAATTACCTCGCTTCTTTGTCCTGGACGGTTCTCCCTGTGTCTTATTTTAACCTTCGCCCGCCTGCAGTTTCTCACTATGCAATGCCGGGGTACTTTGGCTATGCACAAGGCTTTACAAGGAGACCGCAGGACATAGACTAAAAGTATTTTTCGATAGAGATTCACTCAAAATTACTTCCCTTCCGACCGCAAAGAAAAGGCGTTTAGAAAATTAATGCGAGAGGCGGTTAAAATTGAAATAGATGTTACTGATATTTGGAAGATTTTAATTGGGTAAGTCCTGCAACTGCCGAGGATGCCCGGTATTTTTAAGTTTGTCTGTTTTTGGTAGCCGGGCAGAAGATTTTCAATTAGGCTTTGGTTGTGTCACTCCCTTGTACCGACGGTTCTTTGCGCTGCATTTTACACCTGATATTTTTTTGTCCTTCTCCTCTTTTATCCTGCAAATACCTGCAGTTTCCGGGTTTGCAATGCCAGGGTCCGTATCTCAGTGGTTCAAAAAACTACTTCGTAATAAAAGCTACAACAATGTGGTGGCGATGAACGGAGCGTCGCAACTATGTCGCCCCAGGCACAAATTGCCGGCGACCAAATTGAAAATTGTAGCAGTACATGTTTGCAAGTACAAATTTTCCGCACTCAACATTCATAATTCATGACTTTTAGGGACACCGAAAGGGATACGCTGAAGAATAAAAAAAGCCTTAAATAGTTGAAGACTAACTATTTAAGGCTTATTAAAAGTACCCGGGATGGGAGTTGAACCCACACTCCCGTTGCGGGGAACAGGATTTTAAGTCCTGCGTGTCTACCAGTTCCACCACCCGGGTGTACCAAAAAAAATCCATCCTCGCAGATGGAAAGTTTTTTAGAGCGGAAGACCGGGCTCGAACCGGCCACCCCGACCTTGGCAAGGTCGTGCTCTACCAAATGAGCTACTTCCGCAATATTTTATAAGAACTTTCTCATATACAATTCCCTTTTGATACCTCATCGTCCCAGGTCTTTTATTGTTTTGGGAGTGCAAAAATAATGATCCAACAACAACTACCAAATTTCTTTTGTAAATTTATTTGTACTTCGGTGTGTATAAAGTGTTGTCAGGAACCTCCACATCTGGTTTTCCATCATAACTTTTGGTATAAAGTTTATAACAACCGCCCAGTATAAAAGCAATTATGCAAAAAAGCTGCACATAAAATAAAAACCTTGAAGAATTTACCCAATTATAACCGAAATCCTTCTCTTTGTGTTCCTGTATTTCGTTTGTCATACTTTGTTTATTGCGTTGCAAAAATAAGGTACACCGTTAATAAATCATGGTGTTTATTTAGGAATTTCACCGATTTGTTAATTTTTTGTCGGGGCACAGTAAGTATGGTACCCATTGTTGATAACTTACCAGCTTACAACTCTCCGGCTGTTTATAAAATAGAACGGATGCAGGATATAAGAAACAAAATACCTTCGTTACCATGAGCTCGCCAGAATTGAAAAAACCGAAAGGAGAAAAGAAACCCGGGATATTTAAGTTGCTTTCGCCATACAAAGGGTTGGTAGTGCTGCTGATACTTTTTGCTCTTATCAGTAATGGTCTGAATTTAATAATACCGCGTATTGTTGCCAGTGGCATAGATACTTTTACCCATCACACTTTTAGTTTCCGGAAAATTATTGAGCAATTTTTGCTTGCGACCCTGCTGGTCTTTGTTTTTACGTATCTGCAAACCTTCATTCAAACCTATACATCCGAGCGGGTAGCAAGGGATCTGCGGGCGAAACTATCGCATAAAATATCTGAACTGTCGTATGCCGCGCTCGAGACAGCCAATCCATCTAAACTACTAACCAACCTGACGGCAGATGTTGATTCGATTAAATTGTTTGTGTCACAGGCTGTTGTTTCTATAGCCTCTTCCCTCTTTATAATAGTGGGTGCAAGCATACTATTACTCAATATCAATTGGAAACTGGGTTTGTGTGTGATGGCGATCATTCCTATCATAGGCATTACTTTTTTTGTAGTGCTAAAAAAAGTAAGAGCCTTGTTCATCAAAAGCCGCGAGGTAATAGACAGGCTGAACAAGGTAATCAATGAAAGTATATTAGGCGCAGCCTTGATCAGGGTGGTCAACTCGCAACAGTTGGAATACGACAAATTTTTAACTGCCAATGAACAGGCGAAGTCTTTGGGTCTTTCAATACTCCGGTTATTTGCCGGGTTGATACCCGTGATAGTATTTACGGCAAATATGGCAGGGCTTACAATATTGGTATTGGGCGGTCATTATGTAATCAATGGCAGTATGAGCCTGGGTAGTTTTGCGGCATTTAACAGTTACCTCGCAATGCTTATTTTTCCCATACTTATCATAGGGTTTATGAGCAATGTGATAGCACAGGCAACTGCATCCTACCAGCGCATCTATGCAGTGTTAGAAGCACCTACCCCCGTGGATACCGGAAATTTGCAAGCAAAGCTGAAAGGTGACATTGCATTGAAGGAAGTAAGTTTGTTGTATGGTCAGAAGCCAGTTTTAAAAAACATAAACCTCAGGATAGAAGCCGGCGAGCGTATTGCCATCATCGGACCAACTGCAGCGGGTAAAACACAGCTTTTGTACCTGCTTACAGGTCTTATAAAACCTACCAGTGGAACTATTGAATTTGACGGACATCCCCTGGAAATGTATAATAAGGAAAACTTTTACAGCCAGGCAGGGTTTGTGTTTCAGGACAGCATACTGTTCAACATGAGCATTCGTGAAAATATTGCCTTTAGTGACACAGTAACAGACGAGTTACTGCAAAAGGCCATAGATACTGCCGAACTTAATGATTTTATGCAAAGCCTGCCCAAGGGATTAAATACGATCGTTTCGGAAAGAGGCTCCAGTTTGTCGGGTGGTCAGAAACAACGCATTATGCTGGCGCGGGCGCTGGCGATAGAGCCAAAGATCTTACTACTCGATGACTTTACCGCGCGGGTAGATCAACAAACGGAAAGTAAAATATTAGAAAATGTAAGGAGGAATTACCCGGGTATCACACTGGTATCTGTAACACAAAAGATCGCTTCTATTGAATTGTATGATAAGATCGTATTGCTGACACAAGGTGAGATAGTTGCCGAGGGTAAACATGAAGAACTGATGGAAAGCAGTGTGGATTATGTTCAGATATTTAACTCGCAGCAAAGCACGAGCAATTATGAAACTGTGGCCGTGCAATAATGAAGGGTGTAAAAAGCTAATTAAAGCGTTGCCGATGAATGGAGCCCCGCAGTAAAGCGGGGTAGACTGTCGCAAGAATGTCGCATTTACATCTTTAGCTGACGCCCAAAAAAACAAGTACAAATAATTACAGATTAGACAAGCTAAGGGTAGCAAAATAAATTTCGCCTGAACTATGAACTACAACATTAATAGCGCTGACCAACAGAAGACAACTTCCTCGCTAAAGGCGGTGCGGAAGTTGTATGGACTGATAGCACATGAACGCAAAAATCTGATCATTGCTTTCGGAGCTATTTTAATCAATTCGCTTTTGCAGTTGATAGGACCTTTGCTGATCGGGCATGCAGTTGACGCCTATGTTACCACCCGCCGGTTTGATGGCGTTTTAAAGACAGGCGCACTATTGTTGGTGATGTACCTGGTAGCCCTGGCAACCAGCTATTTGCAAACCAAGCTGATGGGAAGTATCGGGCAAAGAACTCTGTTTACCTTGCGCAATACTTTGTTCAATAAATTGCAGGAGCTGCCTATCGCTTTCTTTAACCAAAATAAATCGGGCGATCTCATTTCAAGGCTGAACAATGATACCGATAAGATCAACCAATTTTTTTCGCAGTCGTTGATGCAGTTTATCGGCAGCATTTTTACCATGACCGGCGCGGGCATTTTTTTGCTGGTGATAAATCCGGAGTTGGGCGCTGCAACGTTGTTGCCCGCGCTGTTCATTTTAATTTTTACCCTGCTGGTGTCGCCGTGGGTAAAGCGCCGCAATGCAACCAGCCTTAAAAGCGTGGGCGGCATGAGTGCCGAGATACAGGAGAGCCTCAACAATTTTAGGGTCATCATCGCCTTTAACAGGCGCGATTACTTTCGCAACCGTTTCAACGAAGCCAACCAGCACAACTACAAAACAGCCATAGGCGCGGGTATAGCCAACAATGTATTTATTCCTATTTATGGCTTTTTTTCAAGTCTGGCGCAGTTGATCGTGTTGGCATTTGGCATCTACCTGATTGCCCATAACCAGTTTAGTATTGGTTTGTTGGTTAGCTACCTGGCGTATGCCACCAATTTTTATAATCCGCTGCGGCAGTTGGCAGCTTTGTGGACCAACTTTCAGGTGGCAATCGCCGGCTGGGACCCGTATAGCCATGATACTGGCTTTGGAATCCGATCTTGCCCTGGGGTCGGGTGCCGTTAGTAATGATGGCGCTTCACTTACCTTTCGCGATGTATCGTTTGCCTACCCGGGTGGCAGCGAAATTTTGCATCACGTCAACTTCAGTTTACTGCCCGGCAAAACCTATGCATTGGTAGGGCGAACGGTGGTGGCAAAACAACTACGGCATCTTTGATCGCGCGGTTATACGATCCCACTACCGGCACTGTGCTGCTCGATGGTCGCGATATCAGGTCTTACACCCCGGCTGAAAAGGCACGAAAGATCAGCTTCATTTTGCAGGAGCCCATCTTGTTTTCCGGCACAGTAAAAGACAATTTATTATATGGCAACGAACCATTGCTGCACTACAGCAACGCAGCCCTGCAGGAGTTGATGAATGAAAACCACCTGGAGAAATTACTGGCGATATTTGAACAAGGTCTCGACACTGTGGTTACTGCTACCGGCGATAGCATTAGCCTGGGGCAGAAACAAATTATCGCTTTCATGCGCGCCGTTTTACGCGATCCGGATATTTTAATTCTCGATGAAGCATCGGCGAACATAGATACGGTGACGGAACATTTGCTGACAGAGATATTGGATCAGCTACCCGAAAAAACCACCCGGGTCATCATAGCCCACCGCCTCAATACCATAGAGAAAGCAGACGAAATTTTCTTTGTTAATTCGGGCAACATTACCCCCGCCGGTTCAATGGAACATGCGGTAGATATGCTAATGCAGGGAAGAAGGGCGAGTTGATTTGGGAACAAGCAGTAGGACATGAATGATTTATCGTTGCGACAGTCTACCCCGCTTTACTGCGGGGCCCCGTTCATCTGCACGGCACAGGTGGGGCAAAAGAAGCCGCTGAAAAAATATTATTTTCTAACACCTTTCATTTCATATCTGCTTTACGTTATAGATTTCCGGTTTGTTCAATAGAGATAAAATGGTACAAGAGTGCGACGCAACAAAGACCTATAATCGTACAAAAGCCCTGGTCCTAAATAAAAACAACCTTACCCTTAACCTCAACCTTAACCTTAACCTTAACCTTAACCTCAACCTTCAACCTCCACCTTAACCTCAACCTCATGAAAAAAGCAATGAATTTTAGAAAGGGACTTGTTTTCGTTTCGGCAGTGATACTGATAATGGCCTGTAGCACCAGCCGCCTGGCAAAAAATGATAGTGTGTTTGTAAAAGGAGCAGACATTAGCTGGCTGCCACAAATGGAAGCAACGGGTTATACTTTTTACAATAACGCTGGTGAGAAGGAAGATTGTTTTAAAATATTGAAAGATCATGGCATCAATGCCATACGCCTGCGTACCTGGGTAAACCCGTCGCAAAACAAAGCAAGCGGACACAATAGCAAAGATGAAACAGTAACCATGGCGGTGCGTGCGCAAAAGTGGGGTATGCGCGTTATGATAGACTTTCACTATAGCGACAGTTGGGCAGACCCCGGCAAACAAAAAAAACCTGCTGCCTGGGAAGGACATGATTTTGCCCAATTGCAGCACGATGTGTACAGCTATACCAAAGAGGTGATGAATGCATTGAAAAATGCAGGTGTGCAACCTGCGTGGGTGCAGGTAGGCAATGAAACGGCCAGCGGCATGATCTATCCCGAGGGAAGTACCGATCATTGGAACCAATTGGCAAAACTGATCAATAACGGTTATGCAGCTATAAAAGAAGTGAGCCCGCAGTCAAAAGTGGTTTTGCATGTTGACCAGGGCAACAACAACCAGCGATTTAGAAAATGGTTTGACAGTGCAACTGCCAATGGCGCCAAATACGATGTTATAGGTCTCTCCTATTATCCCTATTGGCTGAAAGGAAACCCGGATTATACTGAATCAATCGATGACCTGGGCAATAACCTGAATGATATGGTTGCCCGCTATGGTAAAGAGGTAATGGTGGTGGAAGTAGGTGGCGAAGACACGAAGCCACAAAATACCTACGATATGCTGGTAGCTGTACAGAAAAAGGTAAAGGCTGTGCCTGGCAACAAGGGCTTGGGTGTAATGTATTGGGAACCTGAAGGAGCCAAAAGCTGGAGTGGATATAGCCTGAGTGCCTGGGGCAGCGATGGTAAACCCACCAAAGCTTTAGATGCATTTATGGTTGATCTATAAGTGCGTAATCTCAACAACTTGACAGATATCTATAGTTAGAGATGCCCGGCAATATACTTTGCTGTTGAAAGCTGCCTCACTCTTAGTATTTGCCGTTATTTTTGGCTACCATTTTGCTTCTATGCTTTATAAAACTATACATAAGTTGCGAGCTAAAAGCATATAAACACAACGATTGATTTGCTGACCATAAAAACAATAAAGTGTAGAAAATGCGGAAACTTTATGCAGGTTGGTTTTTTGTTTTTTGCCTGGTGAATGCAACAGGGTTTGGACAAAAAAAAATATTTACGGGGTATTACATTGGGGTTGAGGGAGATTCTGTAAGCGGTATATTTCCTCACTATACGCAATGGAACAAAAGCCCGGCAACAGTTGACTTTATCACTGACAATAAGCAGGTTACGCTTACACCGGAAAATTGCCACAAATTTTCAATTGACAGCTTCGATACTTACCTCTCATACAAAGGAAGACGGATGACCAATCCGATAAATTTGCAAGCCGCCATAGATGAATATAGCGACTATGGAGTTGCCAACAACTTTGTGCCGGTGACTGCCTTTGTGAGGCTGATTGGACAGACGGGAAATTTAAAAATGTATGTGTTGAATGACGAAGTGAGAAGCAATTTTTACTACCGCCTCAACAACGATACTTTAACTGAGTTGCGGTACAAAACATATTATCAAAATACACGGTTTTACGAGATCGACGACTATCGTCAGCAATTGAAATTTTTATTCAATGAAGAAATTGAGAAATATGATATACCGGCTAACATAGCCAACGTAAAATACGCAGAGGAAAGTTTACGCGATCTGCTTAACCAACTAACTCCACCGGATAGAATAAAGAGAATACCTAAAAACCAACAACAAGGTGTAGTAGTTGCCATTGGCACTTCGATCAATTTTTTTGAGATCGCGGCACAGGAAGCCTTCTATAAGGGAGTTAGAAAATTTAATTCGTCCCTGGCACCGCTCATTACGATCGGGTATCTGTCGCCCTTCAAGCGGAACTTTGGAAAATTTTTCATCTATCCGCAAATGAAATTTTATAGTTATAAAAATACCGGAGAAATAAAAAGCAATGTTGCCACGGTTGAAACTACCTATAAAACCAGTTTGACAGTAGCACCGGTTCTAAATTTTGGAATTAACATTAAAAATTCGGAACGCTCTAAATTCTTCGGATCTTTCGGTGGGGGCATTTTGCTTTTGATGGGTAACAAACAAATCGTTTCCAACACTTCGGCTGCAACCAATACTCCTCCGGGCTATTCTGAAACGCCGCTCAGTAAGTTATCGTATGTAGTAAACCTTTCTACCGGTCTTATGCTGCATAATAAATATGTACTTTCTGCCGGTTACAACTTCTTATCGCCGGTTACAAATTTTAGTTATTATATTCCCTACCATAGCAGCCTGCAAATAACCGTTGGCTATAAATTGTAAGCACTTGTTTACCAATACTCAGGCATAATCGGATGCAGCTACAAAGCCAAGAAATTTGTTGAGAAAGCCAGCCAAAGGCAACACAACATTGGGGTAAGTGATGCCATGATTACTGCACGTGATAGTGACCGTTTGGTTTACCTGGTTAATAGCTATTGCCTCTACAAAGGTCCAGTGCCGGGTATCGCCACCACTGAAACCAAATGTACTTTTTACAACATTAAAGATAGTACCTACACCCCCCGGGTTTTCGGTAGCAAGTGCAGTTGCCTGCGCGGTTCTTTGCGGTACCATGGGTGCTCCTATAAGTGCTTCCATATCATCAATTTTTTTATACGCCTCTACACTTTTTGAAAGCTGCATAAATGCCTGCATAAAAATACGCCAGCCCCGGCTGCAGAGGTCTGCGGCAGTGGTGAGTGTACGCATTTTATCGCCAAGCGAAATACCGGGTGGCAACAAATTGCCGGGATGAAACTCAAAAAAGTTTCCGAACATAATGTGCGACATGTGTATCACTTTGGTAAAGCCACATTTAATAAGCCACGAAAACATTTCGTTACCGGTCGCTCCCCCATAAGTTTCCGCCGCAAAACTATTTTCAAGGTTGCTTTTGTCGTCGCGCAGAGCCACCATTACTACCCAATCTGCCTGTGGCATACCGGTCAATTGGTCGTCTGCTACGTGGTAGGTAAAAATGCTGGGCACGGGCGATACCCGCCTGCCTCCAATAGATCCATTGCCATTTTCGCACAGGGAAATGGCGAAGACCACATACTCCAGTGGATTAGATGAAGCAGTGTCGATAGCAACCGCCGCCGGGCCACACATACCAAATGACCCCTGGTTGATAAGACCCGGATAGAGCACACGGGCAATAAGTTGAAGGGCAACCCGGGTTCGTTGCAGATGTGTATAGCGAATGGCACCAGGACGATTGGCAAATTGAACTACCAGGTCCAAAGCATTTTTTTGTGCCTGCGAAAGAGCTAACACTGGTTTATTTTTAGCTATATCAACAATTTGGCGGATAGTTGCCGGGCTGGGCGCACCATCACAGTTTTTGACTGCCTCAGCAAAAGTATTTTTTGAAACAGCAGCAGTAACAGCAAGAAGTGTTTGGGAAAAAGTAGCCATAGTAGTTGTTTTTTAAAATAGAAAATGGATGAGATACAGATAACCGGGAAGAATACAAGTAAGGGCACCTGCAGCACAAATGCAAGCTTTTAAAAAACTTCTCACCTGCATCATCTCAAAGAAAAATGCAGGCACTTTCCCGATAGCCTGCGCGAAAACCGGCGGGAAGATTTGGTAATCGATTGCTGCAAGTTTATACAGAGGAATTTGCTGACTTTTTAAAAAGATTATAATCAACAGAAGTAAACCCACGATTTTTTTTGGGAGCCGGGCAGTAGAGCCATGAGGTAGCATTGTTGCGTCGCACAGCGTGTACGGCAGAAGCCATGCGCAGCAAACTCTGTGGTAAAAGCGCCAACGCAGCTACCAAAAGATGAACGTTTCAGTTGCGGCTAAACTTGCCACTCCCATACCATCAGCACCAGCGTGCGACCTACCTACCGGCAGGCGCAACGATGCCCAATACAAGAACACATGTTTGCGACCGGGGAAAATAAATGGCTGTCTTTATTCAATGCTCTTTTTTTCGCCCATGTTCAGGAAAGGGCGCAGCATGTCAATAGGTACGGGGAAGATAGTGGTTGAGTTATTCTCAACTGCTATTTCGCGCAGGGTTTGCAGGTAACGCAGCGTTATAGCGCTGGGCTCGGCACTAAGCAATTTAGCTGCATCGGCAAGGCGCTGCGCAGCCTGAAATTCACCTTCGGCAGATATGACCTTGCTACGACGTTCGCGCTCAGCTTCTGCCTGTTTTGCCATAGCTCGTTGCATTTCCTGCGGCAGATCGATCTGTTTCACTTCTACCGTCGAGACCTTTATGCCCCATGGTTCGGTCTGCGAGTCAATGATCTGTTGCAGCTTGTGATTAAGTATCTCACGCTGCGACAAGAGGTCGTCGAGCTCTGACTGACCCAGGATACTTCGCAGGGTAGTTTGGGAAATTTGTGAAGTGGCCATCAGAAAATTCTCCACTTCTATAATGGCTTTCTCCGGCTGAATGACCCTGAAATAGATGACTGCATTTACCTTGATGGAAACGTTATCCTGGGTGATGACATCTTGCGGCGGCACATCCATAACCACCGTGCGCAAACTAACCTTTACCATTTTTTCAATAAAAGGAATAAGGATGATAAGACCAGGACCACGAACGCCAACCATGCGCCCCAGCCTGAATACCACACCACGTTCATACTCGTTTAAGATACGTATAGAACTTGCCAGCACATAGAGAATGATAACAGCGATAATAATTAAACCGATAGGAAAATTTTGCATGAACAGTATGATTTAGTTTATTAAAAATGTTTACACCTCTTCTACGAAAAGTGTGAGGTCTTGTATAGCGGTGACGCGTACTTTTTTGCCGGTAGCAATATCGCCGGAAGTGGTTTTAGCCTTCCAAAGTTCACCATGCACTTTTACCATACCAACAGGCGCAATATCCATTACAATTTGCCCGGTCTCTCCTATCAGTCCTTCTATGCCGGTAACGGGCTTGGTGCGCTGGGCTTTTAAAACCATAGCGATGAGAAATATAAAGAATAAACTTGTAATAGCTGTGGTGAGAAAAATAGTGGTCTTTGACAACCCTACGAGTTCGAGCGCTGAATGGGTCCTGATCAACATCATAGAACCGAGAATTAGCGAAACGATACCGCCAATGGTGAGCATTCCATGACTTACTATTTTGATCTCGAGAACGAAAAGAAGAAGGGCAAAAATAATGAGTGAAATACCAGCATAATTAACAGGTAATGCATGCATAGAATAAAAAGCGAGCACCAGGCAAATAACGCCCACGATGCCAGGCAAAATGGCGCCCGGGCTATACAACTCAAATAGCAGACCGTAAAAGCCAAGCATCATTAATATGTAAGCGATATTAGGATCGCTGATGATGTTGAGAAATTTTTCAGTGAAGCTCATGCCAAGTTTTTCAACAGTAGCGTTGGCGGTATGCAGTGTTTTTGTGGTGCCGTTTACGTCAACTGTTCTGCCATCTATTTGCAGCAGCAACATGTTTTCGCTGGGGGCTATCAGGTCTATCACCTTGTTCTTCAAGGCTTCGTTTTCGGTAATGGCTACGCTGTGGCGTACGGCTTCCTCTGCCCACTGAAAGTTGCGGTTGCGTTTCTCTGCGATGGTTTTTATAAAAGCTGCGGCATCATTGGTGGTTTTGCTGCTCATGACTGAGTCCATGGCACCCTGCCCGCCAACAGGGTGGGCAGCGCCAATATTAGTAGAGGGAGCCATAGCAGCAATGTGTGCAGCCATAGTTACAAATACCCCTGCCGAACCCGCATGAGCACCTGCAGGCGCTACATACACCACTACAGGCACCTGCGACTTAAGAATAGCACTTACAATAACCCGGGTAGATGTAAGCAGCCCGCCGGGTGTGTTTAATTGAATGATTAGGCACTGATCATTTTCAGCCGTTGCCTGGTCGATAGCGCTCTTAATAAAAGCTGCTGATGCAGGGTTAATAGAACCATCGACTGTAATTGACAATACCTTTTGGGCAGATAAAAATACCGGCAGCAATAAAAAAGCGAAGTATAAAAAGGGTCGCTTCATTCCTTTTGAATTTTAGCAGTAATGCTTCCCTGTAATGTAAGACAATATTGCTGTTTGCAAAAGTTAATCAGCCGGCGGGGTGCAACATACCCGGTCATCTTGTGTTATGTTTTTAGGGGAATATAAATTTATCTGTGTCAGGAGTGTAAACTGAACTGTGTCAGTTTATTTTTCTAAAGTAGTAGTCTCAGTTGCAACATACCCGGTCATTTTTTGATATGTTTTTTAGATCAGAACGCCAGAAAAAACGGGAGGCTGCTTCCTGGTAGAAGCAACCCCCTGATCTTTATGACAGACTTTACTTACATCTTGCCATCCATCATCTTACCATTTTTGTCCATCATTTTACCATCTTTGTTTATCATTTCTCCCTCGGTCATTTTCATCACTTTACCATCTGGCATTACCACATCACCATTGGTCATTACTTTGCAACCATCGGTGCAGCTCATGTCTTTGTGCATAATCTCCCAATGTCCGTTTTCCATAACCATCATCTTACCATCTTTCAGGGTCATCATACCCTCCTCGTTCATCATACCGTCACTTTTTGCCATACCCGTATCCATCATTGCAGAACTGGTATCGGCCGACATCGTACTACCGCCCATTGCAGAGGTATCGGTCATTGCATCTGTACTTGTGTTGTTGCCACAAGCAGTGAGGACCGATGCGATCATAAGAGCGCCAAAAATTCTTTTCATTTTACTTTATTTTTGGTTTAAAAAAGCAAGGTAAAGAGAATAGCAGGGCTATAGTTGTTTGTAGTAAATAATTCGCAGCAAGGATCAACTAAGTGTAGCAGACGTTCTCGTTACTGGCAAAGTTCAATACAGGCTATACTGATGAACGGAGCCCCGCAGTAAAGCGGGGTAGACTGTCGCAACAATGCTTCAGCAAAGTGATATAGCAGGTAACCAAACCCGCCTCGCTAATCCAATGATCCACCTTCTTTATTGTCTTCGTCTTTTTTGAAATCGAGATGCCCAAACTTCCAGGTGAAGTTGAGACCGATAGAACGAAACGGAATTTCACGCACACTATTGACCAAAAAATTAGGTCCGTAAAGTTGGGTCTTTTGTGTAACGGCATCTTTAAAGGGATTGGTTGCTGTAAGTGCAAGGCTGCCATTCTTGTTCCAAAACTGCTTGCGTATGGCAAAACTATAGGTGGTGAACGATGGGTATTTACCCTGCGCTTCATTGCGTGCCGAACGGAAATTACCAAATACCTCAGCGGCAAAAGTTTTACTGAACTGGTAGCTGCCGTTCAGGTTCAAACGATAGTTGAAGCTGGAAGTATTATAACCCTTATCAATAGCATTGATGATGTCGCGGTGAAAAAAGAAGGCATTGCTACGCAGGTCTAGTTTGTCAACAACACGCAGGCTTACAAAGAAATTTACACCTACATTTTTTTCGGTACCAATATTTTCGCGGGTAGAAACGGCAACCTGTGTATAGACTGAGTCGCCTACAACATACTCGGGATAATAGGTAACAAAAGGCTGTATGTCGTTGAGGTTGAGACGGTAAAATAAGTTGACCATAAATGAACCGGTTTTGCCCAAATCTTTATTGTACGACAACTCATACCGCTTGCTGCCCTCTGTAGTCAGGTTTGGATTACCGGTGCTGATATTCTTTGGATCACTGGTATTTACAAAAGGGTTCAGGTCTCCGTAGTCGGGGCGTCCAATTCTTTTAGAGTAGCTAAGCCGCAGCGAACCGCCATTCTCACCCAGTTTGCGCGAAAAATAAATGGACGGCACAAATGAATTGTAGCCGGGAACATTGCGCTGGGCTTGTGCATTAGAATAAAACGCATCTATCTCTGTGCGTTCGTAGCGACCACCAACCTTGGCGTCGAACAACTTACCAACGGGAAGCGTCAGCTCACTATACAACGCATAGACTTTTTGGTGATAGGTTAGGTTGTTGGTCTGGTACGGATCATTGATAAAAGTAGTTGAGCTTTTATCAAAGGCAAGCACACCGGATGTGCTGGCAATATCCATAAAACTGATCTTGCTGCCGATGCCGAATATCACATCTTTCTTTAGCGGTTGGGTATAGTCTATCCGCAGTTCATGTTCATTTTCACTGCCGGGGTTCAGGCTGTTAATACCAAAATTAATATTGTTGTCTGGTTGCAGGTATTGCAGGTTAGATGCCACCCGGCGGCTGTTGCCCAAAGACGTACTCAGTTCTACATTCAACTCCTGGTCGTCTTTGTCGAAGGTGCGTTTGTAATTGAGGTTTGCATCGGTATTGTGGAAGTGAAAAGAATTGTCATTGTTGTTGATCAACGACATAGTGGAGATAATACTTCCCGCACCACCATCTTCACGAATTTCCTGCACCTGGTTGGTATAACCATTGCCGGCATAATTGAAGCGGTCGAATGATATATTTCCGGTCAGGCTATTCTTAGGGTTCATGGTCCAGTCGAAGCCAAGCCCCGATTGAAAACCGCCACGTGTTATTTCACTTACTCCTTCCTGGTGGAGAAATGTTTTGGTATTAATACCCGTATCGGTAGTTATCCTGTCGCTGATAGATGGTGTGTTGGCGCGCAAACGGGTATTGCCACTTACAAATGCATTGAGTGCCAGTTTGCCCTTGCGTGCGTTGAAATTGAATGAACCATTTTCGGTGCGCGTACCGCCGGTTAGTGACATGGTTCCATTAATACCCTGTGCATTGCTTTTTTTAAGGATGATGTTGATGATACCACCAAGTCCTTCTGCATCGTATTTGGCGCCGGGGTTGGTAATCACCTCAATGCTTTTGATCTGGTTAGCCGGTATGGATTGCAATACGTCGGTAATGTTGCTACCAAACGCTGAGGAAGGTTTGCCGTTAATGAGGAAACGTATGCTGGCGCTACCGGCAAGTTCCACATTGCCATCAACACTCACCGATACCTGCGGCACCTTGCGGAGCACATCGGTAGCCATACCCGTTTGTGAGGTAATATCGCGCTCGGCGTTGAAGACGAGCTTATCAATTCTGTTGTCTATGATGCGTTGCTGCGAGGTAACAACTACTCCCTGCAGGGTTGTAGCCCTGGCAAATAATGCGATCGCCGGCAGGGTAAGGGATTCGTTTTTTTGAGTGATCTTAATTTTGGCAAAAGAATGAGGCTGATACCCGATCGATTCCGCTTTCAAGGTATAGGTGCCGGGCACCACACCGGTTATTTCAAATTCACCTTTATTGTTGGAGGCAGATCCGTTTACCGGCTTAGCCTTTGAACCTACAAAGAGGCTTACCGTTGCATATTCAATAGGTTGCCGGGAAACTAGAATCGACAATGGTTCCGGTAATGGTAGCCTTGCCGTTGTTCACGTTTACCAATTGTGCAAATGAAAGATCGGCAATGAACAAAAAGAGAAGAAAGAAAGTAAATTTTTTACAATGCATAGACTTGGTTTCACAAGGGGCAAAAGTACCCCCGGACAACGGGACGATAAGGGGAGTTAACGCTGCTTTAGCATTTTTAAACCTGCCTGCTTTGTGTTATTAACTACCACCCAAAGTTGTAACAGCCAGAACCCCGAACCAAATTGCCATCCATATAAAGATATCTGCGGCTGAAAATTTCTGCTCCTAAGCAATATTTCTTAAATTTTTTGTACACTGTTGTTCGAGGTGTTCCGCAGGGCACCTCGAACCTGGGATAAATGTTGTTCTTAGAACAACTTACACTTTCGTCACCTTGGTTGTTCAAGGTGTTCCGCAGGGCACCCCGAACCTGGGATAAATGTTGTTCTTAGAACAACTTACGCTTTCGTCACTGTTGCCGTTGTTCCGAGGTGTTCCGCAGGGCACCTCGAACCTGGGATAAATGTTGTTCTTAGAACAACTTGCACGCCCTGGTTGTTCGAGGTGTTCCGCAGGGCACCCCGAACCTGGGATAATTGTTGTTCTTCGAACAACTTACACTTTCGCCTGGTTGTTCGAGGTGTTCCGCAGGGCACCTCGAACCTGGGATAAATGTTGTTCTTAGAACAACTTACACTTTCGCCTGGTTGTTCGAGGTGTTCCGCAGGGCACCTCGAACCAGGGATAATTGTTGTTCTTAGAACTTAGCTGGTTGTTCGAGGTGTTCCGCAGGGCACCTCGAACCTGGGATAAATGTTGTTCTTAGAACAACTTACACTTTCGCCTTGGTTGTTCGAGGTGTTCCGCAGGGCACCTCGAACCAGGGATAAATGTTGTTCTTAGAACAACTTCACTTCGCCTAGTTGTTCGAGGTGTTCCGCAGGGCACCTCGAACTCTAGGATAAATGTTGTTCTTCGAACAACTTACATTTGCCTAGTTGTTCGAGGTGTTCCGCAGGGCACCTCGAACCTGGGATAAATGTTGTTCTTCGAACAACTTACACTTTCGTCACTGTTGTCACTGTTGTTCGAGGTGTTCCGCAGGGCACCCGAACCTGGGATAAATGTTGTTCTTAGAACAACTTGCTGGTTGTTCGAGGTGTTCCGCAGGGCACCTCGAACCTGGAATAAATGTTGTTCTAGAACAACTTACACAGCAAAAAACAAAAAGTACTGAAGTAATAGAAAGTGTTAGTACACCTCTGTAGCTTTCCTCACTTACAAAGTGTTTTCTTTCGGTCTATATGAAATATTTAGCCAACATCATCTATCATCATGCTTTTTCCATAAACCCATTTACATTTGCCAAAAAGTCAGACACTTGCTAAAGAACATCACCGCCTTTTTATTATTGTTAGCGTTTGCGGTGCAAACGTTTAATAAGGCGTTTGTTGTTCTTGATTATTCGACCAACACACAGGCATACGCCAAAAATTGCGAGAACAAGGCAAAACCCCAGATGCATTGCAATGGCAAATGCCAGATGATGAAAAAATTGAAGGAAGAAGAAAAGAAAAATGAACATAACCCTGAAAGCAAGTCAGACAACAAAAATGAATTTTCGTTCTTCTTACAATCATTTTATCCAGCCCTGGTTTTTACTATTTCAGACTACCAATTGAAATTTCCATCCCTGGCATCTACTAAGGCAATTAAAATGCCTCGTTCTATTTTACGTCCGCCCATTTGCTAATTCCACTTTCTCCCGTTTTACTATTTCTGCGCAGATAATCAATTTATTGTAGCACATGCCACACTATAGGGTATGCAGTCTTTCTATACTATTTGATTATCCGGATAGCCATTCATTAATTATTTTTCAATCAACATTCAAATGAAACGCATCTCATTTTCTATATTCTCATCAGTGATCCTTTTAGTTTCCTGCAGCAAAGATGAAACTCCACTATATAACTCAAATGTAAAAGCGGCGCTGACCGTAGAGTTCGACAACATTGCAGGCTCTTCAGATTTACAATTGAACACAGCTACCTATACCAACGCAGCCGGTGAAGCCTTCAAGGTCACCAAACTCAAATACTACGTCAGCAATTTTGTGCTCACAAAAACAGATGGCACTGTTTACACAGTTCCGCAAGACAGTTGCTATTTCCTGATAGATGAAAGCGTCGTATCAACACATGAGCCGCTGCTGATGGTGCCCGAAGGCGAATACAAAACATTGACCTTTATGATTGGTGTAGACAGCCTGCGCAACACCATGGACATCAGCAAACGTACAGGTGTGCTGGACCCTACAACAACTGCTGCCGACATGTATTGGACCTGGAACAGCGGCTACATTTTCTTCAAGATGGAAGGGACATCTACCGTCATTACCGGTCCCGGCAATGTTTTTCAATACCACATCGGTGGCTTTGGCGGCTACACAACACCCACCACCAACAACCTGAAGACGGTTTCTCTTGATCTCACTGCCCGTGGCGTGCCGCAGGTAAAAGCAGGCAAAGAAACCAATATACACCTGATGGTAGATATTTTAAAAGCGCTCAATGGCAGTACCAACATGAGTTTCGCTTCTCTTCCAATGATACATAGCGCTGCGCCGGGGCAGCCTGTTGCAGACAATTATGCCACCATGATCAGGCACGACCATACCGAAAACTAACAGCGTATGTACCGTAAACAGTTTACAGTTATCCTCATCTTTGTTGCAGGTATTTGTGCCTGCAACAAAGATGTGTTGGATACCCTCTTTGCCGGTTTTCAAAAGCCTGGCAACTTCCCACAGCCTGTCTATCATTTTGCCACAAACCCCGTCACCAAAGAAGGTTTTGAGTTAGGCAGAAAGCTTTTTTATGACCCCATCTTATCTGTCAACAATACCATCAGTTGCGGCAGTTGTCACATACAAACATCAGCGTTTACACATCACGGGCATTCGGTAAGTCATGGCATTTTTGACAGTATGGGCACACGAAATTCGCCACCCATTATGAACCTTGCATGGAACACCAGCTTTATGTGGGATGGTGGCATTGCAGACCTCGATCTGCAGGCTATTTCGCCCATTACCAACCATGTAGAGATGGGCGAGACCATGGCAAACGTGCTGCAAAAACTCCGCAATTCTGACACCTATCCTTCTTTGTTTAAAAAAGCCTACGGCACCAATGAAATCACGACCAGCAGCTTTTTGAAATCTTTGTCGCAGTTTATGGTTATGTGCGTTAGCAGCAACAGCAAGTACGACAGCGTAAAACGGAATCAGGGTCCTGTTTTTACACCAGACGAGCAGGATGGTTACGTGTTAGTAAAGCAAAAATGTGCACCCTGTCATCAGGAGCCTTTGTTTACCGACTACAGTTTCAGGAATAATGGCATTAGCATAAGCGGTGTAAATGATTTGGGAAGGTATTTAATTACGCAAAACGAAAACGATAGATACAAGTTCAAAGTGCCCAGCCTGCGCAATCTCGCCTACACCGCACCTTATATGCACGACGGCAGGTTTTTTACGCTCGATGCAGTTCTTGACCATTACACAAGCCAGGTACAAAACACACCAAACCTCGATGCACAATTGCAAAACGGCATTGCATTGTCCTCAGCAGAAAGGCAGAAGATCACAGCCTTTTTAGCTACGCTCAACGACAAATCTTTTTTATTAGACAAGCGATTTTCAGAGCAATAAAACAATGTTATCCGGAATGGTTTTTTTTGGTTACCGGCAGTTGATCTTTGAGGCAACCACATTGGCGACGCTCCGTTTAACAGGAGTATTTCATAGCTGCTTTTTTCATGGTAGTATTATAAAGAACACAACTACAAACCCGAGTGAAAAATTAATAAGAAATGGAGCTATGTTGCTAATGAATGCACTTTCGATAAATTAATTATTGATCAATGAATTTCAAGTTTTAAATCAAACAAGGTTCGGGAGAAAACACAAAGCGATCTTGAACAATTTTTTAAAAAACAAAAGATGAAAAAGTTCATTTTAATAGCTAGCAGTAGCTACTTCACTCCCTGTACTTTCCAGAGCTTGCGATATTTGTGGTTGTGGCGTTGGCAACAACTATGTAGGCATCTTACCAGATTTTCAAAAGCATATTTTTGGGTTTCGCTACCGCTACAATGCTATGCTGACGCATGTGGGAGTCGATGGCAGTCTTACCTACCTGACCACAAAGGAAACCTACAACACGGTGGAAGCCTGGGCAGGTTGGAACATCACCAATCGATTTAGATTGATGGCTTCCGTTCCGTATAGTTTTAATGAGAGAACAAACCAGGGAATAGCAAACAGTAAAAACGGGATAGGCGACATCAGTGTAGCAACGTATTATCAGTTGCTCAATACCAGGCACACCGTTTTTGAAAAAAGGCTACTGGTGCAAAGCCTTTGGATAGGTGGAGGTATCAAACTCGCGACGGGAAAATATAACCCGCTCGACAAAAATTCCACCAACGACAATGCAAACCTTTTTCAGTTAGGTACAGGCAGCAATGATTTTAATATTGGTTTTATGTACGACATCCGGCTTGCAGGATATGGGCGTTAATGTTTCGTCGAACTATAAAATAACTACCCCAAATACATACGATTACCGGTACGGCAACAAATTCAACGTAAATACCCAGGCATACTACAAATTCAGGATTAAAAACAAAATGACCATTTCACCCAATGCAGGTGTACAATACGAGCGTGCAGGCAATGACCTGGACAATGGTTTTAAGGTTACAGTCTCGGGAGGCAATCTTTTGTTAGGTACTGCAGGATTTGAAGTGGCAATAGGTAAAGTAGCAATGGGTGCAAATGTCCAAACTCCTTTTTCTCAAAACTTAGCCAGCGGAATTGTAAAAGCCAACAACAGGATGATGGCACATATTGCAATGGCTTTATAAATATATTTTGCAAAAATAACTTCAAATTTCTTATCAGGGACTTGAGTTATTTTCAATGTTACTGCGAGCCCGAATTGTACGCCCGGTTGTTCGAGATTATCCCTGGTTGTTCGAGGTGTTCCGCAGGGCACTGTTGTTCGAGGTGTTCCGCAGGGCACCTCGAACCTGGGATAAATGTTGTTCTTAGAACAACTAACCCTTTCGCCCTGGTTGTTCTGGTTGTTCGAGGTGTTCCGCAGGGCACCTCGAACCTGGGATAATTGTTGTTCTTAGAACAACATACACTTTCGCCCTGGTTGTTCGAGGTGTTCCGCAGGGCACCTCGAACTTGGGATAATTGTTGTTCTTAGAACAACTTGCCAGGCATACCCCGGTTGTTCAAGGTGTTCCGCAGGGCACCCCGAACCTGGGATAAATGTTGTTCTTAGAACAACTTTCACTTTCGTCACTGTTGCTGGTTGTTCGAGGTGTTCCGCAGGGCACCTCGAACCTGGGATAATTGTTGTTCTTAGAACAACTTACAGCATTCGCCTGGTTGTTCGAGGTGTTCCGCAGGGCACCTCGAACCTGGGATAAATGTTGTTCTTAGAACAACTTCACTGGTTGTTCGAGGTGTTCCGCAGGGCACCTCGAACCTGGGATAATTGTTGTTCTTAGAACAACTTACCGTTTACCCTGGTTGTTCGAGGTGTTCCGCAGGGCACCCCGAACCTGGAATAAATGTTGTTCTTAGAACAACTAACACTTTCGTCACTGTTGTTACTGTCCCTGGTTGTTCGAGGTGTTCCGCAGGGCACCTCGAACCTGGGATAAATGTTGTTCTTAGAACAACTTCCGCAGGGCACCCCGAGCCTGGGATGATTGTTGTTCTTAGAACAACTTGCCGCCATACAAAAAAGAAATAATTTACCAGTCATTAAAAGCCCCATCAATGAGGTGAAGATGAACGGACTGCGACGCAACGATGATGCTATGGAAAGATGCGGTTTGTACCAAAAACGGTGGTAGATGGCAAATGTGTTTCGTGGTACATTCAGGCTAAAAATTTCATCCGAAATAAAGAATAAATGACAACCGGTTACGCTAATTTTTTTTATCGCTGCTGAAACCACAACTGACCGTAATGCAACGGTTGTTTAAAAATTTTAAAATATATGCGAAAAGTAATTGCAGCTATCAATATGACTCTAGATGGGATTTGTGATCATACAACAGGTATTCCCGATGAGGATATACATCAGCATTATACTGAATTGTTAGACAATGCCGGAGTACTATTGTATGGACGGATAACTTACCAACTTATGCAATTTTGGCAAGCGCTGCTACAAAACCCATCGGGTCAAAAATCGATGGATGACTTTGCTTTGTCAATTGACAAGATACCAAAAATGGTTTTTTCGCACTCCCTGGAAAATACCGGATGGGACAGCGCCATACTCGCAACCCAGGAAATTGAACAGGAAGTTTTGAAACTTAAACAACAACCAGGCAAAGACATCCTGGTTGGCAGCCGGAGTTTAATCATTCAGCTAATAAACCTCAACCTGGTGGATGAGTTTCAGATCTGTATTTATCCCATGCTGGAAGGAAAAGGACTGCCATTGTTTGACAAAATAAAAGACAGGTCAATTTTCAGGCTCTTGAAAACAAAGATATTTGACTCCGGCGCTATCATCCTTTATTACAACATGTCTCAACGGCGATAAGTGGTGCAATAATGTGGGTCATTGCCGACTAACCCAAATCTCATATTATTACGATTTTTCTGTAGTGCACCCGGAACTGAAACGTCACACCTCCTACTTCCTAAACAACTTCTTCATTGTGTCAAATACATTGCCCTTGTCTTTGGCATCTTCGCCCAACAAAAAACCAAAAGGCTGCAGGGGCTTTACATGATCGAAGATGATCTTGGTAATGCCCAGCATGGGTATAATGAGTACCATTCCCGGCACTCCCCATACAATTTCACCACCTACCAGCCCAACAATGGTGGCAATAGGATTAATGCGGACAACTCTGCCGACAATTAAAGGAGCGAGCAAGTACGATTGTACAAACTGCACAACGGAATACACAGCCAGTTCCTCCAGTATCATCACATTGCTGCCTCCCTGTATTATTATCCCTACTATGGTAATGGCATTACCTGTCAGGTTGCCCACATAAGGTATCAACTCAAGCAGACCGCAGAGAATAGCAAAGAAGATGGCATTTTCTATTCCAATGAGAGAAAAGCCAATTCCATACATGATCCACAAACAAAAGATCATACTAAACAAGCCGGTGATGTAGCGTTGAGTCACTTTGCCGGAATTATCGATGATCTCCATGGTTTCCTGTTGCATGTCTTTGTTTACCAACTGCATCATAAACCGGCGAAAGTGCGCACGATAGTAAATAAAAAGAAACGTGTACACGAACACAATGATGGTTTTGGTAAGTAGGCCACCAACAGAGGCTATGGCAGAAGAAATGGTATTGCCGATAGAGGATGTCTGCTGTTTGATAAACTGTTGCTGCCGCGGCGAAGAAAGACCAAATGTCGTGTTCAGATAGGAAGCTACCTGTTCACTTTTTTTAGTAAAGTTTTCTTTGATGGTACCCATATCATCGGCCATGTTAGACAACTGCCAACTCAGCAACCAGCCTATGAGTACAAATGCCGATACCAGCAGCAGCACGGCAACTAATGTAGCTAAACCTTTGCTTATGCCTTTGTGTTCGAGCCAGACAGAGATGGGCAAAAGGAGAAAAGAGAAAAAAACGGCAAAAATAATGGGAACAAAAAAGCTACCGCCATAATACATGACAATAAAAAAGAGTACGATGAAAAGCAGGATCTTAATTCCCCGGTCGAGTAATTTTACAGCCATACTTTTTGATCAAAAACAATTGTACCACTAAGGATAAAAAAAATGCAAAGCAAACAAGGCGTCGCTTATGTCAACCCAGTTTACTTTGCTGATGTGTGTAAAAATTTCGTCTTACTCTTTGCTGGTATCGAAAGCGCCAACAGGAAAGGCACCGCTTGAGCCCGGCTTACTCTGGTGTCCGTGTTCCAGGGTACTAATGTCTTCATCTACTTCATTGCGGTCAGCAGGCGGTACTGCATTGTTTTGCAACGATTCTTCATTTTGATAATTGTTCTTAGCATTCTCAATTTTTGCATCTTCATTCAGCCCTCTTCTTTCGTCGTTGGTAATGCCGTCGCTGGCATTGTTAACCGGTACATTCTCGTTCATAGTGGTGGTTTTTACGTGTAAAAATAGACAGCTTTCCCGCTCATTTCTAACTATATGTTCCCATTCATCGGGCTCATGTATAGCGTGAAAGCTGACATCGTGCTTGTGCCTGTACACCCTCGAAATGACGAATCCCATTGCCGGGTTTTAGATCGGTTGTGGTTACCTTTTTTAAAAAACAGGTAGCTGAGGCTTATCAAAAATGATCTTTTATATTATTCCGTCAATTACCAGGTGTAGGCACGCTTGAACTAATAAAAATATTGTACCCACTGCCCAGGCCTGTGGCGAACAAGCGACGGGACAGGTTGTGTGACCTTCTTTAGCCCTGCAATAGAAACCGCAAAACAGCTCGTGCAATCGCCGGAGATCTATGAACATGGAGGCTTTAAATAAACCGCTAATGATCTTCATACCCGGGTCATTCATTCCATACTTTGAAAGACCAAAGGCTATCAGCGCATTATCGTACGGCCAAATTGACCCATTATAATACGAATTTTCGTACAACTAAATTTCTGCGAAATACCCACTACTTATTGCGAATAGGCAATGGTACTCAGCAGCGCATTTTCTGCCTGCCGCGAGTTGAGCCGTGTATGCTGCACCACTACCGGTATGTCAGAGACAATAACGCTGGAGTAGTCGGTAGCCAGTGGCACAGCCTGCGGATCGGTGAGATCGTTGAACCGTATGTGTTTGGTGCGCTGTGCCGGCACAGTAATGCGGTACGGCCCTACCGGATCCTTATCGCTGAAGTAAATGGTGATCTCAACATGTGCATCACTGTCGTTTGTATTAAGTATGCAGGCAGCTTCATGGCTTATGAACTCCCGCCCCGGGCCATTGCTCCATCCGGGTATGTAGCCTTCGGCAATCGCCCATTGGGTCTTTCCAATTCCGTTTTTCATACTTGTATTTTTTTAGTCTATGGCATCATATACCAGACCTGCAGCCACTGCATACACCGCATGGTGCAGGGCATCAATGGCTACTGCTTTCGGCTGCCACTCGGTGATGGGCGGGGCAATTTTCAGCGATGGCTCCATAACCAGGGCGGTACCCCACAGGGCGGCAAAGTGTGCCAGGCTCGCCGGGCAGACCCGTCATGCCCGTAGCGCTGATGAGGCTGCGCACCACACCCCACGATGTGCCGTAGCTCCAGTGCACCTCCTGCGCCATCTTTTCCTTGTCTTCTTTACTCGCCGGCTTCACGTCCAGCACTTTTTCTGCCGCCTTCACCGGCGCATCGCTGGTCTTGCGCCCTGTGAGCTGCATCTCTATCATTTGCGATATTGTAATGGCAGCCGTACCCGCCAACCCGGCTATTATACCTTTGCCGAGTGCTGTTGCGACAGACCCTGTTTTTTTAGCTACTGAATGTTTACTCATGTTATGTTGTTTTTAAAGCCTGATGTATTCTTTTCGTTACTTCTTTGGTTACGAACATTTGTACTTCGGCTGAGCATCGTTGCGACGCTCCATTTTATCTTTTGGTTCTTCTATGATCCTTTTTTCAGTTTTTGAGGTTGGGGTCGCATAGACATTTTCCGAACAGTAAAACCTACCGTCTAAATTATGACTTAAGATGAACCGAGCGTGGCAACGATGTCTCTTCACGGTTCTACTGCCGGTCACCAAAGAATACTCCACCACACCTTTTCTTTTATTCAGGCAGACTGTATCCTTGTTACCAGGCTGGTGTTGTCAGTCTATTGCTATCAATGGCAGACCCGATTCTTTGTCCATTCTTTTTTGCAGGTAGGTAGGCGCCTCCTCCAGTATCACCTCCAGTGTGGGGTGCACCGTAGCGCTCAGCAGGTGCCCGCCCATGGCGCTACCGTCGCTCCTGCCCACTACCACATGTGCATGCACTGCCGGCTTATCACCATACAAGGCCACATCGCCCAGCAAACTCAATACCTCCACCTGCTCGTTGACAGGTATCTTTTTGTAGTCCTTAATGGAGAAATCGAAGTAGCCGAGGACCACCTCGCTAAAGGCGCCAATGGCGGTGAAGCGGCTGGCAGACAAGCTGTGCTCGCCGGCAAATGTCTTCAGCACTTCCATTACACTGTCGCCGCTGTCAAATATGAGTGCATAGGTCGTCTTTCCCGCTACATCCAGTGTTTTATAACGCATGATCGATGGTTGTTTTTTTAAGATTTGAAATCAGTTTGAAAGCGATGATACCGGCTGCCACAAAACCTGCGGCAATGGCATAGTTGCGGGTGCGATGCGGGTTTTTGAGCGCCATGGCATCTACATAGCGGCGCTCGGGGTAGGCGCTTGTCTTTTCGCCCTGCTCTTCGCGCAGCGCCATCTGTATCACCTGTGCCAGGTGCAGTCCTTTGCGATCGGTCTCCTGCTCTATCTGTTCGCGGCAGCTAAAGCCATCGCTGATGATCACGGTGTCGGGCGCGGCATTTCTGACGGCTGGCAGCAGGGTCTGTTCTCCGGCTTTTATGGACACTTCGTAGTGTTCACCCTTTTCATACCCAAAATATCCTGCCATGCCACAGCAGGTGGTGGGCAATACTTCAAAGTCGAGTTTGGCATCGCAGAGCAGCTTGTGCTCACTGTCCAGCCCCATGATGGAGCGGTGGTGGCAGTGCCCGTGCACCACGGCTTTGCGCTTTAGTTCCGGCACTTTAAAATCCGGCGCTTTTTTGTCGAGGAATTCACCGATGGTGAAGACCTGCTTGGCCAGTCGCCCGGCTTGCTCGCTGTGGGGAAACAGGTTTTTGAGTTCGTCGCGAAAAACGGCTACGCAACTGGGCTCCAGCCCCACTATGGGCACACCGGCTATGATCTCGTTGTGCAGGGTTTCCATGATCTCCACCAGCATTTTTTTGGCAGTCTTCAGCATGCCAAAGTCGTATAGCGGGCGACCGCAACACAAGGCTTTTTTAGGCACGATCACTTCGAAGCCGGCAGCCTCCAGCACCTCCACGCCCGCCACCAGGGTCTGTGGCAAAAAATTGTTGTTGAAAGTGTCAGCCCAAAGAATGACCTGCTGATTTCCCTTCACCGGATGCCCGTTGCCGCTGTCGCCAATAAATCCGTTTATTGCGCACTTTCTTATCACCTGCTCTTTCTTCAAACCAGGCTTTGAAGGTGATGTCGGCATATTTTGGCATGGTCCGCTGCTGTGCTATGCCGGCCATTGCTTTGGTCATGGAGCTTAGCACAGGCGTCTGCGATAAGAAGTTTACCAGGCGCGGCATTTTGGAAGCAATCTTCGACCACCAATAGATCCAGCCAAACAGGTAGGCTGTACGGGGTCGCAGTTTGCCCTCGTAGTAGTGCGATAGAAACTCAGCTTTGTAGGTAGCCATGTCCACATTGACCGGGCAATCATTTTTGCACCCTTTGCAGGCAAGGCACAGGTCAAGTGATTCCTTTACATGCTCATCTTTCCAGCCACCGGTCAACACATCGCCCTGCAGCATTTCAAACAGTGTGCGGGCTCTGCCGCGGGTACTGTGTTTTTCCTCACGGGTCACCATGTAGCTGGGGCACATAACCCCGCCTTCGTGCCGGCGGCACTTGCCTACGCCCACGCACTTCAGGCTCACCTGTTCCCAGCTAAACGAATTGTCAGGGAACTGGAAGTGGGTCTTGAGAACCGGGGGATCGAAATGGGCGCCGAACCGCAGGTCATTTGTTTGCCCGTAGGTGTTGATGATCTTGCCTGGGTTCATTTTCCACTCCGGGTCCCAGATCTCTTTGAATTCTTTGAAGGCCTGCACCAGTTCCTTTCCATACATGATCTCAAGCAGATCACCACGCGCCTGTCCATCACCATGCTCACCAGATATAGAGCCGCCATATTTTACTACCAGGTGAGCGCCTTCTATGGTGAATTTCTTATACTTCTCAATACCCTCTTCGCTTAGCAGATCGAAAGCTACTCTGCAATGCACCAGCCCCTGCCCAAAGTGCCCGTAAAGCGAAGGATTATAGTCGTACTTGTGAAACAGATCGCGCAGGTCTTTGAGGTAGTCGCCAATGTGTTCGGGAGCAACAGCGGTATCTTCCCAGCCCGGCACAGTCATAGGCTCGCCCGGTACCCAGGCGGTGGCTCCCAAGCCCGATTCACGTATCTCCCAGATCTTAGCTTCCTGTTTGGGATCATCTATCAGGTTCATGTTGGGCGGGTTGTCGCGCTTATTGAAATGATCCATAAACTTCCTGGCCTTGTCATCTGCATCTTCACGCGAGTTGGCGCCAAACTCTACCAGCAACCAGCCATTGCCTTTGGGCAACAGCGGAATGTCTTTTACATTCAGCCCTTTGCGCTGCATATAGCCGATCAGCAGGTCATCGAGTCCTTCCAGGGCTATGGGTTTAAACTTCATGATTTCCATGATGTCGTGACCAGCCTGTACCACATCAGGATAGCCCATTACCACCAGCGTTTTGGCTGTAGGAGCTGTTATCAGTTTCATGGTCGCTTCCACAATGGTCACCAGTGTGCTTTCCGATCCTACCAGGGCTTTGGCAACGTTGAACCCATTTTCGGGCAACAGATCATCGAGGTTGTAGCCGGACACACGGCGGGGAATATTGGGATAGCGTTCGCGGATAAGGTCTGCATACTTGTCGCGCAGGTCGCGCATTTTTTTATAGATCTCTGCTTTGCGTCCACCCTCCTGCTGTATCTGTGTGTATTCTTCATCGCTGGTTGGTGCCTACCTGCAGTTCCACCCCATCATAGGTCACCACCGTCAGGCTCTGTGTATTGTCAGACGAGCGGGCGCCATAGCCTTCCAGCGCTGCCATTACTGAGTGAACACCACACGAGTTGTTGCCCAACATGCCCCCAATAGTGCAGTGGTTGTGCGTGGCAGGATCCGGACCAAAGGTGAGACCGGCTTTGGCGTGGGTAGTGTTGCGCATTTCGTCGAGCACAATACCTGGTTGCACCGACACCAGCTTGTTTTCTTTGTCCAGGTTCAGGATTTTGTTGTAGTATTTACTCATGTCCATCACCACGGCTACATTGCAGCACTGCCCGGCAAGGCTGGTACCACCACCACGGCTGAGCAGTGGTGCATTGTACTTGCGGCAGATCTGAATGGTGTGAATGATGTCGTCCTTCGTTTTAGGAAGAACCACGCCCAGTGGTATTTGCCGGTAGTTGGAGGCATCGGTGGAATACAAGGCCTTTGTGCCGGCATCGAAGCGTACCTCGCCGGTCACTGCTTTAGATAGTTCGGCCTGTAGTAGGGCCACGTCAACACCGGCTGCATATTCAGTTTCGTAGTGCAGGTCATATCCGTCAGTTGTCCTGAGATAATCCGCAATACCGTTTGCTCCTTTTTTCGCTTTCCCGGTACGCTGCGATTTTCTAGTTTCTTCTTCTGTATCTGTATTGGCTACCATATCATACTTATTTTAAACTTTGAAATTTTCTGCATCCTGTTTTTTCAGTTCCAGACCCAAACCCGGACGGCTGAGGTCGGGATAGACCATCCCATTTTTGGGTGGAGAGATGCCATCGAACAACCGGTTTTCTATGCGCACGTGGTCATGAAAATATTCAGCTATGAAGAATGCGGGCAACGCAAGCGAAGCATGCAGATGCAGCGCCGGTGCACAATGAGAGGAAAAGGGTAACTGGTGCGCTTCTGCCAGGTAGCCCGCTTTCAGGTATCCGCTGATACCGCCGCAGCGTGTGGCATCTGCCTGCAGTATATCTACCGCGCCTGCATGCAGCATAGTTTCAAAATAGGGCAGATTATAACCGTACTCACCGGCAGCTATGTTTACCGGTGCGGGCGCGTGTTGGCGAATGAAATGCAGGTCCTGGAGATTGTCGGACGATACAGGTTCTTCAAACCACATGACACCCATTTCGGCAAACTGTTGTGCTTGGTCGAGCGCCTGTTTGGCACTGTAGGCGCCATTGGCATCCACCATCAGTTTCGCGTCGCCTATAGCGGTTCTTGCCTGCATTACACGTTCAATATCTTTTTCGGGATTGGCACCGATCTTCATTTTTACATAGCCAATGCCGCCAGTCACCCAGCCCCCAAGCTGGGTTTGTAATTGCTCTTTTGTATAAGTAGTAAAGCCACCGCTGCCATAGATAAGCATCGACGAGCGGACAGCGCCCAATAAAGTGCAAAGCGGCAACGCTAACAATTTTGCTTTCAGATCCCATAAGGCGTTGTCAATAGCTGATACGGCCATCATGGCAATGCCGGTTGTGCCACTGTTGCGAATTTGCCGGGTGAGGAAAAGATTGATGCCCGGAATATCAAAAGCGTTTTGACCAATGACCAGTTCCTTCAATTTTTTTTGAATGAAGAATGCGACGGCTTCGTGGGCATACGTATAGCCCATACCGGTCATGTTGCCTGCTGTGAGGTGTACGATTACAATGGTGGTACTCTGCCACTGCAGGGTACCATCAGCTTCGGGTGAAGAGGTAGGAATAGTGTATGCTGATACCTGCAACTGTTCAATTTTTACGCGATCTATTGTTCTTTCTCCACCTGTCATACTCATCATTACGCTACATTTAAAAAAATTCAAAGGTTAGCAAGGGCGTCTTCTAATATTATTGTGAATACCACGTTGGTCGATCTAAAAAACATTTCTAAAAAAAAGAAACGCCTCATTTTGTATTAACAGTTATAAGCAACCAACCGGAAGAAAATTGACTAAAGGTTTGGATTCGGTTAAAGGATGAGATATTGATTTCTCATTCAAACATTGCTGCAATGACCAAACCAAAAAAGGGTTGAAAAATCAAAACTTTTTTGAAACTTTATTCTATTGCACAATAGACCAACAAGGCTTTACGGATGAACGGAGCCCCGCAGTAAAGCGGGGTTGACTGTCGCAACGGCCGTCTCCCCAAAGAGATATTGACGGTCACCTAAAAAAGAAAAAAGGAGCACAGTGTAAACCGGTTCGATGCTATGCTAATACCATTGAAAAAGGAAGATCTATGCAAGGATGCAACAGGTATGCTACAAAAGTGAAGCTGGTCAGGTAAGTACTTGCAAAGA
Organism: uncultured Chitinophagaceae bacterium; assembly: GCA_963726895.1. Classification (GTDB taxonomy): domain Bacteria; phylum Bacteroidota; class Bacteroidia; order Chitinophagales; family Chitinophagaceae; genus Segetibacter. The sequence goes on along the minus strand of CAVSED010000020.1, from coordinate 10,769 downwards.
ACTTACCAACGTTGGCGGATCTAGAGTGGCAATTGCTGCTGCACCCTGGTGAGCTGTGCTTCGTCAGTAAGATCGAGACGCAGCGGAGTGATAGAGGCAAAATTGTTTTCCACTGCCCACCGGTCAGAACCTTCTTCCGCCGCTTCCATGGGCTTTACATTGAACCAATAATGCTTTCTGCCAAAGGGATCGATGGAAGGCATCACTACACCATCGTAGAAGCGCACTGATTGCCGCGTCCATTTAATAGCCGTTGGATGTTCGGGAAAATTGACATTGTACAAACCTTTGCCCGGCGTCTGCAACAACACCTCGAGGCAGCGTTCTACAAAGGGTTTCAACGCCTCGAAGTCGGGCTCTGACTTGCCAACTATAGTGCTGAAAGCAATGCCTTTGATACCGAGCAGAACGGCTTGTTTTGCAGCCGCTAATGTGCCCGAGTGCCACATAGAGTTCCCCAAATTTGGACCCATATTGATACCCGACAAAACAACGTCGGTCTGGCTGTGTATGTGTGTACCCAGTGCAACACAATCGCCCGGCGTACCATTGACCCGGTAAGCGCTGATGTCCCCAAACTGAATAGGTGAACTTTTGATTGACAGAGCTTTTGAATGGCTGACCGCATGCCCCATAGAGGACTGCTCAACATCAGGAGCGACCACTGTAACCTCACCGAACTTTGATGCAAACCTGGCAAGTGCTGCTATACCCGGACTGTAGATGCCGTCATCATTTGATATCAGTATTTTCATACCCGAATAGGTTTATATTTTCATGCCAAATGCCAGGAGGATGGTATTACTTTTACCGTAATAGACATACCTCAAATCGTAGCGAAAATATGAAAGTTGCAAAGCTGTTACATAACCCTGGCGCCGGTGATGAAGAACATGGAAAGGATGAATTAGTGGAGCAGATAGAAGCGGCGGGTTTTGAGTGTAGATATTCATCTACAAAACAATGGTTGCCGCTGCGCATAGAAGATGATATTGACTTCGTGGTAGTAGGTGGCGGAGATGGCACTGTGCGACAGATAACAAAAATGCTTCTTGATAGAAAAGTGCTTGAAAAATCTTTTCCCATTGCCCTGCTGCCATTGGGCACAGCCAACAATATCAGCAAGACACTGCACCTGCAGGGCGAACCTTGCTGAACTAATAAAAAGGTGGCATGATCACAACCTGAAACAATATGATGTAGGGGTAATAGCCAACGCAAAAGAAGGCAGCTTTTTTCTCGAGAGCTTTGGATATGGACTGCTACCACAACTGATGGAAGAGATGAAGACAATGGACAAAAAATGGGTTGATACGCCGGACAAGAAACTGCATACTGCCCTGCATGTTTTACAAAAAATCATTACAGCGTACCAGGCGGTTGATTGTACATTGACCATAGATGAAAAGGATTATTCGGGAAGGTATCTGCTGGTGGAGGTCATGAATATAAAGTCTGTTGGGCCAAACCTGTTTTTATCGCCACAGAGCGACCCCGGCGATGGGCTGTTTGAAGTAGTGGTTTTACCTGCGGAGGATAAAGAAAAGTTTGCTGCGTATGTGCAGGCAAAAACAGAGGGAAGTGAAACAGTTTATGACTTTACAACGATAAAAGGCAAAGAGATAAAAATAAAATGGGATGGTACACATGTGCATGCCGACGATGAGGTAATTAATCCTGGTAAAAACGCTGACATTGAAATACAAATAAAGCCTGGTCTGCTACAGTTTTTGGTATAGCGGTTTGTTGGGCTTGCCTTCAGTGGCTATCTGGTTCAATTACCTTATCTTTTTTTGGAGACCAGCATTTGATCTTTCTTCGCCATCGTTGTGTCACTCCCTTGTACTGGCAGATATTCTATTGAGCGGTAGATACGAATGTTGATAACGCGATTAAATGCGATTTAGAAATTTATCTTCCATGCATCCTGCATCGCTGGCTTTGAGCCGTGCCGTTGCAGGTGTTATCACCTGCAACTGTTTCCTGCCGTTGCAGGTGTTTTCACCTGCAACTGAAGTTTTGCCGGTGTTCGTGCCGTTTTTTTGCCGGTGTTGGTGTTGCCGCCTGCGCCGTCGCAGGTGTTCCGCGAACGGGACAGGTAATCCCCGTTGGTTTAAGTGTTCCGCAGGACACTTAAATCTCAAATGGCTGTAGGACTGTGTCCGGTAAAAAATGAGGTTGCCTGCAAATTGGTTTTCCTGTAAATTGGCTTTAAAAACCCCCGCTGGTTTAAGTGTTCCCCCCGCTGGTTTAAGTGTTCCGCAGGACACTTAAATCTCAAATGGCTGTAGGACTGTGTCCGGTAAAAATGAGGTTGCCTGCAAATTGTTTTTGAAGGGTGGGTAACCGAAGCGCCCGCTGGTTTAAGTGTTCCGCAGGACACTTAAATCTCAAACTGGCTGTAGGACTGTGTCCGGTAAAAATGAGGTTTTGCCGGTGTTGGTGTTGCAGCCGCGCCGTCGCAGGGTGTTCCATGCATCTTGCATCGCTGGCATTTCTGCCCGTGTTGGTGTTGCAGCGAGTGCCGTTGCAGGGTGTTTTCACCTGCAACTGAAGGGTGGCTAACCGAAGCGCGGTAACCGCAAAACCTTTCGCCCCTGTAGGTATCTGTTTTCCCTGTAAATTGGCTTTAAAAACGGATGGCTACCCGTTATCGCTTTGATGACAGCCAATACCCCCGCTGGTTTAAGTGTTCCGCAGGACACTTAAATCTCAAATGGCTGTAGGACTGTGTCCGGTAAAAAATGAGGTTTCCTGCAAATTGTTTTCCCTGTAAATTGGCTTTAAAAACGCATGGCAACCTGTTATCACTTTGGTGACAGCCAATACCTCATTTTATAACTTTCGCTGTAATCAACTGGACAGATGCCTTGAGTAGACCAGTATATAAAGCCATTATTGTAAATAGCCTCAGGGATTGTCAGCAGGAAAAGGGTTTAATTATTAACGGATGTATCATTATGAGCAACCATGTTCATTTAATTGCACACAGTAAGCCTGATTTTGAGTTAGCAGATACTATGCGTGACTTAAAAAATATACCAGCAAAAAGATAGAAGAAGCCATAAGGCAAAATGCATTTGAAAGCAGAAGAGAATGGATGCTATGGATGTTTAAGAGAGCTGGAAAAAAAACAGCAATGACACTTACTTTCAATTTTGGCAACAGGATAATCATCCAGTAAAGTTATACGGTTATGAAACGTTGAAACAAAAACTAAATTACCTTCATGAAAACCCTGTACGGGCAGGAATTGTGTATGAAACATGGCATTATAAATATAGCAGTGCAATAGATTATTGTACAACTGTTAAAGGCAAAATAGATTTGGAACTGGTTTAAATTCTGCCGGACGCAGTCCTGGTTTTTCTTTACATTTAAGTGTCCTGCGGAACACTTAAACGAGCAGGGAAGAATTGAGGATAGTAGTTAAACGTTATTTCAGACATTTCCTTAAAAGTCAGAGATTTGAGAGCGCTTAGAATACGGTGATTGGGTTTGCGATTAAAAGGCTAAGCGACAGTTGCAAGGCTAGCTAAGGCAAGCGACAGTTGCAAGGCTAAGCTAAAGGCCGCGACAGTTGCGGTGAAAACACCCTGCAACGGCGGCGCTGCAAAGAACTCCAACAAGGGCGGAAATATAGCAGTGCAATAGATTATTGTACAACTGTTGAAGGCAAAATAGATTTGGAACTGGTTTAAATTCTGCCGGACGCAGTCCTGGTTTTTCTTTTACATTTAAGTGTCCTGCGGAACACTTAAACGAGCGGAAGAATTGAGGATAGTAGTTAAAAGTTATTTCAGACATTACCTTAAAAGTAAGAGATTTGGGAGCGCTTAGAATACGGTGATTGGGTTTGCGATTAAAAGGCTAAGCGACAGTTGCAGGTGATAACCTGTCCCGCTCGCGGGAACACCCTTCAACGGCGTCGCTGCAATAGAAGTCCCTGCAAGGGCAGAAATAGTTGCAGTGAAGAATTGAGGATAGTAGTTAAAAGTTATTTCAGACATTACCTTAAAAGTAAGAGATTTGAGAGTGCTTACGGTGGAAGGATGTTGTGCACGGCGGTTTTAAGGCTAAGCTACTGTTGCAGGTGATAACACCCTGCAACGGCGGCGCTTCAAAGAACACCAACAAGGGCGAAAAGTAAGAGATTTGGGAGCGCTTACAGTACGGTGATTGGGTTTGCGATTAAAAGGCTAAGCGACAGTTGCAGGTGATAACCTGTCCCGCTCGCGGGAACACCCTGCAACGGCGGCGCTGCAAAGAACTCCAACAAGGGCGGAAAGTAAGAGATTTGGGAGTGCTTAGAATACGGTGATTGGGTTCTGCGATTAAGGCTAAGCGACAGTTGCAGGTGATAACCTGTCCCGCTCGCGGGAACACCCTGCAACGGCGGCGCTGCAAAGAACTCCAACAAGGGCTGAAAAAATAGATTTGGAACTGGTTTAAATTCTGCCGGACGCAGTCCTGGTTTTTCGTTTACATTTAAGTGTCCTGCGGAACACTTAAACGAGCAGGGCAAAATAGGTTTGGAACTGGTTTAAATTCTGCCGGACGCAGTCCTGGTTTTTCGTTTACATTTAAGTGTCCTGCGGAACACTTAAACGAGCAGGGGCGGAAAATAGGTTTGGAACTGGTTTAAATTCTGCCGGACGCAGTCCTGGTTTTTCGTTTACATTTAAGTGTCCTGCGGAACACTTAAATGAGCAGTTGGGAAACTTAAACAGCAGGGGCGCTGCGGAACACTTAAACGAGCAGGGTCCTGCGGAACACTTAAACGAGCAGGGGAACACTTAAACGAGCAGGAGCAAAATAGATTTAGAACTGGTTTAAATTCTGCCGGACGCAGTCCTGGTTATTCTTTTACATTTAAGTGTCCTGCGGAACACTTAAACGTATTGCAGAACAGGCAATATGTAAAATTTAGCATAAAAATAGGTAACAATATAGTTTCTTTTTGTGATGACACTTGTGACACAAATTGGTAAGTAAAAGAGTCGATGGCTTTTTTATTTTTGCTCAGTAAAGAAATAAAAGTACAAGGGTGCGACGCAACAATGCTAAATCGTACTACTAACGCCGGGTACATAAAATATCCCTCTCCCACTGTTGCCACTTTTATTAATGAAAAGGCTAAATGCCTGCAAACAAAAAGAGCACGATTCGTCTTGCTGGGGTCTCCTTCAAAGGCCATGTGTGTTGGGCAAGTGACCCCGGCATTCTGCTTCTCACGAAGCAAATAATTATTAAATTATAGGATGTGTGTCAGAACCACGAATAGCAGTGAAGCTGCTTTTTATTGTATTACATTTACCGGTTACCAATGGCTTCCCTTATTTGAATTATGCAATGTTTATGACTTAGTATATAAGTGGTTTGATTTCCTGAAAGAGAAATACAGCATCAAGACAACGGCTTATACTATAATAGCCAATCATGTTCATTGTATATTATTCTTCCCTGATGAACATTACAACCTAAATAAAATAATTAGCAATGGTAAAAGGTTTATGGCTTATGAACTTATAAAACGGGCAGAGGAGAAGGGGCTACGTAAATACTTTTACAATTGAAGGAAGGGTTGACTGAAAGAGAAGTAAAGAAGGGACAAAAACACAAAGCATTTGAAGATAGCTTTGATGCAAAGCCAATTTATCATCGTAAGTTCCTGTTACAAAAAATAAACTAAATGCACTTACATTGCGTTCGGGGTAAGTGGACGCTGGTGGAACATTGGGAAGATTATGAGCATAGCAGTGCAAGATTTTATGTAAGGAATAAATTGGATGGCTTTGTGTCGGTGCATTATGAGGAATTGAGTTAACGCTTGCCACAGAGGAATGCCGGGGTCACCTGGCTTTGCGCACAAGGCTAGAAAAGGAGACCCCAGCAGGACAAAAATTTGACCGGCTGGAAAGTGGCAAACGCTACTACATAAAAATGGGCGTGGTAGACACCAACAACCAACTGGTATATAGTGAAGCGAGCAGCATCATTACACAATAAAAAATAAACAAGCCAAGCAAGTTCGCAGACTACAGCCTCACAAGGGCTGTTTTTTGTTTGGCAATGGCACAACCAAATCACCAAATAAACAAATAAACAAATACCCAAATCAACAAATCAACCACTCAACAAATAAACCAATCAACCAATCAACCAATAAACAAATCAACAATTCAACAATTCACCTATTTATGGTTACCAGCAGTTGCACAGCAGGCGGCGGCCGTTGCGTCGCATTCCGTTCATCAGTATCGCTGCAGGCAGCAAACTTTGCGGGTAATTAACCCTTTTGCTTGGCAAAATAAATTTATTATGCTAAAGAATATCTATATTGTTTAGCACTGTGAGTAAGATGGCAGAATGCCGCCTTTTTTGCAATCAGGTTCTCCTCTCCTATATCCTTCGCAAACTTTATCACCCGTATTTGAAGGCTGCGTTGCGGGCGAACCACTTTGCCGGCGAACTGCGCAGGTTATCTTTCAGCGGGCGAAAGCGCGGGCCGGAATAAAAAAAGAAATTGGTTTTCATAGTTTGCGACATTCATTTGCTACACATTTACTTGAGAAAGGTACCCACCTAAAATATATACAAGAACTGTTGGAACACTTCAGCATTAAAACGACCAACCGGTATTTGCATGTGGCGCGCAAAAAATGGGTAGTGATACAAAGCCCTCTCGATGACCTAATGCAGGCGGGGGGAATAGCTTGGGATGGATGATTGACGCATCAACTTATTTAATATACGAAACACAAAGTGATTGATAATCAGGTAGAAAATATATTTTTTAGATTCGCCTATTTCGTCAATCTTCGCGTTGTACGCCACTGTAAAACGAACATTCTGCGAAAATCTACAGTTTTTTTTTATCGCTGAAGTTTAGACAAATATGCTCGATTGTAAAAAAAATAGAAAATGAAAAAACTCGTTAAATTATTTTCTATGTTCTTAATATCCGTTTTTTACATATCCTGCGGACAAAGCCAAACAGAAGTAAAAAAGAATATTATCAACTCCGAGACCAACGGTGTAGTCACTTTTCACGGACCTACATCATCTGTTCGCACCATCATACAAGATAGGCAAGGCAACATTTGGCTTGCTTCAAACGAAGGAATTATTCGTTACGATGGAAAAACTTTTACCAATATCACAGGTAACTTAGGTTGTGACCGCTTCTTTTCTGTCTTAGAAGATAGAAAAGGTAATTTTTGGTTTGGTAATTATGGCGCCGGTGTTTATTATTATGATGGAAACTCCCTTCAACATTTTACAATCAAGGATGGACTTGCCAATAATCGGGTTATGTCTATTTATGAAGATAAAGCCGGTAATATTTGGTTTGGCACTGGTGGTGGAGTAAGTCGTTATGATGGGAAATCATTTCGAAATTATATGATGAAAGGAGATACAGTAATTGGAATTACACCAGGGAATTCTTCCCTGGATTTTACAAGCAACTCTAGTGGAGCTTTTCCTATTATTGAAGACAAATCAGGTAGGCTTTGGTTTGGCACAAATGAAAATACTTTTATTTATGATGGAAGAACATTTAAGATTTTCAGAGATACTGAAGGGAAGCCTTTTAAAAATGTTTGGTCGATAATCGAAGATAAAAACGGCAATATTTGGCTTGGGGGAAATGGACTTTGGCGCTATGACGGCAGCGCCTTTACCAATTTCACCCGAAATGCCGTTCGATATGTCTATGAAGATAAAAAAGGGAACATTTGGACTAATGCTTTTAACGATAGCGGAATTTTTGCATTTTCGCGTTATGATAAAGAGTCATTATCTGATAAAAAGCCGACTATAACTGAACTAAAACAATCACTAAACCTTTTTGGTATTTTAGAAGTTAGTGATGGAAGTATTTGGTTTGGAGCATTTGACGGAGTGTATCGTTATTATGGAAATACCATAACGGACTTTAAAAGTAAAAAATAGCAAACAGACTTTACAATGACTTAGTGCTTGACCAAAGAGAAACAGCGGCGTACAACAATGCATTGCCAAAATTGGGGCTGGACGTGCAAACAATGAACATCGGATCAAGAACAAACATTTGTTCCAGCTGAAGTTTTCCAATTAAACATTGGTCGGCAATAAAAACATTTGTATTCCAATTTAACTTTGGTCCGGGCGGGACCAGCAACAATATCCCAACTTCGGCAATGCAAAACCGTTAGCCGTAATGCTACTGTGCATCCAACTCATAAGTGTTTTTGATAGAGCCATTCGGTACTTCAAAGACGTAAGTTTGACGGCTTTCATCATCAAGGTCAATCGCAAACTTGTTCCATAAAGACTTTTGCCAATGAACATCTGTAACATTTACTTTTGGCTGTCCATCGCTGTATTTTATTGCAGCATCAGTATAATCGCATTGCCACATTTGATAAGTACTGTCGGTATTCTGTTGATAATACACATACTTCATCCGACCTTCAATAATACCTGAGCCTAAAAAGAAAAAACGACCACTAATATTATTATTGTCTTTAAGTGTGACAATGTTTTCCTGCCATCTTGTTGTTTCATAATGAACAGGCAAAGCCCAAGCAATAAATAGCCCGGCAAGCGCAAACAGCAATGATTGAATAAGCGGGAAGAATATTACAAAGCTATCAAAGCCTTCAAAATCTTTGTAAAGCACCCACATGAAAAAGAAATAGCCAATAACGTAAAGTGTGATAATCGTGTACATAAATTTTTGGAGTTGCTCCCTGGATAACCGCACTACGGCTAACAAGGGTATTTATAAAATTGTGGCTGGACATTAAGCATTCAGCCTTATGCTACTATTTTGCTTCGGTAAGTAATTGAACTGTGGTTTTTCAAATCCCACAACTTCATAAATACCTAAACGTTGCCTGTAATTTTATGACAACCCTCATTTCCAGAAGACATCCTTTTAAGTTCTACTTCTCAATTATTTTGGGAACACTGTTTTTTATTGGCATGGGGTCAGCTATACTCTTTGGCTACAACAAGGCTGTTGACAGGGGACGTTTAAAACCTAAGGAGCAACTAATGCCAATATTTAGTATTGCTTGTTATGCTTTTGCAGGATATAGTTTATATCGATACATAAAGAATGCTCCGACCATTACCTTGGACAAAGACTTTATCAGTTTCAACAGCCAAACCTTTTCAATAGCAGACATTGACGCAGTTGAATTAACAGGAAAACGACCATTCAAGTACGCAATAAACTTTCCGATGGAGGCGGCAACGTTAACCTTTCATAGCGGTGAAAAAAAATACCTCTTTGACGACATGTATTCGAATTCTTGGGAAATAAAATCTTTTCTTAAACAGGTGGTGATTGACAAAAAGGAGTTCACTGAACCCATTAAAAGTTCAATTGATACAAGTTCATTTGACAATAGCTTCTTTGAAACTTACAAAGGCGATGTGATTACATCACTAAGAGGAATTTCACTTTGGGGATTGATTGGTTTCTTCGCCTATATGTTATTGAATAATAGCAGACCTACAACGACAGGACTGTTCTGATAGGCTTTTTATGTTTTTCTTCATTTTGGTTTTTGTTCCATACATATTTAATGAATTATTTTCAAGTTTCTGATAATTTGTTTGTAGTTCGCAACCATAATCTATTTTGGAAGAAGAAAGCTTACAGAATAACTGAAATAAAAGAAGTTGTTTTTGAGACGCAAGGTAAAATGCCTAATTGTCTAAGAGTGATTACTAAGAATTTTAAAAACAAGCTTTACCCTGCAGGGACACTTAGAGATAAAACTTGGCTTGCACTAAAAGACAAGTTGGAAAGTTTCGATATCACAGTCAGAAACGAATGCATTTGAAGAAAAACTACAGGCAACATGGGTATTTATGCAAGTGTGGCAGGACGTTATAAATTAGGCGGACGAATATCACGGCATCTAGTATTTTTTCAATCAACAGGAGTGCTGCCAATCCCACACCTGCATAAATACCTGTTCGTTATGCGCCACCTGCAAACGCAAATCAGAGTTCATAGTTTGTAATTTATTTTCAGTCTCGCTTGCTGGATAGTTGAGCGAGTTTTGCTGACGGTTATTTGACTTGAAGTTCGTAATTAATTATAGACTCGCTTGCTGGAGAGTTGAGCAAGTTTTGCTGATGGTCATTTGACTTGAAGTTCGTAAGTAATCATAGACTCGCTTGCTGGACAGTTGAGCAAGTTTTGCTAATGGTCGTTTGATTTAAAGTTCGTAAGTAATCATAGACTCGCTTGCCGGAGAAGTTGAGCAAGTTTTGCTGACAGTCGTTTGACTTAAAGTTCGTAAGTAATCATTGACTCGCTTGCCGGAGAGTTGAGCAAGTTTTGCTGACGTTCGTTTGACTTGAAGTTCGTAAGTAATCATCAACTCGCTTGCCGGACAATTGAGCAAGTTTTGCTAATGTTCGTTTGACTTGAAGTTCGTAAGTAATCATAGACTTGCTTGCCGGAGAGTTGAGCAAGTTTTGCTGACCTTCAACTAAATCTCTTTTGCTACCATGACTTAACGCTCACCTGGACTCATGTTTTGCAGGACTGAAGCGAAGAGAAGGCGGCGCATAACAAGAGTATTGGCAATAGCAGGGCGGGACGTTGAAGCTATCGGCTTCACTTCGCTATTTGTCTTTTGTTCCGGCTGGACGTTAGCTATTTGGCTTTTTGCCTTTAACTTCGGCAGACAGCTACAATTTGGCTTCGGTCGTCCGGGCTTGACGTTTTTCAACTGCCCTCCCATCGCCAATACTTGTCCGTT
>CAVSED010000019.1:0-106784 GCA_963726895.1 uncultured Chitinophagaceae bacterium | reverse complement strand
CAACAAAGTTATAAGCTTGATGTTGGCAAAACCTATAAGGTGCTGATTGAAGGAAATTCAAAAAGAAGTGAAGATGCATGGTCGGGGAAAACCTCGCAAAATAAAGTGTTGGTTTTTGCAAAGGACAACCATGAATGCACCAATGGCGATTATGTTATGGTTAAAGTTACCCATACAACCGGCGGCACCTTAATTGGTGAAATAGTTGAAAAATTGCCCGGGTAATAAAGCACATTAAAAATTATTGAGCTGCATGTTTACATTCAGTACAAGTGTGCGACGCAACAATGATGATATGGTTACAAGGCTGACTTAAAAAGAAAAACCCTGCCTTTACCAAATAGCGAGCTATTATGATTGCAGTTTTCGCAAGCAAAATTTAAGATCAATGGAATTACAATCAATAAAAAACAGGTTTGGAATTATAGGAAATTCCCCGGCACTCAACCATGCGCTGAATGTAGCGGTACAGGTGGCCAATACCGATCTAAGCGTACTGATCATTGGCGAAAGCGGTGTGGGTAAAGAAGTTTTTTCGCAGATCATCCATGCCTTATCGGCCCGAAAACACAATCCTTTTATTGCGGTAAACTGCGGCGCCATACCCGAAGGAACCATCGACTCCGAATTGTTTGGTCATGAAAAAGGATCGTTTACCGGCGCAGTTGACAGCCGTAAAGGATATTTTGAAACCGTAAACGGCGGCACCATTTTTCTGGATGAAATTGGTGAAATGCCATTGGGCACACAGGCAAGATTGCTGCGGGTTTTGGAAACCGGCGAATTTATAAGGGTAGGATCGTCGAAGGTGCAAAAAACCGATGTACGGGTGATTGCCGCCACCAACAGCGAACTGCTGGAATTTACCGAAAAAGGCAAATTCAGGATAGACCTTTATTATCGTTTAAGCACGGTGCCCATAAGGGTGCCTCGCTTGCGCGACAGAAAAGAAGATATTGGCATTTTGTTCAGGAAATTTGTGGTTGACTTTGCCGAACGGTATAAAACCACCCCGGTCAATTGACGATGACGCAGAAACCTGTTAATAAATTATCCATGGAAGGGTAATGTGCGGGAATTGAAAAATATTGCCGAGCAGATATCGGTTTTGAGCACAGAAAAACAAGTTGGACTTACACGAACTAAGTAAATTTTTGCCGGAAGCCAACAATTACAACCGGCTGCCGGTTTTGGCGCATCAATAGCAACCAAGCAGCACAGGTTAGCCACAACGAATTTGCCAACGAACGCGAAATATTGTATAAACTCTTCTTCGACATGAAGAAAGATGTTACAGAATTGAAAAAAATGTTTTTGGAGATTCTCCAAAATCCAAATACAGCCCATGCCGCTGCTGCCTTTACAAGGGAAAGCCTGATGCACGATGAAAATAATGGTGATCATTCCGCAGCGCATGCAGCCATCATTGTCGCAGCCGCCGGCTGGTCAATAACCAGCCGGTTATTTATCACGACGATATTCACCAGCACGAAGAAGTGGAAGAGTCGCTGAATATTATGGATAAAGAAAAGGAGCTGATCATTAAAGCCCTGAAAAAACATAAAGGAAAACGAAAAGATGCCACAGCGACCTTGGAATAAGCGAACGTACGCTATACCGAAATTAAAAGAATATAATATTGATGATTAATTACCTAAGCTGATATTATTTTGCAGCCTGACCATGAAATTTAAGTCACACCATATTCTCAAATACCAGTAAGTTATTGCCAGCAATCTGTTTGATTATTAGTTGCAGCTTATTATTACTTGCCTCGTGTAAAGTTTACAGTTTTAACAGTGCAAGCATTCCGCCTGAGGTAAAAACCGTTAAAATTGGTTTTATTGAAAACAAGGCCCGGTATATAAACCCGCAATTAAGCGCCAAGGCTAACCGATAAGCTTCAACACAAAAATTGTTGGCCAAACCCGGCTTAACCCGTACCAATAGCGACGATGCGCATTATCAGATAAGCGGTTATATTTCTGATTATAATGTTACCACTGCAGGTATATCGCAACCAGCAGGCGGCCACTAACCGTTTAACCGTGGGTGTTCATATTATTTTTTTAAATACGCTTACCGCCAAAACAGAAGAATTTGATATTTCCCGAAGTTTTGATTTTTCGGCAAACCTGTCACTTCCACAGGCAGAAGGCGCTCTTACAGAGGATATTGTCACAAAATTTGACTGATGAAATTTTCAACCGAATTTTTTCCAATTGGTAACCTAATCGTATTTTCACCCCATGAACCAATTTCTTGAAAAGTCATTAACGAGCCTGACCCAAAAGCAATTTAGACCAGGTAAGTGTTGAAGAGTTGGAACACATTACCACAACGTATCCTTATTATGCTATTGGCCATTTGTTATTAGCCCGAAAATTACAGCATACCCGCCACCAGGACTACCAGGCATCTGCTCAAAAAGCTGCTATATATATTGCTGACATTTCATGGCTGCAGTACCAGTTAGAAACTTCGGACCTGTTTATTACAGAAGAAGAGACCGTAGCAACGCACGATGATTTTCTTACAGGCTTCTCCCCTGCCATTGAACAATCAACACCTCAACCTATTGGCGAAATCATACACTTCACAGCATGGGCACGATGATGCCAAAGTTGTATTAACGGATGGCGATGATAATGTATCAACAGGCGAGCTGCTTCAAACTTCATCAACCTTACCTACCCCATTTGAAGATATTAACCAGCATGCTTTACCACAAAATTTCAGCCATGGCGAAGAGGTTAAATCCTTGCCGCCGGCGGAAGAAATAACTGAAGCAAATGCTGTTAAAGATGAACCAGCTGATGTTGCCATAACGCATGAATTTTCGCTGGAAGAAATTGAGCGTGCAGATGCTTCGGCTCATGAAATCATTGGCTGAACAAGAAGACGAAATTGTAACACTCCCCGAAAATGAGGTAAACGATTTACACGAAGCTGAACCGATAACAACCGAGTTTTCGCTGGAAGAAATAGCACATTCAGATGAACTTGCCAGTGCCACCCTTTCGGATGTGGATGAAACATCGACCGATGAAATTTTTATATTACCCGAAGCTGAACCTGTAAGTGCCTTAGTTGATACGGAAGCTGTAGAACCTGCAATTGAAGAAAAATCTGATAGTGATGTTGGTGGTGAAAAGGCTTTTGATATTTATCCCGCTGTGGAATATGAGCAGGCTGAAAAAGTGGAAGAAGCATTGAATGCCCAACCAGGTAAAATTGAAAATGCCATACCTGCTGATGCACAGGTAAATAAATCATCCGCGGCAAACCAAAATGAAGCGGAACAAATTAGCCAGGATGAAGAAGAGGCTAATGATACAGGATCGTATAATGAAGCCGAAGCACAGGATGAACACACAGGTGCAGAAAGCTTCCCGGTAAATTTTAGTAACGAAGAAATGCTCAAAAATATAAAGTCTGCTTTAGACACCCCCCTACCGCCTGTAGAACCAGGATTCAAACGAAGCACAGGTACCTATCGATCCTTATTATACGGTGGATTATTTTGCCTCGCAGGGTATTAGGCTGGTTATTGGAAACGAAACCGGCGATAAGCTGGAGCGACAATTACGCAGTTTTACCCAATGGTTAAAGCACATGAAAAAATTGGGACCCGAAGATGCATTGAATGATGAAAGGAGTAATTCGTCGGAAGCAACAGTGATCAGGATAGCAGATATATCAAATATTCAGCGGGAAGTGGTTACCGAAGCTATGGCTGAAGTGCTTGAAAAACAGGGAAAAACGACAAGGCCATTCAGGTGTATATAAAATTAAGTTTTTTGTATCCGGACAAAAGCGCTTACTTTGCGGACAAAATAAAAATTTTAAAAGGAATTAAATGACAACGCTTTTTTTTATATTAATTGTATTATGTGCTTTGGTACTGGGTTTTATCATTTTAGTTCAAAATCCCAAAGGTGGTGGATTATCAGGAAACATTGCCGGGTTTAGCAACCAGTTTATGGGTGTAAAACAAACTAATGATGTACTGGAAAAAGGTACGTGGATATTTTCCTCTATCATTGCGGTTTTATGTTTGTTCTCATCTTTTTTTATGTCGGGCAGCACCATACAAAAGATAGTATTCTTGACCAGATCAATACCAATCAAAGCATACTGCCCCTGCCACAAACGACCGCACAATCGCCACCTGTACCCCGCCAAATCCATAATTACTATTTATAAAACTTATCAACCCTGCCCTAACGGGCAGGGTTTTTTTATAGCCACATTTACATTATTAATATTAACCTGGTGTTATAATAGCAGGGTATTCGTTTTGATAACCAGTGTAATACTTTACTTATTTTGTAAGTAATTAATTGTTTTGCATGAAAAGATTTTTGTTATTGTTATCGGGCTTATTTTTTAGCTTATATTGATTGTTGGCTGGTTGGTATTGGGAAGTGGTACAGGATTTAATAAAAAATCGAAATCGCTATATATTCATACCGGCAAAACCAGCAAGCAAACGATAATGACAGTATTGAAGATGAAAAACGATTGCGCATCCTTCGGTGTTTAACATTGTGGCCGACCAATTGGGTGTATGGGAAAAAGTAAAAGCAGGCAGGTTTGAAATTCAAAAAGGGCAAAGTATTTTTAGCATCGCCAAAATACTACGCAATAACAAGCAAACCCCTGTAAAGCTGGTCATCAATAAATTAAGAACGTTAATGACGTGGCACATATCATTGGAAAAAATTTTGAAGCGAATTCTTTACAAGTCATTGCATTTTTAAAAAACCCCGATAGCCTTGCACAGTTTAAATAGACACAAATACAGCCATGACCATGATGATCCCCAATACTTATAATATTTTCTGGAATACTACCCCAGGTAGAATTTTTGACAGGTTAAATAAGTGAAAAAAATACTTTTTGGAAAAAAATAATCACCGGAAAAAGCCGAACAAATGTCATTTACGCCTAACCAGGTTTATACCTATCGCATCATAGTTGAAGAGGAAACCAATAAGAATGATGAAAAAGGAAATGTGGCAAGCGTGTATATCAACCGTTATAATAAGGGTATGCCGTTGGGTGCAGATCCAACTATAAAATTTGCTTTAAAGGATTTTGGGCTTAAGACGCATATATTTTAAACACCTTAATGTAGTATCACCTTACAATACTTATAGAAACAAAGGCCTACCACCCGGGCCCCATCGGCACTCCATCAGCAAAAACAATTGATGCTGTTTTAAATGCGCCCAAAACCGACTATCTTTTTTTTGTAGCTAAAAGTGATTTTTCGGGTTACCATACTTTTAGCCACAATTTTGCTGAACATAAAAAGCATGCAGCCGAATATCAAAAGGCCCTTAGACGAATTGATATTACGAAAACAAAAAGCGAAAGAAAACAACTTGTGATCAAATTAGAACGTATTATATTAAGATCGCAGCCGGTAGCTTTTTTTATTTATAAAAGCAAACAGATCATCTTACCGGGCTTTTATGGAATTCCTTTTACGATGTAATGCATTTTTTTATAAAGCAGGTAAAAAAAATTGGACTTAATGAAAGGGCCAGTGCCATCGCTTTCAACTTTATTATGGCAATACCTGCCGCATGTATTTGTGTATTTACTCTTGTACCTTACCTGCCGGTTTCAAAACTTTTTACAAAAGAATTATTACGGCTTACCCGCGATGTTTCGCCAAATCAAAACATCTACAATTTTGTAAGCTCATTCCTGAACGACTTTTTAAATACGCAACGTGGGGGATTATTGTCCTTCGGTTTTTTGCTGGTAATTTATTATGCATCAAATGCCATGTTAACCGTCATTCGCACGTTTGATAAAATCAATTTACCAGCACGAACGCAAAATGCCATTTTTTACGTAAACGCTGGAAAGCCATTAGGCTCACCTTGATTGTATTGGGACTGTTGATTGGTATGATACTGGTATTAATTGGCCAGAGTTATTTGTTTGATGTGTATTATAAAGTGGATGAAGATAAAAGCCAGCGGGTGATTTGGTTTAAAATTTTACGTTGGCTGATTACTATCTTCCTGTTTTATTATGGTATTGCACTGATTTATAAATTGGCGCCATCGGTAAAAAAACGGTGGAGATATTTACTCCCGGCGCTACGTTGGCTACGTTACTTACGTGCTTGTAACCTGTATTTTTTCGTTTTGGGTAAACCATTTTAGCAGCTACAACAAAGTGTATGGAAGCTATAGGAACAGTGCTTATTGTTAATGTTGCTCATTTACATTAATTCTATGATTTGCTTGTGGGTTTTGAGTTAAATGTTAGCATCACTTACTTAAAAGCTGAAGCCGAAGAAAGAAAAAAGAAAATTGAGTGGCCTTATTCAAAAAGATAATGGCTGACCTGGCGGTAATTAAACAGCCCAAAACGTCGGGTATGAATTTTGAAAAAAGGTAACTATGAAATTACCACCTCCTTTTATCAATGGATCTGAATATGTAAATGCCATTATTGAAACCCCAAAGGGTAGCCGCAACAAATACATTTACGACACCCAGCATGACATATTCAAGCTTAAGAAGGCCCTACCCGCAGGCATGAACTTCCCTTTCGATTTCGGCTTTATACCTTATACACTTGCTGAAGATGGCGATCCTATGGACATTTTGGTTTTAACCGATGCACCAACCTGCCAGGGGTGTTTGGTAGAAAGCAGGATATTGGGCATAATTAAGGTTGAACAAGTGAAAAAGGGCGAACAGGTACGTAACGACAGGGTGATTGGTGTGCAGTTGGATTCACGTATGTACGGATCGGTAATGCATATAAACGACCTTGAACAAGGTTTGGTTAGGGAGATCATTAATTTCTTTGAATCCTATAATAACTCAAGCGATGATGTATTTACCCATATTGGTAACGAAGGTCCTGCAGAGGCATTAAGGCTAGTAAATCAGTGTATAGCCAACGCATCATAACTTACTGAAGGAACGCTTTTATTTCATCGGCCAACCGCGCCGGCGTAAGTTGCATATTAAAGAAGCGATAATATTTTTTACTGTTATCAATAAATATTGATGCAGGTATTGCGCCATTCCAGCTGCTGTCAATTACATGCGCATACTGATTACTTTTCAATTCAATAAGATAGTTGACAGGACTTTTATACTTCATCTTCTGTACAAACAAACCAAGCTGTTTGGGGTAAGCTGCCGGAAAGTCAGAACTCACTAATAAAAGTTTAATCGGTTTTTCAGCCTTGTAAACCTGTTCTTCTAACCAGGGAATTTCGCGAACACATGGCCCGCACCACGAAGCCCAGAAATTGATAATTGCAGGCACTGAAATGGTATCGATAAATTGCCTTACCTGCATAGCTGTAACCGGGGGAATTTGCACCTGCTTATTACTTTGCTGGCCAGCTACATTTACGGCAATTAATATGCATAATAAAAGCGGCAGGGTAATTTTCATTTTATAAATTAATGGCTTTAATATCATCAGGTTTAAATCCCCATTCATGCAATAATGTATTACGTTTTGCCTCAGGTAACGATGGTTGATTGTAATGGCCCGCAGCAGTTTTTTGCCGGTAAGCCTCGTAAATGGTGACAGCGCAAGCCACCGAAATATTCAAGCTCTCTGATTATCCCTATTTGTGGAATGATAAAATTTCCATCGCTAAAAGCGATGGCTTCTTCACTTACCCCTGAATGTTCGTTGCCAAAAACCAGCGCCATTCTTTGGGTAAAATCAACATCGTACACACTTACCGAATTAGCCGCCAGGTGAGTGGTTAATATAGTAGGGTATTTTTTTCGAAGTGCGGCAAAACATTCTTCCGTATTGTAAACTGAAGAAGTAGTTATCCATTTATTTGCACTGCTGCTGCTTTTAAATCCCCATTTTTTATGTGGGCGAATACGGGTGTTTAAAATGTAGATGTCCTGTATGCCCACCGCATCGCAGGTGCGCATTACCGCCGAAACATTGTGCGGATCAAATACATTTTCAAGTACCACGGTCAGGTTATCCTGCCGTTTATTTAATACCCTACCAGTTTATTTCGTCTTTCCGGCGTCATTGCTTTAAATTTTGTAATGAGCAAAGCTATTATGTGATTTTGAAAAAAAGCAAATCGGCATCTTCAATATACATAAGTAATTCTCTTACCTTAGCAAATTCAAATCCGGCTGCGCATATTTATATACTTTAAAATAAATGGTGGTTTTGGTTTGGTATACCCCTTCAATATTGGAGATTTCATTTACAAATTCTACCAGGTGATCGTTATCGCGGCACATCACATCCACTTCCAGGTCATAATCGCCGGAGGTCATGGCCAGAAAACTAACTTCGGGTACATTGGCTATTTTTTGTGCAACTTTTTCTTTTAACGTAGCAGGCCTTACAAAAACAGCAATATGCGCATAAGCATGAAACCCTACTTTATCAGGGTCAACGCTGCCAATAATATTTACGGTGCCATCTTCAATCAATTTATTAAACCGGGTGCGAACTGTTCCGATCGAAACTTTCAACTTTTCCGCTATTACCGTAAACGACATCCTGCCATCCTGCTGCAGGAAAGATAAGAATGTCAAAATCCAGTTTATCCAAGACCGTTTATGACCATTACTCTATTGCCATTGTAATACATGTCAATTATGAAGTTAAAAAATAAAATATTTTTATTTTTATGTACGTAAAAATACATTATTTTCATTTTTTCATAGAATTTACTAAATATTTAGTTTCAAATCAATTTACATGAAATACGCACCCATCACAAAATTTTATCAATGGCAAATTTGTTGCTGCGCAACGGTACCAGCACATTAGAAGTTATTTCTCCCGTTGATGGTAACACTACTTTCTACCGTGCCTATGTCTACCTCATGCCGATCTTGCACGATGCAGTAGAAGCAGCGCAGACTGCCTTTCATACCTGGAGCAAAACACCTATTAAAGAAAGGGTGCAGGTTTTCTTCCGATATAAAACTTTGCTTGAAAAAAATTTGAAAGAACTGGCAGAACTTATGCAGCGAAGAAAATGGCAAAACCTATGGCGAATCTGTTGCTGAAATTGAAAAGATGTATTGAGCTGACCGAATTTGCCACCTCATTGCCGCAATTGGTTACCGGCGAAGTGCTGGAAGTAAGCAGTGGCGTTGAATGCCGTACAGAACATGTGCCCTTGGGCGTTGTGGCTTCTATTGTTCCTTTTAACTTTCCAAGCATGGTTCCTAACTGGACCATTCCCAATGCAATTGCATTGGGCAATTGTATGATTATGAAACCTTCGGAAAAAGTGCCGTTGAGTTGTGGCAGGCTTGCAGAATTATTAAAAGAAGCAGGATTGCCTGATGGTGTTTTTAATATTGTTCATGGCGATGTGGAAATTGTTGAAGCCATTTGCGATCATCCCGGACATTGAAGCTGTTTCGTTTGTTGGTTCTACTAAAGTTGCCAAAATTGTTTATCAACGAGCAACGTCACAATTATAAAAGATGCCTTGCATTAGGCGGTGCAAAAAATCATTTGATGGTGTTGCCTGATGCTATACCTGGATGACTGCACAAAATGTTGCTGCAAGTATGAGTGGCTGTGCAGGTCAACGTTGTATGGCTGCAAGTGCCATGATCGGTGTTGGTAATGTAGATCATATCATTGATAAAATTTGTGAAGAAGCAAGAAAGATTATTCCGGGAGAAAATCTGGAGCTGTTATTAATAAAGAAAGTAAAGAACGCATTGAAAAATATATAACCGAAGCAGAAAAACATGGCGCAAAAATTTTAGTTGATGGCCGCAATGCAAAAGTTAACGGCAAAGAAAACGGAACTTATGTTGGCCCTACTGTTATTGATTATGTAAAACCAGACATGAGTGTGGCCAAAGAAGAAATTTTTGGGCCGGTGATCAGCATCATGCGTACCAATACGGTTGATGAAGCACTGGCTATTGAAAATGCAAATCCTTATGGAAATGCTGCATCGGTGTTTACACAAAATGGCGGTATGGCGCGGTATATTATTGAAAAAGCAAGTGCCGGAATGATTGGTGTGAATGTTGGTGTGCCTGTTCCACGTGAGCCATTTAGTTTTGGTGGATGGAATGAAAGTAAATTTGGTGTAGGTGATATCACCGGAAAAAGTTCCATTGAATTCTGGACCAAGTTGAAAAAAAGCACCACTAAATGGAATGCGGAAGCGGGGGTGAATTGGATGAGTTAAGGGCCTCACCGGACCCTCCAAAGGAGGGAGTGTCGGGAACGGGATTAGTGAATTTCGTTGGACTTCCTGGTCGTCTTGTGCGTGTAATTTTCTTGGTACCAGTTTGTTGTACTAAATGCCGCAAGAGCAAACTAAGCTGCAATTGAAGGTTACGAAACTGGCACCTTCAATTTGAGCTAAACTAATCGTTGATGTCACAAATTGCGACTTCAAGAACAAATATTTAATCAATGGCCAGCGCTAAATCCACAGTTGCACAATTGATACCGGACGAAATGTCATTCATAAGATTTATGTCATACGCGGACAAAAGTGATGCTGGATAAGGATTTGGCAGCTTTGTACGAGGTGGAAACAAAGCAGATTTAATGAGCAGGTTAAACGTAATATCGAACGTTTTCCAGAAGATTTTATGTTTAGGCTTACCAGGGATGAATTTACAATCTCTGAGGTCGCAATTTGCGACCTCAAGTTGAAGGAAGAGGTGATACGAAATACCTCCCATATGCTTTACTGAACAGGGAGTGGCAATGCTTAGCGGCGGTGATCAATTCGCCCAAAGCAATTCCATGAATATTGCCTATTATGCGGGCATTTGTACAAATTAGGAAAGTGGTTGCTAGACAACAGCAAATTGGCGCAGCAACTATTGCAGTTAGAAGAAATGGTTAAAGACGGTCACGACACACAACTGAACGACATTTATACCGTCGATTGTTAAAACCTGCTGGATGAAAAGTGTGGACAAGCAAACAAGCCGGAACACAAAACGTATTGGCTTTCAGGCCGGATGAATAAACAGTCTTACAATTATCTTTCATTAGAAATTTGAAAACTTGATGGCAAAGCATCATCTTCAAAGTCAACGCTTCCGATGAAATGATCATCAGTAAGATTTATTTGATTCAGGGACAAAAAGTATGCTGGATGATGACCTGGCAGAATTATACCAGGTTGAAACAAAACAGATTAAATGAAGCAGTAAAAAGGAACAGTGATCGGTTTCCCGGAGGACTTTATGTTTGAACTAACTAATAAAGAATTCGAAAACTTGAGGTGCAATTTGGACATCAAGTTGGGGTGGCAGGCGAAATATCTTCCTTTGCTTTTACCGAGCAAGGTGTATCTATGTTGTCCGGGGTACTTAATCAGCGCTGTAGCCATTCAGGTTCATATCCAAATCATCCGGATTTTTACAAAGATGAGGGAACTGTTTTTGACGAATAAAGACATTCTACTGAAACTGGAAAAAATGGAAAAAGATGTAAAGGAAAACAAAGAAGACATAGCGATAATATTTAAAGCTTTGAAACAACTGTTGAAACAGCCAAAACCAAAAAGAAACATGATTGGCTTTAAGCCGGATGAATAAACAACCAAATGTACAAGTGTGCGACGCAACAAAAGTAAATGTTGCAATTGCCGGGACAAAAAATAAACAATATGAGTACACAAACATTATCGCAAACGCAGGAAATTATTCAGGATAACCATGACTACACTCTGTTCTCCTGGAGTAAACAAAAAGGCATTAATCCTATTGCGGTTAAATATGGCGAAGGGTTTATCTGTATGATTATGATGGCAAAAAGATACATTGATTTTCTTCAGGGTTGATGAATGTAAACATTGGCCATGGCGATCAACGAGTAACACAAGCTGTGGTGAAACAAATGCAGCAAGTAGCTTATGTTACACCAAGTTGTGTTACCAAAGTTCGTGGAGATTTGGGTAAGAACTGGCAGAAATTTGTCCGGGCGATTTGAATAAAGCATTCTTTACTTTTGTGGTGCAACTTCTATTGAAAATGCAATTAAGCTTGCAAGATTATATACCGGCCGGCATAAAATATTAAGCCGCTATCAATCTTATCATGGCTCTTCTAATGGTGCTATGACTGCAAGTGGCGACCCACGTAAACTTCCTGTTGACAGTCAGCAAGCACCAAACTTTGTTCACTTCGATTTGCCTTATGCTTATCGTTGGGAATATGGCGAAGAGAATTTATTGAAGGAAGCGTTGCTTCAGTTGGAAAGAATGATTGCTTATGAAGGTCCTGCAAATATTGCTGCTATTTTGTTGGAAGGTCAATCAGGTTCTTCGGGTTGTTTTCTGTATCCTGATGGATATTTGAAAGCTGTAAGAGAAATCTGTAATAAGCATGGCATTTTACTGATTATGGATGAAGTGATGAGTGGCTTTGGTCGTACAGGTAAATGGTTTGGTTTTGAGCATCATGATATTGTTCCTGATATGATTGCTATGGCTAAAGGACTTACCTGCGGTTATCTTCCTTTTGGTTGTTTGATGGTGAGTGATAAAATTGCTGCTAAGTATGATGATAATGTTCTTGCCTTGGGTCTTACCTACTCTGCTCATCCTGTTAGTTGTGCTGCTGCACTTGAAGTGTTGAATATTTATGAAGATGACAACCTGATTGAGAATGCTAAAGCAATGGGTGAATATCTTGACTAGCGGATTGAAGAAATGAAAGCGCAACATCCTTCCATTGGTGATTGGAGAAATACAGGGTTGTTTGGTTGTTTGGAATTGGTAAAGAACAG
This sequence comes from uncultured Chitinophagaceae bacterium, assembly GCA_963726895.1. GTDB lineage: Bacteria > Bacteroidota > Bacteroidia > Chitinophagales > Chitinophagaceae > Segetibacter. The sequence goes on along the minus strand of CAVSED010000019.1, from coordinate 94,019 downwards.
AGAAACAAAAGAACCTTTTGCACCTTTTAATGCAAAGCCTGATGAAATGGTGGTGATGAATAAAGTAGCTGCTAAGATTAAAGAACTTGGGATGTACACTTTTGTGAGATGGAGTTTCATTTTTATTGCTCCGCCGCTGAGTGTTACCAAAGAACAGATTGATGAAGGCTTGGCGATTATAAGTGAGGCGTTGAAGATTGCGGATGCGGAGGTTGATTAGAACACTTATGGATTGCAGGAGGACACGGATATGAAGTAATTTACAGGTATGAAAAATGAACTCTTAAGCAGAATAACCATTGATCCTGAAATATGTCATGGTAAACCAGTTATACAGAGGCTTGCGGTATCCAGTAGAAAATATGCTGGAATTATTGGCTTCAGGCATGAGTATGCGAAGAAGTGCTTTACTGATTATCCTGACCTGGAATAAGGAAGATTTTTTGTGCCTGTATTGAATTTGCCGCTAAAGAACTCAGCAGGTAAAAAGAATTTTAAAGTTTGCATCATGAATTTTATAGTGGAAGCTTAATTGCCGAAGATCAGCTGGCTGACTTTTTAACAGGAAAGGCACTAGCTATTCATACTAAGACTTAAAAAGGAAATTAAAGTCTGATATTGAGATTAAAGATTTAGCTGAAAAACATTCAGATGGTAGTATTACAAAAGACTAGACTTTATTAATCATATTTAGTGAATAAGACAACGAGCAAAATTAATTATTTGTAAAGAATGGCAACATTTAAAATAGAGTACTTAATACATTATTTGACAATGCATCTAGAAAATGGTAAAATATTTGAAGAGTATTCACTAATTGAATTTATACTGATGAACTGATCGTCAATAACGATTAAATCAGTATATACAACAATTCGCTACATTCATGTTCAAATGAATAATTGATGAAAACAACTATAACATACATAACCTTTACAGCGAAGACCTTGCTCCCATTCCTCAAGACAAACGCACCTGGGGTACATGGAACTATGCAGCGTTGTGGATCAGCATGAGTTTGTGCATTCCAACTTATATGCTTGCCAGCAGCCTTAATTGGTGGCGGCATGAATTGGTGGCAGGCAATTCTTACCATTTTTTTTGGCAATACTATTGTGCTGATTCCAATGATTTTAAATGGGCATGCCGGTGCAAAATATGGCATTCCATTTCCTGTGTTTGCAAGGGCAAGTTTTGGTGTACAGGGTGCAAATATTCCTGCTATATTAAGAGCAATTGTTGCATGCGGATGGTTTGGTATACAAGCATGGATTGGTGGTTATGCCATTTACTTAATGGCTGCGCTTTGGATACCTGCCATTGATACTTTGCCACAAATATTTCCTGCTTCATGGACGTTGCAAACAGGACCGGCATTTGCTTCTTTTTGTTCTGGTTGATTGAATATGTTTGTTGTTTACCTGGGTGTTGAAAGCATTAAAAAGTTGCTTGGTGTTTAAAGCATTCTTTTTACCCGTTGCAGCATTGGCTTTATTGTTTTGGGCAATTAGTGCAGGCAATGGTTTGGGGCCAATTTTAAATCAACCTTCAAAGTTTGCAACCAATGCTGACTTCTGGCATTTCTTTTTTCCGGCCTTACAGGCATGGTTGGTTTTTGGGCAACCTTATCATTAAACATTCCTGACTTTACACGTTATGCAAAAAGCCAAAAAGCGCAAATCAACGGGCAAATTATCGGGCTTCCACCTTCTATGACTTTGTTTTCTTTTATTGGTGTTGTGGTTACTTCTGCAACTGTTATTATTTATGGCGAAACCATTTGGGATCCGTTGGTTCTTGCAGGAAAATTTCAAGGAAAATTATTGGTAAGTATTGCTATGATTGCTGTTGCTATTTCAACACTTGGCAACAAACATTGCAGCAAATATTGTTAGTCCTGCAAATGATTTTGCAAACCTTTCTCCTGCAAAAATAAATTTTAGAACAGGTGGATTATATTACAGGCATCATTGGCATTCTTATTTTTCCATGGAAACTGATTGCTGATCCTAACGGATATATTTTTACATGGCTGGTTGGCTATTCAAGTTTGCTTGGTCCCATTGGCGGAATCATGATAGCCGATTATTATTTCATTCGAAAGCAAAAGCTTAACTGTTGATCATTTGTATCAGCATTAAATGGTAATTATACTTTTAGTAATGGCTTTAATCATAAAGCAATTATTGCATTGCTGCTGGGTATTTTTCCAAATGTTCCGGGTTTTTTAGTTAACGTAAAGTTGTTAGCAACAGATGCATTCTGGCCATGGGTTTCTGATATTTATAGTTATGCATGGTTTGCAGGGTTTTTGTGAGTGTCGAGCGTATTTATTTATGATGCAAGCCGGCAATGGCAAAAAAAGCGTATCTGACAGTAAATGCTGTCAATAGATAATGTTGATGGAACATTTAATAGATGGATGGCGCAAATGCATATTACGCATTGTTGATGCACTACTTGTAAATTGCATAGTCACTCATTGTACTTGAAAGCTGGCTAAAATGAAATTCTTCATTGATCAGCTCTTATCGTGGTATTAATTAAAAATATACATGAAAACACTAATTAAAAACGGAAGAATAATTACAGCAACGATGATTATATTGCTGATATATTCATCGAAGGTGAAACAATTAAAGCCATTGGTAAAGACTGGCTGTACAAGCTGATAAATTGATTGATGCAACAGGAATGTTGGTTTTGCCCGGCGGCATTGATCCACATGTGCATTTGGAAATGCCTTTTATGGGAACGTTTCAGCAGCGACACTTATGAAACAGGAACACGTGCTGCATTGTATGGCGGCACCACAACGGTTATAGATTTTATTTTGCAAAAGCAAGGCAATTCATTACGAGCAGCATTTGATGAATGGAGCGGCAGAGCAACTGGCAATGCGGTTGGTGATTATAGCTTTCACATGGCTGTTACTGATTTTAATGACAACACAAAAAAAGAAATAAAAGAAATGATTGACAGAAGGCATTACTTCTTTCAAAACTTTTATGGCTTATAAAGGTGCATTGATGATTGATGACCGGCAGATGATTGGACTGATGGAAGAAGTGAAAAAACAAGGCGGAATGGTAACGGTTCATGCCACCAATGGCGATATGATTGATTACCTGGTTCAGAAACATGAAGCGAAGGAAAGCTGTCGCCTTTGTATCATTACCTATCTCAACCTGAAGTAACCGAAGCTGAAGCACCGAACGCTTTGCTGATATGGCCAATTATACCGGTTGCCCCGGCTATATTGTTCACCTGACTTGCGAAGGTGCATTGAATGCAGTACGAAATGCAACAAGAAGAAATCAAAAAGTATTTGTTGAAACTGTATTCAGTACTTGTTATTGATGCTTCTTTATACGAACAGGATTTTGATGGAGCTAAATGGGTGATGTCTCCTCCCCTGCGTGAAAAGAAAGACCAGGCAACACTTTGGGCCGGCATTAACCAGGGATTGGTACAGGTGGTTGCAACCGATCATTGTCCGTTTACATGGGAGCAAAAGCAAATGGGCAAAGATGATTTTTCAAAAATACCGAACGGTCATCCGGCTATTGAACATAGGATGGAATTGTTGTTTAGCGAAGGTGTAAACAAAGGAAAAATTAGCCTGAATAAATATGTTGAAGTAACCAGTACCAATGCTGCAAAAATTTTTGGCATGTTTCCTAAGAAAGGAACAATTGCTATTGGTCAGATGCTGATATTGTGATTTTTGATCCAAATGAAAAACATACCATTTCTGCTTATCACATCATATGAATACTGACTATTCAGCGGTTATGAAGGATGGGAAGTAACAGGAAAAGTAAAAACTGTTTTGCTACGAGGAAAAGTGGCTATTGATGATAATAAATGTTTGGTGGAAAAAGGTTATGGACAAGTTTGTAAAAAGAAATAAAGTAAAGGAATTATTTAGATTAAAGAACTCACGTAAGAGCATTTCGAAGTACATAAAAGAATACACATAAAACTTAGCGTTACTCTAGATTACTCTTAATGCATCTTAGTAAGTAATCAAATAATCTAAATTCATATGATGCCAAGAATAATTAAATCCGGACTCATACAAATGAGCCTTCCTAAAACAGAAGGCGAAGGAACGATTGAAGAAATTATAGAAGCGATGGTGCAAAAGCATATTCCTCTGATTGAAGAAGCCGGCAAAAAGGTGTGCAGATACTTTGCTTGCAGGAGATTTTCAATACGCCTTATTTCTGCCCCGGGCAGGATAAAGAATGGTATGCATCCGCAGAAACTGTTCCCGGTCCAACAACAGAACGAATGGCAGAATATGCAAAGAAATACAACATGGTAATCATTGTTCCTGTTTATGAAAAAGAACAAGCAGGTTTTTTATACAATACTGCTGCAGTTATTGATGCTGATGGAACTTATCTTGGCAAATATCGCAAAAATCATATTCCGCATACAGGTGGTTTTTGGGAAAAGTTTTTCTTTAAACCTGGTAACTTAGGTATCCTGTTTTTCAAACGAAGTATGCAAAGGTTGGTGTGTACATCTGCTACGATCAGGCACTTTCCTGATGGAGCAAGAGCTTGGGATTGAATGGAGCTGAGATAGTTTATAATCCTTCTGCAACAACGGTTGGGCAGTCGCAATATTTATGGAACTGGAACAACCTGCACATGCTGTTGCTAATGGTTATTTTATGGGTGCATCAATCGGGTTGGTGAAGAGAAACCCTGGAACCTTGGAAAGTTTTACGGCACCTCTTATTTTGTTGATCCACGCGGACAAATCTTTGCTGAAGCATCGGAAGATAAAGATGAATTGTTGGTTGCTGAATTTGATTTGGATATGATTGAAGAAGTAAGAAATACGTGGCAATTCTTCAGAGATCAGAAGACCGGAGACTTATGGAAAGTTGATTGAGTTGTAAGTAATTTAACCACAGAGAAATGCAGAAGTGTTGCAACACAGAGAACACAGAGAACTTTGTATTCTGTGAAAGACTTTGATTTTCTCTGTGGTAAAAAATGAACATGAGATAATGAACTTTCAGATAAAGTAATTGGATCTGCAATTGAAGTTCATAATTGCATTAGGACCAGGATTATTGGAAAGTGCTTATAAAGAATGCTTGTATTATAAATTATGCAAAGCAGGTTTGAATGTTGAGAAAGAAAAAGCAATGCCTTTAGTTTTTGAAGAAGTAAAACTCGAATGCGGTTATAGAATAGACTTGTTAGTAGAAAACAAACTTGTAATAGAAGTTAAAAGTTGTGAAGCATTGACTGATATTCATTTGGCGCAAACACTTACTTATCTTAAACTTAGGAAATTATAAACTTGGATTATTAATAAACTTTAATGTTCTTAAATTGAAAGATGGAATTAAAAGAATAATCAACGGCTCTTTGTGACCTTTGTGAAATTCTTCTTTGTGCTTCTCTGTGGTTAAAAATAAACTTAAACATGATCTTAAACAATCGACTTACCCCTGAACGAATACGCTATCAACTTCGCCGACATTCACCCGCCGTTTGAAACACATGATGCGGCTTTGGTGGAAGCGAACCGCTGCCTGTTTTGTTATGATGCACCCTGCATGAAATCATGCCCTACCAGCATCAACATTCCAAAGTTCATTAAGCAAATTTCAACAGAAAATATCAAAGGCTCGGCACATACCATTTTTCATCCAACATTTTTGGTGCAGGTTGCGGCAAGGTTTGCCCGGTAGAAAAATTATGTGAAGGAGCATGTGTATATAACTTTATGGATGAAGCACCTATACCCATTGCAAAACTTCAACGCTACTCCACCGAAAAAGCCATTGAAGAAAAATGGAAGTTGTTTGAACGAAAACCATCAACTGGAAAAAAAGTTGCCATTGTTGGTGCAGGTCCGGCAGGATTATCATGTGCGCATGTATTAAGTCGTGAAGGTGTTGATGTAACCATTTATGAAAAAGAAAGCAAAGGCGGCGGATTGATGACCTATGGCATTGCTGCCTATAAAGTAACGCCGGAGTTTTGTGAAGATGAAGTAAACTATATTTTATCCATTGGTGGTATTGAAGTAAAGTATAATCATGAACTTGGGAAAGAATGTATCGCTTGAAAAACTGACAGAAAAATATGATGCAGTTTACCTTGGTATGGGTGTTGGACTTACAAGAACCTTAGGCATAAAAGGCGAAGAATTGGAAGGTGTTGTTGATGCCATTGACTTCATTTATACATTACGAGATAAAGGCTATTCAGCATGTTCCTGTTGGTGATAAAGTAGCAGTGATTGGTTTAGGCATGACAGCCATTGATGCCGCCACACAGGCCAAACGTTTAGGTGCATCAGAAGTAACCATCGTCTATCGTCGTACCCATGCTGAGATGCCTTGCACACAACACGAAATGGACATTGCATTGCTAGATGGCTGTAAAATAAAATGGCTTTCCGCACCAAAAGAAATAATTGGACATAAGACATGGAAAAGTAACAGGTCTTGTTTGCAGTGTAATGGAACTTGGAACTCCCGATGCATCCGGTCGCCGCTCACCTGTTGAAACCAAGGAAACATTTACTTTAGATGTTGATATGGTAATTAAAGCAACAGGTCAAACACCGTTTACTAAGTTGGTTGAAGAAAATGAACTGGAGAATAAATCTGGTAAGATTGTAATTACTGATGGTTGCAGAACAAGTGTTCCAGGTGTATTTGCTGGTGGCGATGCTGTGAATGGTGGTAAAGAAGTTGTTGATGCTGTGCAGGCTGGTAAAGATGGAGCGAAAGGAATATTGGAGTTTATGGGTGTTTGGAAAGCGGAGGTTGAGCCAGTCTATAATGATAGCACAGTTGCTGTAAAGGTAAATGTCACGCAAAGATGCAAAGGAAGAAAGCAAGACGCAAACAAGATCAGTCATTAAGAGGAACGAAACATAATCTTTGCGCCTTTGCTTACTTTGCACCATGCGTGAAAACAAATAACACATGACAGAAAATGAAATACGGAGGCTGCAGTATACATATGTTACAAATAACATCACACCAGTTCTGTACACAGGAGTAACTTCAGACTTGAAAGAAGAGAATATATCAACATCAAGAACAAAGAATTCAATAACAGCTTTACAGCAAAGTATAATTGCGACAAGCTGGTGTACTATGAAAACTTTAATAGAATTGAAGAAGCGATTGCAAGAGAGAAACAAATTAAAGGCGGAAGCAGAAAAGCAAAAGAAGAACTGATAAAATTAAATCCGAATGGAATGACTTGTCAAGTGTCGTTGAGCAATGGTAAAGTGCTCGTCATTGCGAGGTACGAAGCAATCTGAACTAAAGCTCGTCATTGCGAGGAGGAACGACGAAGCAATCCCCTTGACAATAGGCAGCTTGCTTACTGTGCAGGGGATTGCTTCGTGTCCTCGCAATGACGAGCTGAAGGAATTGCTTAGACGTCAGTAAAAACAATGAACAGAAAACCAAAGCCGCCCAAAGCGATACAAGTACAAGTGAGTGACACAACAATGCCAAAGAACTAAAGCCGTAAAACATTAAATTCAAACAATCTAAAACATTGCGCCTTTAATTACATTTTACACCTTTGCATTCAAATTCAAATAATAATCAATGGCAAACTTAACACACCAACTTCCTCGGCATCCACTCCCCCAACCCATATTGGCTTGCCAGTGCACCGCCGACCGATAAAAAGATAAACGTGCTACGTGCCTTCGAAGCCGGCTGGGGCGGCGTGGTTTGGAAAACTTTGGGCAGCCAGGTGAAGAATGTGAGCAGCCGTTACTCTGCCGTAAACTTTGGCGGACAGCGGGTCATGGGCTTCAACAACATCGAACTCATCAGCGACCGTCCGCTCGATATTAACCTCAAAGAAATTCGTGAAGTACTCAAAGAATTTCCCGACCGTGCAATGGTTGTTTCGCTCATGGCAGACAACGATAAAAACAGTTGGCACGAACTCATAAAAAAGGTGGAAGACACCGGCGCACATGGGCTCGAACTCAACTTCGGCTGCCCGCATGGCATGACCGAACGTGGCATGGGCGCCGCCGTTGGTCAAGACCCTGAAATTGCACGCATGGTAGTGGAGTGGGTCATGGAAGTCGCTACCATACCTGTTATCACCAAGCTTACGCCCAATGTGCATAGCGTGGTTCCGGCGGGCAAAGCCGTGGTGGAAGCCGGCACCAATGCGCTCTCCCTCATCAACACTATTCAGTCTGTTACCGGCATCGACCTCGATACATTTGTGCCCAATCCATACGTGGCGGGCAAGAGTGTTTTTGGCGGTTATTGCGGTCCCGCCGTTAAGCCGATTGCGCTAAAGTTTCTCGCTACCATCGCTCAAAATCCTATCACCAATAAAGTTCCCATCAGTGGCATTGGCGGCATCAGCACGTGGAAAGATGCAGCCGAATTCATGCTGCTCGGAAGCACCAGCGTACAGGTTTGCACCGCCGCCATGAAGCATGGCTTCCGCATTATCGAAGACCTGTGCGAAGGGCTCAGCAACTGGATGGACGAAAAAGGTTTCGCCACCACCACCGATTTCATTGGCAAGAGCGTGCCCACCCTCACCCATTGGGAAGACCTCGACATCAACTACCACCACATCGCCCACATCAACCAGGACAAGTGCATCCACTGCGGTCTCTGCTACATTGCCTGCGAAGACACCAGCCACCAATCCATTGCCCTCGAATATGGCAAGCCCTACAACACCTACACCATCAAAGAAGAAGAATGCGTAGGCTGCAACCTCTGCCAGCTCATGTGCCCCGTCACCGATTGCATCACCATGGAAGAGCACCGCGTAGCCCCCGAGTACGTCAACTGGAAAGATTATCAAAGGCTGGGGTTGCCGTTGAATGACCATTAGGTGTTGAGGTGAGTTGGAGTAGTGAATGAAGAAAATATTGTAAATAATTTTATTGTACTAAGCGGGAGTGGTACTATTGAGCAACGTTGCGTCGCACACTTGTACACGAAATATCTTTCATTGAGCAGAGATAAAACCAACCTGCAAGGCGCACAAAATAATTTGTGCGTACATTTGAGAAAAGCACTGTTATGCCTGTAAAATTAAATTTATCAATCAATGAAGAGACCGCAAAAAGGATAAAGCTTTACGCTGCAAAGGATAATACCACAGTTTTAAAAATTGCAGAAGACCAGTTTGATAAAGCTTACTCAAAAGCCAAAAACTAAAGGCAAAACTTTTGCATCCAAGTATGCGGGAACCCTTACCCATCATATACCCGATATTGATGCGGCTAAAGACGAATACTTAAAGGAGAAGTATGGCATATAAATTTTTCCTTCGACATTAATATAACCATTGTTTACTCAATAATAAAAGAACCAATCAACTTTGAAAATGTGCTTTTACAGATGGATGAAAGTTACTTTAATGCAACTAACAACATAATTATATGGAACAATTAATACTGAAAATAAAGCAACCACAAAAGCTGCCATTTATAAAAGAAATGCTTGCTGCTTTTGATGAATATGTTGAAATACAGGAACCTGTTAAAATAAAGAAACTCAAGCCAAACAACATCCTGTGCTTAAAAGCCTTCAGCAGGGACTAAAAGAAGTCGAACTTATAAAACAAGGCAAACTAAAAGCAACTCCGCTAAAAGAATTTTTTGATGAGCTATAAAGTCGAGGCAATTCCCAATTTTAAAAAAGAAGCCAAACGCCTGATAAAAAAGTTTCGTTCATTAAAACAAGAATTGGAAGTTCTTGCACAATTACTTGAAAACGAACCTAACACAGGCACTCCTCTCGGAAATGACTGTTATAAAATACGCCTATCCATCGAAAGCAAACAAAAAGGAAAAAGCGGAGGGGCAAGACTAATAACTTATGTATATGTAGAAAAAACTACAGTGTACTTACTTACCCTATACGACAAGGGCGAACATGCAGATATTTCGATAAAGAATTAAAAGCCTTAATCAAAATCGCCAAAGCTCTGTAAATAAAAGAATGCCACGTCACCGATTGCATCACCATGGAAGAGCAACGCATAGCCCCCGAATACGTCAACTGGAAAGACTATCAAAGGCTGGGTTGCCGTTGAATGACCATGATTATGTTGAATGTTGTGTGCTGAATGTTGAATAAAGATTTAATGCGAATATTTTATATTCAACATTTAAAATTTAGAATTTAAAATAATTATTTTGTACTAAGCGGGAGTGGTACTATTGGGCAGCCGTTGCGTCGCACACTTGTACTTATTATATGTTATTCATCACTTCACCGCAGGCATTTTTACAATAGATAAAAGCTAAATTTGTCAACAATGCCAACGCTGTTATTCATCAACGGACTAAGATTTTTCTTTTATAGCAATGAAAATAATGAACCTCCTCATGTACATGTAACTAAAGGAAGTGCTTTCGGAAAAATGTGGTTTGAGCCTGCGATTGAAAAAGCATATTTAAATGGTTTTACAAGTGGCGAAGAAAAAGACATCTTAAATATTATTGAATCAAACTCAGAGTATTTTAAAACAAAATGGCATGAATACTTCTCAAAATAATTTCAATTCGTTAGAGCATTTAATTTTCGAAGAAGGTCTTAAAATACAAGCTGTAGATTTTCACAAAGATTTAGATTTAATGCTCGTCATTTTAAATACAAAAGCAATTTTACGCCAAAAAATATCGTCATATCCCCGCCTGCAAAATGCAACTATTGACGAATTAAACAACTTCGAACTGATAGCAAATGGTGAAGGCATTCACTGGTCGCAGCTTGATGAAGATTTAAGCTTAAAAGGATTTTTACAAAGTGAACTACGAAATGCTTTAGCATAAGATATTATTGCAGCATAATAAATTTCTCCGTGTCATTACCCCGATTGCATCACCATGGAAGAGCACCGCGTAGCGCCCGAATACGTCAACTGGAAAGATTATCAAGGGCTGGGGTTGCCGTTGAATGACCATTAGGTGTTGAGGTGAGAGATGGAGTAGAATTTTTATGTACTAAGCAGGAGGGGTACTATTGGGCATCGTTGCGTCGCACACTTGTACGCTTAGTTCTCTGTTTACCGAAGCAAACCTCAACAAGTAGATTAATTGATTTTTTAGGACACTGCAACCAACCAGTAACTCCCATCACGTTAAATACATTCATATCGGGTCTGAACTTACTAGCAATTTCAGCAACTCTTGAAAAGATAGATTTTGATGTTTTTGACATGCATAAATGATAGTCCATCTCGCTCTGTTCATTATTGCAGGAATAATCGTCTCAAGCTTTATTTTAGTAAATGCGTTCACCCTACCTGTGTGCAATTCACTGTTTCGATAATCATAAAGCTCTAAACTTAAAGATTTGAAATACTCGCGCCATTTGATTTTCTGAGAAGGTAAATCAAACTGTTTGTAATAACTAATTGCGTATAAAAGAAAGGGGCTTTTTATTTTTTGCTCAACAGATAGTATACTGAAATCCTTATTCCATGCCTTAAGCTTTGAACCTGTATTAATGAACAAATCATCATCAGTCAAACCAATCTCCTTATAGTTAAAGTTGAAAGGATGGACCAAGAAATTTATTGTTTGTAAAAAGCTTTCACGAAGATCTTCGGTTTGTCTAAGAAACAGCGCTGCAATTTTCGCATGGCTCTTAGCTTTTTGTATTTCAGCCGACCACAAAATATTTTCTAAATACTGCCAGTAGCCTGACATGCCACCATCAGAGATGGCTTTAAAAAATACATCTTCGTCATGCAAGATTTGTTGTTTCGCCTCTCCGCTAACCGCCCTTAAAATTGAATAAGCGTTTTTCTGCAAATAATCATAATCAGTTCGTCTAATACGCGTCACCTTATCCTTAATTCCACTAAGCCACCCTCCGTCTACCGTAACCAATTCACAAGAGAATAAATAATGTTTGTCGTTGAGTGACAATTCAGCGTTCAAATACAAGTTGAACTGTTGCAATTCTCGCCGTACCATTCTTAAACCAGTTTCTTTTGAATGTTCAACTGTGTCGTAATTAAGATTAACTACAGCAAGGAGACGATTTTTACCAAAAAAGGTAGGGTACGTTTTAAAAGGGGAAGCATGGTCATTCTTCTTTAGGTTAAGCCTAAATCTTTTAAGGTCTTCATGATACGGTGAAATAAAACTTACCTTTTCAAATTCAACTTTAAAATCTTTGGTAATCTCACTTTCCAAAGTACATCCTTCTATAACATATATGAAATATCCGCTTTGGTAATCCTGTCTTTCCAAGAGATTTTTTAAGCCAAAAAACTGCTTTTCTAAATCTCTATCTTTTAGAAAATCTTTCTCTGCTTGGGTACGTTGCTCTATATCTTTTATTCTAAGGATTGAGGAAGGGAAAGGAAAGTCATCGTGTGAAAGTATTCTCCCTATACAAGAGTCTACGTGAGCTTTAGAATAACCATTTAGCCGAAATTGAGAGACCAGAATTTGAATTGAAGTTCTGATGCTTGTCTCATGTTTTTTTAGGTTATGCTTGCATTTTAGAAAGCTAAACAAACTTGCAAAGTTTTCGTCAAACAAGTTTTTTTGATATTCTGAATGCAGTCTTTTTATTTCAATATAAAATTCTCCGTTGTCTATTAGCCATTGTCTTCTGTCATCACTTGAACACAAAGAAATATATAATGGTTCTAACTTCTTTATTTCAGACTTGTCTGAACCCGATGTGTAAAAAGATAGTAGTTGTTTCGTGTAAATGGGGACGTACTTTGAAGAGTGATTGGTGTTGTTCTCTATTTGAAATTTGACTTTATCAGTTAGTGAATAAGGATTATCGAAAGGCAAGTCCGGCAGGCGTCCTAAAAATTCATTGACAAAAAGAAAATAGTCTGCAAAAAATCTCATTTTTTCCTGCGTGACTGGGTTAGGATTGGTAAGTAAAGTGAGTTTCATGGTATTAACGTCCTTAAGAACTTTGAAGTTAACTATCTGCCTTCAGTACTACAAAAGCTCAATCACTGAACCGTTCTGCCGGGATGTTCCAATGCTGAATAAAAGCGCTGAAGTTGTTCGAGTGTCTTCCGAAGGATGACCTCGAACGCAGGATAAATGGAAGTCTCCGACTTCCTGCCTTTGCAAAAGGCACCCATCAACGCTCCACTGCCCTTCACCACAGTACCACAAAAGCCTAATTGAAATACCCCGTCGCCGCCAGGCAGTTTTAGCGGCGACTGCCTTTTTCTTTGTTTCTTTCTTTTGGGCAAGCAAAAGAAAGAAAAAGATGATGAATGAATAACAACACGCCGAATATTACAACAGCAGTCGCGTCGTCTTCGATAACGACACATCAAAGAAGAAACGCTAACTTTAATCAAACATTCATTTATGGAAGCAATGCAATTCGAAACCACTATTTCTTCCCTAACAGAAATAAAAATACCAGACAACCTGAAAGATAAAATACAACTCAACCAGGATGTTCGCGTTTTGTTGATTCCGGCAGGTGAAAAGCTCTATGATGATTGGAAAGATGACGAATGGAACCAACTATCTATGCTAAATGATGATGGCGAATAATTTAAAGACACTACTTATGTACTTATTCGGCGATGTTCTTATTATCAACTTTCCTTTTTCAGATGGTCAGGGTTCTAAGCGAAGACCAGTAATGGTACTCAAAGACACCAATGATAAGGACATCTTGGTCGCAAAGATCACCAGTCAATCATACAATACTTCTTTCGATACTACTCTACAAGATTGGACGCAGGCAGGTTTATTATCACCTTCTGTTATCCGCATTCATAAAATTCAAACATTGCAATCCTCATTGATTTTTGGACATATAGGAAGATTGACCTCAACTGATTTAAAGACCGTGAAAAAGACGCTCATGCGTTTAGTAGAGGAACTGTAGCAATACCCCACCCTTCACTGCCCTTCACCACAACTTGTCACGCTTTGCGGGAGTACCACAAAGCTTAATTGAAATACCCCTGTCGCCGCCAGACAGTTTTAACAGCGACTGCCTTTTTCTTTGTTTCTTTCTTTTGGGCAAGCAAAAGAAAGAAACAAACTGATGCTGGTAGAAATCCGATCAAACGGCAAGCGAACTTTGGAGATGTGGAAGTGATATTCACCTGATTATAACATATCCACGATGCATTCTGTACCTGCTCGAATTCCCCTAATGTTTGCTTTATGTCCAAGGAAACTATTGTTTAACTTTAGGGCAAAAGCTGATAGTGGAAAAGTATAAAGGTTTAGAAAATGGAGGTGTAATCGCTTATGAAACCTTCGAAGATGGCATTATCCTCAAGTTTAAAGATGGCAGGTCCTATTTATACGATTATGAAAAGCCTGGCAAAAAGCACGTAGAGGAAATGAAGAGATTGGCGGTCGAGGGGAGCGGCTTAACTACGTATATTAATCAAGAGGTACGGGAGAATTATAGCGGAAAAATAAAAGACTTCTATGGCAAATTAAAAGGTGCTTTTGGCGATGGATTGGAATATCAAAAAAAGGTAAGAAATGATTGGCAATAAGTTTCTTGTTGACACGAACACATTCATTTATCTCTTAAACAAACATCCTGCACTAGAGCCGTTTCTTGAAAAAGATTGGCTTTTTTCCTTTATAACCGAGATAGAATTATTAGGCAAACCAGGAATTACACAGCTAGAAATTCAGACTATAAAAGGCATCCTGGGAGTGTGCCTGAAAGTAGGACATGTAGATAAAATCAACGAAATTACAATTCAACTAAAACAGTGGCACAAGATCAAACTTCCTGATGCACTGATAGCTGCAACAGCACTTCATGAAAAGGTGACGCTATTGACATTTGATAAAGGCTTCTCTAAGATTAAAGAGATAGACGTAATACTGCTTGACCCCTGAGTTCCATTTTCTCCCGGCGTTCAAAGACTGATTAAGACGCTGAGCTTATTCGAGCGTCTTCCGCCCCAGGCGGATGTGCTCGAAATCAGGATAAAATGATGTCTCCCACTTCTTGCCTTTACAAAAGGCACCCATCAACACCCCACTGCACTTCACCATAACTTGTCCCGCTTTGCGGGAGTACCATCCCAATAACGTTCGGGACCAATTTTAAACCTCCGTCGCCGCCAGGCAGTTTTAGCCGCGATCGGCTTTTTCTTTGTTTCTTTCTTTTCGGCAAGCAAAAGAAAGTAACAAGTAATAAACCCACTGTTAAGGAGGGAAGGGAAATTATTCGATTTATGTAAATTTGATAAAAGCGTAACAATGAAATTAAAAGTCATTATACACGAAGCAGAAGAAGGTGGATATTGGGCAGAAGTTCCTGCATTACCAGGTTGTGTTACCCAGGGAGAAACAATGGATGAACTGATTTCAAATATTCATGAAGCCGTTGAAGGTTGTTTGTCAGTAGAAATTGAGCCTTCCTCTATTGGAGAACATTCAACCTTATTAGAACTAGCAATATGAAAACCATTTCCGAAAGGATTTGCAAAAGTCCTTGAACGAAAAGGATGGATCTTAAAACGAATTAATGGTAGCCACTTCATCTATTCTCATCCAGATAAAACTGAAATCATTTCTCTGCCGGTTCATAAAAATGATGATTTAAAGATAAGGTCTGCAAAAAAGTTAATGACCATTGCAGATGTAAGTGATGCTGAACTTTAAAATGCTTTTATGTCGTTTAAAAGAAAAGGGCAATTAACAGTTTCAAAAGAGTGGGCAAAACACCTCAGAAAGTTTTGGAAAAAAAAATTTTGGAAAGGTGAACGAAATGCAGGAAAAAAGTTAATTCAAGAATATTCCCGTTCTGCCGGAATGTTCCAATGCTGAATAAAACCACTGAAGCTGTCGAAGCATCTTCCGAAGGAGGACCTCGAACACAGGATAAATTAAAGTCTCCGACTTCCTGCCTTTGCATCACTTGTCCCGTTGGTACAGGAAGGCATCGGTCAACGCTGCACCGCCCTCCACCACAACTTGTCCTGCCTTGCGGGAGTACAACAATAAGGCGAAAAGATATTTTCAGAAATAGGTTGAACAACTAAGCGATGGACCACCAGGAGAAAGCAACTTTTGAAAAAAGAAAATTACCACATGCACCAAACACAGACTATGCACCACCAAAGGAGGTGGCCGGAATTTTGAATGTTTTTAAGCACAAAGTCGAAATATGAAAAAGATTGTGGAAAAGCGTACCGTTCTTTTGCTGCTATTAGGAGTAATGATAGGTGCAGAGGGATGTAGTGCACAAGAGTTCAGGGGATTTTATGGGAATGATTACCCACCTGCACAAGTTGCCAAGCGCACTGTATTCAAGCGGGATCTGCGCAGGTTTGACTACCCTGCGCCTACCAGCGGATTATTCAATTATTATGGCAGCGGCGGCTATTATGCTGGCGGCTATTCCTCACAGCTTTTCCGCGGTTTTTATGGCAATACAATCCCACAGCCTTCTGTTATAATCAACATTTTACCAGCCGGCGCTCAACCTGCCACAGGCTCAAACAATTATACCTACTACAATGGAACAGGCAATATGCGCTACAACCGCAACAATTTTGATCCATATAATCAAACGGGAGGAAATGGTTACCCGCAATTGCCTGCCAATGCGGTAAGGAGAAAGATAGACGGGACCTGGTACTACGAAATGGATGGTAACTATTACCGCGCAGATTATTTTGACAATACGGGTAACAACAACCTAACCCCCAATAGCAGAGGGGGTAATAATTACTTCAGCGTAGAAGAAGGGAATAATATTTTTATGCCTTCACAGGCAAGGAACGGAAACGGGTATTATACAAACACAAGCCGCCCGCTAACAGATGCCAACTATGCTGCCAGAGGCAATGAATACACGGACAGGACTTATGAAAAAAACTCTAAAAAAAGCAATAGGTTGATGTGGAAACAGGAGCAGCAGGCTATTGAGGCTGAGAACGCACAGTTAAAGCAGAAATTGCAACAAAGGGAAGCAGATAAAAAAGCTGAAGCGCAAGCGGAGGCAGACAGAAGAGCGGAAGCAGATATGTACAGCGACTTGAAAATCGGTGATACGGTGGAGAAGATACCCGGCAATTCAAAAGAGGTAACCATAGACAGCATGAAAACCTATCTTTCGCCTGGGAATATATTTTATAGAAAGGTAAACGGCAAGTATAAGGTTGTTGGCAGGCAATAGCCGGAAGCGTTTTGAAAATAAAAAAGTCGGCAAGTGTTGCCGGCTTTTTTGTTACTACTTTTCTACAGTATTACACCCAGGCGTGCAACGGCATTTGCATTCACTAGTATTTGTTACTGCAGGTTGGATAAAAGCATATTTCCTTCTGCTGAATTTTCCTGCTGGTTTTGGCTGAGCAGCAGATCATACCAGTGTCTGCCAAAAGGTAAAAACATAGGCACGCCCGAATGAAATCAACCGCCCAGGTAAAAATGGACCAAATAGTCTTACTGTTGATCCGCTATTTTTTATGGTGGGCTGCTACCTATCATTGTTCAGCGCAAAGAGGCAGTGCCAGGACTTTTACATTTCATGATTTGCTTGTCATAATCGCTGTTTGCTGACCGCGATGGCAGTTAGGCCAACTTGCTTTGGAATATTTAATATTGAACCTGCCGGGCATTGAAATGCCGGGAATTCACAGGTGAAATTCCATTTTTATTTGGCTCAATGGATGTTCTGCCACTCTTCCAAAATCTTTTTATACCTATAGGAAAAGCTCCCTGATGTACTAACAGTACAAGAGTGCGACGCAAGGATGTTGCCCAAGAACCTACTGCCGGGTACACCCTTTTCACCCGCTAATGAAATGTATATTTCCGCTGCTTTGGTTAGTTCGCGGAACAGGTTTTGCCATAGGGTGATAAAACCAAAGTTGTGTATGCGATTATATTTTGAATTTGAAGATAAACGACGGGAAGCAACTGTGACCTGGCCGAAAACCGTTGGATCTATTGGCGTTCACTTGCTGGATAAGGAGCTCATACGCACCTTTCCGCCCGACTTGCTTTTTGACTTGGATGATGGGAATAAAATAACGTTTACAGAAGAAAGTGCCGACAATAAACGCCTGATTAGCTTGCAGGAAACGATCAGACGCAAACTACAGGAATCGGTCTGAGAGGTTTGGTTTGGAATGATTTTTTCAAGTTTTTATTAAAAGCTTACATCATGAAAAATTTAAAAACAGGTATCACTACAATGATGTTTTTGGCTATCACGTTAATTGGCTGCTCGCCAAATGGCGACGGCAACTCGACTGATGCGGAAAACGAAAAAGGTAAGGATGCCATCAACTTCAACTAAGATTTCCGGGATTCGATTCTACCCAATGCACATACTTCCATTTTATTTTCCCCATCGCACCTGCCAATGCGTTCGTAATAGCGAGGATTGTACCAGGCTGGTTAGAAAACTCTACAGTAAGCTTTACTGAGTAAACCCATTTTTTACCATTAAAACAAGAATAATTTATGAATACAAATGCAAGTACCGGAGCAAAACTGAGTGTAAATGTTGGCAAAGCGGAAAGGATCGCCTCAATAATCGCCGGCACTCTTTTGCTTTACCAGGGATTGAAAAATGAAGACAAGAAATTAGGAATGGCTGCAGCGGCTGCGGGTGGACTATTGTTTTTTCGGGGAGCAACCGGCCACTCTGAGATATATCGCCTGAGTGGCAAACATAAGTTGCCCGACACTGTCCAGAATATTAACATCATTTCAAAGCTTACGGTAAACAAGCCCAGGATGGAAGTGTACAATTTCTGGCGTAAACTTAGCAACCTGCCGTTGTTTATGGAACACCTGGAGAAGGTAGAAATTAAGGATGACAAAACATCGCACTGGGTGGCTAAGATACCGGGAGGTTTGGGAAAGATAGAATGGGACGCAGAGATAGTAAAAGAAGTGGAAGGAGAATTGTTAGGGTGGAATTCGCTGCCACATGCATCTATTAACAATGCCGGCAAAATAGAATTTAGAGATACAGACAACAATGCGACAGAGATGACTGTTGTTATCAGCTACCGGGCACCTTTTGGCGATATTGGTGAAGGCCTTGCCGGTCTTTTAAACCCGGCGGTGAAAAAGATGATAGACAAAGATGTAAAGAACTTTAAACGTTACATAGAAGCAGGAGATATTGCAACACTAGACAAATAAAGACGGTTAGATGCATATGTGAAGGTGGGTATCGGCACTATTGCCTTACTCACCTTTTTTATGCTCCATAGTTTCGGTTCGTAAGAGCAAACAGGTTTTATTCGGGAAGCTATATAGCTTCCGGTATATTTTTTTCACTTATAGCGATTGAGATTTCTACTAAGTCGGAATGACAAGGAGATTTCTCCCTCGCCGGAATTAAAAGGAGATTATTCTTTCGGCGGAATGATAACACACGGTAACTTACCTAAGTCCGTTAACAGCTTCCTTCTGCGTCGGAGTGAAAATGAGATTCCTCCTTCGTCGGAATGACAACACACGATTAACTTATTACTTAAAACTTACTACTTACTACTTACTACTTACTACTTACTACTTACTACTTCTCTTCTCATAAAAAAACCCCGCTCTTCAGCAGGGTTTTCTTACTTATAACTTATAACCTAAAACTTACAACTTGTTTAATCTTCTACTTTCAATTTACCTTTTTGCTTTGCCATTACTTCTTCAGCAACGTTATTTGGTGCAGGGTTGTAGTGACTGAACTCCATGGTTGAAGTTGCACGGCCTGATGACAATGAACGAAGTTGTGTTACATAACCAAACATTTCGCTCAAAGGAACTTTAGCTTTAATAACCTGCAGGTTATTACGGCTGTCCATACCTTCCAACATACCACGACGACGGTTAAGGTCACCTGTTACATCACCCATGTATTGGTCAGGAGTAGTTACTTCCACCTTCATGATCGGCTCAAGCAATACCGGTTTAGCTTTTCGGCCAGCCTCACGGAAACCACCTCTTGCACAAAGCTCAAAGCTCATTGCATCGGAGTCAACCGCGTGGAAGCTACCATCATATACACGCACTTTCATGCTTTCAACAGGGTAAGCAGCCAATACACCGGTATTCATTGAGTTTTCAAAACCTTTTTGAATAGCAGGAACAAATTCACGTGGAATTGATCCACCAAACAAATCATTTACAAACTGGAATGTTCCTTTTCCTTCTTTCAAAAATTCTTCATCAGCAGGTCCGATCTCAAATTGAATATCGGCAAACTTACCACGACCACCCGTTTGCTTTTTCAAGCGTTTCGCGGTGTTCAATTGTTTTGGTAAATGCCTCTTTATAAGCAACCTGGGGAGCACCCTGGTTAATTTCAACTTTAAATTCACGACGCATACGGTCAATGATGATCTCCAGGTGTAATTCACCCATTCCACTTAAAATTGTCTGACCGGTTTCTTCGTCGGTCTTCACTCTTAAGTGTAGGATCTTCTTCCACCAGTTTGGCAATTGCCATACCCATTTTATCAACGTCAGCCTGTGTTTTAGGCTCAATTGCTACAGATATAACCGGCTCAGGGAAAGTCATGCTTTCCAAAGTGATCGGGATGTTTCTCATCGCAAAGTGTATCACCGGTTTTAATGTCTTTAAAACCAACAGCTGCTCCAATATCACCTGCTTCAATATAATCAACCGGGTTTTGCTTGTTAGCGTGCATCTGCATGATACGGCTGATACGCTCGTTTTTACCGGTACGCACGTTCAACACATAAGAACCAGAATTTAAGCGACCAGAATATGCCCGGAAGAATGCCAAACGTCCTACAAACGGATCGGTCATGATTTTAAATGCCAAAGCACTAAATGGTTCTTTAGGATCAGCATGACGAATAACTTCTTCGCCTGTATCAGGATTGATACCTTTGATAGCTTCAATATCCAAAGGACCAGGTAAGTAACGCACAATTGCATCCAATGCAGTTTGTACACCTTTGTTTTTAAAAGATGATCCACACATCATTGGGATGATAGAAAGATCAATGGTTGCTTTACGGATAGCTTCATGAATTTCATCTTCAGTAATCGTATTAGGATCGTCAAAGAACTTTTCCAGTAATTTATCATCATATTCAGCAACCGCTTCAATCAATTCCTGGCGGTATTGATCAACTTCTTCCTGCATATCTGCAGGAATAGGCACTTCTTTAAAAGTCATTCCACGGGTTTCTTCATCCCAGATAATTCCTTTCATGGTAATCAGGTCAACCACTCCTTTAAAATTATCTTCTGCACCAATTGGCAATTGCAATGGAACTGCTTTTGCACCCAACATTTCACGAACCTGCTTTACCACGTTTAAGAAGTCAGCACCGCTACGGTCCATTTTGTTTACAAAACCAATTCTTGGAACTTTATAACGGTTAGCCTGGCGCCAAACAGTTTCAGATTGTGGTTCAACACCACGATACTGCACAAAACAAAGCCAGCAAACCATCCAGTACACGCAACGAACGCTCTACCTCAACGGTAAAGTCCACGTGACCCGGAGTATCAATAATATTGAATTTATAAAGTTTAGTATCAGTCATTTTTTACACCCTGTGTAGTTGGAAAATTCCAAAAACAAGTAGTAGCAGCCGAAGTAATGGTAATACCTCTCTCCTGCTCCTGCGCCATCCAGTCCATTGTTGCAGCACCATCGTGCACTTCACCAATCTTGTGGTTCACACCTGTGTAATACAGAATACGCTCTGTAGTCGTCGTTTTACCCGCATCAATGTGCGCAGCAATACCGAAATTTCTTTGATATCTTAAGTCCGCCATGACCTTTTATTTGTGATTGTTAATTGACTAATTTTTTGTGGTGACCAACTTTGTATCCCTAATGTAACATCGTTGTGTCACTCACTTGTACCGCAAAAACTTTGTTCGGCCTTTTTTACCTCTTAGCTTTGTCCTGGTTCACTTTCCCTTACCGCCAGGCAACACTTTCCATCACACACACAAAAGCTTTTACTTTTTCGAGGCGCAAAGGTAAGGATAACTTGCCTAAAATCAGGAGTTCTTCGTTAATAAAACACCAATATTCACGCCCTTTCACCACAAGTATTTAACGGCATTTGTTCGACTATACCCCGGCAAAAATCCTACTGTCGCAGGCAGGGAAAAATCAAAATTGGGCGGGCTTTCTGCTGCATGTTTGCACCACTGCAAGACCTGCCGGGCAACGAAAATGCTGAAATAAAATAACTCTCCGCACAGTAGCGTGAGTACGTTTTCAAGGTGTTAGTCATGCATCCGCCGGCAGTTCGGATTGCAAGGAATTGTCTATATAGGTAGCCGCATCTAAAAAATCGGTCGCAACATACAAGGGCCTACGGTTTGCTCCGGTCACCCATTCGGTCTCATTGCCGCCTTTTACCAAAATCGTTTTGCAACCGGCCCGGTTTCCGGCTTCCACATCGTTCAGCGTGTCACCTATCATCCACGATCGCAAAGGATCAATATCGTGTTCCCGGATTGCCTGCAACAGCATGCCAGGTGCAGGTTTCCGGCACTCGCAGGTACCGGTATATTCAGGCACAGTTCCCTGCGGATGATGTGGACAGAAATAAAAACCCGCTATTGCTATGCCTGCAACGTTGAGCAACTGACTAAGTTTAGTTTCAACATGTACCAGGTCTTTTCGTTGAAAATAGCCGCGGGCAACGCCAGCCTGGTTAGAAATAACAATGAACAGGAAGTTGTGCTTCTGCAGCAATTGCAGTCCTTCGATCACTCCTGGTTGTAAACTGATCAGGTCAGGGTTTACATTATAAGGAACATCGGGAATAATGGTGCCGTCCTTATCTAAAAAAATGGCTTTTTTTTGACCCATGGCGCGAAGATAAAGCGTGTGTGCCCATAAACCTTAGCTCCATCACTGACGTACATTTGAACCGAGCGTGGCAACGATGACGCTATGAAAATCAATCGCTGACTACCCTAAAAACTAAACTACCTGGCTTTCTACAATAAGGCATCAGCCTATTTTAACTTTGCAATTAGCGCAGGAACCTGCATTTTCCGGTATAGGTTTTCCACCCAATTAGCTACTCATTGCCAATATCATTTTCCGGATCCGGGACAAGGTTGAATTATTTTGCCGTTTGGCCAATCTGCTATTACATTTGCAGCAGTTCTTTAACATACTTATCAAGAAAGGCAGAGGGTAATGGCCCTTTGACGCCTTGGCAACCCTTACATCTGACTCATTTGTAAGAAGGTGCCAACTCCATCCCGCCTGGCGGGAGAGATAAGTCAGAGTAAGGATTTAAATAAATACATGCAAAATATTTAAAGCCCTTCCTGACTAAACAGGAGGGGCTTTTTTTATGTAGTTAAAAAACTCAAACAACAATAAAACAAATAGTCAACACAATACATGGACGCACACAAAAATCTGGTCATTGGAATTTTTGGCTTTGGAGTGGTAGGTGAAGGTTTATATAAAGTTTTGCACCAAACTCCTTCTTTAAAAGCACAGATAAAACGGGTTTGTATCAAACACCCGGGCAAAAAAAGGAACGCGCCTGAAGCACTATTTACCACAGACAAAAACGAACTTTTGTTCGATGAAGAGATCAATGTAATTGTTGAAGTAATTGACGACTCAGAAGCTGCTTTTGAAATTGTAGCTATTGCACTGCGCAACGGTAAGGCTGTGGTGAGTGCCAGCAAAAAAATGATTGCTGATCACCTGCCCGAGCTATTACAGCTACAGCAGGATACCGGAATGCAGTTTCTGTGCGAAGCAGCGGCATGTGCCAGCATCCCCATCATCCGCAACCTGGAGGAATACTATGACAACGACCTGCTGCACTCTATAAAAGGCATCATCAATGGTTCCACAAATTTCATTTTGACCAGGATGTTTGAAGACAAGCTGGACTTCAAACAAGCATTGATGCTCGCCCAGCAACTGGGCTTTGCCGAAAGCAACCCGGCGCTGGATGTAGAGGGGTACGACGCCGTCAACAAATGGAGCATTTTACTAAATCACTCGTATGGTATCATCGAGCATCCTGATAATATTTTATTTACGGGCATACAAAACATACAACTGAGCGATGCGCAGGTAGCACGCGAAAAAAACATGGACATTAAACTGGTGGCGCAGGCAAAAAAGCTAAGCAACGGCAAGGTGGCGGCTTTTGTACTACCGCAATTTGTAAAGCACGACGATCAGCTTGCTTTTGTAAAAAACGAATACAATGGAGTGGTAATTGAAAGTGGCTTTGCAGATAAGCAATTCTTTTATGGTAAAGGCGCAGGCAGTTTCCCAACTGCTTCCGCTGTGCTAAGCGATCTTTCAGCTTTGCGCTACGACTACCGGTACGAGTACAAAAAATTATATCACCACACGCCCAACGAACTAACCAACGATTTCTATATCAAAGATCTATGTCAGCTTCAACGATTGGAAGACCATACCGCGCGAAAGGTTTGAATGGATTGAGGAATGGCATGCCAATGAAGAGCGTAAGTATCTCTACGGGGTGCTGCATGTAAATGAGCTTCGCAGCACCTGGTGGAAAGAAAATAATGTGTCACTTATTTTAGCTGCCGAGCCAATAATTGAAGACTTTGAAATAATGAAACTAAAGAAACGCAGCCTCGAACTGGCAGGTATAATATAGCTTTTATACAATTAATTTTCAATTAATTATGTTTCCAGCCCTGCGATTGTGGGGCTGTTTTTTTACTTAAAACAATGCAATTGGTTTGTTTTTTGGTAACCGGCTATCGTGCTACTATTGATCATCGTTGCGACGCTCCGTTCATCGGCAAAGCAATGATCAGGCGGAAATAATAAAGCAGAAAAATGCCGGATAGCTGGTTTTTGTTTAAGTTAGCGGTGCGGAACTTTTCAAAAACCAACACCAGCGTTTGAGAATTTCCTGTACTTTCAATTGTACGGCAAGGCTTGTTTTACACCCCCTCTTGCTTGGTTACTATGGTATTTACCTATTTTTTTCAGCTCTTTATATTGGATGCTTAACACCTTCATTTTAATACATCGCATACCATACAAACGTATTTAATCACTCATCGCAAGCAAACCTACCCAATGAACTATTTATTTTTTCAAAGATGCCTGCTACTCTGCACAGCCTTATTCTATTTGTCATTTTCCTCATTTTCGCAGAAATCTAAGTTTTACATTTTCCTGTGTTTAGGGCAATCTAACATGGAAGGCAATGCAAAGTTTGAACCGCAAGACACCAGCGTAGATAGCCGTTTTCAGGTAATGGAAACAGTGAATTGTCCTGATTTAAACAGAGAAAAAGGCAATTGGTACCCGGCTGTTCCACCTTTGTGTCGCTGCCATACCGGATTAACACCTGCTGACTATTTTGGCAGAACACTTTTGGAAAATCTACCTGAAGACGTAAAAGTGGGTGTCATCAATGTAGCTGTTGGTGGCTGTAAAATTGAACTGTTCAACAAAACCAACTTCCAGGCTTATGCCGATAGTGCACCCGTGTGGATGAAAGGGATGATAAAGGAGTATGATGGCAATCCTTATGGAAGGCTGGTAGAAATGGCAAAACTTGCGCAACACGATGGCGTAATTAAAGGCATTTTATTGCACCAGGGCGAATCCAATACCGGTGATACCACCTGGCCGCAAAAGGTCAGATTGGTGTATAACAATCTACTAAAGGATTTAAATTTAAAGGCCGCTTCAGTTCCGTTACTTGCCGGCGAAGTGGTAAGTGCAGACCAGGGTGGTGCTTGTGCAAGTATGAATACGATTATCGATGATCTGCCGCAAACCATCCCCACCGCTCACATTATCTCTTCAGTAGGTTGTCCGCAGCGTGGCGACAATTTACACTTTACTGCAGAAGGCTACCGGATGTTGGGAAAACGATATGCCGAAGCCATGCTCCCCTTATTAAGTTTGAAATAAAAAACACTAATTACTACCGATGCAATTAAGCCCTTACATGTTGAAAAATAACCTTCCCAAACAACCTTACAAAGTATTACTGCTAACGTTGCTTGTTGTTTGTTCCAGCTTTTTAGTGGGTGCACTCTATGCGCAAGAATGGGTAAAGCATTCACCGCCTGGCTTCGATTCCGTGAGGGCGGGTATTCCTCATGGGAAAATTGACACTATTATCTACCATTCAACCACTGTAGGCGCCAACCGCAAAGCTTTAATTTATACACCACCAGGCTACTCCAAAAGGAACAAATACCCGGTTTTATACTTGTTGCATGGTATTGGCGGCGATGAAAAAGAATGGTATTCGCAAGGTAGCCCGCAGGTGATATTGGATAACCTGTATGCGGAAGGTAAAGCAGAACCCATGATAGTTGTGCTGCCCAATGGCAGGGCAATGAAAGACGACCGCGCCACCGGGAATATTTTTGACAGCGTCAAAGTGCAGGCATTTGCCACATTTGAAAAAGACCTGTTGCAAGACCTTATACCTTTTGTAGAGAAACACTTTCCTGTTTATACCGATAGAGAACACCGCGCTGTTGCCGGGCTTTCTATGGGCGGCGGTCAGTCCTTAAACTTTGGTTTGGGCAACCTTGATAAGTTTGCCTGGGTCGGTGGCTTTTCCTCTGCCCCCAATACAAAACCTCCGAACGAATTACTTCCTGATCCGGAGAAGGCGAAGACATTATTAAAACTGCTTTGGATTTCGTGCGGGGATGCTGATGGCCTGATGCCATTTAGCAGCAGAACGCATGACTACCTGGTTAAGAACAATGTTCCACACATCTTTTATGTTGAACCTGGTGTGCACGACTTCAAAGTGTGGAAGAACGATTTGTACATGTTTGCCCAGCTTTTATTTAAGCCGGTTGATGCTTCTAAATTTAACCGGTACAGTGTCTTAGGTTTGCCTGCATCCACTAATATACGGAACGCAAAATATCCGCAAATCTTACCCGATCACCGGGTCATTTTCCGCGTCAAAGCGCCCGATGCACAAGAAGTGCAAATAGATCTGGGAAAAAAATATAACATGGCAAAAGACTACCGGCGGCTATTGGATGGTAACGACGGATTCTATTGGCGAAGGATTTCATTATTATTCTTTATTGGTTGATGGAGTTGCACTTACAGATCCCGGAAGTGAAACTTTTTATGGCATGGGAAGGTCTGCCAGCGGCATCGAAATACCTTTTTCCGGCGGCGATTATTATGCTCAGAAAGATGTGCCGCATGGCGACATCCGGATCAAAACATATTATTCTCCGGTTACGCGTTCCTGGCGCGAATTGTATCTCTATACACCGCCGGGGTATGATTCTAACACAAGCGCAAAATACCCGGTGCTCTACCTGTTGCATGGCGGAGGTGAAGACCAGCGGGGCTGGGCAGCGCAGGGCAAAACAAACTTCATTTTAGATAACCTGATTGCAGATGGTAAAGCCAAACCAATGTTGGTGGTCATGCCCGATGCAAACATTGGTGCGGGCGGCTTTAGCGCCGGTGGCATTGAAAACAGTATGAAGCAATTTGAAGCTGAAATCAAAACCACCATCATACCCTTCATCGACAAAAACTACCGCACTTATACCGATGCTGGTCATCGTGCTTTAGCAGGCTTGTCGCTGGGTGGTTTACATACGCTCTACACCGGCATCAACAATATCGATCTATTCGGTTATCTCGGTGTTTTTAGTTCCGGCTGGATTGTTCCAATGATGAGCGATATATCAGACAAGCAGTATGCCTTTATGAAAGACAATAAAGATAAGATCAATAGCACCCTGAGAACCTTCTGGATATCACAAGGTGGCAAAGAAGATATAGCTTATAAAAACGGACAAATCATGCTGGGCAAATTAGATGAATTAGACATCCGTCATACCTATTACGAATATCCCGGCGGACATAGTTGGCCGGTATGGCGCGACGACCTGTTCCATTTTGCACCTTTACTTTTTCAGAAGTAAACAGCACACTTCCACTCCAAATAACAACTGCTTCCGGACACTCTATTAACGATACATAAACAAACAAATACTTGCATATGAACTTGAAACGAACCCTCCTTTTTTCTCTTGCCGCATTAACTACTCATGCCTGCCTTGCACAGGCAAACGTAGCCGACGATTTTAAACCTTCAACACTTAACCAGCCCGGGCAACAGTATCCGCAGGTAAACTCGCAGGGGTATGCCCGGTTTCGTGTTGTGGCGCCGTATGCCGACAGTGTAAAGGTGAGCCTGGGTCTGGGCGGAAGAGGCGGCACTAAACTCACCAAAACAACGGATAGCATTTGGACAGGTACAACCGAAGGTCCGATGGATGAAGGTTTTCACTATTATCACCTTACCGTTGATGGTGGTGTGTTCAACGACCCCGGTACACTCAACTTCTACGGCTCTACCCGCTGGGAGAGCGGAATTGAAATACCCGCCCACGACCAGGATTTTTATGCGCTGAAAGATGTACCTCATGGTCATGTGCAGCAGATCCTTTTCCCCTCAAAAAGTACCGGCACATCGCGCCGTGCTTTTGTGTACACACCACCGGGTTACGAAAAAGACAAATCAAAGAAATACCCGGTGTTGTACCTGCAACATGGCTGGGGTGAAGACGAGACTGCCTGGAGCAACCAGGGACATGCTAACCTGATAATGGATAACCTGATCGCGGAGGGCAAAACCAAACCATTTATTATAGTAATGACTTACGGAATGACCAATGAAGTAAAATGGGGCGGGCTGCGCAACTTCAAAGTCGACTCTTTCCAAACAGTTTTGACCGATGAACTGGTTCCCTACGTAGATGCAAATTTCCGCACCCTGGCCGAGCCTGCACAGCGCGCTATGGCAGGTCTTTCTATGGGCGGCATGGAAACGCATGCAATTACTCTCAACAAACCCAATGTTTTCTCCTATTATGGCTTGTTAAGCGGCGGTCTTTACACACCTGAAGAATTGAATGACAAAGACAAACCAAAACTTATTTTCATTAGTTGCGGCAGCCGTGAAAATCCCGGATCGCGTAAAAGATGCTACAGCAAAATTGAAAGATGCAGGTTATAATGTTGTTTCGTATGTATCGAAAATACTGCACACGAGTTTCAGACCTGGCGCCGCAGCCTGCAAGAACTTGCACCACTATTGTTTCAATAAAAAGATGTACGAACTCACAGACCCGGGTACATTTAACACAATAAAACACCCTGCTTCATCCGTGCTTTTTCGGATGAACGGAGCGTCGCAACTATGCCCCACCTGAGTTCCCATGCCCGCTACACAAACTAAAAAAAGCTCATTAAAAACATACAAAATTTAAAAAGATGGTAAACCGGCAAATAAATAAAAGGCTTTATGTGAAACAAAATTTTCTGGCAATAATTGCCTGGCTTGGTCTTACGCTGACGGCGGTCGCCCAAACACCTGTACTCACATTGGATTTTACAAAGCCGGGCGCTACTGTTAGCCCCATGCTATATGGTTTAATGACCGAAGAAATTAACCATTCATATGACGGGGGCTTGTATGCGGAATTGATACGCAACAGGATATTCAAAGACAATAAAGAAAAGCCTGAAGGATGGAGCCTTGTAAAGTATGATAACGCTGCAAGTGCCAGTATAAAATTGATAGCAGCCTCGGAAGAACGTACTCCGCGTGATGAACGCCGCCTTGCTATCAATGGTGCGCTTTCCACCTGTTTACGGCTAACGGTAGAAAAGGCAGGCAGGGTAGGCATTGCCAACGAGGGCTTTTGGGGAATTCCCGTCAAACCTTCTACCATATACAAGGCTTCTTTCTATCTGAAGGGGACCGACCGGAGTGAGCCTTTTCGTCATCCATGGGAACCTAAGCCAACTACGCCTCCGCTTTCGGTCATTGAAAACAACACCGCCGGACCTATAACTGTTAGCATTGAGAGTAATGATGGAAAAACCGTGTATGCTTCAGGAAAAATCAACCTCGAAAAAAGCGATTACTGGAAAAAATATGAACTTACATTAACGACAGACTCTGCTGTTACACCAACCAAAGATGCCCGCTTTGTCATTTCAACTGATCGTGTAGGGCAGTATTATTTTAACCTGGTTTCGCTCTTTCCACCCACCTATAACAATCAACCCAATGGCTTCAGGGTTGATCTGATGGAGATGCTGGTGAACATGCAGCCAAAATTTCTCCGCTTTCCTGGTGGCAACTTTTTGGAAGGTCCATTGATCACCGATGCTTTTCCCTGGAAAACAACTCTCGGACCTTTGGAAAGCCGCCCCGGACACAAAGGTTCATGGGGCTACCGGGCAACTGATGGAATGGGGCTGCTGGAATTCTTAATGTGGGCAGAAGACATGGGCGCAGAACCCCTGCTGGGCATCTATGCCGGGTATTCTTTAGAAGGCGATCATGTAGATGCCGGCCCACTTTTAAAACCATACGTTGACGATGCACTGGAAGAGATAGAATATGTAACCGGTGATACTACCACCTATTGGGGTGCCAAACGCGCTGCCGATGGCCACCCTGCGCCCTTCAAACTGCAATACGTAGAAATTGGCAATGAAGATTGGTTCGATAGGTCAAACAGTTATGACGGCAGGTTTCACCAATTCAGAACAGCAATAGAAGCAAAGTACCCGCAATTGACTTGTATTTCTACTATACCCGCAACCCAATACCCCAAAATGGCAGTTACCCTGGGCAAAGAGCCCAAAGTTGTAGATGAACATTATTATCGCAATGCCTGGGAGATGTGGGAGAATGCTTCGCAGTATGATAAATACGACCGCAATGGTCCAAAGATCTTTGTAGGTGAATGGGCTACCCGCGAAGGTGTGCCTACCACCAATTTGAATGCGGCACTTGGCGACGCTGCCTGGATGACCGGCATGGAGCGCAACTCCGATCTTATCATCATGTCGTGCTATGCACCTTTGTTTGTAAACGTAAACACTGCTACAGCTACTGCTCCCAAAGCATGGCAATGGGATTCTGACCTGATAGGATATGATGCCCTATCGAGCTATGGCTCGCCGGCTTATTATGTACAAAAAATGTTCAATCAAAATTTGGGAAATAAAATTGTGCAGGCGAACGTAGTTAATTTGCCTGTTCAGAATAGACCCCTTACTAAAAAAGATAGCGCCGACGGAGTTAACTCAGCTACTGTTCCCACCTTGTTCTATTCCGTAACCATGAATGATACCACAGGTATTGTTTACCTGAAAATAGTAAATACAAAAAGCACAAAGCAAACCGTCAAGTTCAACCTGGATGGCGTAACCAATGTTTTGCCCAGGGCTACGTGGGTCACGCTAAAAGGAAGCAAACCGGAGGATACCAATACCCTGAATGAACCGGTTAATATAGTGCCGGTAACCAAATCTGTAAATGGAATAGCCAAAAGTTTTACGAAGAGTCTCGAGCCATATTCGGTCAATATTTTACAACTGAAGACTGCCAAATAAAACAGTCTTACTGTAAATGATATGCCATTTGCGCTGTAAGAATATTACTGCTTAGCATTGGGTAGTTTATTCTCGTTTTCAAAAGGTGTTTGGTTGTGCGAATTGTTTGTTGAGCCAGGCAGCAGAAGTTTTTTCAACATCGTTGCGTCGCACTCTTGTACTTTATTTTTTCTATTGAGCTGCCAGGCAAAACAATTCGAACTGCATTTTTAAAAATGAATATGTTTTTATTTTTGTTGTAAATAATACGCTGTGTTGTTCACCGGTAAAACATCACTTTTTACAAAGAACGCTACCACTTATTACGGGCACAGCTCAAAAAAGATTTTCTGTTGAGCATAGCCCGGATGGGAGCGGAAATGCCGCAACGAAGTGAAGGCATTGGAGCGTACAGCCGGAAACCACTGCCAGGCTCTGCATTGAAGATCATGCTCCAAAAAAAATCAAAACATATTCGTTGGTTCCGAAAGACAGGTACGACAAAACCTGATCACATTAATTTTGTTCAGCCATTTAAAAAGGATACTACTCTTTAATAAGCTTTACAGCGTACTACGCTAACAACCAAAACTGTATGAGGCTTAATAAGTTTGCTTTATGGGGTACCTGCTGCCTTTGGTGTATTGTTTTTGGATGCAAAGGCAAAGAGCAACATCCGTTGTTTACATTATTGTCTTCTGGACAAACGGGTATTACGTTTAGCAATATCATCGATGAGACAAAAATGCCGGGCGATGCCTTGAATGAATTTGCCTACATGGGCGGCGGCGTAGGGGTTTTGGATGTAAATAACGATGGGTTAAAAGACCTGCTTTTTACCGGCAACCAGGTTAGCAGTAAACTGTACCTAAACAAGGGTGGAAATCGTTTTGAAGATATTACGCAAAGCGCAGGCCTCTCAACCAACGATTGGATTACCGGGATTAGTGTGGCAGACATAAATGCTGATGGCTTTGATGATGTTTATCTCTGTACCTATGGCAAAACATTAGGCACGCGCTCGCACAATCTTCTATTCATCAATCAGCACAATAACACATTCAGGGAAGAGGGCGCGGAGTATGGATTGGCAGATACAAGCTATTCAACACAAGCGGTGTTTTTTGACTATGACAAAGATGGAGACCTTGATATGTATTTATCTAATTACATGTTAAACACTTCCTATTCTGCCAATTATCTTTTTCCAAAAAATGTAAGTGGACGCTCATTGGCTAATGATAAGCTGTATAGAAACGACTACAAAAAAGGCGGACATCCTGTATTTACAGATGTATCAAAGCAGGCAGGCATATTGGAGGATGGCTATGGACTGGGTGTTTCTGTTTGCGATTTCAATATGGATGGTTATCCTGATGTATATGTTTGTGGCGATTTTGTTTCGAACGATAACCTGTGGCTTAACAATAAAAATGGCACGTTTACCAACATGCTTGATGCCTCAACCAAACACCAGAGTTATAGCAGTATGGGTTGCGATGCTGCTGATATCAACAACGATAACATGTTCGATTTCGCTTCTGTTGATATGATGCCCGAAGACAATTATCGTAAAAAGCAGTCGTATTCTATGATGAATTACGACCGGTACCAGGAAGAAAGAACGCTTGGTTATTCTCCTGAGTTCATGCGAAACATGTTACAACTAAACAATGGAAATTATGCAAGTGGTGATACGTCCATTCCTTTCTTTAGCGAGATTGGACAAATGGCGGGTATAAGTGAAACAGATTGGAGCTGGAGTATTTTGTTTGCAGATTTTAATAATGATGGGTACAAAGACGTTCACATCACTAACGGCATTGGCAGGGATTTTATTAATGCTGATTTTATTTCCTTCAGCCAAACAGTTGGGCAAAATGCAACGGAAGCTGAGGTAAAGAAAACATTGCGCGACAAACTACTTTCCCTGCAGCATGTTGAAATATCCAATTATCTCTACCTCAACAATGGCGATTACACCTTTACCAATATCACTGACTCTTCAGGCATTAAACAAAGTACCATGTCAAACGGTGCTGCCTATGTTGACCTGGATAATGATGGCGACTTAGATATGGTGGTGAACAACATTAATAAAGAAGCATGTGTGTTAATCAATAATCAAAATGAGGTTAACAAAACAAACACTAATCACAGTATAGGTTTTATACTAAGAGGCGACAGCCTTAACACAAAAGGTTTTGGTGCCAAAGTCTTTGTTTTCACCATCGGCACATCGCAGGTGCAGGAAGAATTTCCGGTGCGTGGTTATTTATCGTCTGTCGATACTAAACTTTTGTTTGGTACAGGCAAGAATAAAGAAAGTTATTCTGTGGTGGTAGTTTGGGCAAATAATAAAAAGCAGGTCTTGCAAAAGTGTATTGTCAACTCCTGCTACATTTTGCGCCAGCAAGATGCTAATGAAGATTGGCAACCAATCCAGCTAACATCCAACCGTAAACTTTTCAGTGACGTTACTACACGGTAAAAGCATTGTACAAACAAGATGATTATATATTCAATGATTTTGCTGAACAGGCTTTTTTACCTCAAAAATATTCCCAGTCAGGTCCCTTTATTTCCGTTGGCGACGTGGACCAGGATGGAAAGCAGGATTTTTATGTCAGTGGAGCATTTAACTCAGACGGAAGACTTTTCAAACAAATAAAAAGTAACGTGTTTAGTGGAGAGGCATTTGCCCCCGGTTCAAAGTTCCAGGAAGACGTATGCAACACCTTGTTCGATGCCGACGATGATGGTGACCTCGATTTGCTCATTACCTATGGAGACATGCGATTTAGTGACACTTCAATGTATTATCAACCACGTTTATACCTTAATGACGGCAAAGGCAATTTTACAGTAAGCGCCAAGGCCATTCCTTCATCTGTTAGAACAATTGCCGGCTGCATTTCTGTGGCAGATTATGATGGCGATGGTGATGCGGATGTGTTCATTGGAGGTCGTGTATCAAAACAATACCCGTTATCGCCAAAAAGCTATCTACTGCAAAACAATAAAGGAATTTTTACGGATGTAACCAGTAAAGTTTGTCCGGCGCTGTCGAAAGCAGGGATGCTAACGGGTGCTCAATGGGCAAACCTGGACAATAGCAAATACCCATCATTGGTAATTGCAGGCGAATACATGCCCATTCGCTTTTTTAAGAATAATGGTCAGAAACTTACAGAAGTTACAGCCGCCACAGGTTTACGAGATATGAACGGTTTGTGGCGCAGCCTTCTTGCGACCGATATTGACAATGACGGTGATATTGATCTTATTGCCGGTAATCTGGGCTTGAATTGCAATTACCAGGCAAATGCGCAATATCCCATGGAATTATTTGCAGGTGACATAGATGGAAATGGAAGCATTGACCCGGTTATGTTTTACTACATAAAAGATGAAGATGGCGAAAGACGGTTATTCCCATCCATCAGCCGCGATCAGCTTTCGTCTCAGGTACCACTCATTAAAAAGAAATTTTTGTTGAATAAAGACTTCGCGAAAGCAACCGCTGAAGATATTTTTCCTGATAATAAAGCCACTACCATTTTAACCTGCGATGAAACAAAGAGCTGCTGGTTAGAAAATATCGGTAACGGAAAATTTATAAAACATGTTTTGCCAAACGAGGCACAGTTTGCTCCGGTCAATGCAATTCTTTGTGCTGATATGGATGGGGACGGCATTAAAGATATTTTACTGGCAGGCAATGAATATCAAACCGAAGTAATGACTGGACGGTATGATGCGTCATACGGATGCTTCTTGCAAGGCAGGGAAAACAAAATATTTAAGGTCATTTTACCTTCCGGAAGCGGCTTTGTAGTTGACGGTGATGTGAAAGATATGAAATTCATAACTACGTCCGGAAATGAAAAACTTATCCTTGTAGGAGTTAATAACAGTTATCTGAAAGTTTTTAAAATAAAAAGTTTATCGAATTGAACTAAAAAACGCTTATTCGCTTATCTTGTATGCAACCGATTGTATTTTTTCCATCTTTTACCCTAACTACTGCGATGATTTGCTATATCAACGACCCATAAGTAACTGTGACAGCCTGTTTCATACACGTGCTTTATTACCGCACACCTCACTTTCTTCTACCAAAACTTAAATTCATTTTTTCACCAATCCTAATGATTATTTGCAACTCATGAAAAATTTTTTTAAAACATCGCAAAAAAGCGCTTTAGCAGCAGTGCTGTTGATTTGTTGTCTGCTTTCAAATCTAACCTCCAGCGCACAGACAGCAGTACGTGGAAAAATTACCAGTGAAGGCGGAAAACCTTTATCCTCAGTATCTGTCCTGGTAAAAGGCACTACCCGTGGCACAACAACCAACGATAATGGTGAGTTTAGCATCCAGGCGTCAAATGGTGACGTGTTGGTTTTAAGCTCTGTTGGCTATGCAATCAAAGAAATTAAAGTAGGCAAAGAAAGCACCCTTAAGTCTTTCCCTTACCTCAACCAACCCCGAACTTGAACAAGTTATAGTAGTTGGTTATGGTACACAGAAACGCACCAACGTCACCGGTGCTATTTCTACTGTAAGTGGTAAAACACTTACTGAACTTCCGGTACCCAATGTTCAGCAAGCCCTGCAAGGCAGAGTGGCAGGTCTTACCGTTACGAATAACGGCAGTCCCGGCGGCGATGTTATCGTTCGTATTCGGGGTATCAGTTCCATATCTTTTGCCTCTAACCCATTGTACGTTATCGATGGATTTCCAACCGGAGACCTCGCTACGTTTGATACCAGGGATGTTGAAACGGTTGATGTTTTAAAAGATGCGTCTGCTGCTGCTATTTATGGTTCAAGGGCATCCAATGGTGTTATTATAATGACAACAAAAAAAGGAACCCGCGATGGCAAAATGCATGTTAACCTAAGTTCTAATTATGGTATCCAAAACATCAATCAAAGATTTGATCTGCTTAATCCGCAGCAATTTGATCAGTATGCATTGGCTTACCGCGGTAGCCTGGTTCCCAGGCGCAACCCTGATAATCCCGAAAATTGGATTAACCGTCCCCTTTACAACGGCACAAATAAAACTTATGGCAACAATGTAACCGATTGGCAGGATGAGTACTTCAGAACCGGCAAGATGGGTCAAACCAATATCTCACTCAGTGGTGGTAATGAGATGTCACGTTTTTATGCATCGGGAGGTTTTTTTGATCAAAAAGGAGCAACTCCTTCTGTAGGGTATAGACGCTATAACTTCCGCATCAATTCAGAACATAGGATCAGTAATGTTTTCTCTTTTGGTGAAAACCTGTTTACCGCTTCAGCCAAAAGAAATTTTGATAACAACGAGCAAGGATCAAGATCCAATTTGATAAATGTCATTAAAATGATGCCCTACATGCCGGTATATGATCCCACAACTAATGGTGGCTACCGCGGCGTAAATTCAGTGTTGGACGGCGGGGACCCAACAAATCCTCTTGAAGATGCAGAACTTAAAAATCCCGGCACCTCCACAGCCTTGAAGATTTTAGGAACGGCTTATGTACAAGTTAATTTCACCAAATGGCTTACGTTCCGTTCTACTTTTGGAATAGACCATGCAAACACACTGTCTTACAGGTTTTCACCCATCTTTAATGACAGTGGTTCTGTTGCCGGCAGCAATGCTGTACAGGCTACCGTTTTCAACAACAGGTTTATTTCAACCCAGCAGCTATACACCCAACAACTCACCTTCGATAAAACGTTCGGTGATCACCATGTAAATGTAATTGCCGTAAATGAATATCAGTCTCAGCAAACCAAGGCAGAAAACGCCAGCGGAAGTCAGGCATCAAACAACCTCCGGCAATTGCACAACGCTACTAACGTTTCAGTTGACCAGACCGTTGGAGAAAATTACCTGACCTCATTTCTGGGTCGTGTTACCTACGACTACCAGGGAAAATATCTGCTCAACGCCGCTGTAAGAAGAGATGGGCTTTCGGTTTGGGCACCCGGTAAAAAGTGGGCAACGTTCCCTTCAGCCTCAGTTGGCTGGAGAATAGACCAGGAGGAGTTTATGAAAAGCCAGACCAAAATCTCTGAGCTTAAATTACGTGCCGGTTACGGAATTACTGGTCTCGATGGCAGGGTATTAGGCAATACTCCCTGGTTAGTTAACGTGGATGCACTTAGCGCCACCTATCCATTTGGCAATGTGTTAAGTCAAAATGCCTCTTCTATCAATGCTCTTGGAAACAAAGATCTGGAATGGGAGAAAACAAAACAGATCAATTTTGGTTTAGACTTAGGATTGTTTAATAACGCTCTAACAATGTCTGCTGAATATTATCACCGCCAGTCCGATAACCTTATCTTGTCAGTTCCGCTGCCTCCATCACTTGGAAATATAAATTCCTCAGTGAATAAGAACATTGGGTCGATGAAGAATAACGGGTTTGAATTGCAAATAGGCTATAACCACAGGAAGGGTGCATTTCAATGGAACGTAGGTGGTAACATGAGCATAGTGCGCAATCGTGTACTTAAGTTAGCAGAAGGAGTTAGCAATATCGAAAGCGGTTCAGATGTTGATGCAACAGAAGGTTACAATGTTTCTAACACCGTTCCGGGTTATGCCGTACAATCTTTTTATGGTTGGGAAGTTGAAGGTATTTTCAATAGCGCTGCAGACGTTTCTAAAAGCCCCTTTCAAACTGCCGCAACAGCACCGGGCGACATCAAGTTCAGAGATTTGGATGGTAACGATACCATCAACACAAAAGACCGTACTTTCTTAGGCAGCTATATACCCAAGATAAGTTATGCATTCACATTAGGTGGCAATTACAAAAATTTCAATCTGAGTATCCTTTTCCAGGGTGTTTCGGGCAACAAGATTTATAATGGTACCCGCACGGTTTTAGAAGGCATGGTTCGTTTCTTCAACGCCAGTACAAAGGTTTTGAACGCATGGACACCTACCAATACAAACACCGACGTTCCCAGGGCTATATCGTCCGATCCCAATCAAAACGCCAGACCCTCTACGCGTTTCCTCGAAGATGGATCTTATCTCAGGCTCAAAAACATCCAGTTGAGTTACAATGTCCCTTCTAAATCATTGCAATCTTTAACCAAAGGAGCAGTTAGTAGTTTCAGTATTTATGTTTCTGCACAGAACCTTGCAACCATTACCAAATATTCCGGGCTTGATCCTGAAGTTGGTAATAGAACTCCGGGAAGTTCATTAACAAACGGTGTAGACTTCGCTGTTTATCCCCAGCCTAAGTCTTACCAGGTAGGTATCAATGTTAACTTTTAAAAACGCTTTAAAAAAACAACTGTATAAATCGATATATTAAAACCATTGTTTTTGCTGCAGCCCTGGGCGCGGCAATAGTGGTTGCCTGCAACAAGAAACTTGATGTAATTGATAAGAACAATCCCAATTCAGAGAGTTATTTTAAGACAGCCGCCGAGCTGCAAAATGGTGTCAACGCTGCCTACTCAAGTTTACGGGCCGGTAATCTCGTGGGACGCGAATGGTTTTTTACGCATGACATGCGGGGAAGCGAAACTGCCCCGGGTGGTGCACAATTAGAACAACCAAGGGCAGAACTGCTAAAACAGCCATTGCCCTCTCCCAGTAACGCCGTTATGACTAGTGTATGGAACGGTTCCTACCAGATCATCAACAGAACAAACCTGGTCATATCACGTGGACCGGACATAACCGACAACACTTCTTTGAGAGATGTGTCAATAGGAGAAGCGGAGTTTTTAAGGGCTTGGGCTTATTTCGAACTGGTGACCATGTGGGGTGATGTTCCCTTATATGTTGAACCGGTTACATCTGCTTCAGGCTACAAAGGCAAATCGCCAGCTGCTGATATCTACGCACAAATTATATCCGACCTGACCGACGCTGCTTCCAAATTACCTGCTACTGCTGCTGCAGCGGGCAGAGCAACAAGCGGTGCTGCCAACACCTTACTGGGTAGAGTGCTAATGCAAAAGGGCGATTATGCTGCTGCCAAAACAGCTTTACTAAAAGTGTATGGCAAATACAGCCTCGCTCCTAAATTTTCCTGGAACTTCGATGGAGATGTGGTGTTGGGCACAACCCAGATCGCCGGCAATCAACACGAGTTTGATGCCAATCCCAAATCAATATTCGAAGTTGCTTTTAAAGATAAAGGCGACAACAATTTCAACTGGGGATATACAGGCGAGGGTGCTACCCAGCCTGTTAGCACAATGCGTTCACAGGAGTATGGTATTGTTTGGGGCAATGTTGTACCGTCAGATAAAGTTTTAAATGAGTTTGAGGCAAACGATCCCCGGTACAAGTACACATTTTATGAGGCCGGCGATCAGATCATGACCTTTGTTGGCACAGTCCCCGGTATTACGCTTACCGATCCTGGTATGAACGTTGACTCAAGTACTCGCAACGGTGTAAAGATCAAAAGAGTGTACCGGAAGTATTCTGTGTTAGACTGGACCAACGATGGCTTCCATCCCGATGGCATAAACCAGCGCCTGCTTCGTTATGCTGATGTATTGTTAATGCTGGCAGAGTGTGAGGCAGAAGCCGGAACTCCCGGTGCTGCACAGGCATACATTAATGAGGTGCGTAAACGTCCGGATGTAAACATGCCTGCCGTTGTACTCACTTCAAAAGAGCAGGCTATCAATGCTGTAATGCACGAGCGCGCGGTAGAGATGGCTGGCGAAGAAGTAAATAATATCGACATTTTGCGTTGAGAGGGCCAGGGGTTACTATCCTTCCATAAGACCTGACCCTAAACCCGGGCAGGTAAACTTATTTCCTATTCCGGCTAGCGAGATAGCAGCCAATCCGTTGCTTAAATAGCCGCAAACAGTGCATGAAAGTACAAGTGTATCGGACATAAATTTTCCTGATCAGAAAGGACAGGTTTTTGGTAGCAAACTTTAAAACCTTCTTCAACATCGTTGTGTTATTTTAATTCCGATTTATCGGAACTCACTTGTACTTTTTCAGTTCTGTTCGGCAATTATTACATAGATCTTTTATCAGAACTCAGGCTGTCTCATACCATGAGACAGCCTCTTTATTTTTGAGAGAGACGAAATGTTGAGGGGGCATTTTATACTGTTAGCCAGTCATAATTTTAATTTGAAAAGAGAAGTAAAAATTGTCTTCTGCTAAACACAGGTTTGTTTGTAATCATATTTCAAAATAGTTTTCGTGTGAAAAATTGTCGACTTAGATTTCTTCAGGTATGTGCGTGCATATTATTCATAGTGTCTTGTAAACAAAAGACGCTTCCCAATGAGTATATGATCGATCTTTTACGTGATGCAAGTGAGAACGACAGCAGTGCGAACAATATTTTTAGTGCCGGCGCCATTTCAAAATATTGTGATTCGATAATTGACAATTCTTCTGATGAGGATGTGGTGAATGGTGCGCTTTTTAAAAAAGGCAATGCCCTCTTACAATTGGGTGAAGAAGAAAAAGCGATCGGCGTATTCCAGGCACTGCTCAATAAGATGTCTCCGGGCAATATTGACCAGATACAATCGATTAGAAAAGATATGGCGATAGCGTATTTGCGCGCTGGCGAACGGGCAAACTGTATCCACAATCACACGGCTGAGTCTTGTATATTCCCTATTTCTTCCGGCGGTATGCACCACGATAAAAGAGGTTCGGAAAAAGCTATAGAACTATACAATACGATCTTAAGAGAAGATCCGGGAGACCTGGAGTCGAGATGGCTGCTCAACATTGCTTATATGACCACCGGAGGTTATCCGCAGCAAGTACCGCCACAATATCTTTTAAAAGTAGAAAACGATGATTCTGCGAATTTAATTAAGCCTTTCAAAGATGTTGCAGCAAATGCAGGTCTCAACTACAAAGGCATAGCGGGTGGTTGTATTGTTGATGATTTTAACAACGATGATTACCCTGATATTGTTCTCAGCAGTTGGTCACTGTCTGAACCAATGCGCTACTACAGAAATAATGCTGACGGATCTTTTACCGATATTTCTGACTCTTCAGGTTTAGGCTATTTAACCGGCGGGTTAAACATCATGCAAACTGATTATAACAATGATGGTTTCAAGGATATATTCGTTCTCAGGGGCGGTTGGAAAGGTGAATTCGGAAACAACCCCAACTCACTATTGAGAAACAATGGCAACGGCACCTTTACTGACGTAACCAAAGAAAGCGGGCTGCTTTCCTTCCAGCCATCTCAAACTGCTACTTGGGCCGATTTTAACAATGATGGTTGGTTAGATGTGTTCATTGGAAACGAGACCACAACTGATGGGCAATCTCATCCCTGTCAACTCTTCATCAACAACAAAAATCAAACTTTTACTGAGATTGGAAAAAAGGCAGGTTGTTCCATCACACAATTTGTAAAAGGGGTAACGTCAGGTGATTATAACAATGATGGCTTGCCGGATATTTTCATATCTACCATGAATGGAAACAAAATTTTATTACGGAACGAAACCAATAAAAGTGGAGACATAAAGTTTGCAGATGTGAGCCAGCAAGCCGGTCTCAGCAGGAACATAACCCGCACGTTTCCAACCTGGTTTTGGGATTATGATAACGACGGCTGG
The DNA here is from genome assembly GCA_963726895.1 of uncultured Chitinophagaceae bacterium. Classification (GTDB taxonomy): domain Bacteria; phylum Bacteroidota; class Bacteroidia; order Chitinophagales; family Chitinophagaceae; genus Segetibacter. The sequence goes on along the minus strand of CAVSED010000019.1, from coordinate 52,049 downwards.
CTTGACATACTTGTGTGTGGTTATGAATTTACGCAATCGCTTTCTTACTATGCCGCCGCTGAAGCAGTCCAATCATCAGTCGGCAATTCTGGTAAAGTGATCTTATTTAGAAATAAGCACGATGGCACTTTTGAAGACGTATCGGCAAAAGTGGGTTTAAACAAAGTAGCCTTTGCTATGGGTGCAAACTTTGGCGATATAGACAACGATGGTTATCTCGATTTCTACCTCGGTACCGGGAACCCGCAATTACGATCTGCAGTACCCAACAAACTTTTTAAAAATATAAAGGGTACAAGCTTTCTCGATGTTACCACATCTGCACGGGTTGGCAATTTGCAAAAAGGTCACGCAGTATCTTTCGCAGATCTCAACAACGATGGCAATGAAGATATTTACATTAAAATGGGAGGAGCATACCAGGCTGATGCTTATGAGAATTCTCTTTATCTAAATCCGGGCGAAACACAAAATCATTGGATCAACATTAGCCTGGCAGGTGTGGTCTCTAACAAAGCCGCCATAGGGGCAAAGATCAAAGTCTATTTAAAGGAAGACAACAGTGAACGGATCGTTTATCGTGAGGTTAACTCTGGTGGCAGTTTTGGTTCAAATCCCTTGCAACAACATATAGGTTTAGGGCAGGCGAAGGCAATAGACAAGATAGAAATATACTGGCCTGTTACGGGTAAAGTGCAGGTATTTAAAAATCCACCGGTCGACACCAATTTTAAAATAAAAGAGAACGACAATAAATTGGTGAGATTTCACCTGACGCCCTTCAACTTCGAAACACAAAAACGTGGGTTAGTGGCATGTACGCCTGAGTAACGATTCACTTATATGCCACTTATCGCAAGTTGTCAAACATCTTGTTGCAATTAATAATACGCAGGGGCTGTTGTCTAAACCTTTTCTCTGTACATGGCAACATACAAAAACCGGTAGAAACGTTCCTATATCTCTTTGCAGGCAAAAATTTGCAATGGATTATACCTACGCCACTTGCGAAACAGTAAGAGATAAATACTTCTCATTGCAATAGAGTAAGCCTCCACGGGGGCTTACGGTAAAAGCTCAATAAAGAGAAAAGCGCACAAGTGTGCGACGCAACGATGCAGATAAAAGAACCAATGCCCGGACAACCCAAATACTTGCCACAGTACCGTAGCAAAGACAACCACCGCCCGCTGACCAGCAAAAGCAATGCAACAGTTTGCCCTACCTTTGGTCGCAAACAAACCCGCGAACTATGTGGCTGAACAACATATTGGAAACCATTGGCAACACCCCACTTATAAGACTTAACAATATTACTCGTGAGTTGCCCTGCACGGTGCTGGCAAAGGTGGAATACTTTAACCCCGGTAACTCGATAAAGGACCGGATGGCAATAAAGATGCTGGAGGTGGCTGAGGCGGAAGGCAAGATAAAACCAGGCGGAACGATAATAGAAGGCACGAGCGGCAACACCGGAATGGGGCTGGCGCTGGCGGCTGTAGTAAAAGGATATAAATGTGTTTTTGCTACTACCGATAAGCAATCGAAAGAAAAAGTTGATATACTGAAAGCAGTTGGCGCAGAGGTAATTGTGTGCCCTACCAACGTAGAACCGGAAGATCCGCGGAGTTACTACTCGGTGGCAAAAAGACTGCCGCAGGAAATACCGAACTCGTACCACATGAACCAATACGATAACCCGGCAAACAGGCAGGCGCACTACGAAACAACCGGTCCTGAACTTTGGGAGCAGACCGAAGGAAAGATAACCCACCTGGTAATAGCCACAGGAACCGGCGGAACCATAACGGGCACTGCCACCTACCTGAAAGAGAAAAATAAGGATATAAAGATCTGGGCAGTAGATGTATATGGATCGTTGCTAAAAAAATTTTTTGACACCGGCGAGATAGATGAAAATGAAGTGCACCCCTACATTACCGAAGGCATAGGTGAAGATTTTGTACCTGCTAACTACGACATGAAGGTGATAGACAGGTTTGAGCAGGTAACAGACAAAGATGGGGCAGTGATGGCACGGCGGATATCGCGGGAAGAAGGAATATTTGTTGGTTATAGCTCGGGAACTGCGCTGCAGGGTTTGATGCAATTGAAAAAAGAATTGAAAAAAGATGACCTGGTGGTAGTTGTTTTTGGCGACCATGGCAGCAGGTATGTTGGCAAAGTGTACAACGATCAGTGGATGAAGGAACGCGGATTTTTTGAAGTGAAAACTTTTAAAGACATAGTGAATACCAGGGTAGCACAAAAATTGGTAACCATAGAACCTACCCAAATAATAGGTGAAGCGGTGGACCTGATGCGCAAATACGATATAGAACACATTCCTGTAGTGGATGGAGAAAGTATAACGGGCGCCATAAGTGAAGGAGGATTGTTTCAAAAGATCTTTGCTAACCCGGATATGAAGCGTGAACTTGTAAAAAACGCACTTGAGCCAGCCTACCCAATGGTGGCTTTTGAAACACCCGTAGAACGGTTAGGCAGTTTAATAAGTAAGGGAAACGGCGCGGTAATGGCAAAAGACGACAGCGGCAAACTGCATATTGTAACCAAATACGATGTGCTGCAAAGCCTGGCAAAGTAACGGTATTGAAATTTGCAGGCAGGTGAAAGGATTCGTGGGATACGGGCATTTGATTCTTCAGGCATAATCGTTGCGTCGCATTCCGTTCGTCGGCAAACCTATGTGCAACTGCAGGTTTTAAGCGAAGACGCAACCCACACTTCGCAGCACCATTAACCAACCTGCGTAGTTATTAACTAGTCGTAAAAAAGCCTGATTATTATACCACCTGTGCATAGTAAATTGTAGGCTAAAAAAGTTGCAGAAAGCCAAGCTGACCGGCCCAGTTGGCTAAACCGGCTATCGTAGTAGTAGTGTGAAATCTTTTTGGCCTAAATAATGGAAAGTGTATGAGAAAATTTGGGATTAGAATTGTAATGCAATTGTTTCTATTAACGATTGTAGTTGTCAAAAACAATGTACTTGCGCAAACCAAACCCAACATCATTTTTATTTTAACCGATGACATTGGTTATGAAGTGCCAACCTGCAATGGTGGAAAAACATACTCTACACCTAATATTGACAAATTGGCAAAAAATGGAATGCGTTTTACACAGTGTCACACATCACCCGTTTGTTCACCTTCGCGTTTTAGTTTCCTTACCGGAAAATATAATTTCAGGAACTATATAGACTGGGGTAAAATGAACCCTGATACAAAAACTGTTGCTAATATGCTTAAAAATGCCGGGTATAAAACCCTTGTATCAGGTAAGTGGCAACTCAACGGAGGTGATGCCTCGATCCATAAGTTTGGCTTTGATGATTATTTGGTTTGGAAACCCTATGAGTTTTCAACAAAATATTTTCAATATAAAAATCCGGTTCTGTATGAGAACGGAGCAGATTTGCCTGCAGGTGACACCGAAAATAAATATGGTGAAGATTTTTTCACACAAAAAATTTTCAACTTTATTGACAGCAATAAACAAAATCCATTTTTTATTTATTATCCGATGGTGCTTTGCCACAAAGGCTTTTCTCCAACGCCGGATGATTCTGATTTTACAAGTTGGGATCCGGCAAAAAAAAGGCAATTAAAAGACACCATTTATTTTAAGTCGATGGTAAAATACATGGACAAAAAAATTGGACAGATCGTGGACAGGATCAAAAGCCTGGGATTAGCAGAAAACACGCTTATTGTTGTAACGGGTGACAATGGTACGCCAGGAGGTCTAACCTCTGTGCTCGAAGATGGTGAAGAGGTAAAAGGAGGTAAAAATACAACCAAAGAGTTTGGAACACACGTGCCCTTGGTGATGTATTGGAAAGGAAAGATAGGGGCGGGCAAAGTAAACGATGATCTGATTGATTTTACTGATTTCCTGCCAACGTTTGCGAAAATTGCTAAGACAACTATTCCCACTAATTTAAAACCTACTGATGGAGTAAGTTTTGCGTCTGCCCTTACCAGTACCAATAACAATAAACGGCAGTGGATTTATAATTACTTCAAATCCTATCCGTATGCCAAACTAGTAAGATGGGCACAGACGGCAACCTACAAATTGTATAAAACCGACAGCGGATATACATTCTACAATATAGTTGCTGATTTCAATGAAGAACATCCAATGCCAGACACTTTATTACAACCTGCTGAAGTACAAATATGGCAACAATTACAAGCTGTAATAGAAAATTTTGACCGGCAAAGTCCTCCCTTCTTAGATAGTCTGACTGTTGCAGAAATAACGGATACATCGGCAGTGATCGGTGCAAGAATAACCGATGAAGGCGGCGTTAATAGTGTGATTACAAAGGGTACTTTCTATAGTACTTCCCCGGAGCTGACACTAAAGAACAATATCTTGATAGATAGTTCATCAGCCATCTCATTTTTCTCGCAAAACAGAAAAAATCTTCGTCCGCAAACGCTTTACTACGGCGATGCATTTGCCACAAATAGCAATGGATGTGGAGTGGGCTTTGCAGAAAGTAAGTCATTTCGCACATTGTCGAAAAGTGTTGTCGCACAACCCACCATGTTTTCTGCAGAAGCAGGTTACAATAGTGTCCATTTAACATGGAATGCTGCCACTTTTCCGGCAGACGGTGCGAAAAAAGCAGGGTACCTTGTAGTTTCCTCCATTGATACTCCACAGATGAAAGTATTGCCCAATGGATTAAGTCCGGACACTGCGATTTTAGCAGGAGTGAAAGTTTTGGTTGCAGACACTCTGCTACCAACAATGCCCGAAGAAAATGTAGTGCAAAACGATCTGTTGAGTAACACTACCTATCACTTTCTATTGGTACCCTATACCTGGAATGGGAAAGATACCAGTACGTTTCATTATTTACTTACCGGTGCCCTAACTACAACAGCTACTACATTGGCTCCGGACAACCCGGAAATTACAAACATACACCACGTGTTTCAAGCTGGTGAATTAGCGATTACCGCCGAAGTGCTTAAGCGTAAACAGGTGACGCTTCCTGCCTCCGAAAGAGCTGTAGGTAAAACTAATGAACCGATTGTAAGACTGGTTAAAAGTATCACTAGATTAGATTGTATTGAAACCCGGAAAGGAACATTCCGGACAGGTGCCATTGCCAGATGAACCACCAATAGATAACAGCCAGATTACTTTAAGTAAGTATTAGACATTTTGTAGAAAATTTAAGGCAATTAGCAATACTTAATTATTCTAACCTTTTCGTAATTAATAAATTTGACAAAAAACGGCAAGTGTATGGGAAAGTCTGTGTTTAGAATTGCTATTCAATTTTGCTTTCTTACAATCGTATTTGCAAATAACAACGGATTTGCGCAGGCCAGACCCAACATCATATTTATCTTAACCGACGATATTGGGTATGAAGTACCCACCTGCAATGGTGGTAAGTCTTACTCTACTCCCAACATTGATCAGATGGCTCAGGAAGGAATGCGGTTTACGCAATGCCATACATCGCCGGTCTGTTCTCCGTCACGCTTTCTTTTCTTAACAGGCAAATACAATTTTAGAAACTATATAGAGTGGGGCAAAATGAACCCGGCAACTAAAACGGTTGCCAATGTGCTAAAGGGTGCAGGCTATAAAACACTGGTATCGGGGAAATGGCAACTTAACGGGGGGGATATATCCATTCATAAATTTGGCTTTGACGACTATATGGTCTGGAAACCGTACGAGGCTTCTACCAAATATTTTCAATACAAAAATCCAATCATTTATGAAAATGGTGCAAACCTGCCGGCAAGCGAAACAGTGAATAAATATGGCGAAGATTTTTTTACACAAAAGATCTTCGACTTTATTGATAGCAATAAACAAAATCCATTTTTTATTTACTATCCGATGGTGCTTTGCCACAAAGGGTTCTCCCCTACGCCCGATGACGCGGATTTTGCCACCTGGGACCCGGCGAAGCCACGCCAGCAAAGGGATTCTATCTATTTCCCTTCGATGGTGAAGTATATGGATAAAAAAATCGGGCAGATTGTTGACAAAGTAAAGAGCCTGGGTTTAGCTGAAAATACCATAATAATTGTAAGCGGAGACAACGGTACCCCCGCAGATCTAACCTCTTTGTTTGAAGACGGTGAAGAAGTAAGAGGTGGTAAAAGTACCACCAAAGAATATGGTACCCATGTACCCCTGATCATTTCGTGGAAAGGCAAAATAGCCCCTGGTACAGTCAATAACGACCTGGTTGATTTCACTGATTTCCTTCCCACATTTGCAAACCTTGCCAATACTTCACTTCCCGCGTATATACAACCGGTTGATGGGGTAAACTTTGCCCCGGCGCTAACCGGCACCAATACCGATAAGCGGCAATGGATCTATAATTATTTCAGACCTTACCCTTATAATAAATTAATACGTTGGGCACAAACAACCACGTATAAATTGTATAAAATAGGTGGCGTTTACACCTTTTACAACATAGTTGCCGATATCAACGAACAACACCCTTTGACCGGGTCTTCGTTAACTGCAAATGAAATACAGATCTGGCAGCAATTACAGGCTGTAATCGAAGGCTACGATGCCCAAAGTCCGCCTTTTTTAGATAGTCTTTCGGTTTCAGAAATCTCAGACACCTCGGTTGTTATTGGGGCAACAATCACCAGTGAAGGCGGGATCAATACGGTATCAACAAAGGGTACGCTGCTGGGTACAAGCCGCGAGCTGACGTTACGAAGTAACCCTATGATCGACAGTTCTGGCGCCATTTCTCAATTTTCGCAAAAAAGAATTGGTCTACAGTCCCAAACTGTTTATTTCTGCGATGCTTTTGCGACCAATAACAATGGTAGTGGTGTTGGTTTTGAGGAAATAAAGTCGTTTAAAACATTGTCGAAAAGTGTGGTTGCCCAGCCAACAATATTTGCTGCCGAGCCAGGCACAAACAGGATACGTTTAACCTGGAATGCAGCGACTTTCCCAGCGACCGGCGCTGTGAAAGCAGGCTATATGGTTGTTTCGTCAACAGGTACCCCACAAATGAAAGCAGCGCCCAATGGTATGATGCCACGAAATGCAATTTTATCCGGCACCAATATTCAGGTGCCGAATACTGTGCTACCGGCCACACCCGTACAATTCGCCGTACAAAGTAGTTTGTTAAGCAATACTACCTACCATTTTCTATTAATACCTTATACCTGGGATGGAAAAGATACCGCTACTTACAATTATTTTCTTGCTAATGCCCGGACCAAAACAGCTAGTACTTTGGTTCCCGATCATCTTGAAATTGCCACCTATCCTAATCCTTCTGCCGGCGAGTTCACGCTGGTTGCCAACACACCTAATAGTGATAGAATAGAAATAACAGCCACAGATCTTGCCGGTCGCATTGTTTATAAGTCTGCTGGCCCTGTAAACCAATTATACAAACTTGGCAAGGGTTTTTTGCCCGGGCTCTATATTGTAACTGTGCGGCAAGGTGCACAAGTTAGCAGCACCGAAGTTGTTATTGGCAAATAAAATTTATGGTCTTCATCTTGTAAACAAGCACTATTTGTCTGCCTTCCTTTTTAATTTTTTTGTTGACCAGCATTAGTTTTTCATAGAAGTCATCGTTGTGTTATTATATTCCGATTATCGGAACTCACTTGTACTTTTTGTTTTTTATGGCAAATTTCCACACATGTATTTTTTATCTTTTTCTAGCGTAATATCATTTTACTAGAATATTTATTTTCGATTTATAGTGCGCGCAGTCTCGCCAAAAAATAAAGGTGAGTGCAGGGAAAACTAGAGATAAAAATTATTTGAAATAATTTTGTTAGTGAGGTTACCAGCATACAGCCAGGTTCTTCAGCAATTTTTATAGTATTTTTCTTTCAATTTATTTCTAATTATTCATACAATTATTTTGCTAAATAGAATTACTAATAGTACAAGAGTGCGACGCAACAATGTTTAATTGAAGTATCTACAGCCGGGCACATAAACCAGACAAATACCGTAAAAAATAAAAGATCTAGCTAATTTAACCAGCAACTAAATTGTTATACGCATAAAAAAAGACCTGTGCTTTCACACAGGTCTTTAATAAAATAGTTAATGTAATATTCAGAAATATCTATTGCAATACTTCGTTATAAAAATTGACAAGTTTTTTGCTCTCGTGTTCCCATGACAATTCGTTAATAATTCTGTTATAACCAAACTCAGCCATTTCTTTCCGCATCTCTGAGTCACTAAGCAACAACAGTATCTGCTCAGCAAATTCATCCACATCTTTGGCATATAAAGAAGAGCGTAATGCCGAGTTGCGTCCTTCTTTAAGATCGAACTGAACGATAGGTTTTCGCAATGCCATATATTCCATGATCTTGTTCATGGTCGAGAGGTTGTTCATGCTTGTCGGCGTGTCGGGATTAACGCAGACATCGGCAGTATTTAAAATTTCTACCAGCATATCATCTGACACGCGTCCATAAAAATCAACATGATCTCTCAGACCAATACTTTCGCTCAAATTCTTTAAAAAGTCAAGACTTGTACCTCCGCCAACAATAGCCATTTGTACGTCGGTACGTATTTCTAACACTTTTTTGAAAGCCTCTAATAACAGATCAATTCCTTCCTGTTCGCCAATAACGCCGAGGTAACCTACCAGGTATTTTCTACCTTTTTTAAATTTGATATTTCCGGTAGATAGCTTCAACCGGTCAAGTTTGGGACCGCTGCGCACTACAGCCACTTTTTCAGGCTTCATCTTTCCTCTTTTTACGGCTATCTCCTTGTACGATTCATTGGTAGCAATGCTGAAATCTGCACTTCTGAAAGTAAGTTTTTCAAAAAACAACATTAGGCGATAGAAGAAGTTTTTCTTTTTGAATTTAGCCTCGTAGAGTTCGGGATTTATATCGTGGTGATCAAAAATATATTTCACTCCCAGCAACTTAAACGGCAGTGCAACCAGGAAGATCATATCCGGCGGGTTACATCCCTGTATTACCTGGAAAGGCTTTTTAAAATAGATTTTGCACGATAAAAAGAATTCAAAAAATAAAGCCGTAGAATATTCTAAGATATAACCGAGTGCGCTTTTGGCCTCAAAAGGAAGTGGATGCCGGTATATTTCAATATCATTTATTTTCTCATACCGTGTATTGTATCCCTTCATCACCGGACAAATGATCGATACTTTTGCGCCATTTTCTTTTAGCGTATTAGCTTCCTGCCATACGCGCCTATCAAAGGGCACAGGTAAATTTTCAACAACTATCAATATGTGTTTTCCGGATATATTGTTTTTGATCATATGTATCGTTCCGCCAGAAAGAGTTTTTAAACAACCATACAGGATCAGCAGATCCCTGGATTGACTTTGGATATCAGATTAACAAACCTTGTTTTTGCCATACCACACCAACCGGTGTAGTGGAAAAAGCAACCTGTCGAAAAAGTTGCCCTGTGGTTCGGCGTTCTTCTTTTTTAGAACAATTGACCTCTGCAGGCGCAGGCGATTGCCATCAAAAAGAGGTCCCACTGCCAGGTTATGTTTTTTAGCAACAAGATCTTTGGGAACACTCAGATCAACTCCCAGATCTTTTTCTATTTTAACCAAAGTTGTCAGGGGTTCATTTATCAGGTTGTCGTACACCACGGTTGTAGTCTTATGCTTCTTATGTAGCATTCGCATTACAGATATTGACAGTAAGTTGATCCACATTAAATAAAGGTGAGCATAGAACCTTTTTTTTGCCGGTTGTTCCACTCCTTTTTTCTGAAAAGAATGTACAACTTCATTGGGACAACGTTTGATATGTATAAAGGAAATTTGGTCGCCAAATATCTTAGACAATGAATAGCCCCGCAACGGATATTTAGAAGAGTCGATAATGATGGATTTGCCTTGGTCGGCGGCAGCTTTTTTAAAAATGCTGGTGAAAAGCACCTGTTGAAATTCGGTATAGGTCTTAAAATTTTTGTTTTTTTCTATGTCTTTTATCAACAGGGAGGCGCGCTGGTGGTACTCAAATTTTTTGAATTCATCAAAGTAATATACCGGATCTTCAAAGCCGGCTGAATTAAGATTTTCTTTCACAAACGACCAAAAATCTTCCACATTACCATCGCGTGCCGAGTGTGGTATTCCGTTACGTTTTGTAAACCGGTTCAGTTCTCCGGCACTCATTATTTCGGTGGCATTTCCAAGTATTATGTCTAACAAGGTAGTGCCACTTCTACCGGTTCCCATAATATAAATGATCTTAGTTTTCATATATCGGATAAGCTGAAACCTTTGATTTTGGGGGGATTATAAGGAATTGAAGGGTTTCACTTCATTCTTTACGGTGCAAATATAGCAAGACTTTAAATGGTTATAAAACAATAGGCAACCATGCTACATAGTACGCTTTTTTGTCGTTGCAATAATAAAATCGAATACGCTACAGTTATTTGAAATATCGCCTGTAAAATGCCACTACTGATTGACGGGAATATTTTGCTTCAATGATGAGACGGGGATGGTAACCAGGTAAATTCTTTGCAACCTTCGCCAGTTTTTCCAGCATTTGGTTGAAGTTGCCAATGGCAAATACCTCACCCGACATACCTTCCTGTACATATTCCGGTACGGCAAATGCATTTGTTGCCACCACCGGCACGTTACAACTCATTGCTTCAAGGGCTACCAGGCCCAGGCTTTCCTGTTTTCGCTGTGTAGGAAACAGCAGCACATCTATTGATCGATAGAACGTATTCATTTCGTTGGTGGGCATCACATCCCAGCGCACTGCTGCTGCAAACGAGCGCAACAAGGCGTCGAACTTCGCCTTCGCACTGCCGTAGAAGATATAATGTACTTCTATTTTTCTGCCACACCGGTCTTCTGCTTCGGTAAGGTTTTGCAATAACGAAAGGAGCATTTCAGCGCCTTTACCAGTTGTTAAACCAGAGGCAAAACCTACACGCAAAACACTATTGTCCGTTGCTGTAGATACTAACGGTGCAAGGAGGTCGGTGTCTATACCACCACTGGGTGACACCATGATCTTTGCGGAGGGTATAATATGCTTTGCTGCCAACTGATCGTGAAAATAGTGCGACGGAGTGATGTGCAACGTATGTGGCGGCAGCCTCCTGATCACCTGATTAAAAAATAAACTAACAACCTTTCTTTTTGGGTACAGGTCTTCGCCGTGCCAGTGAAGTACCGGTTGTTTTATAGTGTGCCACGCTTTGATCATGGGTATAGCAAAATGCCCCAGGTGATTGATGAACACATAATCAAAAGCAGAAAATTTATAGTTCCATATCCGTCGATAAAATTGAAGGTAGCGGACCAACTGTTGCCATTTACCTTTAAAATTCGAATCCATCACCAGCAATGACACATCATGCCCGGCGCTTTCCAAACCTTCCTTTATATTTTTTATATAGCTGGAATGTTTGGGATTACCGGCTGTAGGAAAGCCATTGTTCATCAACAGAATTTTGCTCATGCCTACCTCCAACTGCTTTCTTTGTGTAGCCTTAAGAAATAGGTCAGACCATTTTTTAAACCCTTTTCGCGAACGTGAAATGCCAGGCTGTTATAAGCATCATACAGTTTTAACATCATCATTTCAAAACCACCAATTTTCGATTGTTCACCGGCATAAAGTATTCTGTACTTCAATCTCGAGAGTTGCTTAAACGTTATCTCTTCTATTTTTCTTATTTCCCGCCTGGATAATTTATCCAAATATTTCTCTTTATTATTCTGCAAGATCTTTGTTTCGCCTTTTGCGGCACCATAGTTCTCGGCAGACTTACTTAATTTGGTCATTTCGTGTTCGAAAGGTATTTGCAAAAAAGCTGAAACCTTATTCATTGTCTCATCAATATCTGAGATCAGGTCTTCATACCTAATCTCGAGATAATCACTAGCGAAGTCAGCGGAAAATGTGGCGCTTTTTGCAAGTGTTGTGTTCCAGGTAGCTGCTGCGCGAAACATACTTTTGTTCCAGATATTTTTTACTGAGATACAAAAGTCTCTAGGGTCGCGGATAATATGAATGAATTTGGCCTCCGGAAACATTTCTTTCAATAGATGAAGATGCTTTACATAACCAGGAGTTTTGTCTCCATAAATAATACCCTCCCCTGTTTTGTTGGGTCCGAAGTGTCGAAATACTAAAAAGGCAAAAGCGTCCCAACTATTTACACTCTTCTTTTCGTGGTCAAATACTTCCCGGTTGAAATTATTTAGTTGCATATTGTTCCAAAAGAAAGCCGTCTTTTCAAAATCCTCAAGCAGATTTTCCTTTTGCTCATCTACCGGGAATACTTTGCCATATTTCTTTATAAACAACGGAAGAAAATGTGTCTCTACTTCAGGAATGCTAATACCGGAATGTTGATTAAGAAGATCACGTAGCAATTTTGTCCCACTACGGGGCATACCAACTATAAACAATGGTCCTGTACTATTCATGCGGAGAATGTTGAAGCTGCTTAGGTATCAACTAAAAAATGCAATACCTACCGAAAATGTTTGGAAAGGAGAAAATGGATTCTTACCGGCCTTCGTTTAATTGGGAGATTTCATGGCTACGCTTTCGTGTTCAGCAGGCAGGCTCAAATCATAGGTATAGGCATAACTGCTCAAAAAAAGCTTATCTGAGCCATATGCTTAGGTCGCGTTGAATGAGATCTTGTGTTTTTTGAATATCGTCATAAAAATATTTTTTTACGAGTTCCTGTTTGATAACAGGATCCAGTTTTTCAACAGCCACCGAACTCTTATTGATAGCCGGCAATAGCTGGTCTTTAATCTTACGACGAAATTTATACGAAGGAAGAAGCCTGCGGACAAATTTGCGCAGACGATTGGGTTTAAAAACTAACTGTTGCAGGCTTTGAAAACGGGGAACATAAGCAGGCTTATAAACCTGGTCGAATTGCAATGCATGATAGGGCACATCTAAAAATTGAAATAAATTGGTAAAGGTTGCCTCTTTATTTTTCTTAAAGTCTTCTTCAAAAATGATAAAATGGTGATTTGCCCTTTCGTTGAATTCATTGAACATGTTACTGATATGTCCTGCATACATACTGCGATAGATATGGGTAAAATACCTGTTTTGAAACTGGGTGGGATCAAACTTTTTTTCGTGCTCGATCGCCTGCAAAAATGACCCTTTGAAAAAACCCCGACGTACATTGAAAAGATATTCCGAATAAGCCCTATCAACCGGATCGCGCAACATGTAAATTAATTTTACCTGGTTGCCAAGGGCTGTAGCAATACGTTTTGGCACATAGTCGTAAAACATGTAATCAGCAGTTATTTCGCCTGTTATCTTTTCGTTTTTATACGCTAAAAAATACTGTTCATACCACTTCAATCCTTTTGAATAATTTTCGTCGTTTTCAAAAAAATGAATTTCCTTTCTTTCAGGTAAGTAGATGTCAGGATGAGCAGATAATATTTCATGCAGGGAAGTTGTTCCTGACTTGGCAGCACCAACACACAAAAAGCCGGGTAGTTGAATGTTCATAATTGAAGATAGGTTAGAGAGTTTGCTACTGACTTTCTGGAATCACCTGAAGCAAAACGCTGGCCGGAAGTAATTCGCGGTAATGCTTACAATCAGAGATAAAAATACCGATGATAAAAGAGCCCTATTTGAAAACATATGGGTTACTCATCAATGATTAATCGACAACATCAGGTTTCTATTACGGAACTTATTCTTACGTATGCGCACCGAAGACGGCAGATTGGTAAAAACAAAAACATACACCAGTGCAAGTAAGGTGCCCACCGCAGGATTTTTGATACCATGGCCGGCTATGATGGAATGCCCTTCAAATATCAATATACATAGCGCCATCGCAAAATTGAGATAGTTATAAGGACGTAAAACAAAGTTTCTGACAACCATGAAACAACAAATAATTGGAAAAGCAAGTATCCAAAAACCCAGCACCAGACCGTAAGCACCCAACATATCAGTAATATCTTTTTCCGCATCCTTGCCTTCGTCGGCATCCATGCTTTCCTTTTTTGACTCGAGGTTGCCATACAATTTGGTACGATACTCGCCCACACCCGGACCCAAAACATAAGCGAGATCGCTGCGGTGATCGATGTATTCATCTGCAGCTTCCTCCAACTTGGCACGTGGCGGATTGGTAATCACTTCTATGTAGCGATTGACCATGTACGGCTTGTCTTTGATCTTTAGATAAACAAAATAAGATACCAGGATCAAACCTATAATAACTCCAATAAAGGTTCCGAATTTCTTTAAAATGGCAAATGATGACCGTGCCTGCCCAAACACCAGCATATGCGTAACAAATAATATAGCTATCAGAAAACCACCGATCATACCTGCGCGTGTGCCAATAAGGATCAAACCCAGCAACACGATCAAAGCTTTTGTAAAGCCAACCAACTTTTTACCCGTGAACAAAAAATAGATACAAAACGAAAAACCCATTAACATAGTTAATGAAATGTCGTTTTGTGCTTTGAAAAAAGAGGTAGTTCCAAAACCGTATGTCGTTTCGCCATTGCCATAGGTGCTAAGACCTATGCCGGTTAAAAATGAAAAGATGATAAAAGAACCCGCCACCAGTACATTGATCGTACCCCATTTCAGGAAAGTCCGCACATCAACATACTTGCGGTCAATGGCATAGAGTAAATAAATTGCCAGCAATTGCGGATAGATGATCTTTATAAATTGCGAGACCTCGCGACCTATGCTGTACCCACTAAAGTTGAGCCACACCAATTGCAGCATAAACCAAATGACTATAGTGATGATAAGATAAAATCGTAGAATATTGCTTTTGCGGTAGAGGAGAATATAGACGATCAAATAAAGCGTAACCACAACCCTGAATAACACCCCTATAGGAAAAGAGAATGACTTATAATAATTCAGATAGCCATTAAGCAGATCAATAAAAACTGAACCGACCAAAACGATATAGATAACAAAACGATGTAGAAAACCGTAACTGAATTGTAGTTTAAATTTCATTGGTAGTGACCGTACAATGCAACAGTAAATAATGATAAAGCGGCTAATACCCAAGGTATCAGCCGCCTGAATTATAAAAATTTAAAAATAGTAGTGGTAAGCCTCAATTGTTTACTACAGCCCAAGCGCCTTTTTTAAGAATTTGCGAGGTGGCGCTTTTAACAGCCGAGCGGGCCTGCGCACCCACATTTCCGTTGAGTGCTAAATTGTCAACCAAAGAATACACAGCCCGTTGGGTATGCCCTATAACCTGTATCGATTGGTTATCTTTTTGAATTTTATAACCGTCTTTAATAATACTATAGATCTGTTTAAAATAGTTGTACGATGGTTTCGGATCACCATTAGCATCAAAGAAACCTAATGAACCTTCTTTATCAGCATTGTCAACCAGTTTAAAAAGATAAACTGATTTAATGTCGTTTTGATAAGCGTAGTCGAGCAATTGTATCATCCAACCACCAAAGTAAGGCGAGTTGGTATTAGCGCTTTTTTTGTTGTTGCTGCCTTTTTGATAGCTAAACAAATTGAACTCAGTTATAGCTGCATTGCCAACATTGGGAAGCTTAATTGTATTGAAGCCGTATTTTGAGTTGTGATAAAAGTGGAAGGAAACATTGATGCCTCTAAAAAATTCCTTGTCCTGCAAAAAGGCTTCATACTGCTGGCTCTTTGCCGAACCATTATTGGCAAACTCTGATGTGAATGCACAACAAAAAATAGGTCTTTTATATTTCAGCAATACAGATTTGGTTTGCTTGGCAATGCTGATAAACTGATCAGGAGTACCCCAAAAATATTTTTTTGCATCCGGCTCATTGCCTATCTCAAATTTTATATGATCAAGTGCGCCTGAGGTCTGCAGGTTTTGAACAAAGCCATCTAAATAACTGGTATAAGCAGACAGGTCATTTGGCGGATACCGATTGGTAAAGCCAAGCATTTGTTTCCGGCTTTCATTCTCACTGCTTCGGTCGTCTTGTATGTCATCTTTTTGATAAGGATAATCTGACAAACTCAAAAGCACCTGGAAACCACGGTCAGTCAGATCGGTCAGCAATTTGGTTTTCAGTTGTGGCTGTGGCATCAGGTTTTTGGTAAAGGGCTCATACACACGCACATTCTTTACGCCATCAGCTTTCAATACTTGCAAAGGCTTCTCATAATTCAAATCTTTTTTCAGATCACCGAGATAACCAATATTAAAACCAAAGTTGATGCTCTTAAAACCGTCGTCTGTCTGGTCTTTTTTCTCCTCCTTAGTTTTTGATGCAGAAGAAGTATTTAAAAATGTATTGATAGCCTTCGTCTCACCATCTGCGTTTGTTCCTGCACTGGCATCGGCAAATGATACGTCACTCTCAGGGTCGCCTTGCTGAGGCACTTTCGAATTACTGGTATTGCAGAAGCAATTGAAAAATAAGATTAGTAATACTACAAAATTCCGTTTCATATATAAGGTTTGGTATCCGCGTACGCAGACATCAAGGGCAATTCAAATATTGTACCCTTCTCACTGTGTACTACCTGGTTTCCATAATCTTACCAAATCCTTTTGTAAGAGTGCCGACAACTTTTTCACATCTTCTTCAAAATACGCAAACACTTTTGTCCTTTCGTCGGTGGTCAATTTTGCGTATGTCTTTTCCACCATGTTATACTTATCTATCGACTTCCTTACCCTGGTGCGCAGAAAATAACGCAGCTTAAATGGCAGTAAACTACCCAACACTTTTTTAAAATTCAACTCCTTGTTTCTTATAAAATAATGCAAACGCTTAAATTTCACATCACCCGATTTATTATGTACTACACTCGTGTTCACTTGCACATTATCTGCAATACCCAGGTAATTGAACAATCGTTTTACAGGTTCCTGGTCGCTAGCTTTTAAATCGGTATCAAAAAGTACAAACACCTGTTCTTTTGGAAACCATTGCAACCAGTTGGTGATGTGTTTATAATACAATCCTACTTCGAAATAGGAAAGATCAGTACGCTCAGTAAAATTACCATTCATGCGGTTTTGCTGCAGACTTAGCGTATCTACAAAAGCATTGTCTGTCAATTCCCAACCATTTTTTAAGGCGAAATGATAAGCCGAATATGCACGATCTATAGGATTGCGCAACATAATAAGGATCTTTGCGTCCTTGTTATATTCATAAATTCTTTTCGGCGCTTCAGTTGCCGAAAAAAGGTGTACGTAAGCACCCCCTTTTAGCTTTTCACCGGCATACTCCTCATAAAATTGATTGAAGTAATTTTCGCCTTTTTTGTAGTACCGCTCCTCAGCAAAATAATGTATCTCTTTTACCCGCGGCATAAAAACGTCAGGATGTTGTGCCAGGTATTTGTACAAAGAAGTAGTGCCCGCTTTTTGCGCACCTACTATAAAAAAATCAACTTTTTTCATGTTCCTAAGTTTGCTGCTACGCAGTTTCGCCCGAGATCTTATGGTAGTATTGTTCACAGTGGTAATCACGAATTTTCCCGTTATGTATCATGCACTTTACGTTAGCAGAAGTGCCCAATGTAAGCCGGGCACGGGAGGGTTTTTTGTTACCGGCATTGAAATGCTGAAGGAGGCTTTTGTTGCGACGCTCCGTTCATCTTTCTATCTTTTTTCGGGCCAAAATAACCAGGTTTATACCCGCCACAACAGCTAAAAGTTCCGTGCTTAGAAGAATGCCTGATAAAAAATTAAAGAGGAATGTAACAAAGAGAATATTATCAACCATTAGGGTGTGGGCACCGTTGGCTCCTCCACGCTTTTGATAACTTTAGCTGGTGCGCCTTTGCTTTTTGAGAAAAGATTGCTAACGAACTTTGGATAATAAACAGTTACCAGGTTCAATTTCTTTTTAATGTAATAGGCTCCTACAACATTCCAGAACATAATACTGAACATGGTAGCAAAAGCAGCGCCATTGATACCATAAATGGGTATAAGCAAATAGTTCAGAACAAAGCAAATTGCCAGGGCAAAAAACATTATGTTCTGCATAATTTTTTGGTGACCGGTCATTTGTAAAAGATAACCCACCGACCCGCAAAAGCTGCTGATAAATCTTCCAAGGGTTAACAATACCAGCGCTGTTGCGCCTATTTTAAACTCTTCTCCAAAAATTGCAAGTATGGGTTTGGGAAAGAAAATGCAGACCAAACAAAGAGGAAGTGAAATCCAAAAAACAAGGCGTGTTGACTGGCGGATAACTTTCTTCACTTTATCCATTTGGTTTTGCGAATAGAACTCAGCATAGCGCGGGGTTGATACAGAGTTGACCGCCATAAGCGCCAATGCAATGGTCGTAGAAATTTTAGATGCAACATTATATACGCCTACACCCTTCGTATCCTTTAGCAGCGAACCAAGAAACAAAGTATCCGTCCAACCCATTATGAGCAGAATAGACATGGTTATCATCATAGGACCTGATGTAGAAAGAATTACTTTGTTATTAAGTGAAAACTCTCTTGCTTCAGACCCGAACCTGGCTGTAAGGTGCCAGAGAGCAACTACAACTATAGCAGCAAGCCATAAGCCGGTTATGGTAGCTTTAAAGGCTGTCCAGCCATCAATAGCGTGCATGGAAAGCAGCCAAAAAACACCCAGGAAAATAATGGTGGAAACGTGTGTAGAGGAGAACTTGAAGAAAGCAAAAACGCCGGGCTTTTTAATGCCTTTGAACATTTCTGCATGCAGATCTATGATACTTTGTGGAAGAACACCTATAGCCAAAAGCTGCATGAAACGTATCATGTAGTCTTTATGAAAAACATATGTTCCGATAAGTGGTGCAGCTAAATAAATAAGGACGCTAAGTACCAAACTGGTAACTACTACAATAGACACAGCCTTGTAGTAGTAGTCTTTCATCTTGCCCTTTTGCTGCCGCGAAAAGAACTCGGATATAAAACGTATAGAAGCAGTATCGATACCAAACTTTGCCAGTATAGATACAATTTGCAAAACTGAGTAAGCGAGCATGTATTGTCCCCAGGCTTCACTGCCACCGTTTTTGGTGACCAGTAAAGTGAGCACATAGCCGATTAGCATGCCCGAAACCTTAACAAGAAAGGTGATACCGCTTTTCTTGAAAAGCTTGCCTAAATCTTTTTTAAAAATGCACCAATATTCATCTGCGATTGTAGAGTTTGGGGGGTGGTGGCTATCGTTAGCAGACTTTCAAAAAAAAGATTATCTGTTTATAAAGTGTTTTCTGTAAAAAAAATGCCCGCGTTTAGAAATGCACAAAAAGCGTTCACAATCGTTTCTAGTCAAATAGCGTTATTTGCTACAGCAGGGCTATGCGGTTGAACGGAGCGTCGCAACCATCGCCACATCTTCATGCACTGCCGGCTACCAAAAAACTTAATTGATCATACCCGCACCCACAGTTTCATTGGTGGATTCGTCTATCAAAATTACTGAACCGGTAATTCGGTTTCTGCGATAAGGATCGAACGGCAGGGGCTGCGTAGTTCGCAATTTGACACGTGCGATATCGTTCATTTTTATCTGGTTATCGTCCTCTATGCGGTGCAGCGTATTGATGTTCATTTTGTAAACGATCTCTTTTATGACTGCGCGCACCTCTTTGGTGGTATGCCGCAGATAATATTTGCCACCTGGTTGAAGTGGGGTGGAACTAAGCCAACACAGCATGATGTCGAGGTCCTGGCTAACGTCGGATTGGTTATTCTCTTTTACAATGACGTCGCCGCGGCTAATATCAATGTCGTCTTCTAAAGTAATTGAAACCGACATGGGCGGAAATGCTTCCTCAACCGGTCCGCTGAAAGTGTCTATAGATTTGATAACAGAGGTGAGACCGGACGGCAAAACGGTGATCTTATCGGCTGGTCTGAATATACCGCCGGCAACTCTGCCTGCATAACCCCGGTAGTCGTGGTACTCATGCGAATGCGGACGAATGATAGTTTGAACCGGAAAGCGTGCATCTATATGGTTATAGTCGCTACCAATGTGAATGGTTTCTAACGTATGCAATAAAGTAGAGCCCTGGTACCAATCCATGTTCTCTGACCGGTTTACAACATTGTCGCCATTAAGTGCGCTGATGGGGATGTACCTGATGTCGTTTACATCGAGTTTGCTGGCGAAGTCTGTGTATTCCTGTACGATCTTTTCGAACGAGCTTTCGCTATAATCAACAAGGTCCATTTTGTTGATGCAAACGATAAGGTGAGGAATTTGCAAAAGAGAAGCGATGTAAGAGTGCCTGCAGGTTTGCTCAACAATGCCATGACGTGCATCGACCAGTATAAGTGCCAGGTTAGCCGTGGACGCACCAGTAACCATGTTGCGGGTGTACTGAATATGCCCGGGAGTATCGGCTATGATAAACTTGCGTTTTGGCGTAGCAAAATACCTGTAGGCAACATCGATAGTGATGCCTTGTTCTCTTTCTGCACGCAGCCCATCGGTAAGCAGCGAAAGATCAATATGTTCTAATCCCTTTCTTTCGCTTGACTGTTTTACAGCAGCCATCTGGTCTTCAAAAATTGATTTTGAATTGTAGAGCATCCGCCCTATTAAAGTACTTTTTCCATCGTCAACACTACCTGCAGTTGTAAATCGCAATAAATCCATTATAGTAAAATAAGTGTAAGAGAATTTTGTTTAAAAATAGCCAAGTCGCTTGCGGTCTTCCATAGAGGTTTCTGAGCGTTTGTCGTCGCCTCGATTGCCCCGCTCTGTACTGCGCGTTGCAGCAACTTCCTGTACAATCTTCTCGAGCGTGTCGGCATCAGATTCTATTCCACCGGTTATAGTGATATCGCCGAGTGTACGAAAGCGGATGAGTTTATTTTCGATCTGCTCGCCCGGACGCAGGGTGGTAAATTCGCAGAAGGGCAAAAAGGTATCGTCGCGGTAAATGACCTCGCGCTGTGGGCAAAATAAAGAGAAGGGATAGGAATATTCTCGGCCAATATATAATTCCAAACGTCCATCTCCGTCCAGTTGCTGATAGGGAAAACCCTAAAATGTTCACCCATATTTTTTCTGCCGTTGAAGATATTCCAAAGCTCAGGTCGTTGATTTTTTGGATCCCACTGACCAAAGTCGTCACGGTGCGAAAAGAACCTTTCCTTCGCCCGGGCTTTTTCTTCATCGCGGCGGGCACCACCAATTGCAGCATCAATTTTATGCCTTTCAATAGTGTCTAATAACGTGATCGTTTGCAGGGCATTGCGGCTGGCATTTATGCCCGTTTCTTCTTTTACCCGACCTTTTTGAATAGACTCTTCTACAGAACCCACTATCAGTTGCACACCTAATTCTTTGATCAGGTTGTCCCTGAATTCCATAGTCTCAGGAAAGTTGTGCCCCGTATCGATGTGTATAAAAGGCAACGGAATTTTTGCCGGCCAAAAAGCTTTTTTTGCGAGGTGGGAAACAACAATTGAGTCCTTACCGCCGGAGAAAAGTATTGCAGGTTTGTCAAATTGGGCAACCACTTCCCGTATCACATAATATCGCTTCCGATTCCAGTTCCTGCAAATGAGTAAGGTAATACTTATGAACCATGTATAGTTATAATTTAATTTTCGGCAATATGATTTCTACGATATGTCAGTACGGCCTCATCGAGTGACTGCTGATCAGTTTTTATATGTATGTCTGGCGAAACAGGTGCCTCGAAGGGAGAAGAAATGCCGGTAAAATTGCTAATGTCGCCACAACGGGCTTTTTTATACAAGCCTTTCACATCCCGCTTCTCACAGACTTCTATCGGTGTATCGACAAATATTTCCACGAAGTTTTGAGTTACACAGTTTTTTACTCTTTCACGATCTTTCTGAACGGAGAGATAAAGCAAGCCAGTACAACCAGACCCGCATCGCACAGCAAACCCGCTACTTCAGCAATGCGACGAATGTTTTCATTTCTATGTTCGCTGGTGAACGTAAGATCAATATTTAAACCTTTGCGAACATTGTCGCCATCGAGAATGTAGGTCTTAAAACCCCGGGCAAAAAGTTCCTGTTCAACCCTGTTAGCGATCGTGCTTTTACCCGAACCTGAAAGTCCGGTAAACCAAAGACACCCGGAACGTTGACCCATGTTGCGTTCTCTATCGGTGTGTTTAATGTTGAATTCCTGTTCAATTATGTAGAGTTTTTCAGCCATCATTGTAAACGTTAAGTCATGAAAAATCTGCAACCAGTACTATTAAAGTTTGTCAAAACAGGTACTATACATTGGTGAAGCCTTTACCATTTTTGCAAACTTTTGAAATAGCATTAAGTCTTAGCAGGCCGCAAATTTACTTTGTAATTTTTGGTAATGAAGGAGACAAGGAAATTTCAGCCTGAGATGAAATTCAGAATTATAGCGGCTACTTAGATGGTATTCCAGTAAGTGACTTTCTATGACGTTCTTTCAACTACAAACCAGGGATTTAGCAAATTTTCTTTATTGTAGGTTAAATCCTGCCGTGTGTTATAATTATAAACTTTTCCGCCTGCGTAAAGTACTATAGCGTGCCCGGCTGCGGTATCCCATTCCATTGTAGGGGCAAGACGTGGATAAACATCGGCCTTTACCTTCGGCTACGAGGCAAAGTTTTAAGGAACTACCCGCGTTTATCAAATTCACATCTCCATGAAGACGGGTTTTTTCCTGGATGAAAGCTTCTGTTTCAGGTGACGAATGAGTGCGGCTTGAAACTACCGTATAAGGACGACCCGCTGTTGACATTGGTAATCTAGTGGCCACTTCCAGGTATTCGTCAAGTTTTTCTACAAGGTCTCCATCAACGGTGAATGTCTTTGCACCTTCTTCTTTTGAAGCGAAAAACATTTGTTTTGTAACCGGCACATATACTACGCCCATTACCGGTACACCGTTATGGATTAACGCGATATTTACAGTAAATTCACCATTTTTCTTAATGAACTCTTTGGTGCCGTCCAGCGGATCGATCAACCAAAAATACTCCCAGCTATTTCTTGTCTCGAACGCAATTGATTTTCCTTCTTCACTCAATATTGGATAGCCAAAGTCTTTTACTCGCTGCAACTATTACTTCGTTGGAGAGAAGATCGGCCTGGGTTAGTGGTGAATTGTCACTTTTTGATTCTAACGGTGAAATCAGTTTGATAAACCTCCATAATTTTCTCGCCCGCTTTCCAGGCTGCAATTATGATAGTGGTAAGTATATTCAAAACGTTGATTTTAGTGAGTAGATATTTAATTAACTTTTATTAAAAACTGTCCTTATCTTTTTGCCGAGCGACTTCTTTTCATCGCCGTCACTATCGTAGTAGCCATAGCCATATCCATAAGCTGAACCATAGCCATAACCATATCCATAACCTTTTTCCATCTGAATATCATTAACAACAATCGCAATTTTTTTCATGCGTTGTGTTTGATATAATTCTTCAGGGATGCTCAATTGGTCTTTAAAAGTATATTTCTGCCGTACCAGGTACAGGGTAAGGTCGGAATTCTTACTCAATAACTGTGCATCTGTCACCAAACCAAGAGGGGGACTATCAATGATAACATAGTCAAACATTGTTTTCAAGTCATCAATCAATTTTGTTGTTCTTTCATGGAGTAACAACTCGGCAGGATTAGGCGGAATAGGTCCAGACGAAATGACAAACAGATTTTCGTTTGCCTTGGTACTGGAAAGGATATCTGTGGTCTTTACTTCTTTTGAAATAATATAATTTGAAAAGCCAAATTTATTACTCAGACCCAGTTGGTTCGAAATTTTTGGTTTTCGTAGATCAAGTTCCATTATCACCACACGCTTGCCGGAAATAGCAAGCACATTAGCAAAGTTGATCGATGAAAATGATTTACCCTCACCTGACATACTTGAAGTGAACAAAATCACCTTTTCATTTTCGTCGTTCAGATAAAACTGAATATTGGTTCTCAATGCCCGGAACTGTTCTGCTATTGGTGAACGGGTATTACTAAGCACGATCAGGTTTTCATTCGATTTATTATGACTGATCTCACCAACTATCGGCACCTGGGTTCTGTTCTCGATATCTTCTTTTGTTAGTATACGCTTATTTAATACATCATACATTATGATCCTGATAACCGGTAAGATCATCGCAACTAAAATAGCAAACGCCAGTATCAAAACTTTCTTCGGACTGATAGGCTCAAATTCTGATTTAGGTGGATCGATGGTTTGTGAGTTGGAAATATTGGAAGTTTTTGAGATTGCGGTTTCTTCTCTTTTTTGCAGGAGATAGACATAAAGCTCCTGTTTGATCTGTTGTTGGCGCGACAAATCGAAAAAGGTTCTTTCCTGCGCAGGCACCTCATGAATAGCACCTGACAATTTTCCAGAATTTGCGAGAAGCTGACGCTTTTTTATCACCAGCGAATTCCTGTTGGAAGCCATGTTTGAAATAATGGCCGAATGCAAGGCTGTGATTTGATCTTCAAGACTAACGACAAAGGGATTGGTTGGTGTTGAAGTCAATAACAATCGCTCAAGGTCGAGTATTTTGGCATTATAACGGTCAACAAGGCTGGCAAAAACGGGATCTTCCGATAACAAAGAAGCGGATATTACTTTTTTACTTCCGGATTTGCTTTTTAACAAACTGGTTAAAGCATCAATAATACTTAACTGAGTTTCAATTTCTGCCTGCTGTTTTATCACGTCGCCTGACTGACTTATTAGAAGTTTTGATTGCTCAGACAAGTCAGCCAGTTTATTATTTTGCTTAAACGTTTGAATATTTCCTTCAATATTCCCCAGTTCATTGCCTACATATATCAACCGGTTTTCAATAAAGTCGATGGTGCTATCAGCAATCCGGTTCTTTTCGCGTATGTTTTGTTCAACATAATTCTCAAGGAGGCTCTTTAAAATATTCTCACCCTTTTTGGGTAAAGGATAAATTAAACTGAGATCGATAGTACTTACATTGGTATTCGTTACGGAAATGGTGGTAGCCTCCTGCAGTGACGTGACCTTTTCATCTACTGAACGCAGATCTAAAATGTATTCATCTATAGTATCCTGGCTATATACCGGCTTTTCATCAAATTGAAACAAACCCACATCTTCTATTTTGAAGAGTTGTCCATATTTTATTCTTTGTGTCGCCGGGGAGGATGTTATCGCATTGACATAAGATATTGTAAACCCTTTATTATTAACATTTGAGATGTCGACCTTGGTAGCCTCAAGGGAATCTTTCAGATCTACCCTGCGCATCACAAATGGTGGCTCATTCAATTCCACATCCCTTATGCTTCCTTTTCGAAAAAAGGTAATGTTGAGTTGCAGATCTCTGACCACCTTTTCCATCAGGGATTTGGTTTGTAATACCTCTGCTTCATTGTCAACGTTACTTTTAATTCCCATCAAGGCACTTAGATCCATTAGGTCGCTCGCAACCATGGATGAGGACTTATTCTCATCGTTTATTAAAAGTTTTGCATTTATGCGAAAGGTGGGCGTTGAATAGTGAATGAACAAAAATGCTATGGTCCCAAACACCGCCAGGCTGATTAAAAAGATCCACCAGTCACTCAAAATCTTCCTAAAAAATAATCCGAGGTCGAACTCTTTTTCGTCGGAATTCACTTGATTTGAAACTCTTTGATTCACATTTTCCATCAACAATACTTTTCTTTTTATTTTATGATCCTCGACGTAAACACAATCAGCAATGAAAGCACCGAACCCAATATTGCATAGGTGCGGGTGCGGGCTGCATCAGTAGTAGCAATTTTAGATTTATTAGGCTCAATATATATTACATCATTCTGGCGCAAATAATAATACGGAGATTTGAAAACCTCGGATGAACTTAAATCGAACCTTACAAATTCCTTTTTTCCCTCTTTCTCACGTATCAGAAGTACGTTTTCACGCTTGCCATAAATAGTAAGATCTCCGGCTAAACCAATTGCATCTAATATGGAAACTTTTTCATTAGGCAGTGTGTATGTAGCCGGACGCATCACTTCGCCTAAAACCGTAACCTTGAAATTGGCAAACCGCAACTGCACATTTGGATATTTATAAAATGCTTCTGCTCTTTTTCTGATCAGTTCCCGCGCTTCGTAGGTAGATACACCTGCTACTTTTACTTTCCCAATCATTGCTAATTCTATCTCTCCATTTTTATCAACTAAAAATCCGGTAACACTTTGTTGATTACCTGCAGAATACGAACCTGCGCCTAACACTGGCCCTTCGGTTGCCTGGTTTATCGGGGCAGAAGTAGTTGGGTCAATTGTTTGAATGGAGATGCTAAGAATGTCGTCTGGTTGTATTAACGGATCTTTAAAGGAAGAAATAGGCAGAGATGAATATTTAACTGAATCCGGTAGATCGCGGAAGTAAGCAATTTTCTGTGTAGTACACGACGATAAAAAAATTGAAAATCCACTTATCAAAAGCAGGAAAATAAAAGCGATCTTTTTCATATTAAAATAAACCCTTTTTTTAAAATCAAACGAACATTTCCATTCGAATTCCAGGATCAAAGGTTTAGTAGATGGCAGTATTACAATCTCTAAACATACAAAGAAATTCTACTTATCATCAAATTCAACTTCATAGCAACGCTGTTGTAAGCTTGGTTCCAACTATAATTTTATTTTACGGCTTCGCCACGCTCACTCACATTAGCATATAACCCACCAACCTCTGCAAACAAGGCTGTCCGGGGTAATTGACCCGCAAAGAAAACGCTGACAAAAGGAAAAACTCCCCGGCTGCTATTTTTATCTGTTTACTGATTGTTATTTTTTGTCTGCACGCCCTACCCTCACAATGTCTTAGTTATAGATCACCTTGTTTATAAAAGACCGTACACTGATCTCATCCTTGAACAACTTACTTAGATTAACAAGCAGAGGAAGTTCTGCCAGAGAATCAACCGGTACTTTGCTGATCACATTATCTATTGACCTCACTCCTTCAAGCACCACCACATTGCTAACGTCCTTACTTAGAAATCCCTTACCTATCAATAATCCAATAGTTCGGTTGCGGCTGAGGTCATTCAGTGCTGTCAAACCAAAATCACCTATGCCAACATAGCAGAATATTGTGTCTTCGCAAATGCTGAACAATTTAATCAGACGCTTCATTTCCTTCAACGCTTTAGTGAAGATCAAAAAGCGCACATTCGACGAATTAAAACTTGCATCCACAATACCTACAACTATCGCATAAATGTTTTTAATAATACTCAGAAACTCTACACCATATACATCTTTGGAAAAATCAAAAACAACAAGCTCTTTTCTAAAGACAGACGGAATGGTAGTAAAATTCTCATCATTCTCACTTGCTATTGTAAAAGCTGTGGGGATGTCAAAGATCATTTCGTTAGCGAAGCTCGGCCCCTTCATTGATGCTACATGATTGGGTATGATGCTGTTAAGCAACTCTGGAATTAATTTGCTACCCACCCCAAAACCTTTCGCACCATTCACTAAGATCGACGCAGAGGTCAGCTTTAACCCTGACACAAAGTCAACCACTGCATACGAAGGCATGCATATAAATATGATCTGCGAAGTATTAATATCTTCCAGATCATTGGTGGCACGTATTTTTTTACTTAATATTTTAGTGGGGAAATAAGTGAGATTTTTTCTGGTGGTATTAATGTCGTTGATAACAGAAAGGTTCCGTGTATATAAACATATTTCGTTTTCCTTTTTCAATGCATTTGCCAATGCAGTTCCGTATGTTCCCGCACCAATTACAGATATTTTCATATTAACTGCCTGAAATGTATAATATATATCTCCTAATTTTTAGCTGTTAGCCACATGCTTCAAGCAGGCTGACATCTCCTCTCAAAAAAATATTTGCAAAGAAACAGTAATTGGTCAATTAAAAATAAAAGTCATTACAATACTCATTCTCCGACTATTATAATAACAATTTAAACGGCTACAGATATTTTGTTTTATATAACTATAAATAATTTTATCGTCTCCTACACTTTCGTTTTCTTTAGTCAACTTTTATCTGCACCAGCTATTAACGTTTGCGGGCAATCTAAAATTGCATTTTCAAATTGATCAACCTGTGCCGGTAGCTTGCAAAAAGGCCGAAAATAATGAAAAAACAATCAATTACTGTTCTTGTCGCCTGCATCACCTTGTCAGTCAGTGTATTGGCTCAACCTGTTAAAAAGTATGGTCAGCTACATGTTGAAGGTACTCACCTGGTTGACCTTCATGGTTCGCCGGTCACCTTGCGTGGCATGAGTTTCGGCTGGCACAACTTCTGGCCGCGGTTTTACAATGCGGCCGCTGTAGAGTGGTTGCACAAAGACTGGGGTTGCACCGTTGTGCGGGCAGCCATGGGTGTAGAACCCAGTGGTGGTTACGTACAGGATCCGCAATCGTCGGTCGAGAAAATAAAGGCTGTAGTAGATGGCGCAATCAAAGAAGGTATCTATGTAATCATCGATTTTCACAGTCACAACATACGGTTGACAGAAGCTAAGAAGTTCTTTAGCGAAATGGCAACTCTCTATGGCAAATACCCCAACATTATTTATGAAATCTTCAACGAGCCCGACCAGGAAACATGGGCAGAAGTAAAGGATTATTCCAGCGAGGTTATTTCTACCATTAGGGCAATTGATCCCGACAATGTTATACTAGTCGGCAACCCACATTGGGACCAGGATATACAGCTCGTTGCCGATGATCCGCTTACCGGCTTTACTAATATTATGTACACGGTGCATTTTTACGCTGCCACACACAAGCAAAACCTGCGCGACCGTTGCAATTATGCTCTTAACAAAGGCATTCCCATTTTCATTTCCGAGTTGGCAGGCATGGAAGCAAGTGGCGACGGACCGCTCGACGAAAAAGAATGGAAGTTGTGGATAGACTGGGCAGAACAACACCAAATAAGCTGGGTAGTTTGGTCCGTTTCCGACAAAAACGAAACCTGTTCCGTATTGTTGCCCTCAGCCAGTGCCACGGGGCAGTGGAGCGATGCCGACCTGCGTGAAGTCAGGCAAAAAATCACGGGCACTACTTAGAAGTTATGCTTTTCCATAAGCGAAGACAGAGCCAATCATGGGATTTTCTGGGTCGAAGGCATTGATTTTTACATCGCTCAATGTGTTCTACTTAAGAAATACTTTGGAAACCGGCATTGGAAATTCTTTGCTGCATCGTTGGTGGCAAACATTGCAGTGAGTTACCTTATTTTTTTCTGCCCAATCACTGCCCATCCGTTGAACTGAGCGTAGCAACGATGCTCAATCAGGGCGATACTGCCGGTTACCTAACTACTCGTTTTTGTCTTGTCTTCTACTTGTTTCTGTCTTGTCTTCGCTAAATGGTGGGCGTGCCGCCGGTCACCTGTATGGTAGATGAAGTCATGTAACTGCCACCTTCGGACGCCAGCAGAACAAAGGCAGCAGCCAACTCTGCGGGCTGTGCGGCGCGACCAAGAGGTACATCTTTCCCAAAAGTTTTAACCTTCTCAGATGGCATGGTAGAAGGAATTAACGGCGTCCAAACGGGGCCGGGCGCAACACAGTTCACCCTGATGCCTTTGTTGCCCCATAGTTGCCCCAGACCGGCAGTAAAGTTTTGAATAGCTCCTTTTGTAGAGGCATACGCCAAAAGTTCAGGCGATGGGCGGTAGGCATTCACCGATGTAGTGTTGATGACGCTGCTTCCGGGCTTTAAATGTGGCTCCGCCGCTTTGCACAGATAAAACATGGCAAACACATTGGTACGAAAAGTTCTGTCCAGCTCATCAGCGCTCAGATCCTGCAATGATTTGTGACTCATTTGAAAAGCAGCATTGTTAACCAGTATATCAATGGCGCCAAACTGTTGCAGTGCCTGGTTTGCGATGTGTATGCAATGGGTTTCGTCCTGAATATCCCCGGCTACCAATACGGCTTTCTGTCCGGCTTCTTCAACTAGTTCTGCGGTTTCTTTCGCGTCTTGGTGTTCGTCGAGATACGCAATCAAAACATCAGCGCCTTCTCGTGCAAATGCGATGGCAACAGCGCGGCCAATGCCCAAATCTGCGCCTGTTATGATTGCCTTTTTGCCGGCTAGTTTGCCAGAACCCTTATACGAATTCTCGCCATGGTCAGCCTTGGGGTTCATCCCTGCCTCATGCCCCGGAACACTTTGTTTCTGGTCGGGATAGGGTGGTTTGGGATAGGTTTCTGCTTCATGCTGAGGATTATTATTGTCTGCATTCATGACATTTAATTTTTAGTATGACCAGAGTTTGTCTTTCAGATATTGTGCCAGCCATTTTGAAAAAAAAGTGTACGCACTCAAAAAGGTTTGCGTCAATGAACGATGAAAATGGACGGTTCTTTCTACAATTCTGAGTCATAAAAAAAACGGTCAAATAAATGTACTATACAGCAAAGCATTTCGTTGTATAGGTGAAAGTGTAGGCATTTGTTCTGCATTTTTCGATTGCTTGTGCAGCATCACCGGTCTTTAATACATCATTATAATTAGAGATTGGTAAAATCAGCGATTGACGACGCGGTGTATTTATTTGCAGTCTTTTAATTAAATTGATACCATAAAATGGGCAGCTATGAAAGCACTTTCAGAAACCTGGTTCACAGAAGGCTATATAGATTTTGAGTTAAAGAAGTACACACTTCTCGCCTACCTGACCGAAGTAAATAAGTACTTCAATCAAAACAAGTTGTACCCGCAACTGGCAGATATCATTTTCCACTACAACAACATTGTTTCCTTCCGGGAAAATAAAAAGTTTTTGCAGGAACACTTTCCCAAACAACTCACCGACATCAACCTGCAAAAGCTACAGTTTGCCTATGAAAAAATGATTGAAGACGATGAATTGATGAAGGAGTTGGAAGATATTATACACTACTCTGCCAACAAGATAAAAAGTGCAATAAAGACAGGCGCAGAGATCTACGAGTTTGTAGAAACACGCTTTAATATAGAGCCGGTAGGTTTAGTGCCGCTCGACATTAACGAAGGGTACCTATTGTTAAAAGATGGCAATTACAATGCTACCGTTGTGTATCAATACCGCCTTACATTTTTTGAGAAACACGATGAGAAGTACCGTGGCATCAGAACCGAGTTTGTACACAAATGGCAACGAACAGTCAGCAACTCTCCCGAAAATATTAAAAGTGAACTGATCAAAAATCGTCGTGAACTACCCAACCCGGCAGTGTATAACATTGAAACTAATCTTGCTTACCCGCTAGAAGAAACGCTGTTGCCAATTGCAAAAAGGAGCTTTGTAAAATACATCAGCGCTTAGTATTCTGTACCGTTAAGTGCCTGGTAGTTTAATCGCCGGCGTTTAGTATATCACTAATAATCTTTTCCTGCAATTGTAGTTTAATGTCCTGGTAGCCATGTGGCTTTACCCAAACGTTCAGCATTACTTTATAACCGTCGGGGTCTACACTCGATACGCCGATTCTGTAAACAGGCTGCTTTAAAAGGTCTTTGTTGGCAGCAATGGTTGTTTCCAGGGTAGCTTTCACCGTATCAAACGCAATGGCAAAACTAAACTTCAATTCCACATCTAACCGCCTGATGCCCTCCCGGCTGAGGTTTACAATTACTTCATTTGACAGTTTGCTGTTGGGCACAACCACTGTTCGGTTATCGAAGGTGGTGACCAGTGTATAAAATATCTGTATCGAAGTCACCGTTCCTTCCTGCCCTTGTGCTATAATGTTGTCGCCAACTTTAAAAGGTTTTAGCAACAGTATTAGAATACCGCTGGTAAAGTTTTGCAAAGTACCAGATAACGCTAAACCCGCAGCTACACCCAGGGCGCCGATAACCGTGGCAAACATGGTCATTTCTATGCCTAATAATTGCATAGTGCCCAACACCAGCATTGCCTGCAGCGCAATAATAAAAAAGCTAAGCAAAAACGGGCGCAACGAAGGATCAACTTCCCTCTTCTCAAAAGTGCGGGTAATAAAACCCTTTAGCTTACCAATGATCCAAAAGCCCATTACCAATATCAGCACCGACATTATGAACCTGCTTCCAAACACCAGCAGCCAATTTGTTGCGCGCACATAAAATTTATCAAAATCCATTGTAACTACTAATTATAAAATGAGTGGATAACCGAAAAACTATACCATAGACAATCTTCTGTTTTGGTGCAGTATGCGCAGCATCTGCAGCACTACCGTCAGCAGTATCAGGCTAAGACCCAGGTAGAACCAGCGGCTCAAAAATTTGTTTTCATCATACACCGCAAAAGCCAGTAGTATGCCATACACCGGTTCAAGGTTGAGCGTTAGATTTTGTGTAAAAGCCGAAACCTTTTGCAAAGCCTGCAGCGCCAGGTTCATAGCAAAAATGGTGCATACCCAACTCAACAAGATCAGCCAAACATAATCCATATTTTGCGGCAGCCAATGCGGTGTGGGCAACCAATACAAGTAGGCAGGTAAAAGAAGCGTTAGCAATAAAAATCCCCCGGCTAGTTCATACAGCATAACAGTTTTGGGGCTGGTATAAGCCACCTGCCCTTTGTTGAGTATGGAAAAAATACAGGTAAACACCGTACAGATCAAACTGAGAATAATGCCCGTTTTATATTGCGGGTCAAAATGAAAAATGAGCGAGATACCCGCCATGCTAACGAGACCGAGTAGTATTTCGGAAACCACTATCCGCTTGCGCATAATAAGCGGTTCGAGCAGCGCCGTAAAAAACCCGGATGAAGAGAGACACGTAAGCGCTACCGACACGTTTGAAAACTTGATGCTGCCGTAAAAAAAACACCAGTGCAGCGCAACCAAACTGCCAATACCAAACAATTGCAGGCGATGTTTACGAGGTACCGTTTGCAGTTGATTTTGCACCCGCATCATCACATACAGCGTAACAATTGTAATGAGTAAACGGTACCAAACCAGTAAGCCTTCGTTGAGTGTTATCAACCTGCCAAGCACACCTGTAAACCCCCAAAAAAATACTGCCACATGCAATTTTATAAGCGCCTGCTTCATTGGCGGCAAATATATAGCAGTAAAACCTGACCGCAGAGTTGTTGCCAATGCGACAATGAACCACTATTTATCCGTTAGTTGAAGCATAGGAGAAAGTTTTTTGGTACCGGGCAAAATACCGCAGGGCACCTTTTGTTGCGTCGCACTCGTGTACCAAATAACCATTTGCGGCAGTTAAAAAAATACAATAAACAGCTTGTTTTTTGTACCTCGTTCTGTAAGGGTGCAAAGCATCTGCAGCATAAATATGCACCCGGATTGGGAGCCTGCAGTTCTATAGCGCTATGCAGATGAACGGAGCCCCGCAGTAAGGCGGGGTAGACTGTCGCAACAATGTCTCTATATGAAAAACTATTGCCGGTTATCAAAAGAACAGAAATTCCTACACAGTGAGTGCGCCGGAAGAGTTTTTTACGCGCCGGCGATAATTTTTAAAAAGGCTTTGCCATTGTATTTTCAGCACACCCAGCACACCTTCTTTCAATATGCCTTTGTTCATTTTTGAGGAACCAAATTCGCGATCGCTAAAAGTAATAGGCACTTCTTTGATCCTGAATTTTAGTTTCCAGGCGGCAAATTTCATTTCGATCTGAAAGGCGTAACCCACAAATTTTATCTGGTCGAAATTGATGGTCTGTAAAACATTTTTGCGATAGCAAACGAAACCCGCGGTGGGGTCGTTCACCGGCATCCAGGTGATCATGCGGGTATAGAATGCTCCCCCTTTGGAGTAGAACCTGCGTATCCAGGGCCAGTTTTCAATTTGCCCGCCTGCCACATAGCGACTGCCAATTGCCACATCGTAGCCGTCGTGTTTGCAGGCGGCGTACAACCTTTCAAGATCTGCCGGGCGGTGCGAGAAATCGGCATCCATCTCAAAAATAAATTGGTAATTGTTGGCGATACTCCATTTGAAACCATGTATGTAGGCAGTGCCGAGACCCTGCTTGCCGGTGCGTTCTTCTAAAAACAACTGACCGGGGTAAATGAGCTGCAGGTCTTTTACAATGGCGGCAGTTCCGTCGGGCGAGTTATCGTCGATAATAAGAATGTGATAGCCCAGGTGCAATGAAAAAATAGCATGTAAAATATTGGCAATATTTTCCTTCTCGTTATAAGTAGGTATAATGACTATTTTTTCCAAACAGGTGAAAGGGGTTTAATGAATGAGACTGCTACAATATTAGAGAACCACTTTGGTAGCACTTGATACGAAAATGGTTTTATGTTTTTTTTAAGAGAGTACGGTTGAGGATCTCAGTAAGTTTTTGCTTGGTATGCAGCGGAAAATCACCCTTCATCATCCAGTCATAGTACTGGGGTTCTGACTTTAAAACCTCCTCTACTGGGCGTCCCTTGTGTTTGCCAAAGTTGAAGACCTCTTTGCAATCAACTTTTATAAACCGGCGGGCAAAGTCAACGAGGTCATCCTCACCACAAAAAGTGCAGATAGATTCGATGGTAGCGCCCAGTTCGGGATAGCGCTCAATCTGCGCTTCCAGTATCTCTACCGTTGCTACTACATCGGCTTCGGCACCATGAGCGCCTTCAAGTACTTTCTGACAATAAAATTTATACGCGGCGCTCAATGTTCTTTGTTCCATCAGGTGAAACACCCGTTGTACATCGATCAGTTTTTTATCGTCAATTGAAAAATCGAGACCGGCACGCAAAAATTCCTCAACCAACAGCGGAATATCGAAACGGTTGCTATTGTAGCCGCCGAGGTCGCAGTTTTCAATAAATTGTTTTATCTCATTAGCCACTTGTTTGAAAGAAGGTGCATCCTTTACCATCTCATTGGTTATTCCATGTATATCACTTGAGCCTTTAGGAATGGGCATCAATGGATTGATAAGTCTGCGCTTGGTTTGACGGGTACCGTCGGTATTTACTTTTACTATTGCAATTTCCACAATTCTATCAGTAGCCAGGTTTACACCGGTTGTTTCAAGGTCAATAAAAGCAATGGGTCTTTTTAACTGTAATTTCATGTAGGTATATCTAAAAAACTAAGATTAAAAAATTTTGAACAAAAGTTACACAAAATGCTGAAGTCTTTTTAATTGGTCTCTCCTATTGCGTTGACCAATGCGTTTAGATCCAATCCATCAAAGTTGCCACTACTCATCAATACAAGACAACTGTTACCAAAGTCTTTACTCAACAACCAATTATGTAGTTGTTCTTTGTCGGTTATTACTGCAAGGTTGTCCTTGGCGAATCCGGTGAGCACCTTTTCTTTGGGTAAGTATTGCATGCGCTTTAGCTCCAGCGCGTGTGCAGAATAAAACACAGCAGCGTCATCGGCTGCGTCGAGAACTCCGCGATACTCATTCATAAAGTTTTCGCTGAGGCTGCTGAAAGTATGCAATTCTAAAACAGCCACTAATCTTCGTGCGGGAAATTGTTTCTTCACGGCTTCGATCGTTGCTTTTACTTTACTGGGTGCATGTGCAAAGTCACGAAACACCACTCCATTGGTAAAGCTTGCAATTTCCTCTAAGCGTTTACTTGCTCCGGTAAAATCTGCTATTGCGTTTGTAAACGTAGTGGCATCTATCCCTGCGTATCTGCATACATACCAGGCAGCGTTTAGATTAAGCAGGTTGTGGTTACCAAACACTTTTAGTTCAGTCGTAATACCATCTATTGCTACGACTGTTTTATTGTCTTTTATTTCGTGATCTGGCAGTGCATAAGGCTGATAAGTAATGTCGTTACGCCTATGTTCTTGCACGAGGTTATTTAGCACTTCATCTGTCTCGTTATAGATCAGTAAACCACCTTTCTCTATTTTGCTAATAAAGATGACAAATTGTTGCAGGTAATTTTTGAATGTTGGAAAGACATTGATATGGTCCCAGGCAATACCGGTAATAACTGCAACATGCGGAAACAAAAAGTGAAACTTGGGTTTGCGTTCAATAGCACTGGCAGGATATTCATCACCTTCGCACACTATCAACGGTGCATCGGTTATATTTACTGATTGTTCAAAACCCTGCAGCCGGGCGCCTACCAGATAATCAAACTTCTTTTGTGCATATTTTAACACGTGCATTACCATGCTGGTAGTCGTTGTTTTTCCATGGCTGCCACCAACAACTATGCGTGTTTTATTGCGACTTTCCTGGTAGATATATTCGGGAAAAGAATAAACAGGCAGGTTCAATTCTTTCGCTCCTGCAATTTCAGGATTATCGCTTTTTGCATGCATTCCTAAAATAACTGCATCAATATCAGGCGAAAGCAAAGCCGCATCCCAGCCCATAGTAGCAGGCAATAAGCCTTCGTGCAGCAAATTGGTACGGCTTGGCTCAAAAATTTCATCATCTGATCCAGTCACCTCATACCCTTTTCGCTTCAACGCTATTGCTAGTTGGTGCATAACACTGCCACCAATGGAGATAAAGTGAACTTTCATTAAAAAATTTATCTTTGAAATATCGTTGCAAAATAACCGTTTATTTAGGTAATATAATTTTTTATGAAAAAGACATTCATTGCTATTTTAATGATCCTTTTATCAGCAACCCTGCTCACTTCATGTGCTTCTTACCGTGGCGGTAGAGGTGGTTGTCCATCGCATAACCCACGCTATTTCAGGTCGTAATAGTTTATAAAAAAAACACCAACAGATGAATTGGATTGAATTGAAAAGTGAGGATCAGGTAGATGATCTGATCGCAAAGTCAAAGGTAAAGCCGCAGGTAATTTTTAAACACAGTACGCGCTGCAGCATAAGTGCAATGGCAAAAAGCCGGTTGGAAAGAGCGAATACTCCTAACAATGCAGAATTTTACTTTTTAGATCTCATTGCTAAAAGAAACCTCAGTAACCTGGTGGCAACTCAATTCAACGTGTATCATGAAAGCCCACAAATTTTAGTGATAAAAAATGGTGAGTGCATTTATGATGAAAGTCATAGCTTAATATCAATGCAGGAGATTGAGGAACAGGTTGCAACGTAAGACTGCACTATTTAAATGATGAAGCCCGGTATATTTTCGAAATACCGGGCTTTTATATTTACAACTTTACCGGCTGAGCCTCACTCATCAGCGGCTAACAATTTGGCACTTGCTGCAAACTACATTGCCGTCCATTAATAAATAAGAAAATTATTTTATTCCGCGGGCAGAATAACAATTCTCACTCTTTCAAATTGAAAGATGTTTACTGATCATAAGTGACAGGAAATTGCCCTTGTAAAATATCACGTTTACTTTTTAAATAAATCTCAGGAAACTGCTGCTTAATTAAAACTGTTATAGAAACGTTCATCAAGCCATGCATCACTGCAGTAAATGGTAAAGTAGATCTGCAGGCTTTAAGATATGGAGAATTGCCTAAACAATCGGCGATGTAAATAATTGAAGTGGTAATCGTTATCTTTAACGGAATTGTTTGTCTTGTGCAAACTTTACTTGTTTCATTTTACAGTCAATATTTCTGCTAAATGATTTAATAAACCTTTTGCCTTCCGCCTACTTCACGCAGGGTGGTTTATCGCCGGGAACAGCGCCAAGTGTGACTTTATAACGTTGCTTACTCTTTCAAAAATTAAACAGATGTGAATGAATTTCCTCAATCATTCTTTTCTGAGCCTTCAATTCTAAGTTTCAAAAGATTGCCAAACTTTTTTTTTGCTGCGCGCCCGGCAAATTACACCGGTTTTGACCCTGCAACAACAATGGCACGTTATTGATATATATATAATCTGCCATAAAATAATTTAACCCTTTTAAAAATTACAATGACGAATATGGAGGTACCCAACACCAGCTACAGAAACTTGAACGGACGCAATGATAAATCATCATTTGCCAATCCTTCAACACTTATCTGCTTTTCACACCTTCGCTGGGACTTTGTATATCAACGACCACAGCATTTGCTTAGCCGTTTCGCATCTATTTACAAAGTATATTTTGTAGAGGAACCTTTCTTCGATGCACCTAATGAACCTTACCTCTCGTTTACAGCAAAGGATGAAAACTTATGGGTAGTCACTCCACATATTGCAGGCGGGTCAACCCCGGAACAAACTGAACAACTTCTGAAAAAACTGCTGGATAAAACGCTACAGTCAAAAAATTTCGATGATCTGATTTTCTGGTACTATACACCAATGGCGCTTGCATTTTCAGGACACATAAAACCAGCTCTCACTATATATGATTGTATGGATGAATTGTCGAACTTTAAAAATGCGCCGCGGTGTTTAAAGGATTTTGAAGAATTATTATTCTCTAAAGCTGATATTGTTTTCACCGGTGGCCAAAGCCTGTACGAAGCTAAAAAAGACAAGCATCATAATATATTTGCCTTTCCCAGCAGTATTGATAAAAAACACTTTTCACAAGCCCGCACCATTGCTACCGAACCGGCTGATCAAAAAAAGATTAAAGGACCAAAGCTTGGTTTTTATGGAGTAATTGATGAGCGCTTCGATATAGATCTGCTTGCAAAAATGGCTAAACTGAGACCAGAGTGGAATTTTATATTGTTAGGTCCCATTGTAAAAATCAACCCTGATTCTTTGCCTCAACTTAGTAATGTACATTTATTAGGTGGCAAAAGTTACCAGGAACTGCCTGCTTATGTTTCAGGATGGGATGTGGCGCTTATACCATTTGCTATCAACAAATCAACTCATTTTATCAGTCCCACCAAAACACCTGAATATCTGTCTGCAGGTGTACCGGTTGTTTCCACTCCTATTCGCGATGTTGTCAATCCTTATGGTGATAAAGGCATTGTAAAAATTGCCTCGACAGCTAAAGAATTTGTGAAGGCTGCTGAGCAATATATGAAGATGGAAAAAAGTGAGTGGCTGCCTGCAGCAGACGAATTTTTAGCTGATAAAAGCTGGAGCGGAACTTTTACTGATATGCTAAAACATATCAATGCAACACTTGCGGGTGTAAATAAAAACAAGCACCAACAAAAGACAAAATACACCTATGACTTACCTGATTGTAGGTGCGGGTTTTGCGGGTAGTGTATTGGCAGAAAGACTTGCATCTGCCGGCAACAAGAAAGTGTTATT
This sequence comes from uncultured Chitinophagaceae bacterium, assembly GCA_963726895.1. Classification (GTDB taxonomy): domain Bacteria; phylum Bacteroidota; class Bacteroidia; order Chitinophagales; family Chitinophagaceae; genus Segetibacter. Next base: position 12,926 of record CAVSED010000019.1, on the reverse strand, counting down.
GATAGACAAGCGCAATCACATTGGTGGCAATGCGTATGACTTTTATAATGATGATGGTATATTGGTGCACAAGTATGGTCCGCATATTTTTCATACTAACTCTACAGATGTCTTTAACTACTTAAGCAAGTTTACAAGCTGGCGCAATTATCAACACAAAGTTTTGGCACAGGTTGACGGACAACTGCTTCCAATTCCGATAAACTTAAATACCATAAATAAATACTACGGTGTCAATTTAAATGGCATGGAAGTGGAAGACTTTCCTCGCTGCAAAAGCGGAAAAAGTATATCCTATAAAAACTTCTGAAGATATAGTGGTGAGCAAGGTAGGGCGTGAACTGTACGAGAAGTTTTTTAAAGGGTATACACGCAAGCAATGGGACCTTGACCCATCAGAGTTAGATGCGTCGGTAACTGCCCGTGTACCCACCCGCACCAATAAAGATGACCGCTATTTCACCGATATTTTCCAGGCAATGCCGGCACATGGCTATACCAAGATGTTTGACAAAATGCTTTCGCATCCAAACATCAAGATCATGTTGAATACCGACTATGAAGAGGTAATGAATGAAGTTAAATACCGTAAACTGATCTTTACCGGTCCCGTGGATGAGTTCTTCAATTATAGATATGGTAAGTTGCCATACAGGTCGTTGCGTTTCAAGTTTGAAACAATGGAGACACAACAATTTCAGGAGACAGGAACCATAAATTATCCCAATGATTATGGCTTTACACGCATCACTGAGTTCAAACATCTCACCGGACAGAAACATGATAAAACAACAGTAGTTTATGAGTTTCCGGAAGCTGCAGGCGATCCGTACTACCCGGTACCCCGCGTTGAGAATGACCTGTTGTATAAAAAATATGCACTGCTTGCAAGCCAACTAAGCAATACCTATTTTGTAGGTCGTTTAGCTACTTACAGATACTATAATATGGACCAGGTAGTAGCACAGGCATTGACAACGTTTAAAAAGATAATGCAGGCAGAGATGGCACAGTTGTCAGTTGCCAACGAAGAAAATATAGCAGGTCAATTGATTGAAGTATGAGATCTAAAGCATGCTGATGAGAATAATATTTTTAAAGACTGGATATTACAGATAAGCAATTAGCAGAAGAAACAACAGACCATCCCCTGATTTTATCTTGCCCATAAATCAGGGGATTTTTTTTTCAACTCACCATTTGCAAACAACTCATTCTCTGGTCAATAAAAAATTTTGGGCTTATAAAAAATGAAAAATTTATCTTTTTGCTTTAACAAAAGCTTGTCTCCCTACTATTAATCCTGTGAAAGTCTTTTCTCTCTCATATTGCAGAACGACATTTAAAATCCGTTCGCTGACAATATGAAAAAACAACTTCTACTCTTATTTATTTTAGTCACTTCACTTGCAGGTATTGCACAAACAGGAATAGGTGTAAGGGCTGGTGTAACAAGCTCCGGAATGCGGGGCGATGCTGTCAACAATTTGAACAACCTGCTCGATTTTGCCAATGGCATGATCAGTACCAACAACAGAACCGGTTTTTTTGCAGGTATGTACACGACCCTACCCATCGGTAGTTCTATATCACTTGAACCTGCACTCTATTACTCGCAAAAAGGCTATGGCTTAAAAGGTTCTCTCAACATTAAGGGGCTTGACTTTTTAGGTGTAAACGCCAGGGCACAATTACAATCGCAGTACATTGATATACCCGTATTGCTTAAGACAAGTATTGGAGAGTTGCAATTGTATGCAGGTCCGCAGCTATCGTACTTAGTAAAGGCTGACGTGCATACATCTGCCGGTGCTTTAGGCTTTAACGTTGTGAACAGTCATCTTGATGCTACCAGTCAATTTAGCCGGTGGGATGCAGCAATGACCGCGGGTATTGGCTATCAATTTCAAACCGGGTTTAATGTGATGGCTGCCTATGATTACGGTCTTACCAGAGTAGATGCCAACCGTAATATGAACTCGTATAACCGTTCATTTAAAGTTGGTATTGGAATGAGCTTTTAGTTTTACTTACATTGAGAAGTAAAGCCGCTATATTATAAGTAGTGGCTTTTTTTATGTTGCAAGTTTAAGGGCTTACAATAGGTTGAGGTGCTATAGTTGAAGTGTTGTAATGTTAGGCGTTGTAACACTTTAGCCTGTATCGTTTAAGCGCTTAGTGTTTACTGTTGGTGTGTTGGTGCTTTCGTGTCACGTTAGCAGGCGATCACACGATTTTCTAATAGCCAATTAATAGCAAGCGTATCTATTTATAAATTGAAAATTGGCGCGGTTGATTGACAAACGGGCTTCATTGGTTTTTATTTATACAAATAAGAAACTGTTGGAAAATTAATTCCATACATAAGTACAAAGCTGCCTATAGAATGAAAGTACACGAGTGCGACGCAACGTCTGTTTAATAGAACTAATAATGCCCGGCCCAAAATAATATCCGGTGTACAGAATGCCTCTAATAAGAGCATAAAAAAACCGGTTATTAATAACCGGCTTACTATACATATATCTCATAATATTTTAACTGCCTTGTGCTGCCTGGCTTCCAAACACCTTTTTCAAAATATCGGTAGTACGGGCAACAGGATCTTTGCGGATCTTTTGTTCTTCAAGTCCGATCTCGTAAAAAATGCCATCCATTGCCCGTTGCGTAACGTACTGTGTAAGATCGGTGGTTACTTTATTGCTGGAAAACTTGTTATATACAGTTGTTACGTCGCTCCAGTATTTGGTAGCATTTACATTCTTCAAAGCCTTTGTGATCACCGGTCTAAACGACTCAGTAAGTGCCGCCGTAGTTTTGCCTTTGAAATAATTGGTCGCTGCAAAATCACCGCCTTTCAAGATATTTAAAGCATCGGTAATAGTCATTTGTTTCACCGCATTGATGAAGATTGTGCCGGCGCCCTTTGCCGCTTCTTCAGCCGCGCGGTTCATTGACAAAACCGCGTTATCTACAAGGCTGCCCATACCCAGATTGCGCAGTGTGCTTTCTACTTTTTTAGCTTCATCGGGCAACAGTATCTTAATAGCTGCATCCTTAAAAAATCCATCAACTGCCGATAGTTTGCTGGTGCCGTTTTGTGTGCCTATGGTAAGTGCCTGGCGCAGACCCGCTACTATGTCGGCGTTGGTGAGGCTACCTGTTCCATAAGCAGTATTTACATCCTGCAACACCTGGCGGGCAGTGTCGCAACTAACAATGGTGCTGCCAGCGAATATCATTACCAATACAATTTTTTTCATAAGGTCTTTCTTTGTATGAAGTTTGAAATTACACCCGTCAGCCGCCTATTTGCCAAAAACTTTTTTCAGCAGCTCAGTAGTTTGCGCAGCGGGGTTCTGCCTTATCTTTTGTTCTTCCAATGCCACTTCATGAAAAATTCCTGCCAGGGCTTTCTCTGTTACGTATGCCGCAAGGTCTGTGTTCACCTTATCGGTACTGAATTTATTGTAGGTGGTAAAAACTGTATTCCAATATTTTGTTGCATCTACGGCTGTTAGCGATTGCTCTATGACCGGGCGAAAAGCTTCGGTAAGGTTGCTGGTTGTTTTTACTTTTAAATATTCCGTTGCGGCAAAATCGCCACCGCGCAGTATGCCCGCTGCATCTTGTATGCTCATTTGTTTTATTGCATTTACAAATATGGGTGCTGCGCTTTTGCTGGCATCTTCTGCTGCACGGTTCATGCTAAGTATGGCTTTATCTACCTGGCTGCCAAGACCAATACTTCTTAATTTTTGTTCAGCTTTTTGTGCCTGTTCGGGCATGAGTATTTTGATGGCAGCGTCTTTAAAAAAGCCATCTACCGACGACAATTTTTCTGCGCCGCGCTGGGTACCTATTTCCAGCGCTTCTTTTAAACCACTCGCAATAGTGCCTGCCGATAAATCAGCATTGCCTGACGAACCAATGCCGGCAAGTTTCCCCAAGGGTGATGAACTGTCTTTCGACACCTTCTTCATAAAACTTTTGATACCCTGCGCCTGCACACCTGCCACACAAAACATGACCACTACAAAAACAAATACTTTTTTCATCGTAATTTTTAGATTTGCACGTGAGGGGTCAAAAATAGTACCGCATCACTTTTCACTTCACTTTCAAACGTTTAGTTTGGGTTAATAATATTTTTGCCACCTTAAATTTTTCGTCTCTTCCTTGTATTAGTAGCTATGTCACTGTTCATTTCTTTAACCGAAAAATGAAGCTTTACTCAATTAATAGATCCTTTTTAAAAGTGAACCAAAAGCTGCTCATTGGTTTGCCGATAAAGTGATTGCGACGCAACGAAGATGCTATGAGATCTGATGCGGGTATCTGCCCAATCATATCAAATCCCACGCATACCATAGTAGTTTACCCGGGGTTACTTGTAAGCAGTTGCCACTGGCAATTTATGTTACCTCCTAACGAACCAAGTCGAAAGTTCAGCAACAATATAGCCTGTCTTATTTGTTCATACTTACCTGAAACGCTAAATATATTTTAACGGATTTGGCTTGGTGCTGTATGCTACATTTGTTGAATAGAATTGTAATGAAGAATATTTTTACTATCATTTTACTGGTGTTGCTGGCTGCTTGTGGCAACGACAAAACAACGGACAGTAATACCGCGGATGCCGCCACGGTGAAGCCACCGGCAACCATTAGTTATAACATTGTTGCGTCTTACCCGCACGACACATCGTCGTACACGCAAGGTCTTATTTGGCAAAACAATGGCTTTATTGAAGGTACCGGACTTGAAGGACAAAGCAGGTTGATGAAAGTAGAGTTGAAGAATGGAAAGGTTGACCAATCTGTCTCGTTAGCGCCCGATATTTTTGGCGAAGGAGTGACGCTACTCAACAACAAGATATACCAGCTAACCTGGCAAAATCATAAGGTATTTGTGTATGATCCGGCATCGCTGAAAAAGATACAGGAGTTTTCGTGGGAACATGATGGATGGGGACTTACCAACAATGGCACAGACCTTATCATCAGTACCGGCGAAAGCAATATTTATTTTGTTGACCCCGCTACTTTCAAGATCAAACGCACGATAAGTGTGACTGATAACAACGGACCCGTTGGCAACCTCAACGAACTGGAGTATGTAAATGGCTACATCTTTGCCAATATCTATCTTACCGATTTCATCATCAAAATTGATCCGGCTACCGGCACAATCACAGGCAAAATGGACCTAAGCGACCTGCTCACAAAATCAGGCAAATCGGTAGACATTAACCAGGGATATGTGCTCAACGGCATTGCCTACGACAGCGCTAAAAATTCGTTGTTCATCACCGGCAAGAAGTGGCCATTGCTTTTTGAAATGAAGTTGAATTAAGTGTAGTTACCGACAATTTTTTGGTAGCCGGGCAGTTGTGACCCGATGGATCATTGTTGCGACAGTGTACCCCGCCTTACTGCGGGGCTCCGTTTATCTGCATCGCCTGGGTAGATCATTTTGCAAGCACAGTAACTTATTTTAGAAAGTCACTTGTATATAACAATAAAAAAGCCTGGCATTTGCCGGGCTCTTTTGTTGTTAGTTGCTGTTGTGAGGAGGTTAGATGATATTATTCATAACTATCTCACGTACTTTATCCAAAGGTATCCGCTCCTGCAGCATGGTATCGCGGTAGCGTATGGTGACCGTTTTATCTTCTTTTGTCTGGTGATCGATCGTTACACAAAAAGGAGTACCTATGGCATCCTGCCGGCGATATCGTTTTCCTATTGCATCTTTCTCTTCATAAAAACACCTGAAGTGCGCCTTGCACTCGTTCATTAAGTCGCGCGCAATCTCTGGCAGACCATCTTTTTTCACCAAAGGCAATATGGCTAGTTTTACAGGAGCAATCATAGCCGGTATGTGTAGCACTACCCTGCTGTCTGCTGTGCCATCTTCTTTGGTAATGGTTTCTTCTTCGAAACTTTCGCTCAGTACCAGCAGAAACATACGGTCGAGACCAATGGAGGTTTCAATAACATAAGGAATGTAATTGCCGTAAGGCTTTCCGGTGGTCGCATCTATATCGTTGTCGAAGTACTGCATCTTTTTCTTGCTAAACTTCTGGTGTTGCGACAAATCGAAATCGCTGCGGGAGTGTATGCCTTCTACTTCTTTAAAACCAATGGGAAATTCATATTCAATATCGCAGGCCTCCTTGGCATAGTGCGCAAGTTTTATATGGTCATGGTACCGATATTTTTCTGCTGCTGTACCCAGGCTTAAATGCCACTGCAAACGGGCTTCTTTCCAGTACCTGTACCATTCGTTTTCTGTGCCGGGGCGCACGAAGAATTGCATTTCCATTTGCTCAAATTCGCGCATTCTAAAAATGAATTGCCGCGCCACTATTTCATTTCTAAAAGCTTTGCCTATCTGTGCAATGCCAAAGGGTATCCGCATTCTCGATGTTTTCTGCACATTGAGAAAGTTCACAAAAATACCCTGTGCAGTTTCAGGACGCAAATACACTTTGTTATCCTCAGTTTCACCGGTCACAGCGCCAAACTCGGTAGAGAACATCAGGTTAAATTGACGCATGTCTGTCCAGTTCACCGTTCCGCTGATGGGGCAGGCTATCTTTTCGTCGTCTATAAGTTTCTTTATTCCTGCAAAATCCTCGGCGGCAAGCAGGGTATCCATCGATCGCAGCAAGGCATATTCTTCTTCCTTTTTCCCTTCAAACCCCAGTTTGTCAGCTTTAGCTTCTATCAGATGGTCAACACGGTAGCGCTTTTTGCTGTCCTTGTTGTCTATCATCGGGTCGCTAAAATTATCTACGTGTCCACTGGCTTTCCAGGTTGTGGGATGCATAAAGATCGCGGCATCGATCCCTACAATGTTTTCCTGCATTTGGGTCATCGACTTCCACCAATAATCGCGTATATTTTTTTTAAGTTCGCTACCATAGGGGCCATAATCGTAAACGGCGCTTAGACCATCGTAGATTTCGCTGCTTGGAAAAACAAAGCCATATTCTTTAGCATGAGATATGATCTGCTGAAACTTATTTTCGTTTGTCGTCATAGTGCGGCAAACCTACAAATAAATACATAAAATACCCGGTGGGCGAAAGCGGTAACAACTGCAAAGAAGTGATGTGGAACCAGGTTGCCAGATCGGGAGATCTGTGGTTGGAGAGGATGAACCTGTGCACAACTGTACACAGGTTATGAAGTAAAAGTTCTGACCGGAGATAATTAGTTCATAAAAATTTTATCCTTAGAGAAAATACCTTCTGCCTCGCGGATGCGTTTTTCAAGCGCTTCATTTTTGGCTTCAAGCTCCAGTATTTTTGAATGGCTTTTTACAATGTTGCACTGGTATCCTTTTATTTTTCCCTGTATTTGACCGGCGAAATACATTTTGAAAAGTAAACCTGTTGCAATGCCAACTACTACAGCGCCACCATACTGCATCAGAGTATCTAAAAGAGGGGAAAACATAGTTTTTATTGGGGTTTAAGTTTATTTATTTAATACTTCTTTAATGACAGGGAATGAACCTGCAAAGTTGCAAAGTGCGGGGGAAATTTAAAGTAACTGCCAGGTGAGACAGCACGGTTTATCAAATTATTTTCTAACCCCCTCATAACAGCCTGGAATTTGTTTTGTGTCGCCCGGCATCGCGGGTAGTTTTCTTTTGTATGTTTTTAACGAAGGCATCTGAAAGATCTACCCCGGTCTGGTTGGCAAGACAGATCAGTATCCAGAGCACATCTGCCATCTCATCAGCAAGATCGAAGTTATTTTCGTTTGGCTTCGATGATTGTTCACCATATTTTCTCACCATTAACCGGCTGAGTTCGCCCACTTCTTCCATTAATATACCCAGGTTGGTAAGCTCATTGAAATAGCGAACGCCTATGGTTTTTATCCAGTCATCCACCTGTTTTTGGGCATCTGCCAGGGTAATCTGCATATAAAGTTGTTTATTGTTGCAACTGGTTTTTTCTTAAAACATTGTAAGATATTGATAGCTAAGCGCTCAATAGAGAAAATACTGTACAAGGGTGCGACGCAACGATGTATAATGGTAGCAACTCTGTTGGGCTCATAAAAAGAAATCCGCTGTATATACCCGGTTACATTGCCTACAGTACTGCACCCGTTGCTAACTATTCGCGGTTTTTGGAATCAATAATGATGGTGACCGGCCCATCGTTTACAAGTTCAACCTGCATGTCGGCACCGAAGATACCCGTCGCAATAGTTTTGCCAAGGTCAATTGCATAGTTGCGCCTGCATTTTTTCATACATCGGTATTGCAAACTCTCTACGCGCTGCCATACTGTACGATGGTCTGTTGCCCTTTTTTGTACTGGCGTGCAGGGTAAACTGGCTTACCAACAAAACCTCTCCATCAACCTGCAGCAGGCTCTTGTTCATCACACCCTCCGCATCATTAAATATCCGCATCTGCACTATTTTGTTGCTTAGCCAAACAATGTCCTCAATTGTGTCAGCATCTTCAATTCCCAACAATACGAGCAGCCCTGTACCAATTTTGCCGGTTATGGTATCATTGACAACTACCGAAGCATTTTTTACCCGTTGAATGACCGATCTCATAATCGACTTTACCTGTAATTTTATGAAATGAAGGTAAATGTTTACGATGAGATTGTTTTTAGTACAGCACGCAGCGGGGGTAGCGGTGGACAGAATGTGAACAAGGTAGAAACCATGGTAGAAGGGCGCTGGCGAATTGACAACTCACGCTGGTTTAGTGATGCGCAAAAACAACTGTTGCGGGAAAAACTCAGCAACAAAATAACAGCGGAAGGAGTAGTACTGGTAAAGGCGCAAACGGCACGCACGCAGTTGGGTAATAAAGATGAAGTAATAAGAAAAATGAACCACCTTATAGAACAGGCTTTGGTAAAGAAAAAATCAAGAATTGCTACGAAGCCCTCCCGCGCTGCGAAAGAGAAAAGAATACAGTCGAAAAAAATCAAATCCGAAATAAAACAGAACAGGAACAAAGTAAAGACTGGCGATTATTAGCCGTTCTTTTGCGATGGTGATTTCATCTGCGGAATGAGGCACTTTTTTCTAAAACCTTATAGCAATAATAAAATGCTGTAGGGCAATTGGTTACTGCTATTTTTGTTGAAAATAAGGAACTATTGAGTGGTATTAAAAAACTTGCGGGACAAACCATGTGGTATGGAGTAAGTTCCATTGCTGCCCGCTTTATCAACTACCTGCTTACACCCTTACCTTACCCGAACTTCCGTTTTGCAGGTTTCGGACTATGGCAAAATGAGCCTGGTGTATGCAGCCATTCCTTTGCTGAATGTATTGTTTACGTATGGGTTTGAAACGGCTTATTTCAGGTTTGCCCAAAAGAAAGAATACGCCAATTCTCTTTATAGCACTGCCAGTATTTCCCTGTTTGTTTCCACCATTTTTCTTTCGTCGCTGCTTTGGATATTCAGGGCGCCACTTGCCGCTTTTGCTGGTATTTCCGACAAACCCTTACTGATGGAACTTAGTATTGTTATTATTGCATTGGATACGCTGACAGCCTTGCCTTTTGCCAAATTGCGCCAGGAAGGACGCCCTATAAAATATGCTATTATTCGCATTTGCAGCATTTTATTAAACATTGCAGCCACTGTTTTTTTTCTTTCGTATTGCCCCAGAATTATTGCTGCAAAATCCTAATAGCTGGATCAGGCTATTTTACCGGACCGATGTTAACCCGGTAACCTATGTCATCATTGCCAATGTTCTTGTCTCGGGCTTTACATTGCTGTTGTTGCTGGGACAAATTGGAGCAATCAAGCTGCACTTCAACATACAACTTTGGAAGGAAATGATGATCTATTCGTTGCCGCTGATTATTGTGGGCTTAGGTGGAATGATCAACGAAACATTTGACCGGTTGATGCTGAATTGGTGGGTACCCGGACACTACATTTAAAGAAGAACAGGTGGGTATTTATAGTGCCTGCTACAAACTTTCGTTATTGATCAGCCTTTTCATACAGGCTTTTAGAATGGGCGCTGAACCTTTCTTTTTTAAACAGGCGGAAGGGTTAAATCCACAACGCACCTATGCGCGGGTGATGAAGTTTTTTGTGATTACGGTTACGTTGATGTTTTTGTGGTGACGCTTTATTTGCCGGTGATAAAGTATTTTGTTGGCAAGACTATTGGGAAGGTCTTGGCAGTAGTTCCTATATTGTTGCTGGCCAACATCTTTCTGGGCATTTACTACAACCTAAGCATCTGGTATAAGCTGAGCAACCAAACCAAAGCCGGTGCCTGGATCACCCTCATAGGCGCATTGATAACCATTGCAATCAACTGGCTATTTATACCAACGTTTGGATATATGGCTTGTGCCTGGGCAACTTTCGCATGCTATGGCAGCATGATGGTGTATAGCTTTGTCTGGGGACAGAAAGAATATAAAATTCCCTACGCCTGGAAAAAGTTGTTGGCTTATATAGCCATCGTGGTTGTGCTGTATTTCATACACAAAGGGGTCACTTCCCTGATCACAAATTTATACTTCAGCCTGGTGCTGGCAACTGTATTGATGCTGGTGTATGCCCGTTTTATTTTACTGGTTGAGAAAGCCGAGTTCCAAAAGTTCCCGGTAATAGGACGATTTGTAAAGTAAGGGGAGTAGCTTAAACCTCTCTGCAAAAGTTTGAGAGGTTTTGGTTTGGAATACTAGGTGTTTGTAAGAAGATATCGCGGTGCGCTGCACCTTTGATAAATTTGGTGTCGTGAGCGTCTACAAATATGGCGGTGCGCTGCACCTTTACATTATACTTTCCAGGGGCTTCCTTCCTCCATCGGAATGACATGCACTAATTAAAGCATACAGCCTTTTCGACTTATAACCTAACACTTATCACTTACAACTTTATAACCTACAACTTACCATCTCCTCTGGCATATATCGCGGTGCGCTGCACCTTTAATATATTTTGGTGCCATAAGCGTCTACAAATATGGCGGTGCGCTGCACCTTTTACATTATACTTTACAGGGGCTTCCTTCCTTTATCGGAATGACATGCACTAGTTAAAACATACAGCCATTTCGACTTATAACCTAACACTTATCACTTACAACTTTACAACCTACCAACTTATCACTTACAACTTACACCTACCACTTAAAACTTACAACTTACAACTTATAACCTGCCATCTAAAACAGCTTTGTTTGTATATCCCCTTCTTCGGCTTTTGGTTCCCACTCCATCTCTACATCTTTGCTGTACTGCACCAGTTTGTTGCCAATGGCTTTCCAGCCCATCACCTCTACAAAACCACCGATCTGAATTTTTTGCGATGACACTTTCGCACCCATTTTGGTATTCAAGATCAGCACCGGTTCATCTTCGGTCGTCACCGCTTCCAGGCGATTGTCTTTGCCTTCTTTGATGAACAAAAACTTTGACTTCAGCGTACTGGTCTCTATACGAAAACGCTTGATGTTGTATTGCTCTTTTTCGGTATCGAGATAAACAGCAGTGATGATTTTTTCCGGATCAAATTTTTCGATCAACAAAATCTTCTCGGGCTCAAACCTTTGTGTTAGCTCAGTATCGGTTATCTCGTAGTTGCCATCATCGTATATTACCAGCAACTTATCTTCTTCAAACGTGCCGAGATATTCGCCCTTTTCTTCGTTGTTTAGGCGTCCGAATTTGCTATCGAACCAAAGCTTCCTGCCGGTCAATGTGCTGCGCCCGGCTTCCTTTAACCTGATCGTTTTTATGGGATACTTCGTTACCTGGTTGCCCATGCTGCCTCGCCCTTTTATATCCAGCTCTTCGAAGTAAAAATCAAGCTCTTTTTTCTTGGCATTACTGTTTGGGCTTAGTATAATTTTTACTACTTCCGCCTCGCCATTGTGGTTGGCTGTAAACCAATGCACCTTGCTTTTATCTGAGCCTTTAGTCAGGTCATAATCTTTGTCGCGGGTAATGGCTGTTACGTTGAAACGTTTGGCATAACTGACACCGCTGGCGCCATCTACGTAGATGATATTGTAAGTAGTACGCTCATCGTTCTTTTGAAAAATGGCAGCGTAAATAATGTCTTTGCCAATAAACACTTTATCTGCTACCCGCACTATTTTCATCTTGCCCGCCTTTGTAAAAACAATAATGTCATCCAGGTCGCTGCACTCGCCTATCAGTTCATCTTTCTTCAGGCTCAGCCCTATGAAACCTTCGCCGCGGTTCATGTACACCTTGGTATTGGCAATGGCAACTGACCTGGCGGTGATCACATCAAACTGCCTGATCTCGGTTTTGCGTTCACGGTCTTTGCCATATTTCTTTAACAGGTTTTGATAATAGTCAACCGCATAATCAGTCAGGTGATCGATGTTGAACTGCACCTGTGCCATCTCTGCTTCTATGCCTTTTATTTGCTCATTTAGCTGATCAATATCTAGTCTGTAGATACGTCGTACCGGCTTCTCTGTCAACTTTAGCACATCTTCGCGGGTCACTGGTCGGCGGAGAGTTTTGGTAAAAGGCGCAAAGGCTTTTTCTATGGCCGTCAGCACCTTTTCCCATGTCTCATGTTTTTTCTCCAGTTCCTTATAGATCTTTTCTTCAAAAAATATTTTTTCCAGCGAGGTATAGTGCCATTTTTCCTGCAGTTCGCCCAGGCGTATATCCAGTTCGCGCTTTAGCAGGTTGCGTGTATTATCAGCCGAAATTTTCAACAGTTCCTGCACTGTTACAAAGTGCGGCTTCTGATTTACGATCACACAGGCGTTGGGCGATATGCTCACTTCGCAATCGGTAAAAGCATACAGCGCATCAATGGTTATATCGGGCGATATACCCGGCGCCAGGTCTATGATGATCTCGACGGCAGCAGCCGTTGTATCGCTTACTTTTTTTACTTTGATCTTGCCCTG
>CAVSED010000018.1:0-141926 GCA_963726895.1 uncultured Chitinophagaceae bacterium | reverse complement strand
GCACCACAAATGCCGGCTCCAAAAAACTAAAATGAAATCTTACAAGTGCGCAGAAGGGTACCAAAGCCATTTATGATCCTCGCCGCGCAAACCTGCTGTCAAACTCAAAAGGCTCTTCCTCAACAATGATCACTTCCTGTATTAAAGGATGTAAGGGATTGACGAGGTAATTACAATCTCCGGGGACTACGGCAGAAGGAACGCGTAAAGTGAGGTGTGCCAGGGAGTGGGCAAACTGGTCGCCGAGTTTCTGTGTGCTATCGGAAGGGGGATTGGAGCGCCAATCCGGAGGCATATCAGCTTCAGAAAACGTAAGAATAGTTGCTGTATCGGGGATCTGAATAGTGATTAAAAAATAATCTTTTGGTACAATACCCAGCGGTAAATGCATAGAGATCTCGGCAAACGCTAACGCACGTGACTGGCTGGTATAAAGCAAAGGAGTGCCTTTGTTGTTCCATCTTCCGCCGTACAATTCGGCACCTTTGCCGGAAAGGTCTCGCAGATATTTGCCTTTGCTTAATCTATAAACGATCATGCTAAGATTCCATGTTCAATTCTTCCTAATTCATCCTTTACCATTGCTATCCCGAATTTTGTATCGAGCAGATCTTTGGGTGTGCGACCACCAAGGGCAAGAGATTTGGAACTCAGCCAGGTATTAAAGTTGTCTCTTTCGCCAAACACCTCTGCGCCGTATTGATAAAGCATACTTAGTTCAACAATTCTCTCTGATTGAATGGGTTGAAATGGCTTATTTTCTTTTTGATTCCGCTGAATAGTACGTTCTGAAAGCTGGAGGTATTTTGCCCAATCTGTTAAGGAAAAAGGTGTATCGGTAGCAATTGTATTAAAATCTTTATAGGAGATACCGGTTCTAACAAGATCGATAATATCAAGAACATTGTTATCATCCACAAAATTGTAGGAGAAAAGAGATTGTGGGTGAAATCCATTTGCCTTAGTTCTTCCACTACTATCTTTTACAAGCCGGGGTTTTCCCTGGTTCTCTTTGGTACTCTCAATGAATGCTGGTTTGACCGCTCCTTTAATTTTCGTCTCTTTCTCCATATTACTAAGTTAAACACAATTATGAAACATGTCGTGAAATATTTGTCAAATGTCGGTATTGTTGAGTACAAAGGGTTATTTATTTCTTTTTACCGCAGAGGAGATACAGGAGTCTTGCACAGAGAACACGGAGTGATTTTTTAACCACAGAGGAATACAGGAGTTTTACACAGAGGACACAGTGTGATTTTTTAACCGCAGAGGAGATACAGGAGTCTTGCACAGAGAACACGGAGTGATTTTTTAACCGCAGAGGAGTACAGGAGTTTTACACAGAGGACACAGTAATTTTTTACCGCAGAGAAATACAGGAGTCTTGCACAGAGAACACGGAGTAGATTTTTTAACCGCAGAGGAATACAGGAGTTTTACACAGAGGACACAGTGTGATTTTTTAACCGCAGAGGAGATACAGGAGTCTTGCACAGAGAACACGGAGAGATTTTTTAACCGCAGAGGAGATACAGGAGTTTTGCACAGAGGACACGGAGTGATTTTTTAACCGCAGAGGAATACAGGAGTTTTGCACAGAGAACACAGTGTGATTTTTTACCGCAGAGGAGATACAGGAGTTTTGCACAGAGAACACGGAGTGATTTTTTTACCACAGAGAAAGTGTCAGAAACTTTTCGTCTTGCTGGGATATCGTCTCTTAACTTTAAAATTGTAGCAGGGATCTGTGTATCCTTCTTTTCATCGCTGCTACAACATCGCACCCAGTACCTTCGCACCTATTAAAACCCGTACTATGGAACTTGGTGTTGGCATGTTTGGCGATCTGCACATTGATAGCAACGGCAAAGTACAACCTGCGCAGCAGCGGCTGCAGGAGCTGATACGCGAGATCAAACTGATGGATGAAGTGGGGCTGGATTTTTTTGGCATTGGTGAACACCACCGCCCGGACTATGCGGTCTCGACGCCGGAGATCATTTTGGCAGCAGCAGCAACAGTTACCAAAAACATTAAACTGGGTAGTGCGGTCTCGGTATTAAGTTCGTCGGACCCGGTGCGGCTGTACCAGAGTTTTGCTACAGTAGATCTCCTCAGCAATGGACGGGCTGAACTAATGGTAGGTCGCGGAAGTTTCACTGAATCGTTTCCATTGTTTGGCTACGACCTGCAACATTATGATGAGTTGTTTGAGGAGAAACTCGAATTGCTGTTACAGATCAATAAACAGCCTGTCATTACCTGGAAGGGCAAATTTCGCCCGGCATTGAATAATCAACAGGTACTGCCACGTGCAGTAAGGGCGCGCTCCACTGTTTGGGTGGCTGTTGGTGGCACACCTGAGTCGGTAGTAAGGGCTGCCAAGCATAACCTGCCTGTGATCTTTGCTATCATCGGCGGTGATCCGGCACAGTTCAGACCGCTGTTTGAGT
The DNA here is from genome assembly GCA_963726895.1 of uncultured Chitinophagaceae bacterium. Classification (GTDB taxonomy): domain Bacteria; phylum Bacteroidota; class Bacteroidia; order Chitinophagales; family Chitinophagaceae; genus Segetibacter. Next base: position 139,470 of record CAVSED010000018.1, on the reverse strand, counting down.
ATTACCGCAAAGCCTTGCACCATTTTGGTCACCCTACAGACACACTACAAGTAGGTGTACATATACATGCCTTCTTCGGTGAGAATAGCCGGCAAATCGCAGACGACTACTATCCCACCTATGCAGCACAAATGACCCGCGTTGGCAAGCAAAGGGGATGGCCAGCCTATACAAAGCAACAGTTTGAACAGGGACGTTCACCACAAGGTCACCTGATCATTGGTGATGCTAATGAGGCTATTGATAAAATACTACACATGCATGAGATGTTTGGTCTTACCCGCTTCTCGGCACACATGGATGTGGGTGGACCGTCGCACGAAACGATGATGAAATCCATTGAGATCTTTGGAACGAAGATCGCCCCGAAGGTGAGGGAAGCGCTGAGGAAGTAAGCAGAAACAACATTTGCCCGGCAGGTTTATTTTCCTGGTTGCTGTTACGCTACATTTCTGTTTACTCGGAAAAGTTTTTTAGATCAGGCACCGGACAATCCATCTGCAACAATAACGCTACCACTATTAACTATCCCGCAACACCAAGCATTTATTTGACCTGAGAGTATTGTATAATAGTTACCCTCTCTGCACGACTTGCAGACCTCTCTCACTGTGTTTGATAGTACGATGCTCTTATTTTGCAGGCACTTGTTATGAAAGCATAGTTATTCGCTCAATAAGTAAATCTTTCTGCTTTTACATTCTTCTATTTTTATTCTGTCAATTCCAGTCAACTAACGTATTGGTACCAAAACTACAGAATATGAAAAAAAAGCTACTTTCCCCGGGTCGTTTATAACCATACCCCTGTTGATCATTTGTATTCTTTCACTTCAGTTTCAAAGTTTCTCCCAAACAAACAAAACCATCAAAGGCAGGATCACCGATGTGAAGGGTGAACCCCTTGCGGGTGTCAGTATCGCAGTAAAGGGCACCACAAAAACAGTAGTGTCAGACAATGATGGCAACTACACCATACAGGCAGCAGACAATAGCACCCTTGTGTTTTCGTATGTTGGGTTTACCACCACGGAAGTACCCACAAACAACCAGGCTACCATTAATATGCGCCTCGAAGGCGACACCCGTACACTCAATGATGTAGTGGTGGTAGGGTATGGAACGCAAAAGAAGGTAAACGTGATCGGCTCGGTCGTTACGGTTGGCAGTAAGGATTTAACGGCTGCGCCTGTTACCAACATATCCAATGCGCTTGCCGGCCGGCTTCCGGGCGCAGTCATACAACAGTCTAACGGTGAACCCGGCAAAGACGGCGCAACCATTCTTATTCGCGGTATGGCAACCCTGGGCAACAACGAACCACTTGTTGTTATCGATGGAATTCTTGGGCAGAGACCTTAATTCGGTAAATCCCAATGATGTGGAGAGCATCAGCATTTTAAAAGATGCCGCCGCGGTATTTACGGCGCCCGTGCGGCTAATGGAGTTATTCTCGTTACTACCAAGCGGGGAAGAGAAGGTGTGCCGGTATCAGTTAATTATAACTTTTACCAGGGTTTTCTTTCTCCCACAGCATTGCCCAAAATGGCTGACGCTGCCACCTATGCCGAAATGATCCGTGAAATGCAGACCTATAGCGGCGTTGACCCCGCCAATATGAAGTTTACCCCGGAGGATATAGAAAGATACCGGTCGGGTAAATTTCCGTGGACCAACCCCAATACTGATTGGGTGAAGTCTTCCTTTAAAAATTATAGCCAGACAAGGAGCCATAATTTAGCCATCAGCGGCGGCAGTAAAGCCGTGAATTATTTCGTGTCGTTTGGTACGCAGTACGACGGTGGCATTTTTAAGAACACTTCCACGTCGTTTAACCAAGTATAATGTCGGGCTACTTTTGATGCAAAGGTGAATGAGTACCTGACCCTGGGTTTAAATATAAACGGGGTACAGGAAGATAGGATGTATCCGTCGGTTGACGCCGGGTTCAACCTCGATGGTGCTATTAAAAGCCTGCCCACCTCCCCGGCATATTACCCCAATGGATTGCCCGGTCCAGACATTGCCTATGGTCAAAATCCTGTTGTGACGGTTACCGATCAAACGGGTTTTGATAACTCAAAGCGATACAAGGCTAACAATATCTTCAGTGCCAACTTAAAAATTCCGGGTATCAAAGGACTTTCGCTGGCAAGCTATTTTGCCTACGACCTGAATATCGGGCAGAGAAAATTATTTCAAAAACCCTGGACCCTTTACCAATTAGATGAACCCGCCTACCTGGCTGCCGGCAACACAGGCGCGGAAGACGGATCTGCATTTTTGGTGGGATCACTAAAGGGAGTACCCGAACCCAACCTGCGCAACTTCTACGACGACTCCAGGAACAAAACATTTAACATCAAAGCAGACTACACTAACACATTCAATGGCGTGCACAACGTTAGCGCATTTGTTGCCTACGAAACTTCTGAATACGAGGGTAAAGGCATCGAAGCATACCGCAGGTATTTCATCAGCGACCAACTCCCCTATTTGTTTGCGGGTGGCGACCTGGAAAAGAACAACAATGAATTTGTATCCATTGATTCCCGTATCAACTATTTTGGCAGGCTGAGTTATAACTACAAAGAAACTTACCTGTTTCAATTTTCGTTCAGGCGTGATGGCTCATTGCGCTTTTCAAAAGAAAGCGGACGTTGGGGCAATTTTCCCAGTGTTTTGTAGGATGGAAAATATCTAATGAACCTTTTTGGAAACGCAGCTTCAACTTCATCAACTTTTTTAAACTTAAAGCATCATGGGGACAATTGGGTAATGACCTGGTGCTACCTTTTCAATACCTGTCAGCTTATTCATTTAGCCAGGGTTATGTGTTAGGATCGTCCAGAAGTTATTCTACAGGCTTGGCGCAACAGGGCGCCACCAATCCTAACATTACCTGGGAGGTTGCCAATGTTTACAACGCCGGTTTTGAGTCGATGTTCTTCAATAATCACGTTAGCCTGAATGCTGATTTCTTTTACCAAAGGCGGAACAATATACTGGTTCATCGCAATGCATCCGTTCCGGATTTTACAGGTATTCAATTGCCGGATGAAAACTTTGGAATTGTAGATAACCGTGGGCTTGAGATAGCACTGGGCTATAACAATAGGCGTCAATGATTTCACCTATTCCATCAATGGCAACTTTGCTTTTGCCAGGAACAAAATTGTTGAGTTTGATGAGCCGGCCGCAGTGTTCCCTGGCAGGTGTTGACCGGGTACCCGCAAGGCTCTGAACTGGTGTATCACGCAATAGGTATATTCAGAGACGCAGACCAAATAAATAAAACCCCGCATGTGGCAGGCGCCATACCGGGCGACATCATCATCCAGGATTATAACAATGACGGGGAAATCACTGCTGATGATCGCATACTTAATCCCAAAACTGTGAACCCTGAAATTACCTATGGGGTCTCCTTTAGCGTCAGCTATAAGAACTGGGCACTTAACGGTCTGGTTCAGGGGGCAGCGAACGCAAGCAGAAGCGTATTAATTGGTTTGCAGGGACTTTCGGGTAACTACTTCGCTTATGATGCCGAGGGCAGGTGGACACCGGACAATATCAATGCTACAAAGCCAAGGGCATTTGAAAGTCGCGAGGCTTATTGGAGAAACGATTATGTGACCGATTATTCGTACCAAAATTCAGCCTACGCACGGATGAAAAACCTGCAATTGGTCTATTCCATTCCGGCTAGCCTGCAATCCAGGATCGGTCTGAAAGGAGCTCAGCTTTATTTGTCGGGGCAAAACCTTTTCCTTATCTATAACGGAAACAAATTGCTCGATCCCGAAGTGGGCGGCATAAGAACCAGCAGTTCTACCGATCCTGCCAGCGGTGTGTATAGTTATCCAATCATGAAAGTGTATACCATAGGTGCCAGGATATCGCTCTAGAAAATTCATTAACTAATTAATAGTGGACAGGCAATAAAATATAAACATTATGAAACCTTTATAAATCATATCATCCCGGCTATCATCTTCTTCGTTTTTTTAGCGGGAGGCTGCAATAAGATACTGGACAAATTACCCCAGGACAAATTTTCTGATGCGCTGGTGTTTAGCGACGTTAACCTTGCAGACGTTATCTGCTGGATGCTTATAATCAATCTATCGTTGGTCCGGTTGGTTACATTTCACTTGCATCTTTGACCGACGAATCGCACGATACACATGCCTTTGAAACCGCCAACTATCTGCAGGGCAATATCTCAGCCAGCAGCACCGGCCCATTCGGTTCGTGGGCGATGACGTTACATTAACCTGGGGCGGCATATACAAGAACATTCAAAGGCTCAATGTTTTCCTGGCAAACATCGACAAAGTACCCGGTGCCTATCCTGCAGGCGAGCAGGCACCATCAAGGCAAAAGTTGATCAGAATGAAAGGCGAGGCAACTTTTCTGCGGGCATTCTGCTACCTGCAACTTGCCCGCAACTATGGTGGCGTGATGCTGATCACCGAACCTTTTGAAATTGGCGGCGATTACCTCTCTATAAAACGCGCCACGTTTAAAGAAACGGTTGATTTTATTGCAGCACAATGCGATGCTGCCGCAGCCTTGCTGCAGGATAAAGCCGGTATGGAAATGGGCAGGGCAACCAAAGGTGCTGCGCTGGCAGTAAAATCAAGAATTTTCTGTTTGCTGCAAGCGACCTTACCGCCGACGGAACAGCAGCTAATGAATTTGTAGGTTATAAGGCACCGGACAGAACAGCTTTGTGGACCGCTGCAAAAAATGCAGCGAAAGCAGTCATGGACCTGGGCACTTACGAACTTGCCGATTTTGGCGCACCAGACCAAGCTGTAGTCGCCACCAAATATTTTAATTTTTCAAAGCAAAGGACCTGTCGAGCAACGAAATAATTTGGGGTAAAATGTTTGTGAAAGATGTGGGACCACGCAACCAGATCAATCTGGTAAATGGGACTAATGGTTTTGTAATGTATGGCTGCAATGCACCTACCGGCAACCTGGCCGATGCTTTTCAAATGGCCGATGGTTCACAATTTCAGTGATCACTACAAGGTGGATGCAAACGGGTTTTACCGCAATATTTCTACCAAGTACAATTCGCAAATATTTATTATAATCGTGAGCCACGGTTTTATGCAGAGATCCTTTACGACAGCGCCGTCTGGCAAAAACGTTATGCCGATCTTGCCGGCAGAGATCCATTGGGTATCTATGACAGGCGTACCCGCATCACCATCAAAAATGGCGCAGAAGTAAGTAAAATTTTTGGTATAGATACCCGCCAGGGACCGGTTGATCCGGATGACGGCACCTATACCGGGTACACCTTTAAAAAACTGCTGGACGATGCAGGTGTATGGAACAGAAGCGACCAACAACGACAATGCGTGGTTCGAATTGCGGTTTACCGAGATCGTACTGAACTATGCTGAAGCCTGTCTCGGGCTCGAATGAAACAACCGAAGCAGCCAAATACATCAATATGATGCGTAACCGGTCGGGGTTACCTGCCTTTACCGGCGACATAACCGCGGCATTGCGCTATGAACGAAGAATTGAATTTGTGTATGAAGATGTGCGTTGGTACGATATGCGACGATGGAAAATTCTCGACGAGACCCTCGCAGATGCAACGGGCGTTGACATAGTGGAGGTGAACAACCAGGACAACAACACAACTACCACTACCTGGCGCCAGATTTTGGTGCAACAACGCGGACCCGCAGCTAACAAATTGTACTGGGTGCCAATTCCTGAAAACGAATTGAACAAAGCGCCGCAGGTAGAACAAAACCCCGGGTATTAACCAATCTCACGTGATGTAAAGAAGTTGTAGCCGGCGGTTGTAAAACCATGCAGCTCCGGTTGTGGTATTTCAATTCCGACCTGTCGGAACTCACTTGTACGGCATGGTTTTATGGCACCATACAAAATTTTTTTCCTGGCTTACCATCAGTTGATTTTGCCCCGCTCAATAATGAAAAAAAAGTACAAGAGTGCGACGCAACAATGCCTGAAAAGATGTGAAGAGCCTGGTACAAAAAAAAATAGATGCAACATATGTAGCAGAATAAGCAGGAAGTTTTAAACCCCCGATTACAAACTTTCTGCCCCTGCTACATCACGCAACCAGCTACGCGATTGCCTGATGGCATTTAACCGGGAGGTTTACAAATTACAAAAAGCTAAAAGTCTAAACGATAGAACCTAAAAACGCTCTCTTTAAACGAACGACTGGAAGATGAAACAAACCTCTATCCAAATGAAACGGACATTTCTTGCGGCTGTATGCTTTATTACCTGTTTACATTGCCGGGCTACCGATACGTTGCGGGTCTATTCGCCCACAGCCAACATCTGTATACAAGTATGGATGGATCAGCAACTGAACTACCAGGTGTTGCTAAATTACACACCGGTCATTACTCCCTCAGTGATCGACTTGCAACTTGATAACAACCGATCCATCGGTGCACAAAATGCAATCAAATCTTCTTTTATAAAAAAGTTTGCAGATGAGATCGTAGCCCCGGTACCGGAGAAAAGAAAACGCATACCAGACTTATATAACCTGTTATCTATCTCCTTTAAAAAACCTTTTAAAGTTGAGTTCCGCGCATACGACGATGGGATTGCCTATCGCATCATCACTTCCTATAAAGATTCTATTTATGTGCAAAACGAAATAGCGAAAATGACCTTTGCAGGCAAACCGTCGGCATGGTTTCCCGAAGTAAAAAAGAGAGATAATGCGGATATTTTTCATACCAGTTTCGAAGAGGAGTACCCGTTGCGAAAACTAGACAGTATCCCTGCAGGAACAATTGGGTACTCCCCCATTTTGGTATCACTAGAGTCTGGTGTTAAGATCGGCGTTACCGAGTCCGATCTGGAAGATTATCCCGGGATGTTTATAGGCGGCACAGGCTCTTCTACCTTACAGGGCGTGTATGCACCTGCTCCGCTTGCCGAGCGGTCAACAGGTGGTTTATACCCGGAGTGGGAAGTGACCCAACGTGCCCCTTATTTAGCCAAAACAGCAGGCACGCGAAGCTTTCCGTGGCGCGCATTTTTAATTGCAACGCAAGACAAAGAATTACCCGGCAACGACCTGGTGTACCGTCTTGCACCACCGTCAAGAATAGGAGATGCGTCGTGGGTTACTCCCGGCAACCTGACCGACGAGTGGATCATAGATATAAACCTGTTCAATGTTCCGTTTAGAGCCGGGCTCAACACTGCTTCGTACAAGTATTATATCGATTTCGCCAAACGTTTCGGCTTTGATCGAATTATGATGGATGCCGGCTGGAGCGACAATAACGACCTTTTTAAGATCAACCCGGACATTAACATGGATACGTTGGTGGCCTATGCTAAAGAGCAAGGGATTAAGCTAAGTATGTGGACTTTGTCAATGACCCTTGACCGGCAACTCGACAGCGCCCTCGCGCAGTTTGACAAATGGGGTGTGAATTTCATTATGACCGACTTTATAGACCGTGATGACCAGAAGACGGTAAACTTTTTTCACCGGATAGCCAGGGCATGCGCAGACCATAAAATTATGATCATGTTTCATGGCGCTTTTCCGCCAAAAGGTTTCAACCGCACCTATCCCAATGCCGTAGCAAGAGAGGGAGTATTAGGCTCTGAATTTAATACATGGAGCAACCGGATAACTCCTGGTCATGATGTAACACTGGCCTACACCCGTATGCTTGCCGGTGGGTTTGACTACGAACCAGGCTTGCTGAACAATGCCACGGAAAAAGGTACACGCCCCGTTGCCGGGGTAACTACCAGCCCCGGAACACGTTCGCATCAATTGTCGATGTTTGTGGTGTACGATAGCCCCATGCAGATCTTTTCAGGAAATCCCTCGGAAGGCATGCGTGAACCGGAATTTATGGAGCTGCTGGGAAATCTGCCAACGGCCTGGGACGAAACAATTATACTGGACGGGAAAGTGGGAGAATACATAGTTACCGCCCGCAAAAAAGGAAACGATTGGTTTGTTGCCGGCATGAGCGACTGGACACCCAGGGACGTAACCATCAAAATGGACTTTTTAGGAGCAGGTAACTATAAAGCAACCATTTGTAAAGACGGCATTAATGCAGACAGGTATGCAGCAGACTATGTGATACAAAAAAATATTCCTGTAAAAAACAACGATGAGCTGAAATTACACATGGCACCAGGCGGCGGATTTTTGATAAGGCTGAATGAGGAGTAAGGTGGAAGGTAAGTTGAAGGTTTAAGTTTTAAGTTTTAAGTTTTAAGTTTTATGTAATAGGTAGTGAGGGAGGTGGGAGGTTTAAGTTGTAGGTTATAAGTTATAAGTAATAGGAGTAGTGGAAGGTTATAGTTTTAGGTTGAGTTAGGTTATAAGTTTTAAGTACAGGTAGTGAGGGAGGTGGAGGAAGGTGGAAGGTTGTAGAGGTTTAGGTTTAGGTATAGGTGGTGAGGAGGTGGAGGTTAAGGTGGAAGGTTATGAGTTAGGAGTTATGGAGTTATGGTTATGAGTTAAGAGTTATGAGTTATGATTATAGTTTTAGGTGGCACGTATGAGGAACGGGAAGGTGGTGTTGCATGGAGTTCAGTAACCAGGAATTACAATGAATAAATGATGGTTCATTCAATGAAAATAACTGCCAATAAATTGTAAGGAAAGCGAGGTTCACTATTCGTTGTTTACTATTCTGATACATGAAAAGACGAAACTTACTGAAAGGTGCAATAGGTCTTGGTATGTCCATGGCCACTTTGTCAAGGTTGTCGGTTGCAGCACAAAGGGCAACACAATCTGCTGGAAAACTTTTTATCGCCGGACCTAAAAAGCCGGTAACCATGTATAACAACTGGTCGGCGTACGATGAGTTATCAGACAACATTCCGCTTACAGAAGAACTGGCTATGAAGCAACTACATGAACTACTGCGGTTAAAAAAAAGCGGTGTTCATGTTGACTGTTATGTAATGGATGCATTTTGGTTTGACAAGGCAGGGGGGTACAGAACCTGGCACAAGAAACGCTGGCCCAACGGACCCGACAAATGGCTCGATACCTGTAAAGCAAATGACATCATTCCGGGAATGTGGTTTTCTACCAATGACCGTATAGCCGACGGTGACCATTTTTTTCTTGACCTGATTCCTGAATGGAAGGATTCTGCTACGACATCGCCCAATGCCCTGTGCCTGTTCAGGGGTGGGTATTTGCCACACCTCGCCCAGACTTTGCAAATGTGGGCAGACAAAGGGGTGGGTGTTTTTAAATTTGATTTTGCCCGTTTCCAGGCTGCCAGCAAAGAGACCCAACAACAATATTTGCCGCACGAGATAGAAGAGTTGAATAAGACAGCTTTCATTGATGCACTAAAACAATTCAGGCAAAAAAATCCTGGTATTTTATTGATTGGTTATAATGGTTTTGGTGGCGAAATGAGTAACACCTATACTCCCTTTAAAAGATCAGTGGACAGCCGCTGGCTGGAAGTATTCGATACGTTGTATTGCGGCGATCCAAGATTTTCAGATGTTCCCACCAGCCATATCTGGCGCTCGGCTGATATCTATTCGGACCATATGGTACGACAATACGAATTGAACGGAATACCGCTTCACCGCATAGACAATTGTGGCTTTATGATAGGTGTTGCGGGTACGTGTTACAAACGTGCTACCAACGCGTGGAAAGGCATGCAGATATTGGAATTGGCCCGCGGGGGCTGGGTTAATGTGTACCATGGCAACCTGGAATTGTTGAATGATGAAGATGCCAGGTGGTTCGCAAAAACACAACAGTTGTTTACCGGGCTGCAACAATATGGTGTCATTAGCACCTTCGGTGAGATGCCGGGTTCAGGGAAACCGTACGGCTTTGAAGCTGTCGACAAAACGGGGAGTGTGTTTACATTGATAAATCCATCCCAGGCTATTGTTGAAATGAAATTGCCCGTGGAAAAATTTGCAAACAGTAATATCATTTATACCGACGGTGGTTTCAAACCTGGGTTAAAAGGCAATACACTAACATTGGGAGCGGAACAATTGGTGGTAGTGGGCTTTGATGAATACGCCAATCAACAGTACCATTTGGGAGTAGATGATACCATACAGATACCTGTATCGATACAACCCGTTACAGTACCATTCAAAGAGATCGCTAATAATACCATAACAGGAATGGTAACGCCTGAGAAAGGCAAAGACCTGCGCATTCTTTTACAACAATTTGGGACCGATGGCTATCCACGACGCATGAGTGGCGGTGCGCCACCTGGCGGCATAAATATGGACAACATTATCAGAATAGAAGTAAGCCAAAAAGGGAAAACGCTGAAGACAGATGTGTCGCATGATAAAATGATCTGGAGCGGTTTATCGTGGGGTGCAGCCGAAATAAAAAGCACTGCCTTTGATACAGGTCTTCCCCTTGAAATCACCTGTAGTTCAACATCGCAGGATAAGCTAACACTCAAAGCAGCGGTTTACGCCATCAACTACCAATAATCCATCTCATGATTATACACGAAAGATTTAAAAATAAAGTAGCGGTAATAACCGGGGGGGCAGACAGCATTGGTAAGGGTGTAGCGTGCCGCCTGGCTAAAGAAGGCGCTGCTGTAGCACTGTTTGATATCAACCAGGACTTATTAGAAAAAACAGTTTGCGGGTTTCAGCAAATGGGTTTGCAGGCAAAAGGGTACGTTGTAGATATTAGCAATGAAACCGAGGTGGCAGAAGCGATAACGCAGGTGGAAAAAGAATTTAGTAGTATCGACATACTCGTAAACGCGGCAGGAATTGTTGGGCTAACCAATACTAAAATTACCGAGTTTCCTGCAGCGGAGTTTGATAAGATATACCAGATAAATCTAAGAGGCACTTTTCTCGTAACCAAGTATGTTTTGCAGGTGATGAAAAAAACCGGCAATGGCAGGCTGTTATTGATCGCATCCATAGCCGGCAAAGAAGGCAACCCCGGTATGATCGGCTACTCTTCAACAAAGGCTGGGGTGATCGGGTTGGTAAAAGGCGTAGCCAAAGAATTTGCAGACACCAATATTACTGTGAATGGTCTTGCACCCGCAGTGATCAGAACCAGTATGAATAACAACACCTCATCAGAGCAATTGGCATACATGACCGCAAAGATCCCGATGCAAAGGCTGGGCACTGTAGATGAAGTAGCTGCCATGTCGTGTTTTATTGTTTCAGATGAAAACAGTTTTTCAACAGGTTTCATCTACGATATATCAGGCGGAAGGGCTACCTATTAAATACCTACAAAACAATTTAGATGAAGCACCAGTGGAGATCATTATTGCTCGTAGCATGTGTATTCTTGTTTACCGGGTCGCTGATCTGCATGAACGATATCCTGCTTCCATCACTGAAGGACCTGTTCAAACTTTCGTATGTGCAGGCAACTTTTATTCAGCAATCTTTCTTTCTTGTTTACCTCATCTTTCCGATACCGATCGCTTATTTCATTTCAAAGTTTGGCTATAGAAAAAGTGTTGCTACGGCCCTGGCAATTTGTGGTGCCGGATGCATGCTTTTTCTTCCGGCTTATTTTTCGTTGTCTTATATCATTGCACTGCTTGCCATCTTTATCGTATCCATTGGTGTTGCCATGATCAATGTTGCAGCTAACCCGCTCGCTGCATTACTGGGACATCCATCGGGGTCGCATGTACGCGTAAACATTGTGCAACTTTTTAGCAGGGTAGGGTATTCATTTACTCCCATAGTTGCCACCCGCTTGATCTACAGTAATGACTCCATTTCCTTTCACCTACCTTACCTGTTCATTGGCATCGGTACCGTTCTTTTTGCGCTACTGATATTATTTTCATCACTACCCGCACTAAAACCTGAAGCCTTAAAAGACTTTTCGTTTGTGTCCATTGTTAAACAATCGCGTAAATACCCGCAACTGTTTTGGGGGGCTATCATCATGTTCTTTTATATGGGTGCAGAAGCAGGCACCGCCGGTTTTTTCATCAACTATCTTCGCGACAATTCTATAGCAGGTTTTTCGGCGGAAAAGCTGCGCAGTTTCTTACCTATTATTACATCGCATCTACCATTTTTTGTATAGCAGGCATCTACCTTTTGCAGTCTGTTTCTCCCGGCAAGTTATTGGCTGTTTTTGGCATGTGCATGATAGCCCTTTATCTCCTGGCTGCCCTAACCAATTCAGCGCTAAATCCCTATTACCTTGTGGGTTTGGGGGCCTTCATATCAGTAATGTTTCCCTGTATTTTCAGCCTGGGAATTGAAGGAATTGGAGCCTTCACCGAAAAGGGTTCTGCACTTATAAATATTGCAGTGGTAGGCGGCGCTGTTTTTCCGCCACTGCAGGGCATGATCGCCGACGCGAGCGGGGTGCAACTGTCTTACTTACTGCCTTGCTTTTGTGTGCTTCTGATAGTGGTTTACGGCATTTTTTGTGCAAGGCGTACGCGCACGATGAACACGGCAAACGTTCTTGCGCATGTAGAGCGTGTATAAAATAGTTGGTTCTGCAGAAGGATGAAGGGAACCTATCTATATATTGTTTTTGGTTGATTGTTCTTGCCCTGTTGCATGCAGACTTGCTGTACAAGGGAGTTCCGGTAGGTCGGAATTAAAATAACACAACCAAAGCTGAAGAGAGCTTTTATGCCGGTCAAAAAATCATAAACAAACGAATTACACTATAGCTCCGGCGTAGTGTACAATACCTTCCCTTTCACTTTTATCTCCACATCGACCAGGTATTTTTTACAGGCAACTGTATCTACTTCGATACCCAAACCCGGGCGCTCCGGCACATGTATGAAACCTTGGTTATCAGGTGCAATGTTTTGCTTGCCTATCTCACGGGCAAGTCTCTTCAACTCAACCGGGTATTCGCTGATGAGATCCTTCTCAATACCGGCAAACGATTGCAGTGATGCACTCAATGCAAGGTGCGAAGTAAAAGTGTGATTTACATAAGTGATATTGCGAGAGACAGCCAGGTCGGCTACCCGTTTTGCAACACTGATGCCGCCTATTCTGCCAGCATCAATTTGTATAAATGCAAGACCTGCATAATCGATCATTGCCTGTGCCTGTACAAAATTATTACAGCCTTCGCCACCGGCGAGTGGCACGTGTGGCATTGCCTGCGACAATGCTTTATAAGGCTGTAAGGCGCCATTGATAAAAGGTTCTTCAAACCAGAATGTGTTGGAGCGCTTCAACGACTTCAAGCCTATGTTTTGCCTGTTGCACCTCTTCGCCAAATACAGTTCCTGCATCAATCATCAGGTAAGCCTCCTCTCCCATTCCTTCGCGCGCTGCCATTACATGAGCATGGTCAGCCTCAACACCTTCCCTTCCATAAGGTCCCCAGCCAAACTTAACAGCACGGTAGCCGGCTCGCCTTTGTGTTAACCGCTTTAGTATAAGTTTCAGCGGGAGTATTGCCAAATAACTGGGATGCATACGGCAGTTTGGGAAACACTTTTTTATAACCCAAAAGGCTATAAACCGGTTCGCCCCGTTGCTTACCCAGCAGATCCCAAAGGGCAATGTCGATACCCGACAAGGTATGATCAGCTTGCAAAAGATCAAGGGAATTTTCATGCACCAAAGTGGATATCCGCTGAATGTCTTCCACCCCATGTACACTCTTTCCTTCCAGCGAAAATTGTAAAGGCTTACAGGCGCTGTGCGACATAGGGCATACATAACTGGCAATGCTCGTAAGCGGCGAAGCTTCACATTCGCCCCATCCTTCATAGCCGCCGGCTCTGCACCCGTACCAATAATGCATCCTGGCTGCCATCGCCAATGTCTAATACCTCTGGCATGCTCAGGTAAAAAAAATCAACTGATTCAATCTTCATGAAGTATGTTTAGAAAGTTATTGTCAATCCGCCATCAACCACTATCACCTGCCCGGTTATATACGAGGCGTCTTTGCCGGCGAGAAAAAAAGGCACTCCTGCAATTTCACCGGCTGTAGCTGCACGTTTCAATGGCAAGTGATGAGAAAGGATGTAGTTCGTTTTAAACCACTCCCCCTCCAACTCGTTTTCTCCGTCAACAACTGACATAGCTGTATTAACGAAGCCCGGGGCAATCGCATTGACCAGAATATTGCGGTCTGCAAGTTCAACAGCCATCGCTCTGCAATACTGATTGATCGCTGATTTTGCCATCGAATAACTGCTTGCCGAACGCTCTGCCCTTGTACCGTGAATGGATGTAATGTGTATCATTCTGCCGCCGTTTTGCATGAACTGTGCAGCAAGTTTAGAGATCAGGATACATCCGTTGATCATGATATCGAACAACACCCGCCATTGTTGTATGTCATTGTTTATCGGGTCGGCTTTTCCCGATACACCGGCGCAGTTTACCAGCACATCCACGGTGCCCCAGTTATCTTTCAATAACTTTTCTGCCTGTGTAATAGTGTCTTTTTCAGCATAACTGCCGGCTACAACCAGGTGGTTACCGGGAGCGAGTTCTGCAAGTAAAGACGTTAGTTTGTCTGCCTGGATGTCGTTTGCACAAACGTCGTACCCTTCGCTGGCAAACCTGATAGCCGTTGCCCTGCCAATGCCCGAAGCGGCACCTGTTATCAATACTTTTGGTCTGTTCATGACTAAGTAGATGTAATATGTATGCTGGAGTTTAATGTCTTTTTTTGATACCAGCATTTGTATTTTATAGCGTCATCGTTGCGTCGCATTTCGTTCATCTGTGTCGCAATGTGCGTCAGTTATCACGTTTGATAAATAATGAGATCAAAGCCACTACTTATTGTTGATAGCCTGTTATATCACCTGCATAAATTGTCACGGTTGTCATGAGTGTTTCTCCGGGTTCAAGAACAGCGCATTGACCTTTTGCTTTTGCTTCGTTTACACTCATAGGCATATTGGTACAAGGTTCAAGGATGACGGTGTAGTGATTTAAAAAGCCACCATACGAGGCAAAGTACCACTGGTAGGGAAACACTTTTGTATCGTACCTATAACTAAAAACATGTTCTCCGTTGTTACTCAGCAATTGCATTTCACCCTGCGGCATAGCAGAGAGATAAAAGAAATCCATTGTACCATCTGCCGGCGGAACTACCGAGGCGTCTTTGTGTTGAATGAACGGCCATTCGAAGGGATCAGTGTCTGTAAACCTGGAATAAGCAGGGTTTACCACCTGACCATACCTTGCACCGGTGACCAACTTATCACCTGCCTGAATGCGCAATGCAGCATGTAATTTCCATAAAAAATTTCTTTGTTCTGTTGTCTCGTTGGTGATCTTATAATCGAGGTAAATAACAGGTTTATCAGGATCGGCGTGTACGGTTTTACTATAGTGCAAGCCGCATATTTTCATTTTTCCTGACACGGTGATTTTGCCGGGAGCTTCCTGGTATTCCAAAGATGTTGTCCATAGCTCTCCATGATCAGGATAAGATAGGCCATCAACTGTTTCCGGAACATCGCTGGGTAGCAGTTCATCTATAGCGCCATAGAAATTCGAATCATAATCGGCACCCGCACTATTTATCTGTAACGGCAAATGATCATTGGTCCACAAGAATTCCTTTTGCAATCGCTTATTAAACACACTGGTTATTTTGCCCCCAAGAGATGGTGCAATAGAAACCAGGAAATGATTGGTTTCAAGCGTTATGATTTCTATTCCATTGATTATATGTTTTGTGATCATGATCGGTTCTATTAAAAATGCATTCCATTCTGTCCTGGTATTACACGGGTGGTCACTTGTCTTTCGATAATTGAACAACATCTTGCCTGTTCATTACTTCTGCATGTTGTGCAACATATAACCTGCCGAATGTTTGCAGGCAAAGCATGGTGTTGTAAGTTCTATGTTTTGAAACAATTTGTAATAGCTGCTGTCACTACCAATAGCGGCTGCACTATGCACCCAAAGTACAAGGGTGCGACGCAAGAAAAGTTGAATTGCATTACAAGTGCCGGCCTCCACAAAAAAATAATCCCGGGCTTCGCAGTTGCGGTTCTTTTACCAAATTGGTTTGCCAGCACCTTACAATGCTGTTATACAATTGATGTCTAGGGTTTTTTAAACTCTATAGCATATTCAGATAAATACGGACTTTGGTTATCAAAGTTGTCTTTAAAAAATAACCGAGCTTTTTGTCCGAGATTAACGGAAGTGTATTTGGCAGACTTATCTGCAGCAGTACTTGCAGGTTGTAGCGAAGGATACCAAATAATGTGACCGGGTTTATCGAGCAATTGTTTTGGTGTCGACCATTCCTGCGAATTATTCCCTTCTCCCAGGTCTGCATTAAGGTTATAAGATAGGTAAATACTGCTTCCCTTCCACGATGGACCTTCGGCTTTTGCCATTAGCATAACCCAGCATTGCAGGTAGTTGTTCCAGCTAACGGAGGGACCCCAATAATACTTACCCGTAGGAGAAGATGCCGGACCACCACCCGCGGCAAGCGGAATTTGCAGCGATTTTACGGGAACCCCGGCACTGTCGCTGGCGGCATTAAACCCTTTACCATCCCACCTTTTTGCTTTGCCCGCTGGATCATCAAGATCGGACAATAGGATACGCGCCATGCTGATACATTGTCCACTCCATTCAACAGCGGTATCATAGGTGGTAGGCTCATACTGCTTTGGGTAACTGTATTCGCCAAAGAAAACATACAGGTATTTGCCATTGGCAACAGCAGAAGGATCGCCTACTCCACCCGCAAAATTGATCCCGGTATTGTGAGGTTTCAAAATAAGTCTGGGTTGATAATCTTGCATTAATATTCCCCTGTTTGTCCAGCTATGTCCTCCATCCACCGACTTCATAATTCCGATTCTGCAAACGGCTGTTTTGGTTTCTGGTCCTTTTAAGCCTTGTGGCCAATTCACGTCTTTATAACCAACACCGGTAGCAGAATCGAAAGGTAAAGTGGAAGGGTAATTTTCGTTGTGGTATAAAGCATACAGCGTTTTCTCGCTTTTGTCACCGGGGTCTTTGTACAGTGCTTCGAACCATACAGCACCATGCAAACCGGGGCTGCCGGGCGGCACATTAGGCGGCATAATGGGTTCGGTAAATTCCGTTGCTTTCCTGCTGAACACTTCATCTACCGTGCTTCCACTTGCCAACTTCAATTCGTGTGCTTCGCCCCATAAAGGGTCTTCGCCATACTTACCAGGAAATATTCTAAAGGTATCCTGAACCCAAACCGTTGCCATGTTACAATCGACAAATGAATTGAAGTGAAATGTGTCAATAGATGAAAGCACAGCCGCTGGCAAGAGTTTTTGCTTTGCCTCTTTTGTATTTGTATTACAGGCAAAACAAACGTAAAGTAGCATGACAAGCACTCCGTTGTTTTTAATTATTTTCATAAAGCATGTTTAGCAATCAGCATGTCAGCAATTGATACTTTCGAGTGTTTATTTTTTCTATTACAATAACAACTAGTCAATTTTCTTTTTTGAACCCAGCTCTTTGTTTACTGATATACATCTTGCACTTGCCCCGCATTTTCGGCGGGGTCGCACTCTTCAACTGTTAATATTCTTTTGAGAACAGAGCAAAAGATGTGCTGTTGGTTTCTTTACAAATATAGAAGTAGCCAGGCTGGGCTTCTTCTCATTCTCGATTGATTTTGTATGCTTTTCAGGCAGATTTTACAGCAAAAGATGTAAACAACGTTTACCTACGAAAATGCCTTTGTGAACCCATAGGCAGGTATTACGTGGTTGTGTGCTATGGATTTTAGTGTATCACCTTTGTTTGATCAGCAAAAAACCTGTATTCTGAGAAAAAACAATTACTAAATTGGTATAAATTTAATATCCAAACAGTACCAACGATTGCAATGAGGGCACAACTACATAAACTTCCATTGATAAGCAACACGTCTTTCTTGTACAACAACTGGCATTGTAATTATTTCGACAAGCCCTGGCATTTTCATGAAGAGTATGAACTGGTAATGATTGAAAAGAGCAGGGGGACAAAGTTTATCGGAGATAAGGTAAGTGATTTTGAAGAAGGTGACTTAATGCTCATTGGGCCCCGGGTACCGCATTTCTTTCGCAACAATGATGATTATTATAAGAAGAATGGGATACTTGAAGCAAGCTCCATATTTATACACTTCACCGAACATTTTTTGGGTAAGAACTTTTTTGACTTACCAGAAATGGAATTGGTTCAAAAGCTATTGGAAAATGCCCAGTTCGCGCTGGAGATCGGCGGAAGCAGTAAGCCCTATATATTAGACCGTCTGCAGGGAATGCATGCCGAGCGAGCGCCGCAACGCCTGGTTAGCCTGCTTGATATTTTGATTAAAATATCAGAAAGCGAAGAAGTAACTCCTTTACTTTCTGCAAAATTTGAAGAGACAGGACACTCGCATACCTATCATGCAACTGACACCAGCCGCATCAATATAGTTTTTAACTATATCATGGAAAATTTTCACCGCGAAATTTATGTTCATGAAATAGCAGAAAAACTGCACATGAGTAATGCATCTTTTTCAAGATATTTTAAACACCATACCAGAAAAACCTTTTCTGATTATGTTACTGAATGCAGGATAAGCCATGCATGTAAGCTGCTAATACGCGATGATCAAACGATCTCTCAAATAAGTTTAGACAGCGGGTTTGAAAACCTTTCTAATTTTTACAAACACTTCAGAAAAATAACGGGAATCATTCCCAAAGAATACAGAAGAAGATTTATGCAGGCGCGGGCGTGACGACTTATAATACTTAGCCAAAGATTTCTGCTCTAACAGATAAGAAATAAGAAAGGCGCTTTGCAGCAGCCTATCAATTGCAGATAAAATGATTTTGACTTTGAAACTATCTGCCAAATACACCAATATGAAGCTGTATAACAGCTAATTATTTTGCTGCACGAAGAGTTGCCGGTGAACGGAGCCCCGCCTCGGCGGGGTAAACTGTCGCAACCGGTGTTGCCCCGCATCTAAACTGTCTGGTCTAACCAAAAAGTATAAATTAATGCCAGGAGTACCATTAAGATTGCCCATGAGAGCTCCATATTTTACATTTATATCTTTGCAACGATGTTTGGCAAAGGTGTGGCTGGTGCTGTTAGAAATTAGCAACAACGGCAACTGAAACGCCCTTTGATTGCTTTTCTGCCCACGCAAAACATATCCGGTAAACAACATTTTACCAACTTGTCTCCTGAATGTTTTTATCTTCAATCTGTGTGATCTTGCATTACTTATTATCAAAAACATTTTCTCATGAAACGTTTATCAATACCAGTAATTCTAAGCATGTTTTTATGGTTGCCCGTGGCTTCACAGGCACAAAGCCAAACTGAAAAAGATGTAGCAGCATCTGTTGAGCAACTGCGAAAATTGTTGATAGACCCGGACAGCACTGCACTTTCTAACCTGGTTTGTGACCAACTCAGCTATGGACATTCGAGCGGTCACCTGGAAGACAAGAAGACTTTTATACATTCCCTGGTCTCAGGAGAATCTGATTTCATCACCCTCGATTTGTCGGAACAAACAATTGCTGTTGTTGACCGTACGGCTATTGTGCGGCATGTGCTGAATGCCAGCATCAATGACCATGGTAAACCGGGGGTAATAAAATTGGGTGTGCTAACAACATGGGTAAAGCAAAAAGGACAATGGAAGCTTTTGGCACGACAGGCAGTTCACATTTAATCTGCAACAAACCCAATTATATCCTCATCAAAAAAAACCAAATGGAAGTAAGATTTCAATGTTCGCCGCGTGAAACAATGGAGATGGATACCGAAGCGCTGCGCACCAATTTTCTGATAGAAAATTTGATGTTGGATGATGAAGTAACAATGGTTTACGCTCACTACGACCGGATGATCGTGGGTGGAGCAAAACCGGTCAGCAAGAACCTGGAACTACCAACAGACAACGAGTTGAAGGCAAGCTTTTTCCTGGAGCGGCGCGAAATGGGAGTCATCAACGTGGGTGGTAAAGGAAGTGTAACAGTAGATGACAATTCATTTGATCTCGATAAAATGGACTGCTTGTATGCGGGAAAAGGAACAAGGCAAGTTTCTTTTGCAAGTACCGATTCTGGCGAACCTGCATTGTTTTATTTTTTATCTGCGCCCGCACATACGTCATACCCAACTACCAAACTCGCGAAGGAACAGGCAATGCCTACAACCATTGGTGATGTAGCAACCGCCAACAGAAGAACGATCTATAAATACATTCATGCTGATGGCATTAAGAGTTGTCAATTGGTAATGGGGCTAACAGTATTGGATACAGGAAGTGTATGGAATACGATGCCCGCACATACCCATACCCGCCGCATGGAAGCCTACTTTTACTTTGATATACCAGCAGGTCATTCAGTGTTTCACTTTATGGGCGAGCCCCAACAAACCCGGCATTTGGTGTTGCAAAATAACATGGCGGTGCTTTCGCCGCCGTGGTCTATTCATGCTGGTTGCGGCACGGCTAACTACGGTTTTATCTGGGGTATGGCAGGTGAAAACTATACGTACACCGACATGGATGCGGTGGCTATTGAAGACCTGAGATAGCAAATGTATTTTGGCAAAACAGCAGCGGGTAAGCATTTGAAACAATTATACGCGCAGGGAGATTTTTGTCGTACCAGGTCATATGCGCAGTGATTGTTTTTTGCACTTAGCGATCTATCTTTTGCCCAACATCGTTGTGTTATTTTTAATTCCGGTTTGTCGGAACTCACTTGTACTTTTAATTCTTTATTGGGCTTGCCTGCATTATAGAAATGAGACGAAACAGTTGCAAATAAAAATAACTATTTCGATCAATACTGTCGCTTAAAAAACATGCTGGATAAGGTGGTACAAGGTCTATTTTAAACAAGAAATAACTAAAGCAAAGCGTTAATAAAAAAGCGAATGTTGGTTACCAAAAAATAAACTGTTTACGCAAAGCGATCACATAGGCTTACCGGAAGGATGCTGGTAAATGATCCATTGTTCTCCTTTCTACAACCGGCTTTTTGCCAATGTAACAAGTAAAAAAAGATGAACTTATGAGAAGGTTTCTACAATGGTTTACCGCAATAGTTGTCTTATTGGTGATCATCTATTTACTTGGACCAAGCCCTGCTACACCGCACTATACCCATCAACTACCCACTGTTCCAACACAACCTAATTCGCTCATGGCTTATGTGCAGGCACAGGAAGCCGTGCATAAACTAAAGCCAGACAATGAAGCAAGGATTGTTTGGGCAAATAATTCCCTGCAACAAAAGACCGCATACGCGATCGTGTACTTACATGGCTTTTCTGCGTCTCAACAGGAAGGTTTTCCCGTTCATCGCAATATTGCTAAAATGTTTGGCTGCAATTTGTATTTAGCCCGGCTTGCCGAACATGGTATAGATACCATTGACCCCATGATAAACCTCACTGCTACGGAATATTGGGAAAGCGCAAAGCAAGCCCTGGCAATCGGCAGGCAATTGGGCAACAAAGTCATCTTGGTAAGTACTTCCACGGGTGGCACCAATGCACTGCAATTGGCCGCAACATTCAGGAATGATGTAGCAGCCCTTATATTGATGAGCCCCAACATTGCCATCAACAACGATAAAAGTTACCTGCTCAACAATCCCTGGGGTTTACAGATCGCCAATTTTGTTACGGGCGACAAATACGTAACCGCACAAGATCAGCGCCCCATAGCGCAACATTATTGGTACACCCATTACCCGCTAAAGTCAACTACCGAACTACAGGAATTACTCGAGACTACGATGAATAAGGAAGCCTTCGCGCAGGTAACACAACCCACTCTTTTATTATATTACTACAAGGATGCTGTACACCGGGACAGCGTAGTAAGTGTCCCGGCCATGCTGGCAATGTTTGATGAACTGGGCACACCGGCCAATAAGAAAAGAAAGATGGCAATGCCCCGCGCCGGCAACCACGTACTTGGCTCAGATATAAAATCGCACGATGTTGCTGGTGTGCAAAAAGAGATTGAAAATTTTATGACGCAAATATTAGGTATGCCCAAAATACACTGATATACCTGTTGATAAAGGCGGTTTGTAAAACGCCTCCATTTGTTTTACCAGGTTAAAAAAGCCCCACAGCGGTTTGCCGATGAACGTACTGCGACGCAACAATGCCCAATCTTTGTTCCCATTGCCGGTGACATAAAACCTTTTTGGGGAGCCATTGCCAGTATTGCTATTGGCATTCTTACAGCCTGACCGCCGTGGCGGGTCGCACGCTTGTACAGTTGAAGCCAGATGGAAAATAGCGGGAACAATGTTATAAGTTCAGTTGGTTTGAACCCGCTTGCAGGGGATATGTTTTGCCAGCCCAGACAAGGGTACCGGTAATGGCAGGCGGCAGCGTAACAGACATGTGCCAATGACCGCCACTTAACTGATAAGCAACAGCGATTGTTCCAGCGGGATGCGGCATCTCGCCGCTGAGATCGGTAAGCGCTCCCGGATGCGGCGATATTTTCACTTTTGAAAAGCCCGGCGCATCGCTGTCTATGCCAAGCACGGTGCGAAAAAATTCAATATTTGGACTACTTCCCCACGCATGGCAATCCGAACGTGAACTACCAACATTTGACATTTCGGCCCACGTGGTGAGACCCAACTCAATGTTCTCGTACCACTTGCCCAACCATCGCAAATATTGATCTCCCAGTCCGGCCTTTTACACCTGCCAGGTGCAGATAATATTTAAAATAGACCGAAGCCGGAGCCAAAGTAGTATCGGCAAGTATAGAGGCGGCGAGAGTAGTAGCTGCTTTACCAGAGATTACTCCGGTAAGTATTGCCAGTGCATTGGCATGCTGCGAAAATTTCTTTTTCTCGCGGGTGTCGGCAAATAACATCTTCGTTTCATCCCAATATTTTGCCCGGATTGCAGGACCCAGCAAATTCGCTGCTTTGCTATAGTTGTCACCAAAGGCTTTCATACCCAAGCGGTACTCCATTTGTGCAGCCAATTGATAAGCCCATAAAAGTTGCAGATCGAAAACCGCAGAGCTGCCATCGCTGCCTATGGGCGGTATTCCGTTTTGCCAGCCATAGCCTGACACCCAATCGGTGAAGGTCCAGTAAGGCACATGGTGCAGCGATTGATCGGCTTGTTGATAATGGCTAAAAAAATTGAGGATCTGGCGTACGCCGGCAAGTTTATCTCTGATGAAATTGCTGTCGGGCCGGTACATCCAGTAGTCGTGCAGCATGCCAATGTACCACGTTGAGAAAAAGGGTATTTCCTGCGGGTGAGCCGTTGGGTAACGGCTGAGTGTAATACCCTCTGCTATGCGTAACTCGTCCATTTGGTTGAGAGCGTTGCGCATCAGCCGGTCGTCGCCTGAGTTGTACAAAGAAACCAATGCCTGAATGCGGGCATCTCCAATGTATTGCAGTTGTTCGTAATAGGGGCAATCCATATAGGTTTCATTGGCGCACAACCGCGCAGTACGCCAGCCAATGTCCATTATCTTTTGCAAAGCATTATCGCCGCCGGCAAACTTCGCCTTCATTACAAACGGATAGCCGGTAAAAGTTCCGTAAAGGTCATTAATGGTCAGCGGCTCATCTTTGGTATCCACTTTTAGTTGAATGTACCGGTAGGTCCGCCACCACAATGAAGTGAAATTTTGACCTTCCCTGCCATTAGAAACAATACTGTCTTTCTTGCCAACAAATTCTTTACCTGCTACACTATCGCGGTTCCCTTTGTAGTTGCCCGGCCCATACAGGGCTTCCGCATACGATAGTGAAATGCCGGCATTTTTGCCACCACCAAATAAAAGCGTAGGATAGGCATTGGTCAGGTAGCCTTGATCGAACAAAAGCGTAATGTGTGAATTTGGCGGAACTGTAACCGGTGCGTCATTTCCTGGAAAGTTCTTTGGCACTGTAATCCCGCTAGCCTGTCGCACCTCTTTCACTCTTTCTAACTTCATCTCCATAGCAGGTATGGGCGATGGTTGCAACATCCAGCTATAGTCAAAACTAAATACGCCCTTAGGCAGCCCGGGCGAATAACGCTCAGCATTTTTCCACCCCGCGTCCGAAAACCTGGCTTGTTCCCACCCATGCAGATGTTTGTTCATATCAACCAATTCAGCGGCACCCGCTGCATAGTACCCACGCACATGCACTGCCAGTGGGCGATAGCTGCTATCCTCTGCACATTTCCATGTTTTATTGGTATTGATGATCTTCTCGGCTGAGCTATTTCCCTGCAAAAGAAAAGATGTCTGGTGAGTTATCTGAGCCTCGGGTCGTACCTCGCCTTCGTTCCAAACCAATGCCGCAACTACATTTTCACCACTGCGCAAATGGCTGGCTATATCGGTTGTTTCATAGTTCCAGTGAAAGAAATCTCCACGAGCCGGGCCGAGTGATACCAAAGCTCCGTTTACAAATAATTTATACCTGTTGTCTGCAGATACATGCACTACAAACGAGTGCGGTTGTGCAGGTAGGGTAAATTCTTTTCTAAACACAAAAACTCCATAGCCTTTTACATTAGACTGAGGAACAACGATCCAATCAGCGTCCCACGTTTGGTTGAGTAGAGAAGAGTCAATTGTTTGAGCTGAACCATTTAAGCTAACGGCTGAAAAGGTTATGAGAAAATAAAGTGGCAAAAAATATTTACACTGCATACGGCAAAGCTTTACAAGATAATTTTATCATGAGGGAAGAGGATAACTAAAAAAGATGGGCTTACACCTGAAAAACACCCAACTTAAAATCCGCCATTGCCGGCTGATGGTTAGCTGCTGCAATTCCTTCTGCTATCCTTCGGCGGGTGTCGCGCGGATCAATTATTTCATCTACCCATAAGCGGGCTGCAGCATAGTAGGCAGTCGTTTGTTTTTCATATTGATCAATCAGCTTGTCAAGTAATTCCTTTTCTGCCTCTGGAGTTACTTCTTTGCCTTTTGCCTTCATTCCGGCAACTTGTATCTGCAGCATGGTTTTAGCAGCCTGTTCACCTCCCATCACTGCAATTTTAGCTGTAGGCCAGGCATAAATAAATCTTGGGTCATAGGCTTTGCCGCACATAGCATAGTTGCCTGCGCCATAACTATTGCCTATAACAATGGTTATTTTTGGCACCACCGAATTGGCAACAGCATTTACCATTTTAGCACCATCTTTTATAATACCTGCCTGTTCACTTCTGCTGCCTACCATAAAACCTGTCACGTCGTGCAGAAACACAAGTGGAATTTTTTTCTGGTTACAGTTCATAATAAAACGCGCGGCTTTATCGGCACTGTCGTTATAGATCACACCGCCCAGTTGCATTTCGCCCTTTGTATTCTTTAATCACCAGGCGTTGATTGGCAACAATGCCCACCGCCCATCCTTCTACACGCGCATAGCCGCACAGTATGGTCTTGCCATAGTGCTCTTTAAACTGGTCAAACACACTGTCATCAACAATGCGCTCAATTATCTCGAGCATATCATACGGTTTTACCGCACTCGCCGGCAGCATTTCATACAATTGCATCGGGTCTTTGCGTGGGGGCACAGGTTCCGTTCTGCTAAAGCCAGCGCGTGGCGAGTACCCTAGCTTGTCAACTAACTTTTTAATGTGGTCAAGACAATCCTGTTCATTCTCAAACTTATAATCGGCAATTCCGCTTATGGCGTTGTGCACAGTTGCTCCGCCAAGTGTTTCCGTATCTACTTCTTCACCTATGGCCGCTTTTACCAGGTAGGGACCTGCCAGGTAGATGCTGCCATTCCCTTCCACCATCAGCGTTTCGTCGCTCATTATAGGCAGGTAAGCGCCCCCGGCAACACAGGCGCCCAGCACCGCAGCAATCTGCGTAATACCCATGGCACTCATGCGGGCATTGTTTCTAAATATCCGTCCAAAATGTTCTTTATCGGGAAATATCTCATCCTGCAAAGGCAGGTAAACCCCGGCACTGTCAACCAGGTAGATGACCGGTAAATTATTTTCCATGGCTATCTCCTGCATACGCAAATTTTTCTTCCCCGTAATCGGGAACCAGGCTCCCGCTTTTACAGTCTGATCGTTTGCCAGTATCACACATTGTCTGCCGCTTATGTAACCCAAACCTGCCACAGTCCCTCCTGCAGCACATCCCCCTTCCTCAGCATACATATCAAAACCAGCAAAGGCACCTATTTCAACAAAAGGCTTTTCCGCGTCTATCAAATAGTCAATTCGTTGCCGCGCTGTCAACTTGTTTTTTGCAGCCTGTTTGGCAAACGCCTTTTTACCTCCCCCTTCTTTTATTTTTTCCAGGTGTTGTCTCCATTCGTCCACCAATGCCTCAACCGCTCCGTCGTTTTGCTTTGCCATGGGTTATCAATTACAAGTCTTTGTTTTGAGAAAATTTTTTTTGTGGCACCAGCCGGGGAATTTAGGTGAGGCGACTGTTGCGTCGCACCCTTGTACTGTAAAATCTGTAGCAGCTTTTTACACCTTTTGCAATTACATACCGGCAAGCGCATAACAAAGATAGAGGGGTAGGTAAAACGAGACTGCAAAAAATGATCAGTAAAGTTTGTTGGCATGTTGCCAGCGCAGGCGATAGGCATTCATCGCTGTTTTACCTAATTTCTTAATAAGCCGGTAGTTTACAACCGCACCAACCGGCGCGCCTATTACCGGAATGAGTTGTGCCATCTTAGCCAGGTCTATATAGTCCCGGTACTCCTGTTGAAAAGTACGCCAGTCAAATTGATGAATATCATCGGGCAGGCTACTACTGTAGTGGTCCCAATCTTCAATCTTTTTAAAAACCGTATTTCTTTGCTCCTGGCTAGAGAACGCGAGTTGAAAGATCAAAAGAAGGTAAATACGTTCGCGATAATCGTTGGTGTCGAAACCATATGCCGCCGCTATTTCGTAGAGCAATTTCATCTTTATGCCCAGCAGCAAAGGAAAGTCTGCTAATCCCAGCAGTATACCACCTGCACCAGTTATACCTCCCTCGGCAGCGGCAGTGTTTCTGTAAAATCTTATTTTCTCCTGCACAATTGCCTCGCGCAATTCCAGCCCCCCCTCCTTTCTAATGTCTCCGGCAGTAATCTTAGACCCAAACAAAACCAGCCGTAACATCTGTTTTATCGCAGTGGTGATCGCCTTGTGTATCTTCTCAGGAATGTAAGAATTCATTTTCACCTGCAGGCGTTTTGCCAGGCGGTCGACCCACGAGGGGGTGCCAGCCATTGCTTTTTTCCAATGGGTCATTTCCCGAACAGCGATCAATTCATACGGACCCATAGTTAGTAGATTTAAGCGAATAAAACAATTAGTGATCAGCAAATTAACCCTGCGCACGCATTTGCCAAACGAAGTGGAAAGTGGATTATTTATCACTCGCTTTGCCAGCGAAATGTTTCAAATCTGCAAAGTCCAGGTTCAGTATTTCAAAGTTTCCGGTTGTACTCTTAAGTGAATAATGCCACCATTCGGTCGGTAAAGCCACAAAACCATGTTGCTGCATTACATACTTTAACAAATTTCTATTGTCAATTACCTGTTTGCTTAAAGGCATATAATCATGATGAGCTTTTTCAGTAAAATTGTCAAATTCAGTTGGCATCAAAAGTTCTTCTCCGGTACTTATATTAGCGAGAGTTACATCTACAGCAATACCCCGGTTATGTCCGCTGCCGTGCGACGGATTAGCGGCATATCGTTCATCCGGTACTACGTCCCACATTTTTTTGGTCACAGACCAGGGTCGATAAGCATCAAAAAATTTCAGGCTTAACCCCTGAGCAGCAAGGTCTTGCTGCACTTTCAGCAAAGAATCTGCAACTTGCCGCCGCACCAAAACAACAGGATGCACATATAAAATTTGATGTGTAAAATTCTGTGAAGACGCATATTTTATATCGCTAAAAAAAGGCGTCAGATAATTTTTTAAGCTAACCATCCGTTTATACTCTGCATGGGAAATACTCAGCCGGTATTGTTCCAAATGAGAGATCATAGGAGGGATTTCTGGGGTCTTCAGGGTGTTAAGACCCTGTGAACATGCCGGATGTGTACAACTAAATACCCAAAAACAAGTGTAGAAAAGAAACTTCTTACTATTTTCGTGGCTCATTGGTGTCAGAGGTAATTATATTTTTAAACTACTAAATCTGCCAAGTTTTGAAAAAACTGATCTTTTTATTCTTGCTTCTTCCTCTATTTAGCATCGCTCAGGAAGGCGCAAAAGACCAAGGAAAACAACTTAAAGGTACGGCTAGCATTTATGCCAGGCGTTTCCAGGGACTAAGAACTGCAACCGGCGAAATTTTTAAACATACAAATTTGACCGCTGCAAGTAATAACTTTAAAATCAACAGTTGGGTAAAGGTTACTAACCTGACCAATATGAAAACTGTTATCGTTCGTATCAATGACAGAATGCATCCCCGGATGGCGAAACTGGGACGAATAATAGATTTGACGCAGGCTGCTGCTAAACTTTTGGGCAACTTCGATGGTTTAGTGAAAGTAAAAGTGGAAGTGTTGGCAGATGCCCATTCTTCGGCTGAGACGCAGACTGATTGATCTTCATATTAACTTTGATGTCTTTTTTCTTTCTTTTACAAAATGCTGCCTTTTCTATTCGTATGAATGTGAAGGCAGCATTTTTTTTAGTCTGTTTATTTCCCGGTAGTGCAGGCATTTGTCAGTTTAGCCACACCAATGGTACAGTTATTGAAAAGATGCCCACTTTCAAATCTGATGTACTTGTTCCTGCTTCTGCCGCTTTTCCAACACACCTAAATGTTCGTATTCCCGTAACGTTGTTTGACTCCGCCGACCGCGATGGCGACGGCATTGTCGATTCTCTTGATAAATGCCCTGATGAAAAAGGGGTGATCGAATATGATGGTTGCCCAATTCCAGACTCAGACAACGACGGTATAACCGACGACCAGGATGACTGTCCGACAATACCAGGGTTAGCTAAATATCATGGCTGCAAGCCTCCCGACAAAGACGGCGATAAGATAAATGACGAGGAAGATCTGTGTCCTGAACAACCCGGCGTAGCGCGATATGGCGGTTGTTTGACACGTGATACAGATGGCGATGGTATAAACGATGATGATGACAAATGTCCGGAGGTAAAGGGAGTTGCAAAGTATGCAGGCTGTCCTGATAAAAAATACTCTAATGATACATCATCTCCCCGCAGAAAAAAGCGCCTTTAACCCACATTAAAATTGCCTGGTTAGCTTTTCACTTTGGCACTCAGCTTCGCATTTTAATATAATTCTCTATCTCCACGGCATTCTTAACTGCTGCTATCTCAATATCGTTGTTAAAATAAAGAAATACTTCGTTGATCGCTGGATTATCATTCAGTTGATCTGCCACAGCATGCAAAAATTCATTTGAGTACGCTGACCGGTATAAAACCGGAACTCCATGAAACCGGTAATAAACAACAGGTGTGTTTTGCACAACCTGATCAGGTAGCTGTGGATGACTGATACCACAAAAGGTCACGTTGCTTTTTGCGAGTTCAGCATATACTTCTGTGTTCCACCAACTTTGGTCACGAAACTCGAGAACATTTTTAAAAAACGGATCTAAACAATCTAAAATCTGCCTCAATTTTTCCGGATTGTATTTCAATTGTGGCGGCAGTTGAAAAAGTACACAACCAACTTTGTCTCCCAAACCTTCTTTTACTGTACCATAGAAATCTGCGAGGTATTGTTGCGATTCAATGAACTTTTTATAGTGGGTAATCAACCGCGGAGCTTTTACTGAAAACCTAAAATTTGCGGGACTTTTACGGTACCATGAACGGAGAAAAGGCAACCGTGGAAAACGGTAAAAAGTAACATTTAGCTCCAGTGTATTGAAGCGGCTGGCATAATACTCGAACCATTTTGACTGGGGCAAATCCTGGGGGTAAAATTCACCTTTCCATGTCTTGTAGTGGAAACCAGAACATCCAATCCAAAGCTTTTTCATACGCTGCAAAATAATTTGAAAGCAATTTAAAAAACCGTTTGTTTACAAAGTTTGCAATGCGTGGTGGCGACTTATTGTATACTACATTATTTCAATTTTTCCTATACTTATTTCTGTCTGCCCCATGAAGGTGTGTAATAGTTGTCTATAACTGAAAAATTGGTTTGCCCACCCGGCAATGTGAATACTTTAGTTTTGCAGATGCTGCTGCGGCGGCAATAAAGTAAGTAAATAACCAATGGCAACTACTGAAACATACCAGATAAAGCTTCCACAATTTGAAGGTCCATTTGATCTTTTATTGTTTTTTATAGAGCGCGACGAATTGGACATTTACAATATTCCCATCAATAAGATCACAAAAGATTTCCTGGAGTATATACATGGTCAGAAGTCTTTAAACATTGAACTCAGCAGTGAGTTCATATTGTTTATCTCAACCCTGATGCGAATTAAGGCTAAATTGCTGCTGCCCCGCAAAGAAATAGATGAGCAGGGAAATGAAATTGATCCACGACAGGAATTGATTGATAAAATTTTAGAATACAAGCGCTTTAAACAAGCCGCGGCAGAGATGGCCGAAATGGAAACCACCCGCCTGATGTTGCTGAAAAGAGGCAATATCATACAGGAATTAAATGCCATTGGTGAGTTGCACGGCGAGGGAACCGAGATACAAAATATTACACTGTTCAAACTGATGAAATCGTTTGAAAAAGTGATGCAGAAAGTATATGATCGCCAAAACAAACCGGTGCATACTGTTGTGCGCTACAACTACACAATGGAAGAAAGCCGCGATTACATTTACCGCTTAGCGAACAAACGCAAAATTCTTCCTTTCGAAAAAATATTCGAAGTGTGTGCAGATAGGATCCACGCTATTTTTCTTTTCCTCTCAATGTTAGAATTGGTTCAACTGCACTTTATGAGCCTGATAGTAGGTGAAGGCAGAAACAACTTCATTGTAGAATGGAATGATCAACGCGATGAGAATGAAGATGGATTTGAGGGTCTGCCAAAGTTTGACCCTATACTTAATTAGCACTTTAGTTTCTTCAAAAACTACCTGATATTTAAAACAGACATAAGTATGGGCTGACGGGTAAATTCACTCTACCTGAAAAATGCCCAATGAAGATTTGCCGGTGAATGGAGCGTCGCAACAATGTCGCCTCACAGATTTTCCGCTGGCGACCCAAAAAAATGCCTGTACTCAGGAGACCCTAACGCAAGAAAAAAGCCGCCCTATTTCTATGGGCAGCTTGTATAAGGTGAGGCTTTATCAATTATCCGGCGATAAGCATAGTGACTTTTACTTTGTCGGCAAGAAGGGCGCGTACTGCCTCAGCAATACCCTGTGCATCGTAGCCACATTCAAGGTGTAATTCTTTCAGCGTACCATGCTCAACTAACCTGTCGGGTATTCCAAGCATCTTTACTTCGGCATTGTAATTAAATGTTGCCATAAACTCCAATATAGCGCTGCCAAAACCACCAACAACGGTACCATCTTCTACGGTTATAACCTTGTTGAACTTGCCAAATACTTCGTGCAGCATTGCCTCGTCGAGTGGCTTTACAAAACGCATGTCGTAGTGCGCCGGGTTGAGACCCTGGGTGCGCAACTCTCTGATGGCAGCCGTTGCAAAATTGCCGGGATGCCCGAAGGTAAGTATGGCAACATCCTCACCATCCTTCAGCCTGCGTGCCGTGCCGATCTTTATTTCTTCGAAGGGTGTTTGCCAGTTGGTAAGCACACCCTCGCCACGGGGATAACGAATAACAAATGGACTTTTGGTACTCTGCAATTGTGCAGTGTACATTAGGTTGCGGAGTTCTGACTCATTCATGGGTGCACTGATGACCATGTAGGGTATGCACCTGAAATAAGGTATGTCGTAAGCTCCATGGTGGGTTGGACCATCTTCGCCAACCAAACCTGCGCGGTCAAGACAAAACACAACAGGTAGCTTTTGTATAGCCACATCGTGCACTACCTGGTCGTAGGCGCGCTGCATAAATGATGAATAAATATTGCAGTAAACACGCAGCCCCTGCGTGGCCAAACCGGCACTGAGAGTTACGGCATGCTGCTCGCAAATGCCCACATCAAACGAACGATGCGGCATTTTTTCCATCATGAACTTAAGC
Source organism: uncultured Chitinophagaceae bacterium (assembly GCA_963726895.1). GTDB lineage: Bacteria > Bacteroidota > Bacteroidia > Chitinophagales > Chitinophagaceae > Segetibacter. The sequence continues at coordinate 107,300 of CAVSED010000018.1, read as the reverse complement.
GATGAGCCACTGGGCATAGCTGGCGTTACTCCCATTATCTTTTCGTTTTGCTCAGCAAGCTCTATGATGCTATGACCAAATACATCCTGGTACTTTGGCGGTTGGGGCAGGTCGAATTTTTTCTTTACAATCTCACCGGTTATCTTATCGAAAAGCCCTGGCGCATGCCACTTTGTTTGGTCCTTTTCGGCAAGAGAATAACCTTTGCCTTTTACCGTAACAATGTGCAAAATTTTGGGACCGGGTATTTCGCGCAGGTCTTTTAATGTATCAACCAGTTTGTAATATTGTGCCCGTCGATCGGACCGAAGTACCGCAGCTTGAGCGCCTCAAATAAGTTGGCGCTACTGCTCACCATACCTTTAAGACTTTCTGCTACTTTGTGTGCCATGCTGCGCGTGAAACCTTTGCCTACCGGCAATTTTCCCAGCGCTTTCCAAACGTCGTCTTTAAACTTGTTATAGGTGGGCGAGAGAGTGATGTCAGTAAGGTATTCTTTGAGCGCCCCTACATTGGGGTCTATGCTCATACAATTATCGTTAAGGATAATAAGCAGGTCGCTATCGGCAACGCCGGCGTGGTTCATAGCTTCGAAAGCCATACCGGCAGTCATGGCGCCATCGCCGATCACAGCTACAGATTTGCGATCGGTCTCGCCTTTGTATTTTGCGGCCATCGCCATGCCCAATGCAGCGGAGATAGAAGTGGAAGAATGTCCAACGCCAAAAGTATCGTACTCGCTTTCGGAGCGCTTGGGAAAACCACTTAGACCATGATATTTGCGGTTGGTATAAAAATTATCTCGCCGTCCGGTTAATATTTTATGTCCATAAGCCTGGTGACCTACATCCCAAACCAATTGATCATACGGCGTATTGTATATGTAGTGAAGTGCAACAGTGAGCTCGACTACGCCCAGGCTTGCGGCAAAATGTCCGCCGTGTACGCTCACTATATCTATTATATATTGCCTGAGTTCGTCGCAAACCTTGTGCAATTGCTCCCTGCTCAGTTTTTTAAGATCAGCCGGGCTGTCAATGGCTTGTAAAAGGTTTCCGGGCGTAATTTCCATCCTGTACTTTTTTGTAAAATTAAGGTATTATGCTATGTATGTCCTTTCCGCAGACGTAAAGATTTACTAAGTGTGCCGTTGTCTGCGCTAAAAATTCGCTTCTTTAATTATAAAAACATTAACTTTTACCGGTCACCACTTCCTTTCACCACTAATCACACTTCGGCGTTTTTGCCTGCTGAAAACTTTCTATTTTTACAGCATATGCGTACAACCCTTTCCAAATACTGGCTTTGTCAAATCGGTGGATGGAGCACCTACATCATCGTTTACACATTTTTTTACTTCACCATCCGCACCAAGGTAACACCCGATTTCTTTAAGATCCTTTTTCTTGACGCTGCTTTTGGAATTATGATCACCCACCTCATGCGCACCTTTATACGGCGCATGGGCATTCTTAACCTGCGTATCGATAACCAGATCACCTACATGTTTCTTACAACAGTAGCCGCTTCCTTTCTGTTCGCTTTTGTAAGTATTTATGTGGAGGAACAACTCAACATCACTCCCGATAGTTTCCGGCAATATGGTTTACTTAACCGCACACTGCGCGCGTCGTTCATCTGCTTTCTCTTTTTAATAATCTGGAACCTGATCTATTTCACCTATCATTATGTGGTGAAGAGCCAGCAGCAACAGCTCGACAAAATAAAGTTGCAAAGTGTAGTAAAGGAACTGGAACTAAAGACCATCAAGGCACACATCAATCCGCATTTTATATTCAATGCGCTCAACAGCATCCGCGCCCTGGTCGATGAAAACCCGGTGCGTGCCCGGCAGGCCATAACCGAACTTAGCAACCTGTTGCGCAGTAGCATGCAGGCAGAAAAAGCCGAGACAACACCCCTCGCCAAAGAACTAAACATTGTAAAAGATTACCTGGCGCTCGAGCACATTCGCTTCGAAGACAGGCTGCACATACAATATAATATTGATGATGATACCCTTGCCCAGCCGGTGCCACCAATGATGCTGCAGACACTGGTGGAAAATGCCATCAAGCATGGTATCAGCAAAAAACTGGAAGGCGGCAATATCACCATCATTTCAGATTTCAAAAACGATTATCACGAGCTGATAGTAAAGAATACCGGGCACATCAACGGCGATTTCAATCCCGACGGCTTTGGGCTTTACAGCACCCAAAGCAGGCTCATGCTACTCTATGGCGACAAAGCGCATTTTGAGATCAGAAACCTGGGCGAAGACACCGTAGAAGCCATCATAAAAATGCCGGTGCTATTACCTTAATGGAATTTTTTTATTGACCAGGGCAGAAGTGCAGGTATAAGGCTTTTGTTGCGTCGCACCCGTGTACTGTAAGTCTTCTATTCAGCTATTCACACATACTACTAAAGCCAAAAAACAGGTTACCTTATGTCTATACGCACCATCATCATAGACGATGAAAGACTTGCCCGCAACGAACTGCGCAAACTACTGCACGACTTCAGTGAAATTGAGGTAATAGATGAAGCTGCCAATGTGCAGGAAGGCGTGGAGAAAATAGAAAAACACGATCCTGATCTTATCTTTTTAGATATTCAAATGCCCGGTAAAACCGGCTTCGATCTGTTGGAAGAATTAGACAACACTCCCAAAGTCATTTTCACCACCGCCTACGACGAGTTTGCCCTGAAAGCCTTTGAAGTAAATGCACTCGATTACCTGCTAAAACCCATAGAGCCACGGAGGTTGTCAGATGCCATACACAAACTGCAGCAAGAGCATGGTAAAGAAGCAGCTTCTTCCAGCCCCGGTTCAAACAACCTTACCAGAAATGGATTGCTGAACGATGATGACCAGGTTTTTGTAAAAGACGGCGACCGCTGCTGGTTTGTAAAACTCAACGAAATACGCCTGTTTGAAAGTGTGGGCAATTATGCCAAAGTGTTTTTCGGTACCAACAAACCATTGATCCTGAAATCATTGAACTCATTGGAAGAGAGACTGGATGATAAAATATTTTTCCGTGCCAATCGCAAGCACATTATAAATATGCGGTGGATAGAAAAAATTGAACCTTATTTCAATGGCGGTTTATTACTGGAACTAAAAGGTGGTGAAAAGATAGAAGTCAGCCGCCGGCAAACCGTTAAGTTTAAAGAGATGATGAGTTTGTAAATTGCCTCCTCTTTGGTGAATGCTCTTTAAAAAGGTTAAAAACTTTTCTCTGAGTTGATTTCATGTATAGTAAACTAAGAACCGTATAAAAGCAACTTATTCAGATGAGATTTGATTTTGAAGTTACGGTACATACAAATTTCAATAGTTATATAGCATCCTGGAAATGCCATGAATATTCTTACAATTTCTCCTGTGGGAACAATAACCTGTGGGAACAATAACATCAACGTGCTGTAAATGCTGCTTTGACAACGCAGGAATCAATGACGCCTTACAACTCACATTTTCTAAATGGTGTGCTACGATAAGCAGTAAACAAAGTATTTTGCAGGCAAACAGTTACTATGAGATACCTGGTTCTTTTTATGTTTTGCGTGGGCATTGCACCCAGTTTGCGTTCTCAGTCTATTGACAAGATCATCACCCGCAAAGACGTAACCCGAATTGAAACGGTCTTGTCTGCCAATGACATGGAAGGCCGCAAGGTCTTTACCTCCGGCAACCAAAAAGCTGCTTCGTTCATCGCCAGCGAGTTTAAAAAGATCGGGCTTACAACACTGCCCGGCAACGATGGTTATTTTCAGTCTTTTTCGATGGTGCATCCAAAACTGATAAGCCAGGCTGCAACCCTAGATAATATCTCCATCGATCCCAAATACATTGCCCTAATAAGTTGTTTGCCAGCGATCAATATAACGGAGCAGTCAGGGTACCAAACCATACACATTACACCCGCGGATAATTTTGCAAAAGCAGTGAAGGAATACCTGCAATTGAAAGAAAACCTGCTGGTGATCGTTGATCCAAAGTTTGAAAAGTATTTCAGCTATCTGAACCGAATGGGTGAGTATCTATTTACTTCTGATAAAAGCGTGGTTTTTGTATTAGGCACTATGCCTGCCAACCAATTCAATATACAGGCAAAGCAAGAAGTAATAGAGCAAAAAGCTGCCAATGTAGTAGGTGTCATACCCGGCAAAAGCAAGCCGGAAGAAATCGTGATATTTTCCGGGCATTATGACCACCTGGGCAAGGAAAAACAAAACGATGAAGACTCTATCTATAACGGTGCCAATGATGATGCTTCAGGAATAACTGCCGTGATTGAAATAGCCAAATACTATAAAGCGAAAAAAAACAACGAACGTTCATTGGTTTTTGCAGCTTTTACGGCAGAAGAAGTTGGAGGCTATGGATCACAATATTTTTCACGGCAAACGGAGCCGGCAAGGGTGGTAGCCATGTTTAATATAGAAATGATTGGGACAGAAAGTAAATGGGGCCGGAATTCCGCCTATATAACGGGTTATGAAAAATCTGATTTTGGAAAAATTCTGCAAAACAATTTGCAAGGCAGCCGTTTTACTTTTTATCCCGATCCGTACACCAAAGAGCAATTGTTTTACCGCTCAGACAATGCAACGCTGGCCCGGCTCGGCGTACCTGCACACACGATCTCTACCTCTAAAATGGATGATGAACCCAACTACCACAAATTGAGCGACGAAATAAAAACACTGGACATGGACAATATGACTGCTATCATTAAATCAATAGTAGCGAGTGCCAACAGCATTGTTAGCGGGTTGGATACACCCAGCCGTGTACAGGAGAACGAACTTAACAGATGAGCCGAAGAAAGACGGCAGGCAGATGGAAAAACATGCAATGATGTTTCGACGAACACTTACCTATTTTTTGTTACAGTGTAATAAAAGCCCCGGCAGGGTTTTGCTGATGAATGGAGCGTCGCAACAAAAGCTCCATCTTACCTCTCTGCCTGCTACCAAAAACTTCTCAGCGCTTCTTTATTTTACAGGTTGGTGCATCATCATATCATCTATCACTTTTTGCACGACAATGGGAGCAGCCACCTCGACCAGGTGGTAATGTTGTGAACGCAGCATTGGTCCAGGTATTGCTGCCATCGGCGTTTACATGTATCGTTCCAGGTTGCAGGCGATAGTATGGCTCTGCGCCGGCAATTGCTACCAGCACAGCGGTTTCATCCCAACTCATGCGACCATCGTTATCCTCTTTCGCCATGGGAAGGCACATGCTAAAAACTGTTTTTACCGGGCTGTTTTGTATCGACGGGTTGGCTGCCAGCGGCACACCGGTTTTAATGTTTTTTCCGATCTCGAAACCACTGAAGACAACGGGTTTTTGCCAGTGTTCGAAAACATACTTTGCTGCGGCTGCATCCTTCTCAATATTGAATTCTTTGCCTGCCGGAAACTTGCCCGCCATACAAACAAGTTGCTTTACTTTTCGGTGCAGCAACTCAGCGCCCGTAAGGGACGAATATTGATCAGCCGGTGTCTGCAACACGTTAGCAATGTTGGTTAAAAATCCGACGGTAATAATTGTAACGCTATTGTCGGGCTGCTGTGCCAATATTTTTCTGTAAAGTTCAACTGCATCCTCGGCTTCGGCATTGCTTTGTAACTGGTGTGGAAAACGGGCGATGAGTGTGTCGGTCCAGTGTTGCCAGTCTTTCTGGGTTACGGCATCACCAGTTGGAACGCCAATGGGCAAACCTGGTCTGTTGAAGTAGGTATTGAATACATTGAGTACGGCGGCAACGCCTTCATATTTGGTACTTGCCATAGTGGCTAGAATGTTTGCCTTACCTGCATCGGCAAAGGCGTGCAAAAGTGTGATGGCACCTACATCATCATAATCCGGTCCCATATCGGTATCGAATATTACAGGGATTGGCTTAGCAACCTGTGCGCTGGCCATCTGCATTATGGTGAGAAGTGTAAGCAGTAAAAATGTCTTTAACATTAGCACGTTTAAAAAATTTGAAGAGTTTCAAATGTAGGTCAACTACCAGCAACTTTATACGTTCAGCTTTTCTTACAGTGTAGTTGGTTTCCAGTACCGCGCAAAGCCTTTGGTACTATGTAATTTCAACCGCCCGCCTTTGCGCTCTGCCACTAAAAATTCAGCGCCAATCTGACGCGCGATTTTTTTGGCAACCCGCAAGGGCAGCAGGCTGCAGGCTTTAGTAAACCAGTCGGCAGTGGTGCCATCAGCAGCTATTACGGTTACATTTCTTTGTGCTGTGATGCCATAGCCGGTCGCAGGATCCACAATGTGCGAATACCGCTTTCCCGCGTGTTCTATAAACTGGTAAACATCACCCGAGGTAGTGACCGCACTGTTGCTAATGAGCAAGGTAGATTGCATTATTTCTTCTGAACTCAGGCAGGTTCACACCTATGGTCCAGCCCGGTGTTGCAGGTGGAGAACCAATAGCTACTATGTCGCCGCTAACATCTATCAACGCATTTTCTATTTTCTTTTGCCGTAAAAAATCAGCCACTTTTTGGGCTATATAGCCCTGGGCAATTCCACCCAGGTCCAGTTGCATGCCGGCTTGTGTCAGCCTGACTGTACGTTGCACCGTATCAAATACTATTTTGTTGAAACCGGTGAGTGCAAGTCGCGCAATTACCTCTGCAGGTTGTGGAAACCGGAGTTGCTTTCTGGCCTGGCGCCACAGCCGGGTTACCGGCCCCATCGTTATATCAAACTTGCCCCTGCTTAGCTCAAAAGCTTTTTTTGAGCGCAGCAATATATCGTACATAGGCGCAGACACCTGCACGGGTTGCGCACCTGCACCCGCCCTTGCACAAAGCCTGTTCAACTCGCTTGAGTCAATGTAGTCGCTGTATATCTGCACATAATCATCTACCAAACTAAACGCCTGCTCCGCAAGTGAGGCTGCTGTAAGAGAGTCGCTTGTATAGAGAATAATGGTAAAAGGAGAGCCCATTTTAGGTTGTGTAAAAACATAGCGTTGCTGCGCCTGTGCGAAAAACACCAAGCCACCAAAAAATAAGCTGCACGATACCTGCCGAAAAAAACTATTCATATACAAAATGCAGGTAAATTTAAGCTCCTAAAAACAATACGATGCAACGCCGAAAATTTATGCACCAATCGCTGCTGGCAGGGGGTTCGCTATTTGCACCTGCGCTATCCAAAGCCCGCAACACTCCTTTTGCAGAAGAAACGTTCCACCTCAACTACGCAATTCACGACGGCATGTTCAGCAATCTTGCCGGAAAAGATTTTTTAGATCAAATAAAGTTTGCGCATGACATTGGTTTTCGCGCCATTGAAGACAATGGCATGATGAGCCGCCCTGTAGAGCAGCAAAAAAAGATCGGCGATACCCTTGCCAAACTGGGCATGACCATGGGTGTTTTTGTAGTCACGTCCAACAACTGGCATTGGAAAACATCGCTAACCACAGGCAAAAAAGAGTTTACAGATGTTATGCTAAAGGACTGCAAAGAAGCAGTGGAGGTAGCCAAACGGTGCAATGCCAAATGGATGACCGTAGTACCCGGTAACTACGACACCAGTATCTCGCATGAATTTCAAACTTCCAATGTCATTAATGCACTGCGGCAGGCATCTGATATCCTCGCACCACACAATCTCGTGATGGTTTTGGAAGCATTGAGCGATAATCCTGATCTTTTTCTGCGACATTCAGACCAGACCTTTATGATTTGTCAGGCGGTCAATAGCCCGGCTTGCAAGTTTTTGTTCGATATGTATCACATGCAGCGCAACGAAGGTGATATTATGAACAACCTGGATAGAGCCTGGAATGAGATCGGCTATATACAGATCGGCGATAACCCCGGGCGCAACGAACCTACTACCGGCGAGATGAACTACAAAAACATCTTCAAACACATTTACAATAAAGGATACAAAGGCGTGTTAGGTATGGAGCATGGCATTTCAAAACCCGGCAAAGAAGGCGAACTTGCCCTGGTAAAAGCCTACCGCGATTCTGATAATTTTATTTCATAAATACAAAATGCCGGTCGCCAATAAGTATGATTCTTTGGTGACCGGCATTTGTGTTTGTATCAGGCACTTACCTTCTCCTGTTCTGGTTCGGGCAACTCATTTAATCAGCCAATGTTCAGAATGGTTCCGACACATTGTGATAGGCGCTGCGAAAACCTTCGCATAACCACTACTTTTCGGCCTAATATCTAAGAAACAGGTACCCAATTTCTGTACTTGAAAAAAAAATGAAAAAATAAATAGCAGGTTCAATACTAAAAGGAAACAAACAGGCGTTGTTATATTATTGCCTTTAAAATTTTTTAAAACAATAATTTCTTTACATGCTTGTTTTATCCATCATTCTATTAGTAAGCCTCGTTTTGTTTACTTTCATCAGTTTCTACTTCAGCGTTTTGCTGTTTAAAAAGGTAGTGAAAGGAAGTAAAATGCTGGCGTGGTAAAACACGATCAGCAAAGCTTAAATCAAAATGGCTAAAGCAATTGCTTTAGCCATTTTTCAACATCTTCAGTTTCTAAACCTGCGGCTAAGATCTTACCATCTTTCCCAATCAAAAAGGTAGAGGGAATGTATTGCAGGTTCCAGGTTTTGGTAAGCTGGTTACCCATTTCTGCGTGGGTATCTATTACCTGCAGCCAGTCGATCTTATCCTGCTGCACAGCTTTATTCCAGGCTTTCGAATCACCGTCTATCGACACGCCCAAAACTTCAAATTCTTTACCGCTATACTTTTTATAGAGTGCCTGCGTGTGCTTGTTCGTTTGCCGGCACGGTCCACACCACGATGCCCAAAAATCAAGCAGTACCACTTTACCCTTCAGCGACGATAACTTTACAATATTTCCCTGCGCATCCGGCAGTGAGATCTCCGGCGCCAAACTGCCAACAGGCGGCTGAGCCTCCACAAACGCGGCAATCCACACCAATACAACTACCAACAATAATTTTTTCATGTACAATTTTTCGTGTTTTACCTATTGATTTTGCACGGTTTTGCGCGGGTAACGGCAGCATTTGTCGAGTTTGCCATAAGCATGCGGAGTAGCTTTTTCATTTTGTGTATCGTAGCCCGCATCAGCTACAGATCTTTCAATTTTGCTCATAGACGACTCCGTAGCCGGAAACGAAACTGCCAGTATTTTAGTTTCTGTGTCCCAAACGGCAGAGGTTGCACCCGCAGCCATTGCAGCTTTCTCAATTTTTGCTTTGCACATTTTGCAAACACCATCCACTTTTACAGTATCACTTTTTAGGTCTTGCGCCTGCAAGCTGACCGACAAAAACAGCATTGCAGCCGCTAATAAAAAATGCATTTTCTTCATGGAATTAATTTTAGATGATGAAAATAACGATTTACTTTATCCATTTATTTGCTGCCGTTGTTTTTTGAGAAAGATTTACCAACATTCTCCTTTTTTTGGTAAGCCGGCGAAGCAAATTGTTGCGGCATTGTTGCGACGCTCCGTTCAGCCGCAACGCTTTGTGGAGCACAGAAGCGAAATAAAATACCGGTCGAGTAACCCCTATTACTTGAAGATGACCTGCAAAGCCGGCGCATCAACTTTACAGGTTTGCTTAGTTCTACCTTCCCAAAAATGCGGGTAAGTAAATTACTTTTTGAAAACGCCCTCAATAAAACATACAACGAAAATATACCGTTGAACGGAGTCTTCCTACCGGACAGGCAGGCGCGCAACAAAGCCCAATGCAGAAGTCAATGCCTGGCAACCAGATCTTCATTAATTGATGAATGTCCACCAAATGCCTAAACGGAACCAAAGCCCCGGCTGCGGATAATATTGTGCCGACAAATTGTTTTTGTTAAAGCCAAAGCTGCCGGTATTGCGTGCAAAAGAATTGAGATTTTCGAGCCTGACAAATGCTTTAAATGTCTTGATACGGAAGTCGAAAAAACCATTAACCTCGGGTCTGTTGCTGATAGAAAAATGATCCTGGTAAAAAAACTGACCGATAAAAGGCGAATAATTATTTGCCTTGTAGGGCGTATTGTACCGTACTTCCACCCCTATTGAATAGAGCATATTTTTATAATACACCCCGTCGAAAGAAAGGCGGTTGCTGGTGTAAAACAAGGGCAGGTGCAGCGGTGGATTTCCCGCTGTTTGCTGCAGGTGTACCTCGGCAAAAAGGTTTAGCACCCGCGACAATCGCACATGGGTTTTACCCGTAAGATGCAATACATTGAACAGCGTACCTTCTTGTTTGGCTGCCGTAAATCCATCGAAATAGGTATAGTTGCTAACCAGGTAGTAATCGCCTGCAAGGGCTATATTTTTAGCATCGTTGGTAATGGAAGCACTGATGCGGGTAATATTTTCTTTGTTGAGCGAAGAAGGCGGCACGACCGGAAAGGAAGTTAAGCCCTGGAAAATAGCCGATGGACTCCGGTTGACATTTTGAAAACCCAGCTCGAGAAACCCCAGTTTTTTACTGATCATTCTCTTCAGATTTACCTGAAAAGCATAGTCGCCGCTGTTCAACCCGTTAAGGTATAATCTGCCCACGCCTTCTAAATCCCATTTTTGATTGCGGGTGCGATTCCGGTATTCGCCCAAAACATAAATATTGTGCTCGGTCCGGTGTTGTATAAAAGTGTCAGCAAGGTTGAAATTGCCGCTCAGTGCCTCGAAGGCCGCGCCGGCTTTTATAAATTGGTTGAGGTTATTTTTTTCAGGAAATGAAATAATGCTGAATTCATTTTCTATCCTGCGCCAGGCATCCCGGTACAGTGCAGTGTCGCCCATGTTTAACAAGCCAGGCTCAAAGTATTTTGTATAATCAGCTACCTTATTTGAGCCGAGGAAAAAATCGCGGAACTCGAATTTTTGGTTGGTGAGTGTAAAAGTGTGTTGCAGGCGAAACCGCGGATAAAACAACCGCGTAACCGTGCTGTCGTTTACAATTATGGAATCACTTTGCGCCAAAGTCGTATTGCTGGCGCAGCAGGTAGATACTTTCACTGTACACATTACCGGTTGTTACCCGGGTGTTAAAGGGGTTACGGGTTGCCGTTGAATTGCCGGAAAGCCGGGTTGGGATAATAAAGCGATTGGTGTAAGGTGCGCCTTTGTTGAGCACAGTGTCGTTTTGAATACCACCATTTTCTGACGAAAGTATTTTGTTAGCGAGGATGACCCCATACACGGTGTAGCGCTTGTTGCGGCTTTGGTAATTGCCATTGACGCGGTAACTGTTGTGCGACGTATTTTGGTTCTGAAAATTGCCGGGAGAATTGATCAGCCGATACTGCAAAGCCATGTTGAAACTGGGCGAAATATTTTGCGTATGAATGATGTTGATCATTTGCTCAGCCTTGCTGCCAAGCATATACCCCATCTCGGTGTAGGGTCTGGTCGTTTGGTAAAACTTAGTATCCTCAATACGGTATTTATAAATATCGAAGGAGTGAAATCCGGGATCGAAGCCGGGTTTCATAAGTGGACTGAACAGCAACGAATGGGCTGCCGTACCCATATTGCCCAACGTAACATATTGCGCCGGCAAGGGAAACCGGGTAGTAAAATCATTGATCGTCGTGTCGAGATTACGAATGCGGGTAGAATCAAAAAAACGGTAATAGATCGTGATGGAATCATCCGTGTTATCCCGGTGTTTAAGTGAATCCTGCCCTGCCTGGTTGGGCGAGTTGGGAATGACCCTACCCTGCGAATCGTAACGCACGGATGGCTGTGTGCCCGAACCGGGTCGCTGCAAAACGGGTTCTTGCGCCTGCACTATGTCTGCCCCAAACACCACCAGCAGCAGCATAAAAAAAAGGAAACATAAAACCTGGTATTTACTCATCTAATTCTAACGGGTATAACGCACAAGGTAAACGGGAACGGTATAAAACGAAAACATAAAAGACAAAACGAAACGCAGCTATTTCGTTGATCTATAGTTTACAACTCACCTATAAGGTGATTGAAAATTGTAGTGAGTTTGGGTTCGGCATCTTTGGCAGCCTGCAATACCTCTTCGTGGGTAATCGTATTATCTTCTTCCCGGATGCCTATATCGGTAATGACACTCATGGCAAACACCTTCATACCGCAATGCACAGCGGCAATTACTTCCTGCACAGTACTCATGCCAACCGCATCACCACCTAATACTCTTATGAGTTTGTATTCGGCCCGGGTCTCGAAAGTAGGCCCGGTAACACCCGTGTACACACCGGTATAAACGGGTATCTGCAGCTTCTCCGCAATGGTTTTAGCTTTGGCGATCAATTGCAACGAATAAGGTTCGCTCATGTCTGGAAAGCGCGGACCAAGATCATCTTCGTTTTTGCCCAGTAATGGATTGATGGCAAAAAAACTGATGTGATCGGAAATGATCATCAGATCGCCGACGGCAAATGATGCATTGATGCCACCCGCAGCATTAGAGATAAGTACCGTCTGCACGCCGAGGCTGCTCATAACACGAATGGGATAAACAACCTGCTGTGGAGTATAGCCTTCATAATAGTGAAACCTGCCGGCCATTGCTACCACCGCTTTTCCATTTAGCTCACCAAAGATCAGCTTGCCCGAATGTCCTTCAACGGTGCTTACCGGAAAGTGCGGGATATCAGCATATGCTATCTCTTTCTCTATTTTCATCTCAGCAGTAAAGTTGCCAAGCCCGCTGCCCAATACTATGCCAACCTGTGGACGTGTAGAACAATGCTGAAGAATAAAACTGGCTGTCTCCTGTAAGTTATGCTGAAGCACCGATGTCATACAATAGGTTTATAGCCGGCAAATATAGCTGATTAAGCGTTGGTCGCCAGCGGCTGAATGACACCTGCACAAGAGGTAACTGGTTGGGATGGTATAATTATTTGATTAGAATAAAATGTCATTTTTAAACCTTATAAACTTTATATCATGGGAAATCTATTGTATATCCTTGCGGTCATTTTAATTATTGGCTGGCTACTCGGTTTTTTCGCGTTTCATGTGGGTGGTATCATTCACGTACTACTGGTGATCGCTATAATAGCCATCATACTGCAAGTGATAAGGGGTGGCAGAGGTGTTTAGCGGGTTTTGCCGGCGCTAATTGGTTACACCTTGTGGTTCCGGAGCCATATAACCAGATCTTTACATCGCATGGGAAAAGACGAGCAGAACACTAAAAGTACAAGAGTGCGACGCAACAAAGGCTACAAGATGTAACCAAAAGCCCGGCTCAAAAAATCACTTCAGTTCCTTAACAATATCGGAGATATGCACGTGCAGTATTGTCTATACCTCCCAAACAATTTAAAGCAGAAAGCGCAGTAGTTCGTGCGCTGGTGGGCTGCTATTGCGGAATGATAAACGAGATGGTTGTACCTACACCCGGAGTTGATGTTGCTTCAATTGTGCCTTTGTGATGCTCGATGATTCTCTTGGCAATGGCTAGCCCCAGTCCGCTGCCTTCAAAAGCGGATTTGCTATTGAGGCGACTGAATAAATTGAATATTTGCCTGGCAAATTTTTGATCGAAGCCAATGCCATTGTCAGTCACAGACACCTTTAAATATTTGCCTGCAGGCGGATGATCGTCGATTTGAACAGCAGAAGCCGGAAGCTGCGCCGCAGAGATGGTGATGTGTGGATCGATACCCGGGCGGGAAAACTTCAGCGCATTTGCAATTAGATTTTGCAAAAGCTGGCGTATTTGCGAACGAATGACCGTTGCACGCGGTAGATCGGTATGACTGATCTTTGCATTTTTTTCAGTGATCGTTTGCTCTAAAAAGTCGGTTGCCTCATTAATCACTTCGCCAAGGGCGGTTTCGGTTGGCTCCTCCCAATGAGTAATGGTTGAATAATTCATTATATCATCTATCATCTGCAACATGCGCAACGATGACTGATGCGCTTTTTGCAGGGTAGCCTCCGAACTATCAGATAAGTTTTTTTCGCGCCGCAGCACCTGGTCGGTTAAGAGCGAAATTTTTCGTAACGGCTCTTTCAGATCGTGACTTGCCACTTGCGCAAATTGTTGCAGGCTTTCGTTAGATCGTTCGAGCGCAACAGTTTTCTCCAATAACTCCTGCTCTATTTTTTTCCGGTCACTTATATTCTGAACGGTTCCCCTGACCCTTACCGGTTTGCCATCGGCATAAATCACCACTCCCTTCGAGAATATATATTTTGTAGTACCGTCTTTTACAAAACGGTACTCGTGTTCGTAGCTGCCGTCGGTCATGGCTTTCGCCATATTGTTCTTTACCCGCTCTATATCACCGGGATGGATATACTGCATAAACTCATTGGGGCCGGTATAGTTATCAATACCATATATGCGATAGATCTCAGGTGAATTATTGACTTTATTTGTTACCAGGTCCCATTCAAAATTGCCAAGATTGGCCAGTTGCTGTGCATCAAGCAACTCTTTCTCATTTTTAGTGATCTGGTCGCGCAATATTCTAAAATAGGTATTAACACCGGCTGTAATGGAACCTGTCAAAAAGCTTTCAATCTCATCGGTCAGTTCCAATGCAGTGTTCAGATCGGTAGTAAAAAGTGGTATAAGACGGCGAAAAGAAGTGCTGCGCACATAGTTGATCAGGGTCACATCTTCCGCATTAAAATCGAATTTGCCAATGATTTTCAACTCATCATTCTCCCATGTTTTTAATGAATTTTCGATGTGCTCACGTCCTTTGTTTTCGGCAAGATTGGTAAGGAAAATCGTGTTGGCAACTCTTGCATACTCCAATATGTGCTGCTCAGAATATTGGCTCAGGGGGCGCAACATCGGCAGTTCTATTTCTCTTGCAATCTGCAATTGCACCTGCAAAAAATTGTCTAACTGCTCCTGCAAAATAAAGCGGGAAAAATCAGGTAGGTGATGGTATTGATGACTATTAGAATACAGGGTAAAAAAACGCACGTAAATAGATTTACATAAATTTTAATGGTACCAGCAAACAACGCAAAAAATCGCGCCATCACAAGCATTGCAGCCGGTTAGCAAACAAAGCTAACAACCGGATGATTACTCATCGCCCTCTTTTTTAGTGGGGGTTTTTATGATCCAGTATATAAACGACACAGCCGCATAGATCATCGCAACTCCTGCCAGGGTGCTGGTAACAATAGCAGTTTTTCCTTTGCTGTAAGACGCAACTACGATCAATGCTATGATTATAATAAACAAGACTATTTTTCTTCTATAAACTTTCAAATATCTCAATAGCATAACGATTTTTTTGGTCGAAACAGGTAGGTACATTCACTGCAAGTGTAATGGATTAAAACTTAATACTTGGAAATATACTGGTTCGTTCATAAATCACCATGCCAGCCCAACTAATTATGCGCAATAATTTGCAGCATCTTTTGTTGGCACAGTTTTGTTATCTTCCGGGTTGTTAACCTTAAACAAAATACTATGTCGTTTATATACGCCAACGAAAATACTGACTGGAATAAAGAACCTGCAACTGATGCAGATAAAGTAAATCCCACCACCGAACAGCATTCTTCAACCGAACCGAACATCAACACACCATCTGATCATTTCAATAATAACAGTACATTTTTTTATCCGGATAATCTATTAAACGAAAGTCTCTGGTAGATGGTTGCATAAAAATAGCCACACTTGCATCGCGTGGCTATTTACTATTTCTTTTGTAAGGGTGAGTACCCGTGTATTTTTTGGGAGCCGGTCAGTGTAACTGCTATTGAGCGGCCGTTGCGTCGCACATTTTAACTGTATATCCCTGATGTAACATTCTCAGGTATTGCTCAATATTCAGGAGATTATTGGCGGCGCTTCTTTTCCTCGCTTTCGGTAAAGTCGAATGACCATGGGCCATTACCAGCAACTAAAAAATAGATCAGCAGTAGCAGCACAACCACCGAGAGAACGATTTCTGCATAAGGCTGAAAGGTATCGCCAGTGAAGTTTATAAAAATGACTGCACCCAATAAAATCGGAATTTGAATGAGGCAGGCAAAGCGGGTTAAGAGACCAAGGGTAAGGAAGATGCCTCCGATGATGTGGGCAAAAACTATGTAATGTCCCAGCATCATCACAAAAAAAGATCCGAACGAGAGGTTTTTTGCGATCAGATCATTCATTATACCCATGTGACGAAGAAAATCCACACCCTTGTAACAAAGAAAAATTCCAAGGGCAATTCTTACAATGTCCATGTATTTGGGGTGATGAGTATCTCCCCAAATTTCAAATTTTTGAAGCATGTTCATATGGCAAATTTTTTTAGGTAATAAAAAAGAACCGTTACTAATTTACCAATTATTTTTTAATTCCAACAAGTGGGCAGTTTTAAACCAGTTGTTTAACGGGGTAGTGCAGATGGAGACCTGATTGAGCCGGTATTTTCCGGGTAAAGAACAAAAAAAACACCCTGGCGGGTGTAAATTATTTAGCAATAGAGCAAATGCAACTGTTAGTATTTTAAAGGCAATGAAACAACAGTTCTTTTCAATAAAATAAACCATTTTCCCACCTGTTAAGTGTGTACCTGGTTCGACCATTCTTCTTTCGTTTCATAGGAAACAAAATGTCTCCGGCAGTTTCATAACCTTCATCGGCTATCTGGGTCAACCTGTTAAATGTTTTTCTCTTTTTGGTTAAGTATAAAATGATCCCCAACGCCGCGGCTGATAACATACCCAAAACTATTTTTTCGCTATTTTTCATCAATTAAGTTTTATTGTAAACAATTCCACACACTTACAAATTTACGATAACATAATTAATTGTGCCACCACAACGGGTGTGGTCAACGTTGTTAGTCGCACTTATTGTACTAAACTTTTCGTTGCAGGCATAATTAGGAAAATAGCAACAATTAAATAATGGTCAGAAAAACAACAAATGCTGTATTAGCATGGTGAATACAAGTCACCGCAGAAAATGTTAAAGATTGCTTTACAACCAACAAATGTTTCGGCGAAACGTTGTCGCCTGAAAGATGTAAAAGGTAGATGAATGAATGTGGAATAAAAAATATTAGGCAGCTACACGTTGCAATATTGCTTTGCACGGTTGGGCAGAGGTAACTTGTATATGATGATTTGCATGCAGCGGAACACCAAAATAATCTCCGGGTCGCAGATTATAAACCTTTTCATTAACTGTAATGGTACAACTACCTTCCACTATTAAAAAACGTTCATATTCGTCATCATGAACTTCTACAGGTGCCATGGTCTTAATCCACACAACTGCGGTCAGTACAGTTGGAGTATAAGTTATGATGCGGGCGTACAAATCTTCTATTTCCCCGGGTGAGGTGAAAACAGGATTGCTAAGCCATTTTTCAAAATCGCTTATTGTAGAATGTTGGTTCAACAATGGAGCTTCACACGGAACTTCTCCCTTTTGCATCCTTTCCATGTAGTTGATCGTAGCCAGAAAAAGCGGTTTTACATCAGGCGGTGGAGTAATTGCATGGGTTCGCGCAAAGTCTTCCAAATTATTCGATACTTCAGCAATAACATCTTCCACTTCTTTATACCGGGTCGCCATCTCCACTACTTCACGACTCTCCTCGTCGTTGGTTAGTCCAAAAACATACTGCTCTATTATTCCCGAATGGATGAAGAATTCTACCGTGGTCATTTCTACTTTCGTTTTACTTATCTCACACACAAACCTGCTTATAATCTACGTTATTGTTTCTTTTTACAGCACACATTACCTGCATATTTGAAAAACACTCAACATCAATTATGTGCCAGTTTCCACCTATATACTGAAAAGTGACAAAATAAGTTTTTTTCGCCGCCCAATTAATTATCAACGTTTTAGACAAAAATTTATTGCCCGCGCAAAATAACGGCTATACAATAGCAATTAAGAATATTTTATAGAAATAAAAGTTTAAAAAAAAGTTGGGAAGCGGAATTTTTTTATCAAACAGAACAAATGCCAGTAACTGATATAAGCAATTACAAAGTGTAATTACTATATCGAAGTAAGAAGACGACGCTAAGAAATGGATTAGAAAAGTTTACTTTTTTGGTACACAGGCAATATTAAAACGAACTCTGCACCCTCCCCTTCCCTGCTATTGGCTATAATTTTTCCATGGTGTTTATCAACTATTTTCTTTGCTATCGAAAGACCAATTCCTGTTCCCTCGTATTTGTCTTTGGTGTGCAGCCTCTGAAAAAGAGAAAATATATGTGCGGTAAATTTTTCATCAAAGCCTATCCCATTATCACGGATAAAAATGTGACACATTTTCCGGTGGCTTTGGTCAGTTGCAGGTAAACTATCATCAGCAACTATTTCACCTGTTATGGTGATGACCGGATGTTTGTCCGGCTTTGAAAACTTTAAGGCATTGCTCAGTATGTTTTGAAACACCTGCCGTATCTGACCGCGGTTCACTTCAATACCTGGTAACTCGCCAATATTTATAGTTGCTTTTTTTTCCGCTATAACGATCTCCAGGTCTTCTACCAATTCTGCCAATAAAATATTCAGGTCTGTCAATGCAAACTCATAGTCATCCTGCGACAAACGGGAATAAGTCAAAACGTCCACGATCAACGTCTTCATGCGGCTTGCAGAAAATACAATTTTATCCAGCCAATGCTGTACTTCCTGTGGCAGCGCTGCATAGTACCGGGTTTGTATAAGGTGAGAAAACATTTGAATTTTGCGCAATGGTTCCTGCAGATCGTGAGAAGCGACAGAGGCAAATTGCTGCAGGTCGTTGTTGCTAAGCTCTAATGCATTATTAATTTCTTCCAACTGGGCATTCTTCAGGCTCAATAAGGTTTGCGTTTCTTTTTGGCGGGTCAGGTCTGTTAGTATGATACTCAGCGAAACGCCATCATCCAGTTCAAGTGTAGTAAAGGATAATTGAAAAAATATGGGTTGTCCAGGTTTTCCCAATAGCAGTTCGCCTTTACAGTCTTCTTTCCAGCCTTGCGAGAACAGTTGCTGAAATTGTTCTGCGTATGCCGGTAAAACGAAATCAGCAAACCGGCAACCAACAACCGATGACAATGGTAAATCGATCAGAGCGGCAAATTGAGAATTGCTGTAAACCACAATTCCGTTTTTATTAAGCGTTACGGCTCCTTCAGTCATTTTTTCAATGAAGACACGGTAAGTTTGATCGGCAGTCTTCAGCGTGTACAATTGTTGCCCATTGTCTCCGTTAACAATCAGCGCATCAATCTGCCCTGTGCGAATAGCCTCTATGGTATCGTTTGCTTCTTCCAGTTGCAAACGCAGCAATTTTATTTCATTGGAGAGTTTTTCGAAATTGTTTTCCGACATCGTTTTTTAATATTGTAGCCCCAAACCCTTCAACACTTTTTCTGTGTTCGACATATCTCCGATTAATCTCTTAACGGGCAAAGGCTGATCCTTGATCAATAATGGCAAGGCTATTACCTGCTCATTTTCTGCGGTAAGACCTTGTTGATATACATCTACGATCTTGAGTGTGTACTTGCCCTTCAGATGTTCTTCACAAATAATTTTAAGGTTGGTTATAGCTCTTATTGAATTGGGCGATGCACCAGTAACAAATAAACGAAGGACATACCCGTCGTTAGTATCTATTTTTGAACTGCTATTTTCTTCTTCCCATGTTTTCTCAGTCATGATGTTTGTTTGCAGGTAGCAAGTTTAACCCTACCAACACTTTTTCTTTGTTGGAAAGATCACCGATTATTTTTCGTATGGGTTCAGGTACTTTTTTCACAAGCGTAGGGATGGCAAAAATTTGGTCTCCTTCAGCAAGTTGCGGTTGCACCAGCAGATCAATTACTTCAATTACATACATGCCCTGCAGGTGCTCCTCGCATATTTTTTTTAAATTGGTGAGGGCTGCTACTGATTTAGTGGTTTTCCCGGCCACATACAATCGCAACTCCCATATGGTTGCTTCTTTTTGCATAAGATTATTCATCGTTTTTTTCACTGTTTTCAGATGGCACATCATGTCTTTTCCGGATCAATTGCTCCCGGTCTTTCTCTATTGCCGTTTTGCGTAATTCCTCTTCTATATAGGTTTTATTCAGTTCATCCTGCAGTGATTCAAATTCTTCACGCAGACTTGCGATCTTTGAATCAAGCACAGTTTTCTTGCGCTCGATCTCTTTATCTTTTCGTAGGATCGCGTGCTTTCTTAATAATGTACTTGTTATCTCCTGCAATTGTTGTGCTTCCCTCGCTGAGCCTGTCAAAACACCTTCAGGTCCCAGGTACACTTCAACCAGGTCGAGCCCGTTGTCTTTTATAACAAATTCGCGCACCTGGTTTGAATGTTTCATTCCGCGGGATTTCATAATGTACAAGCCCCGGTTTCGCTCACCATTGTATTCAATATCACGCACCAGGATCCATGCATCCACCAATGATGAGACACCTTCATCCGTCTGTTCGTTAATAACGTTGTTTAATGCCAGGGCGGTAAACATTACGGTGATCTGCTCTTCCTGTAAAAAGTCGATGAGCCTTATCAGCATACTTTTTACCTCACTTACCGACCCTACTGTTATCAGGTTTGTGATGGGATCCAATATCACAGCAGCGGGCTTCAACTCTCTTATCATTCTAAAAATAATCACCAGGTGCATCTCGAGACCATTCAGCGTTGGTCGCGAAGCATGAAACTTCAATTGTCCATTGTCAACATACTGCTGCATATTGAAGCCAATTGATCGCATGTTGCGCAATATTTGTTGCGGAGACTCTTCAAAGGCAAAATAAATACACCTGTCACCGCGGCGGCAGGTCTCATGGGCAAAAGCCATAGCCATACTTGTTTTGCCGGTACCGGCAGTGCCTGAAACAAGAATACTGCTGCCTTTAAAAAAGCCTTTGCCTTCCAGCATTTTATCCAGCGAAGAAATACCCGAAGAAATGCGCTCAGTAGAAACATCGTGCGACAACCTAAGGGATGTAACAGGTAAGACCGAGAAACCTTTTTCATCTATTAAAAAAGGGTATTCGTTGGTGCCATGCATAGATCCCCTGTACTTAATTATACGAAGCAGCCGGGTAGAAATTTGATCGACAACACGGTGATCTAACAACACCACGCAATCTGAAACATACTCTTCAATTCCTTGCCGGGTAAGCGTTCCTTCACCACGTTCGCCGGTTACAATAGCCGTCACTTTCTTTTCTTTTAACCATTGAAATAACCGGCGCAGTTCTGCCCTTAAAATGGTTTGATTGGTAAGTCCGGAAAATAAATTTTCAATAGTATCCAGCACAACGCGTTTGGCACCCAAACTATCTATTGCGTGTCCCAACCTTATGAATAATCCTTCCAGGTCGTATTCTCCCGTTTCTTCAATCTCGCTCCTTTCAATATGTACATGATCCACTTTCAACATTTTCTCTTGCTGTAGTTTCTCCAGATCGAAACCGAGCGAAGCTACATTCATGGTTAGTTCATGTGCCTTTTCTTCAAAGGCCATAAAAACACCCGGTTCATTAAACTCGGTGGCACCACGCACTATAAATTCCATTGAAAACAATGTTTTACCACAGCCTGCAGCGCCACAAACCAGGGCTGTGCGACCAAACGGCAGACCTCCCTCGGTTATTTCGTCAAAGCCGGTTATACCTGTGAGTACCTTTGGCAATGACTTACCAGCTAATTTATCTTTTGCGATACTGTCCTCGGACATTTAAATTGTATTTTATGAAAAAGTAGTACGAAAGTCAATCATTTTTAGAAAACCTGTGTAGCAAAAATTACTGGCACAAAGGTTATAAGCAAACCGCCCAGCTTTCATTTTTGCTTTTAGAAAGCTCAATTCAAAAAATTTCATTTGTCTTGCCGTTCTCTGCAAAAAAAAGTTCCCCGGTTCTACTTGTAAATAATTTTATCAAACAGTATTTCCAAGTAACAAAATTTCAAGCCAGGGGTATTACGTAAAATACTTTTCTTTCGATTGAAGCAGTAATTTTCTTACGTTTAACTTAAATGTTAATGACGCAAAAACATAAAAAATAGAATCCTCATGCCTGAAACTTACCACATGAAAATTAGTGTTATCATCATCGCCTTTTTTATTTCGTTGGGTGTTTATTCGCAGGGTGCCAGATCTACACCTGACACAGTAGGCTTGCAGGTAAATCTTTCGATTGCACAAGGTGCTCTGCCGCCAATCTGGGCTTTTTTTGGCTACGACGAGCCCAACTATACCTACATGAAAGACGGGCGGAAACTACTGAGCGAAATTGCCCGAATGAGTAAAGTGCCTGTTAATGTAAGGGTACATAGTTTACTAGTATCGGGCGATGGTACCGCGGCGTTGAAATGGGGATCGACAAACGCCTACACCGAAGATGCACAGGGAAACCCAATTTATAACTGGACAATCATCGATAGTATTTTCGACACTTTTATTCAGCGGGGTATGAAGCCAATTGCACAGATCGGCTTTATGCCCGAAGCACTTTCCTCAAAACCTCAGCCTTACCGGCACCATTGGACACCAGAGGCCAAATACAACGACATCTATACCGGCTGGGCTTATCCCCCAAAAGACTATCAGAAGTTTGCTGACCTGGTGTACGAATGGGTAAAACATTCTGTTGCGCGCTATGGCAAAACGGAGGTAGAAACCTGGTTTTGGGAACTTTGGAATGAACCCAACATTGGTTACTGGCAAGGCACCACCGAGGAATACATAAAGCTGTATGACTACAGTGCCAATGCGGTAAAACGTGCATTGCCCACAGCAAAAATGGGCGGACCCGAAGTGACCGGTCCCTCGTGGGATAAGTCTGCCATTTTCATGAAAACATTTCTGGACCATGTAGTAAGCGGCAGAAACTATGTGACCGGTAAAAAAGGTTCTCCGCTCGACTTTATTACCTTTCATGCGAAAGGCGCACCAAAAGTTGTAGACGGTATGATACAGATGAATATGGGCACACAATTGCGCGATATAGACAAGGGTTTCGAGATCGTTGCAGGGTACCCGACACTCAGGAAATTACCCATCATCATTGGTGAGAGCGACCCCGAAGGTTGCGCTGCCTGCTCAGAAGATTTTAACCCGCAGAATGCCTACAGAAACGGCACCATGTATTCGAGCTATACCGCTGCTGTTTTTGCCCGCACCTGGGACCTGGCGAAACTACGCGGTGTAAACCTTGCCGGTGCAGTAACGTGGGCTTTCGAATTTGAAGACCAGCCCTGGTTCAGGGGTTTTAGAGATCTTGCTACCAATGGCGTTGACAAACCGGTGCTGAACGTATTTCGCATGTTTGGAATGCTTGGGGAACAACGAATAGGTGTAACAGGAGATCTTGCCTACGATGCGACGACAATCCGCAACTCCAGCGTGCGTGGTGCAAGAACCGATGTGAATGCCCTGGCAACCCGAACCCACCAGGCAGCCAGCATACTGGTGTGGAACTACCACGACAACAATGATCTTTCTGCGCCCGCCGCCCCGGTTTCTATACGTGTAAAAGACCTGCCCAACACCCGGGTTTTGGTGCATCACTATCGCATAGACAGGCAACATAGCAACGCCTACGAAGCCTGGAAAAAAATGGGATCACCCAAACAACCGACACCCCAACAAATACAGGAGTTGGAAAGAACCGGGCAGTTGCAGTTGTTGCAGTCACCCGAATGGGTAACCGTCGTTAACGGAACATTGCCACTCAACTTTGATTTGCCGCAACAGGGCGTGTCATTACTGCAAATAAGTTGGTAACCATCAACGGCACATCGACAGTTGATGCCGGCTAAACCCTTTTTGCTGTTTTTGGCAGCCAGCTTTTGCACTCCGATCTTGCATCGTTGCCACGCTCGGTTCATCCGCAAAACTATGGTGAGCAGTAAACGATGCAGAGACGAGTAGTAAAGCATTAGTTTACAACAAGAAGCCGAAATTTTTTTTGGTCACCGGTATTAATACTCCGGATTGCCTTTGCCAGGCCTGCCTGGCAGGCGGTTCCAGAATCAACATCAAACCAATATTGTACAGCTCGTACAACAAAAACCTGCGGCTCAATGGCCTGAAACTGTACAAGGGTGCGACGCAACGGCCGCACGAATAGAAATACCAATGCTTTCGACCCAAAAAAACCCGCAAACATTACGGCTTTCGTATGAATGGTACGAAGGCAATTATATTTTCTCCTCCGCAAAAAATTTAAAAATCACAGCTTCTTTTAGCAGCTACTATTTGCAAGAGCTCATCGCTTATCAGCTAAATAGGTTTGTTTTTACGCCACGCATCCATGGAGATGGAACCAGGTCCTTTGATGAGATAATAAATAAGCAATGCTAAAATGAAGACGGCAAGAAACAACTCGAAAGTGCTGCCAAAGGTTTGGGACTGCAGGTTGAAAATGACAGCGCCCAACAGCACAGGCAACTGTATGACAATGGAGATGCGCGTGAGCAAACCCAGGGTGATAAATGCGCCGCCGACCAGGTGAACTATGCTGATAAATAAAGCCAGAAAACTGCTGCCGGATGTGAACCAACTGTGTTGAATAAGTTCGTAAAGGTGCTGGTTGTTGAAGACAAAATATATTCCCTTTATAAATAGTAAAACTCCCAGCAATGCCCTGAAAAGAGTGAAGAAAACGGTGCTGTACGAATACATCCAGCGAGGAAGAGAGCGGGTCTGTGACATAAAGTGTGTTTTAAAATGATGAAAAATTGGCGTTTTTCAAAAACAGGTGCAACCACATTTATAACTTCAGATGATTGTGTAAAGATATTTTTTGTTTTGCTGAACCGGTGGAAGTTGCGTTGAAAATTTTGCCGCTGCTTTTGTATTTGCCAGGTGAAAAAGAAGCCCGGAAGCAGAGAGTTTACATGCTTTGACAAATACCAATGACCGGATATGTTCTCAACGCCTTAGCCGCGCCCCGCGGTAGGTATAATTATTTAACCAGCGAAGTAAAATTTGGGGGATGAAGAACAGAGCAACGGTTATTGTGCCGCTGATGTTGGGCACCTTTATGGCTGCCCTGGACAATAGTATCGTAAATATTTCTCTGCCTGTTATGCAGCGCCAGTTTAAGGTGCAGGTAGATGATATACAATGGGTGATTACTTCTTATATGCTGGCATTTTGTGTGTTCATGCCGCTGACCAACTGGCTAAAAAATAAGATCGGGCTTTACACGATGTACATCAGCAGTATTGTATTGTTTACAATAGGCTCAGTTATTTGTGGTTTATCGGGTAGCCTGCCGGTGTTGCTGGGTGCAAGGGTGTTGCAGGCGCTTGGCGGCGGCGCATTAACACCGGTAGCACTGGCAATGCTTTCCTCGGTGTTTGATGAAAAAGAACGTGGTACTGTGATGGGATGGTGGGGCTTGGGTGTGGTGGTAGGTCCGGCACTGGGGCAACATTAGGTGGGTTTCTGACGCAATACTTTGGCTGGCCGGCTATCTTTTTTGTAAATGTGCCTTTTGGTTTATTAGCCTTACTGCTTTCTATAAAATACCTGCGCAAAATTGGCGAACGCACAGGCAGAGCAACCGCATTTGACCTGGGTGGGTATGTCTGGTTCATCCTGTTTATTATACTGCTGCAGTATAGTGTTGCACAGATAAGTAAGATCGGTTTTGCCTCGCCGGTGCTGTATGCAACCTTTGGCTTTTCGCTGGTGAGCCTGGTAGCTTTTATTCGCACCGAAATGCACAAACAAGATCCGGTACTGGAGCTGTCGCTGTTTGGTAACCGGCAGTTTCTAGCCGGTATCCTGGTGACGGCTATACGCAGCGTAGCACTTTTTGGCGGCTTGTTCCTATTGCCTTTTTTGCTGCAGGGTTTAATGGGCTATACCGAACTGCAGTCGGGATTGCTGATGTTGCCGACTTCCCTATCGATAGCTGTGTTGATGCCGCTGGCGGGGAAATGGGCAGACAAACATGGACCACGCAACATTAGTATTGCCGGTATTTTGCTGATCGCTCTTTCTACTTTTCAGTTGGCTTATCTTACTGAAAATGCAGGCTTATTTACAGTGATACTGCCCATGGTGTTGCGGGGTATAGGGCTTGGCTTTTTGTTTTCTCCGGTGTCGGCTGCGGTTATAAATGCAGCTCCTGCAGAACACTCGGCAACAGCCTCCGCCTACTACAGTTTGCTAATGCAAATTGGTGGTTCGCTGGGTATCAGCATCTTGGCTGTGTTGCACCAATACCTGGTAAAACAATCGGGGGCGGCAGCAGGCGAACAGGCAAGCCACTATGCGCTGAAGGGGAGTTTTTTGTTGTGTACAGGTATTGTATTGCTGGCACTATTGCCGGCATTTTTGCTGCAAAAAACTGAGCCATCAGAAGCCATATAACCATGCGCTAAAGAAATTATTATGAACTATGGCTCCTTCAACGCGAAAACAGATCTGCTGCAAACCAGCACTTGAGAACACAAAAAACCCTGCAATCAGGCAGGGTTTCAGCTCATGGTGATATTTAGTCGTTTTTTACCGTTGTCGATTCGCTCTGGTGTTTTTTTTCGTTGTGGGTCACATCATCGCCTTTGGTATCCCACTCCTCATTTTTGCGGCTATCAATATCGTCTTTATTCTGTGGTTGCTTCTGGTTGTTATTGCCCACTGATTGTGTTTGCTGGCTGTTATTTTGTGTGCTCTGTTTCATATGCTTCTGTTTTAGACTATACGAGGGTAAAAAACCATACCACCTGACTTTTAACTTTATAATCAATAGAGAAAAATCTCCCGGTTTAATCCAATAACAACGGCTGATATATATTCAACATCTACTTCTGCAATGCTTACAATAAAATCAGGTTCGGAAGTAAATACTGGAGATAGCTTGTTGATCTATTTTCCGGCAGGTTGTTGCTATCACTAACATATGTGTTAACACCTCCTATTACTACACCAACTTTCTGCAAGTGCTCATCGCAATTGAGTTTGTATTGAGGTAGATATTGCTGTCCTGCACTTGCATCATTCATTTTACTGGCTACCATTCATCATGTAAAAAACCTGACCTCAATCATGCCAATCACGCTGAACGGTCATGTTATATCCTGTCTAAATACAGGAATATTGCTTGAAAATTACAAATGCCGGTAATGGAAACTAATACTAATTCAGTGGCGCCCGTGTTAGCAGCACAAGATGATTTAGTAAATCAAGGCAAAGTTATTTCCATTCGCGGCAGTGTCATAGATGTGTGGTTTGACAACAATTTGCCGTCCGTTTACACACTGCTTCATTCAGGAAAAGACAATCAAATTGCCATAGAAGTATTGGCGCAGTTAGATGACCATACAGTACGTGGCATTGCTTTAACTCCCACGCAGGGTTTGGCAAGAGGCATGGTCGTGGAAACGAACGATTCAGAACTGACCGTACCTGTTGGCAAAAACATTATCGGCAGAATGTTCGATGTGTTTGGCAACACGATTGACCACCTTGACGTACTGCCCAAAGGTGAGCGCCGCAACGTGCACCAGTCGCCGCCGCCATTGGCAAAACGCTCCACCAAATCTGAAGTATTTGTTACCGGCATAAAAGCCATCGATGTATTGATACCGTTGGAACGTGGTGGCAAAGCCGGTTTGTTTGGCGGCGCCGGTGTTGGCAAAACAGTGTTGCTTACCGAGATGATCCACAACATGGTCGGGCACAACAAAGGCGTGAGCATGTTTTGCGGCATTGGCGAACGCTGCCGCGAAGGAAATGAATTGTACAACGCCATGAAAGATGCCGACCTGCTGAAAGATATGGTAATGATTTTTGGTCAGATGAATGAACCGCCCGGCGCACGTTTTCGCGTGGGTCATGCGGCGCTAACCATGGCTGAATATTTTCGTGATGATGAACACCGCGATGTGTTGTTGCTGATTGATAACATCTTCCGGTTTATACAGGCAGGCATGGAAGTGTCTGGCTTGATGGGACAAATGCCTTCACGCCTCGGTTACCAGCCAACCATGGGCACCGAATTATCTGAACTGGAAGAGCGCATTGCCTACACCGATACCGGCGCCATCACCTCAATACAAGCGGTGTATGTGCCTGCGGATGACTTAACCGATCCGGCTGCGGTGCATACGTTTTCGCACCTGTCTGCATCCATCGCTTTGTCGCGCAAAAAAGCGAGCGAAGGCTTGTATCCTTCCATTGATTTGTTGCAGTCGAATTCTAAAATGGCAACGCCCGGCATTATTGGTGAAAAGCATTATAACCTGGCGCAACAAATACGGCAAACACTGGCGCAATATGAAGAGCTAAAAGACATTATTTCCATGCTTGGTATGGAGCAGTTTCGGTGGTGGATCGCAACGTGGTAAACCGCGCAAGAAGACTGGAACGCTTTCTTACGCAACCGTTTTTTGCCACCGAACAATTCAGTGGCATTAAAGGAAAGCAGGTAAGTTTAAAAGATGCACTGGATGGATGCGAACGCATACTCAACGATGAATTTAAAGACTATCCTGAAAGTGCATTTTATATGATTGGAACGATTGACGAAGTGAAGAAATAGAATGAGCAAAAGAAGAGAGAAGACAGTATGTACCCGGCAATAGAACAGGCATGTAGCATTGTTGCGTCGCACACTTGTACGTCTTGTTCTGTATTCAGCAGAAGAAACAAAAGCAAGGTAGGCGTTAGTACAGTCTTGTCTTTTCAACCACAAAGGGCACAGAGAACGAAACACAGAGAAAGAAAAAAGATGATAATTTCTCCTTGTGTTCTCTGTGCAGTACTTCTGTATTACTCTGAGGTTACTATAACATGCGTTTGTTATTATTAACCACAGAGGGCACAAAGAACCAAACACACAGAAAGAAAAAAGATGATCTTTCTCTTTGTGTTCTCTGTGCAAGACTCCTGTATTACTCTGTGGTTACTATAAACAAGACATGGCAAAAGCTGCCATGAAAATATACAGTACAAGTCCCAATTCAAAGGTATCTACCGGGATGCCGCAAAGAGCGGCAAGTGACACAACGAAGCTGCCACGAAAAACTGCTGCTGGTCAACACAAAAAAGAACATGCCAACACAATCAATGCACCTAAAAATATTACTTCCGTTCCGTGTATTTGCCGACGTACAAAATGTAAGCCGCATAGTAATAGAAACAAGTGCAGGTTCTTATGGTTTGTTGCCGCAACGGGCAGATTGTGTAGCTGCATTGGTCGCCGGCATTTTTGAATATGAAACAACGGATGGCGTGCAGTATATAGCGGTTGATGATGGCGTAATGGTAAAAGCCGGAGCCGATGTTTTGGTATCTGTCCGCAACGCAGTTGGCGGTGTTGATCTTGGCAAATTAAGCGACCTGGTGAAGCATGAATTTCAACAACAGGATGAAGCAGAAAGCAACGTGCGTTCAGTAACACTAAAGCTGGAAAGTGGCTTCATTTACAGCTTCGATAAATTTCGAAACACGTAAAAATGGAACCACTAAAAAACAAGTACAATGCAGCATTCTTCAGTGGTAAAATAGCTAAAAAGGAGAAGCAAAAACTACAGGCGCTACGCGACAAAAATAAAAGTGTTTGGTTTGGATTAGGCATGATGGGCATGGTAGGCTGGTCGGTTGCAGTGCCCTCGTTACTCGGCGCTGCCCTGGGAATATGGCTCGATAAAAAATACCCGGAAACCTTTTCATGGACACTCTCTTGCCTGGTCATCGGCTTGGTCACCGGCAGCATGATAGCCTGGTATTGGGTAGTAAAAGAAGACAAAGAAATACACGACAATAAAGAGGTAAACAATGAATGAAACAATAATATTGATAGCAGCCTTTGCTGCAGGCGTAGGATTGGGAACTCTATTTTTTAGTGTGCTGTGGTACACTGTAAAAAAAGCGGTGAAAGCTAAGTTGCCGTGGTTATGGGTATTAGGCAGTTTTGTATTTCGGGTTGCCATTGTACTGGTTGCATTTTATTTTATTGGTGCCGGCAACTGGCAACGATTGGTTGTTTGCCTGGTGGGCTTTGTCATCGCACGCTTTATCGTCATCCATTTTACAAAGGCAATTGATGATAGACAAAGCCATATAGTAAAGGAGGTTGCGCATGGAACTTAGTCCCGACCAAACCATTTTCTGGCAATATGGTTTTATTACCATTAACCTTACACTTGTTACTACCTGGGCTTTAATGTTGGTGTTGGTTACTGCATCGTGGCTGGTTACCCGCAAATTAAAAACAAGCGTTCATATTTCGCGCTGGCAATGTTTTTTGGAAATGATTGTTACCGGCATCAACGAGCAAATAAAAGAAATTGGTATCAGCAAACCCGAACAATACATTGGCTTTCTCGGCACCTTGTTTTTATTCATCGGCGTTGCCAATCTATGCATCCTGTTTCCGGGTTATACGCCGCCTACCGCCTCGCTTATCTACTACAACGGCATTGGCGCTAAGCGTGTTTATTGCGGTGCCCTTTTTTGGCATTCAAAAAAGTGGTTTAGAGGATTACCTGAAATCATATATACAGCCCACTTTTATCATGCTGCCGTTTAACCTCATCAGCGAAGTATCCCGCACGCTGGCACTGGCAGTCCGGCTGTTTGGCAACATCATGAGCGGCGGAATGATCGTGGCGATCCTGCTAAGCATTTCGCCTTTTATTTTCCCGGTCATCATGAATGCGCTGGGCTTACTTACGGGTATGGTGCAGGCATATATTTTCAGCATACTGGCAACTGTTTACATAGCGGCTGCCATGCAATGATTCTAAACAAAGTAAAACAACCAACAACTAACCTAAAACAACACAATGGACAGTACAACAGCTATAGCAATCGCATCAATTATAACAGCCGGACTAACCACAGGCATCGGTTGCATGATGCCCGCAACAGGCGAGGGCAAAGCCGTAGCATCAGCATTGAGTTCTATAGCACAACAACCAGACGCAGCGCCAACCATTACAAGAACTTTATTTGTAGGGTTGGCAATGATAGAAATCACAGCCATTTATTGTTTCGTGGTTTCTATGATCCTCATTTTCGCCAACCCTTTCTGGAACCACATCATTGCAAAATAAGCTACTATGAACATTAACTGGTTTACGGTTATAGCACAGGTAATTAATTTCCTGGTGTTGGTCTGGTTGCTGAAAAGGTTCTTATACAAACCCATACTCAATGCCATTGATGAAAGGGAGAAAAAAATTGCAGGTCAGTTAAAGGATGCTGATGATAAAAAAGCCGCAGCTTTAAAAGAACAGGATGATTTTAATAAAAAGAATGCAGACTTCGACCAGCAAAGAAAAGCCTTAATGGATAAGGTGATCACAGATACAAACACGCAAAGAGATAAACTTTTACAGGATGCAAAAGATGAAGCCAATGCCTTGCGTACAACGCTTGAAAAAACGTTAAAAGATGATCAGCAAAATGATGTAGCTGCAAATGCAGACAATACGCAAAAGCAGGTGATCGCCATTACAAAAAAGCTATTGAACGAAATGGCTTCAACCGGTTTGGAAGAGCAGGCGGTAAACACATTTATCAAACGCTTGAGCAGGCTGCTACCGGAAGAAAAAAAGCAATTGACAGATGCATTTAAGACAACTGTAAAACCGGCAACGGGCATGGCAGCTCCTTTTACCGTGCGCAGTGCATTTGCATTGTCTGCACCGCAACAGGCATCCATTATCGCTTTATTAGAAGAACTGCTGGCAACAAAATGCCCGGTTCAGTTTACAACGGCACCTGAACTGATCAACGGCATTGAACTTACTACAAACGGTTATAAACTGGCCTGGAGTTTTGCAGATTATCTCCAGTCATTACAAAATAACCTGGATGAACTAAAGAAAAGCAAACCAACCGATAAAGCCGAGCCCACCAAAGTTTCAGAGGCTAACATGAACGGAGTGCCAGTAAACAAGTAACATGATTTCAACCGATGCAGATATAGTATTTGATGATGCCTTCGATGTGTTAGCAGCAGGTATAAAAAATTCACTTTTCCATTTGCGCTGCGTGAAGTAGGCATGGTAACAAGTGTGTCAACAGGTATTGTAAAAGTTTCCGGTTTGCCCGGTGTTGGGTTTGAAGAATTGTTGAAATTTCCCAACGATCTTTTTGGCATTGCTTATAACATTGATGAAGATGAAATTGGTGTGATACTCTTAGGCAAAGATTCGCTGGTAAGCGCCGGCGATGAAGTGGAAAGAACAGGTCGTGTAATGGATATTCCCGTTGGCAATTCATTGATCGGAAGAGTGATTGACCCGCTGGGAAATCCAATTGATGATAAAGGTCCAGTCAGGCTTCATCAACGGCTTACCTATTGAACGCCCGGCGCCCGCCATCATGGATCGTAGCGAGGTGAATGTGCCGTTGCAAACCGGCATTAAAGTGATTGATGCACTCATTCCCATTGGGCGCGGGCAGCGTGAATTGATTTTGGGCGACCGGCAAACCGGCAAAACAGCCATTGCCATTGATGCCATCCTTAATCAAAAAGGTAAGAATGTTTTGTGCGTGTATTGCGCCATTGGGCAGCGTGCTTCTGCTGTTGCAAAAGTGATTGCCAACCTGAGAGAAAAAGGTGCGATGGAATATACGACTGTTGTGGTTGCGGAAGGAAATAATTCGCCCGGTTTGGAATATATAGCGCCGTATGCAGCTACCAGCATTGCAGAATATTTTATGGAACAAGGACGTGATGTATTGATTGTGTATGATGACCTTACACATCATGCACGGGCTTATCGTGAGATCTCTTTGTTGTTGCGAAGACCACCGGGACGGGAAGCTTTTCCGGGTGATATTTTTTATATCCATTCGAGATTATTGGAACGTTCCACGCATTTAAGCAAAGCGCTAAAAGGCGGTTCACTTAACGGCTTTGCCCATCATTGAAACAGAAGCGCAAAATATTTCCGCTTATATTCCAACCAACCTTATCTCTATTACCGACGGACAAATTTACTTATCGCCTAAACTATTTGAACTGGGAATTTTGCCGGCGGTTGATGTGGGTAAATCTGTTTCGCGTGTGGGCGATAAAGCGCAGTTGCCAGCCTATCGTTCCGTTGGAAAATTAAAATTGGAATATGCGCAATTTGAAGAATTGGAAACCTTTGCCCGCTTTGGTACAAGCCTCGATGAAGCAACCCGCAAAACCATTGAACATGGCAAACGCATTCGCGAATGTTTGAAACAAAATGAATTGTTGCAGCTATCTGTTACGCAACAACTCGTGGTTTTGCTGGCGTTAACCAACGGGTTGTTCGATACCATTCCTCTTGAAAAAATCAGGGCTGCGGAAGATGCTTTGCTAAAGAGCTGCACAACTATGCCCGCTGCCATAACCACCAATGTGTTTGCAGGCAAACCGATAACCGATGACGAGAAAGCAACCATCTTAAAATTGGCTGCCGATGCCTTACTTCCTTTTCAGGAGGTGAAACAGGATGATGATGATAAGGCTGCTCCACAGAGTTCAGTAGCGTTGATACAGCACAAGTGAGTGACACAACCGGGGCTGACAGTAGCAATGAAGATGGTTACATAAAAAACATTGGGTTACAAGCATTGGTATTTCATGGCGTCATCGTTGTGTTATCTTAATTCCGATTTATCGGAACTCACTTGTACGGCAACAAATAATTGAGCAGACCATAGCGAAAAGCAACAATAAAAATGGACACATTAGAAAGCCTGCGCAGCAAATCGAACGGAGCGAAAGATTTACAATCGGTCGTAAGCGCCATGAAGGCAATGGCGGCTTCCAACATTGTGCAATACGAGGCGGCAGTGAGCGCTTTAGGCGACTATTATCACACAGTTGCATTGGGCATCATCGCTTATTTTAAAGCGGAGAAGATTGCAGGCATCAGCGAAAAAAAGTGGATGAAAGCAAAATAAGGAAAGCACGGTATGTGCCATTGTGTTTGGGTCAGACCAGGGCTTGGTTGCACGTTTCAACGATGCCGTGGCAGACTTTGTAACCACTTCGCTCAAAGCCATACCGGGTAAGAAAATGATATGGGCGGTCGGTGAACGTGTTGCGTTGTTATTGTCGGATGTGGGCATGCCTGCTGCGCAATTCTATCCTGTTCCCGGCGATGTTAATACCATTACGCCACTGGTTACGGAGATCTTACAACAAGAGCCAGCAAAGCAATGCGCAGGCTGACGTCAATGAGTTCTATATCTTTCACAATCAACCCAACGAAGGAGTTGGTTACACACCGGTCATGCAACGTTTTTTGCCGCTGGATGAAAAGTGGAAAGACTCGCTGCAACAAATTGAATACCCCGGTAAAATGTTGCCGCAGGTAGCCGGAAACAAAAGCGATACGTTGTTCGCACTGATTGGCGGATACCTGTTCGCGTCTCTTTTTAAAGCCTGCGCCGAATCGTTAGCCAGCGAAAACGCCAGCCGTCTAGAAGCCATGCAACGGGCAGAAAAAAACATTGGCGATCTGTTAGATGATCTCAATAAAAAATACCATCGTTTGCGCCAAAGTTCCATTGATGAAGAACTGTTTGATGTGGTATCAGGGTTTGAAGCCTTGAAAGGTGCATCGCGCCATAAAAGGTGATTCAGCAAAATGAAATTCCTTAGTTGAAATGGTTAAACCTGGTTACATCTACAAAGAATAGAGAGCAGTTTGACCTTAAATGATTACATCTAAAAAAAATAATATTATGGAAGCTGAAATAGTAAGTACTGAAGTGGCAACGCTGTCGCCGGAAATGCTACAAAAAATACATGCCTACTGGCGCGCTGCCAATTATCTGTCTGTGGGGCAAATTTATCTCTACGATAATCCCTTGTTGAAAGAGCCGCTGAAGCTGGAACATGTAAAGCCATTGGTAGTCGGGCACTGGGGCACCACGCCGGGACAGAATTTTATCTATGTACACCTCAATCGTGTTATTAAAAAATACGACCTCGATATGTTCTATATCTCGGGTCCCGGGCATGGTGGACCGGCATTGGTTGGCAATGTGTATCTCGAAGGCACGTGGAGCGAAGTGTATCCCAATGTAACACAGGATGAAGAAGGATTAAAGAAATTGTTTACGCAATTCTCTTTTCCCGGTGGCATCTCCAGTCATGTGGCGCCTACAACGCCCGGCTCCATTCATGAAGGTGGTGAGTTGGGTTATTCATTAAGTCATGCTTTTGGTGCAGCTTTCGATAATCCGGGTTTGATTGTAGCTTGTGTTGTGGGTGATGGCGAAGCAGAAACAGGACCATTGGCAACGGCATGGCATTCCAATAAATTTCTTAATCCCATTACCGATGGAGTGGTGTTACCCATTCTCCATTTGAATGGTTATAAGATCAGCAATCCAACCATACTGGCTCGCATAGAGCATGAAGAACTCGAACAATTCTATAAAGGTTGCGGCTGGACGCCCTATTTCGTAGAAGGCGATGATCCTGAAACGATGCATCAACAAATGGCTTCTGTTATGGAACACGCGATAGAAGAAATTCATTGCATCAAGCGAAAAGCGCATGATTATAACGACACCACCCGCCCACGTTTTCCCATGATTATTTTACGATCGCCTAAAGGATGGACCGGACCGAAAGAAGTAGATGGCTTGCCCAATGAAGGCACTTTCCGTTCGCACCAGGTTCCCATTTTGGTGGATGCCGATCACCCGGAACATGTACAACAATTAGAGAGCTGGATGAAGAGCTATCAAAGCAGAAGAATTGTTTGACGAAAAGGGAACGTTGCTGCCGGAACTGCAGGCGCTGGCGCCAAAAGGCAACCGCAGAATGGGCGCTAATCCACATACCAACGGCGGCGCTCTTTTACATGATTTGGTGATGCCCGACTTTCGCAAACATGCACTCACAGTTACGTCACCGGGTTGAGTAATGGGGCAGGATACAATGGTACTAGGCAAGTTCCTTCGTGATGTAATTAAGCTTAATAAGCGCCAGCATAACTTCCGCGTATTTGGTCCCGATGAAACCGTCTCCAACTTACTGGATTCCGTTTTCGAAGCAACAGATCGCCAGTGGGAAGCAAGGGAAGAAAAGAATGATGAGTTTCTTTCACCCGAAGGACAAGTGATGGATTCTATGCTTAGCGAACACCAGTGCCAGGGCTGGCTCGAAGGTTATTTACTAACCGGTCGCCATGGCATGTTCAACAGTTATGAAGCCTTTATCCGCATTGTTGATTCTATGTTTAGTCAACATGCCAAGTGGCTGAAGGTAACTTCAGAACTTCCATGGAGAAGAAAAATTGCTTCTTTAAATTACCTGCTTGCGTCGCATGTCTGGCAGCAGGACCACAACGGATTTACACACCAGGATCCGGGCTTTTTGGACCATGTAATTAATAAAAAAGCAGATGTGGTAAGAGTGTATCTTCCGCCCGATGCCAACTGTTTGTTATCTGTTTTTGATCATTGCCTGCGCAGCCGGCATTATGTAAATGTGGTGGTTGCCGGTAAGCATCCTTTGCCGCAATGGCTGAGCATGGAAGCCGCTGTTATGCATTGTACCGAAGGTATTGGTATATGGCAATGGGCAAGTAACGACCAGGGCTCAGAGCCCGATGTGGTAATGGCTTGCTGTGGCGATACACCCACGCTTGAATTGCTTGCCGCTGTGTCTATTTTACGTGAGCATTTACCCGAACTTAAAATACGGGTGGTGAATGTGGTTGACCTGATGAAGCTGCAATCCTGCACCGAACATCCGCATGGTTTAAGTGATGCAGATTATGATTCCATCTTCACCAAAGACAAACACATCATCTTCAACTTTCATGGTTATCCCTGGCTCGTGCATCGTTTAACTTATCGCAGAGCCAACCGCAATTTGCATGTAAGAGGTTACAAAGAAGAAGGCACTATCACCACGCCATTTGATCTGCGCGTGCAGAATGACATAGACCGTTTTCATTTGGTGATTGATGTGATTGACCGCCTGCCACAGTTGGGCAGCAAGGGCGACTACCTGAAACAACAATTGAAAGATAAGTTGGTAGAACATAAAATTTATGTACACAAGCATGGCAAAGATTTGCCGGAGATTTTAAACTGGAAATGGAAAGGAAACAGTTGATATATTAGCGTTTATATTAACCCATTTTTTTGGGAGCCGGCTTTGGAATATCTATGAAACTTTTCTTGCGTCGCACACTTGTACCAACGAAATACTATTCAGCAAAACCACCAGCAGCATTTAAAAAATAGCAAATAAAAAACAAGTGTCGGGCAGCGCTGAATATATAAAAAACAGTACAAGAGTGCGACGCAACCATGCCAAATACATGTAAAACTGCCCGGTCCACCCAAATGTAAAAACACAACAAAAACCATTATGACCACAACACAAATTATCTTGGCATCCAGACCAAAAGGATTGCCCACAGCCGACAATTTTAAGATGGAAGAAGTTGAATTACCGGCGCTGCATGATGGTGAAGTATTGGTAGAAGGCATGTATTATTCGGTTGACCCGTATATGCGGGGCAGAATGAATGATGCAAAGTCATATACCCCGCCTTTTGAAACAGGAAAGCCATTAAGTGGCGGCGTTGTTGCCAAAGTGATTGAAAGCAAATCAGGCGATTTTAAAAGCGGCGATGTAATAACCGGGCACCTGCCATGGCGAAAACAAATGATTGCTGCACAAAAAGACATTCGCAAAATTGATACAACCATTGCTCCGGCAAGTTACTACCTGGGCATTTTGGGCATGACCGGGCTTACAGCTTATTTTGGATTAATGCATATCGGCAAACCCAAGGCAGGCGAAACAGTTGTAGTATCTGGCGCTGCAGGTGCGGTGGGTACAGTAGTAGGGCAATTGGCAGCTATTAAGGGCTGCTATGTTGTAGGCATTGCGGGTACCGATGAAAAAGTGAAATTGCTAAAGGATGAATTTGGTTTTGATGATGCCATCAATTATAAAACAACGCCCGATATAAAAAAAGCGATTGCAGACGCCTGTCCAAAAGGAGTGGATGTTTATTTTGACAACGTTGGGGGTGAAATTTCTGATGCAGTGATCAGCAATATCAACTTCCACGCGAGGATACCTTTGTGCGGACAAATTTCATTATACAATAGCACCGAAACCCCGATGGGTCCGCGGTTGCAGCCCATGTTATTGACCAGAAGTGTTTTAATGCAGGGCTTTATCGTCAGCAATTTTGAATCAGAATTTGCGGAGGGCATAAAACAATTAGCTACCTGGGTAAAAGAAGGCAAATTGAAATCGACTGAAACCATAGAACATGGATTTGAAAAATTGCCGCAGGCATTGCTTGGACTATTCAAAGGAGACAATACCGGGAAGATGATTGTGAAGGCATAGTTTGTTTTCAGTCTCTCGCTAATTTTTTGGGAGTGCAAAGAACCAGGCTAAACATGAAATATACAAAAACGATGATAGTAACATTATCTATAATCGGGTTGCTTTTTATCATACTGGTCATTGGAAAAATAAATTTGTCTATTCAATTCCGTAAAGAAGTAAACAGCACTTTTTGCACAATCAAAAAATATTTCGGATAAAATATTCATCAACAACAACTTGCTGATTTGCCCGAACCTGTGCAACGCTATTTCAATTATGCGTTGAAAGAAGGTCAACCTTATATCAGCTATGCAAGAATTACACACGATGGACAATTTAAAACAGGATTGGATAAAGGTTGGATAAACATAAAAGGAGAACAATATGCCACAACAGAAAAGCCGGGCTTTATCTGGAAAGGAACGACCACTATGTTTATTGCACGTGATATGTATATTAGCTGATAAAGGAAGGCTGGTTGTTTCACTTTTTTCATGTTTAAAGTTGCAGATGCGCAAGGCGAAAATTATAACCAGGGCGAACTGTTGCGATGGCTTGGCGAAAGCATTTTGTATCCAACCAATTTATTACCCGGCGAAAGATTGCAATGGCTTGCTATTGATTCGCATTCAGCCAGGCTAACGTTTAACTATAATGGACTTTCATTGTTCTTCATCATCACTTTTAATGAAGTTGGTGAGATAATACAGATGGAAACCAAACGGTACATGGATAAAACAACTTTAGCAACCTGGGTTATTAAATGTGCTGATTATAAAGAAATGAATAATGTGATGGTACCATTAAGTTTTGATGTATTATGGCGATTGGAAAAAGGTGATTTTAGTTATGCAAGATTTAATATAAAAAAGATTGAGTACAACAAAGCGGAGATGTTTTAAAAGTAAAAATTCTTGATAACATTAATTACACATAAAAACAAAACACAATGACAACAGACAAAGAAATTAGGCATCTGGATGGATCATGCCAGTGCGCATTTAATGGAATACAATAATGCTATGATAACGGAAATTATTTTATCGGAATCCACACATGCAGAAAAAGAAAAGACCTTGCAGAAAGGCGAAAGCATGATGCACAACAAAGAGCAGCAACAGGATTCAGTCTATTACAAAACCTTGGGTGAATCCATTAAAAATTATGATGAGGTTTTGCTGTTTGGTCCCACCAATGCCAAGTTGAACTGCTGAATATTTTAAAAGCTGATATGCACTTTGATAAAATAAAAATTGAAACCATGCAGGCTGATAAAATGACCGAAAACCAGGAGCATGCTTTTGTAAGAGATTATTTTTCTAAAAGCTAAATCGTACAAAGCCTGCGGCGTTTGTAAAATATACAACAATGAATAAACAAGTTTTTAACAGATACGGTACAGCCGCTTATTTGCAGACAATAAAGGCTTGCTGGCGATGGATGAAAGCAACGGCAACCTGCAATAAAAGATTTGCAGCAGCGGGCATTCCGCAGACCGTTGAGATGAGGCGTAAATATCGCGAAATGATTGTTACCACACCCGGTTTAAATGAAAGTATTGGTGGCGCTATTTTATACGATGAAACCATTCGCCAGCAAACCAAAGATGGCATTCCAATGATAGATGGTGTTGATTAAAAACGGAATTATCCCGGGCATTAAAGTAGATACGGGTGCTAAACCAATGGCAGGTTTTCCAGGTGAAAAAATTACGGAAGGTTTGGATGGCTTGCGTGAACGTTTAGCTGAATATAAAAAGATGGGTGCACGGTTTGCCAAATGGCGGGCTGTAATTACCATTGGCGAAGGCATTCCAACTACAGCATGTATTGAAGCGAATGTTCATGCTTTGGCGCGATATGCTGCCTTATGCCAGGAAGCTGGATATTGTTCCAATCATAGAACCCGAAGTACTGATGGAAGGAGATCATTCATTGCAAAAATGTTTTGATGTAACAGAGCATACATTGAAGATTCTTTTTTATCAATTATATCAATACAAAATTGATTTGGAAGGAATGATTTTAAAACCCAACATGGTAATTGCCGGAACAAAAAGTGCTGAAGAAAAATAGCATTGATGAAGTAGCTGATGCCACCGTGAAATGTTTACTTCGAATCTGTTCCGGCGGCAGTACCTGCCATTGCTTTTTTATCCGGCGGACAATCACCGGAAGATGCATCAGCACATCTCAATGCAATACATACAAATTTTAAAAATCGCTTGCCATGGATAGTAGCTTTTCTTTTGCAAGAGCCATTCAACAACCGGCTTTAGATGTTTGGAAAGGACAAGAAGCTAATGTAGAAGCAGCACAAAAATTATTATATGAACGTGCTAAACTGGATGCAGACGGCAAGGCGGGGAGAATATGACAGTACGGCCAATAGATTTAGAAATGAACTCATACTAGTCATTGCTAAAATTAATTGAAGAACTCTTTCAACCGAATTCAACAATTAATAATGCCAGCTAATAATTTCAATATACAAGGATTAACGAACGAACAGGTACTTGCTGCCAGGCAGAGCAATGGGTACAACAGGTTAAGCTATAAAAAAGAAAACGGTTTTATTGATGCTGTAAAAAGTCTGGCGAAAGAGCCAATGGTCATTCTATTGCTGGTTGCTTCTGCTATCTATTTTATTAGCGGCAAAACAGGTGATGGACTTTTTTTAGCTTCAGCAATTGTACTGGTCGCTACCATTTCTTTGTACCAGGATAAGCGAAGCCGCAATGCACTGGGTAAACTAAAAGACTTTACCCAACCTGTTTGCAAAGTCATTCGCAATGGCAATGTGGAAGAAATTAAAAGCGAAGAACTCGTGGTGGGCGATAGCCTGATGGTGGAAGAAGGAACATCGGTTGCGGCAGATGGAAAGATTGTTCACTCCAATGACTTCTCTGTAAATGAATCTATCCTCACCGGCGAATCAATGGCGGTATATAAGGATGCGACCAAAGAAGATCATTTTGTTTTTTTAGGTACTACCGTTGCAAGTGGATTGGCTATTGTAACCATCACTGCAATTGGCAACGAAACAAAACTTGGGAAGATTGGCAAAAGCCTGGAAAGTATAGAAGAAGAAAAAACGCCGCTTGAATTACAGATAAACAATTTTGTAAAGAAAATGGTGATTGCCGGCGCCCTTGTTTTTTTGATTGTCTGGATCATCAACTATGCACAATACAAAAAATTTACTGGATAGTTTATTGAAAGCGCTGACGCTTGCCATGAGTATTTTGCCCGAAGAAATACCGGTTGCATTCACCACCTTTATGGCTTTAGGTGCGTGGCGGCTGATGAAGATGGGCATCATTGTAAAACAAATGAAAACGGTTGAAACCCTAGGTAGTGCAACGGTTATCTGCACAGATAAAACCGGTACGCTTACCGGAAACAAAATGAGCCTGGCAAAGCTGTTTGTTCTTTCATCTGGCAAGATTTCCAATGCTGAAAATATAATAACCGATGCTGAAAAGAATCTTGTTAGAACAGCCATGTGGGCAAGTGAACCCATCCCGTTTGATCCCATGGAAATTTCATTGCACGATGTATATGCCAAAGAGTTTGCTATTGATGAAAGACCCAACTATCAAATGGTGCACGAATACCCGTTAGGTGGCAAACCGCCGATGATGACACACATTTTCGCAGATGATTCAGGCAGGCGGATCATTGCTGCAAAGGGTGCGCCGGAAGCAATTGTAAACCTGTGTGCAGTAAGCATAACAGACCAGCAAAAAATAACAGATGCTATCGATTCATTAACCAAAGATGGCTATCGTGTTTTGGGCGTAGCCGAAGCTGATTTTGCTGGCGATCAATATCCAAAAACGCAACAGGAATTTCAATTCAACTTTAAAGGAATAATAGCGTTTTATGATCCACCAAAGAAGAACATTGCACAGGTATTGCAGCAATTTTATAATGCAGGAATTGCTGTAAAAATTATAACGGGAGACAATACGGCTACCACCACCGCAATTGCAAAAAAGTTGGCTTTCATGGATATGAAAAAAGTATAACCGGTGAGGAGCTGATGACATTGCCGGAAGATGCACTTGTAAAAACAGTGCAAAACATGAGCATTTTTTCCAGGATGTTTCCGGAAGCAAAATTGAAGATCATCAATGCTCTAAAAGCCAATAACGAAATAGTCGCCATGACAGGTGATGGTGTAAACGACGGACCCGCATTGAAAGCAGCACACATTGGCATTGCTATGGGGCGCAAAGGCACAGAGATTGCAAAACAAGCCGCCTCCATTATTTTGCTGGAAGATGATCTGTCGAAAATGGTTGATGCCATAGCCATAGGCAGAAAGATCTATTCCAACTTAAAAAAAGCCATTCAATACATCATATCCATTCATATTCCTATTGTATTAACAGTTTTTCTTCCACTGGCGTTAGGCTGGGTTTACCCAAACATATTTTCTCCCGTTCATATTATATTTCTTGAGTTGGTAATGGGTCCAACCTGTTCCATTATTTATGAAAATGAACCGATGGAAAAAAACACCATGCTGCAAAAACCTCGTCCATTTACCAACACCTTTTTCAATATGAAGGAATTACTCACCAGCATTGTACAGGGATTGACAATTACTGCGGGCACATTATTTATTTACCGGTATGCAGTTCACGAGGGTTACAACGAGGCATTAACTCGAACCATGGTGTTCGCGGTACTCATCACTGCAAATATATTTCTCACCCTGGTTAATCGTTCTTTCTTTTACTCTATACTTACCACCTTGCGCTATAGAAACAATCTTGTTTTTATGATTATTAGTCTTACCATTGCAGTAACGGTCTCCTTGTTTTACCTGGCTCCATTAGCGCACTTTTTCCAGTTTGAACCGTTAAACACCGGACAGATACTGTTGAGTATCGGGACTGGCTTTGTAGCTGTTGTATGGTACGAAGCAGTTAAGTGGAAGAAAAGGATATCTCTAAAATGATACATCTTTCGGCAATTCTCCTGTAATAGATTTGGTAAATCCTGACAGCTTAGCGCCTCGTATTCACATCAAATTATTTTGTGGTACCGGCATCATCGCAACACGCTTTTTGATAGCGAAAAAAATTTACAAGATATTGCTGCCGGTAACGAAAAACTTTTTCATCACTAGCTAACAGGGAAGATCAATTACACCTGCAATTTTCCCGGAAAGCCAAAAGAAGTATGACGGGTGAATTAAATTTATCTGATGGTAATTTTAGAATTATCCTGATCATTCAGTAACAAAAGAATTTGGTAAACGAAGCTTTATTCGTATATTGATCAAACGAGATTGATCTTTAAAGATCATTTCTTCTGCAGATGCTTGTTAGCCAGGTATTCGGATAACGCAAAATTTTTGACTGGCTATATATGATTTGTTATAACGCGTAGTAAATTCCCCCGCAAACAGGGACCGCTTTCCTCCAATGCAGGTGTTGTAACCCACCTGTATCAAAATAAAAATTTTGGAACCAGGGACGTAAGGTAGCATGCATACCTGCTAATGAATACGCGTTGATATCCACACAAGCCGGTT
Source organism: uncultured Chitinophagaceae bacterium (assembly GCA_963726895.1). Classification (GTDB taxonomy): domain Bacteria; phylum Bacteroidota; class Bacteroidia; order Chitinophagales; family Chitinophagaceae; genus Segetibacter. The sequence continues at coordinate 63,474 of CAVSED010000018.1, read as the reverse complement.
ATACCTTTCCTCCTGGCACATTAGACTAAGATTATTTGATCTGCCGGTAGATATTTACAAACAAACTTTTCTGGACAGAATGGATAAGAAAAAAACAAAAAATTTATTTAGAATAATTTTACTTCTTGCAAGCATAACCTCCTTGTTCTTCGTACCATGGATCTTGGTAAAAGCCTGGTTAGCTCCATTGCCTGAAACGGTGCAGGAAGAAGTGAAAGCTGCCACCGGGTATGGCTTGGAAGGTATTATTGTTTACATAGATCAGGCAGGCAAGCCACCGGAGTCATATGCTGCAGGCTGGTTTGACCGGGCGAAGAAAATTCCTGCCAATTCTAAAGCCTTATTCAAGATTGCCAGTATAAGTAAATTATATGTTGCAGTGGCTGTGGCTAAATTGGTAAATGAGAAACGATTGTTGTTGAATAGAACGCTAGCTGATTACCTGCCAGAACTGGTGGGGAAAATTCAACATGCTGATAAGATAACGCTGAAAATGCTGGTGCAGCATCGCAGCGGCATTCCCAATTTTACCGACACACCTGGCTATTGGGAAAACCCACCGAAAACCAATAAAGAAAACCTTGCGTTGGTGCTGGATAAACCTGCAGATTTTAAACCCGGTAAAGAATATAAATATTCCAATACAAATTATTTATTGATAGGTGAAATACTTGATAGAACATTGGGGTACAGTCATCACCAATATATCACGCGGGAAATATTAGCACCGCTTAAACTAAACCATACTTACAGTTTGCTTAGCGAAGCGGATACGAACGATGTGATGAGCGGGTATGTTGTTGGTTACGGTGGCGATGTAAAGGACAATGATTTTGTAAACCCTGCCGGCTCCATGGTTGCTTCAGCAGAAGATGTGGCAATCTTCCTGCGGGCCTTAATTGATGGTACTTTGCTCAACAACAATGAGCAAGCAATTTATTCTTCCATTTATATTTATGAACATACAGGTTTACTGCCGGGATACTCCAGTATTGCAAAATATTCCAAAGACATCGATACGGTTGTTATTCAGTTTGTAAATACGAGTGGTGGATACACCTGGAATTTAACGGAGATCATATACAATCGTATTGTGAAAATCCTGAGAAATAAAAAAAGCTCCTGACAGTTTATTTCCCGACAGAAATCAATTTAACAATGCTCTGACGAGTGAAAAAAATGAAATCATGCGTAATCGCTTTATCTCAAATATTTTTTCGGTTGCCGGACTGACCATTTTACTTACCCTGGGTTCTCCCTCCCTTGCGCAAAGTACTTCCAACCCGGATTCACTTTCAAAAAAAGCACTCCATCGCAAACAGGAAGAGCGTGAAGTGCCGAAGGGGAGCAAAGTACACGAGCTTCCACAGGGATTGCCCATTGCCGCATTTAGCGCAGGTGGAGAAAAAGAAAAAGCATTGGAAGATTTTATAAAGGAACAGAAAGTAGCCGGCCTCCTTATTTTACAGGATGGAAAGATCCGGTTGGAACGCTATGCTCTTGGGCACAGCAAATCGAACCGATGGTCGTCACTGTCTGTTGCAAAGTCAGTAACGAGCACCCTCGTGGGTGCTGCCATTAAAGATGGTTATATCAAAAGTGTGGACGACTACGTAACGGACTACATCCCCGATTTAAAAGGGAGCGCCTACGATAGTGTAACGATCCGCCATCTCCTCACCATGACCACCGGTGTACGATGGAACGAGAACTATACTGATCCGAATGGCGACATTGCCAGGTTTTCTACCGATCCGGTAGAACCGGGCATGAATGCAACAGTAAGTTATATGCGACGTTTGCCGGCCGAGGCAGAACCCGGCAAAAAATGGGTGTATAGTACAGGTGAAACGCACCTGCTGGGTGTCCTTGTCAGCGCAGCTACCCATCAAACCTTATCCCACTACCTTTCCTCCAAGATCTGGATTCCTTACGGTATGGAGCAGAACGGCCACCTGGAGACTGGATCGAACCGGCCAGGAAATGGCAGGCTGTTGCCTTCAAATGCCGCTTCGTGATTTTGCAAGGTTCGGACAATTCGTTCTCGAAGACGGACGCATCAATGGGAAATCCATTGTTCCCGATGATTGGTTTAAAACAGCGACCAATATACAAGTACCGCTTTGGCCCGGTGGGGGCTATGGATACGGATGGTGGATCTTTAATGGCAGCAGTTTCGAAGCCTTGGGTATCCATGGCCAGATGATCCATATCGACCCTGCGAGGCAACTGGTGATTGCAGTCAACAGTGCATGGCCTGAGGCTGATAGTAACGAGCGACATTTAGCTGTTGCCAATTTTGTGAAATCCATTGCTGACGAGATTGATAAAGAGAAAAAAGAAACGCTCAATCGGTAATTAAATTGGAAACGCTAAAAAATTAAAGTTTTCTTTTTTGAACCAAGCTTCACCGTGCTATTAACCATTTGTTGCGTCGCACACTTGTACTTTTTATTCTTATGCGGCTTTCAATACTCTAGCCACATGGTCATAATAGATAGGGTAGAAATCTATTTTCTTCCTAATTTCTGCTGTTACGGTTGCCATCTATCATAACATCTCAATTATCTGGAAATCCTTATTCTAATTTGTATCGGAACCCTTAATAAAACTGACGACTTCTACGGAATTTCCAGATTTTCCACCACCACCAATACACCTAAAAGCTTAGAAATCGTTGTAATCGTTGTAGCACATTCCCGAAAAATAAAATTGAATTACAGTAATCTTTTTATCTACCTGATTTTCTTAAAAAGAACATCAAGATGGTAACTGACAGAACACATTAAGTAAAAAATAGCCATTGAAATAAGAGTTAAAATATTATATCAATAATTACAGAACGACTAAAAAAAAAACTGGAATAGGAATAGATAAATAATCAACAGCACAGCAGATATACCATAAGGATCAGCTTACATTTTACAGCGAAACACTATTGTCATTCTGTATTTAAATCTCTCAAGCAGACATTCAAGATTAGATGTGTGCTTACTTATATTATCAAATAAAATAAACTACTATGACACTACAGGAAGCTACAAACTTTTTCGAAAGTTTACAAAATGAAACAACCCAGGAATCTGAAATTAAATTGTATGCAAAATTCAAACGTTTGTTAACAAACTTGCAAAACAGAGCGTTCTCAAAAGATGAGATGGTTTCCATTGAAAAGGAACTTGCTGCTTTAGACCTGCAATCAAACCCCAGGAATAAATACGAATACTATAAAAAAGCCCTGGAAAAATTTGAAAAATATTTAAATGATACTTTCTCGTTTGTTTCAAAAGGGTACTACACCAATAGGGGCATAGGTTTGGGTTTGACTTTCGGTATTCTAATCGGAATAATTTTCTTTTCCCGATTAGAACGGTCTTTAGGGATTGCAGTAGGTCTTTCTATAGGAATGCTTATTGGCTTACTTATTGGTCGTAGCCTGGAGGTGCAGGCAAAAGCTGCAGGCAAGATGTTATAACTTATTTACACCTCAGGCATTTTACATTGCCAAATAATCAGATCTTACACGTTTATAAAATTGAAGGGAAACCACCCAATAAGACAATTATACGCAGCCGAGGCTAAACTGCAGCATTGAAAGGAAGTACAGAGAACATGTCGCTACGCTTAAGCAAAAGTCATTATTGATAAAATTGATATAGTAGTCTCTTTCTAGTAATATTTATGAACGACATCATCAATTGTATTCTTGTCGATTTGGCAAATAGACAAAAAAGACAGAACCTTTGCCAGGCTCACTCTCTACCCTTATTTTCCCATGGTGATTTTCGACTACGCGCTTTACTATTGACAGACCTACACCGGTGCCGCTGTATTCGTTGCGCCCGTGAAGCCGCGAAAACATTTGGAATATTTTATCTGAATATTGTTCGTCAAAACCGATCCCATTGTCGCGTACAGAAATCAAATCATATCTGTTTTCTCCTTCCATCACCTCTGTTGCGTTAATTTCAATGATGGGCGTTTCCTCGGCTTTACTATACTTTATAGCGTTGCTGAGCAGGTTTTGAAACAGTTGCTGAATTTGCCTGCGGTATCCTTTTATGGTAGGTAAGTGACCCAACTTTATGTCAACACTTTTCTGCTGTATGTCCAGTTCCAGGTCTTCCAGCACCCGCCTGATTTTCTGGTTCAGGTCTATCGTTTCCATCTCGTAGGGTTGAACGCTTACGTGTGAGTAAAGTAAGAGGTCGTCAATCAAAATTCCCATGCGGTTTGTCGCATTTTCAATCCGGCTAAATGCCCTGATTTCCGCTTCACCCAATTGGGACAAAAGTTGCTGTTTTAAATGGTTGGTAAAAAAGTGGATCTTACGAATGGGCTCCTTCAAATCGTGCGATGCGGCATGAGCAAATTCTTCCAGGTTAGCATTAGATCGCTGCAATTCAGTATTCGACAGCAGAAGTGCCTCGTTGGCTGATGCAAGTTCACGTGTGCGCTGGGCTACAATTTCCTCAATTTTTTGCCGTGCAATAGCTTGTTGCGTAACGTCTATAGCAACTGCCATAATGCGTTCCGGCTTGCCGCTATCATCAAACATCGGTTCATAGATGTATTTTACAATGATCGGTTCCGGTCCGTGCTCTCTGTTTATGGTAAATTCCTGCTCCGGAGACAAATAGGTTTCTCCCGTTAGCGCCACTTTGTCCAGTATCTCTTTTAACCCGGCATTTTTTAGTTCCGGCACGGCTTCCAATAATGGTTTTCCTTCCAGGAAGGCAAGGTCCCTGCCGAGCATTTCTGCCATTTGTGGATTGACAATGTCAAATTTATAATCCGGTCCGCAAAACATACAAATGGCAATTGGTGCATGTAAGATCGTTTTGCGTAAAATATTTGCACTCTCCTGCATTTTCTTCCTGTTTGCCACAGCCCTCGTGGTTTCAATGCAAGTCGCCATTACTCCTTCCGGCACGCCCTCTTCGTTTACAATGGCACTATAACTGAAGGTCCAGTATATGTCTTCAAGTTTGCCATTGCGATGAAAGGGAATGAGTTGGTCTTCGTACCATACCGCCTTGCCGGTAGCCATTACGCTTTCAATTAGCGGACCTACAAAATTCCAGATGTCAAACCATACTTCTTTTGCCGGCTTGCCTATCGCAGGATGTTTTCCTTCTTCCCCCAGGCTTGGACGAAAAGCATCATTGTAAAAACAAATAAGCTCATCGCCCCAAAATAAAAACATGGGAAAGCCGGAGTTTAGCAAATTACCTAATGAAATACGCAGGCTTTGTGGCCAGGTACCAGGAGAGCCCAGGATGGTAGTTGACCAATCAAAATCCCGAATGAGCTGACCCATTTCTCCACCACCCTGCATAAAAGGAATTATATCTTTCTGCAAACTTTTCAGATTGTCTGTTTCAAAGGATTAATAAAAAAACACACTTCAACATGCTGGCGATTTCTTTAAGTAACTGTACACACCTTGCCCAATAATAATTATTCCAAAACCAGCAAATGATCGGGATGACTGGATTCGAACCAGCGGCCTCTTCGTCCCGAACGAAGCGCGCTACCGGGCTGCGCTACATCCCGAGAAAAAATCTCCCCCTAATCTTTTTTACTCACTCGAATACTGGAAAACGTCAGCAACCCTTGGCCTTACATGTCTCTGGTTTTCCTGGCTCTTACCCTTACCAGGATCTTTACAACACACGGCAATTCATTAAATTCACCGGGGAACAAACATCAAAAATACTGCCTCATACTGCTGCTTTTCTATATCCTGTACACTAATAGGTTTGAAGCCACATTAAATAAACACACCTGTACAAACTTATCCGCAGATTGCCCTTAAAATGGGTTTGCTGATAAAACCGGCTTTCTTTTTTTAAAGGTTTTCATTGCGCATTTGTTTCTACTTATTTTAGAGTGTATAAACCCTCTATATGAGAAATCGTTTCCTTCTATCCGGCAGTTTGCTTTGTTACCTCCTGGTGTGTATGCATTGTTCATTCGCCCAAACAAAGTCCCCCACGCTCAGTACACTCACAAGAAACGAAGTGTTACAGGGATTTATAGTGCAATCGGTATATCTCAACGATGCCAATCAACCGATGGGTGGCCGCTTCGTGCATCAATCTTCGGGTTTCACTATAGACCTGCTACAAATAGAGTCAGTTCCGCAGGCGTTTATTTGGGTCAATACCCTACCTATCTCCGACAAAGGTGAGCCGCACACGCAGGAACATTTGCTCATTACCAAGGGAAATAAGGGCCACGATATCAATACCCGCGAAGGCATGTCGCTGGCTCAATCCAATGCCTTCACTTCGCAGCTTCATACCGTTTATCACTTTAATACAGCAGCAGGAAGCGCTGTATTCTACGATTTGTTCGAAAAGTATCTCGATGCATTGCTGTATCCCGATTATACAGATGAGGAAGTTAGTCGCGAAGTACGCAACTGGGGCATCACGCAAAACAAAGACGGCAGTTTGCGCCTGGAAGAAAAAGGCTCGGTGTACAATGAAATGACCACCTCTATGAACAACCCGTATGCACAAATGGGCGATACATTGGGCAGGCTTTTATATGGGCACTCTCATCCCCTATCGTATAATGCCGGGTGGACTGCCGGCCGATATCCGGGTGCTGAATGCCGCCACCATACACCAGTTTCACACCGACCATTATTACCTAAGCAACATGGGCGCAATTGTTTCACTGCCTAAAAGTGTGTCCTTAGCTTCTGCACTTCAGCAACTGAATGCAAGCCTGACACAACAACAAAGGGCACAGAAAGGGCTGCGACCTGCCAACATAATTCTACCGGCGCCCCAACCTGCGCCGCCCGGCGAAATCGTGATTGCCAGCTATCCGTCAGAAAATGCGGAAGAACCCGGAAACTTTATGCTGGCATATCCGGCAACACTGCAGTTGAGCGCTACTGAAGATCTCTTATTAGGCAATTTCTTGTCGGTATTTGCCGGTGACGCCACTACCAACCTGTATAAATTGTTTGTAGATAGCAAAACACGGATACCCGGCTTTGAAGCGCAAAATGTTTTTGCCTATCCTGACGACAAACAGGGACAGCCCATCTTCATCGGTTTAGAAGGCATCAAAGCCGAAAATTTAACCAAAGAAAAAGCTGCAATGGTACGGGACCTCATTACCCGGGAACTAAATAAAATAGCGGCATATAAAGATCGATCTCCCGAATTGCTTTCTTTTAATAAACGATATGCAAACGCCCTCATAAGCATCGACAGGTCTTTTGCTAAGTTTGTAAATAGCCCACCAAAATTTGGTTTCCGCAGCACTTTCGACTCCTGGTATTCACAATTACAAGAATTGTATAAAATACAGGGTTTCAAAAAGTCGGTCACGCTAAAACCGCAGTTCGATACAGTTCGGGCGCTGTTAGCCTCCGGTACCAACATTTGGAAAAAATACTTGCCGCAGTGGCACCTTACTACCGCGGTGCCTTATGTTGCCATCAGTAAAGCTGAACCTTCGTTAATAGCCACTGCAGAAACCGAAAAGAAACAAAGGGCTGCGGCTGAAGTAGCGAAATTGCGAGCCTTGTATAATTTGACCGATGACCAACAGGCAATTTTACAGTATAAAGCTTTATATGATTCCAACACTGTTATGCTGGATAAAGCTGAACAGGCGAACTCCGTAAAATTCATTGAAAATCCTCCGCTTACACCCGATGCAGACCTACACTATCAACAATTGAAGCTGGCAGGCGGTGTATCGATAGTTGCTTCCGTGTTTGATAACATGACCAGTGCCACAACCGGTATTGCGCTCGATATGCATGTAGTACCACAGCAGCAGCTCGTGTACCTGTCGTTGCTTCCCCAACTGCTAACCGGCACGGGTATTATCAAAAACAATAAGCCGGTTTCGTATGAAGACATGTCGCAACTTTTGCAGCAGCAGATCCTGAGCCTGCAAAGCTCGTACAACACCAACGGAACCACTGGCAGAATAGAACTGCAGGTGAAGGGCGCCGGCAACAATGCAACAGAGGCTGTGCGGGCAGTTCAATGGATGAACGACGTATTGCAGCACCCCTATTGGCAGCCGGAAAATTTACCACGCATCCGTGACCTGGTAGAACAGGAGTTAGCCAACAGCAGGCGAACCATGCAACAACCTGAAGAGTATTGGGTCAATGATCCGGGCTATGCCTATCGCCTGCAGAGCAATCCGTTGTTGCTGGCAACCTCTTCCTTTCTAACCAAATCATTCAATATTTTCCGGCTTAAGTGGATGCTGAAAGATGCAGGCAAATTACCTGATCAAAGTGCTATTAATAAGTTTTTTAACGCGCTGGGCAACGTAAAAAGCAGCCGTAGTGATCTGAATAAATTGTTGTCAGGCATGATTGCTCCGGGAGTGCTGAACGCAGACTCGCACGGCGCAAATAAAGAACTTGCAAATGCCCTTTTAAAATTGCCTGCACCTGCTAACAAGCTGGCAAAAGAAGCAGCGACCGACCTGCAACAAATGCTCAACGATATACCCGATCAATCACTGGCAGCGGACTGGAAATTCCTCTGCACAACTTTGCTGCACGACCTGCTACAATCGCCGCAAAAAACACTGGCAGATCTTACCGATGTGCGCACCAGTTTACTCAATACCGGCAATGCACGATCATTTGTTATTGCCTCTGCCAGCACCGGAGAAAAACTAAAAGTTGCGCTCAATAGCCTTTTGGCAAACTTCGCCGCAACACCTGTAACAAAGCAGACCTATACCACCTCTAAATTGATAGATGAAAGAATAAAAGAGCGCCTGCACACCAGCGCAAACCCGGTGTTTGTAGGACTTATAAATCCAAATTCCCCAACCGGCGTTTTCATCAATTCGGTGCCGCTGGTCACGTATGCTGATACGGCGAAAGACAAGCTGCTACTGCTGCTGGCAGCGGAGTTGTACGGTGGTGGTGGCAAGCAAAGTGTGTACACCAAAACTACGGGTGCAGGTCTCTCTTACAGCACCGGTGTTGGCGCCAATCCCATTTCTGGCAGATTTAGCTACTATGCTGAAAGAACGCCCGAGCTGCCGCAAACGCTCAGGTTTGTAATTGACCAGGTTAAGAATGCACCTGTTGACCCCAATGTTGTTGATTACCTGGTTTCTCTTATCGTCGGGTACAACAGGGCTGCGTCAGAGTATGAGGCGCGCGGCGAAGCAATGGCGAACGACCTGGCTGATGGCTTTACGCCGCAGGTGGTCAGCAACTTCCGGCAGGCTGTTTTGCGTATGCGCAAAGTACCCAACCTGGTGCCTGAAATTTATAGTAATAAAGATGCCGTATATGAGAAAATTTTGCCTGGCTATGGCATAAAAGGCAAGGATGTACCGGGCGCCATTTACTTTGTGATCGGACCCGAAAAACAAATGGTAGCCTATGAAAATTACCTGAAAGCCGTAGAAGGCAGCGACACTATGCTCTATCGTTTATACCCGCGTGACTTTTGGATGGTGCCTGCCCCGGATCTGCTTGCACCGCAAAATAGCAACACTAAATTTGGTGTGGGCACCAGAAAAGTTTTATTACCGTTCTGACAAGCGCAAGTTTTTCTGGTAGACCGACGGTGGGAACTCCGGTTGAGCATTGTTGCGCGTGCCCCCTATGCCTTGGGGGACGCTCCGTTCATCTGCAGATTACCAATAGAGCATTCAATGTCGTTTAGTTAAGAAGTTTTTTTGGGAACCAGCAGTAGGACTTCTATTGTGCATCGTTGTGTCACTCCCTTGTACTTGTAGATATTACATTCTGCTTTTATACTGTAAATGCCTTAACTAAACGACATTGATAGAGCATTGACTGCAGACTTCACAGTTGTTGGCGTCCCCGTCAACAACTTTATGGAAAGCTTCTGACAGTATATCTTTTTTGGTGACCGACGGCGGCAACTCCGGTTGAGCATTGTTGCGACAGTTTACCCCGCTTTACTACGACGCTCCGTTCATCTGCAGATTACCAATGGAGCCTATACTGCAGTTGTAAAAAGCTCAATGAAGGTTTGCAGTACACGGGTGCGACGCAACGGTGATTCATTCATATTCTACTGCCGGGTACCCAAAAAAAATCTCTTGTAATTTCCTACTTCTACTCAGCAAGTGTGAATGCCGGCAGGTTCATTTGTTTACCGCCCGCATAGCCGATTCGTGTGCAAAATACCTACGCAGGTTATGTTTGCCGACTGCCGTGCATTGGGGAAGGCTCGCGTTTGTCATCGAGCGCAGTTAAAAATTCGTGCACCAGATGCGGATGCGAGCCACCATGCCCTGAGCCTTGTATAAACGACAAATGCTGCTTGCTGTCTGCATCATACACGCCGCCGGTGGTAAAGGACTGTATTTCTTCGGGCAGCAGGTGAGCATAATCGGGTATCTTTAACTTTCCGGGTTTCGCCGGTATGTATCACCGAGTCTTCATGTTCAATCAATGTCCATTCAAATGTTTTTTTTGATCCATATACATCAAAACTTTCGCGGTATTGGCGGGCGGTGTTAAATAACGAACGGGTAACCTCTGCCGCCAGATCAGAATTTCTAAATTTGATGTGGCAGCTTTCTATCGCAAAAGGCGAACCGTATTTGCTGATCAGGTTTTCATCAATACGCCCCGAGCCATAGCAGGAAACATTTTCTGCATCGGCTTTGGCCAATGCCACTACTGGCCCAACGCAATGGGTGGCATAATGCATGGGCGGCAATCCTTCCCAATAGCCGGGCCATCCTGCCATTTCCTGCTGGTGGCTGGCGCGCAAAAACTGCAGCTTGCCCATCTCGCCTTTATCATACATTTCTTTTACAAACAAAAACTCGCGGCTATACACCACGGTTTCCATCATCATATAGGTTAGCCCGGTTTCCTTTACCAGCTTCAACTATTTGCCGGCATTCTTCTACCGTGGTAGCCATAGGCACCGTGCAGGCCACATGTTTGCCGGCTCTTAATGCAGCTATACGATTGCTCTGCATGGTTTTGAATGGGCGTATTGATGTGAACCACATCCACGTTCGGATCTTTCAACAATTCATCAAAATCGCTGTATCTTTTTTCAATACCAAATGCATCGCCTACTTCGTTTAGCTTTCTGTATTTCGCTGGCAGATCGCATACATATTTGCATAGGGATGCCGCTGGTAGATAGGTATAAATTCGGCGCCAAAACCAAGACCAACGATAGCAACATTCAATTTCTTATTTTCCATGATTTTGATTTATATGATGTATGATGATTTAGATTTATAATCTGGTAGTGTCGATTAAATAATGATTCAATTAATCACTTACTGCTCACTTTCAGATCTACTACTAATCATTTCACCATCTTCATTACTACACTCGTCATAACTAACCATTCCTTTCAAAAACTTTACAAACCTTCCTTCTGGCAAATTCATCCTGGCTTTCGGCCATTGGATGCCAGAAGCAAACTGCGCCGGCCAATTCTTTATTTTCTGGTGTAAAACTTTCTATCGATACTACGCCCTGGTAATTGATGGCTTCCAGTCCGCGTTTGTAGGCATCCCATCGGGTTTGCCCGGTGCCCGGTGTGCCGCGGTAATTTTCTGAAACCTGGAAATGGATCAGTTTGTCTCCTGCGCTAATGATGGCCTTTTCAACATCCCGCTCTTCAATGTTCATATGAAAACCATCCAGCATTATTTTGGCAGCAGGATGGTTGATGTCATTCACCAGGCGGATAACATCTTCGGCGGTATTTACCAGGTCCGACTCAAAACGGTTCAATGGTTCTAACGCTATTTCAAGGCTATGCTCAGCAGCCATATTGCAAACTTTGCTGCAGGTTTTTTACGGCCAGTTCCCATTCTCTTTTTCGTTGATCGGCAGGAACCATTCGTGCTTTTCCTACTGCCGAATACATAGGCCCGGCCAAAAAAGACGTTCCCAGGCATTACATAAATCAAAACACGACCGGATGTAATTAAAACAGTTTTCATGAACCGCAGGATCGTCATTGGTAAGATCGCGGGTAGGGCCAAATGCACCACAAACCACCGCCTGCAAATCCGTATTGTTGCAATCCTTTTTTAACTGCTTCCGCATCTATCAACGCCGGATCTTCAACAGCAATTTCCACCGCATCAAAACCCATAGTCGGCAATTTTTGAAAACAAGCCATTATACAGTCGGCAGTGGTAAAAGGAGAAGTCCATAGCCAGGTAGTAACACCAAATTTTATTCATAACATGTAAATGCATTGATAAAACTGTTGTATATCATTAAGCAAATTCTTGTTCATATTGGTTCCGAGCACTTAGTGTTGAGGCAATCTTTCCCATTCTACCACTTATTGCTTTTACCCGTCAAAACTACCCTTCATTATCCGCCAGTGCCCCGGAAAAGTGCAAATGAACGGATAATCGCCGGCTGTTCGGTACGGTAAAAGTGAGGGTATATTTGCCTCCCGGGATTTATAAGCGGCGTTGCCTGCAAAACTTCGGGCATACGCGGCACATAGTTTAGTTTTGTTCCGTTGGGATCTGTGCCAACTTATCGGCTGCAGCACCCACTTTTTCTGCAGCGTATTTGGTTTTATCAATACAAAATTATGCTGCATGTGATCAGGATTTTCAAATACGATCTGTAACTACCGTTCCCGCTTTTGCTGTAATCAAGGTTTTATCATATTTCATCACATCTTTTACCACCTTTAATACAATCACTTTTGCAGCTGTTGGTTTTAGCGAGCTGCCACGACTTGCTAGCGAGTACCGGGCGTAAACACTTCCAGTTTGGCCTTATTTACATAAGCACGTAAGCTAAAAGTGTCAGGATATTCAGCAATTTTTTCATTACCTGCTCAATCTCTTCATGCCGGTACCGTGATGCCGTTTTTAATGGCTGCTTAAACAATCCCGTTAGCAAGCGTATTGGCCACCTGTTTGTTATTTATAGCCAATCCATAGCATCCATCTTTGCAACAAGCTGGCTTAAAAATCGAATTTTGCCTGTTGCCGGTAATGCATCGCTGTTGATCAGTGAAATGTTTACCTCCCTGGTTTACCTGGAAAAACAGTTTATTGTCTTTTAGATAAACACCATATCCATCACGATTGTCGCCTTGCGCCACTAATCAGGCCCTTGTGCAGGCATATCTCTATCTTTTGAACTTCGCCCGAAATATATAATTCCTTATTCGTTACATCGGGCGCTTCCAATGTGGTTATTGCGCATGCGCAACTGGTAAAGGCACAGCTATTATCCTGTTTTGAATTGCCAGCCTTTGTGCCAACGATGCTTCGTTGATATTGGTTGTAGCCACAGCCCCTTTCCTTATTACAAAGCTGCCGTAAAGGCTGCCTGGTTTTTTGCCGCTGCCGCAGTAATCGCATATTTGATCCAGGTGTCTTTTTCGTTCTCCGGATTCAAGTGCAACAGTCAACCAATGGTTCTGCGCAATGCCTGGTGATGGCTGCATGTCGGCCAGGGCCAATATGGCTGCCAGCTTCACCCTGCCATCGGCATCGTTTAATACTTTGCTTTTTGTAATGCTGCAAACGTGGCAGCAGTTGCAGGCAACACCTGCACAGCCGCACGGCGCACGCCGGCAATGGGGTGCGACAATGCCTTTACCGCCACATCAAACGCTTCTTTATTGCTACCGTTTAAAGCATTTAAACCGTGCATCGTCCACAAGGCATGTACTGGCCGGTGCATTGATACCTGCTCCATCTTTGCTTTCGTTTCTTACCAGTTTATACAATTGCGGCAAAACACTTTTATCGCCTTTTTCAACCAATAAACGTTGGGCGGTTGTACGCCAAAACATATTATTATTTGACAGTGCCTTTACTAAACCTTTTATATCATTTTTATTTAAGACTAAGCGTATTGCGATTGTTCATGGCTTTTGTACACTATTCGATAAATTCTGCCCCGCTCATGGTCGCGTAAAGGGTTGATGTAGGCATTTCCTTTACCGTTTTTTGCCTGGTAACCACCACTGTTCGGCGAGGGTGTTGGATTGTGCTGAATGATGAAATCGTACCAATCAACCACCCAAACAGCGCCATCAGGACCAACTTCTGCCTGTATGGGACCTGCCCAATCATCGGCGCTGGTCAGCATATTCCAGCCATCACCATCTTCAATAAAACCAGAACCTTTTTGTTGCAATGCAACCCGGTGAATAATGCGGCCTGTTGGCTCATTTACAAAAGCAATCCTGTTCCAATATTCTTTCGGAAAATTGCGGGCAGTGTATAAGCTATGACCGGCCGCGGCTGTAAATCCACCATGCACATCTACCTGTCGCAGGTTTTTTGTAGCCACGTGCATTTCATAGTGGGCATCCAGTTTCTCCACACCCGACTCGATAATCTTGCCCATGTCCAGGTATTTTTTATTCGATGCCGTAAAAAGCTGTATGGGTATTATTGGCGGTAGAAATAAACACATCAAAATCTTCGGAAAAGCCAAGTCCCCAGGTATTGTTGCTGGTAGTAGATAAGTATTCCAGGTTTTTACCATTGGGTGTAAAGCGGTAAACGCCCGAACCAAACTTAAGCGTGCTATCACCGACCTTGCCATTAAAGCCGGAATATCCTACCACACCCCAGATTTTATTATCTAAACCATAGCGCAGGTTAGATGCCTGGGCATGGGTATCATCTTTACCCCAGCCGGTTAATATATCTTGCCGTATATCCGCTTTGTCATCACCATCGGTATCTTTTAAAAACACAAATGACGGCGCCATGGAAACAATGATGCCGCCGTTAGAAAATACAAAGCTGGTGGGAATGTTAAGTTTGTCGGCAAAAACAGTCACCTTATCTGCCTTGCCATCTCCATTGGTATCTTCCAATATTTTTATTCGGTCATCGCCTATTTCATCATCTTTTACTTCATTGGGATAATCAACTGTTTCAATCACCCACAGCCTCCCACGCTCATCCCAGTTCATGTAAATCGGATTGATGATATCGGGTTCGGCAGCAAACAATTTAATGCAAAAGCCGGGGGGAACCTGCATGAGGCTCATTGACTCTGCAGGTGATAAAGGTGCCTGTAACTTTGGTGGCGGATTGCGGTGTTCATAGTTAGGTATTTGCGCATCGGTATAAGTAGGTTGTGCCAGGTGAAAGGCAGCCAAAGCTGGCGGGCATTATCGCCTACTGCCCAAAAAATTCCATTTTCCACCAGTTTTAAAAAATCGGAGTTGTTAAAAGTTGCGTTTCATGTGCCATACGCTGTATAAAAAACCCTCCCTTCGCCAAAAGGTCGTACCCAGGTATAAGGTTCATGATGATCGCCTTCTACCCGCTCGGTAACCACTTCAATGTTCTTGCTGATTTTGGTATGTACATAAGTTTCATCACGCAGGTAAAAGGCTGTACACCTTTCATAACCGGATGCTCGGGTTTAACCATTACAGCAGAAAATGTATCGACTTTATGCCTCATAAACTGACCACCGATCATCTCTACCACCTCAGCAGAATTTCTAAAACAATACGAAGCACAATGCAAAGGAATAAAGCCCTTTCCGCCTTTTACAAAATTGAGCAACGCTTTTTCCTGGCTGGGCTGAGATGGTATCGTAATTGGCATACAACAGCAAACCGTCAAATTTTTGCAGGTTAGCCTCATTCATGTCGTTGGGATTGGTGCTATAGGTGATAGTTGATACCATCTTTGAAATAAGCCTTGTTTAAAATATCGGCAAACTGCTTCGAGTTGTGGTGCTTGCTGGTGTGACCGAGAAACAAAATTTCCAAACGGCGCGGCTGCTCAGGTGGACTAACAGCCGGCGGTAACCCTATAATACTGAAAGAGGAAAACACAATAATACAGACGAAGAGACGGAATATAGTCATGGCAAAACTTTGATCGTTGAACGACGAATATCGTGCATAAATGTTAAAAGGACACCGGCGATTAGATGGAAATATTATCGGGCAGCAGTAAAAATAAACTTGGAAAAGCCCCCTTATTGCTTTGCCGGTGAACGGAGCCCCGCAGTAAGGCAGGGTTGACTATCGCATCGATGTAGCTGCAAATTGTTATTGCCGGCTACCAAAAAACCGATCAATTATTACACGCAATTGTTTGCCACTGCCGTAAAATCAAACCTTTTCTGCCGGGCAATCGTTACTCATTTATGAAAAAGCCTGTACTCTCGCTGTTGGCTGTTTTGCTTTGCAAGGCGGCGTTTACCCAAATGAAATCATTGGCAGAGATCAACAACCAGCGCCTAAAAACGAACAAAACAGGGTTACTTGTTTTGGGCAGTTGGGCGGCGGCTAACATTGTGTATGGTGGTATCGCTGCAGGGCAAACAAATGGCACGGCTCACTACTTTCATAAAATGAATACGGTCTGGAATGCCGTAAACCTGGGTCTCGCTTCGTTTGGATATTTGACCGCGAAGAAAGAAAACCGGGCTGACACTTGCAGAAACGTGGAAGAAACAAAACAAAACGGAAAAGATCTTTTTGTTGAACAGCGGGTTGGATGTGGCCTATATCGCCGGTGGACTCTACCTGCATGAAAAGGCGAAATCATCGTCGCAAAACCACGACAAATACAAAGGCTATGGGCAGAGTATTATGGTTCAGGGTGGCGCATTGCTGGTGTTTGATGCGGTCATGTACGCCATGCATATTCAGCATGGCAAGGCGATGTATAAGTTGATCGAAAAAATACAACCTGCTGAAAATGGGCTGGGCGTAGTGCTTTCGTTTTAGGGGTTGGATGCAGACAGGAAAACTCCGGTTGAGCATTGTTGCCCCGTCTTACTGCGGGGCTCAGTTCATCTGTTGAATATAGATAGGGTTTTCAATGTCATTTACATAAAGGTGTCATTATCGTCACGCAAAAGCGCACAGTAAAACACGCCAAGGCGCAAAGAAGAAGAAGAAGTATTGCGTCTTTGCTTCTTTGTTTTCTTTGCGTAAAACGTCCTTTATGTTTATGACGATGATAGAGTATTGGTGTTAGTGCTACACTCTGACTTCTCTGCAACATTATAAATTGCAAAACTTTGGTTTCTGAAAATGATTTTTGTCCATGCCTGAGCACACCAAAAAAAGATGAGCGGCGAAACAGTAACCTCTAAAAATCATTTTTAATATTTCCCTTTTACTGTAATGCCCGATCTTCCCCACCCGGTAAAATTGAACCAACTTAAAAAATCTTACTGAAGTAGTGCCAAAAACTAGTATCATAGTTTCTCGTCAGTCATTTATATATTTTCTGGTCGCTGCCAGTTGGCTTCTGCTTTTTTGTATGTCGCAAACCTGCGCAGCGCAAAACAAACAGACGGGTTTGCACCTGCATTTTATCAATAAAGTTGATAACCAGTTCATGGAACTAAACCAACCTTATACGAATTCCTTTGGCGAAGACTATACCATTCGCAACTTCAAATATTATATCAGTCACATAGCCTTACAAACGGCAAATGATTTCAACATTTGTTCACCGGCACTCACCTGATAAACCAGGCGGATAGTTCAACTACAAACATCTTTTTACCAACATGGGAAACAAATTTTAAAAGCCTCTCTTTTACAATAGGAGTTGATAGTTTATACAATGTGAGCGGTGTACAAACCGGCGATCTCGACCCTGTGAAAGGCATGTTCTGGACCTGGAACAGTGGTTATATAATGGCCAAACTGGAAGGCACTTCGCCGGTGTCTTCACAGCCCAACAACAATTTTGAGTTTCACATTGGTGGTTATAAAGCCGGGCAAAACACGGTGCAAAAAATTATTCTTGACTTGCCTGAAAATTTGTTGCCTGCCAATGCCAGCACGGGAGTCATAACTATAGCCGCTGACGCCAACAAATGGTTCAGTGCAGTGCATGAACTGCGAATAGCAACCCAGCCGGTTTGCACACAACCGGGTAAATTATCGGTAGCGTTTTCAGAAAACTATGCCCAAATGTTTAGCATTGTTATGCCCAACTGACCATGCAGCGACTAACCACCATACTATTAATCTTTTTAGTTGCTGCCGGTTGCTTGTTTGTGGAGTCATTTAAACCCAAGCCCGGCAAATGGAAAGGGGCTACACCCCTGCTATTTATTGTGCCCAAGGGTTGGCCGAAACCTGTTTATGATTTTGCAGACAACCCGGTAACCAAAGAAGGGTTTGCACTTGGTAGAAAACTGTTTTACGATGGCCGGTTAAGCAAAGATGGAAACCTGTCATGTGCTACCTGCCACCAGCAGTTTGCAGCATTCTCCACTATCGATCACGACTTCAGCCACGGCGTCAACAATTCTCTTACAACGCGCAATGCGCCCGGTCTTTTTAACCTGGCGTGGCAAAAAGATTTTATGTGGGACGGCGGTGTCAATCACCTTGACCTGCAGCCCCTCGCGCCACTAACTGCCGCCAACGAAATGGGCGAAGAGCTGGACAGTGTGCTGACCAAATTGCGTGCACTGCCTGAGTATCGCAAAATGTTCAAAGGTGCTTTTGGTACGCCAACCATCAATACACAGCGGATGACCCGGGCGCTTAGCCAGTTCATCGTTATGCTGGTGAGCAGCACCAGCAAATACGACAGGGTGATGCAGGGCAAAGACACTTTTAATCTGCCGCAACGCCTGGGCTACGACATCTTTAAAACCAAGTGCGAAGGCTGTCATAAAGAACCTATGTTCACTGATTATACGTACCGCAATACAGGTTTACCTGCCAATAAAACAATCAATGATTATGGCAGAATGAAGATAACCGGCGACCCGGCTGACAGTTTAAAATTTAAGGTACCCAGCCTGCGCAATGTGCAGGTTACCTTTCCCTATGGACACGACGGCAGGTTTTATGATCTCGATTTTGTAATGATTTACTACCGCAGTAAAGTAGCAGCGGGACCGACAACCGACTCTTTGGTTCGCAATTTAATTCCTATCAGCAACTATGAGATCGGACAGATAAAGGCATTCTTATATACATTAACCGACTCAGCCTTTCTGCACGATCCGCGCTTTGATGGAATGAACAGCAATTTTATTCCCGTTCATGACCGGTAGCAACCGTTCATCACAACCTTTCTTTCGCTCAAAACTCATTTCACCACTTTTGTCGTCACATTTTCTGCTTTCGTCTCAATTATACTCACCCACACTTCTGCCCATTATACATTTGCTGCCGTTGATTGAAGATCATATCTGTCACTAATTCAACTTAACAAAATCAATTATGAAGAATTTATTTTTACTTGTCGCACTATTCATTGTTACACTGCACACTTCTGCACAATTTCCGGGTGGCGGCAAACCCGGTCAGGCTGCGCCATCCATTGGGCACATTTACGGTAAACTAATAGATAGTTTAGGCAAACCCATAGAGGATGCTTCGGTTGTGATGCTGCAAAACAAGCATGACAGCACAAGTAAAAAAAGAAAAGATGTTTTGCTAAAAGCTGAAGTAACCAAATCGAACGGCGAATTTAATTTTAGCGAACTGCCTATCTTTGGTCCGCTCAAATTAAAAATATCTGCCATTGGTTATAAGCCCCTGGAAAAGACGGTCGCTTTCCAAATGAAAATGGAGGCTGCTGCAAAGCCTAATGGCAATTCACCGGCTGCCAAATGGGTGCGATGAGCAGCATGATGAATGCTTTTGATAAAGACCTGGGAAATATTAACCTAACAACCGAAGCCAAAGTATTGCAAAATGTTACAGTTACCACAACTGCTTCGGGTCTTAAATTCGATATCGACAAAAAGGTATTTAACGTTGAAAAAAATATTGTAAGCGCAGGTGGAACTGCGGTAGATGTAATGCGCAATGTACCTTCGGTACAGGTTGATATTGACGGTAATGTAAAATTGCGGAACGCAGCTCCACAAATCTATGTTGATGGACGGCCTACAACATTAACCCTTGACCAAATACCTGCAGATGCAATAGCAAGTGTAGAAGTGATCACCAATCCATCGGCTAAATACGATGCATCGGGTGGTAATGCAGGAATACTTAAATATTGTTCTTAAAAAGAATAAACAATCTGGCTACAATGGTAACATAATGGCAGGTATCGACAGAAGAGGTGGTATAAACGCAGGTGGAAACTTTAGCGTGAGGCAAAATAAATTTAATTTTACGGCGGCGCTCTATGATGAACCAAATGCGCAACAAGATCAGTCGGAACAACCAACCGTTTAAATTATGGTGATACCCAAACGCACGTTTTTCAAAACAACATCAACAAAACAAAGGAGCTTTTTTTTGGAAAAGTGGGTCTTGATTATTACGTTAACCAACAGGGCACGCTTTCGCTTGGTCGGTATAAAAGTTCATGGCGAATTTAAACCCGGCTGAAACCATTGATATTACCACTGACAGTCTGTTTAATTCAGGGTACAAGAAGTATTATACAGCCAGCGTTCAGCACCGGTGCCAGATACTTTTAATGCCAACGGTATGCAATTGGGTTATGTTTATAACTTTCCAAAGCAGGGTGAACAATTAACTGCAGATGCCAATTATTTTTCAGGAAAAAATTCAAACAACTCATTTGTATACTACCAACTATTATAAAGGAGCACTATTACACGGCAGCCAGTTGCAGCAAATAATTGGCGACGGTAACAAACTAATTTTTAACCGTTCAAACCGACTATACCAATCCTATTAGCACCTAAAACAAAACTAGAAACAGGCTTACGAGCTCAACTGCGCACTACGACCAGCAACAACGATAACTTTATGGGATCTGCTACACGGTGCGCTGGTAAAAATACCGTGCGGCACCAGCAATTATAAAAACAACGACAATGTGTATGCAGCTTATGTAAGTGTAAAAAGTGCTATTAAAAATTTTGGCTACCAGGTTGGCTTGCGCGCAGAAAGTTCTGATTACAACGGCGAACTTACCAATACAGGCGAAAAGTTTAGCAACAAATATCCGGTCAGTTTGTTTCCATCCTTGTTTTTAAGCCAAAAATTTAGCAAACAAGCAAGAGCTTCAGTTTAGCTATACACGTCGTATTAACCGTCCTAATTTTTTTCAATTGATACCGATTACCGATTATACTGATAGCCTGAATATATCGCGCGGTAATCCCAACCTTGTTCCCGAATTTACCAGCTCGTACGAAATGAGTTACAGTAAAACATACAAAGGCAACAACAACTTTCTCGGATCTATCTACTACAAACATTCAACTGATCTTATTACCCGCTATTTAGACAAAGGCATTAATCCTTTTACCGGTAAAGAAGATATCATTAATACATACATCAACGCCAACTCAAGTTATTCTTATGGTGCTGAAGCTTACTTCGGTTAACACTACTTGCCAAGTGGTGGGATGTTACCACTAACGTTAACCTGTACAAATCAAAGATTAATACCGACAATATTACATGGTACTTCGCAGGATGCTATGTTGAGCTGGTTTGGTAAATTCAACAGCAACTTTAAACTGCCGAAAAACTTTACCATTCAATTATCTGCCGATTACCAAAGTAAAACCAACTTGCCTGTAAACAATAACCAGGGTGGTGGTTTTGGCGGTGGCGGTCCGTTTGGCCAGGCACAAAGTTCTTCGCAAGGTTATATTCGGCCGTTTTGGGGTATGGATCTGGCTGTGCGCAAAAGCTTTCTTAAGAACAATGCTGCCACGGTTAGCCTAAGTTTCAGCGATATGTTTCGTACTCGCAAGCAAGACCAGCACTCTGAAAGCATTTATTTTACCCAGGATTATTATCGCTTAAACAATCCGCAAATGGTTAGAGTTAATTTTAGCTATCGTTTTGGTAAAATGGATATATCTCTGTTCAAACGCCAGAACTTAAAAAGCTACCGGTACCCAGGATGCTATGCAAATGGGGCAGTAGGTTGTAAGTGTTAGGTTGTAAGTGTTAGGTTGTAAGTCTTAGGCTGTAAGTTTTAGGTTATAGGGCGGCTATTGTTTTTGATTACCAGCTATTAATTCTTTGTGGAAGCATTGTTGCGACAGTCTAACCCGCCCTATTACGGGGCTCCGTTCAGCAGCAAAGCACTTATAGAGCGGTGACAGAAAGACAAATACACCAGAAAATGACAGTAAAAGATGCAGCCCTTGTAAACGACCTGCAACAAAAATGTTTCAGTTAAATGATCCTCGAAAAACAATAGGTGTAAAAAAGATCAATAGCGTATTGATAGTACAAGTGAGTGACACAACAAAAGCCTAAAAAAGAGCAGATGTTGGTTAACAAAAAAAGCAGCAAAAAATTGGCAAATTCACTGGTAGAATCTGGCAACTGAAAACCATCTTTGCAAATGGTAAGTGCTAAACACCTTACATTTAAATATAAAAACATACTAATGAAAACATTAAAAACGTGCCTTCTTACTTTATCAGCAATCATGTCGTTTGCATTTGTGCAGGCGCAAACAGCCGACGAGATCATTGCAAAGAACATTGAAGCAATGGGCGGCAGAGACAAAATGTCGCAGGTGAAAGCGATATACATGGAAAGCAACACCGAGGTAATGGGAAATCAATCTGCAACCAAAACCACGGTGGTAAATGGAAAAGGTTTTAAAAGCGAAGCCGACTTTAACGGTCAGCAAATGGTGCAGGTAGTAAGCGACAAAGGTGGCTGGCAGATCAATCCGTTTGCAGGCTCATCAGACGCTACTGCCATCCCCGACGATCAATACAAATTAGTGGAAGATGAGATCTATATTTCGGGCCGTTGCTTGACTATGCTGCGCATGGCGGCAAAGTAGAACTAGTGGGACAGGAGAAAGTTGGCGATGTAAATGCTTATAAAATAAAGTACACCAACAAAGACAACGCTGAGACCCTTTTTTATATAGATCCAACAACGTACTACACTATACAAACCTCGCGTACCAGCAATGCTATGGGTCAGGATGTAGAGGTAAAGGCAACTTTTTCGAACCACAAAAAGACTGATTTTGGTATCGTTATTCCCTACACCACTAATGTAGATATGGGGCAGTTTGCGCTGACCGTAAATGTGCAGAAAGTTGAGATCAACCCAACCGTTGATCCTGCAATTTTTGATATGCCGAAATAGGTGATACAAAAACCAAATAATAGAGAAAGCGGCCCTGTTATGCAGGGTCGCTTTTTTTTGTATAATATTTTTATTTTTTGAAGACAAGTGCAGTTGCCCGCTTAGGCAAAAAAAGCGGTGCATTTAAGCAGGTAAGTATTCGGCATTCGTACTATCTTACCCAAAAAAAGATTTATGAATAACCTTGGTTTGAGACTTTTGCAAACACCTGCAACGCTTTGTAAACTTGCAGGGATGCATAGTTCAATCTTTATATTTCTGCTGTTGTTATCAATCTGTCAGCAGGCTGTTGCACAAACCAGTACTACCTCGTTTGGCAATGACCCCAAAGCCGGGCACTATGTAAAAACCCGGGGGTTCAATATGTACTACGAAACCTATGGTTCGGGCGAACCTTTGCTGATCATACATGGTAATGGGGGCTCAATCTCCAATTTCGAAAATCAGATACCTTATTTTTCAAAATCATATAAAGTGATACTTGCCGATAGCCGGGCACAGGGGAAATCGGCAGATACTGCAGACTCGCTCAGCTACGAAATGATGGCAGACGATCTGAATGCGCTGCTCGATACTCTTCACCTTGATTCATGTTATGTAATTGGCTGGAGCGATGGCGGTATCAATGGCTTGTTGCTCGCAATTCGCCACCCTGACAAAGTGAAGAAACTTGCTGTTACCGGGGCAAACTTAACCCCTGACACTACAGCGGTCGATCCCTTTGTGCACGACTGGGCACGTAACTACCGGGATTCTATCGCCACCTTACCGGCAACAGCTAAAACAAAAACCGAACAAAAGCTTTTTAATTTGTTGTCGAACGAACCACACATCAGTCTCTCACAACTGCACCAGATTAAATGCCCGTCGCTGATCATTGGTGGCGACCACGATATATTGCTGCCACGTCATACAATGCTGATTGCAGATAATATCCCGCATTCTTATCTCTGGATTATTCCAAATTCCGGCCACTCTACGCCCATTTTTTATGCAGCCGATTTTAATCGTGTTGTCGATCATTTTTTCCAAACACCGTACCGTAAAATTGACGGCTTTGGCAGGTTCAATTAAAGCCTTTCCAGCCGTTGCGCGGGTTACTTATCCATTTAGCAAAACCATCGTCATTTATGAAGATCACATTTTTCTCGACCCAGGTTTATGATAAAGAATTTTTTACCCGGCACAACCAGGAGTTTGGTTTTCAACTGGAGTTTCTTGAGGCCAGCCTCGATGAAAGGACTGCGGATCTTATACATGACAGTGAGGCCATTTGTGTATTTGTAAACGACTATGTAACACCGTGTGTAATGGAAAAGTTAGCTGCACGGGGCGTGAAGATAGTAGCGCTCAGGTGTGCCGGTTTTAACAATGTAGATCTTGGCGCAGCGAAGGAAAATAATATCCGCGTTTGCCGGGTGCCCAGCTACTCGCCGGAAGCTGTGGCTGAACATGCCGTAGCTATGATACTTACCCTCGACCGCAAAACGCACAAGGCTTACAACCGCGTACGGGAGCAAAATTTTTCGCTCGCGGGTTTATTGGGTTTCGATCTGCACGGCAAGACCGTGGGGGTAATTGGAACGGGTAATATAGGCAGGGCTTTCTGCAAAATTATGCTTGGCTTCGGTTGCCGGGTTTTGGCATTCGATCTTATTGCCAACCGCGAAATGGAAGCGCTCGGCGTAACTTATGAGCCCCTGGCAGATATACTGGCTGCAAGCGATATCATTTCACTCCATTCGCCGCTTAATGAACAGACGCATAACATGATCAATGCGGATACCATTTCGATGATGAAGACGGGGGTAATGCTGATCAACACCAGCCGTGGCGGATTAGTGGATACCAAGGCCGTCATCGCGGGACTGAAATCCTGCAAAATCGGATACGTAGGCATAGATGTATATGAGCAGGAAGAGAAATTGTTTTTCCGTGATCTTTCAGCCGGAATTATACTGGATGATGTTATCTCGCGTCTCAGCAGTTTTCCCAATGTATTGATTACCGCTCACCAGGGTTTTTTTACCCGTGAAGCGCTCGACCAGATTGCAGCAGTAACCTTTTCTAATATACATTCTATAATCAGTGGCGATGCAAAGGCTGACGGTTCCACCATATTGGTGTAAACTTTTACAGATGGTGAGTACACAGCCTGGCAGGCAATTCGTTAAATATGTTTTAGTAATGCGAACCTGCATCCAATATTAACAATCGGGCAACGTTATTGAGGGTATAAAAACGCATAGCTCAAAACTTGTTTCAGCAAAAAACTATTTCTTTGTTTTATGAAAACACTTAAATACCTGGTGATAACGCTCATGGCGATTATAGTATTCGCAGCTTGTCAAAAGGAGTACAGTATGGAAAGCGGTCTTGTGGGCACTATTGCTACAGGTGCACTGCAACGGGTCAACAACAACTGTGCACCGGTAACTGTACATGGTACTTTTGTAAAAGACAGTGTGCTTAGCGATACCGGAAATTATGTGGTAGTACAGGTAGATATAGCCACTCCCGGTATCTACAGAATACTTTCTGATACAGCCAATGGTTTTACTTTCCAGGACTCTGGCTATATAGGCGCTACCGGCTTACAAAGCTTTCGCCTGAAAGCACATGGCACACCCATACTGGCACAGACCACCGATTTTATTGTTTTGTTCGATACCACCTTCTGTTCATTCTCTGTTAATGTAACCGACACCGCACCTGTTGTGCAGCCACCCGTTACTTCCGGCGACTACTTCCCCACCAGCGACTACAGCAACTGGTCATACACCGAGACTAACACCGGCGATACCGGGCATGTTGCCGTAGCTACTACCGAGGAGGTTTTTGCCGGCAATACTTACCGCACATTTGTTACTACTTCGCCTTCCATAGGCAGAGACAGTTCCTTCTACAGAAAAGCTCCGGGCATCTACTATCAATATGGAGATCTAAATGAATTTGCTCTGTATGACACCGTGATGGGTATGGGCGAATACATGTTCATGCAGGATAATCTACCGGTAAACTCACTCTGGGAATCTCCCGAGTTTGATGCCAGTTTCCAGGGTAACCCCGGCAAAGCAAAAGTTGTATTCACTATCACCGGCAAAGACATACAGACCACCGTTGGCTCATCAGTTGTTGATAGTGTTATATCTATCAAACGCGATTATATGTTTCAGCCTGCAATCACCGGCACTTACCAGCCATTGGGAACCGTCAATTTCTACTATGCTAAAAATATAGGATTTATAAAAGCCGAAGCCAATGCGCCTTTCCCGGTTACCTTCCTCCTTACCAGTTACCAGATCTACTACTAAAACCTGCTTGTTGTTGCATAAAAAAAGAGTTTGCCGGTAACCGGCAAACTCTTTTTTTATGCAATCATCTTTACTACGGCTTCTTATCAGACCTTATCGTAGTTAATGCATTCTTTTAGTTCTTTTTCGCTATAACTAATGCCATATTGTTTCAACACCTCAGCGGGCACACCGTTCCATTGGTTGGGTTGGTTGCCCATATAGCCAACATCTTTCAAGCCAATTTGTGAGGTATAAAAACCCGTGGCTGTCAGGTTGCGTACCAGGCTAAAAAAAGCTGCGCCCTGTTTCATTGCCGGTTTTACTTTGTTGGGAAAGGCTATCTCATCCACTATCTCCATTTGCTGTTTACTATCTGCCTCTCTAAAAGTCTTTCCAAAGCGGTTCAGGCTTTGCATGTCGAGCCAGCGCAAACCCCCACGCATCGGTATTTGTTGTTCTGCTTTTTCTTTTACAATAAACTCCATAAAGTCGGTCACTTTAGCATCGCTGGCGCTGCCACTTACATCATCGCGCGGAATGATGATATCACTCAAAATGGTGAGTGTAGCTATTTCATGTTCGGTAAAAAATGTCGTCGCTACAACGTCATTATAATGCGCGATCTCCTCCTGCATCCGGTCAGGTCCCACAAACGGTTTGGCTGTGGTATCATCCGTTATTTTTTTGTCACTGTTCTTGCAGGCTTCCACAAACACACCGGTGGAGGCAGAGCCGAGCAACAATGCTTTTATCGATTTACGTCTGTCCATGATCGTTATTTTTTATTAATCCGTTTACAAACCTTTTTTTTATTTTTTATGTCACCAGCCAGGGATCTTTTTTCAACATCGTTGTGTTATTTCAATTCCGGTCTATCGGAACACCCTTGTACTGCATATTCTCTACGAAACTTTTTTTATGTTTTGCAAGCCATGAAAACCTTTTTAGTTCAACTTGACTGTTTGCAGTTAACACTTTACTTGTTCGGCACCTAATGCTGCTTTTTTAATCCTTCGATGAACGAAATGCGACGCAACGATGACGCTATGAAAAACATCGGCCGGTATCAAAAAAACACTTCCAAAATCAACCCATTATTATCAAATATTTTGCTTCTTCAGTTGATCAACAATGTATTCGCTTGCGCGCATAGACAACGCCATAATGGTCCAGGTTATGTTCTTATCAGCCTGCGATACAAAGGCGCCACCATCTACACAAAACAAATTTTTCACATCGTGTGCCTGGCTCCATTTGTTGAGCACTGAAGTTTTTGGGTCGTTGCCCATGCGCACGGTACCCGCCTCGTGAATGATGTTGCCGGGTGCATGCAGACCGTAATTATTCTCCGGACCATCGTCGCCACCCCAGGTGATTACAGCGCCCATGCTGTGCAATATCTCTTTAAATGTCTCCTTCATGTGCTTTGCCTGGTTGATCTCGTAGCTGCTATATGACGTATGAAAACGTAACACCGGGATACCATATTTGTCCACCACAGTAGGATCAATTTCGCAATAATTGTCAATGTCTGCTACGGCTTCGCCCCTGCCAGCCATACCCACATGCGAGCCAAAGAAATAGCGGTAATCTTCCTTGAGTGACGCGCCATAACCACCCGCTTCCTTCTGTTTGCCTTTTATTTTATACGTGCCATTGAGGTTTTCAATGCCCCAGTTAAAACCATATAAAGGCATACCAAAACCACCACCATACTCAATGTGGTATCCGCGGGGAAAATCGAGTTTTTTATTATCGAGCCACCACGGCGTGTACACGTGCATACCACCAACTCCATCTTCGTTGTAGCGCTTGCGATCGAACAGCTCGGGAATGATACCGCCCATATCAGCACCGGTTGAGTTGTGCAAATATTTACCGGCTATGCCGCTGGAATTTGCCAAGCCATTTTGGAAACGGGGCGATTTGGAATTCAATAACAGACGGGCACTTTCGCAGGCGCTTGCAGCCAGCACCACTGTGCGACCACTTACCTGGTACTCCATCATATCGTCTTTGTTCACGTAGGAAACACCGGTTGCCAAACCATTTTTATCGGTCAATACTTCACGTACCATAGCATTGGTCACCAGGTCAACATTGCCGGTAGCAATAGCAGGTTTAACCAATACCGATGAAGATGAAAAATCGGCATAGACTTTACAACTACGACCACATTGCGCGCAATAGAAACATGAGCCACGATCTTTATTGATCTGTTTGGTAAGTATAGAAAGCCGGGAAGGAATAACCGGTATGCCTATGTTGGTAGCAGCCCGTTTTATAAAAAGCTCGTGCAGCCGGGGTTTGGGTGGTGGTAAAAATATTCCATCCGGATCGTTAGGCAATCCTTCGTTGGTACCAAACACACCCACCAGCTTATCAAGCTTGTCGTAGTATGGTTTTATATCGTCGTAGCCGATGGGCCAATCGTCGCCCAATCCGTCGATGCTCTTTCTCTTAAAATCTTTGGGACCAAAGCGTAACGAGATCCTTCCCCAGTGATTGGTACGTCCACCCACCATGCGGGCACGCCACCATTCCCAATTTTGTTTGCCACTTTGGGTATAGGGTTCTCCGTCTATTTCCCAGCCCCAATAGCAACCGTCAAAATCGCCAAAAGGTCTGAACTTGGTACTGGCGCCGCGCCGGGGCGATTCCCAGGGAAACTTAAGTTGTGCTGAATTGACAGCGGGATCATAGTTTGGTCCTGCTTCCAATAGACAAACTTTAAGTCCGGCATTGGCCAATATATACGCGGCCATTCCTCCACCCGCACCGGAACCCACTATAATTGCGTCGTATTTTTTGGGTTGTTTTTTTATTTGCAGTTCTCCCATAATGGCAAATTCAAAAGATTTTAAAATGAAAGCCTGAAAGTAGGAATATTAAAAAGACGGAAAAATAATTTTATACATTATGTTTTCACTTTTACAAAAATGCAAGCTGAATGTCAATTGCACAGAACCGGGTAGGGGCTGGCTACCCGCCAAGATTTGGTAACTTAATCATTGTTGGGTAAGCCTGAGATGGCTACCCAAACTTTAAAACGTAGAGTACTATTTTGGCAGATGAAAAAACTATTCACTTGTTACCTTCAAAAGACATACTGTGGCAGGTATCATTTCAGTAGGTTTGTTACTCCATTAACTAAGAGGGTATCATCCCTACCTGAGTACCGGTAATTTTATTCTATCTATATCTAACGCTATATGAAAACAACAATCAAAAAAGTAGCTGTCCTTGGTAGTGGTGTAATGGGAAGCCGTATCGCTTGTCATTTTGCGGGCATTGGTGTGCCTGTATTGTTGTTAGACATTGCTGCCAAAGAACCCAACGAAGCGGAAGCTAAAAAAGGGCTGACTGCGCAATCTGCTGCCGTTAAAAACCGTATCGTAAATGATGCTTTAGCTGCTGCTCTCAAAAGCAGTCCGTCACCAGTTTATACAAAAGATGTAGCCAGTAAAATAACTACCGGCAACTTCAGCGACAATATGCCTGACATTGCCACTTGCGACTGGATCATTGAAGTTGTTGTTGAAAGGCTCGACATCAAACGGTCTGTGTATGACGAAGTAGAGAAATACCGCAAACCGGGAACGCTGGTTACCAGCAATACATCCGGCATTCCCATCCACCTGATGGCAGAAGGCAGAAGCGACGATTTCAAAAAACATTTTTGTGGCACTCACTTCTTCAATCCCCCACGTTACCTGCGTTTACTGGAGATCATTCCCACCCCTTTTACCGACGCTGAAGTGGTGAAATTTTTGTTGCACTATGGAGACGTTTTTCTCGGCAAAACAACGGTGCTGGCAAAGGACACT
Source organism: uncultured Chitinophagaceae bacterium (assembly GCA_963726895.1). GTDB lineage: Bacteria > Bacteroidota > Bacteroidia > Chitinophagales > Chitinophagaceae > Segetibacter. Next base: position 33,324 of record CAVSED010000018.1, on the reverse strand, counting down.
CCTGCCTTTATCGCCAACAGAATTGGTGTGTTCAGCATCATGTTGGTCTTTGACCTGGTAAACAAAATGAACCTGGGTATTGACCAGGTAGACTTGTTGACCGGGCCCATTATCGGCAGACCAAAATCAGCTACGTTTCGTACGGCTGATGTAGTGGGGATAGATACACTGGTAAAGGTGGCAAACGGGATAGCCCAAAACTGTCCGGCAGATGAACAATTGCAATTGTTCAATATTCCAGACTGGCTACAAAGTCTCCTCACCAACAATTGGCTGGGCGACAAAACCGGGCAGGGCTTCTTTAAAAAGACCAACACAAAAAACGAAAAGGGCGAAAAAGAGATCCTGGTACTTAACCTGCAAACCTTGCAATATGAACCGCGCCAAAAGCCAAAATTCGCCAGTGTTGATGCGGCAAAACCCATTGAAGATCTGCCCACCCGTATCAAATTGCTGGTTGCTGCACCGGACCTTGCCGGCGAATTCTATCGCCAGTTTCATTACCGGTTGTTTAGCTATATTTCGCACCGTGTGCCAGAGATCAGCAATGAGCTGTATCGCATAGATGACGCTATGAAAGCGGGTTTCGGCTGGGAGATCGGCGCTTTTGAAACCTGGGATCTGTTAGGTGTTGGCAAGACGATAGCAGCAATGAAAGCCGCCGGTTACCCACCGGCTATTTGGGTGGATGAAATGCTGAAAAGTGGTATTTCCTCTTTCTATAAAACCGAAAACGGTATTCGATCTTATTACGATATTGAAACCAAGCAATACCTACAACAAATTCCCGGCGCCGCAACTTTTCTACATACTAAGCAGCCATAAAGACAAAACGATTTGGAAAAATAGTGCCTGCGCAGTGTACGACATAGGCAACGATGTGTTAGCGCTACAGTGGCAAACCAAAATGAATAGCATCGGCAGCGAGGTGCTGGAGGCAGTTAATAAAGCCATAGCCCTGGCAGAGGCAAACTACAAAGGACTGGTGATCGCAAATGATGGAGCCAATTTTAGTGCCGGAGCCAATGTGGGAATGATCTTTATGTACGCGGTTGAGCAGGAGTACGATGAGCTTGATTTTGCTATCCGTATGTTTCAAAACTCCATGATGCGGGTCAGGTATTCGAGCGTGCCCGTAGTGGTGGCGCCGCATGGTCTTACCCTGGGTGGCGGTTGCGAAATGAACCTGCACGCCGACAAAGTATTTGCAGCCCCCGAAACGTATATAGGCCTGGTGGAATTGGGTGTTGGTCTTATACCCGGTGGCGGTGGCACCAAGGAGTTTGTATTGCGCGCCGCAGATGAAATGCACGACGGTGAGCCAGACACCAATACGCTCAAAAACAGGTTCTTCACTATCGCTACTGCAAAAGTAGCTACCAGCGCCTTCGAGGCGTTTGAGATTGGCATTCTCCGCACAGGTCACGACGAAGTGGTCATGAACCCTGACCGTAGAATTTTTGCTGCGAAAGAAAGTGTGCTGGAGCTACACGAGCGTGGTTATACTATGCCGGTTCAAAGAAAAGATATTAAAGTATTAGGCCGTTCTGCGTTGGGCGCACTCTATGCTGGCATCAATGGTATGTTGCGGGGAAACTACGCAACCGAACACGATGCAAAAGTTGCCAAAAAGCTGGCGTACGTAATGTGTGGTGGCGACCTGAGCGAACCTACCCTGGTCAGTGAGCAATATCTGCTCGATCTGGAACGCGAAGCTTTTTTAAGTCTTTGTGGTGAACGCAAAACACTCGAGAGAATTCAAAGTGTCTTGAAAAGTGGCAGACCTATACGCAATTAAATTTCGCTGGCACCAGATACAAAATATCTGGACAAACACTTAAATATTACCAACAATATTTCTAGTGATTCTCGTTACTAATTTATTTTTTTATGTGCCGGGCTGAGGTTCCTTTGTTGGTTCATCGTTGCGTCGCACTCTTGTACAGCAGCAAGAAATGCGGCTTTGAAAAAAAGACATAACATTTACCACTATAGGTGAAATAACCAGCTACATTTCCTGATGGCGAGGGTCTAGTACGAAATCCATAACTGGTTATGCATGCCCGGTCAATTATCTTAAGCTTACTTGTTTTCGCGTGTCGCCGTTTTATAGAACATTTATTTAGTTTGCTAGTAAACTACACAATGATCACCGCAGTATTGTGCAACAAAATAACATAGATTTTAAAAGAAACAACAACGGTATAAAGATGAACGGAGCCCCGCAGTAAAGCGGGGTAGACTGTCGCAACAATGTCGCCTATATTTATATAACCGGTTGCAAAATACTACTCTACACATTTCTGCACAACCCATATTTTGCTGGCAAATGACACATTGGTTTGGTTGCAAAATGCAACAGTTTACCTACTGTTTGGATTGTTGAGGTGAAACAAGATTGGGTTGACTAACTTTAAAAATAGAAATGCAAAATTGTATGGAAGACCAGATCGAGATCATGAATACGATCGTGAACATTTTTAACGGAAGCGACCGGCGCAATTGGAACATGGTGCGGGAATGCTTTCATTTTGAGGTGTTTCTCGACTACTTTTCGCTGAGTAAAATACCCGGCTCAAAGGTGCGCTCAGACGAGGTGATTGAAGGATGGACCGAGTTTCTTTCGCGCTTCGTTATTACCCACCACATGGTCTCTAATTTTGAGGTGGAACTAAATGGATCGCTGGCCAAAGCTTTTTGCAAAGGTCAGGCATTTCACTATGCACCGTGCCCAACCGGTGATACCTGGACCATCTATGGCAACTATGATTTTACTCTTTCTAAAATTGCTTCTACCTGGAAGGTGACCAGCCTTATTTTTAACCTGCTTTACGAGGGTGGCAACAAGGAACTGCCGGCAATGATGCTGACAAACAAAAAAGATGTTGAGTAATTCATGTTCAGTGTGAGAGGGACATTTTATTTTCCATTGATCAGGTGCGAGAGAGCGCCACCTAAACCGGGATACAAAAAATTATAGCCGGTAGCCCTTATTTTTTCGGCACTCACGGTAGCACTTTTCAGCACTTCGGTACTCATTTGACCAAGCATTATTTGTAAGACAAATGCCGGCACATGCAGGTGCACAAAAAAATTTCCTTTCATTTTTTGAGCCAGCAAAATGGTTAGGTCTTTGTTGCGTACCGGGGTGGGCGCAACGGCATTGTAAACACCCGCAACCTCCGGGGTTTCTATGGCGAAAATAAACATGCGGCACAGGTCTTCAATATGTATCCAACTTACCACCTGTTTGCCACTGCCCAACACTGCGGCAATGCCAAACTTCACCGGCACTTTAAATTCGGGCAAGGCGCCTCCCTCGTTGCTAAGCACAATACCAATTCTAATTTTCACCAGCCTTTTGCCCAACGGTATAACGGGATCGATACTCTCCTCCCACAAACGGCAGGTTTCGCCCAGGAAAGACGAATCAGGTCGCATATCTTCTGTAAATATCTTTTTGCGCGCGGGTCTGTTATCGTCTTCGCCATAGTAGCCAATGGCAGAGGCACTGATGACCGCCTGTACCTTATTAGGTATCGTTTGCAAACTTTTTACCAGCAAGGCAGAGCTTAGTGTGCGGCTTTCAACGATCTCTTTTTTCCGGTCAGCGGTCCAGCGTTTTTCTGCCACACCGGCGCCCGCCAGGTGCACTATACAATCAGCTTCAGCCAGTGCAGATTGGTCGATCGTCTGGTTCTTAACATCCCAGGCGGCATAGGTTACATTGGGCTCTGCAGATTTTTTAGGACTGCGGGACAAGATGATGACCCTGTGCCCCCTGGCAGTAAGCAGCGGCGTAAGCGCCGAGCCAAGTAATCCTGTGCCGCCGGTAATAAGAATTGTTGACATGAATGGTTTTTGAGTCAGGTTAAAGAGCAGCCATGTTGCTTTCAATTACCCTGTTGCACAATCTTTTCTATTCTTACAATTTTGCCAATTTCATTTACACCTTCCAGCACTATGCGAAAGGCTCTCGTAATATCATTGTTATAAAATTCGAACCGCACTTTGTGGCGGTTGGCATCGGTAAGTATCACCGGGTTCCAGTATAAGGTTGAGCGATAATCAGCCGCCACATCAGCAGAGGCTGACAGATCTTTATAGTCAGGCGAATAAAACTCTTTGGGAGTAGAATAGCCGGTCACCAGGGCTCTGTTGAGACCTTTGCCAGGCTCAGGTTTTACATCACTGCCTTTTTTGGTGTAGATGGCAACTGCACCACCACCGCCGCCGCCAACCGCACCCATAAAGGGAGGACGCAGCACTTTTATGTAAGCTATATCGTTGATGTTTATGCCCGAGATCATCGACACATCCGCCTGCATCTCGTTGAGGAAAAGAACAGTGGGACTGCCCCTCCACGATAGGTTTGCATTAGCACCGGAACCGGAGATTTGTAAGCCGGCAACTTTGCCCTGCAGATAAGAAAAAACATCAAATGAACCGGCAACCTGTTGATTGGTTAGATCAAAATTGTAACCGTCACCTTTAAACAAACCACTGGCATATCTTTCGTCTAACTGTTCCAGTTTGCTTTTGACCCTGGTTTTAACCGTTACTGTTTGCAACACATTGCCCTGGGCAAAACTATTGTCGTAGCGACTGAGTTTTGCCGCCAGGTATTTGGTGCGTGCCAACATAGAAGTATCTACATCCAGGCTAAGTGGCCGGTTAACAAGATCTATTTTGCGAACACCTTTGTAGAAATTGTTGTTGAAGGAAAGCGCCATGTCAGTCTCTGCTTTTTTATCTTGCATAAACTGGTAATATATGGTTGCGGTATCATAGAATGATATATTACTCAGGCTAAATTTATCTATGCCCGTTTTTGGCATCTGCAAAAATTGCCTGGAGGAGTCTTTACCCTGAATAAAGATGAGCAACTGCTCATCAGAGCGCAAAGGCGAGGCTGTAGTAACTCCGAATACTTTTGCTTCGAGTGTCAGAAATGGATCGCTGGTAAATTTCAGGCGAGGCTTTCTACCCTTCAACATCTCAGCCCAATTGTAACGCCGCCAGCCATGTGTTAGTAAAACAAGGTCTAACTGGGTGGCGAGCGTATCGGAATTGTTGGTAAAATAATAAGCCGGATCGTGTACATAACCGCGCAGATCGCCCGTAAGAAGAACGCGCGAAATAATATTGTCTCCAAAATTTTGGCGCCCTACCGCAGCATCGGTCACGGCTAGCGAAAGATTAGAAAGCAGGGTATCGTCAACGGCTACTTCAATACTGTTTTTTGCCCTGAAATTGGTATTAAGTTCGGGTACAGTGACCTGTGCGCCAAAACGAAAATTATCGTTGTTGATCATAACTATGCGCTCAGTGATCGGCTCCCAATTTTCAGAAAAAACAGTTATCTGCAGTATGCCTGAGGGAAAGCCATCTACCGGTATAACCCCGCTGGTCATGCGGTTTTCAGTGAGCGATGTTTTTGCTTTATAAACCCGCTCCTGCCCCAGCAGCGCAACTACATTCACTATTTTCCAATCTTCGGGTACACCATCGGTGCGGCTCAGCGTAAATATTTTTTTATTGTTAGCCGAGGTTACCTTCATTACATACCCCTGGCTTTTTGCTGATGGCAGATCAGTAGTTTGTTGTTTGCCATAAACATCGGTCCAGTTAGCTTTATAGGTTTCACCGGAGTTTGGTGTCAATTCAAAACTACCAAGGCCATCATGCACCGCAGCAAACGATACAACCTTTTCACCTTTGCTGTTTACTATATCGCCTTTGGCAAACACAGGTTGCCCAAGCTGGTCGTTTGCTTTAAAAGCTATCAGTGAGGTAAGCCCCGTCACCAGGTTACCCCCTTCGGGAAAGAAGGTGACGGTAGTGCTTTTTGCCAATTGCGATACTTCTGTTTTTGCAGCTTCACCGGCTTTATTGGTAATGGCTATGGTCTTCTGAAAAAGAAAACTTGTATCGAAGTTGAGCATCCAGGTAGTGTAACCACGATACACAAGATTTTGCGCCGGCAATGAGTCGGGAAGGTCGAAGTTTCCGGCGGCAGCAGATTCAAAAACCGGATAGACTTTTCGCTGCAAAATGTTGCCTTTACTATCTATCAGTTCAGCGTAAAAATTATTGCTGATTGCGCTGAGACTAAAGCCCGAAAAAAGATAGGCTTTAAACCAGATGCTTTCACCCGCACGGTAGAGATCTTTATCGAAATGAACATGTATTTTTTGATCGGGAACCTGCTCATAATATACCCGCAACATTGAGTCGATTACCTGACCCTGGGCTGAAAAAATTAAAAGCATTTGAAGAGCAACAAGAAACAAAAACTTCTGCATGCATACATTGTTTATGGGCACAAAACCCTGTAGGCGAAAGTAGGGCAAATAACTATGTTGTCTCTGTAAATGAAAAGAGAAATTAACCCTGGTTGCAGATGTTTACCGGCCCATAAAAGACCAGGGAAAAAGTAAGATCCAGACAACTAAACCTATTGTGGCTCAAAGAAAAGAAGACATTTTTTTGAAATGCATAGTTGTTGTAAAAGGTTACCGGCTAAGGCAAACACTGTACGCATTAAAACAGCAGAGAATGCCTTCAGGCATTCTCTGCTGTGGGAGATTGCAATATTTATTCTGAATGAGCAATCGAATAAGTTAATTAGCTTCTACGTATTTCTTAAAGTTATCAAGTATCGCCTGCCAGCCATTTCTCTGCATGTCAACAGGGTTGGTGGTTTCAGGTTCAAATGTTTCTTTCACGTGGGTTTGGTTGCCCACCATTTCAAAAGAGACCGACAGCTTGCGCCCGTCGCCCATGGTAGATTCTATAAGCTGGTGTGGAATGACCTGGTCATATATTCCCCAAAAGTCAAAACCAAAACTCCCATCTTTCGCTTCCATGCGCGAGGAGAATTTTCCGCCAGGTTTCAAATCGTTTTCTGAGCGTGTTGTGTGCCAGTCTTCCGAGGCGGTATTCCATCGCTTAATGTGTTCCGGCTCAGTCCAATAATCCCAGGTTTTACTAAGCGGTGCATCAACCACGGTGTTGATGGTGATCGGTTTTTTATCTTCTGCGTCCATAAGTTTTGTATGAAAATGCTGATGAAAAAATAAATTAGTTTGCAAACTTAATTGGCTTTCGCTACAATCGCAATGAAAGCAGGAAAGAGATAAAATGGCAAAAGAAAAATTTGTCAACCGTTTAAACTTTGTTGACAAAGTTGTACAAAATTTTAATTTTTAGTCTATCTGCACCTGGTGTACGCAAACTTAATACTAGAAAAATCTGCTTTTTTCCAACAACTAAACTGGCAAAAACCAGATCGCCCCAGTTTTTTCTTCCGTTGTTTTTTCTTTGAGCCACAGCTTTGGTGCTTCTATTGTGCGGCCGTTGCGTCGCACATTGTTTCGGTAGTACCAAATGGAAACAGTAAGGTTAGAAATAGTAAGTAGAACGAAATATACCCGCTGAAAAAAGTTGCATAAAGCTTTGCCGTACAAGCGAGCGTGGCAACGATGCCGCATAGAAACTCCACCGCCGGGACAATAAAAAAGCAGAAGAAAAAACGGCTTTGTCACCGCGCTTCTTCTGCTGTGTTAAGATAGGATATGGAAAAAAACATGCGTGCCGCCTACAAATTGAACATAAGACCAGCGGACGGATTTAAGACAGTGCGGTGGTACTCTTTGCCATAATTAAAGTTGCAGCCGATGGAAAAGGACACCAAACTCACTTTATAGTTAAGCGAAACCGTTGACGAATTATACTTCAATGATTTTGTGTTGAACGAAATTCCATTTTCGTCGGCAATAGTTTGTGTTAGAAAGTTTTGCTGACCAATTCCTGTACTTACGCGCAAAATATCAGCGATGACCAGTCCACCTTCTAACTGATAGAAGGAATTTGATTGATCCTGGTCAACAGAAGTAGTCACATATTTTTGGTCTTCAAAAATGTGTTTCATTGTCTTATCATTGTTGAAGCCTAAACTTCCAAATCCGGCCAGCATGGTTCTGTGGCTCTTGTCGCCGGCTATAACAATGCCCAACATAAAGTTTGCCTGCCAGTTTACACGCTCATTTTCAAATTTTCCAAAGTTTTGATCGCCGGGGCCATAATAATAGTTTACCTGTGCGCCAACGCCTACAGCCAGTCCGGCTGCTTTGTTGTTATCGTCTTGTGCATTTGCTGCAAATACCAGGGCGCAAAGAAAAGAGGTGAATAGTAATTTTTTCATTTCCGTGTGTTTTAGTTAGCCTTAGCTAATGATTTTTAATAGAATTATTTCAAATTTATTGCCAGTCCCACATTTAGTACCGAGGCGCCAACGCCAGCATCTATAAATGCGCTCATCTTAGGGTTAAAGTAATAATCGGTACCTACCCGCGCAATTATGCCCAGGCCGGTTGCACGTGTACCAGACTTAACCAATAAAACCTGGTCTGAATTATTGAGAAAATTGACAGTGGTTTCGGAGTGAACATGTGAGGTATTGAGACCCAACCCCGCCATCAGGTACGGACGAAATGCGGAGTTTACATTTTTGAGAATGTTGTACCTGCCATAAACATACAGGGTAAAAATATTCTCCTTCAATTGCACAGCGCTTTGGGTGCTATCGTATAAACTAAGCACATCGTTTGTAAACTTGTGCGAACCAAAAGCCAGTTGCACACCCAGGCGAACCTGGCTTTTAAAGGCAGCATCGTAGGCAAAACTCACAATAGGAAAAGAGCCTGAGCCGGAATATTTATCGGCGTCCTGCACCTTGGAATAACTACGCACAAAACCCAGTCCAAAACGCACTGCTCCATTGGTGAAAAGAGCCCGGCGGTATCCGCGATATTCTGTCGTAAGTTGTATAGGGGTTAATGCTGTTGTTATAAGGATCTGCTACTGCACCATTCTCAACCGGAGCCAGTATGTCTTTAACCTGGTTTCTGTAGCTGATCGCATATACCTCCACGCGCGGAATAGTATAATAGGGCCATTGGGAATATCAGTGCGCTGATAAATGATGAGATCGAGCCCCACTTCTTTTACCAATCCATAGATGATCTCACCATTTTTTTTGATGATCACATCAAAACCATTGGTTGCTGTTGGGCGCATAGGTGGTGGTGGAGGAAACGGCTTGGTAGTATCGGGTACTTGCGCCAGAGCGCCGTTGCCTATCAATAACAGAGAAATAAATAGAAATCCAGTAACAGTAAAAAATGTTTTCATATCAGATTGTTCAAAGTTTTTGGAATAGTTGAATCAGTATTTGATGTCGGTAAACGTGCCGTTGGTTAGGGTTATTTTTTGGGTAGTATCGCGCACATTGCAAAGGGTAAACTGAAAATTTCCGGTCATTATTTGCTCTGCCTGACTTAGCTTTTGTACCTGGAAGATAGAGCCGGGAACTACATCATTACACAGTTCATAGGCCATCAGATCGTTGCCATTGGTAAGATCGAAAAGTTGTACCTGGGCAAGTCCGCGTTGTAAATTGTGCAGTGGAGTATAGGTACCAACTAATTGCATAGGGTCTGCAGAGTTCGAAGGAAATAATCAGTTGCAGATTTCTTGTTTTGATCGTCTTTGCCGGTAGCCTGTAATACGAAACGATTATACAATTTTCCAGGTTGTGTTGTATCAGTAGGATAAACAACCACCATGCTTGGATCGGAGACAGAATACCTGTCGCTCTTCCAATTAGCACCGTTTAGCGAAAATTTTATGGAAGGGTTGCGAATGACCTGGATAGTAACTGCATCCGGCGAACAGCCACTATAAACAACTGCAATCAGAACAAATAAAAACGTAAATTTTTTTTTCATAGTCAACTTAGTCTTTTTGGTTATAACCATAGAGCAATAAAACAACAGAAAGTAAGATTGAATTTTTTTGAAGTTATTTTAAACTGCTGCCTGTAGTAAGAGGAAACATTTCAAGAAAAGACAGATAGATGTAATTACTAATTTGTTTTTTTTAAGGTTCTACATAATTGCTATGCAAGGAATGTACCAGCCCGGTAAAAAATTGTAAATAAGCTAAAAATATACATTTTAAATATTTGTCTTACAATGAGATGTGCAAAAAAACAAGGTTTAGCTTAGTAATACATAAGGCAAAGCTATCAGGCGTTATTTTATTCTGACCGTAGACTTTTTTTTATACAAAGCAATTGCGTCTGCAACTACCTGCGAAATCATTACTTCGGGCAAATCCTGTAACGGATCGAAACCCAAGATCTTGATTCGTGAACGCTTTTCAGCTACAGGGGGGGACGTGACAGGTGCTTGCCTTCCACAAAAACGAGGTAAGGAACACCCAGTTTTTTTATCAGTCCACAAAAGAGCAAAACATTTTTCCTTTGAAACAAAAAAGGCATGTTGTATTTCCAGGCTACAGCAATATCTCTGTCTGCGCCTAAAACAATGTTGCGCAGTGCCAACATACATTGCTGTAGCGGCTTGGGTTGAGAAAAAAACTGTTTGGTTTTTTAGTATCTATAAAAATATACAACCCCGTAAAAAAGTTGCAGCAGGTTTTTACTTTTTTAGAAAGCCCCAAAAAATTAGTCCGCTGTCCTACGACCTTGCCAACCTGCCTACCGTATGGAAAGGTTTGGTGCAGGCTAAGTACTGTAGTGGACTTTAGCTTCCGGCCGTGTAACTTTATTATTTTCAAAAAAGTATAAAATCCTGCGATATGGAAAATGAAATTGCAAAATCAATCATCGGTTTAATCATCACTATAGTTGTAGGCGGGTTGGTACAACTTTACCTGAATTATAAAACAGCAGTTATAGCCAGCATATGGGAGAAACGTTTGGAAGGCTATATGAAGTTTTGTAAAGCAACCCGCTATTTTCCGCTTTATCCTTCGCGCACCAGCGAGGCAACCTGGAAAGATGTATCAACAACAAGCCTGCTTTTCAAGCAATGGTATTTTGAAGGCTATGGACTTTTGTTGCACCAAAACCTTCGTCCTGAATATTTTAAACTGCAAAAATTTTTAGTCAACTGCCTTCAGCAGCATGTAGATACGGAGGAAAAAATGGGTGATGAAAAATATGAAGAAATAAGAAAGGCGTGCTCTGCATTACGCACAAAGATGATCAATGCTTTGGAAATAAGAAAAAGTCCTATACTACCAACTCTTATTAAGAGTGAAAGCGGAAACCTATAAAGCAATCCTTATCTCCCACTCTGTCATTCACAAAGAAACATTTTTTAAAAGCGATGAGTATGTACGTAGAGGTGAACGGAATTACAATGTATTATGAGGTCGCAGGTACCGGTATGCCAATGGTGCTGATACACGGCGGTGGCAGTACAATCACCACCACCTTTGCAACCATTCGGCCATTTCTTTCCAGATACTATATGACCATTGCCGTGGAGTTACAGGCACATGGTCATACTTCAGATAGAAATGCACCGGAAAGCTTTGAGCAAGATGCAGATGATGTAGCCGACCTAATGCACCAATTGCAAATAGATGACGCTATAGTTTTCGGGTTTAGCAATGGTGGCAATACTGCCATGCAGTTAGCCATACGCCATCCTGAGAAAGTCGGGCAACTCATCATTGCTTCTTCGTTTTACCAAAGAAGCGGTTTGCACGATTGGCTCTGGGAAATGATGGCGAACCCTGATTTCAGCCACATGCCGCAGATCTATAAAGATGAATTTTTGAAAATAAATAATGACCCAATTGCCCTACGCACTATGCATGACAAAGATGCCAGCCGTATGATAAATTTCAATGACTGGTCCGATGATATGTTGAGATCGATCCAGGTGCCTACCCTGCTGATTGCCGGAGACAGAGATGTAGTGCAAATAGAACATGTTGTAAAAATGCACCAATTGATATCTAAAAGCCGCCTCGCGATATTACCTGGAGATCATGGCAGTTACATGGGCGAAGCTATGTCGTGGGGCACCATTGGTAAAAGTCCCGAACTGCTGGTAGAGATGATTACGGAGTTTATCACTTCCACCCAACACACACAATAAAAAAATCATTTGGTTACAAAAATTACAATCTACAAACTACAAACCTTCAGCGCCAAAAACGATCTGCTTAGTTGTAAGTTAAACAACAATGTGTCCAACGTTCCAATGGGTTTTTTACTATTTGCAAACACAGCAGGTGGCTTGGTCTTTGAAGCTATGTAAGTACAACGTTGGCACACTAAGCTGCCATTGGATATATTTTAACCTAAATTTTTTATTATGAATTACGAACCTACACCGGGTCCCTTTTACAGATCAGTAATGGCAGGTCTTGCCGGTGGCCTTGTGAGTACACTGATCAACCTGATTTACAATTTTATTTACCGCGATGTATCTGACTATAACCCGTCGCAGTTTATCAATGTCACTACTATCATTTTTGTATCATTGCTTGTATCTCTGGTAGCAGGATTAGCTTATTACTTTATCGTGCCTTTTGCAAAAAAAAGAAATTTCCTGTACTGGGCTTTGATTGGCGTACTAACCGTTCTATTGACCATGTTGGCATTCACTTCTCATCGGTCTGACAGTATCATTGTTACCAATCATTTCCATATTCTGCTGGGTGGTATCATAGTGCTCACCGGCCTCACAGATGCCTTTCTTATTCCTTATTTGGCAAAGAATAAAAATATTGCGTTTTAACTGCTCACATTTCTGTCGAAAAAAAGACCGCAAAATTGGCGGTCTTTTTTATTTTATTACCCTAAATTTTGTTGATGGTCTCCATTTTATGAAGCAACTAAGCACGAGGTATTTTTTTACAGAATTCAGGCGACCAGCCACTTTGGTTTCGCTTGAACAATTGCAGCAAACACTGCACAGTCTTTTGTGTGAGCACCTGGCAGGTACCCAATGCTCATCAAAAATTCATTTACAATTTCACCCCCCGTAAATCGAAATGTCTGTTTGAATAATTTAACCCATTCCGCTATTGTTTTCGGATGATGAAAGTCTAACCACTTTTCAAACGAACCATATTCTTTTTGCAGTCCTTTAATAACTTTTGCATTTTCAATAGCTGCATTGATCTTTAGTCTGTTGCGTATGATGCCGGCATCATTCATCAGTCTTTCCCGGTCAATCTCTGAGTATTTGACCACAGTCTGTATATCAAAATTGTTATAGGCTTTTCGAAAAGCTTTCTCCTTCTTCAAGATCGTTTCCCAACTTAGTCCGGCTTGATTGATCTCCATACCATACGACCAAAAAGTTCATTATCATCGTGAATGGGGAAGCCATACAAAGTATCATGATAAGCTTTGTGTAATTCTTTCCTTTCGCCTGTCATTGATTTGATAGCGCTGCAGTACGACATATCTTTCTGGATTATTAAGTGTAAGGTAAAAATACAAGTCCTCTCGCCACTTGTTAATTGTTTTATACCCATCACCAGAGCCGTGATGAGGCAGCCGTTGCGACAATCTACCCCGCCTAACTGCGGGGCTCCGTTCATCTCTATCTCTTTAATGAAACAGTTTACGATTCTGCTCTTCTACCCTCTTCCTATTGGTTACTATCGCGCATCGGTCAGCAATTAAACAATTTGGTATGTAGGCAGTAATCGTGTTTCATTATTCCGATCTGAACTGCTATTAATTCTCGCGCTATTACAACTCCCATCAAAGTCTTTCAAGATGTAAACAAAGCATTAAAACCAAAATTTATCAGTGGTTTAATTGCAATTCTGGAAAGCAATTTTTATATTGTTAGCATACCAAACACAATTTCTATGAACCAGGCATTTTCTCCGGCGCAACATGTTTTTTCTCTGCGCATTTACTAATCGAGCCAAAATTTTTTACCAGCCTTTTTATAGAGTTCAGTATCGTGTAAGCTGGTAAGCCTAAGGTGTCTCATTATACTCCGACAAATTAATTGGTTTAATTAAAACTGGATACCTGAGTTAATACTGGTTTTTACGCCGCAAAATTCGTTTTCTGATTATAGATATAAGAAAACTAAAAATGGATGAGTTTCTATTTAGGAAATAAATAGTACATCCTATTGTATTCACTTTAAAACAAACAGATATGAGCATCAATCGAAACTTCTTTTTTTCTCAGGTAAGAACCAGCCTTTTCTCAGGAAAATTAACACAATCCAAAGTAAACGGGTTGTCTGCTATTTTAGACGAATGGGAAGCAAAGTATGCTACCCAGGATGATCGTTGGCTGGCCTATATGCTGGCTACCGCCCATCACGAAACTGACCGCCAAATGCAGGGTATTGAAGAATATGGCAGGGGCAAAAACCGCCCTTATGGTGGCAAGCTAAATATGAGCAGAAAACCATACGCAACTCCCGACAAGATCTACTATGGACGTGGATTGGTACAACTTACCTGGTATGAAAACTATGACAGGGCCAGCCGGGAACTCGGTCAGGATTTTCTTAATCAACCTGAACTAGCCCTTGATCTGAAGAATGCGGTGCAAATAATGTTTTTAGGAATGATGGAAGGCTGGTTTACAGGAGCTAAACTATCGCGCTTTTTCAATCCCGGAACAGAAGACTGGAAAAATGCACGGAAGATAATTAATGGTTTAGATAAAGCTGACTTGATCGCTGCCTATGGACATTCCTATTATGCAGCTATAAGTCATACATTATAACAAAGCAGTCCTTTGCCCAACAACCCAAGGCAACATTCTACATCACATCAACGCTCTAAACCAATATCCATAATTTGAATTCTTTATAAGCTTACATAATCCGTTCACTAAATAAAATACCTATTACAAAATACCGGAGCATATTTTCTATTTGTTCATAATAAATGTCATGTCCACTTCGACAATTTTTCAAAAAATGCAAATGCAACTTTGTACACAGGTATAGATCATGATCCATCAATAGTCGTTCGATCAACGACATTATCTTATAGAACATATTTTGCAAAGCATAATCATATCATCACTGTGGTTTAACGGTATCTCTGCAAAAGATGCAGTAGAAGTAAACTATTTCGCTTAACCAAAATGATCATCTCGAAATTCCTGCAACACAACAAATCTAAAAAAGTAAAATATTTTTTCACCTAAAATCAAGCCATATGAAAATTGAAAACAACCTTTTGTTTAACGATGATAATACACAAGTAGATTTTAAGTTAACGCCAAATAAAGGTGGCGTTTGTGTGCCCAAATATCTGGTAATACACTACACAGCAGTTACGCACTTTCAAATCCACATTAAATCATTTTCAAAGCCCTGCGGCGAAAGCATCTGCGCACCTGCTAATTGGGCGTGATGGCAGAATAACTCAATTTGCCCCATTCAATATGGTCACTTTTCATCCCGGCAAAAGTCAGTTTGGAGGTTTGGTTGGCTTAAACCAATTTTCAATTGGTATAGAGCTTGTAAATGGCGGAAGACTAAGTAAAAGTGGCGATAAGTTTTTCTGTGCCGTTGACCTGAGAAAAGTACCAGACAATGAAGTGCTCCTTGCAACACATAAAAATGAAAAAACCGAAGCAGCATGGCATCAATATACTTCAGAGCAGCTTGAAGTGGCTATGGAAATATCCGGGTTACTTGTAAAGGCTTACAACCTGAAAGATGTAGTCGGGCACGAAGATATCGCACCTATTCGCAAATCCGATCCCGGACCGGCTTTCCCTATGGCAAGTTTCAGATCAAGAGCTATGGGAAGAGAGGATGAAACATTAGATGAGTTTGTGACCTCAATTGAATTAAATATCCGGTCTGGTCCCGGCACCACATTCAATACGATAACCCAGCCCTTACCAAAAGAAACAAAAGTGCTGGTGCTAAAGACCGAAGGTACCTGGAGCTTTGTAGATGTTCAGGAAACAGTCCATGGCATAATGGATTTGGAAGGTTGGGTATCGAGCAAATTCTTGGTAAGTAATTAATAAAAGCACCCGCCACGGCAAGGAAAGAAGGCGCAGCATTGCTGAAGGTTGCGGAATTGGACTACCGCAACACGGGAAACTCAATTGTAGGTCATTGAGGGGCAGTGCCGTGTAGTTGCTTAGGCCGGAATCACGAACTTTTTTTTTAAACCTCAAGGCGAAGTAAACCTTTGCTACATCGTTGCTGCCTTCCCCGCTTTTCGGCGGGGTTGCAGTACTTTCATCGGTAGTGCTGCTATTTAGCTTTTTTACCCTTTGTCTTTAGGTGCTCAAAAGTTGTTCAACACTCCTTTGCATAAATTGGTAGAAGAACCTGTTGCACTTGTAAAGCGCAGTTTTTAATTTGTTACCGCAACTATCCTTCAGTTTCTATTCACTAATATAAACACAGATATAAATTGCAGCGACGAGATATCGGGGTTCAACCTTCCAGGGTATTCAATCCTAAGACTATTACCTCAGTCATTTTCCTATATTCAAAGTATAATTTAGTCGTACCAGTTATGTGGCAAATACCCGATAGTGGTCAACGAGGATAATCTCTTTAATATAAGTGACTAAAAAGACCAAAACAAGGGTGAAAATAGCGCAGGTAAAAAGGTGAAAAAACGGTAGTCGTCTCATTTATTTATGTAGAGATTTACAATACAATCCAATAAATCTAAGGTATAAAATACAAGACATGTCAAGAGCAAACATTATTGCCGCAGCTAAACTGGAAGAAAATATAAATGAAAGCTTGGCCGGTTCCAACAAACAAAAGTATGGTGTATGGTATGGGCTGAATGGTGTGAAAAGGTGCGCCATTTTTGTGAGCTATGTGTACAACAAAGCCGGTCATCCGCTGGGTAAAATAGAAACCTCAAATGGCTATCGATACTGCCAGGGTGGCTACAACTTTTGGAAATCGAAAGGTGAACTAACAAAAGACCCGCAACAACGTGATATTGTTCTGTACACTTGGAAGGGCGATGGGCACTGCGACCATACCGGCATCTTTGAGGCGTGGACAGACGCCAGTAAGAAGAACCTTTTTCTGGGAGGGAAATACCGAACATGGAAATGACAGTGATGGAGGCAAAGTAATGCGCAGAGTGCGCGCCGCCAGCCTGGTAAAAGCCTTTGTTAGTCCCACTTGTTCTTAACGATCCATCGCCTGCGGTTGCAGATGATGTGATAAAGAAAGGAGATGTGGGCGCCAATGTATCTGCCATACAAAAACTGCTGTGGGAGCTGAAGTATGATATGGAGGTGGATGGCATTTTTGGCAGTGGTACGGAAGCAGGCGTGAAGAAATTTCAGACTGAGCATTTTCCGGAGCAAACAGGTACTGTAAATGCGCTGGTAAAAGGCGCGATGCAGGAGCAACTATTGATTTTAACAACAGACCAATCAAAAAGCAAGCACCGCCTCCTATATACAAAAGGGCAATGCCGGCCCGGCAGTAAAAGCTTTACAAACAGCCCTCAACGCCGCCAATGCCAACCCATGGGTAAAAGCCGACGGAGTGTTTGGAGACAAAACCGTTGAGGCACTAAAAAAATACCAGCAAAGCAAAGGCTTGACCGTAGATTGAGTGGCAGGACCAAAGACATTTCGGTGGTTGAATAAAGTAGTTTTAAATGGACATAACAAGGCGATATTATTAATCATTCAAATTAACTACACCTTATAGTTAACAATGATGAAATCATTGACTTTAAAAAAATCGTGCTATTAAACCTTTAAATTAAAATCAAAATTTATGCCTGCCAAAATAACGGAGTCAACTACCGACAATATCAGAGGAAAAATTAGTTTTGCCGATGTTCAAAAAAACTATAAATGATTATATTAACGACATAGCAATCTCCTCCTCAGATACAAGTAGAAACCCAATTAAAAAGCATTTTTTCTTTGATTTAGAACTGAGCTGAATTAATGAGATGATCGCGGACACAACTAATGTCTCGCCAAATACAATAAGGATTAATCTAAATCTAAATCTTCCCGATCAGTTTAACTGTACACAAGACGAGCCAATTGCAAATTATTTAAGTATCTTAATTTGTTGCATCCGTGCTGATGATCAATCTGCACTACTGGTAAATGATTTTGTATTAGCCGAAGGCTTTGCTGATTTTCCAAACTTCGAGGAAGACTTGAATAAATGCTATGTTCAGGGGAACCCCACCTGGTAGACGAGGTTGAATTACAAAAATATGCCAGTTGAATTAATCAATATAATTCTGCCATTTATATTTATTTATCTCCTTATAAATTATAAAATTTTAAAGGAGTACGGTGTGTATTCCTCTCTGATTGCTGTACTGGTAAATTTAATTGCAGAACTTACTGCCTTTTATATCAATAAGCAACGGTTTAATACCGGGAGTGTATGGGTATACAACTATTCTTTGCCAATTGAATTAATTTGCTACAGTATAATTTATAGAAAGATCTATAAACACTCACGATATAAATACCTGATCAATAGCTCATTTTTCTTATATACCTGTTTTTTTCATCTTGCCTTTTCTCCTTAAAAAAAATCTTGTTCTTTTTAATTCGTATACAGCTATTTTCGGAGAGCGTCTGATTTACTTTTTTTAACATTATCTTTTTTCATCAAACTATTTATCGCTGATTATTTTAATACAAATCCTTTAAAGCAATTCTACTTTTGGCTCAGTACAGGCCTGCTATTATGTTATCTTGGAAGCTTTCTGTTTCTAAGCAACATAAACAATTTATTCGAAAAGTCATCCATTCAAAGTGTCATGAAATCGCTTAATTTTATTCTAAACTGCTTTCTTTATCTATGCATTTTTATCTCAATTAGATGTTTGAAACTCTATCCTCGCTTGCAGATTCTAAATCATTGATAGCAACAATCCTAATTTTGGTATTGTGTGGATTTATCGTGTTAAATCTGGTTTTTTTTTATTTTAAAAGAAAGCGTCACCATGAGAAAGAGCAACTTTTAAAATTTCAATTTGATCAAGCCTCGCTTGAGGCGCAACTTGAGATACAGGAGCAGACACTAAAGAATATATCTCAGGAAATTCATGACAATATCGGGCAGGCTCTAATCTTGCTAAAATTAAATATAACTTCTATGGACCTTGGGCAGCCTGAAATGTTAATTGAAAAAATTGACCTGTCTAAAGTTATGATCTCAACAGCAATACAGGATTTAAGAACATTAGCAAAAACACTGAACACCGATTACGTGTCCGAAGTGGGTCTGCTTAAATCAATTGACCACGAGTTTGAATTAATCAAAAAATCTTCTTGTTACCGTGTAACCTGTATTCTGGAAGGTGAAGAATACCCGATCTCTGTATAGGCCGAATTGCTACTATTTCAAATTTTTCAAGAAGTGATTAACAATATCATAAAACACGCCAAAGCCTCTTCAATAACAACTAAAATAGATTTCAAAAAAGAATATTTACAATTGAAAATAGACGACGATGGCTGTGGTTTCAAAACTTCTCGTAGTGGCGAGAATGGGGAATTAAATGGATTGGGGCTTAGGAATATAGCAAATCGTTCAAAGATGATAGGGGCTAAATTCGATGTTTCCAGCGTTAAGGGGAAGGGTACTTCCGTCACTATTATCTTGCCCAGAACTTAACTGAGCTTCTATATAAAATAATTTTTTTCCAAAGATTAAAGACATGAAAAAAGAACTGCTTCAAAGGGCTAGGAAGATGGTCTTAAATCATTATGGCAACTCTTTCGCCGGAAAGGCTACTGACGAGTTTTGTGTACATGCTGCCAGCTTTCATGCTATTTTGGGTAGCTTATCTTTTGATTTGCAAAATTTTTCCTCCACCCAGCATTCCATTGGCTTACATCTCGGAATAATTGTTGAATTTACAGATGAGCCGGTAAATAAAAATATTAACGCGGATAATTTGGTTTCGATGATTCGAGAAGCCAAAGAACTAATAAAGGGATTGGCTGAGGGGAAAAAATTACTTCTAAATATTGAGCAGACGGTGCGCCAACGAAAGATGAAAAAATACAGGGAAGAAGTAATCAAAAGTATTCACCCTTTAAATGCTTTCATTGAACGCAGCCTCGAGAGTTCCTTCGCTCATAGTTCACAATCGCTACAACATCTACCGTTTTTGACCAAAACTTGTTGGTTAAATCAAACTGTAAAAACGATTGCAGATAGAAAAACACTGGCCGAAGCGGCATTGGATTTTAGAATTACAAAACTGGATATTCCCAAAAAGCTAATCCCTGAAATTCATGAAACTGGAAAGACAGTTTGTGCTCCGGAATACCGAAAGAAGTTTTCACTCTCCGGAAAAGGTATTGTCGTGGCGGTTATCGATTCAGAGGTTTTTTTGGATCATAAAGCTTTAGCCAACCGGGTTGTGCATCGTGAAAATTATACAAAAGAACCATGGGGACATCCTGCAAATCATGCGACGGGCATCGCTGGTATCATCGCATCTGATGATCTTGAATTTACCGGAATGGCTCCGGAAGCTACGATTTATAACTATAAGGTCTTATCGGCAAATCCTGCTTTAAATTCAGACGACTTTCAGGCTTCATGTGCAATACAAAAAGCCTTGGAAGATGGTGCTCACATAGCTAACTGTTCCTGGGGCATCGACGAAGCAAAGGATGGTAGTAGTAGGGAATCAAGAGCAGTAAATAACGCCTGGGAATACGGGCTTACTGTCGTAAAAAGCGCCGGGAATAAGGGTCCTCGCAGTAAAAGTATAACTACTCCGGGCGATGCTGATGGTGTAATCGTAGTAGGATCCACAACCAAGAATGGAATGAAAGTTGAATTGACGAGTAGTCGCGGTCCTTTTGCCTCAGGCAAAAATCGTCCTCACCTGGTTGCTCCGGGCGGAAGTGTACGGGAAGGCATATTTAGCTGCTTGTCAGCGGGAGGTTTTGGAAATGTCGGTGTAGGAACGAGCTTCGCTGCACCGCATGTGTCGGGTTTACTTGCGCTGATTTTAGAGCAAAACCCGTCCTTTTCCCCAGAAGAACAAAGAAATTATTTGCTCAAGTTGTGCTCAAAAATTGACGGGTTCGTGTTAGACGATGAAGGCTTCGTCCGAATTACTATGGCTTCGTTGATTTAAAGACATTCTCATGAGAGTGGAGATGGCAGGTCAACAAGTTTTATATTTTCAAGGCATGCAACAGTTCCTAATTGCACGTATAGTTATAATTATCCGCATAGTACAATTAAGCCATGTAGATTCTGCAAAGAACTCCTCCTAAAATTATAACCTGTTGTTCTGATTGGTTGCATTTCAATCCTGAAACGCATCCTGAAGCAGGCTAATTTTTTGGACCCGCGGCAGATTTAAATTTGAAGCGATTTTTTGAGGTTCGTTTAATTCTACAATTACTTCAATCCGGTCGTCAGGACTGTTATTATCAATAAACTTTTTTAGGTTTTTGGAGATTTTTGTCAAATTCATATTTCTGTAGCTAGAATAAAAATAATGTTTGAAAGTTAATATATATTAGTCGTTTGAGAAAACGCAATTTTAAATTCAAGATATTCTGGCATTTTAAAATTGAACTGTTTCAATTTTTAAGACTAGTTTCTAAATCGTTGGAGCAACCAAACTAAACTGAATGAAACTGTTTGACCAAATAAAAGAATACCTGAAATAAAATCTTTCGAGCAACGGCGGTCATCTACATTCAATGCCCAATTTTTAGCAGCAACTTTCTCTCCCCCAAATAATTTATAGATAAACTTTTCTACTGCCTGAAAATGGCTGTGGATTTCAATAGAGATCACGCTAAACTATGGACAGTAAATGGAAGATGTATGTATTGTATGTCCATTATAATACGGTGAAAATACGGTAAGGAGAGGGTGAAAGGACGGTTGTGGGAGGGAGGAGAGTGTTGGAGATTTGTAGTAAGTGATTAAATCTTTAAGAGTATAATATTTTTAGTCTAATCGGAAAGGCATAACTACAATTTAAAGTGACAGAAATAGTGTAAAATGAAACATCTTAAGTCCTTGCTTCAAAAGATTATCAGTAAGTTTGAACCCTTTTATCTTTGCCATTATTAAAATATTTCTTGGCAAGAATTGAAAGGAGGCGGTTACACAGATATTCCAAACGATAACTTTTAAATAAAATAGTAAAAAATAAACTCTAAATATAAAATAATTGATACAAGATTAGAACTCCATATTCTATACACCCCAAACTTGCTTTAATTTCTTTTTTTTACAAAAACAAAACGAAAATGGTTACGAAAATAGGAATACAAGAATGTCTTATTACAATAGTTGCCCTGTTAACAACATTGCAACTCTCCGCTCAAAAAAATCGAGTGTAAGTATGTCAAAAATGAAACGGATAAGTTTACTAAAAAGAAAATAGTAATTACAAAACTGGAAAGAGTTACAAAATTACTAGGTTTTCCGGCATTTGTTTACGGCTTAGCAGAGGATAGCATTAAAAAATTAGGTTGAAGTATGTATCAACAATAAATTTTGGAGGCAGACCATCTCAAACAGACTTGGAAAGCGCTATTTTTGTACCCAAAGGAGCGAAGTTAATAATATTACTAGGTGACGAAAGCACGATAGATGTGGCTGCAGACACTTCTTTTGGGCTATTCAGAAGTCACACCGCCAAGATCAGGCGGCAATAGTACACTTTATTATGAAGTGCATATAACTACAAGTATTGAATATCCACTTACTGAAGAAAGCCTTAAAATACTATCTGCAAAATCTTCAGTCGGTATGCGTGTATCCACAGAAAAAGGCAACCAAGACTTCATTTTTAGCAAGACGATGCCAATATTATTCCCAAGGTTTTGAAATGCTTAGAATAGAGCCTTACCCGGTTGTAATTTCCTCCTACCGACCTTTCGTTTTTGCCCTTGCAGGTGTTCTCAGCAGCGCCGCTGTTGCAGTGTGTTATCACCTGCAATTGTAGCGCAGGTGCCAACGCCAAAGTAAGCAGAATGAAGAGGCTATTTGTTGGTCAAAAACAACAACAATGGTCAATGCACAAATTCTGCAGGTCCCACTACTCTTACAAATCCCGGTTCAGGCAATCCACCCAACAAAACAAGCCAAACAATGGTTTACCTGTACAAGGGTGTGACACAACGATGTTCCATTCAATACCAATGCCGGCAACATAAAGCATCCAATTTAATAACACCTCCCCTCCCACTCACCTTGCTCAAACCAACGTCCCCGACATACCGCGCCGCGTCTTATTCCAACACACACAAAGGCAATGTTCTGAAAAGCCACTGCGACTAACCACTTCCATTTTTCACGTGTTGGCACTTGAAACAAATTAATACCCCAAGTGTTGGCGAAGACACCAACATTAATTGTAGTACCCCAACCATTCAACAGTTCAACCATCTACCTATTGAACCCAGCGTGCCCAGTGTGTCTCCGCGCCTTAGTGGTTAGAAAAAGGCAAATGGCAGAAGGCGTAGGGAAGAAAAACGTTTTGCCGGGAGATACATGTATTGAACCCGCATACATATGGAAGTAACAAAAGGGCACAAATGCGCCGTTGATATTTTAATGTTCCGGCACTTAAAAGTCATTACAAATAATTAGCGCGCTGCTTTCATTGATTAGGCGACTGTTTCCTCGAGATTGGTGCATCTTTCTGACTTTTCTTCGCGCAGAAATCGCCAAAGTTCGCACAAGGATAGCGGTCCTTTGCACAAGTATCGCAAAAGTTCGCACAAAGACTCCTATCCTTCCTATACGAATCGAAAAAGTTCGCACAAGGAAGGCTATCCTTTGCATATGAAAACCCGGATTTAAATCGAGTATTTTGAGACCCTTGCAACCTACCCGCATTGCCTCCTTGCTTCCCGACACAAAATATTGAATGCTGTTTTTTTTGCTCCGGGCAGTAGATCTCGTTTAGGCAATAAAGCATTGGGGGTTGCAGTAGTTTTTGGCAGCAGGTCTTTGGGGGGCGCACACCGGTTCTGGTTTACTACTATATTGTAAACAAAAAACCTATAGACCTTCTTTCCACATTCTGCCTATTTGCCTTACATTTATTTTTTACGTTGAAACATTGATGAACAGCAACCAAAACCCTGAACAGATAGCCCGCGATAAAAGAAATTCCGAACTCCTTCGGACCGGTTGGCGCATTCGAAATACATTCCCCATTGGTCTTGCTTCCGGAACTGGTATCGCCATCCGTCGATACCAGTTCCATGTCGGTCCGGCGGGTTATAATTATATGTAGATAAGAAACGGGTAGTGGCTGATAACAATAACGAGAAGCGGATATGTAAGAAACAGGCAGGCACCACCAAATACACCACCGAACAGGTACAATGGCTGCTGATGATAAAGGATTACGGGAGCCCACTCGTTTCATGTAAACAGGGACGATTTCGAACCCGACCCTTTCAACAAAGCCGGTGGGTTGGGGAAGATGTGGCAGTTGTTTAAAGAGGATTATGAAAAGATATTACAAGAGATGAATGAACAGCTCATTGCGTAGTGTCTGAACCATGATTAATTGTCTGAACCGTGATTAATAGGATTAGAAGATTGCTTGATTATGCTTACGGTATAAAATAACGGCAATCATTAAATTAGACAAAGCAGGGTCAGAAATCAGGCTAATCATTAAATCAAGACAATCAAGGTTCAGACATGCAGGGTACAGGCATAAACGAGCCCTTCGGCTCCCTTCGGCTTTCTTCGGCTCCGCTCAGGGAGCACTCCTCAGGGCACAACGGAGAACAGGACACCCTTCGGCTACGCTCAGGGTACAGAGGCTACGCTCAGGAAGTATACTTATGATGAGATTATTGTCTGGGATAAAACATCGTTGGATATTACATGGCTAAAAGATAAATCACTTGCTGACTTAGATAACCTTCCTGACCCTGATGTGTTGGCGGAGGAGATAGCGGAGAATTTGGAGAGTGCATTGGGGAGTTTTAGGGAGGTGTTGAGGCAGTTGAAACCCGGTGGTTGAGCGGAGCCGAAACCATAACTGATGCCTTCTGCCTTCGGCACTCTCTGCCTCCGGGCTACCGCTCGGCACGAAGGTGGTTGAGCGGAGCCGAAAACCTGGTGGTTGAGCGGAGCCGAAAACCCGGTGGTTGAGCGGAGCCGAAACCACGGTGGTTGAGCGGAGCCGAAACCACAACCGATGCCTCTCTGCCTTCTGCGCGTTCTGCCTTCTGCCTTCTGCCTTCGGCTCCGCTCAGGCGCACGAAGGGGGCGCGGGGGGGCGGAGGAGATAGCGGAGAATTTGGAGAGTGCATTGGGGAGCTTTAGGGAGGTGTTGAGGCAGTTTGAAACCCGGTGGTTGAGCGGAGCCGAAACCACAAGCTGCCTTGCCTTCGGCCCTTCTGCCTTCGGCTCCGCTCAGGCGACGAAGGCGGAGCCGAAACCCGGTGGTTGAGCGAAAATATACAACGTGAAAAAAGTCCATTAAAGAATCTCCCAGCTCAAGGGTGTGACACAACGATGTCGAACAGAATCCCTACTGCCGGGGCAATAAAAACCAAAACCCACCTCCCCTATTCCCTATCAATCTGGATAAACGGTTCTTTCCCTCAGTGAGCGGTTTGCTGCACGTGGCAGGCTTGTCTAATTTTAGCAGTTCACCGGTCGCCCAAAAACTGACGCTATGCTCAAGAACCTGTTACTAACCGCTTTCCGCAATTTTAAAAAAGACAAAGGGTATAGCCTGCTCAATGTGCTGGGTCTTACCATTGGCATTACTTTTAGCCTGTTCCTTATTTTTTATGTAACTGACGAGCTGAGCTACGACCGTTATCAAAAAAATGCGGACCGCATCTATCGTGTGAACACCTACATACATGAAAAGGATAAGAACACCGATTGGACACTTACGCAATTGCCTTTTGGTCCGCAGGTAAAAAAAGACTACCCGGAGGTGGAAGAGATGGTGCGTTTTATGGGCAAGGAAAGAACCTTGTTTAAAAGCGGCGAGAACAGCTTTTATGAAACCAAGGCATTCTATGCCGACAGCACGGTTTTTAAAGTCTTTCCAGCTCAGTTTGTAGAGGGCAATGCCGCCAATGCATTGCAGGCGCCTTTTGATATTGTGCTTCGCGCTCGCTGGCAGAGAAATACTTCGGCAAGCATACACCGGCTGTGGGCAAAACACTCAAATCGGTCTATGACACCTACCGGGTAACAGGGGTAATAGAAGATGTGCCCATGAACTCACATTTTCGCTACGACATGCTCATTGCCCTCTCGACTGTGCTGCGCCAAAACCCCGACAACCCCTATGCGTGGGGCAACTTTGGCAACTTTACCTATGTGCTGCTAAAGCCCGGCACAAGTCCGCAGGCATTCAATAAAAAACTGGCTGAGGTTTATACCAAATTTGTTGAACCGATCTTTAAACAGTTCAACGTAAGCATGCGCTACGATGTGCAGAACATTACCGACATTCACCTGCACAGCACCCTGCAGTACGAGCCCGAAGAGCTGGGCAGCATGTCGTACATCTGGATATTTTCGGCAGTCGCCTTTTTTATGTTGGTCATTGCCTGCATCAATTATATGAACCTCACTACGGCAAGGTCGGCAAGCCGGGCAAAAGAGATAGGCGTGCGCAAAGTTGCCGGGTCTAACCGGCGGCAGTTGATCGCCCAGTTTCTGAGCGAGTCGTTGTTTACCGCTTTTGTAGCCGTGTTGCTTAGCATTGTGCTTATGATGAGCTTGCTGCACGTCTTCAATACTATGTCGGGCAAAGAGTTTACGGTAGGCAAATTGCTGCAACCGTTCAACCTGCTGTTGTTGTTGTCGGTGGCATTGTTTACCGGCTTTGTGGGCGGCAGTTATCCTGCGCTTTACCTGTCAGGGTTCAATCCTATCAGCATTTTAAAAGGCTCACTTTCCAAGGCTTCCGGCAATGTAAACCTGCGGCGCACACTGGTTGTTTTGCAGTTCTCCATCGCTATGATCATGCTTATCTGCACCTGGGTAGTGTACTCACAGCTTGCCTTCCTGCGAACAAAAGATTTGGGTTTCAACAAAGAGCAGGTGATGACAGTAACGGTAAATACCGGTGAAGACGAACGTGGCAAGATAGCCGCGATGAACCAGGATTTCCGTAGTATGCCGGGTATAAAAGAGGTAGGTTCGGGCAATTCATACCCTGGTGCACCCAATATAAACCTCAACCTTTTTACCGTAGAAACAGACCATGGCAAAGTGGACAAAGGCATCGAATGCTATGCCATAGACGAGCACTACTTTCCTACCTTGGGCATAAAGATGGTACGGGGCAGAAACTTTTCAAGTCCTGCAGACACGGCGCACAGCATTGTAGTAAATGAAACGATGGCAAAGCAATTTGCCTGGAAAGAGCCGATTGGCAAACGCATCAAGTTTCCCGGCGACACTTCGGGCAACTACCTGGAGGTGGTGGGTGTTTTTAAAGACTTTAATCAAAAAAGTTTGTACAACCCCATAGCGCCATTGCTTTTGTTTTACGGTCCCAATGGCAACGTCATTCAATTGAAAACGGAGGCTGCAAATGTTGCCGGCTCCATTGCCAAAGTAGAGGCGATCTGGAAAAAATATTTCCCCCAGCTTCCATTCGAGTACAAGTTCCTCGACGACGATTTCAATTCGCAGTATGCTGCCGACCAAAAGCGCGGAAAGATCTTTGCGGCATTCTCCATACTCACTATCATCATCACCTGCCTGGGTTTGCTGGGGCTTACCGCCTTTACCACGCAGCAGAAGCAAAAGGAGATCAGCATCCGCCGCGTGATGGGTGCAAGCATACTGCAGGTAGTTACCCTCATCACCACAAATTACCTCTGGCTGGCGCTCATCTCTGCCGGTATTGCCTTTCCCGTAGCCTGGTACTTTATGCATAAGTGGCTGGCCGTATTTCCGTACAACAGCGGCTTGTCAGTCTTGCCGTTTATAGTCTCTGCCCTCGTCATTGTAGTTACCGCCTCTGCCACTGCCATGTATCACTCGGCAAAGGCTGCCCTGGCAAATCCTGCGGAGAATTTGAGGACGGAGTAGAGAAGTTTTTTATGTACTGAACTGAAGTGGTACTATGAAGGTTTTGTTGCGTCGCACTCGTGTACAGAGTCAAGAAATGGGCAGGTCCATCTTTTTTGGATTTTAATCCTCTTTAGGTGTTCGGTAAACAAATCCTTATTCCAATTCCTGCAACTTTTAAAATCATGTTTTCCAACATGGGCGAGAGATGAAAATTTGTCGCCTTTATTTTACTCAACACGTCTCTTACGTTTGGGATTATATTCATTTCTTTCGCTTTCACAATAATACCCAATGAACCAGTTACATCAATACTGAATGATTTCGCAATTTTCTTTGCTTTAACGTCATCCAAAACAATTGTACTATTTTTTAATTCAAAAGCCAAAGCAAGGGTAGTGATTTCACCGATGCCAAGTTTGTATTCAGCAAATAAAGCAATATTTCCTGATGTTGCATCTTGTATGTTTATCCATCCGGGCAGGGGTTCTCCAACACTTTTGCCACTGACGCAGTAACAAAAATATCAGCATATAGTGAATGGAGTATGTGTGTCAATCCAATCTTTGAAAACAGAATAAGGCAACTTGTATCAGCAATGACAACCCTATGCATTGGCTATTTCTTCTAATAGTTCATCAAGTCCATAATTAAATATTGACACACCAAATTTTCCAAGGTTTTCAATGAAGAAACGTTTTGACACTTCTGCAATCATTGCTCCTTCGCCTAAAGAAACTTTCCCCTGCTCATATAGATGAGCCGCAACACTAAGCTTTAGTTCAATTTCATTTACTTCCAGGTTATCCGGTATTTGTATGGTAACTGACTTCATAAAAAAATATTTGCAGCACTAAAAGTACAAAATCACACAACTGTATGTATTTTAAAATGAAAGTGATACAGTAACAAGAACGCTTTAGGCTACGCGCTAGCGAAGCTGTCGAAGCATGGCAACACCGGCGCCGCTTTCATCCTCATCACCTGTTTGGGTTTGCCCGGTCTCACCGCCTTTACTACCCAGCAAAAACAAAAGGAGATCAGCATCCGCCGCGTGAGGGGTGCAAGCATACTACAGGTAGTTACCCTCACCACTACAAATTACCTGTGGCTGGCGCTCATCTCTGCCGTCATTGCCTTTCCCGTAGCCTTGTATTTATAAGCAAGTTGCTAAAAGTATTTCCGTACAACAGCGGCTTGTCAGTCTTGCCGTTCATAGTCTCTGCCCTGGTCATCGTAGTTACCGCCTCAGCCACTGCCATGTACCACTCGGCAAAGGCTGCATTGGCGAATCCTGCGGAGAATTTGCGGACGGAGTAGGGAGTTTTTGTACTAAGCAGAAGTGGTACTATGAAGTTTTTGTTGCGCCTGTCCCCAATTTATTGGCGGGTCGCACACTTATGCGGCTCGTTCTTTTTGCTGCATTTAAAACAAATCAGAATGTGTGCCTGTTCTTGTAAGCGTTATCGTTTTTGTATTATCGTTTTGCAACCAAATTAGCAACCAATCGGGTTGAACATGGCATTCCCAAAATCCTTTAAAGTTTCCTGTCAGCTTATGCGGTTTACACTTCGCGGGTACTGTTCCATTTGCTTCAAATAACAAAAAAATGGAATTGAGTTACTCCATTTTATAACCCCGCTTTTTGCATAGCTTGTAATCCTTTTCGAACTGGTTGGTAGTATTTAATAAATACATACTACTACTTGCTTAATGAGGCAATCAAATTAGAAGCGTTTGGATGTTTTCTGCTTTTCCCCTTTTTTGCATCTTCCATAGCTTTTTTTGTGGCACTATTAGGTTCTTGTAGGATTTCTGCGAAGGGCATTGTCTCGACAAGTTCAACAAACTTTTTTGCCTGCTTTGACTTAGTATTTATTCTGATGTAAGTCATGTTCTTTGTTTTACTTAAACAAATTTAGATAAAGTAAGTAATAAATAAGGGACGGCCTGGAAAGTCCCACTTTTAAGTGTTACCATCAAATATTATAAAGACCGCAGTTGGTTAATGATACATAAAAAGGAGGCAACTTTAAGCAAAATATTTTGGACAGAAGGGCGATTTACACTATCTCTATCTCCATAAAAGGAATACTGATTATATGAAAACATCTAACGCTAAATGGAAGAACATTACCCGGAAATACTTAGGCAATACCTGGGTGAAGAACGAAATGGCAGTTTTGAATACTATGACCAAACAACGAAAGCTGCTGCCGATATCTGTGGAGCAAGCCAGGGAGCAAGTAAGGCGGCTAAAGGACCAGAGCCTTTAAATCGCAAAGAAAGGTCAGAATACAACGGACAAGTAACACCACTTGAAGAAGCTGCTCTTAAAGAATGGGCGCTTCGAAAAAAACTGTGGACAGAGACAATGTTTTGTCTTCATATTACCATTGTCCACAGGCATCGTGATTTTTTTTAACTTGTGATAAGATGTATTTTTCAAAACCGATTTATGAACTCTATACAGCTAAATATAAACCTATCGTTTGAACAATTGCTTGAGGCAGTGAAACAACTATCTCCAGAAGAGAAAATGACTTTACATGATGCGATTTGGGATGAAAATATCGAAATACCCCGGGAGCAACAAGCATTGATAGTACAGAGAAAAAAAGATGCTAAAGAAAATCTTGAAAGTATGCTTGATTGGGATCAAGCATCTAAGACCTTAATTTCTTCATGAAGTATAAGGTCAAAATACACAAGGATGCTTTGTTAGATATAGGAAGCAACCGATTGGTATCACAAGCAGGTTCCGGGTTTAGGCAAAAGATTTCAGCAACAGGTAAAGGAGAACATTAACTCCTTAAAAACCACGGCACATCATCACAGTATTCGCTATGTAGATGTTCGCTGTTGTCTTGTACGCAAATTGCCATTTTTAATTCATTACGTGTTAACAGAAAATGATACAGTAGAAATATTTGCTGTGATACATACAAGCAGAAATCCACGGATTTGGGATCAGCGAAGAAAGATCTAAAACAATTGATTTGACCTTATCACCATGCATGATGAAAAGTTAAGCTAAGTCTATTAACTTCAGAAGTGATATAACAATGACGGAGTTCCTTTGCTAAATCAATCATTATTCTAAATACATTTTCCCGCCGTTGTTGGTCTTCCTGGCGGCCGTGCCGTTGCAGGGTGTTATCACCTGCAACTGAAGCGTGGGCACGATGAGCAATTTGATAAAGCAGCGCACCCTGCACTGATGACTTTCACAACGAACAAGGAGTATGTACCTGCATACCTGTCGAGCATTTTGTTATGAAACCCTACAGTAACCATATAAATTTCCTGCATTGTCTTCAATGCCTGAAATAATTTCAATCAATATTTGCAATTCTTAACAAGCGCATTGAAAAGTTGAGCTTTATGCCCCGAAGAATACAATACTCACCGGTAAAATTTTAAGAGAGCGGTATTGTCCGGTCTGGCTTTCTGTCACACAATTATTTGGGCTAGCAGTAGAAAGTCCTTTACTATAACCAATGTTGCAGGTGATAACACCCTGCAACGGCGTAAAACTTCATTTTAATTGTGGGGTAATAGGGTTTGTTTTCGGCGCCATTATTCTATTCCCCATCCTGTACGATACGTCTAATTTTTCTTTATTGAATGTCATTTCAATTATTTCAACACAATTAACTTTTCGCCCATTTTGTATTCCACAGTTCCAGTTGGGCATAGAGTCAATAAGTAGGTTTAGCTTTTCTTCCTTCATCTTGTTATTGGATTTGTTTTGAATCCATTCGCACATCGTTTTCCCTGACGTATCGATCAGCACACCGATATTAATACTTCCGCTGGTTCTGGAAATTTGATTTTGTAATTTTTCTGACAGGTAGTTTTGGAGGGCTGTACTGTCGGTTCCGAAGGTTGGAGGGTATTGACAATTAGAGAATACCTTATCAAACGTATTCTTATGATAGTACCTTTTATTTTGTCCGAAGGCTACTGTTGAAATTAGTAATGACAAACTGATTGCAAATAATATGATCGTTTTCATAATGTAATTTATTAAGGTTACAAGTTTATTTATACCAATCACTGAATGCAGACAACACATCTGTCTCAACTGATGAAACATTGTTTGTGTAATTGGAGTTGACGATAACGGCTACTTGTATTCCATTATCAAAATTGAAGATCCAGACGTCGATAACACCGTCATTTCCATCCGGAGGATAACCGCCGGCTTTTGCACTAACTGTTACTCCTGATGGCAATAGTAGTCTCCTGTCAAATCCCAGCGAATCAGTTAACATTGCTGATGCCACTGCTTTGGGTACAATAGTATTCGTATTGGTAAGTACGTTAAGAAATGTGGCAAGGTCGAGTGCCGACATGTTCCATCCTCTTGATGCATTTGTCAGGGTCATGTCGCCCCAATCGGTTCCGTTTCCTTCAGGTGCCTCGAACTTATAGCACAATGCTGGGCTTACATTTGTAGGTTTACAAGCAATGTTTTTGCCGCTAGCGCCTAACTTGCTAAAAATATTGTTCTGGCAATATTGCATATAGGCATCTGTATATTCCTGCGCCTGCAACGCTTCTAGACTTGGATCTACCTCTGTGTTTGCTGAAAGACCAATGAGTGTGATTTTTGCCTCAGCAAGGTTCGCAATCAGCATGCGCATAATAGCATAATTACAATTTCTGTAAAGAAACGTGGTATCGCCGGTAGGTCCGTCAGCAATCAATTTTTTTAGATCTGCATAGCTTTCTGTATACACCATATCTGACCCTTTAAAGCCGGCGCTGTGCCTTAGTAATTGCCTGAACGTAATATCGTTTACACGCGGTGCCCGTTTCCAGTGTTTTGGAAGATAAGGATATACAGGCGCATTGATGGAAATCGATTTTTGGTTAAGTAGTTTGAGCAAAGCCGCTGCTGTAATTGTTTTGCTAACGCTCGCCACGTTAATTTTATCAGAGATCAGCATATTTCTCGGGTTTGCATCAGGTGCCTTTCTTGCTGCCCGCCAGCTGTGAGAAAAGCAATGGTTCCTTTTGAGTAAATTACAATCTGGTAACCTGTCACATTATCCTTGACACGTTTTTCAATATAGGCTCCAAGTGTGTCGGCGTTAAGGGGTTTTTCTTCGGGACCAACCTGAACTTGTTTGCAACCGGTGAAAGAAGTAATGGAAATAAGTGTTATTGCCACTGTTGATAAAAATTGGCACGAATTAAATAGTTTCATAATTGTTACCCGTAAAAAGGTGATTTATTTTTTTGACTAGTAAGGGTGAATAATGTTGTAAAAGTAGATGGTGAAAACAGGCACTCATACAGAGCAAATACTATATTTTACAGGTATAACTACTGATATTTTCCCGCCGTTGTTGGTCTTCCTGGCGGCCGTGCCGTTGCAGGGTGTTATCACCTGCAACTGAAGCGTGGGCACGATGAGCAATTTGATAAAGCAGCGCACCCTGCACTGATG
>CAVSED010000017.1:0-281738 GCA_963726895.1 uncultured Chitinophagaceae bacterium | reverse complement strand
TATATTATTACGCTTTCTTACCCGTGTCCCGATATAAATATCGAAACGCTGTTACTTCCATACTTTCAAAGAACTTCAAAGGCTAAAAAACTACTCCCTAACCTTCCTTTATCTTCAGCCTAAACGGCTTATAATCAACTTAGTAAATCCCTCTCAAACCTCATCTTATCAACAGTAACAATCACCCGTTTTTGATTTGGGAGTGCAAAGATATAAATCTTTTTAAACCTGCCAAATTAAAGTTTTGGAAGATTTATTTACTCCCATCTCGCTCATCTACTCAGCCCAATCCCTTCACTCCAACACCATTTTTTGTAAAGGAGGGCAAAGCTACAAGGAAAATTCACTTAACAAAATAAACTTTTTAAAAAAAAGAGCTGTCAGAAAAAAGAACTTTTTATTGAACTCTGATTGTATTACAGTTCAAAGAAGTTAGAGATAAATTCTTCAAAAAAACTACTTGAAAGGAAGTAGAGCGTACGGGAATCGAACCCGTGATTCCTCCGTGAAAGGGAGGTGTCTTAACCCCTTGACCAACGCTCCATTTTTGTTAATCGGAGTGCAAAAATAGGGGCATCAAGCATTACAGCCAAAAACTTTTTTTAAATAGTTTTAAAACAGTTGAGGTTAAAAGATTGACTTTTTAGAAGCACCTGATTGTTAGGTGATATACGAACAATTTTTGTATTGATAAGTATGCAGAGTGTCTTAAACTCCTGGAACTTTTGAGGCAGCCATTTCAATTTTGAGATATTTTCCGGTATGACTTTCTTTTACCTTGACCAGATTCTCCGGAGTCCTTCAAACAAAATTTTTCCTCCGCCATCACCACCTTCAGGACCAAGATCAATAATATGATCCGCTACTTTTATTACATCAAGATTATGCTCAATTACCAGTACAGTATTACCCCTGTCAACCAGTTTATTTAATACATCCAGAAGATGTTGTATATCCTGAAAGTGTAAACCTGTAGTTGGCTCATCTAAAATATAAAATGTTTTACCGGTATCTTTTTTGCCTAATTCGGTTGCAAGCTTTACACGCTGTGCTTCTCCGCCACTAAGGGTTACAGCAGATTGCCCAAGAGTTATATAACCCAGGCCAACATCCTGCAACACTTTTATTTTTCGGTACAAATAATGGACATTTTGAAAAAATTCTACTGCTTCATCGACCGTCATATCTAAGCACATCGCTGATCGATTTTCCTTTGTAACGGATCTCTAATGTTTCCCGGTTATAACTGTCTTCCATTGCATTTTTCACAATGGCACATATACATCAGGTAAAAAATTCATTTCAATCACCCGCATACCACCACCTTCACAAACATCGCATCTGCCACCTTTTACATTAAAAGAAAAACGGCCGGCTGTATAACCCCTGATTTTTGCTTCGGGAATAGCAGCAAATAATGTTCGTATCTCTGTAAAAAAGCCACAATATGTAGCCGGGTTGCTCCGTGGGTGTGCGGCCAATGGGGCTTTGATCAATCTCAATTACTTTATCAATATGCTCTAATCCCTGTAATACTTTTATATTCCATCGGAGTCTCTTGCTGTTGTAAGCATGCTTGCGACAAAATCGGATACAATGTTTCAGTGATCAATGTACTTTTACCACTTCCGCTAACACCGGTTACACAAATAAATTTTCCTAATGGAAACTTTACATTTACTCCTTTCAGATTATTTCCCTTTACACCTTTCAATTCAAGGAATTTGCCATTGCCTTTTCTTCGTTCTGTTGGGCACTTCAATACTTTTTTCACCACTTAAATATAGCAGATGTCGGTGAATCAGAATGCAAATACATTTTCAGGCGTTCCCTGTGCAACTACTTCGTCCTCCATGCTTACCCGCCTTTGGACCAATATCAATCAGATGATCGGACGCAAGCATAATGTCTTTATCATGTTCCACAACCAATACGCTGTTGCCAATGTCACGTAAGTTTTTTAAGGCAACAATCAATTGTTGATTATCTCGCTGGTGCAAACCAATACTTGGCTCATCTAGTATATAAGTGATGCCCTGTAGTTGAGAACCAATTTGTGTAGCCAAGCGTATACGCTGACTTTCTCCGCCACTTAAGACTTTTGAAGATCGGTTAAGGTAAGATAAGTAAGACCAACATCTAAAAGAAAGCTGAAGCCGTTCCCTTATTTCTTTTAAAATATCTTTTGCAATGGTATTCTGCTTCTTAGCTAAGCCTCTCTTCAATATTCGTAAACCAATCCTACAGTTTATCCAGATTAAGTGTGCTTAACTCAGCAATATTTTTCTCATCTACTTTAAACCAAAGACTTTCTTTTTTTAACCTGGCACCATCGCAGGCATGGGCAAGTTTTTAAGATCATAAACTTCTCTACCCAATCTCTTAATGCTTCACTGCTGCTGCCGACAAACCATCGCTTCAGCATATTAACTATTCCTTCGATATTCGGTATGCTACATATTGCCGGAAGTGCTTCATACTCATCCTGATTTCAATTTCAGCTGTCATCTTCTTTTCCATATAATATTACATTCATCGCTTCTTCTGGATAAGTTCTCTTAATGGGTTTATCAACACTAAACTTATGTTTCTTGGCAAGCTGAACCATCTGCTTATAAATATATGCTTCACGTTCTTCGCCAAGTGGGGCAATCGCGCCTTCCTTAATACTTTTACGCCGGTCAGGAATTACTGCTTCCATATTTACCTGGTAAACACTTCCCAAACCTTTGCAGGTCGGGCAGGCACCATAAGGCGAGTTAAATGAAAATGCATTTGGTGATGGTTCTTCATAACTTAAACCTGTGTCTTCACACATTAATTGTTTACTATACTGCACCACGCTATCGTCATCATCGTTTATCAAGAAGAAACATTAGATCTTTACCTAGTTGCAATGTCTTTTGCACACTTTGGCTTAAGCGAACTTTCATATCTGGTGTAACCTGCAAGCCGGTCAATCAACTAATTCTATATCGTGAATCTTGTAGCGGTCAACCTGCATCTTTTCTTTCAGATCTTTTACTTCACCATCGATACGCACTTTTAAAAACCCTTTTTTCGCACGTCTTCAAACAGCTCGCGGTAATGCCCTTTGCGACCGCGAACCAATGGTGCAAGCAAGAGTTATTTTTTTGTTTTTAAATTTTGAAAAAATGTTCTCAACTATTTCTTCCTCGCTCCACTTTACCATTTTCTTGCCGGTATTGTAACTATATGCCTCACCGATTCGTGCATACAGCAAACGAAGAAAATCATAAACTTCTGTAATGTACCAACTGTGGAGCGGGGATTTTTATTGGTAGTTTTTTGTTCGATAGAAATAACAGGGCTAAGACCGGTGATCTTATCAACATCGGGTCGTTCCATATCGCCAATAAACTGGCGGGCATAGGCGCTAAAACTTTCCATGTAACGCCGCTGACCTTCGTTGTAAATTGTATCAAAGGCAAGGGAAGATTTGCCACTGCCACTAACCCCTGTAATAACAACCAATTTGTTTTTGGGAATTGATATATCGATATTTTTGAGATTGTGCACCCTAGCACCGTACACTTCTATCAGTTCTTCGGGTTCCTGTTCTATCGTTGTTTTTCCTGTGTTTTTTGCCATACCGTGTAAAGATATGAACAGGTAAAAAATGGAATCTTAAATGTTGCAAGGCAAATGCAGCCAAAACCCCAAGCATTTAGTGGAAAGGGTGGAAAAGCTGAGTATTGATGTAAAAAGTACAAGAGTGCGACGCAACGGACGCCTGAACAGAGTTAAAATGCCGGGTGCAAAAAAAAGCAAAACGCCTATCTGACTAAAATTTTTTCAACAATTTCACCAGGTGGATTGGTGCGGACTACGAATAGAAGTTGCTGGCAAGAAGTTGTGGCCGGGTGCTAAGTAAAGTGAATAATTGTATATCGACATGGAGTAACATGAGGTTGTACATTGTAAGTGAAGAAACTAATTGACCATTTTATCCTGGGACAAGTTTATGAGATTTTGCTGCTGCAGATAGTTTAATATTTCTGCGGCGGCCGATTTACTGTCTGTAAAAAAGTTTTCACTTCCGTAGCGGGCCCGATCTATAAGCATTTCTATATTTTGCTTAACCTGGATTTTTTCAATTTCTGACATGACCAAATATTTTTGTGTCGATTACTAGGTATTCGACCGTTGAAAAATAATAACGTTTAAAAATTTTCAATAGTATTGGCAGAAGTAAAAAATTGGTCTGAATAGCGGATTGTTCTCTCTATATGATTGATATGAAATGAATTGTGAACCTAATGAACAATTTTGTAGAATGCAATAGGTAATACTACGTATCTTTTGCACAGGGTGTGTATTGTGAAAGATGAAGGTTTGTATTTGGTGGTTGCAAATAAAAAAAGGCAGTGAAAATCACTACCTTTTTAATAAAAATAAAAACTCGGTTAGAGGTGCATTTTTTCTTTTTTCGCCATTAACTCTTCAACTGTTTCCACATACATTTCATCGGGTACGCAACAATCAACAGGGCAAACTGCAGCACATTGTGGTTCTTCATGAAAGCCCTGGCATTCGGTGCATTTATTTGGAGTAATATAATAGGTATCAACTGCAACGGGAGCCATTCGTTTATCGGCTGTTACCACAGTTCCATCTAATAAAGTATAAGTTCCTTTTACGGTAGTTCCATCGCTCATAGACCATTCAACACCACCTTCATAAATAGCATTATTCGGACATTCGGGTTCACATGCACCACAATTTATACATTCATCAGTTATTTTTATAGCCATTTTGTTTAAGTTTTATATAGTGTTTATTCAATGTACTTTTGCGACGCAAAAATAAGGTTTGAGCAATGACTTTACAAGCAACGAATTGATTTATTGGCAAGGCTGGGAAAGTATATGCAAAATAATGACCAGGCTGGAAAAATGTAAAGGAACAGGCTGCATAGAACAATCCCTGGTTTGTTCACCGAATTTATAGAAATGGCTGAAATAATATTGCCAAGCGTTTTTACAAAAAGAAAATTGAAGCATTGGATTAGCACTACAATATACCTGAAGAAACCATAAACCCTGTAATCAGTGGGTTTTGTAATGGCAGGCAATATTCCGCTGGTTGGCTTTCATGATTTGCTTGTGCATTTTTATTAGCAGGCATAAGCAAAGGATTAAACTTATCGTCGAAAGATGATGTATTGATACAACCATTTTATTAATGTATTAAAAGATTGGAACCCTGAAGTTAATCAACGTTATTTCATTTGCTGAAAACTTAAAGGCTGCGATGCTTATATCGCCACCGGCAGCAATAATTCAAGCAGATATTTTGATTTTTATTTTGGTAAATATCCTAATATTATTCGACGAAACAGAACAAGTGTTGCTATCCTTGATGGCACAGAAACCACTGAAGAACTGAAGAGCTTAGCCGATGATATTCAAACTTATTTTGGCCTTGGTTGCCGTAATGTTACTAAATTCTATGTACCAGAAAACTACAGATTTTGAACCACTTTTAAAGCATTAAATAAATATGAACACTATGAAGATTTTCATAAGTATAAACATAATTACGATTACCAATTGGCCTTACTGATGATGGGTAATAAGTTCTACATGACTAATGGAACTATATTGCTTACAAAAAATACGAATCTTACATTTAGCCTGTACATTTTGAACATTATAATGTGGAATTCAGGTTAGATTTTGACATACAAAGAGCAATTCATGTATAGTGGACATACTTTACTCCCATTTGGGATCAAAACCAGGATGTACAATGCGATTGTTGAGTCAGTTGACTGCACATTTGTTTTCGGTAAATGCTCAACAATCTTAGCACTAGTATTATGTTGTGGATTTGATGCAGGAAGGTAGTTTGATACTATGGTTGCAATTTCACACTATTCACTTCTGATAAAAGATACTTTCCCGGGGTCTTCTTACTTACAACAATGACGTTCCGGCAGCCGTAAAGTCATGACTTTTTTAACATATTTGTTCTACGATAATCTTCGTCAATTATTTGTTAAATGGGTCTTTTGATTATCAAGCGTTTAAACAGATTTGTAAGTTTGCTTTCACGTAAGGCATATCTTTTGATCAATTTATAAATTATAAATTAATAAATGATGAATCTTCAAAACATGTCTTTTGGTAATTCTCATCAGTTCGGCCACCGCACTTGCAAGTGTGTGGGGTTATAATAGATGGCAGATAACAGACGCCGGCATACAGGAAACTGGTAAACTGCCTGTAAATTATGCAGGTTTTTTTGATGGCGAGATGAAGCAGGAGGCCAGTTGATTTTACTGCTGCATCAACATCGGCAACACCTGCTGTAGTGCATATTAAAACAAAAACAAAGGCACGGCAGGTTACCAATAATCTTCCACGCGGCCGCAATCCTTTTTCCGATCTTTTCGGTGATGATTTTGATGACCTTTTTGGTACTCCCCGTTCGCAAACTATTCCCGAGCAACGAGCCAGTGGCAGTGGCGTATTAATTAGTGAAGATGGATATATTGTAACCAATAATCACGTAATTGACGGAGCCGATGAAATTAACATTACACTCAACAACAAACGCTCTTATAAAGCAACCCTTATTGGCGCCGATCCCAGTCAGCGATATTGCGGTTTTGAAAATTGAAGGTAAAAGCTTTCCTTATCTGGTGTATGGCAACAGTGACGATGTGAAACTTGGGTCAATGGGTATTGGCAGTTGGTTATCCGCTTACACTCGATGTAACCGTAACTGCCGGTATTATCAGTGCAAAAGCACGATCTATTGGTATTAACAGCAGGCAAAGTGAAAGCCCTATTGAAAGTTTTTTACAAACTGATGCTGCAGTTAACCCAGGTAATAGTGGTGGCGCACTGATCAATACAGATGGTCAACTTAATCGGCATTAACTCAGCTATTGCTTCCCCAACAGGAAGTTATGCAGGTTACTCATATGCAATTCCGGTAAATATTGTAAAAAAGATAGTGAATGACCTGATGAAATTTGGTACTGTTCAAAGAGCTTATCTGGGAATTCAATATTCAGCTGACGATCCAACAGACGAGGAGAAAAAAGAATAGGGTTTAAAAGATGGTGAAGGAGTATGTTGTAACTGATGCTCCTGCCGGTGGTGCAGCATACAACAGCCGGTATAAAAAAAGGTGATATTGTTACCAAAATCAACGATGTAAAGGTTACTACCGGACCTGAAATGGTTGAGCAGGTAACCCGTTATAAACCCGGCGATAAAATCACTGTTACTTATCTGAGAGATGGAAAGGAAAATACAGCCTAACCTTACCTTGAAAAATAAAGCCGGAAATACAGACATTGTTAAAAATGCTACGCTTCTTGATAAACTGGGTGGCACAATTGAAACACTTGATAAAAAGAACTGCCGCTCAATATGATATTCCTGGTGGTGTGGTAGTAAAAAAATGTAGGTAACGGATATTTAAGCAAAACAAAAATGCAGGATGGATTTGTGATCACCAGTGTAAATGGAATATCGTAATTAAAAATCTTGATGACTTACGTATAGCGCTTGAAAAGAACAAAGGTAACACGGTAAAATTGGAAGGAATTTATCCTGGTTATGAAGGTAGTTATGGGTATCCGCTCAACCTTGACGATGAATAGACAAGTAGCTTTGATGCATAAAAAAAGAGGTTGTTTTACAAAAAGCAACCTCTTTTTTTATGTATATTTTTACCTGTATTTCTTCCGACTCTAATTGTTGTTTTTCTTCCCATCAACCACGGTAAGGATGGAACGTATCGTGGCATTCCAGCCATCAATAGTTGCGGGTTTTGTTATAAACTTATTTACTCCCAAAGTACTGCAGTAATGAATATCTTCAAGTGATGATGAAGTGGTAAGTATGACAACTGGAATTTCTGTTAACTCTACTGAGCGTTTCATTTCGTGCAAAATTTCTTTCCCTCCAGTCTTCGGCAAATTCAGATCCATCACAATAATTTGAGGCAGTTTTTGTACGCCTTCCAGATAGGTGATCACTTTATCGCCTTCCATTATCACCGTCATATTATATAGAATATTATTTTCACTCAGCGCTTCTTTTAGCAAGTCTACATCATCAATATCATCTTCAACTAAAAGAATATCAATGGGTTTTTCCATCTCACAAAAATGCAAACATATTTTAATAGATAGGCAAAAATTTTGATGTTTTGTTTAACAATTGTTTTGTGCAGGACGTCCGTTTCGTTCCTGTTTTTCATATCAGATTACCATAAAAAAACCCTTATCGCTAAACAATAAGGGTATTGACTGATTTATTATCTGAACTATAAAAAGTAAATCTACATTTTCTATTTAATCTGTAATTCAAACATTTTTTCCTCTTCCAGCAAGCCTTCCAACATATCGCCTACCACGCACTCACCTACACCCGCAGGTGTACCGGTATATATAAGATCGCCGATATTCAGTGAAAAATAATTTGAGATATGCGCAACAATCTGGTCAAAAGAGAAAATCATCTCTGCTGAGGAACCTTTCTGAACTAGTTCACCATTTTTTTTCAAGGAAAAATTGATCGGTTTTTTCAACATTTCGGGTGTCAGTGTCTTTCCATGGTACCGGCAACAGCTGAGTTATCCCATGCTTTTGCTTTCTCCCATGGCAAACCTTTCTTTTTAAGTTCAGCCTGTATATCGCGGGCAGTAAAATCAATACCAACGGTTATACCATTGTAATATTTCGAAGCTTGCCGTTCATTTACGTATTTTCCATTTTTACAAACGCGCAAAACAAGTTCTGCCTCATAGTGTAGTTCATTACTAAACTCAGGATAATAAAATGGCGTATGCGATTGCAGTAAAGCACTTTTGGGTTTCATAAAGATCACCGGCTCATCCGGCACCTCATTTCCTAGCTCTTTGGCATGCTCAACGTAGTTTCTTCCTACACAAAAAATTTTCATAGAAGTTACATTTTTATAAAATAGTAATGAAGTAATCTCGTTTCATACAGACATTTAAACGTGTGATTACTTACATTACATTTTAATGCGCTTATATAACGTAGAAAATCAAATATTATTATACAACTTTCCAATTATTTATCAAGTTCATAGTTCGTTCAAGCCCTATGAAAACAAAGTTTTCAATTGCTTCAACACACTTCTCTATTTTTTTATTTACAACTGCGTATCTCAGTTTCAGTCCATCTTGCCTAATACAAAATCAACCTGCA
This sequence comes from uncultured Chitinophagaceae bacterium, assembly GCA_963726895.1. Classification (GTDB taxonomy): domain Bacteria; phylum Bacteroidota; class Bacteroidia; order Chitinophagales; family Chitinophagaceae; genus Segetibacter. The sequence continues at coordinate 272,521 of CAVSED010000017.1, read as the reverse complement.
TTCCTTTTGGATAGTTGTTGCCAATGCCAAAGCGTAGTTTAGGATACTTATCTGTGCCTAATACTGTCTGGATGTCTTTTAATCCATTGTGCCCTGCATCGCTACCGCTACCACGCAGCCGCATTTTTGTAGAGGCAACGCCAGATCATCTACAATTGTCAATGTATTTTGCAAGTCATATTTTTTCCTTGTCCAGGTAATATTTAAAAGCCCGGCCGCTCAGGTTCATGTAGGTAGTAGGTTTGATGCAAATCAAAAGGCGACCTTTAAATTTTATCTCTGCCACCCGCGCCAGCCTGTCATTGCCAAACACTCCCGCGTGTTTATCTACAAGCGCATCCAGCACATCAAAGCCAATGTTGTGGCGTGTCTCTGCATATTCACTTCCGAGATTTCCTAAACCCACAATTAAAAACTTACTCATGTGCAAAAATACTTGGGAAAAATACTATTCAAATTTCATTGTACAATCAACCCGCAGGCATTAAGGTGCAAATAATATTCTACAACCTAATTACATCAATTCCTTTACCCTCGTTATAGGTAGAAAGCACTGATCATTGTGTGGTACAGGCATTTGCACAGGCATGTAGCATTGTTGCGTCGCATTCCGTTCATCGGCATTGCACCTATTTAGCTTTTTCCGGTTTACTATTAATACGTGTTTTTACTACCATCCTTCAGCCAATAAGAAATCACTATCAATACTAAACTGTTATTTCTAATGCCTGAACCATACTATCGTAAAAGATGTGCTTTTTTGCTGTCAATCGGTATTACCTTTGCGGCTTTCTGGCATTTCTTTTTTTTGCATCGAGTTACTCTAATGACGGTGTTTTCGCTCAAAGGGTAGATGAACGGAAAAAAAAATTTACACCGCTACATGTTTTTACATTGACCATTTAAAATAGAATATGAAACTTTCAAAATTCATTTTTGACCTTCCATTAAATTTAATAGCGCAAAACCCTGCAAAAAAACGTGAGGACAGCCGGTTGATGGTTGTTCACCGTAAAACCGGGCAACTGGAGGATATGCATTTTCGTGATATACTCAACTACTTCGATGATAAGGATGTGTTTGTGGTCAATAATACAAAAGTGTTTCCTGCCAGAATGTATGGCAAAAAAGAAAAGACCGGGGCTGTAGTAGAAGTGTTTTTGCTGCGTGAACTAAATGCCGCTAATCGCTTGTGGGACGTGATAGTGGAGCCAGCCCGCAAAATACGTGTAGGCAATAAATTATATTTTGGTGAAAGAGATGAATTGGCTGCCGAAGTAATAGATAATACTACCAGCCGCGGACGCACTATTCGTTTTTTGTGGGATGGTAATGAAGAAGACTTTAAAAAACAACTGGATGCGCTGGGCGAAACGCCGCTGCCCAAATACATAAAAAGAAAACCCGACGAAGAAGATAAGGAAAGATACCAAACCGTCTATGCCAAGCACGAAGGTGCAGTAGCTGCACCAACCGCCGGCTTCCACTTTAGCCGCGAACTGATAAAGCGGTGCGAAATAAAAGGTATTCGCTTTGCCGAGGTAACCCTGCATGTAGGCTTAGGCACCTTTACAGCACTGGAGGTAGAAGATCTGCACAAGCACAAAATGGATGCGGAATATTTTGAGATAGACGAATTTGCCTGCAAAATTGTAAATAAAGCAAAGGAAGAAAACAGGCGCATCTGTTCCATAGGTACCACCACCATGCGCACATTAGAGAGTAGTTTTACCTCACAGCAATTCTTAAAACCTGGTTCGGGTTGGACAAATAATTTCATTCACCCACCTTACGACTTTAATGTTGCCAATTGCATGGTAACCAATTTGCATTTGCCAAAAAGCAGTTTGTTTATATTAACCTGCGCTTTTGGAGGTTATGATCTTATCATGGAAGCATACAAAAAAGCCATAAAAGATAAATACAAGTTCTCCACCTATGGTGATGCAATGCTGATACTGTAAAAAAAATATACAATCCACTACCGCTTGTTTTCATTATGTAAAAAGGCTCAATAGAGAAATAAAAGTAGAAGGGTGTGACACAACGATGCAGCATAGCGAACAAATGCCGGTAACCACAAAATACCGGCATTTTTATTTGGATGTAAGCACTAATTTATCATTGTAAATAATGGATGCTTTCACTGCGTTTTTGTTGTTTACTTAGCATCTTCACAGTTTCAGTTTCCAGATTAATTAACATCAATTATGCCCACGACCCATTCATCAGCAGTCAAAATTTTAAGCGTAGTCATTGCATTATTTTGTGGTTTGCAGGCAAAGGCTCAACCAGGCGTTTCAACTGACCTAATTGCGGCTGCAGAAAAAATGTATGATCTGCAATTTAGCGTGGCAAAACGAGACCAATGCTCAACCAGTTGAACACCAATTTGCAATATTATCGCTGGCTGCATACTTTCGATTTGCCTAACAATGTTCCACTTCCGCAGTGGTTCGATCCGGTACTACCGGGAATGAAATTTTCAACTCAACAAAAAACCATTAATTGGAACATTCCTGCCAACGTTGCGTTGCCCACCAACAAGCAAGAACTCGCCTTTTACTCTATTCCACAACTTGCGTCTTTGCTTCGTCAAAAGAAAATAAGCTCGGTTTCGTTGGCTAAGCTCTTCATTGGTCGGTTAAAAAAATATGGCGACACATTGCATTGTGTAATAAGCCTTACAGAAGATATTGCCATGAAGCAGGCTGCAAAAGCTGATGCTGACCTGGCGAAAGGAATTTATAAAAGTCCTCTGCAAGGCATCCCGTATGGATTGAAAGATCTCTTTGCGGTGAAAGGAACGAAGACCACCTACGGTACTCCGCCCTATAAAGACCAGGTAATAAACGAGGATGCGTTTGTATATGAGCAGCTACGCAAAGCCGGAGCAGTTTTGGTGGCAAAACTATCTATGGGCGAGTTGGCGATGGATGATATTTGGTTTGGAGGCAAAACAAAAAACCCGTGGAATTTGCAGCAAGGCTCCAACGGTTCATCTGCCGGTTCAGCCTCAGCTACGGTTGCCGGGCTGGTACCCTTTGCCATTGGTACCGAAACGTACGGTTCTATTGTAGCTCCTTCTGCAGTATGCGGTGCAACAGGTTTGCGACCAACTTTTGGCAGCGTTGCCCGTACCGGTGGCATGACCCTCGCCTGGACGTCGGACCGCATTGGACCCATTTGCAGAAGTGCGGAAGATGCCGCCATCGTGTACAGCTATATACATGGTGCAGACGATGTTGACCGCGCTTCGCGAAACATGCCGTTCAATTTCAACGCAGGCATGCCACTAAAAAAAATGAAGGTGGCTTATGCGCAAAATTTTATCAACTCTTTACCAGCCAACAGTGCCGAAAAAAACGCCATTTCAATCTTGCAAAAAGCCGGTATTGTTGTAACACCTATTAACTTTCCATCTACGCTGCACACCAACGATTTGCTTGTTACCATTTGGGCAGCCGAGTCGGCCGCAGCCTTCGACCCGCTTACTCGCTCTGGGCACGATGATAAAATGGTACAACAATGGCAAAGCCGCTACCCAAACATGTTTAGAGCTGCTCGTTTCATTCCGGCGGTAGAGTACCTCAATGTGTGCCGTGTGCGCTACCTTGTAATGCAGCAAGCTTATGACTTGCTCAGCGGCTACGATATAATTATTGTTCCGAGTATGGCAGACGAGCCGATGGCGTTAACCTGCCTCACCGGCAATCCTTGTATTACATTGCCCGCCGGCAATGCTAGTGAGGGAGCTCCGCCAAGTATCACCTTCATAGGTGGCAAGCTATACAGCGAAGCAACCATTGCCGCTTTTGCCAAATACTTTCAGACACTCACTCACTACCATACGCAGCATCCGGCGATGTTTAGGAACTAAGCTGTAAGAAGCGGAGTTTAATTTTTTCGAACCAAGCAGTACTACTACGATGTTACACTGTTGCGACGCTCCGTTCAAAGGCAGTTTTTCAATTGAGCTTTTTTAGCCTTAGAAATGGTACCGGGAAGTATAATTGAAAATTGCGCACATGAATGCTTCTGCAAGTAATGAAACAGCACGGAAAACTTATTTGGCAGTAAACGGTACCCGAAGTCATTCGATAATTGATAGTATTTACCCTGCATTTCAGTAAAGCTTTGCCGCTGAACCGAGCGTGGCAACGATGTGGCAACAAGGTTCCATTGCTGGTCACCAAAAAAATAGCCACCAAAAACGCAAGCGAAAAAGGGCTGCCTTTACAGGCAGCCCTTATAAAATTGAGAGTAAAACTTACTTAACCACGAGGTCCTGTGTATTTCCATTTCTCATCCCATGTTGCCCTAATGTTGGGTGGAGTTGGAACGACACTTGGCTGGGTCATGTAATACTTAATTGAGATCGTTTTAGAATCTGCGTTGTACATGTTTTCGCCAGAGGGGTCAAGGTGTGCCGAACGTGTATTGCCGGAAGGCTGACCATAATAATTTTGCAGATCAACGATCTTATTGGTTGCCGGGTCAAAAGTGACCACCAAACCAAACGAGCCGTAATAAGAAAGATCTGCAGGATCGCCGGTAGTGCTAAAAACAAAACCAACACCTCCAAGCAATTCATTGTCATACACCACACATTGAGTCGGACTTAGCGTCTGCAATTCCCAGGTGTAGGGATATACACCTTTGAATGCTGCGTTTGTAAGATCGGTATAACTACCTGTCACTTCATAAACGCCGTCCCACTGGTTTTTGGCCTCTATGGTTACAAAAACGCTTTTCAATCCGTTAGTGATTGCCAAACCGGCCGGATCGACTATGGTAAACATCATAGCATACTTGTGAGTAACATCCCATTTACCACCATTCATTGCAATTGTTAGCTCGTTTCCAATGGCCTGTGCCGGAATGGGAATGGAGAAAACTTCGCCGTTGCGGGTTACTCCATTTCCTACAATTGTGTAAAGGCTATCGGGAAGAGCCTCATATGAGGTACCGTTTGCATCGTTGTAGGTTTCAACGGAATCTGGTTGAGCCATCACCTTAATGGTTATTGACTGATCGATACCGGCAGCGCTTACCTCATCTCTGCGCACGCTAAACAGATCTATATTCTTAACGGTTAAAAATGGAGAAAAGAACAGCGCTCTTTTCGGTCCCTCCAGAATTTTAATTTTTGGCGTTCCTGCACTGCCGGCACCAGGTGCATCGTCTTTGATGCAAGAGGTTGCCAACAATGAAATGGCAAGTGACACAAACAGAAACGATTTTATATTTTTTTTCATAATCAAATTATAAAGGATGAAATGTTAATTAATTGTCCCACCAAAGAGGCGCAGTCTCTATATCGCCACCATTCAGGTCTGCTGCTGCCTTTTTAACTGCGGCAGGGTTTGTACTGTTCTCTGTTTGTCCATAACGATACCTGATAGGGATTTGTCCATTATTGGTAGCATCGGGAGCAGGTGTTAATGTTGGCACACCTGTTCTTCTCCATAAACTCCAACCCTGCATTCCATCAGGATAAGTTGCTATGTAGCGTTGCAACTGTATTTTATACAGTGGATTGCCCGCACTTAAAGCAACTGATGATTGTGAGAGGTAATTTGCATCCGCAACGCCCCACTGAGCAAAAGAGCTATTGATCCCTTGCTCATACAAAGTGTTGACAGTTTCTGTGGTCCAACCAATATAAGCAGCTTCTGCACGTGCAAAAGCTACCTGGGCGGCAGTAATCAGGTATATAGGTGAATTATCAGCCCTGTACTTTACGTTCAGTATCCTGGCCCATCCTGGATTGGCGGTTGTAAAATCGACTGTCGTTTGACGAGCATAGCCATAAGGAACTCCGGTAGAAGAAGAAGCGCTTGAGGTAATAGATGCTCCACCAAAAGCTTGCTGACGGGGATCGCCCAGGGAACCCATTATATCGGTCATGGTTTTGCTTTCACCATAGTCCTCTCTACCATTATATACAGCATAAACAGGGTTTTGGAAGTTACCACCGGGATAATTAACCTGGAAGTTGTACATGTTATCACTTATTATACCACCAGCGGCGGTCAGTGCTTTGTTAAATTCCATTGCAGCATAGCCACCTGCAGCCGGGAAACGCTTGCTTAAGCGAAGCGCCATCAGCATACGCATGGAGTTAGCTGTTCTGATCCAATTTGCCTGTGAACCTTTGAAGATAATGTCACCAGAAATAAGTGAACCATCAAAAGAAGCAGCTGCTGTAGTCAGATCACTAATGAGACCTTTGTAAATGTCCTGCTGCTTGTCGTAGGTAGGCGCTGTTAAGCCACCGGTGAGAGCTGCGGAATATGGTATGTCACCCCATTGGTCGGTAAGGTTCCATAAAATATACGACTTCAAGATCATTGCTACAGCAGTTTGACTCTTGGTCGTGTTTAAATTGATGATATTCTGCAGATCTTCCAACGGACCTGTATAAGTACCAACAAAGTCAATCTGTGGAAGACTGTAAAGTGATGCATCCGTGTACTGCGTTTCAGAGAAGTACTGGGCATATAATCCTGGGCGCGTCTGAAATCCATAGTTTCCAACACCAGCCTCTACATTGGTAAGCAATGCTGCAGCATTGGGGATGGTAGTACCATTTGGATTAATATTAGTATCACCAAAATCCTCCAATTTATTACAAGCAGAAAAGACCACTGCCACAGAAATTGCCGTTAATATTCTAAATCTCATTTTCTATAAAATTTTGTGGTGTTAATAAATTAAAATCCAACTTTCAGGTTAAAACCAAAACCGCGGGTACCTGGCAATTGACCTGTTTCACTTCCTACATCAGACAACTCTGAAGGATCGAAATCCTTTGTCTGCGCATAGATCAAAACTGGATTTCTTGCAACGACTGAGAAGACAGCTCTATTAACAACTTTACCTAACTTACCGATCTTATCAACTGGTATATCATAACCAATAGATATTTCACGAAGTTTTACAAAAGTCAGATCATACACATATGGGTCGAGGGTTTTGTTATTGTAAAGACCCTGAAAATAAGTCTGTGCTCCTACATAGTAATCTACATCCTTTCCAGTTGCGTCAACACCAGTTACATGAACACCACCACCTTCTGCAACCGGATCACGAATAGGATTTCCTTTGTCGTTTATAGTTGCAGTTCTTGCAGTTAAACCAGAGAACGAACCCCACATATCAGACAGTGAGAAAAACTTACCACCCATTTGATAGTCAATGTTAACGTTAACGGTAAAGTCGCCATGAATGCGGAAGGTGTTTTGTACGCCACCGGTATACTTAGGCAAAACACTACCAAAATGAACAGCAGGATCATTTACATAAGCGCCTTTGTCAGTAAGAACGGGCTTACCATTAATCCTCTTGATACCATTTCCATACATTTGACCCCACTCTTTTCCAGACTCTTGCACCAGGTAAGGAGCTGTACTTCCCCAGGCAGCTTCTAAACTAACAGTTCTTTTGATAGATGTATCCTTGGAAACTGAAACAACTGTGTTTTTCAGCAAACGTCCCCATGTAGCATTGATCTCCCACTGGAAGTTGCGCCACCATAACGGACGGGCATTTAACTGAACATCAATACCTTTCTTCTTCAATTTTCCGGCATTTGTCAGGTAAGAAGTAAAGCCGTTAGCTCCATTGATCGTTACACTGGTTGGAAAATTTTCTTCCGTTCCATCCCAATAGGTAAAGCTGAAGCCTACCCGATTTTTAAGAAAACGCATGTCTAAACCAAATTCTACCATACGCTTTACAGCTCCTGTTAAACTTGAGTCAACCAATTGGTCAGGTGTTGCCTGCAATGCGTTACCATTCCATTGGTATTGACCAACAGCATAAGTTGGACTAGGATATCTATACGCACCAAATGGCAGGAAAGATGTGCCCAACGCCTGCGGAATTTCACCCCATGAAACACGGGCTTTTGCATAGGAGATCGCAGGTACTTTCATTAAATCACTGAAATACAAATGAACTTCCGAATGACTTTGACAGTACATTGTTATTGTCTTTGTTCAAAGTAGAATACCAGTCATTACGCAATGTGGCATTAACAAAAAGCAGGTTTTTATATCCCACATTTGCCAAACCATAAACGGCACGGTATTGTTCTTTAAACCGAAAGTTGAAAATAGCTGCGGGATTTACCGAATTCGAGAGAGTGTAAAGATTAGGGAAAATTAAACCCTGGTTGGTTCCACCGCCATTGTCTTTGTAGTTCCAGGTAAAAAAGTCAGAACCTGCCGTTGCATCAACCTGGAAATCATTGAACTGATGATTGTAAGAAGCCATAAGCTCAATATTGTCGCGGTTCTCATAGCTCTCAGATGTGCCATAGAAACCAAACATATACGGATTGTTTCCGGTTGTTTGCTGACCGCTTTTAAGAAAGTCGGAACTATACTTCAATTCTCCAACGGTATTAGCTTGCTGCTTGCGGTAGGTACCTTTTACCTGCAAGTCGTTGTTGATTTTATACGACAAGGAGACATTACCATACAAACGATCTCTCCTGGCGCTATTGTCCTGCAGATCGTAATAGGTATAGAAGTTGTACCAATAATTACCGGCATAAAATGCGCGTGGATTGGAGGCACTGTAATCTCCCGGATTTTTGTGATTCCAGCTTGCATAAATGCCATCAGGAGTTTGCAAGCCTCTAAGCTCTTTCATAATTTTCATATCCAGATCGCGGTGAAACCATTGGTTAAATGAGCCGCTTGACTGGTTTGAATAATCATCAGCATCGTCGCCAACTTCACCCGCTACAAGAGAAGAAACATAATTCACGTTTAATCCCAAAGTCAACTTGCTGGTTATGTAATGATTTAAATTTAAATTCATTGTGTTCTTCTTCAGTGAAGTAGTAGGCAGCAAACCCTGCTGATATACATTACCATAAGAAAAACGAAGGGAGGTAGCATCAGTAGATTTACTGATACTCACAGTATTATTTAAAGTAATACCAGTATTAAAGAAGTCTCTCGCATTGTCTGGTTGAGGAGTTCAGCCTGGCAGTTTTGAAAGAATATTTAGTACCACCATACCAGGCATACCAGGGAATATACTCCTGACCTAACATACGTGGACCCCAACTTGCATCATCTTCATAATTATGAAAATATTTACCGTCCAGGGCTTTCCACTCTTCCGGCTGACCTGCTTGCCAGGTGTACTTCTGCATTTCGGGGCTACTGCCACCAGCATAAGAATTCTGGTAATTTGGTAGTATGTAAGCTTTATCAAATTGTGCCCCCAGGCTTACATCTACACCGATTCCCTTTTGATTTTTTGACGCCTTTTTTGTTGTCAAAACGATTGCACCATTTGCACCCTGGCTACCAAACTGTGCAGCAGCGGCAGGTCCTTGTAAAACGGTCACGTTATCGATATCGTCCATATTGATATCGTTCGCATTAGGAAGAATAGTACCATCAACAACATAAATAATATTTTCACCCGTACCAATACCACTTGCACCTCGTAACCGCACTGAACCTGCACTACCCAATTTAGCAGACGACTGGCTACTAACCTGGATACCCGCTACCTTACCTGCCAAGGCGTTGTTGAGGTTGGTTTGACGAATGGTATTTAATTGATCGCTGGTCACAACCTGTGCATTGTAAGAAGTGCTTCGCGCAGTCCGCTTAGAATTGTATGCACCAGTAACTACGATCTCAGCCAACGTTTGATTAGCTGTAGGTAAAACCACAGTATAAACGCTGCCGGCTCCAACATTTACGAATTGGGGCGCATATCCGGTACTGGATATTTCAATCACGCTACCCTGCTTAGTCTTCACCGAAAATGTACCATTGTTATCGGCAATGACACCCGATTTTGAACCCTGAACCTTGATAGAAGCAAATGGAATTGGATTACCACTTGAGTCGGTTACTTTACCCGTAACCGTACGGTCTTGTGCACTGGCGCTTAAAAGGCCAAAGCACAACACTGTTAACAACATTAAAAGTTTTCTCATGTGCATTTTTAATTTAAGAATTCAAAAAAAGTAACAAAACTATAACCTTCAAGTGACAAAAAAACAATGTTATTTTTTATAAGAGGTTTAATATCATGACAAACGGCTGAAAAAAAGTGCTGCACTAACTACCAATTTACAGCAGCCAATGGCGCAGATTTGCCTTCATTACATAAAACGTCTCTTAAAAAAAAGGAATATCAAATACTCAATGTACACGCGAGCCGTTGGCCAATATGTACATTCAAAGGATTGATAACTGATTTTGATAAGCTTATTATTTTTGGTTGGAACAGTGATAATTTACACTGTCATTGTATTCACAAAGGGCTATTAAGATGAATAGCGACCTAAGCGAAAAGGTGCAATACTATAAAAAAAGAAGAAATAAAAAAATAAAATCTTAAAAAAGAGTTGCTTTTCTGAAAATAAATACAAGTGTATAATGCACGCTAGTTTTTTAATTAAGCAAAGACGCTGGAGTAGTATCACAATGCGAAAAAAGTCAAAATCCGTAAATAACCTGAAATTTCACTTCGGTTCTTTTATTTCCTACAATTTGATCGAGACCACTACTAATAACATCCTGGTTGGCGTAAATTGTTTGCGCCCACCGCAGCCAAACTGACATCTTCTTGCTTAAGTCATAGTTTAGATTTACATAATAACGTAAGCCTTTGCCAATGAACTGCGGTATGGAATAACTATACAAAACGTCATTCTCAAAAGCATATAACCGACTATCATAGCCATCCGTTTCAAAATACTGCAGGCGGCCATTAATGGAAACCGGCTTTCCAAATGGCTTGTACCGTGCATCAAAATAGGTGAGAAATCCTTCTTGCCTGCGGGTCTTTTCGTTGGCATCAAACCAAAGCACTTCTATCCGGTCGCGTAGCGTTATTTCGGGACTAACATTGTACGAAACCTGCGTACGCCAATTCTGCCGCGGTCTTATATACACCTGCCGGGTCGGCAGATCGAGCCCTGAAATGTTGATGGCTTTGCTCTCGTTTCTATACCGGCTATATAACTCCATCTGTTTGTTGGGCTTATAGGTAATCTGCACCAGGTATTCAGTTCCTTGTGAGGGAGCATCAACCCGGTAACGCAACCATGGAAAACTAAATACATCTGTATAGGCATCAATCTTTATAGCAGAATTAGGTCTTATACTAATACCGGTAAACAAGCCTTTTTCATTGGTAGGATAGGTACTTTCTGTAAAGGCATTACCATATAACGACTGGTATCGTTTGTCAATATTGCGATAAACCAGCGACACATCCACCTTCTTATCGAGACTGGCCAGCAAACCACCTACATACGCCTTCGCACTGTTTTTTGCCATTGCGCCCTCTCCAAATAAGTGAATGTTCCCGAACGTATAACTATAATCCACACTATAGTTCTCCCAATCTTTTCCCTGTATTGCATACTGATTATAAGTGCTAATGTCTCGAATCAAGGGAACAGAAAATTGAAAGGCTACTGCATTAACGCCAACATGCAAACGGTCCTTTGAATACGAGACGGAGCCTCCGACAGAGTTTTGCGTAATAGTATTTTTCTTTAGCACCTCATTAGGTGTTCTATGGTAACCTGTACTCAATACCGACGAAATAAAATCTTCATTGGTTTGGGTGGTATCAGTATTGAAATTGGCATCTAGTTTTCGTGTAGATACAAAAGCTGTTACATCCAAATACCTGCCCCCAATGGTTATTCCAGCACCCCGTTGAAAGTTGTACTCTGCTGCGGAATTATAAGGACGAAGTATTTCTGCCTGGCGTTTAACTGATGATATATCTACACTTTTTTTAAAAGCCAGGCTTTGCCATTGTATCAGACCCTGCCCCATATTTACGGTAAAATCTCCAAGTGCAAGCAGTTTCACAGGTCCCATTTTACGGGCAAAGAGGTGGAAAGAGTAAAAGTCGAAACCGCTTTTCTGATTTCCTTTAAAGAACTGCTCTCCAGCATCCTTGTCACCTGTAATGCCAAATTGCAACAGATTTCTATACACATATTTGTAACGGAAAAAAAGCCGTTGCGGGCTTCCCGGGTAACGATTGGCAATACTGTCCGGGCGCAGGTAACCATTGCTTTTTTCCAAAACCTGCTGCACGCGCAGTAAAATGGTATTCTGCCCACCGGTAAAACGTTGTTTAAGATCTGCTGACAGCGATACTGCGTTGGAAACCCGTACAAAAGGTAATATCTTTTGAATGGTCTCAACATCCCAGTCGGGCACTGCCTGCAATTCATAGATACTGATAAGTGGTCCCAGTAATTTACGATAGCGAACCAGGTTTTCGACCTGCAGATCAGAAGCCATCCTGATCTCCTTGATCTCGTTTTCGGTAGCCGTATTCAGGTTTAGAGGATTGCGTCTTAATTGCACCAATAGTTGCAGGTACAAATCATCTTCAGTTTCTCCATCCTGCAGCTCGGTTAGGTTTTCAAGCTGCTGCTCGGTCGAACTTCCGGGTGGAATAGGATTTTCCTGCTGGGCACGCAATCCCAATCCCGCGCAGCAACCCAGCAGTATAAATAAAATTTTCTTCACCCGGCAGTTTTCTTAAAGTTGAACAATAGCAGTATTCCCGGGGTAAAGCCAAGTTGCGGATGGTAGGCAGCGTTGATATCTACGCGGGCGAAACCCAACTGCATACCTATTCCGGCATAGCTGTTATTGGTTACCGTTGCAACACCCGCGCGGATAAATACTTTTTCGTGTACGTTGTACTGCAAACCGGCATTCACACTTAGCGATTGGTCTTCCTGCTTTACCAATTCTGTACTGACAAAAACTTTATCTGATACTTCGTATCCCAATCCAAATCGATAAATGGAAGCAAGTTTTTCTGTACCCGTTTTACCAAGCTTACTGCTAATAGGATTGTACACATGAATACCAGTACTCAACTTTTCTGTCAGGTGAAAAATAGTTCCTGCTTCAAAATTGATGGCAGTTGCATTACCATAACCAGCTACTCTTACGGTATGATAATTAAACTTTACACCCGCATCAATCTTAGCTGTTAGCTTCCGTGCATACATCAAACCCAATTGGTTCTCGTTAAACGCTGCTGAGCCAAAGTAATCACCCTGAAAACCTACTGTGCCTGATGAAGTTGGTACAGCTATGATGGCACTATAACCATTCAGTTCGGCCAGCATAAACCGGCGTTCACCATATACACCAAAACTTCCGCTTTTTAGCTGGGCAAGAGAAGCCACATTAGCAGTTGCCGAAAACACATCCGAAAAGTTTTTGCTATAGGCGCCGAGACCTGCGTATTTTATAGTGAGCGGCTGCCGCACTGTCTGCGCATGTACCCTACACACCAACAGCACGGCTATTGATACCACAAATATTTTCAAGCAGTTATATTTTAATTGAAAATAAGGTAGATGAAATCAAGTAAAAAATTAATTTGCCTGCATGGTTGTTCCTCCACGTTATTCGTGGTCACTCTATACCTTTGACCGCATGTTATTACTCGATGGAAAGATTGCTTCCGAACAAGTGAAGCAAAATTTAAAGGAAACCACACAACGTCTTCTGGCTGCCGGGCAGCGCGCCCCGCACCTGGTGGCAGTTTTGGTGGGCAACAATGGCGCCAGCGAAACCTATGTAGGCAGCAAGGTAAAAACCTGTTCCGACATAGGCTTTACCTCTACCCTGGTGCGGCTCAGTGAGACCATTAGCGAACAAGAACTACTTAGCCGTATAGAAGAATTAAATGCCAACGATGAAGTTGACGGCATCCTCGTGCAACTTCCCCTACCCAAACACATTAGCGAAGCCAGGGTTATAAATACAGTTCACCCCGATAAAGACGTTGATGGATTTCATCCGGTAAGTGTTGGACGGTTGGTACAGGGCCTCGAAACTTTTATACCGGCAACCCCATTTGGCATCATGCTCATGTTCGAGCATTATCAACTCTCTACCCGCGGCAAACACGCGGTGGTGATCGGTCGCAGCAATATTGTGGGCAGACCCATGAGCATTCTACTCAGCAGCAATTTGTTGTATGGCAATTGTACAGTTACCATTTGCCATAGTCACACCCCCGATCTGCCACAGATCACCCGGCAGGCAGACATTCTTATTGCCGCACTCGGCCGCCCCGAGTTTATAACCGGCGACATGGTAAAAGAAGGAGCAATCGTAATAGATGTAGGCATCAGTCGCGTTGCCGACGACACAGCCAAAAAAGGCTACCGCATAAAAGGCGATGTGAACTTTGATAGCGTGGCACAAAAGGCTTCCGCTGTTACACCCGTGCCGGGGGGAGTTGGCCCCATGACAATTGCCGGTCTCATGAAAAATACCATGGCAGCCTATGTACGGCGAAACAACATAACCCTGTAACGCTACTTCAGTGTTTTGTTGTTTTTGGTAGCCAGCAATAGATCAGCCTGCGGCATTGTTGCGTCGCACCCGTGTACGGCATGTCCGCTACGCAGCTTTTACCGGCTCTGGCAAAACAATACATTCACAAATTGGTCATGTTCGTAGTTAAGCGTATTGTTTCCAACCTTATTTCTTACCAGCAAACCCGCTGGTCTTTTACACATTTTGTGGTGCAAAACTTCAGCTTTTCGTCCGAGCCACTCATTTACACATCGCTCACTATCTTTACCGCCATGCTACGCAAGCTGCACATACAGAACTACGCCATTATCGACGAGATAGAAATTGAATTTTCTTCCACACTTAATGTTATTACTGGCGAAACCGGTGCCGGAAAAAGTATCCTTATGGGTGCGCTCAGTCTCATCTTAGGCGAACGCGCAGATACCTCCGCACTACAAAATCGCGATAAAAAATGCATAGTAGAAGGCTTTTTCTCTGTTGATAAAAAACAAGCAGTAGAAAAATTTCTTACCGATCATGAACTTGATAACGAAGATGAACTGGTAATACGGCGCGAAATAACAACCGGCGGCAAAACCCGTGGCTTTATCAATGATACTCCGGCTACTTTACTTCAATTAAAAGAACTCGCTTCCCTGCTTGTCGATCTTCATCAGCAGTTTGATACCCTCGAGCTTGGTGACAGCGATTTTCAACGGCAGGTACTCGACGGTCTTGCAGGCAATGGTAGTTTACTTCAGGATTTTCAACTGCACTACCGGCAATGGCAAAAAAAGAAATCAGCGCTCGCCGGCTTGCAAACGCAAAAAGACGCCTTTCAAAAAGAAGCCGACTATCACCAGTATATTTTCAATGAGCTCGACCAGTTAAACCTGGTACCAGACGAACTGGAAACCCTGGAGTCAGAACTCAGGCTTTTGAGCAATGCTGAAAGCATTAAGACAGTTTTAACCAAAGTGTATTACGACCTGAAAGATGGCGAACAACCCATGGTAGCCCAGGTCAAATTGCTCACCAACCAACTGCAAAACTTCTCCGATTATCACAACGACCTGCCTGAGTTAGCAGCACGCCTGCAAAGTGTACAAATAGAACTACAGGACATAGCCGAAGAAACCGACCGTCTCAACGACAAAGTAAGCTTTGATCAGCAGCGTATAGACCAGGTAAACGAGCGATTGTCTGCCGGCTATAAACTGCTAAAAAAACACGCCGTTCATACCACCGCAGAATTGCTGACTATAAAAGATGAACTAGGCAAAAAACTACTGTCGGTGCTGAACATTGATGAGAACATGATGCTGCTTGAAAAAGAGGTGAAAGAATTGTTTGCCACCGCAGAGAATATCGCCAAACAAATATCCGCCAAACGCAGTGGGCAGATAGCAGCTTTTCAGCAGCAGGTCAATACCTTGCTGGCACAGGTTGGCATGCCCAATGCGCGCCTGAAGGTGCAGGTACAGCCGACCGCTATGAACTTTTTTGGTACAGACGCTATCGACTTTTTGTTTGACGCCAATAAGAGTAACCGCTTCGAACCATTAAGAAAAGTAGCAAGTGGTGGCGAACTGAGCCGGCTGATGTTGTGCATTAAATCGCTCGTTGCAAAATCTGTCGATCTGCCCACGCTTATCTTTGACGAGATAGATACCGGCATCTCGGGTGAGGCAGCTAAACAGGTGGGTTTTATAATGAAGGATCTTGCCCAAAGCCGCCAACTGATAACCATAACACACCAGCCGCAAATTGCGGGCAAAGCCGATGCGCATTTCTTTGTGTACAAAGAAATAAAAGACGACGCTATAAAAACCAACTTGCGGTTGCTGTCGCGCGATGAAAGAATAACTGCAATAGCGCAAATGCTCAGCGGCGAAAAACCAACTGCCGCCGCACTTGAAAATGCCCGCGAAATGGTAATGAACTAAACACCCCGGCTGAGGTCTATTTTGCCTGTTACTTCTTTTCGCAATTACAATAGTGTACATAGTAAGTGTACAAGTTCAATCAGGGCTATGCAGATGAACGGAGCGTCGCAACAGAAAAATCAACAAAGCTCCAATGCTGGTCACACAAATAAAACAACGATCCGTAACCTGTTTTTAAAGGAACAAACTTTTCGTGTTTGCAGGCGAATTTCTATTTTTACCAATTGTAACCAAAAACTTATACATAATGGCCTATAACTTATTGAAAGGGAAGAAAGGTATTATTTTCGGCGCGCTCAACGATCAATCAATTGCCTGGAAGATAGCAGAAAAATGTTATGAAGAAGGTGCGGAAATAGTACTGACCAATGCTCCCATCGCGCTGCGTATGGGCGAGATCAACAAGTTGGCAAAAGCGTGCGGCGATGCACCGGTTATACCCGCAGATGTAACGAGTACCGAAGACCTTACCAACCTGCTTCAAAAAAGTATGGACCATTTTGGCGGACAGGTAGATTTTATTTTGCACAGCGTAGGCATGAGCATGAACATGCGCAAAAACAATCATTACACTGCCCTCAACTACGATTTTACCCATAAAACTTTTGACATTTCTGCCATTAGTTTTCACCGCGTATTGCAGCTTGCCTACCAAATGGATGCAATAAAAGAATGGGGCAGCGTTTTGGCGCTGACATACATTGCTGCACAACGCGTATTTCCCGACTATAACGAAATGGCTGATGCAAAAGCGCTGATAGAAAGTATAGCCCGCAGCTTTGGTTACCAATTTGCCAAAAAGAACAAAGTGCGCGTAAACACCGTGAGCCAATCACCCACGCGCACCACCGCAGGCAGCGGCGTAAAAGGCTTTGACGGCTTTATAGCCTTTGCTGAAAAAATGAGCCCGCTGGGCAATGCCACAGCCGAAGATTGCGCCAATTATTGCGTAACCCTTTTTAGCGATCTTACTAAAATGGTTACTATGCAAAACCTGTTTCACGATGGTGGTTTCAGTTTTACTGGCGTAACCGCTGAGGTGATAGAGCAAATGGAGAAATAAATACAAAGATTGCGGTACCAAATTGCAGGCGGAAGATAGCAGGGCTTTTTGTAACCAGCATTGGTAACGTTGATGAGGCTTTGCTTGCGACGCTCCGTTCAGCAGTACCGCCCGGAGCAGCTTTACCATTGCGATGCTATATCCTTTATTTTCAATCAAATTTTCACAGCCAAAACGTGAATATTCATTTCGCATTTATTTTGCTGCAAAACCTTCCACTGCAAATGCAGTGGTATGACTATTTTGGCTACCTGGGTTCTTTTCTTACCTCTATTACTTTTATTCCGCAGGTCTATAAAGCCTGGAAGACAAAGAGCGTGGGCGATCTGAGTATTTGGATGATGTTGATTGTAGTTTTCAGCACCATTGTTTGGCTGGTATATGCTTTTGCTATCCATAGCGGGCCGGTAATAGTTGCCAACGCTATTGTGCTGCTGCTTTCGCTGTTGTTCATTTATTTTAAGTACACTTTTAAAAGCTGAAGCAGTAACGTCATTGAATTAAAAAAGCCATCCTTTTTGGGGATGGCTTTTTCGTATGATCCGTTTTCTTTAGTATTCATCTTCATTAAACATAAAGTCGTCCTGGCTGGGATAATCCGGCCAAATATCTTCGATGCTTTCATATACTTCGCCTTCATCATCCAATTCCTGCAGGTTCTCAACAACTTCTATCGGTGCTCCGGAACGAATAGAGTAATCGATGAGTTCGTCTTTGGTTGCCGGCCATGGTGCTTCCTCAAGATAACTGGCTAATTCAAGTGTCCAAAACATCGTTGATGTGTTTTAAATTTTTGCAAATGTAGGGGTATAAACGATATAACCAAATGAAGGTTTCGAAATGAACTGTTATAATAAATATTTTAGTAAATGCATTTCACAGGCTGTCTAACCTGTAGGTTTGCACCCTTTATTTGATAATCTTTTATACCAGCGAGTTGCATGCTTACGGCAAAAAATATTCACAAAAAATATGGTGCATTACAGGTGCTAAAAGGGGTTGATCTTACTATTAACAAAGGCGAAATAGTGAGTATTGTTGGCTCGTCGGGGGCCGGCAAAAGCACCTTACTGCATATTCTGGGCACGCTCGATATAGCTGACAGTGGCGAGATTTACCTGGAAGAAACAAGGATAGACATTCTGCGTGGCAAAGCCCTGGCCCGCTTTAGAAACGAACATATTGGATTTGTTTTTCAATTTCATCATCTTCTACCCGAGTTTAATGCCCTTGAAAATGTTTGCATTCCCGGCTGGATAGCGGGAAAAAAGAAAAGGGAAGTACAGAAAGAGCGATGCAACTTTTGGAGACATTACACCTGAAAGGACGAATGGAAAACAAACCACAACAACTTAGTGGTGGCGAACAACAACGTGTAGCCATTGCCCGTGCCCTCATCAATAATCCCCAGATTATATTTGCCGATGAACCTACCGGCAACCTCGACAGTAAAAATGCCAAAGAACTTGCATGAACTGTTTATACAGTTGCGGCAGCAGTTCAATCAAACATTTTTGATTGTGACACACAACGAAGAACTCGCTTCGGTTAGCGACCGAACCATTCATATGAAAGATGGAAAGATAGAACCCCAGAGCTTATAGCAACAACGCTTTGCTGTTGATGAAAAGAACGCCGTTGATTTGGGATCTATAGGGATCATTAAGCGCTAATCGCAGCACCCGGCACTATTTGGTGAGGCGAGGCTCCCAGACTACTTCTGCTATCTGCAATAAATGACCTATGTAGCGCGACAGAACAAACAAGTAATCGCTGAGGCGGTTTAGGTATTTTATGACCAAAGGCTCTACAAATCCGGCATGGTCTTTCAGGTTGACACAAAGCCGCTCTGCCCTGCGGCACACGCACCGGCAGACATGTGCTGTTGAAATGGCAACATGACCACCGGGCAATATAAAGTGTTTCATTACCGGCAATTCTTCGTGCATTTTATCTATTTCTGCTTCCAGCATGGCAATGTCTTCTTCATGCAGATCCGGAATTTTCATGAGTGGTTCTTTTTCTCCATCGCAGGCCAGCGATGAGCCGATAGTAAACAAACGATCCTGTATCTCCTTTAGCGTTGCTTTTAGACCAGCTTGTTGTAAGTGGTCGCTGAGCAGCCCAATGAAAGAATTCAATTCATCCACGGTACCATAACTATCTATTCGAATATCGCTTTTAGAAACTTTGGTTCCACCTATCAGGGAGGTATGTCCCAGATCGCCTGTCTTTGTATATATTTTGATCGCCATTGTAGTATTGTATTTGCAGCTAACTGCGAATTTGTTTGTAGCCAGCCATATGTGCAACAAAAGAATTGCAGCCTGGTTTGAGCGGCAAGTAAAAAATTATAAATGAGCGTGGGGAGACGACACTAAACTGGTGCTAAATGCAAGTCGGCGTGCGAAGTGCTGAGTGTATCAGTTTCTATTAAACCATCGCGCAGGCGCACAACTCTTTTGGCAAAAGCCGCAATATGCTTCTTCGTGCGTTACCAATACTACCGTGTTGCCGGCAGCTTGAATTTTGCCAAATATTTTCATTACCTCGTCCGAGGTTTTGCTATCAAGGTTACCTGTTGGCTCGTCGGCAAGAATGATCGCCGGATTGTTGATGATGGCACGGGCAATGGCAACGCGTTGTATTTGCCCGCCACTTAGCTCGTTGGGTTTGTGATGGCTGCGCTCAGCCAGGTTTACCTGCGCCAACACTTCTAAAGCGCGCGCCATACGCTCTTTTTTGCCCACACCGGCATACACCAGTGGCAGCGCTACATTTTCGGCTGCACTAAGGCGTGGCAGCAAGTTGAATTGTTGAAATACAAAACCAATTTCTTTGTTGCGCACTTCAGCCAGGTCGTTGTCTGGCATTTTGCTTACATCTTTTCCGTTGAGTATATAAGTGCCGGCAGTTGGGCTATCCAAACAACCCAATATATTCATCAAGGTACTTTTACCAGAACCTGAGGGGCCCATGAGCGCCACGTATTCGTTTTTGAAAATACTAAGATCTATTCCTTTTAAAACCGGAATTGCCTGGTTACCCATAAAGTAACTCTTCCTGATATCAATAAGTTGAATAATTGAGTCCATAAAGGAAGTGGGGTTTTACGCGTTATTTTCTGATGACCTTGGGAACTTTAAAAAATTGCTCATCTTTTGCCGGTGCATTTAACAAACCTTCCTGCCTTGAGATGGAGGGAATAACTTCATCGTTGCGCAACACGTTTACTTCATTGGTCATAAATAGCAAAGGCTCAACACCGGTAGTATCCAGTTCATTCAGCTTCTCAATAAACGAGATCATTTTCTGCAGGTCGTTCCTTATGTCGTGCTTTTCGCCGGGTGAAAAGCTAAGGCGGGCAAGGTCAGAAAGTTTATCTATCAATTCGTCATTTACAGTCATATCGCCACAAAAATAAATGAATAGCACCAAGTAAACGGATATTATGACCCGGTGATTTGCGACGACATTGCCCGGGGTAGAACTGGTGACTGCAAAAACACTTATCGTAGCGGTTGCCTAGCGTTGGAGAAACAAGTTTTGACCACCAGGTAAAGCAATTACTTTTTGCTTTCTTAAAGCCTGTTATCTGACCCGCTGACCAGGTAGCGGTTGTGAAAAATAATTTTACGTTCAATGAATTTCACTCGTCAGCGTTTACTTTAAAGTCACCATTTTTAAAATTGAACTTTGAGAAAGGGTGTTGGAAAAGTTGCCGGTAACACACCCTAACCAGACAAACTGCACATATGACCAAACGTGGTAAATGCTGCGCTATAATATAAAGTACACGGGTGCGACGCAACGGCCGCCCAATAGCCATACTAAACCCTGGCTCCTGAAAAAGATAACACGAAGAAAAGATGCAACTGTAGCGGCCGGCATGCTACAAAAGCAGTTTGCAAAACCAAAGTGAAAAGAGTGCTAACACTCTCACTTTGAATTTTTTGTCCCATAATGATACCTATGATACAATACCTTAAATATATTTTTCGTTTTAACAGCTTATATGAAAAACCAAAAGACCTTTAAGGTTTTTATCGTAGAGGATGATCTATGGTATAGCTCTATGCTTGGAGTATTACCTGTCACTTAATCCAGACTATGTCATCCAAAAATTCGATACCGCCAAATCCTTCCTATCAAGGCTGCATGAAAAACCAGACGTAGTAACACTTGGACTATTCTCTACCCGATATGAATGGCGACCAGCTTCTTAAACAAATTAAAGAAACCAGCCCCGATACAAAAGTCATTATTATCAGCGGACAGG
Source organism: uncultured Chitinophagaceae bacterium (assembly GCA_963726895.1). Lineage (GTDB taxonomy): Bacteria > Bacteroidota > Bacteroidia > Chitinophagales > Chitinophagaceae > Segetibacter. The sequence goes on along the minus strand of CAVSED010000017.1, from coordinate 250,891 downwards.
AAAATGTAAAAGTTGCCCTCGACCTTCTGAAAAAAGGCGCCTACGATTATATTGTAAAAGATGAGGATGCCAAAGACCGCCTGTGGAATACCATTAATCAACCTTCGCGAAAACATTCAGTTAAAACAGGAAATTGAAACGCTGAAAGAAGAAGTAAGCCGGAAGTACGACTTCAGCAATGCCATTATTGGCAATAGCCCAGTTATCCAGCGGGTTTTTAGCATGATGGAAAAAGCTGCACGCACCAATATTACTGTTTCGGTAACAGGCGAAACCGGAACCGGTAAAGAACTGGTTGCAAAATCGATTCATTATAATTCGACCCGCAAAAACCTACCTTTTGTTGCTGTAAACCTTGCAGCCATTCCAAGAGACCTGTTGGAAAGTGAATTGTTTGGACATGAAAAAGGTGCATTTACCGGCGCAATTGCCCGCACGCATCGGCAAATTTGAAGAAGCCTCGAAAGGAACGCTTTTTCTTGATGAAATTGGAGAAATGGATATAAATATGCAGGCCAAATTACTGCGGGCCCTGCAGGAAAAAGAAATTGTAAGCAGTTGGTAGCAACGAGGTGGTTAAAATTGATGTACGCATTATTGTAGCTACCCATCGCAACCTGCTGGAAATGGTTAAAAACGGCACCTTCAGGGAAGACTTGTACTACCGCATTTTGGGATTGCCTATTCACCTGCCTCCGCTGCGGGAAAGAGAAAATGATGTGCTGATTATTGCAAAGCATTTTATGGATAACTTCTGCAAAGAAAACGGTCTTGCCCAGGAAAAATCTTTCGACCGAAGCAAAAAAGAAACTGATGGGACATGCCTTTCCGGGGAATGTCAGAGAACTGAAATCGGTAATAGAACTGGCGTGTGTAATGGCTGAAGAAAAAGAAATTGAAGCCGAACACCTCAATGTGATCTCGCAAAATATGATCAGCGATTTTATGCTGAAGGAAGTTACACTTAAAGAATTTACAACCAAATTCATTCAGTTTTACCTTGACAAATACAATTACGATGTATTAAAAGTTGCCCGGAAACTAGACGTAGGAAAATCAACGATATACCGGATGATACAAAATAAGGAAGTGTTTGTAAATAAAAAATATTCGTTTGAAGCCAGCTTCATGAATTAATAAATAAAGAATTATGATGTGGAGACAATCTACAATGGAAGAACCAGGTAAAGCAGAGACCCTGCCGGGCGGAAATCTGCGCAACCTGAAAGTGTTACTGGCAGAAGACAACGAGGTAAACCAGCTACTGGCAAAGGGCATACTGCGGCACTGGGGCGCTGAAACTAAAATTGCCGAAAATGGCGACGAAGTGCTGGAACTGCTACTGACTGAAGACTTTGACCTGGTGCTGATGGACATACAAATGCCTGTAAAAAGTGGCACAGAGGCGGCTTCTGAGATACGTAAACTCCCCGATCCTAAAAAGAAGAACATACCCATAATAGCCCTGACGGCAAATGCGCTAAAAGGCGAAGAAAAAAAATACATAGCCGCAGGTATGGACGATTTTCTTACAAAGCCTTTTAAAGAAGCAGATCTTCACGAGGTAATTGAAAGAGTGTTGCGCCGTGAAGGTTCTTTTGAAAGAGAAATCAATGAACCCCAATATATAACCATGCAATCCAATACACTTATCGCTGAAAAACTTTACGATTTTGATCAACTGGAGGAAATTGCCGCCGACAGTCCCGAGTTTATTGTTTCACTGGCTTCTATGTACATAGATACCATTCCCGCTACCAGCGCCGAAATGGTAAATGCCGCCAAAGCCCGCGAGTGGCAAAAAGTATCGAAGCTGGCGCACAAACTAAAATCGACTGTTGACAGTATGAACATCTACTCACTACAGACCGACATCCGTTCGCTGGAGATAGATGCAGCCAACAAAGTAAACACTGATCAGCTTCACCGAACTACACTGAGAGTTGATTCTGTTATCCGGGCTGTAGCTGCCCAGGTAAAGCAGGATTATAACCTGTAGACCGCAACGCCTTACAAAAGAAAAGTCTTTACAATTAATAATTGTAAAGACTTTTTTTATACATACAAACTGAACTATTTATTTAAACGCAAACTAAATATACCCTCAGAAATTCTTTATGATCGTTAGATTCTTGGAACTCATGTAGTAGCTAGTCTTTTAAAGCATTGTTTTTTTGGCAGCCGGCATTCTCACTTTTATCAGCATCGTTGTGGTATTTTAATTCCGCTTTAGCGGAACACCCTTGTACGGTTTTTTCAATATTCAGCCAGGGAACAAAGACAGTCTTCTATAGTATTGAAACCAGGCGACATGAGACAACTTGTTTTGACATAAATGCAAAAGTTGTATCGTGCCGTCCGCAGAGGTTTATAAGATCCTAAGTTTATTTATTTTTCATGGTTGTTGGGGCTGCCCGCAAGCGGTTTACGCAGTTATACAATGCCCTGAAATTGTGATAATTCCCCTTCCAGATATGACCTTTTAAAGCAGTTTTTCGTTCTGGTTCTTTATCCAGTCCGCCCTCGTACCAATCACCGTGTTCATGATCTACCAGGTAGGTTTGTATATAGTTCCATTGTTGCAGAAATTTGTCGTAGTAGTGCATGGCATCGTTTGGAAAACGATCAGACATTAACAACAATGTATTTAATCCTTCTGCCTGCGCCCACCAATTTTTACTGTCTAAAATAATGGTAATGCCGGGTTTATTTTTAAAGTAATAGCCTTCATCATAAAAGCCACCCAACGTACTGTCCCAGCCATTCGCCAGTGCATGGTCAACCATCTTTTTACCGGCAAGTAGTGTTTTGGTATCATCTTTTATTTCCAATGCATGCGTGGCTTCCAGCATCAGGTAGGCAGTTTCTATATCGTGGCCAAAGGAAACGTGATCGAGGTATTTATGCTGCATGATTGACTCATGAGAAGAATCACGAAAGGACAAGGGTGTCCAGTCCGGAATAAAAAATAATTGCAGGTAGCCTTTTTGTGTGGTGATCTTATCGCGTACCAGGTACAGCATTTCGTGCAGGCGCTGCCGTACCAGATCGTTGGGCCAGGCTTCGTAAAGCTCGGTCAGGGCTTCCAATAAATGAATAGATGAATTTTGATCTTTGTAGCCGATATCAGTTGTTGAAGGTGTTTTGCTGGTGCGTACCACCGGTGTTCCATCTCGTTGCAAGTGTTGAAAATAGCCTTTATACTTCGGATCATGACTATGTTTTTCAAGCCACCAAAAAGCTTTCTTAGCCAGGCTCAACGCGCCGGTGTCGTGCGAGGCTTTGTAGTAAGCCGCTAAGGCGTAGATAGCAAAAGCATTTCCATAAGCTTCTTTTGGAGCTAACGGGTTGCTTTTGTCCTGACCTTGTCTCGAAACAAGATTGTAAAAACCGCCAAATTCCTTGTCCCACATTACGTTGCGCAAAAATTGGTAGCCATGCCGCGCACATGCCAGGTAGTACGGCACTTCGGGGTACAATTGCGCAGCCCTTGCAGTTGTCCAGGTGTGTCTGGCCTGGGTTACTATAAATTTGTCTTGTGGTCCGGTAGGTTTAAAATCAAAGGTGTAAGTACTGAAAAAACCACCATAGACACTGTCAACACATTGAGGATACCAAACGTTTAGCAGCTCATTTTTTATAGAATACTCCATATCGGCGGCGATCTTTAATCGTTGTGCAAGAGCAGCAGTAGCGGGTTTGGTTTGTGCGGAAACCATACTGAAAGAGAGACAATAAAAAATAGCTGCAAACGATTTCATGGCAAGTTTTTGAGTTTTATAAACCACGACGAAGTTCACCAGATACGGACCAACTATAAAATAAAAAATCCGGCAAAAGCCGGATCGGAGTGTGGAGAATAGCGGGTTCGAACCGCTGACCTCTTGCATGCCATGCAAGCGCTCTACCAACTGAGCTAATCCCCCTCTATTATTTAGTCCATCAAAAGTGCTAATCCCTTTATAAAATCTTAACCTGTGTCGCTGACCTTCTTCTACCAACGGGACGCTCTACCAACTGAGCTAATCCCCCCTTTTATATTAACCTGAACCACTGACCTTCCCGTTCCGACGGGACGCTCTACCAACTGAGCTAATCCCCCCTTTTATATTAACCTGAACCACTGACCTTCCCGTTCCGACGGGACGCTCTACCAACTGAGCTAATCCCCCTCTATTATTTAAGTCCATCAAAAGTGCTAATCCCTTTATAATTAACCTGTACCACTGACCTTCCCGTACCAACGGGACGCTCTAATCAACTGAGCTAATCCCCCCTTTTATATTAACCTGAACCACTGACCTTCCCGTTCCGACGGGACGCTCTACCAACTGAGCTAATCCCCCTCTATTATTTAGTCCATCAAAAGTGCTAATCCCTTTATAAAATCTTAACCTGTGTCGCTGACCTTCTTCTACCAACGGGACGCTCAATCAACTGAGCTAATCCCCCCTTTTATATTAACCTGAACCACTGACCTTCCCGTTCCGACGGGACGCTCTACCAACTGAGCTAATCCCCCTCTATTATTTAGTCCATCAAAAGTGCTAATCCCTTTATAAAATCTTAACCTGAACCACTGACCTTCCCGTTCCGACGGGACGCTCTACCAACTGAGCTAATCCCCCCTTTTATAATTTTTTAATAGTACTAAAAGGAGTGCAAATGTATTGTTTGACCCTTACATCAACAAATTGATTTTACTGCATTGTGCAGGTTATAATCCATTCGAAAACCCTGATTAATGGGCGCGGAAATTTATAATTGCCTCTAGGCAAAAAATGGTTTGCAACCCATTATTCCAACTTAAACAGGCTATCGACAAATTCATGTTTGTCAAAGACCAACAGATCTTCCATCTTCTCCCCCACACCTATAAACTTCACCGGAATTTTAAACTGATTCGCAATCGCCAACACCACGCCGCCTTTAGCTGTACCGTCGAGCTTGGTAATAGTTAATGCTGTCACTTCTGTGGCTGCCGTAAATTGCTTGGCCTGTTCTACTGCATTTTGACCTGTTGAGCCGTCCAGCACCAACATCACTTCGTGGGGAGCATCGGGAATCACTTTTTGAATGACACGTTTTATTTTACCCAGCTCTTCCATTAAGTGAAACTTATTATGTAAACGTCCTGCTGTATCAATGATCACAACATCGCTTCCCCTGGCTATGCCGCTTTGCACAGTATCGAAAGCAACCGCACTGGGATCGCTGCCCATAGGCTGTTTTACAATAGGTACGCCGGTGCGTTCGCTCCAGATAGTTAACTGGTCTACCGCGGCTGCCCTAAAGGTGTCTGCAGCTCCTAACAACACACTGTTGCCGGCTTTCTTAAAATTGTACGCGAGTTTTCCTATAGTAGTGGTCTTGCCAACACCGTTAACACCCACCACTAAAATAACATAGGGCTTTTTACCCGATGGTGTGGCAAAATCATCATAATTATTGGCAGGTGACTCTACCAGTAAACTTTTGATCTCATCCTGTAATATAGAATTGAGTTCGCTTGTATTTATATATTTATCGCGGGCTACTCTTGCTTCTATTCTTTTGATGATCTCTATGGTTGTGTCGAGACCGACATCGGCAGTTATCAATGCCTCTTCCAGGTCGTCGAGCACATCTTCATCAACCGTATTTTTGCCGGTGATAGCTTTGGTGATCTTGGTTAAAAAGTTGTCTTTGGTCTTTTGCAGACCCTGGTCAAGACTTTCCTTTTCTTTTTTGCCGAACAACTTTCCAAAGAAACTCATATAGATGATTTGACTGGTTTACTAAGATGTGTGTGTTGGTACAATTGCATTCTTCAGCCGAAGAGTGCGACGCAACGGCCGCCAGACTGAAGTACGAAAGGCGGGTACCAAAAAAATTATAGCCTGGGGCAGACAGGTAAAATACAAAAAGCCATCCACGATATGGACAGCTTTACAATCTTTTTGGTAGCGATGCGAAACCTTATTTAGCAGATAAAAAGTCTTTCACTTTATCCTTGTGCACAATAGCTTCTTTAAAAGTATATGCACCTGTTTTAGGGCTGCGAACAGCTTTTATAACTTTGCTCCAGTTCTTTGCCTCTGCTGCTGCTTTTTGGTCTTTTGTCTTGATCGCGGTCTTAGCTGCTTTTGCCATTTTCTTTAATAAATTTATGCGTTACACCATCCCAGTTTGTACTGGCACATAGGGCTTACTTAATTTCTTTGTGTACTGTTACCTTTTTCATGATCGGGTTGAACTTTTTCAACTCCAAACGCTCAGGCGTATTCTTTTTATTTTTTTCGGTGATGTAGCGACTTGTACCAGGCAAACCGCTGGTTTTATGCTCTGTGCACTCCATGATCACCTGAACCCTGTTTCCTTTCTTTGCCATTGTATAAAACTTTTAAGATTGTTAGATTTTTGTTCCTTTGATCCTCAATTCTTTTACCACGCTGGCAAGACCATTTTTATTGATGGTACGGATGGCTTCGGAAGAAACCTTCAATGTGATCCAACGATCTTCTTCTACAAAATAGAAACGCTTGGTTTGCAAATTCGGTAGAAAACGACGCTTGGTTTTTATATTTGAGTGAGAAACAGTGTGTCCAACAATTGGTCTTTTACCTGTTACCTGACATACTCTTGCCATGATTTATTTTTTTTCGGACGGCAAAGGTCGTAAAACGGAAGGAAAAACAAAAGAATTATTTAAACTAATAAAAAATTGACCGGTTTTTAACGAATGCGATAAGCAACAATGGCTGCGAATAGCAGTGTAAACTTACGCTGTGCGCCTAAAAAAAAGTTACATTGCACCCGGCAAATCAGCACTTATGAAATTTTTAGGTCTTAATCTTGATTTTCTTGATCATCCCACCTTCGGGTAACTTCTCCCTTTTTTCTGGTATTAAATTATTCTTTTACTACAAATTTCAACTGTATGTCACACAACAACATAAGTGCGAAGAGCGCCTATTACTTTGATCTTGAAGAAAAATATGGCGCCCACAACTACCATCCTTTGCCGGTAGTACTTAATCGCGGTGCAGGTGTGCATGTTTGGGATGTTGAAGGCAAACAATACTTCGACTTTCTCAGTGGCTATTCAGCCGTTAACCAGGGACATTGCCATCCTAAGATCGTTGCCGCACTTACCGAACAGGCACAAAAACTTACCCTTACAAGCCGTGCATTTTACAATGATCTACTAGGCGAATATGCACATTACATAACCGACTATTTCGGGTATGACAAGGTACTGCCCATGAATACCGGTGTAGAAGGTGGCGAAACGGCCGTAAAACTTGCCCGCCGCTGGGGATATGACAAAAAGGGAATTCCCGCTAACCAGGCAAAGATCATTTTTGCCGAAAATAATTTTTGGGGACGGACCCTTGCAGCTATTTCTTCCTCTTCAGACCCCTCCAGCTACCAGGGTTTCGGACCTTACATGCCGGGCTTTGAAGTGGTTCCCTACAATAATATCGCAGCCTTGGAGCAAAGTTTCCAGGATAAAAATGTTGCGGCTTTTATGGTAGAGCCCATACAAGGTGAAGCCGGTGTGGTAGTACCCGACGATGGCTATCTGACTGCCGTGCGTACCCTTTGTACCGAGTACAACGTCTTGTTCATTGCAGATGAAATACAAACCGGACTTTGCCGCACCGGCAAAATGCTTGCCTGCGATCATGAGCAGGTGCGCCCCGATATTCTGATTTTGGGCAAAGCACTGAGTGGCGGCGTGCTACCGGTATCGGCAGTGCTTGCCGACAATGAAGTTATGCTAACCATTAAACCAGGCGAACACGGTTCTACTTATGGTGGAAACCCACTGGCGTGCAAAGTAGCAATTGCCGCGCTGCAGGTACTGAAAGATGAAAACATGGCAGACAATGCCGATGAAATGGGCATCCTCCTGCGGCGACAATTGGCTGATCTGCACAGTCCGTATATCACCACTATTCGCGGCAAGGGATTGCTAAACGCAATCGTCATCAACCATGAAGACCCGGAGGCAGCGTGGGTATTTTGTCTCGAGCTCATGAAAAACGGCTTGCTTGCCAAACCCACCCATGGCGACAAAATACGCTTTGCGCCACCTCTCCTCATTTCAAAACAGCAAATGCTGGCATGTGTGGATATAATAAAGCACAGCCTTCACGTGCTTGACCGGTAGCAACATTGTTGTTGCCGGGCGTAAAGGAAGAAATAGAACCAGGTGGTAAGGGCAGTTGTTTTTTATAGCATCATAGTTGCGTCGCATTCCGTTCATCTGCCGTCCTTTAGGCGGCCATGGTTTCTATGCCAGAAGCGTTCACTACTTTGCAACTTCATTTAAAGCAGTATTAATGACTGAGACACACCTGCACCATGAGCACCATGCCAACAGTCCTGCCCTATTGAAAGACATTGTAATAGGTATGAGCGATGGATTGACCGTCCCCTTTGCATTGGCAGCAGGGCTAAGTGGCGCTGTTGACAGCACATCGCTGATCATAATAGCCGGACTGGCAGAGATTGCTGCTGGCTCAATAGCCATGGGCTTAGGTGGTTATCTCGCGGGGCAAACAGAAGTGGATCACTACAATGCAGAGCTCAGGCGCGAATACACTGAAGTAGAATTTCTGCCCGAAAAAGAAAAGGAAGAAGTACGCGAATTTTTTGAAAGCCTGGGGCTAAGCCGTGATGTGCAGGATAAAGCGGTAACCGAGCTTACCAAAGACAAAGACCAATGGGTAAATTTTATGATGAAATATGAGTTGGGTCTTGATAAACCAGACGAAAAAAGAGCCCGTAAAAGTGCGTTTAATATCGGCGCCTCCTATATCGTTGGTGGGCTGGTTCCACTGCTTCCCTATTTTTTTGTAGATACTACTTTTGAAGGTTTAGAGATGTCGGCTGTCATCACTCTCATTTGCTTGTTCTGTTTCGGTTATTTCAAGAGTAAAATGACGGGTGTTGCACCCATTTCCGGCGCCTTTAAAGTGATGTTGATCGGCGCGTTGGCAGCATCGGCCGCCTACGCCATTGCCCGGCTTATTGAAGGAAGTTAATGTTGTAGTAGTTACAGATAGCTGCACTTTGTTTGGCTTCTTTCACCTGCAGGTTTCATTTGTTACAACTACATTTGAATACTTTTAGTAATACTATTTTATGTGGTTAAAACCTGGTTTACGATGAAAAATATTTTTGTTATGGCTTTGCTATTATCAATTACCGCATTGTTTGCGTGTAGCAGCAATAAGCCTGTTGCCTCTTCACTTACCACTACAACTGCACCCGAAAAAAAAACCTACAAAGTAGTCAGCAACACCAACCTTAGCGACTCACTGCCAGCGATCAGAGTAAATGGCAACGCTGGTTTGCAAGCTAAAAAACAAGGAATTAAGACATCTAAAAAAAGTGATTCGAAACCTGGTACGCCTGATTTTTAAAGCGCCAGATTTTTTTGAAATCCAGGTGTCGGTTTATCATTCGTTTAAGTAATATTTTTTGGCTGCATTTTTAGTAGCTGATGCATGCATTTAACTGCTGCGTTGTGTATTCTCCGGAAATGTTTTCTACCTTAATCAGTGTGTCTATTAATCTGATGGGTACACCGGTTTTTTTCTGAAATAATATTGCGGTGCGCTGCACCTTGAAAAATACCGTTGGCTTGGTAGCTACAAATATTATGGGTGCGCTGCACCCTAAAAGTATCGTACAAGACATGCAAGGTGCGTTCATATTGATGTATAAATCTCTGCCCCTTTTAGGTGCAGCGCACCGAAATATTTGTTGCAAGAATATTTTCAATTGAACTCCAGGGTGCTGCGCACTAAAATATTTGTGGCAAAAATATTTTCAATGGAGCTCCAAGGTGCAGCGCACTAAAATATTGGTAGGCTAGAATAGGTGCAATTGATAAACAGGTGCAGCGCACCAAAATATTTGTAGCAAAAATATTTTCAATGGAGCTCCAAGGTGCAGCACACCGAGATATTTGTAGGAGAGAATAGGTGCAATTGATATAGGTGCAGCGCACCGAAATATTTGTAGCAAGAATATTTTCAATGGAGCTCCAAGGTGCAGCGCACCGAAATATTTGTAGCAAGAATATTTTCAATTGAACTCCAAGGTGCAGCGCACTAAAATATTGGTAGGCTAGAATAGGTGCAATTGATATAGGTGCAGCGCACCGAAATATTTGTAGCAAGAATATTTTCAATGGAGCTCCAAGGTGCAGCGCACCAAAATATTTGTAGCAAGAATATTTTCAATTGAACTCCAGGGTGCAGCGCACCGAAATATTTGTAGGAGAGAATAGGTGCAATTGATATAGGTGCAGCGCACCGAAATATTTGTAGCAAGAATATTTTAAATTGAACTCCAAGGTGCAGCGCACCGAAATATTTGTAGCAAGTATATTTTAAATTGAACTCCAGGGTGCAGCGCACCGAAATACGTCCATGGCTCAATTCTATAAAAGCCCAATCAGCAGGTATGAAAGTTGCTCACTCGTAAGGTTGATGGAAATTTACTTCATCTATAAATGTAACGGCTCATGAATGCTAACGCAAAGTTGAAAGGACAGACTGCACTTGTAACCGGTGCCAGCAGTGGAATAGGAGAAGGTGTTGCCATTGCACTGGCTAATGATGGCGCCAACGTGATCGTGAACTGCTCTTCGCACCCGCAACGCGGGCAGGAGGTAGTTGACAAGATAAAAGCTAATGGTGGTAATGCCCTGGTGTACCAGGCTGATGTTAGCAACGAAGAACAGGTGCAGGCGATGTTTGCTGCAGCTATAGAAGCTTTTGGCACGATAGACATCCTTGTAAACAACTCGGGAATACAAAAAGATTTAGCATTTGCAGACATGAGCCTGGCCGATTGGCAAAAGGTGATCGATGTAAACCTAACCGGCCAGTTTTTGTGTGCACGAGAGGCGGTCAAAGGAATTTCTGCGCCGGGGTATCGTAGCAGAAAGAAGTGTTGCGGCAGGAAAGATCATTTGCATGAGCAGTGTGCACGAAGTGATACCCTGGGCGGGTCATGCTAACTATGCAGCAAGCAAGGGCGGTATATCGCTGTTGATGAAGACCATTGCACAGGAACTGGCACCCAAAAAGATCCGGGTAAATAGTATAGCGCCAGGCGCAATCCAAACCAACATAAACCAGGTGGCCTGGGAAACGGATGAAGCACTGAATAAACTGCTGACCCTTATTCCCTATAAACGCATTGGCACACCGAAAGACATTGGTAAACTGGCGTGCTGGTTAGCCAGCGATGAGTCGGATTATATAACAGGCGCAACCATTTTTATAGATGGGGGAATGACGCTCTACCCGGGCTTTGCTGACAATGGATAAGGCAGACTAAAAAATGCAACTTTTTACAACAAAATACCTAACCAGTAGTCCTTTTTTTATGTGCTGTTTTTCACTGCTTCACCAGGGCTAAGGCGATGAACGGAGCCCCGCCTCTGCGGGGTAGACTGTCGCAACAATGATTTATCAGGGCGATTAGCTGATCACCAAAAAATACTCAATATTCAATGCCTTTGTTGCGGCTGTCATTTAATTGCTCATTGAGGTTGAATGCCGCACTGATCAAACCAAGATGGGTAAACGCCTGCGGAAAATTGCCCAGGTGCTCGCCTTTAAAACCCAACTGCTCAGAGTACAGACCGAGGTGATTAGCGTAACCCAACATTTTTTCAAAATAGAAACGCGCTTTCTCCAGTTGTCCCGAGCGCGACAAGCACTCGACGTACCAGAAAGTACACATCGAAAAAGTGCCTTCGTGACTAACAAAACCGTCGGGCGCTGCCACATTGGGCTTGTAGCGATAGACAAGTGAATCGGACACAAGTTCATCTTCGATGCGCTGAAGGGTTGAGAGCCACCGCGGGTCTTTGGGGCTGATGAATCGGATCAACGGCATTAGCAAAGCAGAAGCATCTACCGTGGGCGCACCTGGATATTGCATAAATGCTTTTTTCTCCTCGTCCCAAAATTCGGAAAAGATGCTGTTGTAAATTTTATCCCTTTCCTCACGCCATTTTTTCTGCAAAGGAAACGACCTGGCATTGGCAATTTTTATTGCCCGGTCAAACGCTACCCAACACAATAAGCGCGAATACAAAAACTTATTTTTGCCGCCCCGCACTTCCCATATGCCTTCATCGGGCTGGTTCCAGTTGTCACTTAACCAGTCTATTTGTTTTTCAAGGTCTTTCCAAAAGTCGTACGAGATGGGTTCACCATATTTGTTATACAGATACACCGAATCCATCAATTCGCCATAAATATCCAGTTGCAACTGACTATAGGCATTGTTACCAATGCGCACAGGGCCCGAGCCCATATACCCTTCAAAGTGATCGAGGTATATTCTTCTAATTGCTGTTTGCCTCGTATGGTGTACATTATGCCAAGTTTCTCCTGCTCCTTAACATCCTGGCAAAGCTTTTCAACCCAATTCATAAAAGAACCAGCCTCTTTGGTATACCCCAAACGTATCAATGCATATACCGAAAGGAGGCATCCCGTATCCACGTATAGCGATAGTCCCAGTTTCGCTTGCCGCCAATACTTTCAGGTATTGAAAAAGTAGGTGCGGCTACTATCGATCCATAGTTATATGAAGTAAGCAGTTTTAGCACCAATGCCGACCGGTTAACAATTTCTACCCACCGCCCTTTGTAAGTAGACTGTGCGATCCAGTCTTTCCAGTAGTTCACAGTGGCAAAGAGACTTTCGGTAATAAACTTTTTAAAATCCCTGTTGGCATGGCTTGCTTCTATATGTTCCAATAAAAAATCGGCAGTCTCACCGGGTGGTAGCGTAAACTCTGCAAATGCGTCGTCGCCATTTATTTGTAAAGGCACACTGCTGGTGAGGCGTAGCGACACGATGTCTCTATCCTCGCAGGTAAACACGATCTCAAAATCACTGTTTTGTGTAAGGGTGTGTTTCGATCTGCCATAGTTAAAACGTGGACTGCATTTCATCTGGTACCTCACTTCACCGCGCACTGTAGTTACCCGCCGAATAATTTCTTTGCCGTCATACAGTTCTTCCACGGGCATAAAATCGGTGATCTCGCCTACACCATCTTCTGACAAAAACCGGGTAAGCAAAACATTGGTATCGGGCAGGTACAGTTGCTTTGTTTTCATTCCGTTCAAAAACCGGAAAAATCTCGAAGCGACCGCCTTTTTTATCATCGAGCAAAGCTGCGAAAATGCTGGGCGAATCAAAATTGGGAAAGCACATAAAATCGATGGAGCCGTTGAGACCCACCAACGCTATGGTGTTCAGATCGCCAATAATTCCATAATTTTCAATCGGTTGATAACTCATGTTCCAGAGGGTAAAAAAATTATACCGTTACTATAGTGTATTTTTTTGGGAGCCGGGCATTTGTTCTTTTTTTTGGCGGTCCGTTGCGTCGCACCCGTGTACAAAATCTCTTTTTTCAGCTTTCAAAAACCATAGAACAAAGGGTACATTGATCATTATTCATTGTTCATTATTCATTGTTCATTATTCATTATTCGTTCATTATTCATTATTCATTGTTCATTATTCATTATTCATTATTCATTATTCATTATTCATTATTCATTATTCATTATTCATTGTTCATTATTCATTATTCATTATTCATTATTCATTACTTCTTCAGCAATAGTTCCATTTGTATGTTGCAGCGTTCGTAAGGAGTGGTGCGCCCGGTAACCCGCACAAAACCCAGTTTGTGATACAGATTAATGGCAGGTTTTAAGATCGTATTGCTTTCCAGGTAAAGTTTCTTTGCTTTCAATTGTTTGGCTTTTTTTATAGCTGCCTGCCCCAGCAGCCAACCAATGTTTTTACCCTGCGCCCGTGGCGATACAGCCATTTTTGCCAGTTCGTATTCATAATCGGGATCGTTCATTTTTATGAGTGCGCAAACGCCTGCCGGTTCACCTTCGTACAGGGCTACTAAAATATAGCCGCCGTTGTCTATAATGTATTTTTGTGGATTGTCAAGCGCCTTATAATCCAACGTTTCCATTGTAAAGTAAGTGGAGATCCATTCTACGTTCAGTGCTTTAAAAACCTCCTGGTATTTGGGTGCATAATTCACAATTTTTACCAGGGCGCTTTCGCGTGTTTTGCGTTGTTCTTTTACCCGCTGCAACAGCGATTTTTGCTCCAGCAAAACTTCCCATTCTTCCAGGGCTTTCCACAGGTTATTTTTGGTTGCAGCCAGCATATTTTCTACTACACTATTTACATCTGCATACTGATGCCTGATCTTTTCGGTAATAGCAATACCCTTTTTGGATAGTTTGATCACGTTGCGTCGACCATCGGTGTGTGCGCGGTTCTCCAGCACCAAACCTTTCTTTGCCATCTCCCTGATGATTTTACTCACTGAGGGCTGCGAGTGACCTATTTCGTTGGCTACTTCAGTTACTGTTATTTCATTTTTTTCAGAAAGCACATAAAAAACAGGGAACCATTTGGGTTCCATTTCAATGCCATAGAGTGCAAAGATGCTGCGGGCATCGTCGGTTATTTTTGCCGTCAGCATGCGCAAGCGGCTTCCCAGGGCCAGTTTGCCCACGTTGGTAAAAAAGTCTGTTTGCATAATCAATTACATAATTGGTTATGCAATCTACACTAAAATAAAACTGTTAGCAATGGGCTTTGTAAAATAATCTGTCGCTACTTGTAGGTCAATATCTGAAGAACTACAAAGCTGGCACTACTTACTATATCCTGTTATCGTTCCCAGAAGAAAGGAGGCTCGAAACCCAGGGAACGCAGGTACACATAACCCTGTGCCCGGTGGTGTATCTCGTTATCAATAAAGTAGAAGATAGACCACCACACCGTTCCCTGGTACCTTCCGAACATCAATATGTCTTCGTGAAATCGTTCAGGCGCAATTTGCGACCAATGGTGGCCGATGTCGGCAGTAGCCTGATCCCACAGGGTAAGAATAGCGGTCTTGTCATTGGCTGCAATATCATCATTGAGTGGTTCAGATTTTCCGGCCACTATCTGCCGGATGCCCGGAGCCCCAATGGCAAGCAGTTCTTTTATCATTTTGGCAAACGGTCGCATTCCGCCAATAGAGAATTGAAAAACTCTTTTTCGGGAAAGATCTCTATTAATTTCCGGGTGAGGCGGCGGTGACCCTGCCAGTGCTGCAGCAAATCTGTTGAAGTTAATACTGAGGCGTTCTGAGATTGTGTTTCTGTTGTTAAATTCATGGCTTTACAATTTTGAGTTTTATTCAAAGTTCAAAGCTATCAACACACAATGACAATGGTATGTCAGCAGGGAGGGGAAAAATTCAACCGTTCAAAATGATGCATAAGCCATAGAAAATACACTTGAAAAATTTTCTTTAACTCACGTTTTTTACAACTCTTTGTGTTTTATCTCCACCTCTCTGTCAACTACTTTGTTATATTTGACACGACCTCATTTAAAGAAAAATGCGACCTTCCACATGGGCACTTTAGCTCGTATTACCCTTTTTACTTTTCTCATCGTGTCTTTTGTTGTTTCCTGCAAAAACAAATCTGTGCAGGTTTCCCGGGCGTATTATTTCTGGCGAACAAACACCAATCCGACAAAAGAAGAAATCAATTTTTTAAAACAACACCGGGTTAACAAGTTATACTGCAAATTGATGGATGTTGACTGGAGTGAAGTGTATGGAGCTTTTCCGGTTGCAGAAACAAATGTTGATGACATCAATTTCGATATTAATGAACGGGATTCGGTACAAGCCAATGTTGTGCCTGTTCTATTTCTGACCAATAAGGTTTTTCAGCACATCAACTCCTCAGGTATTTCTCTTTTGGCTAAAAGAGTGGTCAGAAAATGTTTGTTTGCTTATGACTCAGCAGACTTTGAAAATGAAAGAAGAACTAACAATTTTCACCGGTTCTTTACATACTACCGGCCCTTGCAACCAGTCGAAATTCAATTCGATTGCGACTGGACTGTTAGCACTGCCAAAAAATATTTTACATTTTTACAAACGGTAAGGGACCTTCTGCCTGATAGTGTTATGATCTCTGCTACCATACGTCTGCACCAATTTAAATATTCAGGCAAAACCGGTGTGCCGCCTGTTGACCGTGGCATGCTGATGATGTACAATACTAGCGACTTGACAAAATATAGTACCACTAACTCAATTTTTGATAGCGACAAGGCTAAAGCCTATTTTTCAAAAAAGATCAAGTATCCGCTGCCACTCGATATTGCACTCGCAGCCTATTCGTGGTGCATCATCTTTCGTGACAAAAAATTTTATCAATTAGAAAATCAACTTAGCGAAGCCGAGCTAAGGCAATGCTCTTTTTTAAAACCTATGATGCATCATTTTTATCGTGTAGAAAGAGACACTGTGTACAACGATCTTTTGCTTCGACGAGGCGATGAAATAAAAGTTGAAAACATAAGCAGTCAGAGCCTGCAGGAGGCAGCTAAAATTGCAGTCAACGCCGTAAATTCAGAATTGGTTACCATTGCATTGTTCGAGCTTTCTGAAAACGAAATCATAAACTACAATTATGAAACAATCGAAGCAGTATATGCTTCTTATTACTAGTCTGCTCCTGGTCTTATTACCTAAAAAAATAGTAAATGCCTGCGGATTTTATGTATCGCCTGGCGAATACCGTTTTTGGATATTACAACCTGACCTAACCAATACCTCAGACTTAACACCTTTTTTCTTTGCCTCTACCTATTTATACAAAGGCGATCAATTTGCTGGTACACAACCCCACGTTGCAGATAATATACGCCAATGGTACCTGGAAGTTAAAGGCAGGGCATCGGCAAGAGATATAGATTCAGTTCTTAATAATATGCCTCCAGCAGTTTTTTTTGAAATAAGCAGAAAAAAAATTGTGTCAAATACCTTTCTAAATTTTTTGAAAAAAACGGAGAATAAGGAGTTACATCAATACCTGGTTGTAAGCAAAAAAGTGGAAGAGATAGCTGCTAACCCTGACCCCTGGAATGAGCGCAATTTTCCCGCGGCAGCCATCGGAAAAGTAATAGCTAGCGCACAGATCTTGCTAAATACAACAAGGTCACCATTTTTAAAGCTTAGGACAGCCTACCAATTGGTACGCCTTTACGCCATAAATGGTCAACCGGACCTTTCAAAAAAAATGTTTGATGCATTTATTGCACCTGCTAAAACTGATAACTGGATAAAAACTGCAGCCCTTTTTCAAACCGCCTTTGCTGATACCAGCCAGGCAGATTATATTCTTTCAAAAGTTTTTGACCGGGGAAACTACAATAGAGTAACCTGTCTTGTGCGCTTTAATTCTGCAAACCTGCCAAAAGTTTTGTCGCAGGCAAAAAATACGCATGAGCGGGTGGTAATTGAGGCAATGAAAGTATTTAACTATCCCGGACGGTCATTGAATTATCTGCAAAATATTTACGCTGCTGAGGCGGGCTACAAAGAACTCCCCTTTTTGCTTCTGCGCGAAATAAATAAAGTGGAAGATTGGCTATTGACACCAAAAGTTACAGACTTTTCGCCTGCAGTTTATAATGGCAATCTTTACGATTGGTACTATGACTACGATGCAATTGTGAACTACAACAATGATAAAGTTTATGCAAAACAGCTCTATCACTTCGTGAAGAGGATCATAAATGAAAAGAAAAATAACAGCAAATTATTACCATTGTTTGCTTCCCATCTTGCCATGTTGCAGGGAGATTATTCAACGGCAAAACGTTTGCTGGAAATAAATGATTTACGAAAGTTGCCAGAAAATGTTCAGGCTCAAATTAGCATTAATAGGTTTTTGTTGCAACTGGAAGGGGAGACAATTACCAGCAAAACACAAGCTGACCTTATGGCTATTTTGCACTCCCAAAAAATAAAGTCACTTTATGACGCAGATATCATGAAGGACCAATTGATCCTGTACACCGGACGGAAGTTTATAGAAAAGGGAGAAAGGGCAAAAGGACTGATGCTGTTGAGTAAAACCAGAAGGGCATTAGGTCAGTTACCAATTGGTTCGTATAAAAATCTTTACCAACTTACAGCTGAAATTGCACTGCCAACAGACTATGACGAGATCATAAAAACACTGAAGAATAAAAACAAGACACGGTTTGAAAAGTTTGTTTCCGGAGAACATTTCAACACTCCATTTCAATACTATAACTACTACGATAATGACGATACCACCTGCTGGAATGTTAATAAACTTTTAGATGGTAAAGCAAGTTGGCACATTCGAAACAATGAACTTTCAGCAGCGTTTAAGACTTTGCAATCAATACCTAACAGTTATTGGCGGAACGAACCCTATACAACCTTTATAGGCGGCGATCCCTTTTACCTGAACATTTTTAGTGCACACAAGATATCGCCTGAAGAAAAACTTAATTGTAACAAACGTGAGGTGATTGCCAAGATGCTACACCTGCAACAAATCGCTCAAAAACAACCTGACCGGGCAGCCTGGTGTTATTACAACCTTGCCAATGCCTGGTATAATTTAAGTTGGCATGGCAAAGACTGGTTGATCGTAAAACAATGGTGGTCGCAAACTGAAGATGATTATTCGAATGATGATGTGACGAGAACAAAGTTTAACGACAATTACTATGGCTGTATGAATGCCAAAGTGTATTATTTAAAAGCTCTGGCAGCAACAAAAGATAAGAAATTAGCAAGCCTTTGTTGCTATCTCGCCGGACAATGTGATCAAAACTTCAAGCGCTATTTATTCCTGATCGAAAACAAAGGAAAGTATAATTCACATTTTTAAAGTCCCGGCAAATCCATATGTAAAGCAGTTGCGCAAGAAGGATATGGATGATGACTATTACCAACAAATTGTAAGTGAATGTGCAACATATAACAGCAATATTAAACAATACAACAAGCGTTTTTAATAGTGCTGCAATTTCATTTCTTGTTCGCTCCTTCTGTCTCATCTGTGCCATACCGATGAACGGAGCGTCGCAACAATGCATCATCAGTGCACAGATGATGGTAACCAAAATCATCCGGGGTCTTTTTTTATCTGCTCAATATTTTATCCGGTCTTCCCCATTTTTCCAGTCTTCAAAAACCTTTAGCGCTTCTTCTCTGCCAAGCGGTTCGATTGGTATCTTTCGAAGAGCATGGGCGCAACTCAATTCATCGTAAATGAACAGAATCGTCGAAGCCGATTGCCGATGCATCGTGGCGGGTGTTGGCATAATAAACTTTTTTGGGGCGCGCCCAATATATGGCGCCCATGCACATGGGGCAAGGCTCGCAGGATGTATATATTTCACAGTCGTTCAACTGAAAGGATTGCAGGTTTTTGCAGGCATCGCGAATGGCCACTACTTCGGCATGGGCGGTAGGGTCATTTTGCGATGTTACTTTGTTATTGCCACGCCCAACTATCTCATCTCCTTTTACCACCACGCAGCCAAATGGTCCACCTTCGCCCGTTGCTATTCCTTTTGCCGACAGCAGTATCGCCTCGTGCATAAAACGTTCTTCCCTTGTCATTTTATTTCTTTTTCAACCTGTAAATATAAGCTTTCGCGAAGGTCTGCACAGAGGCATAGTTTGGGGAACAAGCGTGACCCGGTTTGCCTTGCCAGCCCACAAACTACACAGCATTGTATTTGTTTGTAATTGTACTCTACCTTGCCACTCCATTTTTTTATATTAATGTTTGAAACCGTATGAAAAAAATTCTGATCGTATTGTTGTTACCCGCAGCACTGGCGGCACAAAAGCCCATTGCAAAGCCTGCAAACAAAGGCAAAGAAGTAATATACCAGGTGTTTACCCGCCTGTTTGGCAATACTGACAGCACCAACAAACCGTGGGGTACAATTGAGGAAAACGGAGTTGGCAAGTTCAAAGACTTTACCGACAAAGCGCTCGACGAAATAAAAAAACTCGGCGTTACGCATGTTTGGTACACAGGAGTGCCACATCATGCGGTTATCCGCGATTATACCGCCTTTGGCATCAGCAACGATGACCCCGATGTAGTAAAAGGCAGGGCAGGTTCGCCCTATGCGATAAAAGATTATTATAATGTTGATCCTGACCTGGCGAGTGACCCGGCCAACCGCCTTGCTGAATTTAAGGCACTGGTGCAGCGCACCCACAAACATGGACTTAAAGTGATCATAGATATTGTGCCCAATCATGTGGCGCGGCGCTATGTTTCCATCAACAAACCCGACAGTGTGCAGGACTTTGGCGCAACCGACAACACGCAATTGGAATACGCCCGTAACAATAACTTTTACTACATACCCGGGCAGGATTTTAAGGTGCCGGCACCTGAACATGGATATCAACCATTGGGAGGAGAAAGCAATTTGCTGAGTGATGGAAGGTTTGATGAACACCCTGCTAAGTGGACGGGCAATGGCAGCCGCCTGGCACAACCGCGCTTTGATGATTGGTACGAAACGGTAAAGATCAACTACGGCATTCGCCCCGATGGCAGCCGTGATTTTGACACACTTCCAGCAAACTATGCTACTAAAAATATTGCGGCGCACTATGCTTTCTGGCAGGGAAAAACGGTGCCATCGTCCTGGAAAAAATTCCGGGATATCGCTTTGTTTTGGTTGGGTATGGGTGTTGACGGTTTTCGCTTCGACATGGCTGAGATGGTACCGGTTGAGTTTTGGAGCTACATGAACTCCGCTATCAAAACCCGCAAACCCACGGCAGAATTAACGGCAGAAGTATATAATCCGGCGCAGTACCGCAACTATATCAGGCTGGGCAAAATGGATTATCTCTACGATAAAGTAGCCCTGTACGACACGTTGCGCCACATCATTCAGGGCACAGGTAGCCCCGAC
The DNA here is from genome assembly GCA_963726895.1 of uncultured Chitinophagaceae bacterium. Classification (GTDB taxonomy): domain Bacteria; phylum Bacteroidota; class Bacteroidia; order Chitinophagales; family Chitinophagaceae; genus Segetibacter. Next base: position 230,039 of record CAVSED010000017.1, on the reverse strand, counting down.
AATTTGCCGTACAGCAGCGCGTTGCCGACATTGAACATCACATGCTGCACTTTCTGGAGAACCATGATGAGCAGCGTATTGCCAGCCCACAGTTTGCAGGAGATCCCCGTAAAGCAATGCCGGCAATGGTTGTTTCAGCTACCATCAGTACCTCACCCACGCTCATTTATTTTGGTCAGGAGGTAGGAGAACCCGGGGCAGAAGATGCGGGCTTTGGCAAACCCAGTCGCACCAGCATATTTGATTATATTGGTGTTCCCCGTCACCAGCGATGGATGAATGGCGGCAAGTTTGACGGAGGCATGCTAACACCAGACGAAAATGCACTCCGTAATTTCTATCAACACCTGCTCAACTTTACGATCAGCAGTCCTGCCTTAACGGGTGCCTATGCCGATCTGCAGACCTACAACCGTAAACACAATCCTGATTACGCAAAAGACGTATATGCTTTTGTACGTTGGAATGGTAAACAAAAGCTGATCATCATTTGCAATTTCAGCAACACTTCCACTTATAACGGATCAGTGTTGTTATCCCCCGATGTTGCCGGGCGCTGGCAGCTTCGTTCAGGCAATTACCCTGTACAAGATCAACTTGCAGGCAGCAATAAGTCTGTGGTTCAGGTTGGGAAACAAACCTCTATACCAGTTGTATTGCAACCTCTTAAATCGGTCATATATGCGCTTCATTAATTTAGCAGAAATGTAGAATGTTCAGGTGCTAAAAAAAACAATTGCACATTCAAAATTTTTTTCCGCTCGCAGGCAGCTTAAGTGGGGAACTGATTATTTTATATTTCACAATAGCAGGCAGGCATTTTGCCGTATTTGCTAGCTACCAGGAAAATTGAATTTACAAATGTCATTTTTAAAGAACTTTCTTAGAAACCAAGAATTAATTACTCTTAAAGACCCTGGAAGAAATTCAATGAAATATTACCGAGCCTTTTTATTTGTATTGTTGTTCGCTGCAAATAATGCCTTTGCTCAAAGTCTGCCACTCAACAAGTTTATGAAGCCTTTGTACGATGCAGGTACCCGCACCACAGAGGGAAAACCAGGAGCAAAGTATTGGCAAAACACGGCAGATTATACCATAGATGCTGTCTTCGATCCTGCTACCCTCCTGCTGTCTGGCAAAGAAAAGATCACCTATGTAAATAATAGCCCCGATACACTCAATGAGATCGTGTTCAAGTTGTATCCCAATCTTTATCAGAAAGGCGCGCAACGTCTCGTCAATATCGACCCTAACGACATCAACGAAGGAATGCAAATTGACAACATTGCTGTTGCCAAAAGTTCGGTGCTCACCTGGTCATACAAAGGCACCAACATGTCAGTCACGGTGCCGCCACTGCTACCCGGGCAGTCCATAGATTTCGATATCAAATTTCATTATACCCTCAACCATGGGTCGCATACCCGCACCGGGCAGGTGGAACCGAATGCAGCTTTTATTGCTTACTTTTTTCCGCGCATTGCTGTATATGATGATTATGATGGCTGGAACCGAATCCCTTACCTGGGAGTACAGGAGTTCTATAACGACTTTTGCAACTTCAATGTTGCTATTACCGTTCCGGCAAAATTTGCCGTTTGGGCAACCGGCGACCTTTTGAATTGCAACGAAGTTCTTACACCGGTTATTTGCGATCGCATCAAACAGGCCGAGGCTTCTGATAACATGATCACGATCATCGATTCCTGACCTTGCTGGCACCATTACACAAGAGCTTGAGACAAATACCTGGAAATTTTCAGCAAGTAATGTAACCGATTTTGTATTTGCTACAAGCGATCATTATTTCTGGCAATCGGCAAGCCTGGTGGTAGATCCCGTTACCAAACGGAGAACAAGAGTTGATGCAGTTTTTAACCCCAAGCATGCAGACTTTTTTAACGTGGCTAATTACAATCGCGAAACGGTAAAGGCAATGAGCTTTACTTTTCCCAAATGGCCCTTCCCCTATTCGCACGAAACCGTATTTGATGGGCTCGATCAAATGGAATATCCCATGATGGTGAATGACAATCCCGTTGACGACACCGAAGAGGGAATAACGCTTACCGACCACGAAGTGTTCCACACCATGTTTCCATTTTACATGGGCATTAACGAAACCAAATATGCCTGGATGGATGAAGGCTGGGCCACCATTGGGGGAATGGTTGATCTCTCCGATGATTGATAGCAGCATTGCCGACGATTATGGTATGACAGGCCTATGAACAAACTGCCGGGCAGCGAAGAAGACCTGCCCATCACTACCCTTAGCACACAATTGGGTGGCACTTCCTATTTCCTCAATTCGTATCCAAAACCAGCCATGGGTTACCTGTTTGTAAAAGACTATTTGGGTGATGCATTGTTTACAAAAGCACTACACTATTACCTACAACAGTGGCATGGCAAACACCCGTTGCCGTTGATTTTTTCAATTGCATGAACACTGGCTCCGGCAAAGATCTCAACTGGTTTTGGCAGCGTTGGTTTTTCAACGATGGCGTGCCCGACCTGGCAATAAAGCAGGTGAAGCAAAATGGGAATAAATACACCGTTTCTATTACCAACAAAGGCACTAAACCTATACCCATTGACCTGAAGGTACAGTACGACGATAACACTACTTTCGAGGTCCACCGCAACATTGGGGTATGGGAAAAATCAAACTCAGCGGAGATCACTTTCACTGCTGCAAAACCCGTTAACACCATTACTCTCGGCAGCCTGCATACCCCCGATGTGCATAAAAGCGACAATAGGTGGAAGGCAAAATAAACTATAGGGTTTTGTGCACCGGGAGTAGAATTTCTTTTTGGAACCAAAGCGGTATAAGCAATATTATACTTTGGTTGCGTCGCACTCGTGTACGGCATATCTCCAGGGAGCCTTTACAAAGATGATGTGATAACCTCACTAAATTCCTACCTGCAGTTTCCGCAAATCTTCAATGGTGTCAATATCAAATACACCCTTTTCAAAGTCAACCTGCGCCACATCATCACGATGAGCCATAACTATTTTTTTTGCACCTTCATCGCCTTGTAATTGCAGCAGGCTGTCAAAGAATTTTTCAGCAAACAAAGCCGGAACACCAAGTGTATTTTTATAGGCACACGCTATAATATGTTTTCCACATGCAATGTGTTTAGCCAGCAATTTAGATAGTAAGGAAGCGTCTGCAAAAGGTTGGTCACACAGCATTATGATAACATTATCTGGTCGTTTGCCCTGCTGCAAAACGTATTGCAAACCGGCTTTTATCGAAGTTGACATTCCCCCTTTCCAGTTAGCATTGTGCACTCGTTCCACATTAGTCTTGTCTAACATTGCTTCCATTTCCCGGGCATTGGCGCCTGTAACTACCACTACTCGTTCACATATAGAAGACAACGCTGCATCCATAGCAATTTGTAGCAGCGATCGTCCTTTGTATTGCAGCAGTTGCTTGGGTGTTCCCAACCTCGACGATGAACCAGCGGCTAAAATAATTGCAGCAGTCAATAAGTGAAATTTAAGGTTCAAGAAATGGGATTCAGTACAAACAAACCAGATCAAGGTTTGTATTTTGCCTCATTAAAAATGGTTCGCGGATCTTTGTTAATGAGCTGTGGTAATGAAACGTTTTCATTTTTGTTCCATCCATTTCTTTACGATCTGCCAGCCTACAAACTGCCCGATAAAACCCGGAGAATCCTGACCAAATGCTTGTGTCTGCGGTGCATCATTCATATAGTCTTTTATAAGTGATGGATCGGTAGTGAACAACAGATCATTTTGCACAAAAAAACTCCAGATAGTCTGTTCATTTTTATAGCAGCCATCCAGTTGGTTTTTAGTATAACCCGTCTTCAAAGTGTCCGCTGTTTCCGGCATAAGTGGTCAAGTATATACAGCCTCTTTCCTGCTTGTATCATTTGATCTATCAGTGGCTGACCTGCATAATTATCAGGAAAAATATCATTAACAATCGTCTTAATACAATTGACAGGAATATATTCTTTCTGAAATCGTCGCGAAATATAAGCCGGATACAATTGCTGTCCTGCCTCACTTTGATATAACGAATAATTTTTACCCATATACAATTGCAGTCCTACAGCAAAGCATCAGTGGTAAGTATATTTCCATAACTATTAATAGGTCCAATAAACGTGACTATCTTCCGTGGTACTTTATAATCAGGAAAATAATATTTCACATATCGCAAACCTTGCTCCACTTCTTTAGCCTGTATCATCAAAATTTTTGAAAACTTTGTCAGCAGAATCTTTTACCGGCTGGTAAGCACGTAATAAATGAGTTGGTTTGCTTCTCCACCACTTTAGCACTGTCGGGCTGCGGTGGCAGCGCCAGTATGTTGTATAAAAAATCTTGCAAGAACCCAGGATATTTTTGATGCAGTTTTTGCAAACCGGCATCAATATTTGTAGTGTCAATGGCAAATAAATCCTTGCTCAAATCGTTCAGTAACAATCTCAGCTTTTACATCAGAAACATCAGGTTCTTTTTACCTGTACATGCAGCCATCGCCACCAATAAAAAACCAGAAAAACTAACCACTTCATGCTCTACAAACTTTGCGCTCAATTTACATGTAAGGCACGAACTTTATAATATGTTATTTATATCCTTAAACTTTACACTATGAAAATTGTCTTGCGCAACAGAATTATCACATTGGAAATTTTGAAAAAAATACGAGTAAAATTATAGCAGCAATAGAACAGGCAAAAAGCCGGGAAGCAGACCTGGTTGTATTTAGTGAGTTATGTGTTTGTGGTTATCCTCCGCGCGATTTTCTTGAGTTCAACGACTTCATCAATAAATGTTACGAGGCTGTAGATACCATAAAACAACACGCCGATACAATTGGTGTTCTCATCGGCTCACCCGCACATAACCCGGTAAAGGAGGGAAAAGATCTTTTTAACGCCGCGTTTTTGCTTTACGAAAAAGAGATAAAAGGAGAAGTGCATAAAACCTTGTTGCCCACTTACGATGTGTTCGATGAATACAGGTATTTCGAACCCGCATTTGATTGGAAGGTGCTGGAATTCAAAGGCAAAAAATTAGCCGTTACTATCTGCGAAGACATTTGGAACATAGATGACAATCCATTGTACCGCGTTTGTCCCATGGATATGTTGATACAGCAAAACCCGGATATAATGATCAATCTCAGCGCTTCGCCTTTCGATTATATACATGAGGAAGAAAGCAAGTCTGTAGTAAAGTCGAATGTGCTGAAATATAAACTGCCCATGTTTTATTGCAATGCCGTTGGCAGTCAAACCGAAATTGTCTTCGATGGCGCTTCTCTCATCTTTGACAAAGATGGCAAACTGCGCAAGGCACTTCCCATGTTTGAAGAAGCAATTGACGGAGTGACACTTAACGACGATGGCAGTATTGAAGAGGACACTTCCGACTTTATCGCTCCTCTTTCACACATCAATCCCAATCCCGTTCATTACAATCCCCAGCATAATATCCAGGGCATACATCTCGCACTTGTTCATGGCATTCGCGACTACTTTCAAAAGATGAATTTTACCAAGGCTATTCTTGGCTCGTCGGGTGGCATTGACAGCGCTGTTACACTGGCACTTGCCTGCGAAGCCCTGGGACACAGCAATGTGCGGGCGGTGCTTATGCCATCACCCTACAGCTCCGAACACTCTGTAAACGATGCTGTAAAGCTGAGCGAAAACCTGGGAAATCCGTTTGACATCATTAAGATCACGCAGGTCTTTGAAGCCTTTTTGCAAACCCTGAAACCTGTTTTTCAGGATCTGCCTTTTGGTCTCGCCGAAGAAAATATACAAAGCCGTTCGCGCGGCAATATTCTTATGAGTATCGCCAATAAGTTCGGCTACATTTTACTGAATACATCCAACAAAAGCGAACTGGCAACCGGCTATGGCACTTTGTATGGCGACATGGCTGGTGGTATTGGCGTGCTTGGCGACTGCTACAAATTGCAGGTATATGCATTGGCAGAGTACATCAACAGACACAGAGAAATAATACCCAATCACATTATACAAAAAGCGCCCAGTGCCGAGTTAAGACCCGATCAAAAAGATATTGACAGCCTGCCACCGTACGAAATTCTCGACGAAGTGCTGTACCAATATATAGAACGCCGCAAAGGACCAGCCGAAATAAAAGAGCAGGGGTTTGACGCAGCACTGGTTGACCGCATTTTGAAACTGGTTAATACCAATGAATATAAACGCAATCAATTTTGCCCCATTATTCGGGTCAGTCCCAAGGCATTTGGTGTAGGTCGCCGCGTGCCAATAGTTGGCAAATACCTGTCGTAGAAAAAAGGGTAAAGCACAACCGTTTTTTTGGTGACCAGCAGTCTATCCGCAGGCGACATAGTTGCGACGCTCCGTTCACCGGCAAAGCTTTGTTCGGCAGCAAAATAAATATAAAATGCATTACTGTTTCCAGTAAGCACAGCGCACTATTGCAATGCCAGTGGGCTGACAAATTTAAGCGCGGTAGGGATATTAATAAACCCTATAGATGTGCTTGAAAAAAGATGCCTGTGGTTAAAACCGGTGAACGTAATGCGACGCAACGGCCGCTGCCATGAAAAACCTTTGCCGGACACCCTAAAAAAACTTGGTCAGTTTTGCAGCACCACATCATGGGCCTATAGGTCTTGCTGGTGTATGTACATAAGCGGCACATGACTGTGAAAGGCGAGTTTTTTTGTATGCCGCTCCCTAAAAAGCCCTTGCAAAAAGCCATGCCGCTTGGGTATGGTAATGATCATATCAATTTGATTGGCTACTACAAACTGGTTAATGCCCGCTATAAAATCATCGTTCCTGACAAAGTGGAAATCAGGTTCATACTCATGCAGCAGCGCGCTAAGTAGTTCCTTTTGGTAGGCAGCATCAGCCGATACTTCTTCAGCATCTTCAAACACGTTAAGTATATGCAACCTGGCGTGGGTAGCATTGAGCATAGCTTTTATTTCGCTGACGGGGGTAGTTTCGGAAACTTTTTTCAGATCGCTTGCCAGCAGGATATTATTTATTTTAATGAAGTGGGCTCCTTCGGGCACAACTATCACCGGCACTTTGGTTTGCTTCACAATACTTAACGCCGTGCTGCCTATTAACACTTCTTCAATTTTACTGGTGCCGGTTATACCCAGCACAATAATGTCTGCACTTGTTTTTTCGCACAGGTCATCAATGTCAGTGGTCAGGTCTGCATATTCACATAGCTGATCAACTTCTATGTTGCCATCAATTTCGGTTTGCAGCGAGGTAACAAATTGGGCGAGACCATCGATACTTGCATTTTTGATAATATCAATATCTACCATTGGTATTGCCGGCATAGAAGCAGGTTCGTTGACTACCGGCGGCGGCAAATAAGCGTTGTAAAAAATGATCTTTGCAGCCTGTAATTGCGATGCGAGTTTGATGGCATACAGGGCGGCATTGCGAGCGGTGGCAGAAAAGTCGGTAGGTATAAGTATAGTTTTCATGTTTAGTGTTTGATCCGCAACTTTAAATTGCTCGTACATAACTGCAAAACAATTGCCGCACACGTTTGCAGTGGTTTTAAACATCGTGTGCTGTTATTGCCGTATAAAATAATACCTTCTAAAGATACCATTCCAATTGCGGGAAAATTTCCCGGATAAGCAGCTATTGATTGGAATAATTGTCTAATTTTAGAGGGTAATACTATTTAAATAGCTTCATGACAGAAGAATATATAATTGCAGGATGTCTTCACAATGATCCCTCTGCACAAAGGGAATTGTACAACAGGTTTAGCCCTAAAATGCTATCTGTTTGTTACCGGTTTGCGCAAAGCCGCGAAGATGCTGAAGATATGCTACAGGAAGGATTTATTAAAGTTTTTACCCAAATACATACTTTTCAAAACAAGGGTGCTTTTGAAGGCTGGATCAGGCGAATAGTAGTGCACACCTGCATTAATTTTTTAAAGAAATATAAGAAATTTAATGACAGTGTTGATCTGGATCATGCGGGTTATGTGTACATTAAAGAAGAAACTATTCCTTCTATCATGCAGGCAAAACAAGTAAGCAGAATGCATACGTTTGTTGCCCATTGGATATCGAACGGTTCTGAACTTGTATGCTATTGAAGGCTACAGTCACCGCGAAATTGCCAACATGCTTGATATTGAAGAAAGTACCAGCAGAAGCCAATATACAAGGGCTAAAGTCAATGTTGGAAAACATTCTTGTTAAGAAAAATATTCTCGAAAGACCCAGAGCACAATTTAGTTGGTTGGCGGGCGTTAAGAAGTGAAAAAAAGTATTTGGCTGATGGAAGACAAATTTACAAATCCCGATTTCGAAGAGTTTCTCCAGGACCAGGTGAAAAACCACAGGATGTATCCTTCGGATGCAGTTTGGAGAGATATTAATAAAAAACTACATGGCGATAAAAACTGGCCTGCGCTTACCATTGCTGCCCTTGCTTTGCTTACTGCAACTATCACCATTTGTGTTTACTTTACGCCGCAACCCAACATTTTTACATTGGATAGCTGCTAGCAATAAACAAATTGCAGCAAAGCAAAGCCAGGAATAATTTGCTCGACAATCTTACTACATCAACAAGATTTTCAAAAACCAGGTCGGTAGCGTCAGATGCACTAAACATCCAGTCCGGTTTTTTCACAAAGCGCTGACGTTCAGTCTTCGAACGCAAAAAAACTTCGCACGCAACGTATAACAAGTGTTGACCCGGTCCAACACAGGCAACAATAAGACTTTAATCAGGCAGTGTTACAGAGAACTGCAAGACCGAGAGTAACTAAAGAACAAAATGTAGTTCCGCAGGCGTCCATAATTGCTTTTAACTAACCAGGGTGTGCGACAGGCTGCAACAATTGGTGAGAAAAATGATCCCCGGGAAATGCCTACCGTACCATCTTCTACTGCTGCGCATCTTGATTATTCTGACAAAAACATGGTTGACAAATTTTGCAGGACAATAAAGATGATATAAGCCTTTATACAAAAACAAAAGAAAAAAGTGTAAAACATAAATTTAGTTTTCAGGTATATGCTGCTCCTTCAGTCAGTTATCGAAGCCTTATTGAAGACCGTTCAATAATACATGGAAAATACTTCCGGTCCTGTGGGATTAAATTATGTAACCGATGTAAATAAGGTGGTGCGTCATAAGCCCGGTGTAGGTCTGGAAGTTGGCGGAAGTATTATGTATAATCTATCATCTAATTTTAGAGTAAAAACTGGTTTTCAGTTTAATGTGCGGCAGTATAGTATAGAGGCATTTCGTGCTGGCACCGAACTGGCAAGTATTGCATTAATTGAAAGCAACAGAATTGAAACCATTAATACTTACGCATCTTACCGAACTAACAATGGCTTCTATTCAGATGAACTTGTTAACCGTTATTTTCAACTGGCAGTGCCTGTTGGAGTTGAATGGCAGATTATGGGAAACAAAAGATTCAATTTAATGTAGCAGGAAGCATACAACCAACCTACCTGTTGAATCGAAATGCCTATCTGTTATCTGCTAATTTTAAGAATTATACAGAAAATCCTGATATCATAAGAAAGTGGAACCTGAATAGTAATGTGGAAGCCTTTCGTTAGTTTTAAATTTGGTGATTATAAATGGCAATTGGGTCCACAATTGAGATATCAGCCCTATTCTACCTTTATACCGCAGTATCCAATTAAAGAAGCATTTATGGACTATGGCTTTAAAGTTGGTGTCTCTAAAACCTTCGATTAAGTAGTTTATTTGGATAATTCTTTATAACATGTTTTATACAATTATTCCTACTTTAGGTTGCGATTTACTAAAGGTGCCAGTCGGTTTAATACTAAATAAATTGTTCTCATCATTCTAAAGTAACCTGTCTTTTCAGCCTCGCTTTGTTGTAGTATTTTTGCCGAATGAAATAATTTGGTTTCTTCATTGTGGTAACATTCACACTCTACACCTCCTGCAAACAGGCTAATGCCCCTGAAAAAAGCGAAAATAAGCTTGATACTACCCATTTCTTTCAACTCGCGCAAATTTTTTTCAATCTGAAATCAGCGCGGTAAACAAGACCCCTTATTTTATTTACGAAATAGAAATTAATAACAATAAAAAGGATTTTTCGCAATTGATAATTCTATTTTCAACAAGTTGTCAGCTAATTTTTTGAAGCCTGATATCAACAATTCTGATTTAAAAAAATTTTACACGGAAAATATTTTTTATGATCAAACTACAAAAAATTTTACGATAAGTTATTCTACCGGCAACAAGGATCTTGAAATGCAAAATGTTGATGTTTTGTTCAAAGAAGACGGACAAACCATCAATAGAATATTAATACGTAAATTTTTCAAATACCAGGACAGTTCTGCTATAGAGCAATTAAGCTGGAAACCAGGAGAAAGTTTTCAAATTAATCGTCAGTGCAAACAAAAGACAAGAATGAGAATACTCGCCAAACGATAGTTGTTTGGAATGAAAAGAGCTAAAAGGAATTATAATTATGAAGGCAAAAGAATTATCAACAAATATGCACATACTATACCCCATCAGCCGGGTATCTATAAATATTTTGATGGAAAGAAATGAATTGTTGTATGTAGGTAAGGCAAAAGATCTTAAGAAAAAGAACCAGTAGCTATTTTACTAAAACTTTTACAAACTATAAAACCCATGAACTGGTTCAACGAATTAAGACGGATTGAGTTTACTATTACAAATAGCGAAGCCGATGCCTTTCTTCTTGAAAATTCGCTGATCAAACAATTTCAAACCAAGTTTAATATTGATCTTAAAAGATGATAAATCTTTCCCATATATTGTTATTAAAAAAGAACCTTTTCCAAGGGTATTTCTTAACCCGGATGAAAATTAATGATGGCTCTGAATACCTTGGACCTTTTACTTCTGTGGCAAAGGTTAGAGAGTTGCTTACTTTCATCAAGCAAAATGTTTCGCTACGCACCTGTAAACTCAATTTGACCAAAACCAATATTCAGAAGGGAAAATTTAAAGTTTGTCTTGAATATCATTTAGGTAATTGCAAAGGGCCGTGCGAAGCCCTGCAAACAGAACAGGAATATGCTGAAGCGTTGCAGCAGGTAAGAAATATTTTAAAAGGAAATCTTCAACCGGTTATTCAACATTTTAAAAGAGAAATGCTTGCAATATGCAGCCGACCTTAATTTTGAAAAAGCCGAATGGGTAAGAAAAAAAATAGAACACTGGAAAATTACCAGGCAAAATCGGTGATTGTTAGTAAACATCTTATCAAACCTGGATGTGTTTTCACATTCTTGAAAGATGGAGATACTGGCTTATGTTAATTATCTGATGGTAAATAATGGAACGATCGTACAAACACATACTGTACGGGTAGAAACAAAACTTGAAGAAACGGAAGAAGAAGTTTTACCCATCGCCATCCTTCAATTAAGGGAAACATTTAATAGCCTGGCTAATGAAATTATTGTTCCTTTTGAAATAGATTTTGCTTTAGAAGAATATTCTTGTTACAGTACCAAAGGCAGGCGATAAAAAGAAACTTTTAGATCTTTCAGTTAATAATGTAAATTATTTTACAGAAGAATTAAGGAAGAAAAAAATTTTGCAATTGGAAGGCAAAACGATATGCAAAAGAAAGCAGTTCTTGTACCAATTGCAAGAAGATCTTCAACTATCAGAAGTACCCGTGCATATTGAATGTTTTGATAATTCAAACTTCCAGGGAAGTTATCCTGTAAGTGCGATGGTTTGTTTTAAAGATGGAGTACCAAGCAAAAAAGATTATCAGGCATTATAATGTAAAAACAGTAGAAGGCATTAATGACTTTGCTACCATGAAGGAAGTCGTTTTCCGACGGTATAGCGGTTGCTAAAAGAAGAACAGCCACTTCCTCAACTTGTGATTATTGATGGAGGTAAAGGGCAGCTAAATGCAGCCATGGAAAGCATTATGGAATTAAATCTTGTTGGAACTGATAACTGTTGTAGGATTGCAAAAAATGAAGAAGAAATATTTTTTCAGGAGATAAGCAATCAATTAAATTACCCTGGGATAGTGAAAGCCTGAAACTAATCAGAAGAATACGAGATGAGGTACACAGGTTTGGAATTACTTTTCACCGGCAAAAAAGAAGTAAAGGAACATTTAAAAATGAATTGGAAAATATTAAAGGAATAGGAAAGTCAACTGCAGAACAATTACTAAAAGAATTTAAATCAGTAAAAAACATTCAATTAAAGTCACAGGAGGAATTAGCAGCAGTATTGGTGTCATCTAAAGCAAAATTGATATTCAAACATTTTCAAGGAGAAACAGGACTAAAAAAAAAAGGGGCCAGGATAAACATCCAGCCCCGTTTTTAAAATCCAATATCCTATGAAAAACCAAGGTAAAGATATATAAACTGACTAATACTCCAACAAACAAAAGATTTTTTTAATGTTTTTTCACAGTAATCTTCTTTATTCTATTTAATTACAGAGTATTTCATCATATTCATGAATATGTTAAGACTCTATTGGATCGTTAATCAAATTTTATTGAATTACAATCTTTGTAAATATTGCAAATGAACATGCTTAAAATATAAAAAAGCCCCAGCTGTTGCAGGCTCTTTTGTATTTAAACAAAGTTCAATTCTTAGTACGACCAAAGGTCTTGTTCGTAATTAAAAATTTTCTCCTTGATATTTTCTCCTTCCAATAAACGGAACAAAGGATCTTTTATGTATTCTTTCAAACTTTTGTCAAATGGATTATCTAAGGTAGATTTAGTGATATAGCTGCTGAAAAAACGGCTTTCAAAAAGTTCTTCCCAACTCATTCTTCCGGCATAGTTCTTACCATTGAATACTTCATATTTGGACAAAGTTGGTCTCAGATCAGGATAATAAGCCCAGAATAAATCTGTCACCCAGGTCATATCCCGTTTGATGTATACTTGCGTCATTATTGGTGCAATACCCAAAATTCTTACGAACATTCTTGACGATTCTTTATCAAATATCCATTCTTCCTTCAGACGAAAGCGATAAATAGAATCCGGCTCAATCATTCGTTGCCTTGCTTCATAACCTGTCAACCTCTCCTTCATATCCATTACAGGAACAGTATCCAAACCACCAGTTATAGTTTTTGCTACTTGCTTCTTTTGTAATGGGGTGGTGAACCTATCATCATCACCACTGAAAACCGTTATTTCGCCTGATTGTATAGCATATAAAGTATTGAAATGAAACGCTGGTTACCATTGTCTTCATTGGCTGCATATCTGAAAGGAAGGTTCATTTTCTCACGGGTATCTATTTCTCGCCAAACTCTTTGTTTGTAAACCGCATCATCTTCACGAATATGCTCATAAGGCAATGGGGTTCTATCTTTTACCAATTGCCTGTCGATTGCATTATCAGTTCGTAGCGATGGAGCAACAGAATCGCCTATTCCGCTTCCGGAACCTTTTATTAACGTTAACAGGAAGTTTTTGATTGATAGGCTGCAGGAACTTGCTGCCGCAGCAGTTGCTGGCGTCATAAGTAGTTGCCACCTAACCACTGTTGCTGCCATAACCACTGATGTGCTACCATAACCGCTGGCTGGTAGCAGCAGGCGGTTGTTTTTCTTGGTTGTATCCTGTGGTATCGTTACCTGATTGTGGTATAACCAGTATTACCATACCAGTATTACCATATCCGCTACTGGCACTGGCTTCTTGAATACCGGACGTTTGCTTCTGCGCATTTGCATCTGCAATTACCAGCAAGCTGATAATAGCAAGCAATCACTAATTTAAACATCTCATAGTTTTCATAACCACCAATATTTTATTAGAATAAATTAAACGCCATAGGAGGCAAACTCTTGTATCACCACCAGGACCTTTTGCTCTGATCTCATCAATCACCACTGTTGAACCTGGCGACATCTTTCCATAACTCTTTTGGATTCTGCATTGAAATATGCACCACCATTTTGTGAAATGCCGGGGCCTTCCTGAAAACCATGCTCCTGTTGCATAAACTACATAAGATACAATATCAAATTTTACTCCTTCAAAAACAAAATCTTTCAAATCTGCACGTACACCTTGCTGGGCTTTAATTGCATTTGCAGCAATTCTGCCACCAGAACTTGACCAATCATCGCAACCGGATCCGGAACTCTTTTCACCCTGAAATCAAATGGAGTTGTTTTACCTTCAACAGTTACATTAATAGTTGCTTTTCCCGGAGAAGTTACAGTTGCTATATATTTACCACCACCAAACTTTTTAAGATTACCATTATCGATACTTGCCTGGTTTTTTCAGCACCTGCACTTCCGCCAGTAATTGGTCAACGGATTTTCCAAACCAATATATAAGCACTTTTACCGCATCTGCACTTACACTTGCACCGGTAGGAGAGCCAACTGTATATTCAACCTTCTTTGGTATGGTTGCAGTGAGTACCATCAGGCTTTACAAAAGTGATATTAACAGTTTTGGTATAAGCTTCCCGGTCCGCCCACCGTTGTTTTATATTCAGCAACACCCTCGGCATTTAATACCCACACCTGAACCATCAACAGTAACAGTTGGTCTTGCTGCTTTACTGAAAGCACCTACACCTGCAGTTATCACCAATTCCTGACCTGGCATAAGATATTGCGAATTTGTTCCTGCAAAAGCCTGAAACTCATCGTAAACAACCTGCTACTTCACCAACTTTTCTGTGACAGAAATCTACTACCAATGCTTCACTGTTCTTAACATCGTTTTCAAACTTACTAAGCATTGTAATAGCTGCGATTGTAGGTGTCATGTGAAAATAAGCATAAGCCCAATCTTTTTTGCCGCCTGGTTATTACTTTGGGGATTGAAAGATCAATTGGCAATGTCTTTTCAAACTCAGCATCAATAGCCGGATCAATAGCTAACAAGTCAGTTTTATATTCTGTAAGTTTTTGAATCAGTTCCTTTACCTTTTGGTCCATCAACAATACAGGCGGGTTGCAGCATCCAGATCATCTTCTTTGTAATGACCTCCTGGTGTAGTTTGACCTGCCTGCTTTCATCAATTCTACTTTCAAGCTTTCAATGTAGTGCATACATATTATCTGCATACTCTTTTGCCTTATCGGCTTTAGGCTTCCAAATCTGCAGCTAATGTTGCAGTTTTTGGATCTTTCAGTTTTTGCTTCGAATGATTTGAAAATTCCCTCATTTTTCGCTTCAATGATTCCATTGGCATTCATCAAACTGTTATTAACTGTTTTAAAGGCATTTAGAATTTCAGATGATACGTTCAGTGCTAACAGGGCTGTTAACACCAGATACATCAGGTTAATCATCTTCTGCCGGGGCTCTTTAGGTAAAGCCATGTCTGATTATTAGTATTTTAAATAGAATTTGGAATTAGTTTTCTTATGTTATCACTTTAGATTATCTTCCCTGCATTGCAGTTAAGCATATTGCCATAAACAGAATTCAATCTGCCAAGGTTGGTAGCCAATAACACCAATTTGTTCCTGTGCTTTTTTAGCATCTTCAACACTTCCTTCCATAGCAGCAGAAGTTTGTGCCAGTTTGCCATAGAAGTTGTTCAAGCGCTTTCAGATGGTTATTGCTTTCCTGCAATTCCAATTCGTAAATTGTATTTAAAGAAGAAAGGTTTTTAGTTAACACCTGTACCTGGTCGTGGAAATGCTTTGTGCTTTCACTTGCTGCATTGAAAGATGAAAGTGAATTTGCAGTGTTAGTATAAGCATCTTTTACCTGTGTCAAGTGCAGCAGTAGCAGCTTTTGTTTTCTGAGCATAATCACCAGTTGCTTTTACAATATCGCCTATTTCAGACATATTAGTTACTGTAGTACCAAGCTTTTGAAAACCAGCACTCAGTTTTGAAAGATTTGCAGGAGTAATATCAGCATCTGCCAACATTTTTTCCATGCTTTTCAATGCAGGATTTCCTTTCGGCTCATGCAGCTCTTTTCGTCTTTAGTCAGTACCTCATCCATGTGAGGATCTGTAACTGCCGGATAAATCATGTATAAAATACCATACACAAGAAACACGACTGCCTCTGTACCCAAACCGATCTTTAACCATAGATCTGCACTTGGTGTGTGAAGGATTTTTTGAAGTGCTCCCCATATTACACCTGCCGCAGCAACGGATACGAAAATATCAACTACTTTACTAACTTTTGATGGAATTGCAACTGCCATTGTTTAATTTTTGTTTTGTTTTAGGAATTTTATAGAATAATAAACGGATTAGCATGTAGAGATTATTGTATCCTCATACATAATTTATTTGATAATAAAATTTACTAGAAATTTCTGTATAGGCTTATATTATTTATCTTCTTGGCCAGTTAGCAGGAAGATCAATCACACAACGGAAACCGATATAAGATTTTGCTGTATCCTGGTATTCGTAAGAGCGGGTACCGGTTTGAAGAAATAACCAACATCTTTCCAGCTTCCACCACGTACAACTTTACGTTTCATACGGGGAGGGTCGGTATCTTTTGCTTCCCAACGAATATCGGGGTTCATATCGTGCTGAAAATTGTAGCTTCCTTCATAGTATAAAGAAGTTGTCCATTCTGCCACATTTCCAGACATATTATATAAACCGTAATCATTTGGCCAATATGCATCGGCTCTAACAGTATAAAAACCACCATCTTCAGCATAATTACCACGACCGGGTTTAAAGTTGGCCAGTAAACAACCTTTTTTATTTCTTAGATAAGGACCACCCCATGGATAAGGAGATTGTGTACGTCCACCTCTTGCAGCATATTCCCACTCAGCTTCTGTTGGCAAGACGGAAATCACTTTCAACAGCTTTCTTCTTTCTTTCCAGGAAACTGTTCATGTAGTTGGTTCTCCATCGGCAAAAGGCAACAGCCTGTTTCCAGTTAACACCAACAACAGGATAATTTCCAAAAGAAGGGTGAGCAAAATATCGCTTTGCCATTGGCTCGTTATAAGAATATGAAAAGTCTCTCATCCAAACCAAAGTATCGGGATAAATCTTTTCATCGTACTTTACAATATAAATGACTTCGTGGCTTTCCTTTGTTTTCAAGTTTGGCAGCTTCTTTCATATTGAAAGTTTCTACTCTGTAAACGATTTTTTCAGGATCAATTTCATTTCTGCCATATAACCTGTTATCAGGAGTAAGAGTAAGTTTAGAAATTTTTTCTAAGAGTAGATTTATCACCATATTTAATTGTTGGTGCTTTCTTCCAATCAACTGCAAAATTTCCGTCAACCTCTTTTCCAAAACCCAATTCTTTAGCAGCAAGAGAATCTCTTACCCACCAAACAAACTGGCGGTATTCATTATTGGTGATTTCAGTTGCATCCATCCAAAAACCATTGATGGAAACCTGCTTATTACGGGCAGTAAAATTGAAATTGATATCCTCATCGCTGGGGCCCATGTGAAAAGTTCCGGGTGGAACATATACCATTCCTATTGGTTTAGCCATGCCTTCGGATTTGCGATAAGATGCTCCCATAAGCTGGCCATTATCAGGCACTCCTTTAGCCTTTCCTTTCCTGCCACAACTGGTTAACCCAAATGCCAGGGAGTAATAGCTGCTAAAGCAAACAGTTGACTTCTCATTCGGTTGTAACGATTAATAGGTATAAAGCAAATGTAACAAAATAATTTATTCAAAATTTTTAGCACCACTATTAAATTTCTTAATAGCGATGTTGCATAATGCTTTAAAAACGCCTGCATAAAAGTTTATTGTATTAAAACCTTATAAATTATCTATTATCAAAAAGATAATAATCATTGAAATGGCTTTTGAATAAATTGAGTAGAAATTTATCTGATAGGGAAAAAATTATAGGATTTACGAAAAGAATTGAAGCACAATTTAAATTCGTTTTTCATAAAAAGTTGCATTTTAACATACTTTTTATTTCTTATTAGTTTAGACATAATTTTCATAAAAACCTGTCATTTTTTCTGTAATCCAGCAGTAGTTTTCAATTACCAATTCATTGTTACATCACACTCTTGTACTGTAATGTGTATATCAGTCATAATGCTAACTTAGGAAAATGTATTGTCAAGTATAGATGCATTAACCGGTTGTATTAAAATATAATCAGCACTGTCTAAATACGAAGGATTTGTAAGACTGGTGAAGAATAATCTATTTCTTTTTGACTTCTGCAGACAAGAAATTGCTCTAATGCGGCCACCATACTTGGCGCTTGGGGTGCAGGAGCTTTATTTCAAGGCTTAAACCAGCATCTTCTACTGCTTTTGAAGTATTGTTTCCAAAAGCACCAATGAGGGTATTGTTTTGCTGGTCAAATGCAGGAATATTATCAAACAAGCTTTTTACGCCGACTGGGTGTAAAAAAACAAATCACATCGTACTCAGCATCCATTACCTGGATCTATATCATTGCTAACAGTTCGGTACATAAATGCCAGGGCAAATTCGCATTTGTTGTTCTTTAACCAGTTTACAATCTCATTGTCCTGCTGGTTTTCGCTGCATACATATAAAAACTTTTCATTCTCCTTATGCTTGTTAATCACATCAAACATGCTTTTGTTGGTACCATCGGCACCATAAAACACTTTTCGTTTTCGATAAGTATAAATTTTTGAAGGTATAAGGGCAACCGCCTCGGTAATGCAGAAATATTTGGTATCCTGGCTTATTGTGATCTTCATTTCATCACAAATCCTAAAAAAATGATCGATGGCATTGCGGCTGGTAAATATAACAGCAGAATAATAAGAAATGTCAATTTTTTGCTTTCGGAATTCTTTTGCAGGAATACCTTCTAGCTTTATAAAAGGATGAAAAACAAGGTCAATATTGTATTTTCTGGCAAGCTCAAAATACGGAGACTTGTCGTTTTCAGGTTTAGGTTGAGTTATGAGAATTTTTTTTACAGTCTTTCCGGCATTGCCGGAATTGGCCCCGTTTTTAACCATGCTTATTGCTCATATTTCTGCAAAATTAAAGACTCTTATCCAAATAAATTATTAAGGTCTTGTAAATCAGCAAAAGCGGAGTTATTTCGAAGGCGAATATATAGAGAAAAAAATGAAGTAAACTCACCTTTACACCCCGCCGCACCGGCTGTATGATACAATATACCGGTACACAAAAATAAGAATGACGATGAGTAATAGAAAACGTTATAGATGCATTGATTATATAAGGTTCGGAAAAAGCTATGATGAGCGTAAAAGGTATTAAGACAACACCGATTATTTTATTGATTAGATACACTGTAAAAATATAAGTCTCGGTAGCTTCCTTTACATTGAACACCCAACCTGAGAAGCTTAAAAATATATATTTACGGGTATATAGCACCAGCAGCGATGAAGTGGAATACAACAATAACAACCAAAAATCTACAGTGGTAAAGTGATAATAGGACAGCAACAGTGAAACATAAGCACCCGCTGAAAAAACAAAAAAAAGATTCAGCAACAAAGAGGGCAGGTTGTTTTGCAAAAGCTGTTCGCGTGTTTGTTTTTGCCGAAATGCAGGCTGAAAAAACAACCTGAATACATTATTAAAATACCTGGAAAATACAAGTTTTATAAATGCCAAAAAGAGGAGCAACCCCAGCAACAAATAAAAAATCTCGTCTTTAGAAACCCGTTTTCGCTCGCTGACGACAAGATATACGGGCTTGCCTGATGACCTGAAAAAAGGGTTATTTAAAAGTTTGCTGTAGAACGAATCGTAAGGTCGTTTTGCCGGAACAACCGGGAAGAGTAACTTTTGAGTGTCTGAAAGCGCTGTACCTACTGTATCACTTTTCACCAATGTGGCAGTATCGCCCAACGTATCAACAACAGGGGCTAAACTATCGGCTTTCGGTACCACCATGGGTGGTTTGTTGCTTTTCTTAAAGAGTCTTTTTTGACACCTGACGGGTTTGTTGAATCTGGTCGGGTTCTGCGCAGGCTGTCTTGTACCGGCTTTTTCTTTGGCGCTTTTGGCAGGGATTTAAAACCCGTATCCGCAGGCGCTAATGATACCGGCGTATCGGTTTGCGCAAAACCGGTATAGCTACCCAAGAAAAACAACAGTATAAAAAGCACTCTATTCAATACACTAGCGATAAGGTGGGCAAAAATATCTTAGAACCTGTTATACCCTGATATAAATATTTCAACACCTGTTTTAATGGTGGTTGAGATGTATTTGTGACCAGGCAACCTGCTGCCCCAACAAAGAATTTACAGATGAACGGAGCGTCGCAACAATGTCGCCCTGTGTTCCACTGCCGGAGACCCAATAAAACCATTGTTGATTGTGTACACGCCACTAAAAAATGCTTACATAGCCAAAATGAATCTTCGATTGTTTAATATCGAAAGGCAGATCGTTGCGTTTGCCTACCGCATAGCTGATGTTAAAAATGCCACCGCGGGTTTCGATAGATAAGCCCAACACCCCCGCCCAGGTAGGTATTGTGTTGTTTGATAACGGGATTGTTGCTCCACCCCAAATCGGTGAAAATGAAGAAATTAGAGTTGAGCCCCGCGAGGTAACGATACTCGATTGTGCCAACGGCATATTGGTTTGCGAAGATGCTTTCTTCATCGAAACCGCGCAACAGGCGGTAACCACCCACCTGGAATAATTCGTTGCGAAAAAATTAGGGCTTTGGTACATGCCTGCGTTCACGGCTGTCTTGAGAACCGATTGTTTACCCGTTTTGATATAATGTGCACCTTTAAAAACAAGGCGCAACTGGTAGGTTTTCAGTTTGATAGAATCGTAGAGTGTGCTATAATCGAAGAGCGGATCTTTGAGCTGTGTGATAGCTGTATTTTGCCTGATGGTCTTGTTGCCCACCGTTGCCGAAAAGGTGATTTCGCTGCCACGCCGTGGATTGAATTTGTAATCGGTGTTGGTTATGGAATAGTCGAAACCCAAATTGACCGCGCTAACGTCGGCAACATCTGGCAGGCGGCGACTGGTTATAATTGCAAGGGTGTCAACCTGTAAAACATTGGTCTGCTGCACCTGCGCTATGATTTTTCCGGAGCGGGTTGGCGACAAAACATAAAGCAAGCCCAATTGCCCGGTAATATTTAAAAAAGCAGAATCCCTTTTATACAGATCGAAAACAAAGTCGACCCCGAACGGAGAATTAAAGAGGTACGGTTGGGCAAAATTGAGATGTAACCGCGGAGAGCCGGGCTGAATTTGTTGCCAAACCAAACCCATAGTTTCGCCACCACCAAAGGCATTTTGCAGTTGCAAGTTGGCATCTACGGTCAGCAGCAATTTGCCACCCAATTGTTGATTGGCTGGCAGAAAGCCTGCCAGCACATTGATCTGGTTACTTTTTTTTGTTTCCAGGTACAAATTGAGCAAGCCTCCGGTATTGAGCATTGTCATATCCCACGGACGCTCTTGTTGCAGGTATGGCAACTCGAGCAAACGCTGATCTATTTTGCTCAACTCTGTACGGTTGTAAAGCGAACCTTTGTAAATGTTGAGATAATGATGGATGAAGTTGCGCGAAATTTTTGCCGGCCCATACAAACGAATACTGTCGATGTGATAAGGAAATCCTTTGTCAACTTTTAGAACTGCTGCCACGTTTTCATCGCTGATGTGCAAACTGTCAAGGGAAATTTTAGCGAAAGGGTAGCCGGTGTTTTCAAAATGATCTAACAATTTTTCGGTAACAAGCTGGTAGGCCCCGAAGGATAGACCGGCATTTTGATTTTTAGCTAACTGCGGAGAGACCTCGCGGATCAACGATATGTCCTCCTCCCTGATCTTAATGTTTGCGTTGGCATATTGTGCACCAGTGTACAGGTAAACGATCACCTGGTTTGCGGTTTCAGAAATACTGTCGAGCGAAGCTGAAATATAACCTTTGCTTGCCAGCAAACCTGGCAAATGATCAATATATCCTGAAGCTTCTTCCCTGCTTATAAATTGTGTTTTCAACTTCAGATCAGCAATTTCGGAAATGCTGTCTCTATCAACCGGACGTATAATTAGCGCAAACTTATTTTGACTGAAAACGTTGGTGAGCCAAAGCATACACATTAACACAGCCACCCACTTCACCAGTCTATATCGCGCTACATTTGCCATTAATAAAAAACAAGTTTACAAAAGTTCTGGCTCACATGGCAGGTGTTTACATTCATATTCCTTTTTGCAGAAAAGCATGTCACTACTGCAATTTTCATTTTTCGACCAACAGGCACAGCAGGAAGCTTTTCTGCAGGCGTTGCTTGTTGAAATCACTACCAGGCAAAACTATCTTCTACAGCCGGTGTCCACCATTTATTTCGGCGGTGGCACTCCATCGCTGCTGACCGCAGAATGCCATTGAAAAAATACTGCAACACCTGCATAACACCTTTACCATTGTGCCGGATGCCGAAATAACACTGGAAGCTAACCCCGATGACATAACCCGGGAGAAATTGCTGGACTGGAAGCACTGCGGCATCAATCGCCTGAGCATTGGTATTCAATCTTTTTTTCAGCACGACCTGCAGTGGATGAACCGGGCACACGATCAACAGCAGGCGCTACATTGCATTGAGCTTGCGCATACCGCCGGCTATACCAATCTGACGATTGATCTTATATACGGTACTCCATCTCTTACCGATGAACAGTGGAGCAGCAATTTGCAAACAGCTATCAACTTCAATATCCCACACCTGTCGTGCTATGCACTTACCGTAGAACCGGGTACCGCTCTACACCATTCCATTAACAATAAAAAATTACCCGATGTAGATGCCGACAAGCAAGCGAGGCAGTTTGAAATATTAATGGAGGTAACACAAGCAGCAGGATATGAACAGTATGAGATCTCCAACTTTGCCAAACCTGGTTTTAGAAGCAAACACAACAGTAGCTATTGGCAGGGAATTCCTTACCTGGGGTTGGGGCCGTCAGCACATTCGTTCAATGGTAGTAGCAGGCAGTGGAATGTTTCCAACAACAGTCTGTATATACAAAGTTTGCGCAACAACGAGGTTCCATTTGAAGAAGAGATATTAACTGCCAACCAGCAGTTCAACGAGTATGTAATGACCAGTTTGCGCACACTTGAGGGGCTTTCGTTGACCAAGGTTGAAACCGCATTTGGCAAACCTTTGTTAGCGCAATTGTTAACCAATGCATCGCCGCATATACAACGCCATCATCTTCGCAGCGAGAATGATCATCTCATCATTAATTCAGCAGCAAAATTTCTAGCCGACGGTATAGCTGCTGATCTCTTTGTGCTTGATACCTGACAAAACTTCTTATGTTCACCTGATCGGGAGATTAGAATTTTGTACCCCCGTTTTCGTTCGGCGTTAGTATTTACATGCAGCAAATGCCAACGCTTTCGCGGGTGCCTTTACAAAAATATATTCATAAAATATCCATCTTAGCTTTAATTTCGCAACGCTTTTAAAAACGAAAATTTAAAAATATGAGTACAGTTAAAGTTGCCATTAACGGTTTTGGACGTATTGGCCGTTTGGTTTTTCGCCAGATCTATAAAATGGAAGGTATTGATGTTGTTGCTATCAACGACCTTACCAGCCCTAAAGTTTTGGCTCACTTATTAAAGTATGATAGTGCACAGGGCCGCTTTGACGGCGAGGTTACCAGCACCGAAAATTCAATAATTGTAAACGGCGAAGAAGTAAAAATATATGCGCAAAAAGATCCCGCTCAAATTCCCTGGGGCGACCACGAGGTGGATGTGGTGATTGAAAGCACCGGCTTCTTTACCGACAAGACCAAAGCCGAAGCACACCTGAAAGCCGGCGCAAAAAGTGTCGTCATTTCTGCACCTGCAACAGGCGATCTTAAAACAGTTGTGTTCAATGTAAACCACGAAATACTCGATGGCAGCGAAACCATCATCAGTTGCGCATCATGTACTACCAACTGTCTTGCGCCTATGGCCAAAGTTTTGAACGACAGTTCAAAATTCGTAATGGGCATCATGACCACCATTCATGCCTATACCAACGATCAGAATACATTGGATGCACCTCATGCCAAAGGCGATCTTCGCCGGGCAAGGGCTGCCGCGCAAAACATTGTTCCCAACAGCACAGGTGCTGCCAAAGCAATTGGTCTGGTATTGCCCGAGCTAAAAGGAAAATTAGATGGAAGTGCACAACGTGTACCAGTTATCACCGGTTCACTTAACCGAATTAACCACTATTGTTGAAAAAAAAGTAACCGTTGAAGAAATTAATGCAGCTATGAAAGCAGCTATCAACGAAAGCTTTGGTTATACCGAAGATGAAATTGTAAGCACCGATATCATCGGTATTACTTTTGGTTCATTGTTCGATGCTACACAAACAAAGTAATGTCATCCGGCGACAAGCAACTGGTTAAAACCGTTAGCTGGTACGATAACGAAATGAGCTATGTAAGCCAGTTGGTACGTACTGTTCAATTTTTTGCAAATTGATTAGCAAGTAGATTTTTTTGGTAGGCCGGCAGTAGTATTTCTGTTTGGCTTCCGTTGCGTCGCACTCTTGTACCGTTAGTAAAAGTTTCAGCCTTTATCACAATATGTAAAATATACAACCGCAGTTTCACCAAGTTGAACTGCGGTTTTTTTATTTTAAATTTGAAAAAAAGTTCTTATGGAAGATCTACTACAGAGAATTACGTCAAAACCAGGACTATGTGGAGGAAAGCCCACTATCAGGGGAATGCAAATCAGGGTTACTGATGTTTTAGATTTATTGTCTAATGGTCTCACCACTCGTCAAATTTTGGAAGAAGAACTTCCGGATTTGGAGGAAGAAGATATTTTGGCTTGTCTTAAATACGCATCGCTGAAACTTAATTATCCTGTCTTACATGTTGCCGTCTAAGTTAGATTTATCTCACCTAACCTTTTGGTTCGATGCGCATCTCTCCCCATCTGTAGCAAAATGGATTTCAGAAACTTACAATGTAAAGGCGGCAAGTCTTAGGTCACTGCACTTATTAGAACTCTGATGATATTTACATCATTACATTGGCTAAAGAAGCCAACGTAATTATTTCATATCGAAAGATAAAGACCTAAAAAATTTCATCGAATTTTTAGGTGTTCCTACCAAAATTAATATGGTTGACCTGTGGAAATACTTCCAACAAAGTTCTAAAACAAATATTGACCAACAACTTCATCAATAATTAATTCACTAACTGTCGATGATCAATTTTTTTATTGAAATAATAAATTAAACCATCCCACCATGTCCAACTTTCAAGACCACAATTTTTCCGGTGAAAAAGCTTTGATCCGGGTAGATTTTAATGTACCACTGAACGATAAATTCGAGATAACAGATGACAACCGTATGCGGGCTGCCATACCGACTATAAAAAAAATTTTAGCCGATGGTGGCAGTGTTATTCTCATGAGCCACCTGGGTCGCCCAAAAGACGGACCAACTGATAAATATTCCTTGAAACATCTGTTGCCGCACCTCTCTGACCTGGTTGGTACGACAGGTGCAATTTGCCAACGATTGTATTGGCGAAGAAGCAACGGAGAAAGCAGCAGCACTGCAACCTGGCGAAGTACTATTGCTTGAAAATCTTCGCTTCTACAAACAGGAAGAAAAAGGCGATGAAGCATTTGCAGAAAAACTGAGCAAGTTGGGCGATGTATATGTTAATGATGCCTTTGGTACCGCTCACCGCGCACATGCTTCCACTGCCATTATCGCCAAATTTTTTCCGGGCGATAAAAAGATGTTTGGTCTGCTGATGGAAGGTGAAGTAAGCAGTGCAGAAAAAGTATTGCACAATAGCGAACGCCCGTTTACTGCCATATTAGGTGGCGCCAAAGTGAGCGACAAAATATTGATCATTGAAAATTTGTTGGAAAGAGCCAACAACATTATCATTGGTGGTGGAATGGCTTATACTTTCTTAAAAGCCCAGGGCAAAGAAATCGGAAGCAGCCTTTGCGAAGAAGACAAACTTGACCTGGCAAATGACCTGCTGGAAAAAGCCAAGGCTAAAGGTGTTGCTTTTCATCTGCCACAAGACAGCGTGGTAGCCGATAAATTTGATGCGAATGCTAACACCAAAATGCTCAGCAACGACAATATCGAAAAAGGCTGGATGGGTCTAGATATCGGTGAACAGGCAATACAGGATTTTGGTAAAGTGATCCTGGAAAGCAAAACCATTTTATGGAACGGCCCAATGGGTGTTTTTGAAATGGATAAATTTAAAAATGGAACTAAAGCAGTTGCCGACTATATAGTGGAAGCTACTGCAAAAGGGGCATTCTCACTGGTGGGTGGTGGCGACAGTGTAGCCGCAGTAAACCAGTTTGGGCTGGCAGATAAAGTAAGCTATGTAAGCACCGGTGGTGGTGCCATGCTCGAATACTTTGAGGGCAAAGAATTACCAGGAATTGCAGCAATCAAACAAAAAGACTAACGGTATAGGTGTAGTAACTAAAAACTACCCGGTATAAAAAGTAAAATCAAAGAGATGCAGATGAACGGAGCGTCGCAACAATGCCAATTCAAGCTATAAATGCCGGTCACCAAAAAACTACCCCCCTGAATATTTATTGATCCTCTCCGCAGCTTTGGAGAGGATTTTTTTTGTGACACAACAATTTTCGACCACAATCAACAAGGCGACAAACTGGCAACACTCAACGTTCGGCATACTTTTTAATCATAGACATCAGTTCATAAACAATTACTTTTGAACACCTAAAAAATAAAATGATGAAGTCTAGAAACGTAATTTTAATAGTGATTTTGGCAGCCGTATTGATACTTGGCGGCTGCGGTTGCGGCCAGTACAACGGGTTGGTACAACAAGATGAAACCGTTAAGAACGCCTGGAACAAAGTACAAAGTGACTACCAGCGCCGGGCTGACCTGATACCTAACCTGGTAAACACCGTGAAAGGGGAAGCCAATTTTGAACATGGTACGCTGACCGATGTGATCAACGCGAGGGCATCTGCCACACAAATGAAAGTGGACCCTGATAATTTGACGCCAGAAAAAGTTCAGCAGTTCCAGGCAGCACAAGGACAGTTGTCACAAGCTCTCGGACGATTGTTGGTTGTAACAGAAAACTATCCTAACCTGCGCGCCAATGATGCCTTTAGAGGTTTGCAGGCACAACTGGAAGGAACCGAAAACCGGATAAAAGTTGCCCGGAACGATTTTAACGATGCGGTGCAATCTTACAATGTGAAAGTGCGCAGCTTCCCTACCAACATTTTTGCCGGCATGATGGGCTTTCCACGCCGTGAAGGATTTGCCGCAGAGGCAGGTGCCGATAAAGCTCCCGAAGTTAAATTCTAATAATTCAAATATAATCCTGTGCCATTATTCTCCTTTAATAAAAAGAGCCAATTTTTTACTGCCGGACAGCAGCAGCTAATGGTGGAAGCCATACAAAGAGCTGAAAAAAATACCAGCGGCGAAGTGCGTGTATTTGTTGAGAGCAAGTGCAACTATGTGGATCCAGTTGAAAGGGCAAAAGAAATTTTCTTTAACCTGAAGATGGACAACACCAAAGACCGCAATGCGGTGCTGCTCTATATGGCAATGGACGATCATCAGTTGGCGCTGTTTGCCGATGAAGGAATTTACAGGCGCCTGGGCGCAGACTACTGGAACACCGGTGTTAAAAAAATCATTTCTGCGCTTTACAAAAGACGATTACACCGGGGGTATTTGTACTATCATTGGTGAAATTGGTGAAGCGCTGCAAACCGAGTTTCCCTACCAAAGTGATGATAAAAATGAACTGCCCGACGAAATAATTTTTGGAAATTAAAGCAGTCCCGCCAAAGCGGGACTGCTTTTTCTTATCTACTACATGAAGCGTTTACTACTTACCATACTTTTTGTTTTACCCGCCTTATTTACCATTGCGCAGGACATTCCAAAACAGCCTTCGCCACCGCGATTGGTAAACGACTTTACCAATACGCTTACCGAGGATCAAAAGGCATCATTGGAGCAGAAATTGGTAGCCTATGACGATAGCACCAGTAACCAGGTTGTTATTGTAATTGTACCCACAACAAACGATTATGCACCCGTTGATTATGCTACCAAACTGGGGAGCGAGTGGGGAGTGGGTAATAAGAAAAATAACAATGGAGTAGTGATTCTGATCGCAAAGGACGATCATCAAATTTTCATCTCACCGGGTTATGGTTTAGAAGGTGCTTTGCCCGATGTAACCTGCCAGGCGATCATTGATAATGAGATAAAACCCAACTTTAAAGAAAACGACTTTTACCGGGGATTGGACGAAGGCACGTCAGCAATTTTTCAGGCTGCGGCCGGAGAATACAAAGCCCCGGAAGGGTATCGCAAAAAAGGTGGCAAACCGGGCGGCGGCAGCATTATCGGTATTTTCGTCATCATCTTTATCATTATTATGATCATAGGGCGCAGCGGTCGTGGTGGTGGCGGCAGGGGCGGCATGATGAGCCGCAGAGGTTATGGCGACCTGGCAACGGGTGCGCTACTCGGCAGCCTTTTAGGGGGTGGTGGCAGAGGCGGTGGTTGGGGTGGCGGCGGGTCAAGTGGTGGCGGCGGTGGCGGCTTTGGTGGCTTTGGCGGCGGCAGTTTTGGTGGTGGCGGCGCGGGTGGAAGTTGGTAACGTCCCTAATATAATAGATTTACATACTGGCGACACAACGACAATCAGCTTTTGTGTCGCCTTTTTATTTACTGTAGGTAGGCTTTATTTCAGAATTATATCCTTCTCGTTGTCCCAATTGGCACGGATTGACAACTTGGTATCAAGGCTGGTTACAACCTCCGGTTGGCGATGCGCATCAAAAAATTTGCCCGGATCCCATTTGCCGTTTTTATTGGTATCATACAAAATGCGCAGTTCATATTCTCCTGGTTCAAACAGCTTGCGATACCAGTCGCGTTGCAGTATCGGCGACGAGTCAATTACCTTATTTCCTTCCACAATTTGTAGCACCGGGTTTTTGCTAAAGTCAAGTTTGCTAAAACGCAGCCTGATGCTTCCGTAGTCTTCGTTGCGTTTGGTACTAAATGCGAGTGTATCGCTTTTCAGCAAGGTTAAACCAGCCGAATCTGCAAAGCCTGTTTTATCTAACAGCAGGTTATATTGTGTATCTGGTGCCCAGTTGTAGAGTATGGAGAAGTTGGCATGACTGGTGTCTCCAATAATGCGGTAGTTGGCTATAGGCTGCAAATTGTTATCGGTAAGCACAAGCTTTGTTGTATCAAATTTGGTGAGCGGTTTGGTGAAGGTGAGCGTAAGTGTATCAAACAAACCTAGCCGCCCCCCGGTAATGGTACTTTTGAAACGCAATTGCGTTTCCTTCTTTTCATTTCCACTTTCTTTTGCCGCCGGTGCAGTTTTGCGTTTTGCTGTATCCAATTTTGGTAGCTGGTATGCATACAACGTAACCGGCGAGTTATTTACCGAGTTGATCGCGCTGTCAGCAAAGGCAAATAGCTTTGTCGTATCGTCGTAGCGGCGCGAGTAATCGTTGGGTAGCGCATACATGGCAAAAGTACCCGGCGCCAGGTTATTGAATGTAAAATTGCCTTTCCCATCCAGTTTGGTCATATAGCGTGGCTTTTCTTTTACAACAGCGCTGTCATCTAAATTGCGTTGCAAAACCACTATCAGTGTACTGTCAACTTCGCCTGTTTCGGCTACGATCACTTTACCCGATATCGAGTTTTCGTCGAGGTGGTCACCGGTCGAAAACACATAAGTAAACTGCTTCAAAATGTTTCCTTCATTCACATCTTTAATGCTGTTGCCAAAATTGATAGAGTAAGTAGTATTGGGCTCAAGCGTATCTTTTATTTTAATGGAAACATTTTTATAATGATAGGTGATCACCGGTATATTGTTAGGCAGCGGCGATACCACTACATTTTCAAAAGTATTTTGCACATCAACATACTCATCAAATGAAAGCTGTATGCGGTTGCCCGTAAAATGAATTGATGAATCCCTTGGTTCAGCCAAAACCAACACCGGTGGGAGTGAATTTTTCGCCCGCCTGTTGGTGGAATTATATTGGCGCAACCCGAAGTGCCACCTACAACCAACGAACCCACAAAAACAAGCAATAGCAAAATTGGTAACGAAAGCTTTTTCATCTCGGGTGCAAACTTACCCGCATTTATTTGTTAGCCGTTTCAATACGAATGATTTATCTGATTTTTAGGAAAAATCTGCATGGGCAGTATGCAGGCTTTTTTTTGTTCACCGGCATACATGCTTTCACTGGGCATTGTTGCGACGCCTGCCTGTCCGGAAGGCAGGCTCCGTTCAGCGGCATCGCACAGGTGTGGCTTTACACAATACAAACAGCGCCATTTGCTATTGAATGCTGATTTATATTTAGAATGCATGGTGTATAGAATACTCCTGGTATCATCCGGCAGTTTTTCCAATTAGGCATTACACCAGGAAACAGCCCGCACCAAAACAAGGCAAGAATAACACTCCTCATTCAACTATTTGCGCCGGCAACGGTTATACTGCTTTACAAAACCGCAAACGCTCTTCTCACAAAAGGTAATTCTGGAAATTATGTCAAAAGTTTATTCGTTAAAAACCGTTCAAAAAATTCCGATTGATATAGATACTGCCTGGGCTTTTTTCAGCGATCCGGCTAACCTGAAGGAGATCACCCCGGCATACATGGGCTTTGAAATTAAAAGCGAACACCATGGCGATAAGATGTACGAAGGGCAGATAATAGAGTACACCGTAAAGCCGCTTCTGGGCATACCGCTATATTGGATGACAGAGATAACACATGTGAACGATAAAAAGTTTTTTATAGATGAACAACGATTTGGTCCGTATAGTTTGTGGCACCACCAGCATCATTTTGTTCCTATAGAAGGTGGTGTGCAGATGACTGACATCGTACATTACAAAGTACCATTTTGGTTTTTGGGCGACATTGCTAATTCGCTGTATGTAGGCAAACAACTACAGGGCATTTTTGACTATCGTTTAAAAGTGATAGAAGAAAAATTTGGCAAAATGTAGGATGAACAAGCCCACTTTAAAACAGCCTGCCAGGCGCAGTTTTTCGTCGTGTTAAATCGAACCTTACACCTTAATAACCTGAAGGAAAGAAGGCAAAAATGGCACTATGGAAAATTCGCTTCTTCTGCATCAAAAAGGCGTTGCAGATGAACGGAGCGTCGCAACCACAGCCTCCGTTTATTCCTATAGCTGGTCTCCCAAAAAAATCACAAGTGCTGCATCCAAAATGTAAAGGAGTTGACTAGTGTTTCTCTAGTCAGTTGTTTCTTTTTCTTCCTCTTGCACCAACTTCTTTTCTAATCTTTTATCGGGGATAAACCAAATGGCTGCCACCAAAACGTATATGCCAAAACCGAAGAGGGGTTGAACAAAAGCAAGGACAATACCGAGGATATAAAGGATGACTGACAAGATGCCTTTCCGGTCTTTGCCGACCGCCTCGGCAAGGGTTGAGTTTTTTCCATGCAAACCTATGAGCACCCGTGCCAAAATGAAATAAGCTATGGCTGACATAGCCAGTATAAAGCCATACATAACGACTGTCCAGACCGCAAAGCTATTTTCTCCTGCCCAGCCCGAGGCAAAAGGAATAAGCGACAACCAGAAGAGCAAATGCATATTTGCCCACATTACTTTGCCGTTGATATGTTTTACTGAAAGCATAAGGTGATGATGATTGTTCCAATAAATACCTATGTATGTAAAACTGAGCAGATAGCTGATCATGATGGGATAGACAGGTCGCAGCGCTGCCAAAGTGCTACCGTGTGGCACCTTGAGTTCGAGCACCATAATGGTAATGATGATTGCCAAAACGCCATCGCTGAAGGCTTCCAATCGTCGGGTGCCCATAAGTAATTGTTTTTAGGTTTGGTAAAATGGCAATTGCCAGGTTGAATATAGAACTGGTTATAAAATTTCTCCAATTAAGAAAGCGCATGAATTAGCTCGCTGAGAAAAAGGTTGGCATCCAGCGGATTTTTTTTCTCCAGCGCCAGCCGCACAACCACCAATTGCAGTGAAGGTATCACCCAAATATTTTGGTGCCTTCATAGCCCTGGCAGTACAGGCAGTCTTCCGGCACGTCCGGATACTTCCGTCCG
The DNA here is from genome assembly GCA_963726895.1 of uncultured Chitinophagaceae bacterium. Classification (GTDB taxonomy): domain Bacteria; phylum Bacteroidota; class Bacteroidia; order Chitinophagales; family Chitinophagaceae; genus Segetibacter. Next base: position 197,844 of record CAVSED010000017.1, on the reverse strand, counting down.
CCTGCTTCACCATTTTTTGAAGCATTCAACCACCAATGTGCCCCATAGCGCGCTTCATCGGGTTGACAAATAGCCGTGGTGGGTGTTTGGGTGAAACTGACCCAATCTTCCGGCAGGATCCTTTCACCATTCCAAACACCATTGTTAAGATATAAAAGACCAAAGCGGCACCAGTCGCGCGCTGTTGCAAAACAATACGATGAGCACACAAAAGTGCCCGACTGGTCGGCTTCTAAAATGGCTGAATGCATTCCTATCTTCTGAAAAAGTTCTGTGTATGGAAACTGCTGATACCTGGTTTCACCAACTGTAGCACGGATGATCTGCGAAAGAATGTTGGTTGTTCCGCTGGAGTAATTGAAGCGGGTACCCGGCAGATGAGCGAGCGGTTTGGTGGCGGCGAAATGCCCCATATCTGTTTCATTATACAACATATTTGTCACATCGCTGGGAGCTGCATAGTACTCCCACCAGCGCAGCCCACTGCTCATTTGCAACAAATGTTTGAGGGTAATATTTTTTCGGTTGTCTAATGACCAGTTTGCGATGGGGGCAGGTGCATCCACCGCAAGTTTGTTTTGCTTTACCAAGATGCCTATAAGCGCACCGGTTATACTTTTTGCCATAGACCACCCAGCCAGGCGTGAAGTGTTGGAAAAACCTTCGGCATACCGTTCTGCCACAAGGCTGCCCCGATGGTGCACAATAACTGCCCGGGTACCCCGCTGTTCAGGATCAGCAAAAGCCAGCTCTATTGCCTTTGCCAGGTGCGTACCAGGTACGTAAGGTTTTGGAGGCCCAAACACCTGATCAGCAAATACCGGAGTAGTAAACTTTGGTATAGTTGTCGTGGTCGCGGATTCAATTTCCTTTGTTGTGCGGTTTATCAATACGGCGCCTAAAGTTCCCCGGTAAACAGCAGTTTTCCTTCCCAGCCCATAAACACTTCCGGTGGCGGTTCGCTTGTCTTCATCTACCGTATATTTCCCGAGGCTAAAAGGCAAAGCAGACAATTCAGTTGCCAACACATCCGCAGCCTTTCGCCCGCAGACAAATACCGCGGAGCATAAAACCTTGGCTCCATAGCCACTGATAATTACAATTGCTTTGTGCAAAAAAAACCCTGCAAAAAAGAGAAAGAGTAAGATTAATACTACTATCAGCATAGATTATTTAGGTTAATGAACTTAAAACAGCCCTTCACAATTATTGCCAGTTATTCAGTTATTAAATTTTTACATTGTTTACCCGGAAGCGTAGTTTACTTCAATAGTGGCTAACTCATCAGGAAACCACCTCAAACTTTTTGCGTAGTATTGCATCTCCCATTATCGCTTCCCTGCTCCGGCAACTTTACACGCATCTGCTTAATACATTTCCACGTTTTTTTGTTCAGTCGTAATTTTATACACCACCCGTTTATACTGCTTTTGCATCAGTTAGATAACTTACACCGTCAGTAACTAAAGCCCTTTAAGTGCCATATTTGTATAGAGAATTTTTCTTCACGATTATAGATCTAAATGCATTCAGCAGAATTGCGTGAGAGAGTGGAAGATTTATCTCGAAATTTATAGCGACTTATTCAAAGTATCTTATTATGCTAACAAGAATATTCATACCTGTATTAATTTTTGCCTTTTCGTGCTTACAAAATCAGCAAGGGATAGCCCAGGAGATAAACGGTGATACGTTATACACTTCTGTAAGAATGTCTGTCATCCTGCACTTTCCGTCGCCGGTAACTTATGTCAGTTTTTCTGAAGGTGCCAAAGACCAATTCCATACTGTTATCTTCAATGCAGCCCTGGTCATTAATGCTAAAAAAGAAAACGCAAGCCCGGCAAGGCTGCAGGTAAGAGAGGGAAACCGCAGACACTCGTTCGTTCTCATGTTCAAAAGTTCCTTGTCGCCCGACGAAGTGTCCCGCGAATGGTCAACTATTGATCTGCTGAGCAAGTACGTTGCCGAGCACAACTACTCTGCCGCCACACCCGCAAGCTCAAAAAACCTTTCCACCATACAACCTTCTGCCGATTCAATTACCACCAAAGCGCCGGGTATGCCAACTGCTACAGTGGAAACGCCGCAGACAAAAACACAAACTGCGCTGGAAAACGAAAAGGAGTTTAAAATGAAAATGGCTGCCGGCAATAAAGACCTTGCTGAAAAGAATTTTATCTCTGCCCGGCAAAACTTTTTACAAGCACAGGATCTGCAGCCGGTCAACGCTACTGTTCTCAAAGCAATAAATAAAATAAACGAGAAACTCGACAGCGTTGCATTAGTAAAAAAAACAGATGAACAATATGAGGCAGCTATCGCGCAGGCAAATGCCTATATAGGTACGCTTGAATATGACAAAGCTATCGCAGCGTTTCAAACGGCACTGTCTCTGAAACCAAAAGAGTTTTTGCCGCAAAGTATGATCGAGCACGTTAAATATGCACAACAAAGCTTGGTCAGGACACAAAGAAAAAAAGACAGCCTCGCCCTGGTAGCGCAAACGCGCGAAACCCTGGATCTCGCTAACCAGGAAGCACTCAATAAAAACTGGGAGGCAGCTAAAAAACTTTATGAAAAGGTGCTGGACTTACAGCCTTCCAAAAACCAGGCAGATTTAGTGAAAAATAAATTAGCAGCCATAGAGGCTGAGTTTAAACGACAGGGAGAGGCTAAAAACAAACTTGCACAAATTGAAACTCCACCACAAAAAACCCCGGACGTTGCACAAGCATCCGATAAAAAGAAAACAAATGATCCACCGGTAGTTAGAGCAACAGTCAAAACGCAAACGGCTGCCCCGAAAGCAGAACTAACCGAAAAGCAACGTTTGCTGAACAGAAAAATAGAGATCAATAATTGGATGGACAAGGCGCAGCAGGCATACAACACCCGGGAATGGGATAGTGCAACGGTTTATTACAAAAGAGCTATTAATTTATTTCTATCCGCAGACCGTGAGATGTATGCCCGCCGAAAGCTCGTGGATATACAGTTGGAGCAGGCAAGAGAGAAAGGAGCGACCGAAGAACAGATCGACTCATTAAGGCTGGCCATACAGTTGCGCGACAAGCAGATGTCAGAAACTGTAGTAGCAGTACTTGACACAGCACAAAGTTATATACTGGCAAAAAAATGGGATAGTGCCCTTCTTTATTACCAGCAGGCGCTCACCCTCGATCTGCTGCCAACCCAGGAACAGTTTGCCAGGAATAAGGTAAAAACAATCGAATTTGAATTGGGCAAAACTGTAGCCGGCAACAATGCAGACCAGTCAGTTCCGGCACATGAGTTCGATGCAAGAAACACCGCCTGCAGTACCACAATCGCTGACTAAACAAAGCACCAAGGCATCCGTTCCGGATCATTCTAACGCAACAAACGCAACTACCACAGTTAGTAAAACTGTTCCAGGTCAAGTTGATGAACCAATTGCCGGGCAGGATAAAAAAGTTGCTGAGCCATCGCCTGCTATTGTTCAACAACAAGACACGTCAATTGCACCTGGGCCAGCAAATATTTCTACACCCGCTTCGGCGGCAAGTACTTCTGTTGCACCCGCAAAAAACAGCGGTACCTTGCCCTTACCTGAAGTTCCCAAAAATGACTCGCCTGTACATGATACGATTACAATCAAGCCGCCCGCTAAATTAACAGATAGCACTCCAGCGCCTGTTACCATGTCAACCGTTTCAGCCAGCACGTCCAATGAACGTGTGATGCAGCGCAAATTAGAAGCGAGCCTGTGGATGGATAAAGGACAGCAGGCGTTCCTGGATAAAAATTGGGACAGTGCCAAACTGTACTATGCGAATGCTATCGCCCTGGCGCCGCCTGTTGACAGGCAGCAGTTTGCCCGCCGGCGTCTTGCTGAAATAGATCTCCAAATCAGGAGTGAATTGGCAGCCGACTCAATTAAAAACAGCGCGCCCGCATTGGTCACCCTGGAGGTTAATTCTGCGACACCACTTGTAACCGGCGCAGACTCTGCGGGCACCAATACCTCTGCGGCAAAAGAAACAGCGGCAGAACCAGCCGCGAAAAAGCCGGCCGTACTTAGCGATTCCGTTCAGACCGTTGCCGGCAAACAGCAGGCTGCTGGCAGGGAACGCATTCTCGATCTGTTGATCAACGCTCAAAAAGCGCTCATCGAAAAAAAATTCGACAGCGCCCGCAGCTATTACAAAGAAGTTTTAACACTCGATCCGACCCCCTACCAAAAAGAATTTTCTAACCGCGAGATTAAAACGCTGGATGCAGAACTGGGTAAAACGCAGCATACCAGCGTACCAAATACACCGGCACCTGCCACAAAGCGGGATACACTTGCCACAAACATGGCAACCAAGCCAACGAAGAGCAAAATGACAGCGCCAATAATCCAAAAAAACCTTGACACAGCCCGTAGTGGCAGCATGGCGCCTTTTCTACAGCTTGGCAAAACAGTAATGGCGCAGCCCAATCGCCTCAGCATTTCCGACAGCACAAATTCCATTACGGTAACCTGCGAAAACATAGTTTTCAATGGCAGGGAGGCATACCTCAAGTTACTCATACACAACAAAAACAGCCTTTTCGACTTTTACGGCGACGACCTGCGCATGACGTACATAAAGAACTACGGCATACTTATCAAATCGCGCCCGGTTAATATTACCGGCACGCCCAACGTGATGGCCGGCAACCAAACCGAGCTGGTATATGTGACCGAAGCCTTTGCCGATGTGCAGCCCAACGAAGTTTTTATTCTTGAGATTGAGGACATGAAAAAACAAACGAAACTTACCTTGCATATACCGGGTGAGGATTATATGCGGCTGCGAAATTTATAGGGTATTTGGCAGCCGGCTTTTGCAACTAAGAGGAGGCATAGTTGCGACGCTCCGTTCAAGGGCTTGTTCTTTGGTCAGCTTTATTCACCGGCTATTTAAGAAATCATAGCACCCCAATTACGGTCCGTTTTTTGGCGATTATTATAATATTTCAGTTCATCTAAAAACCAGCTATATGGAACCGAAAACTAAAAGTACCGGCACCTTCAATCCGGAGCTATCGGGCTTGCATCTCTCCGAAGTAGAAGACCTGCTCAACGGCCCGGGCGACGAAGAAGAAATCGTGAACGAACAGGAACAAAATGAAATAGTAAACGAAGAAGAAGAAAACCAGACAACTAATAAGGAGTAGGTTGTAAGTGGTAAGTGGTAAGTGGTAAGTTGTAAGTTCTAAGTTGTAAGTGGTAAGTTGTAAGTGGAGTGTTAAGTGAGAGATTTTAGGGGGTAGTTATAAAATCTATGTTGCCAGCGCCTAAGATCGTTAAATTTTTTTGTGACACTTTCCACGTTAGTTATTGCCGAAGTTAGTGCTTAAGCTCGCATAACCTCTTCCTCTTTTTTCCTGGTATTTAGTAGATAGGTTTCGGTGCGCTGTAGCAACGCACCGGAATATTGATAACTGCTCAGTAAGAATTAGTACGCAAAGAGTAGGATGGCTTTTGAATGCATTTTATGCAGCGCACCGAAATCTTTATATGAATGCTGCGACAAGCACAACCGCACACGAGTGCGACGCAACAAAGGTCTCCAAATAGATAGATTGCCGGGCTCCAAAAAATTCTCCGCTTTTTGCCGGGAACTAAATGTCTACACCTTTGGCAAAGTATAGCCGTTGTGGTACTCTTTCATCAGATATTCCTTGTTGATCTGTTTGTCGGTGAAGGCATCTTTACCCATCTCCCACGTTAGCTTTTTACCGCTTCTATAAGCTATGTTACCCATCTGCGCCACCTTGGCAATGTGTGCCCCGGTTTGAATGGGACAGCGCAGATCTTCCATTTTGCCCGACTTGATCACCGACACAAAGTTGTTCATGTGTTTGTCCAATCCACTGTCAGATACCTTGACCAAAGGCTTGGCAATGTTGTTTTTGTCGAGGCGCTCCTCCACCACTTCCCAACCTTCGCGATTGAGAATGAGCGTGCCGTTGTTGCCAATGTAGGCAATGCCATGTTCGCGTCCATAGGGGCCGAGATTAATGCCCATTGCAGAGTCCCAGATCATATTGAAGCCGTCGAACTCAAACATGGTTGAGAGCGTATCGGGGGTTTCCTGGTAGAGATCGGGATAAGCAAACTGACCGCCAAGCGCTGCCACTGTTGTAGGATATGATGCCTGCATACCCAGTAAACCATAGTCGAGCAAATGAACACCCCAGTCGGTCATAAGCCCGCCGGCATAATCCCAAAACCAGCGAAAATTGAAGTGAAACCTGTTGGCATTGAAAGGACGCTGGGGCGCTGGTCCCAGCCATAAAGTATAATCAACACCTGCGGGTGGCAGTGAGTTAGGTATTATGGGTGCAGGCTTCGCCCAGTCAAGGTAACACCAAACTTTTACGGTGCGTATGTTGCCGAGTTTGCCACTGTGCACAAAATCGATAGCATCCTGAAAATGCTGCTGGCTTCGCTGCCACTGACCTGCCTGCACTACTTTATTGTAGCGTTGCTGCGCTGCCACCATTGCGTTGCACTCTGTTATTGAGTTACCGACCGGCTTCTCTACATACACATGTTTACCGGCTTCGCAGGCATGCATCATAATGAGAGCATGCCAATGGTCGGGCGTGCCTATTATAACCGCATCAACATCCTTTTGATCGAGCAACTGACGATAGTCGTTGTAGGTTTTTATTTTGGCAGTATCAACGTTCATTTTACTGAGTTCGCCAAGCCGCTTGTCCAGCACATTTTTATCTACATCGCACAAAGCAACCAGGTTGACGCCGGGTATTTTGAGCGCTACGGTCAGGTCTGCCCAGCCCATACCATTTATACCAATTGCACCAATATTCAATTGATCAGACGGCATGATGGGGCTGTTGAAAATAGCGAATGCCTGGTTGTTGACTGCTGAGGCCAGCAAGGTGCCGCCAAACATAGTAGCAGACTGCAGCAAAAATTTTCTTCGGTTAGTCATCGTAATTTGTTTTCAAATGGAAACAAGGCAACTTATAAAACGAAAGAGAAAAGCGCGGGCAACAAGATACGATGAACCTATTTTTTTACAGTTGCAAAATGTTGCAATACCTCCGTTTGCAGTATTGTTTTTTGTTCACCTGTTGCCAGGTTCTTCACCGTACAAGTGCCATCCTGTAGTTCCTGGCTGCCGATGATGACGACAGACACAATGCCTTTCTTGTCTGCATATTTAAATTGCTTATCAAACTTTGTATTCTCGGGGTATAGTTCGGTTGCGATGCCCTCGGTGCGGAGTGCCTGCACCAGTTTGTAAGCGTTTTTACTTTCATCCATACCCAGGTTAAAGAACAAAACCTCGGTACCGGCTTGTACATCGGGTGGAAATAGCTGTAGTTCTTCCATAACATCGTAGATGCGGTCTACCCCAAAGCTGATGCCTACACCGGCTACATTCGGTACGCCAAACAAAGAGGTGAGATCATCGTAGCGGCCACCGCCACCAATGCTACCCATTTGCACGCCTTTTGCTTTCACCTCAAAAATGATCCCTGTATAATAGTTGAGACCGCGGGCAAGTGTAAAATCAGTGATTACATTTCCGGTGTTTTCAGCCGGTAAGAATGCAAGTATTGATCGCAGGTCTTCAATGCCTTGTTTACCCATTTCCAAATGCCCAATAAGAGTTTGCAGCGCCGCGAGTTTGTCTGTGTTGCTGCCACTTATTAACAAGTACTTTTCAATGGTCGCAACCTGGGCAGGTTGCAGGTTGCGCTGTAGCAGTTCCTCCTTTACCTTTTCCATTCCAATTTTATCCAGCTTGTCGATGGCAACCGTTATGTCGGTCATTTTTTCCGCGCCGCCGCACAACGCTGCTATCGCAGCCAAGATTTTGCGGCTGTTGATCCTAATGTCAACCTGCAGATTTAATCGTTGAAAAACCGCCTGGTATAGAGCTGTAAACTCTATCTCGTTTAAGATGTTCCTGCTTCCCACAATGTCTGCGTCGCACTGGTAAAATTCACGATAGCGTCCCTTTTGCGGGCGGTCGGCGCGCCAGACGGGTTGTATTTGGTAGCGCTTAAAAGGCATGGTTAATTGACCAAAATTCATAGCCACATAGCGTGCAAAAGGAATGGTGAGATCATAACGCAAAGCCCGTTCAGTAAGCCCTTTGCTACTCCTGCCGTCGAGTATTTTACTAAACTCTTGTTGTGCCTGTACATGTTTAGCCGGATTTTCGAGACCGTTGTTGAGAATTTTAAAAATTAGCTTATCCCCTTCTTCGCCATATTTGCCAGTTAAGGTTTCCAGGTTTTCCATGGACGGTGTTTCCAGTGGCTGAAAACCATATAATTCAAAAACCTGCCTGATAGTGTTAAAAATGAAATTGCGTTTGCGAACCACGTCGGCAGAGAAATCGCGGGTACCCTGTGGTAATGATGGTTTCATGCAAAGTTGATTCTGGAAAATAAAAAATAGTACGTCAATTGGTTTGCTGGTGAGCCCGGCTTTACTATGTCGTTGTGTAATCAGCAACGAGCTTATCGCAGGCTTCTGCTATCAGTTCATACACAGTGTGAAACCCAGCTTCGTTTGCATAAAATGGATCGGGAATGCTTTTGTTTTGTCCGGGATAAAGTGTGTTAAGGAGATAGTCAACTTTGCCAGCATTCCAGGCTTTGCCGGCTATGTTTTTCACCTCGGCATAGTTCTCTTCATCCATTACATAAATACGGTCAAATAGCTGCAGGTCGTCGGCAACAAAGGCGCGACATTTTTGCGCGCATATATCAACCCCATATTCTTTGGCTACTTTTTGGGAGAGCTGGTGTGGCGGTGAACCCACATTGTATCCTAATGTACCGGCACTATCAACAAACCAATCGAGCCCGGCTTTTTTAGCCTTGTCTTTCAATATGCCTTCCGCCATAGGACTTCTGCAAATGTTGCCCAGACAAACCATTAGAATTTTCATGCCGCGAAGATAGCTAAACACCTGAAAGCCGCAGGTAATTACACCTCAAAAGCACCCGGACAAAACACCAGGTTTATCGTGTGCAGCATACCTGTCAAAAAGATTTTTGCAAAAATTAAACATTCAAAAGTTTTACCTTCCTTCTCTTAGTTAGTCTACAGAACGTTGTCTCTTGATTATGGATTGAGGCACAATTATGCATCATAGTTTTCCTGTAGTACCTTTTACCAATTTTATTTTAAAGACGTAGTTTCTTAACCAGTTTAGGCTCAACATCCTTGTTTTGGCTTATTAGCTAAGAATTTCTGAGGTTTAATGTCGAAGTAATAGAAGTGATAATTGTTTCTTTTAATTATTTTCTCTTTCTAACAACCTACATCCTGGAGATCGGCAGTTGGCAAGCAGGAAAGTTTTTGAATAAATTGATAAAAAAGCAACAGGAGTGAGGTAATATTTTTATTTTGCCAACCATCAACAGGATTATACCATGAGTAACGAGTACAGAGACAGGCGCACAAAAAGCCAGACGGTTATGCGGTCTGTTCTTGATTATACAATGGGCATACTTTATCTTGCTGCCGCCGTCTTTTTGTTTTTTTCTGAGAAAATGGGAATTTCCCTGAACAATTTCGACCCCGCCTTCCGCTATATTTTTGGAAGCATTTGCGGAATTTATGGTGCCTGGAGAATATACCGTGGATTTAAGAAAGACTATTATTAGACTATGATGAACCGCCATGTGATTGTTGCCATCTTGTTTCTGTTTGCCTGTGCCTGTAACAATACTGACACAATCAATACCAAACAAGACCCGCTTGCAAACAAGACTTTGTATATAAGTGTAGATGAGAGTTTTGAACCTGTGATGACTGAGCAGATAAAAGTTTTTCAATCAGCCTACCCGGAAGTGACGGTGGTCGCTGATTATAAACCAGAAGCTGAATGCCTGCGCGACCTGGAAAAAGACAGCACGAAAATCATAATTATATCCCGGGAACTAAGCCGTGACGAAACCAAATTGTTTGACACAAACATTGAGTTTAAACCACAATTCGATAGGTTGGCGAAAGATGCCGTTGCAGTGATCATTAATACAGCTACAAAAGATTCCGTTTTTACCATGAACGACCTGAGACAGTTACTGTCTGGCTCCGGCCCTCAGAAGTTGTCGGTAGCCATAGACGGAAACACGGCAACAAGTACCGTACGCTATTTGAAAGACTTCAGTTTTACGAGGACAGCCTTTCGGCAAAAGTATTACCGGTGCAAAAAACAGTGAGGATCTGATCAATTATATTTCTACCACTACAGATGCCGTTGGTTTCGTAGGCATCAGTTGGATCACGAACCCGAAAACAGATGAGCAGGAAAAAGCGCTCACAAACGTAAGAATGGCATTGATAGAATGCAAGAATTGCGAAAAAGGAGTTTACGCTAAACCTTCGCAGACAACAATAACCTATGATCAATACCCTTTGGTACGAGGATTGTACTATGTGCTAAAGGAAAATTATGCCGGTCTTGGCTCCCGGTTTATACAATTCCTAACCACAGAAAGAGGTCAGTTAATTTTTAAAAGAGCACTGTTGGTTCCTACTCAAATGCGGTTCAACCGCCGGACAACAGACATTAAGGAAAGCGAATAATACAACATCAAAAACACAGACAAATGAAGAAACTTACGACCATGTTATTAGCAGTTTTGTTTACGGGTAAACTCTTGATGGCGCAATCTGTAGATGAGGCAAAAAAGAGTTTATACCACGGACGTACCACGACTGCAAAACAAGCTTTTGAGAAGTTGGTAGCTGACAACCCAAAAAATGGAGAAGCAGTCTATTGGCTTGGACAAACTTATCTGGCAATGGAGGATACCGCAGGCGCCAGAAAAGTCTATCAAAATGCGTTGAACAGTGGAGTGAACGAACCACTTATTTGGGTGGGTATCGGGCACCTTGACTTGCTTGCCGGCAAAAAAGATATGGCACGTGAACGTTTTGAAGCAGCGATCACTGCAAGTACTAAAAAGAAAAAAGAAGATCCGGATATTTTGAATGCGATAGGCCGTGCCAATGCAGATGGTCCTGCTAATGTTGGCGACCCTGCCTATGCGGTAGAAAAATTGAAAAGAGCCGCTGAACTGGCCCCCAATAATCCGGCTATTTTTACCAACCTCGGTATTAATTATATTAAATTGGGAAGCGACCATGGTGGCGATGCATACGAAGCCTATATCAACGCTTTAAAAGCCGATCCAAACTACGCCATGGCAAAATTTCGCTTAGGCAAAATTTTCGAAAGCCAGGGCAACCCCGATAAATATTTAAGCTATTACAACGATGCAGTTACGGGTGATCCCATGTTTGCCCCGGCTTATCTTGAGCTATACGAGTATTACTCAAACCGCGACGTAAATAAAGCGCGCGAGTACCTCGAGAAATACATTGCTAACGCCGACAAAGATTGCAGCACGGATTACTTCTACGCCGACTATCTGTTTCGCGCAGGCAAGTACCAGGAGTCACTTGACAAAGCAAAACAAATGAGCGCCGGTCAATGTGCCAACTTTCCCCGCCTAAAAGTGTTGTATGCCTATGACTATGATCGTCTTGGCGACTTTACTCAGGCACGGGCCAATATCGAAGCATACCTTTCTTCTCTCTCACCCGACCAGATCGCTAATTCTAAAAACATAGGTACCGATTATCTTTTCGGAGCATCAGTTTTAAAGAAATTTGAAGGTGGTGAAGAAACTGCTATTTCATATTTAAAGCAGGCACTCAATTCAGATACCGTACGCGCTCACCGTTTCCAGTATATGGATACAATAGCTTACCTGTACAAAAGAGAAGGTAAAATGGATGAACGCTTAAACTGGCTTTTGCAAAGTTTTCGAACAAATCCTAATCCCTCAAACCTCGATATGTACAACATTGCAGATGCTGCTATCAATGCCGGCAATTTGCCTTTGGGAGACAGTATGAGTAAAGCGTACATCGAAAAATATCCCACACAGGAGTATGGTTATGTGTTGCTGACACGAGCCGCTAAGGCGGGCGATCCGAACTCTTCTACCGGCACTGCTTTCGATGAAGTGCAACGCTATATAGACTACCTGAAAAACGAGGACTCAGTAAAGAACGCCAGCAAAATAAAATACCAGTACTACTATATCGCATCCGTTGCAGCCGATAAATTGAAAGATTATCAAAAAGCACTCGACGCTATCAATGAAATATTGGCAATTGACCCGGCTGATACATTTGGTGTTCAAGCCAAACCCGTTCTTGAAAAAGCCATCAATCCAAAAGGAGCCTCTTCTTCTGGTGGCAAGAAAAAAGGATAATGATTTCTTGTAATTAAAAAATAATTCCCCACTAAGTTGCTTGGTGGGGATTTTTTTTAGGCCGCTTTTTTTGTGACCAGCAGTAGTGGTCAGGGCAACATCGTTGCTACGCTCAGTTCATCGGCAACTCTTTGTTAAGGCTATTTTCACCCTATAATGGATCATTCTAAGCCAGGTAACTTTCCCGGTTAAAAAGCTATCTATTTGTGCCTTTCACTTCTTACTTTTACCACCCAAATTGCACTTATGTATTTTCTACAAGCCGCGCTACCCGAAGCCAGTTCGTCCGCCAATTACTTCCCTATTGGTTTGCAATTGTTGTTTGCTATTGGTTTTGTAGGTCTAATGATGGGGCTGACCCATTTGTTTGGTCCGAAAAGAAATACGGCAGACAAACTACAGAATTTTGAAAGTGGCATAGAAGCAGTCGGCAATGCACGACAACCCATGGCAGTGAAGTATTTTTTAGTTGCAATTCTCTTTGTACTGTTCGATGTAGAGGTCATATTTTTTTATCCCTATGCCGTTAATTTTCGCCAGCTAGGGTGGGCAGGCTTTGGCGCGGTAGGTATGTTTGTTGCTTTCTTTTTAATTGGCTTTTATTATATCATTAAGAAAGGTGCCCTGCAATGGGAAGATTAATGATTTGCTACAGTGCTAGTGTGCAGGCAGTAATTTCTTCCGGAGCAAAAAAGATCAGCTATAAGTTGTAAATAAAATGGTAGACTAGTAATTAGTTACGCGATAAAAAAAATAGAAAAGAGCAGGTCAAAGACCTGCTCTTTTCTATTGTAAAAACCAGGCGAACCAGGTAAAGTAAATTAATAGAAATGCCTGGTGCCAATAGCTTGCCAATTGATTAACCTAAGTTGATTTTTGTGCCGGTTTGCAAAAATTAGCTTACCTGGTTTCCGTGCAGCAAATGCTGCATAGCGATGTGCAGATGAACGGAGCGTCGCAACAAAAGCTACTTCTTTGGTCCATAGTTCGTATCAAAAAACTTTATAACTTACTGTTGCTGTTCACCATTTTGTCCCTCATCTTTTTAAGCCTATATCATGCATAAGCGGAGCCAATCCAGCCTGGTGTTTCTTTTGGTATTGTTAGTTGGCTGTGCCAATCCTGCAATTCATTCTTTTAGTGTCAGTCCGCTTACCATTAGTGAAACGGATACTGTAAGGGTAAATTGGGAAGTAAGTGGCACCCCTACCCTGCTGATCAATAACATTCAAGGCCAGGACAGCGCAACAAAATATATGCAGCTAACCCTGGTAGTTGCCAAAGGCGATAGGCAGGTCAGCCAACCAATACAAGTGAGTGTAGTGAATAAAGCTGCAGCCACCGATATTGTTTTTGCCACCGTTTTAGTTGGCGACACCTTGGTGGCGACGGGTGAAAAAAATGAAGCACGCTGGGGCGATAAGTTTGTAATTGGTAGTATTAGCTCCACTACAAAGCGTTTACTGGTGGTAGAACATGCAGGTCGCAAAACTGTTTTGCCTGCTGACGGCTCGCAAAATAGGGCAATGCTGGGCACACCGGTAAAAGGAATTTGGACAATGAAAACCGCATTGACCGCAGCGGAAAAACAAGACATGAGTCGTGCACCGGAAACACTCGAAATTCACGCAACCATTATACAAAGCAAATAATATGGCAGGCATTCTTAACAAAGTAGAGACCATTGTGCTTCTTATGTTCGAAAACCGCTCGTTCGACCATATACTTGGTCACCTGAGCCTGGAAGATCAGACAAAGGAGGTAGATGGACTTCGCGAGCCATTGAGCAACTATGCAAGCATTTATAAAGGAGATAAATATTTCTCGTTTCACCTGGAAACAGATGCACAATTACCCAACGATCCGCCGCATGAATACAATGAAGTGGATGTGCAACTTGCCCGCTCGCAGGTAACGCAACGCTTTATGATGAATGGTTTTGTTCAGTCGTTTGCCGAACATTTTAAAGTAGTACCCAATCCGCAATGCTTACCGATGGGATTTTTTGCTGCCAGACCAGGTACCGATCAGCAGTTTTTTAGCCAAAACCTTCTGTACCTGCGACCGATGGTTTACGCCGATACCAACCAGTACGCAACCCAATAAATCGATGGCATTTTTCGGTGATACCAACAGCCCCTCTACTGATACCGGATTGATAAATATGCATAACAGTATTTTTGACTGGCTGACAGAAAACAATGTGAGATGGCGGGTCTATCATGACGGGCTTTCTTTTTTTGCTTTGTACCCGGCTTGTTGGAAATACGTACTGAGCAGACAATTTCGCGATTATGAAAACCTGGCGATGGATATGCTCAACGATACGCCGGAAACAGCGCCGCAGGTTATTTTAATAGAACCATCGTATCAGTCGGCACCACATGTAGGGTCTGATCGTCCGAACGATAACCATGCACCGCTGGCCATGGGCTGGGGTGAGGAATTTTTGCGGCGCACCTATGAGGCAGTGAGGGCTAATAAGAAGCGGTGGGCAAAAACAATTTTTACTGTTTACTACGACGAACACGGCGGGTTTTACGATCATGTTGCTCCACCTGCTATAAAATATACCACGATTGGCAGCGAACCTTTTGGGTTTAAAAGCCTGGGACCGCGAATTCCGGCTATAGTTGCTTCGCCTTTTGTAAAGCCGGGCACAGTATGTCATGAATTATTTGACCATACCTCCGTACTGCAAATGCTGGCAGAGAGATTCACGCCGGGTAAACCATACTCCGCCACGGTAAATAGTCGTAAGGAACAGGGAATTAAGAGTTTGTCTGTAGCCTTGACCCAGGAAGAGTTTTGGGAACCACCGGCTCCCCCGGCAGTGATCATTCAGGCGCAGACAGCCCTGGGTATGTCGATCGCAGTTGCACCCAACGATCAGTTGGCGCAGGCGTTTGAAACAGCGGCCAACAACCTGCTGCAACAGCACCCGGTTAATACTGCTGATAAGTATCCCGAGCTATACCAGTGGAAAGAAGCGGTGAACAATGCAAGACCTATGCAGCCAGAACAGGAATGAGGCGCTGAACTAAATTTTGTCGAGATGAAGACGGGTAAGTTGCGAAAGTGCATTACTGCCCGTGTTCAATGTGGAAGCGGGTTCAAAAAGCATTACTTCTACTTCGCTCCTGGCTATTGGTCTATGCTCGGTTTGTTTAGGAATAACAACGAATTCACCTGCCCCTATTTCCAAAGTTTTGTCGCGCAGTTCAATAGTCAAACTGCCCTTGATCACTAAAAACATTTCGTCTTCCTGCTCATGTTCATGCCATTCAAACTCCCCTAAAAGCTTCACAAGTTTTACCTGCTGACCATTGAGTTCAGCAGCAATCCGTGGGTTCCAATGATCATTGATATGGCTCATTTTTTCCGCAATGTTTACAACGCTGGTGTTCATGTGTAGGTGATAAGTTTATAGAATTCGCATACTAGAAAGGTCGAAGGTTTGGTCTCGAATAATTGCTAACATCTGCTTTGATTCAGGCAGTATTGGTCCGGAATTTTTGCTTCCGGAAAAACAACATTTCAGTAATAAAAATAAGCAACAGGCTTATTCCTGTTGTGGCAGTGACTTTCCCAAAAAATACAGGAAGTTGCCAAAATGTAGCCACTCTATCAGTACCAGGTAAAAATGGTGAATGAAAGTAAAAACCAAAACATATAAACTATAGGGAGCGAAACCCATACTCTTTATGGAAGGTTCAGCATAGTTTAATTCTGCCCCTTCCTGCGAAATGAGCACGTTGATAAGAAATGGACGCAGATAGGCAATGAGAACGCAGGGAGCCGCATGCAAGCCGGGAGTTCCTAAAAAATAGTCAAGGGTAAGACCCAGGAAAAAAGAAACCAGTAACAAGCCGAAACGCGAAATAGAAAAAGGAAGCCAGAGTATATAGAGAAAATAGAGATAGGGAGTGATAAACTGGTGGAGGGGCGGTATCTGACTAAGCACATACACCTGTACCAGGATGAAAAGAATAAAGCGGATTATATTTTTTACTAAAAAACTCATTGATTTTTTACCGGTGTTGCTTCCAGGCGACGTTGCTCATCCCATTGCACATTTTCTACCAGGTTTACATATTCTATGCTATAAAAATTAGTGGCAGTTTTAATACGGATAATGAAAAAATTACTGCTGGGCTCCTTCGCCACTTCATCTACGGTACCTACCATAATGCCCGGAGGAAAGTTAGCTGAATAGTAGCTGGTGACAACGGAATCGCCCTTTGCCAGTTTTGTACTTTTCGGAATGTTTTTTAGCGTAAGATAGCCGGGATCCTGTCCATCCCATTCAACGGTTCCGGGAACATTGCCTTTTTTTAGCATCGAACTTACCTTGCTGTTGCGATGCAAAAGGCTCATAACGCGGCTATAGTTTTCGCTGACATCTATAACGGTACCTACTACACCTTGCGGACCAATGACTGCCATATCTTTAGTTACGCCCTGTTTTGCGCCACGGTGTAAGGTGAGATAATTCAGTTGTTGTGAAACGGTATTGTTTACCACTTTGGCTGGCAGCCAGACAAACTTCCGCTGGCGGCCGAGTGTGTCCCGATACAGACTATCAAGATAAACAGTGCGGATAGAATCAGGGCTTTCAAAATCAATTCCCAACAAGTTTTTCAGGCGGGTATTCTCTGCCAGGAGAAGACGGTTATTTTCTTTGAGATGAAAAAAAGTCTCAACCTTATTGTATTGATTATTGATACGACCAGTTACCTCATTTGCCACCCCTGCATACACTGCCTCATGCGTATCGTTGTAGTTGACCAGCATTACAAACGAGAGTATCTGCAAAACCAGGAAGAGCAAAAAGTTGAAGTAGCGCCGGATAAATACGAAAATGTTCTTCATACCACAGTTTCCGTCCTCCTACTACGGGTGAATAACAAATGCGTATAACAGGTTTGCTGTTTCAGGTTAAGTTTTTTACATCTTACCCTGTGGAAGGGTCAGGTAAGTTTAGCGCATAATGAAAGGAAACCTTTGGTAGTTTTTGAGGGCAATACCTGTTCCCCGCACCACACTTTTCAGCGGATCGTCTGCAACGTGAACAGGTAACTTAATTTTTTGGCTGAGACGCTTATCCAGACCACGAAGAAGTGCACCACCGCCGGTGAGATATAGTCCTCGTCTGTAGATATCTGCAGCAAGTTCCGGAGGAGTTGTTTCCAACGCTTTTAGTATTGCTTCCTCTATTTTAAAAATGCTTTTGTCCAGGGCTTCAGCTACTTCCTGGTAGCTGACCATAATTTGTTTGGGAATACCGGTTACCAGGTCGCGTCCATTTACCGGGATATCATCCGGTGGTGTATCCAAATCTTTCATTGCGGCACCTATCTGAATCTTAATCTGCTCAGCGGTACGCTCCCCAATCAGTAAGCTGTGATACCGGCGAAGCGCTTCCATAATGTCTGCCGTAAATTCATCACCCGCAATTCGAATACTTTGATCACACACTATACCGGCAAGGGCAATTACGGTAATTCCGGTAGTGCCTCCACCAATGTCGATGATCATATTACCGACAGGTTCTTCAACGTCTATACCAATACCTAATGCTGCAGCCATCGGTTCATGCAGCAGATACACTTCCTTAGCTCCCGCCTGCTCAGCACTGTCGCGAACCGCACGTTTCTCTACCTCTGTTATGCTGCTGGGAATGCAGATCATCATTCTCCAGCTTGGGGGAAACAATGGTTTTTTGGGATAGATCATTTTGATCATTTCCCGTATCATCAATTCTGCGGCGTTGAAATCGGCTATCACTCCATCCTTCAAAGGACGTATGGTGCGTATGCTTTCGTGTGTTTTTTCGTGCATCATCAAAGCCCGTTTTCCCACCGCCAACACTGTCTTCAAATTATTTCTATCCAAGGCTACTATGGATGGCTCATTTACCACAACCTCCTCATTATGAATAATAAGTGTATTCGCTGTGCCCAAATCCATCGCAATCTCTTGTGTAAACCAGTTGAAAAGTCCCATTTATATCGAGTTCCTTATATGTTAATTAATGGCGCAAAGTTGTATGAAATAATCCGAAATAACAAAGAGGATATACGTTGCCAAAAAGACGCTTCTGAATGTTAAAGACTATATAAAATGATCTTGATCTCCAACTTACGGAGGCCTCCTAAACCGGGTGCAAACTATGGGTGAACGTGAGATTTTTTTACCTGTGTTCAGGAAAATTCGTAGCCAATGTCTCTTCGGAAATACATTCCCTCAAACGATATCTGTTGTAGTAGCTGCAACGAGATCTGCACGCTTCGTGGAATATCAGTTGCAAATGAGGTGACCGCCAAAACGCGACCACCGTTGGTAACAACATCTTCGCCAGTAAGCTTTGTACCTGCATGAAATACGAGGCTATCGGCACCCAATTGCAGATCATGCAAACCTTTAATTTGTAAATCTTTTTTATAATTGCCAGGATATCCACCACTAACGGCTACAACCGTACTACAAGCGCGGGGATCTATCTCTATTCTTTCTTCAGCGAGGCGTCCATTGGCAACTGATAGCAGGAGCGAAACCAGGTCGTTCTTCAACCTGGGTATCACCACTTCGGTTTCGGGATCGCCCATCCGGCAATTATACTCAATAAGGAAGGGTTCATCGTTTACTTTAATTAAACCAAAAAAAATGAAACCCTTATAGACCAGGTGTTCTGCACTTATACCTTGTATTGTTGGATTTATAATTTTTTCTTCCACTTTTTTCATAAAGTCTGCGTTAGCAAACGGCACCGGGCTTACACAACCCATACCGCCAGTATTTAAACCTTTGTCGCCCTCCCCAATGCGCTTATAGTCTTTTGCATGACCGATGATCTGGTAATCATTTCCATCGGTTAATACAAAGACGCTTACTTCTATCCCATCCAAAAATTGTTCAACCACAACCTTTTCGCTTGCTGTGCCAAACTGCCGGTCTTTGATCATAGCGGTAAATACCGCTTTGGCCTCTGCATTCGATTGACAAATAACTACTCCCTTGCCGGCAGCCAACCCATCGGCTTTTAAGACGACAGGCAGCGAGTGGTGTTCGAGGTAATGCAGACCATCGGCAAAGCTTTCTCCGGTAAACTCTTCGTAAGCGGCTGTAGGAACATTGTGCCGCTGCATAAAACGTTTACTGAAAGCTTTGCTGCCTTCTAATTGTGCAGCCGCGGCAGAGGGTCCGGTAACAATGATATGGCGGGTAGAGGGGTCGCTGTGGAAAAAATCGTAAATACCCAGCACCAGCGGATCTTCCGGGCCAACAAGTACTAACTGAATATTTTTGGCCAGGCAAAGCGAGCGGATAGAAGGAAAGTCGGTAACTGCGATCTCGATATTAGTGCCACATTGCGCCGTGCCCGCATTGCCGGGCGCAATAAACAAGTTTGCACACAAAGGACTTTGTTTCATTTTCCAGGCGAAAGCATGTTCGCGCCCACCGGAGCCCAGGATTAATATGTTCATTAGCGCAGTGTATTTTATCAGCCTAATAACTAAACTGGTAGCGAAAGTAAAAACAATTGAGGTGGATTGAAGTGTGTTGCTACGATTAGAAATAAGTAAACAGAATTATCAGTATTTTGAGAGGATATTTCCAACTGGAGTAGAACTAGAAATACGAACAGCGCCTTTAGAAATGTTTCCGAAAGTCATTAATTCAAATAAGATTTCGCTCAATAAAGAAAAGAAAGTACACGAGTGCGACGCAACGGCCGCCAAATAGTAGCGCAAAACCCTGGCTCATAAAAAAATACCCTGCGGTGAAATAAAAGCATTACCAGCAAAGGGTGGCATTGAAAGCTGGCTTATACTTGCAATACACCAATTACACGCAAAAAATATAACTAACAAGCATGAATATTACTCCTTCAGAAGAGGCGACAATGCAGCAGGGACATCCTAAAGGTTTGGGTGTTTTGTTTACAACAGAGATGTGGGAACGCTTTAACTTTTATGGTATGCGTGCCTTGCTGACGCTTTTTTTGGCGAAAGCCCTGCTTTTGGGCGAGCAGCAGGCATCTATAATTTATGGCGGCTTTTTGGGTCTTTCGTACCTGACACCCATGTTGGGCGGCTATATTTCTGACAAATACCTGGGTAATAGAAATTGTATAGTTGTGGGAGGACTGACAATGGCAACCGGTCAGTTTCTTTTGTTTTTTAGTGCCAGCACCTTTGGCGGCAATCTTGACCTGGCAAAAACAATTATGTGGCTGGCGCTGCTTACCATCATTATTGGCAATGGATTCTTCAAGCCTAATATTTCATCGATGGTGGGGCAACTATATCCGGAAAGCAACAAGAGCAAACTGGACTCGGCGTTTACAATTTTTTATATGGGCATTAACGTGGGTGCGCTACTGGGGCAAACAATTTGCCCGCTGCTGGGCGACAAAGAAACCACTATGCTAGTAAATGGGGTAGAACAATCGGTAAGAGACCTAACGGCATTCAGGTGGGGATTTATGGCGGCAGGTATTGCTATGCTACTGGGTACCATTTCATTTGTCATTCTTAAAAACAGGTATGTAGTTACCCCTGCCGGAGCGGCTATAGGCGGCAAACCAAAAGCAGCAAAAAACCTGGAGGAAGCAGAAGTGGAAGCAAAGTTCACATCGAAGTCTGTCGCAATACTTTTATCATTACTCGTGGTATTCTATTTTCTCTTTCAATTCTTTTCGTGGGATAAAGCAACGATGCCTATGACGGGTAGTGGGGCCGGTGCCTACTTTTCGGCCTTGCTTGCCTCTCCAATAAAGACCTATGTATATCCTTTTATCTATGCAGCGGGATGCAGCCTGGGCATTTTTATACTGACCGATAAGTCGCTGACAAAAGTTGAAACGCAACGGATCTATGTGCTCTATATCGTCGCGTTCTTTGTCATCTTTTTTTGGTCGGCATTCGAGCAGGCAGGTTCGTCGCTCACTTTTATTGCCGACAACCAGACTGATACACGAATTTTTGGCTGGCGCATGCCGCCGAGTATGGTGCAGAATTTTAATGGTTTTTTTGTAATCATTTTTGCGCTGCCATTTAGCGCGCTGTGGCTGTGGCTGCAAAAAAGAGGGAAAGAGCCGATCTCAACAGCTAAGCAGGCGATTGGTCTTGCCCTGGTCTCTCTTGGTTACCTTATTATTGCTCTGCAGGTAAAAGATCTTGGTACCTCGGGCAAATTGGGTGTTATCTGGTTAATACTACTATATCTGCTACACACGTGGGGCGAGCTTTGTTTGTCGCCAATTGGTCTCTCGCTGGTAGCTAAACTGGCGCCCAAGCGCTTTGCCTCATTGTTAATGGGGGTTTGGTTCTTAGGCAATGCGGCTGGTTATGCGCTTGCGGGCACTCTGGGTGCATTGCTTCCACCTACAGGCGATAAGTTTACCGCTGCTGCAGCAAAGGGCATCGATCTGCAGGCAATTCTAAATGGTACGGGGCAGCCGACCGCCGACCAAATGGCTTTCCTCAACTCCCAAAGAATACCTACAACCTACCCTACTTTTGCGGGTTTTACCATCCACAACCTGTTCGAATTTTTTATGGTTTTTGTCATTTTATCTGGTGCAGCTTCTATTGTATTATATGCGTTGACCCCGTTGCTAAAACGCATGATGCATGGTGTAAAATAATTGAGATTTACCGCTTAACTCTATCATTCTATTCTCCAAAATAATATGGCGCTAACCCATTCTACACCTGCTGAGCCCAATGTATCGCACGGTCATCCGAAACAGCTTTACATGTTGTTTTTTACCGAGATGTGGGAGCGGTTTTCCTTCTACGGAATGAAAGCCCTGCTGCTGGCTTATATGGTAACGCAGCTAAAGTTCGATGAACCTAAAGGATATGCAATACTTGGGGCATATGCGGCGCTGGTGTACACCATGCCCATGTTTGGCGGATTGATGTCAGACAAATACCTGGGCGGACGAAAGTCGGTGATCTTTGGCGGTATTCTTATGACCATCGGGCACCTGGTGCTGGCCATACCACAAGATTGGAGTTTCTTTTATGGTATGGCTTTCATTATATGCGGCAATGGCTTTTTCAAACCAAATATTTCCAGTTTGGTAGGTACATTATACGATGATAATGATCCGCGTAAAGACAGTGCCTTTTCCATTTTTTATATGGGTATCAATATCGGTGCTGCGCTTGGGGGCTTATTGTGTGGATATGTTGGTCAGCAGATCAACTGGCATTATGGTTTTGGGTTGGCCGGTATCTTCATGATCCTGGGTCTGGTGGTTTTCTCGCTGGGCAAAAGATCTTTGGGTGAGCGCGGTTTGCCTCCGGATACTGCCGCTTTAAAGAAACCGGTATTTGCGGGCATCAATACCGAAATATTTATTTATATCTGCACACTGCTGGCAGTGCCAATTGCCGTAGCCCTGTTTAACCAGTACAAGGTCATGGATTATATTATGTTTGGGCTGGGCGCGGCATCACTCATTTACATCCTGTATATCGCTTTCCAGTTAGACAAAGTTGCCCGGAACAAATTGTTCGCAGCCCTCATTCTCATTGTTTTTTCTGTGCTTTTCTGGGCATTTTACGAGCAAAATTCCGGTTCACTTAACCTCTTTGCCATGCGCAATGTAGATATGAATATTGGCTGGTCATAACCTGCCTGCATTAGCTATCAACAATTTTCTACCACCCGGCTGGGTCATCTTGTTAAGCTTTGTTTTTGCCCAACTGTGGCCGGCGCTCAATAAACGCAAACTCGAGCCCTCCACTCCCCTAAAATTTGGGTTAGCCTTTATTTTGCTGGGTATCGGTTTTTATGTTTTCTACCTGGCGTGTTCCCTCAATACCTCTACGGGTCGCATATCGCTGCCGGCGTTTGCAGCCGGGTATTTTTTTCTTATTTGCGGCGAGCTCTGCCTATCTCCAATCGGGCTGTCAATGATCACCAAACTGGCACCGGCAAAAATTGTAGCCATGATGATGGGTATTTGGTTTTTTGCCACTGCTACAGGCGAATTTCTTGCCGGCAAGATAGGTTCGCTCATGAGTGTGCCAGAAAATGTGGTCAACGATCCGGTACAGTCGCTGCCCTACTATACCAATATTCTCAGCAAGATCGGCATGTATTCGTTCGGCATTGGCGTACTGCTGATCTGCCTGGTTCCTTTGGTAAGAAAGTGGATGGCAGATGTAAGGTAACGTAGGGTACAGGGCATTAGATCATTGTTATTTCATCGTTGCGTCGCATTCCGTTCATCGGCATCGCCGTGAGGGAACTGTAGGTTTCGGACACCCGGGGGAAGTTTACAATGCCATCTTATCTAAGCACAATCACCTTACAAAGGGTCCTTCGCCACCTGGTCATCTACAGTTGTAGATCTTGCAAAAAAAAACCTGCCGGATTTTACACCGGCAGGTTTTTCAAACTTATTGTTATAGAGTAGCTGCGGGTTTATTACCCACCTAGCCATAGACTTAGGTGAAACTTTTTGTTTCATTAGCAGCTTGTAAGGCTGTTGTCTGCGGTAGTGCTACAAAAGCTCCTGCTTTCGTGCGCCCTTTGCAGTTGCCGCTGAAAGTGGCTGAAGTATGAACGGTATATACCGTTTTCAATGCCTTTTCTTTTTGCCTGCGTATGTTATAGTCAGTATTGTAGTTCATAAAAAGATTTTTAGTTAGTAAACTCAATGAGAAAACCCATTTAAAATGTCGGGTTTGTATGGTTACTGTATGCATTTTATTATTTTTTATCTGCATTCGTTGCAGTATGTGTTAAATTATTAATTACCTATTCAATTAGTTATTCAATTAGTCACTCTCGCCAGTCTGAACTTTGCCAGCCAGTAAGGTTGTGCCAAAACCCAGCAACGCGATAAGGGTAAAAGAGAGGCGCAGGTTTACCAACTGAGCCAAAAAACCGATCACCGGCGGCCCGATCAAAAAACCTAAAAAGCTGATAGTGGATACGGCTGCCAATGCAGCGCTGGGCGACATATTGGTCGATCTTCCTGCAAGCCCATAGGCTATAGGCACCACGGATGAAACACCAAAACCAACCAGCAAAAACCCAAGGGTGGCGGTCACCAGGTTGGGTATGCCAACAGCCAGCAACAAACCACTTGCTATCAATACTCCGCTTAGTTGCAGTATGCGTTTTACACCGAATTTAGTTACCAGCCAATCACCGATAAATCTACCGGTTGCCATTGTGCTCATAAAAGCAACATAGCCAATGGTAATGTATTGTGCGGGCGCTTCCACTACTTTTTTAAAGTACACTCCGCTCCAGTCTGCCATTGCGCCTTCGCAGACCATACAACAAAATGCTATTAAACCAAGTATTAGTATCCTGCTGTCTGGCTTTACAAAAATGGGTTGTTTTTTCCCGTCACTATTATCATTGGGTATAGTGTACCTAAACGCCGCAAAAACCACCAGGGCTGTAACTGCGCAGACGATAGAAAAATGTATGAGTGGTGGCAAACCCTGCGATACAAAGAATGCTGCCACCAGCGCACCGGTAAAACCGGCTACACTCCACAACCCGTGAAACGACGCCATAATAGAACGACCGTAAACATTTTCCAGGGCTACTGCCTGTGTGTTCATGGCTATATTCATAAGATTGGCCCACAAGCCAAATATAAACAGACCCGCAACCAATTGTAAAGGCGTAGCAGCAAGCGAAAGCAACACCAGGGTCAAAGGATATAGTAATGAAGAAATGATGACCGTGGTTTTGCTACCCCACCTGGAGATAAGAGCTGCCGACAAGGGTAAACTCACCATTTGACCCACTGGCAGCGCAAATAAGACTGCACCCAACCCCGCCTCGCTCAGGTGCAATTTTGCCTGAATAAAAGGTATGCGGCTTGCCCATGTTGCAAATGTTAACCCGGCAACAAAGAAAAATGCACTGATTGCAATGCGATATAATCTAAGGTTTACCGATAATGAAACGTCCATATAATTAGATTTGAATGATAACTTTTTGGCACACCAATGCTGTTGTAATCGCAACATTCTTGCAGGATGGCTTTGCCCGGAATTTTGCCCGGCACTAACCACCTGCAGGGTTGCCCCTGCTGCGTGTACTAGAAAAGCTAGCCTGCACCGGCTAAAACAAAAGATGCCCGCTTTTTAGTAGCAGGCATCGTTCGTGAAAATTCGTTTTAATTCCTGCAGCTCGTTTTTTTGCAGGAATGCTTGAAAAAGAATTAGCTTCTGTTTTTAGCTGTCTTCCTGATTTTAAAAAGCCTTGAAAGCGCTTTAAATTTTGCCTGGAGTTCTATAACCGAATTGTAATAATTGAGGCTATAGTTACTATTTGGGATGTACATAGTTGTAGTTTTTAAATGATGAAATACATAATTAAAATCGTTGTCAAATCAGGCGTACCGATTTACCGGCTGCAATCGCGGGATTTACAAATTCAAGATGGCTGGGTGAAACAAAGACAAGGTGAATGTTTGTATCGCTTATAATTTGTTCCGGTCCGCTCACCACCTCAACTTCGGGGTGTTTCTCTAACAGTGTTGTGGTTATATTGGCGGCGAATAATTTTTTCCAGCTAATGTTTTCTACTTCATTGTTGCTTAGGTTACTGAGCATCTCCTTTGATATAGAGGCTCCGATAACACCGGCATTTATAGTTTTTTTCATTTTTTAAATTTTGAGCTCTGACGTATCAGAAGCAGGTTAGCAAACTTCAATTTCCAAATCACATACCAAACTTGCCAATTTAGTTTAAACGTTTAAACAAACACAAAGCTAATACCATACTTTTTACTGATTGCTATAATGTTTGTTAAGTTAAGATTATCATTTTCAGCCAACTTAAAAAACTAACAGTTGATAGTTAATTAGTTATCTCTTTAAAATAAGACAGAGAAAGCCCAATAAAAGCTGCAAAGGTTGCAGTGAGTGACACAACGATGCCGGGCTGAGAGATACTGTCCACTACCAAAAAGGATAGCATTCTGCCGATTTATACCCAATAAAAGAACTAAGAACTTTAGAAAAAGCTGTAGAACTATTTAAACGATTAAACGTTAGTTTTGTAGAAATATCATTTAATTGACGGCTTGTTGTATGAAAAAAGTTTCATTGAAAAACATTGCAGAACGCGTTGGTGTATCGATTGCACTGGTCTCGTATGTGCTGAACAACAAAAAAGAAGGCAGGATTAATAAAGAGGTAGCAAAGAAAATAAAAGAGACAGCAAAAGAGTTAAACTATCGACCAAACAGGATAGCCAAAAGCCTGAAAACAAGTAAAACATTTACATTGGGTTTGATAGTAGCTGACATATCGAACGTGTTTTGGTCGGGATTGGCGCGCATAATAGAAGATGAAGCAGAAAAATATAAATACACGGTGCTGTACGGCAGTTCGGACGAGAATGCTGCCAAAGCCGAAAAATTGGTAGATGTGCTGCTGAACTACCAGGTAGATGGTTTTATAATAGCGCCTGCCGAAAACTCGTGCGCCCAGCTAAAATACCTGCAGCAACACGAAATTCCCTTTGTCTTGATTGACCGCTACTTTCCGGAGATAAAAGCAAGTTACATAGCTATCGACAACTTTAAAGCTGCCTATCGCCTGGTGGAACATGTATTGGACCTGGGGCATAAGCGCATTGGGCTGATCACCTTCTCCTCTACTCTATACCATTTGCAGGAGCGCAAACGCGGCTACCAAACCGCCCTGAAAGACCGGAAGATAACTCCCAAAAAAGGTTGGCTAAAAGAAGTAAAAATGCCGAACAATGATGAGGATGTAAACAAAGCCATAGACGAATTGCTGGCACTGCGCGAACGGGTTGATGTGATCATGTTTGCGGCCAACTCCCTCTCGATGTCGGGTATGAAACATTTTTTACACCTGCCGGTGAGAGTACCCGACGATGTTGCGCTGATAAGCTTCGATGAGTCGGATGCCGGTGACCTCTTTTATGCACCCCTTACCCACATGAAACAACCGCTGGCGGAAATGGGGCAATTGGCTACCCGTGCCCTGCTGGAGAATATCGAAAAAAATAATCGCATTACACAAGTCAACCTGGAACCCGAGTTCATCATCCGCGAATCGACCCGCATCTTAAAGTGAAAAGGTGAGCATTAGTCTTTCCAAATAAAAGGAAACAGTATAATGGAAAGCACCACCACCATTGCGTCGAGACCGATCAGCAACAGCACCATCTGTCCTAACCCTGCCTGTATGACCGATGAAAAAGCAATGTTTGCAATTTTCATCAGCAACAAGAGTTGAGGAATAATAATAGGAAAGCCGAGAATAGCCATCAAGGCTGCCTGTTGTTGTGCCCTGGCGGCAATAGCGGCCAAAAAGGTAAATACAATACCAAGGCTAACGCCGCCCAGCGTTGCCAGGCTAATGAATTGCCACGGCTGTTGCAAAGGATCGCCCAATAGCAAAACAAATAACAGCAAACTCATCAGGCTCAAAGCCGCCATTAGCAGCGCATTGAACAATAGCTTGGCAAGAATGTAATCGCGCGGCCCGGCAATGGAATAATAATACAACATACGCCCGCGGTTCTCCTGCAAAAAACTCTTTGCTACCGCATTCACACACACAAACAATTGTATCATCCAATACAGCCCGTTCCACACATCACTTTCGGGGCGCCCCATTGCCAAGTACAACACAAAAATGGTTGAGGAAACGTAAAGCAAAATGCCGTACAGGCTGTATTGCTGGCGAATTTCCAGCAGAATATCTTTCTTAAAAAGTGCAGCTATTGTTTGTAAACTCTTCAATACGTAATGAACGCTTTCAAAAAAAATGAAAGCAATATTTATTTAACCTTTAACCCTGCGTATGTAACACAAGTTTGCAATTTTTTTGATCAAGGTTTTTTTTGTTTGTCAACCATAGTTCTTTGCTATACTTCAGTTGTGTCACTCACTTGTACTATTTGTACTTTATTGAGCTTTGTGCACGTGCTACCCTACATTGCGTAAAAGATCAATTGCCAGTGCGGCTATTATAGTCAACAGCCAGCGCACCTTCATTGTAGCATTTTCTACATCTTGGTTCATACACTTCCTGTTCACCCAATAACACCTGCACTTCCTCATCGGTTTTGCGATAAGATATATTGGCGAGGTTACCACACTTAACACAAATAGCATGCAGCTTGGTTATAAAATCAGCCACTGCCAGCAACTTTGGCATCTGCCCAAAAGGTCGTCCTTTATAATCCATATCGAGCCCTGCAACAATTACCCGTATGCCCTGTAGTGCCAGTGTTTGACAAACATGTATGATCTCATCATCAAAAAACTGGGCTTCATCTATGCCTACTATGTCCACATCATTTGCCAACAGCAAAATTGTTTGCGAGTTATCTATGGGTGTAGAATGGATACTATTGGCATCGTGACTTACTACTGCAACTTCATCGTAGCGAACATCAACTGCCGGCTTAAATATCTCTACTTTTAAGTGGGCAATCTTTGCTCTGCGCAATCTTCGCAGCAGTTCTTCCGTCTTTCCACTAAACATACTTCCACAGATCACCTCAATCCATCCGCGGCGTTCACCTGACATGTACGGCTCAATAAACATTCTTTATATAACTTGTTGTTGTTGTATGGAAAGAGTTAGTAATTTTACCATGTTCCCTTACTAATCCCTCAAAAGTATATTTTCCAATGGAAAGAGTGGGCGTTTTGATAAACAAATTGCAGGAGCAACTAGCAGGTAAAGCTGATGTGCAAAACATGCTGGTAACAGCACAATTGCTGCACAATGAACTACTGCTACAGCAAACCACGCAAACTACGCAAAACGGTAATGGGAGCGGCAACAAGATATCTGTAATGGTGCCGGGTATAATAGCAATGAAAGCTGCAAATGATTTGCACCAACCAGAACACGATGCTTACAAACCCGTCGTTAAACCAGAGCCCGATCCGCAGCCCGTTACAGAGCCAGAGACCCATCCCGAACCACCTGCACCTGAAACTCCCCAACCTCTGCCAAAGCCTGAGCCTGAGCCAATCCCGCAATTTGTAGAACAGAAACCATGGATGAATGTATTCCCCTCACAGGATGAAGCCAATCCCTGGCCCTTAGATCCGGTGATGGAAGTGCCAACGCTGGCGCACCAGGAAAAAGTAGTGTACGAATTGAACGAGACAATAGTAGAAGAAGGCCAGGGTGCTTCCATTAACGATAAGCTAAAAAATAACACTGCCGAGATGGGCTCGATTTTGCAGGAGACCCCCATTCGCGATCTTAAAAAAGCCATCAGCATCAACGATCGACATCGCTTTATACAAGAGCTTTTTCGCGGCGATGAAACAATGTACGAGCGCTCAATTAAAACCATCAATAGCTTTCACATCTTTCCCGAGGCTGAATATTGGATACAACGCGAGCTGAAAGTAAAGCTTGGCTGGGATACTACACTTGACCTTGTAAAAACCTTCGATCACCTGGTTAAAAGACGCTTTTCCTGAATAAATTCAACTATCATTTGTGTTGAGCCTGCCCTGTTCAATACAAAATTTCTGGCAGCCTCACAAACTT
The DNA here is from genome assembly GCA_963726895.1 of uncultured Chitinophagaceae bacterium. Lineage (GTDB taxonomy): Bacteria > Bacteroidota > Bacteroidia > Chitinophagales > Chitinophagaceae > Segetibacter. The sequence continues at coordinate 167,998 of CAVSED010000017.1, read as the reverse complement.
TATAATAGGTAGTATCCAGCTTCAAAAGTTGTACAAAAGCTTCTTCTAATTCCAACGTATTTTCCACACTTACTGCACCGCCGGCTTCAATCAGTCCATCTGCTTCAATGTACTTTTCGTACTCTGGTCCAAACACCACGGGCTTTCCATACACGGCGGCCTCCAATACATTGTGTACACCATCTGCGCCAAAGCCACCACCCACAAACGAAATAGTAGCATACCGATAGAGGCTGCTCAGCATACCTATATTATCTATTATTACTGTATTGCAATTGGCACTAACGATTGAGTCACTTACCGTAGAATATAGTATCGATTGGTCATAGTAACGCAGGCATTCATCCAGCCTGTCCTGTATAATGTTGTGTGGTGCTATAATGAACTTCAGGTCTTTTCGGGTATTGGCAAAGTGAGCCAGTTCCTTATCATCTTCTGTCCAGGTACTGCCAGCTACAATTACATTTGCACCCCGGCAAAAACTATCAAAAAAAGAAAGGCTTTTAAACTGTTCAGCAATCTCAATTACCCGGTCATATCTTGTATCGCCAGCTATTGTCGCCTGTTCAATACCAATACTGTGTAAGAGGTCTTTCGACTCCTGGTCCTGAACAAAAAAATGGGTAAACCCGGCAAGCATTTCCCGGTGAAGCTGACCCCAACTTTTAAAAAATGGCTGTCCTTTTCTAAATAATGCCGAAACCAGCAACAAAGGAATATGTCGCCTGCGCGCACCCTGCAGGTAGTAAAACCAAAACTCGTATTTAATAAAAACAATTAATGCAGGATGGACCAGGTCAAGAAAACGGTTGGCATTCTCAGCGCTGTCCATTGGAAGGTAAAAAACATGATCAGCACCTGTAAAGTTTTTTCTTACCTCATAACCGGAGGGTGAAAAAAAAGTGAGAACGATTTGATAGCCGGGATAATGAAGCCGTAGTTTTTCCATTACCGGTCGCCCTTGTTCAAACTCGCCCAACGATGAGCAATGAAACCAGATGGAAGGCGTAGTTGAAGATATCTTACTCAGGGCAGCAAAAATATTTTTACGTCCGTTCAACCAAAGTCTCGCTTTACTATTAAAAGGAGCAACCAACCTGATGGATATTACATATAAGCGCAAAAATAAATCATATAAAAATTTCGCCACTTGTCTTCTGTTGTTTATACAAAAGTAACCCCTGCAGTAGCTAAACCTGCAACGGTACAGGTAAAATCGTTTTGCCTTAGCTTTGAAGGCTTTTACAAAAAATTACTATATGAAGCCGATTCAGATGGTGGATACCAAAACACAATACCAGAAGATAAAAGACGAGGTGGATGCCGGTATCGACCAGGTGCTGGAAAGTGCCGCCTACATCAATGGCAAGGCTGTGCAACAATTTGCTGAGCACCTTACCCGGTATCTGCAGGTTGCCCACACCGTACCGTGCGCCAATGGCACCGACGCCCTGCAAATTGCTATGATGGCGCTCGGGCTGCAGCCCGGCGATGAGGTCATTACTCCGTCTTTTACTTATATAGCCACCACCGAGGTAATAGCCCTGCTTCACCTGACACCTGTGTTTGCAGATGTTGACAAAGACACCTTCTGCATCGATCCCGCGGCCATCGAAGCAGCCATTACTCCAAAAACCAAGGCTATAGTGCCGGTACACCTTTACGGTCAGGCAGCCAATATGGAGCAGATCATGCAGATCGCCGCCCGCCACAACCTACCTGTAATAGAAGACAATGCCCAGGCTATCGGCTGCGACTATACTTTTTCAGATGGCACAAAACAAAAAACAGGCACCATAGGAACCATCGGGGCTACTTCATTTTATCCATCAAAAAACCTGGGCGCTTTTGGCGATGGCGGTGCTATGTTTACCAACGATGCAACAATTGCTGAAAAACTAAAAATGATCGCTAACCACGGGCAGAAAGAACGGTATTACCACGATGTAGTTGGTTGCAATTCGCGGCTCAATTCTATACAGGCAGCCATTCTCGATGTGAAGTTGCAATACCTCGACGCTTACAATAAAGCTCGTCAACAAGTTGCCGCTTATTACAACCATGCTTTCCAGGGTCACCCCAAGATCACTGTGCCATTTATTGCTCCTTATACCAGTCACGTGTATCATCAGTACACGATCACATTGCACAACGCTGACAGAAATGCGCTAAATATCTGGCTTGCCGACCACCAAATTCCGTCCATGATTTATTATCCTGTGCCTGCTCACCGTCAAAAAATGTTTGCCGCCTATGGCAGCAGTTCCTACCATTTGCCTGTTACCGACTGGCTTACTGAGCGGGTCATTTCGTTGCCCATACACACCGAAATGACTGACCAACAATTGGAATACATTACCAAACATGTGCTTATGTTTCTCGATGAAAAATAATAACAACATGCAAAAAACCGTTGTTATATTTTACAAGGCTGTCCGCCAGGGCGTGTACTGTCCGTACTCCTTTTCTTTGTGGAGACCGGCAGTATATCCCTGACGGATCATTGTTGCGACGCTCCGTTCATCTGCGTGGCAACGATGGAGCTTTTATCAAAGAAGATTTTAAACAGTAGTTGAGAAAAAGATTTTTGGATAGAATAATAGATTGACCCTTAAACAGTATAAAATAAAAACGTTAACGGTAAAATTGCCTCGTTAATGTTCGCTGCTATCAATATTTATGTACGATCAAATATGTAATAAACAGGCTAAGATCGCGGTGATCGGTCTTGGCTATGTGGGTTTGCCAATTGCGCTTGAATTTGCCAAATTAGCTTCGGTCATTGGCTTCGATGTCAATGCAGCACGGGTAGAAATGATGAAGACGGGTATAGACCCCAGCGGCGAAATGGAAAAAGAACGTTTCGATAAAACAGACATTCTTTTCACTTCTTCCATCGATGATCTTAAAGAGGCAAACTTTTTTATTGTTGCCGTACCCACACCCGTCGATCCACACAATGTGCCCGATCTGCAACCCGTGTTAAAAGCATCCGAGACAATTGGCAAGGTGCTAAAAAAGGGCGATTATGTAGTGTTTGAGTCAACTGTTTACCCGGGTTGTACCGAAGAAGATTGTTTGCCGGTCATTGAGCAAATCAGCGGTCTTAAGGTGTGCGACGATTTCAAACTCGGCTACTCGCCTGAGCGCATCAATCCGGGTGATAAAGAGCATACGCTCTCCACTATAATTAAAGTGGTCTCGGGCTGCGATGCTGAAGCTGCTGAGGAGATCGCCAAAGTGTACGAACTGATCGTAAAAGCAGGCGTACACCGGGCATCATCCATTAAAGTAGCCGAAGCCGCCAAGATCATTGAAAATACCCAGCGCGATGTGAACATTGCATTGATGAATGAATTGTCGATCATTTTTGATCGCATGGGTATCAATACATTCGAGGTGCTGGAAGCCGCGGGCACTAAGTGGAATTTTTTGAAATTTTATCCCGGCCTGGTGGGGGGACATTGCATTGGTGTCGACCCCTACTATCTTACTTACAAAGCTGCTGAATTGGGATTTAACAGCCGGGTTATTTTGTCAGGACGCTACATCAACGACAACATGGGCAACTATGTATCCAAAAAAGTAATTCAACACGTTATCGCTAACTCTAACAATGTAAAGGAAGCAAAGATTTTGGTGATGGGCGCTACGTTTAAAGAAAACGTAAGCGACATTCGCAATTCGAAAGTGTTGGATGTTATTAAGACCTTGCAATCTTACTTTTTGCAGGTATTTATACATGACCCTTTTGCCAGCGGCGAACAATTAAAAGAAGAATATGGATTAGAATTGATCACCGAACTTGATAATGATTACGACGTTATTTTGGTAAGTGTGCCACATGTTAACTACAAACATTTTGATGACGATTATTTTGCATCAATTACGAAAGATCATGCGCTGATAGCCGATCTGAAAGGAGCCTACAGAAACAAAATAACAAGCAGAAAATACTTTAGCCTTTAATAGCATATTCATGAGCAAACCGGTGGTGTTGGTAACTGGTCAAAATGGCCAGTTAGGAAACGAATTAAAAGTAATAGCAGGGAACTACACTGAATTCGACTTTCATTTTACTGATGTTGCCGAAATGGATATTACCGACGGGAAAATGGTCCGGTCTGTCTTTGAAGAATACAAGCCTGTTATCTGTATTAATACCGCTGCTTATACTGCGGTTGATAAAGCAGAAACGGAAAGAGACCTGGCAATGAAGATCAATGCAACTGCCGTAGGTATTTTGGCAGAAAATTGCAAGCGCAGCAGTACCCGCTTTATACAGGTAAGCACCGACTATGTTTTTGACGGTAACGGCACTTCGCCCTACACAGAAGACCATGCTGTATGCCCTGTAAACTTTTATGGTGAGAGTAAACTACAGGGCGAGCAAATAGCCTTACAGACCTTTCCCTCTACTGTGATAGTGCGTACTTCATGGGTGTATAGTTACTATGGAGCCAACTTTGTAAAAACAATGTTGCGCCTGATGCGGGAAAGGGAAAGCATCAGTGTTATTAATGACCAGTTCGGATCACCAACCTATGCCGCAGACCTGGCAGAGGCACTTATGAAAATAGCTTCAGCAGCAATAATACACCCGGGAGTTTATCATTTTTCCAATGCAGGTGAGATATCCTGGTTCGACTTTGCTGTGGCTATCCGTGATATTGCCGGTCTATCGTGTAATGTTTTACCGGTGGATACTGCTGGCTACCCTACCCCCGCCAAACGCCCCGGCTACTCAGTTATGAACAAAGAGAAGATACAGTCAACCTATGAGATAAAGCTAAAGGACTGGGAGGAAAGTTTGCGGGAATGTTTGTCGCTTTTGTTACCATAAATAAAGCTCCAAAGAGATATTCAGTACAAGGGTGCGACGCAACGGCCGCCAAAAAATTGTTCTATAGCTTTGGCCAACAAAAAACATTATAACTGGAAAAAGTTCATTGCCAATTCGCCATCAAAGATTATCAATTCATCTTATAAGGCACAACCATCTCGAATGAAGGAATGTTGACCTCGAAGGTTCCTTTATTGTTCAGGTTTTCCATCACGTACTTTCCATACATCTTACCCATTTCGGTCTTTAGGTTGCAGCCGCTCACATATTGAAATTGCTTGCCTGGCTCGAGCAAAGGTTGCTGCCCTACAACACCTTCACCTTCTACTTCACGATACTCTCCATTGCTATCAAAGATATGCCAGTGCCGCCGGTGCAATTGCACCGGAAAGCTATTGTGGTTTTCAATAGTGATCCGGTAGGCAAACATAAATTCATTGTTGACCGGGTTGCTATAATCGGGCTGATAAAAAGTTTCTACGCTAATTTGAACTCCTTCAGAAAGTTTTGAGATCATATTGAGCAGATTTAAGTAAAAATAAATAAAAAACACTTGCGGACTTAAGCCGATAACAGGAAAGATGGGACAAAAAATAACAATTACGGGCTGCTTTGAAACCAGTTATAAATACCGGTTTAATTTTCTGTTTGGGCAATTTATGACTGCCGGGCAATTGGCACATACAAACAAGCTATTACAAACAGCGGCTGTAAATGTTTGCACATAACTTACCTTTGGGCACACAAAATTTACTATATAAAAACGCCCCTTATGACAAAAATTGCTGTAGCCAAAGGAGATGGTATAGGACCAGAAATAATGGATGCTGTTCTTTCTATTTTTAAAGCTGCCCGGGTGCCACTGGAATACGAATTTGTGGATATGGGAAAGTGGGTTTTTGATAAAGGCTATAGCAATGGCATGACGCCACAGGCACAGCAGACCATAGAAAACCTGGGGATACTGTTTAAAGGTCCTATGGAAACGCCGAAGGGTAAGGGCGTGAAAAGCGTAAATGTAACGGCACGCAAAACCTGGAACACGTATGCCAACAAGCGTGTTTTTCAAACCCTGCACGGGGTAGATACTGTTTTCTCGAAGGCGGGAATTCCGATTGACATAACCATAGTTCGCGAAAATATTGAGGACACCTATGGCGGCATTGAACATATGCTGACGCATGATGTGGCACTGAGCCGACGCTTTATAACCCAACCGGGCAGTATGCAGGTGATAAAATATGCCTTTGAAATGGCGAAGAAAAAAGGCACCCGCCGCATTTCGTGCGGACATAAGGCAAACATTATGAAGCTGACCGATGGTTTGTTTCTGCAAACGTTTTACGAGGTTGCCAAAGAATATCCCGAGCTGAAAGCCGATGACATAATAGTGGATGATCTGTGCATGAAACTGGTAACAAGACCCGACCTGTTTGATGTGGTAGTGCTGACCAACCTGCAGGGCGATATCGTCTCTGACCTGTGTGCCGGTCTTGTAGGTGGTTTAGGCTTTGCACCTTCTGCTAACATAGGCGACCACATTTCCATTTTTGAAGCGGTGCATGGTACAGCACCAGACATCATGGGTAAGAACATTGCTAACCCAACGGCTTTGTTGCTAAGCGGTCTGGCGCTGTTGCGACATGTAGGTCTCATGCAAAGTGCAGCCACCATTGAAAACGCGCTGTTGTATACGCTGGAGCAAGGCTACCATACAGGTGATTTTGGTGACAAGTCTAAACCCGCGTTAAATACAACTGAATTTGCAGATACTATCATCAGCAATTTTGGAAAACAACCTGAACTTAGCCCGCGTACAATGCTCGAAGACCAGCCGGTGACCCCAACTATATTTAAGCTGGATAAAAACCCCATGTTGGAAAACCAGGAAAACATTACAGAATCCATTATAGGTGTTGACATGTTCATTGAAAGCAATGAACAGCCGGCGATCATAGCCGAAAAATGCCTGCGACATACACTCGACCTGTTTAAATTAGTAACTATCAGCAACAGGGGTACGCAGGTTTGGCCCAAGGGCAGCATGTTTACCAACCTGGTAAATACCTATGCCTGCCGTTTTGAGAGTGTAGGTGAAGTGCCGGTAACCCAGACCGACATTATAGAACTATATCGCCATCTTGCACAGGATTTTAAGATCTGCTCTACTGAACTGTTGAATATGTGGGAAGGAAAAAAATCTTATTCGCTGGCAGCAGGACAATAAAAGATGCTATTAGAAAAAGGGCTGTTTCATTGAAATGAAACAGCCCTTTTTTATTAGCAGTGACTAGTACCTTCATTTTCGCCTGCTATAACCTGCAGTGTATTGTAAAGCTTCTATAGCATTGGACAGATACACAAATGGTGCGTTCCAGTTGATTGCGATTTCATTGGATGCATACGAGCAATCAGCATCGGAGAAAGTAGTTTCCGGTTCTGAAAAATCATATTGACAATGGTCTTGCTTGCCTGGGTTTGGTCCGCCGGACAATAGTCCCGGCACAGGGTCAGTAACCCCGTCTGACACAGACTGCCTGTGATGCGGATGCATGATGGACTTGCTGCCAACACCCGATAAGAAACAATAACCGGTTGCATTTCTCCCCAGCATATAGTCGATGTTGGTCAATGCATAATCAAGATACTTTTTGTTTTTTGTAAGGAGATATGCATTGATCAACACAATGCCCTGGTTAGCTGCATTGGAGTTGCTGCCCCAGTTAAAGTCGTTGCGTGTTTGCCCCATCACTGTATGAAATGCGTTGTCGGCAACATGCGATATAAACTGATCTGCCAGTGCTGTTATTTTTTGTTGCAATGTTGTGGTTTGTGCATGCGTAAAAGCAGGAAGTTGTTTTTGAAAACGCAGCAGGGTATAGTGTGCTAACATTTCCACATTGCTCCACGACGGCAGCGACAGCAATTCTTTAGTTTGCTTTAGGTATTCATCATAGTATTTTTTGGCTTTGGTGGTCACAAAAAGCTCGGCTGCAGCCCATGCCCATTCATCGGTAAAGGTGCGGTCGCCGTAGCCGCCGGTTGTTATCTTAGGCTCAAAATTTTTATTGATCGCCTCCTGGTTGTACTCCATAGCGGGGTTGGCAAGTGACCACGACCATGCATGCAGCGCCGCTTTAAGGCAACTGTCTGCCAGTGCTTTTGTCTGCGGAAATTTTTGCAGTATGCGTGCTGCCTGTGCTGCCACGGCGGCGAGGTCAAGGGTAGCGGCAGTACCTTTTTGCACCACATATCTTGGTGCGGTTGTTACGCCCGGCATAACCATTCCGTCGAAGGATGCATTGGTGCATTTGTTATACACGCCACCGTCGTTAGGATCTTGCATAGACAGCATCCAGCGCAGGTTATAGATCAGTTCATTCAGCAGATCAGGCACCGCATCATTGCTCTCGGGTATGTTCGTTTGCAGCGTATTGAAGTAAGATGTAAAATCTTCATAGGCTGATAACATGGTGCCCATGCTGATACCTGAATTGACCACGTACTTATTATAATCACCGGCATCGTACCAGCCACCGGGCGTTGAAATAATGGTTCCTGCAGGTCTTCCGTCGCCTGCCGCAGAGGGATGAATGACCACTGCTGTATCGGGATGCCCCGCAGACCGGTGCCATTTGCCTGCATACTTTTCTGCCAGCGGCATAGAAGCGCGCTGGTAATAGTAACCCTTGATAGCTGCTACGGCTGCCTGGCGGTTGGCATTATCCGAAATTTCAAAAACATAAGAGTGACCTACACCGGGCACTAAAACTACATAGGTGCCTCTTTTTGTTAGCCGCGAAAAATCGGCCTGCTTTGTTTTGGTTGATGAGTTTTGCGACTGCATCTCACCGCTTAAAGTGCCGCTGAAAACCGTATCGCGCAGGTTGGTGGAAGTAATGAAAAATAGCTCAGCATCGGTGCTGCCGGTCACAATTGCCATTTTTGGCGCCATTGGATAGTAGCCCAGTTGATTGATCTTAATGCGATCCGAAACAGTTTGACCGTTGGCAAAATTGGACAATAGTACCAGGAACAAAAACAGATAGATAACTGCGCCTGGCGAGGGCTTACTACCCAATCGGCTTTGTTTATTTGCAGCCGCAACCTTCTTCGTTTGCCAATGTTGCAGCATGGTGCGGGGGTACAATTGTTGATGCTTCATTATACTCATTTTTTAAAATATTTTAAATATGCAATACCGTTCGTTCAGAGGTACAAATATATCGGAAGTAGGTCTTGGTACATGGCAATTGGGCAGCGCAGACTGGGGAAAGGTAAACGAAGAAGATGCTTTTGCCATATTGCAAAAGTTTGTAGATGCAGGCGGCAATTTTATTGACACGGCAGATGTATATGGCATGGGCGTAAGCGAACAGATCATCGGGCGCTTTTTGCAGACTACAGACAAAGAAATACACGTAGCTACAAAACTGGGGCGACGCAGCGATGGTGAAAACGGCTGGCCGCAAAACTTTACCTACGATGGCATGCGCCGGCAAATGGAAAGCTCGCTGAAGAACCTGGGACTATCGCAACTGTTTGCTGAGCAACTGCACTGCATACCTACAGAGGAACTGCAAAAAGGCGACGTCTTTGACCACTACAGAAAACTGCAACAGGAAGGGCTGATAAAACATTGGGGCGTAAGCGTAGAGACCAGCGAAGAGGCTTTGATCTGCCTGCAGCAGGAGGGTCTTGCCTCGCTACAGATCATCTTTAACCTGTTTAGGCAGCACGTGGCAGACGAGGTATTTGCCAAGGCCCACGAGCAAAATGTAGCCATTATAGTACGGGTGCCGCTTGCCAGTGGTTTGCTGACCGGCAAGTTCAATGAGAACACCCACTTCGCTGAAAACGACCACCGCAATTTCAATGCAAATGGTGATGCCTTCAATGCGGGCGAAACCTTCTCGGGTATCGAGTTTTCGCGCGGTCTTGCTCTTACCGGCAAAATGGAAAAACTTCTACCTGATGGAAACCTTGCACAACTCGCCATCCGCTGGATACTCGATCATCCGCACGTGACCACCGTTATCCCCGGCGCCTCAAAAGTGTCGCAGGTGGACAGCAATGTGGGCGCATCTGACCTGCCCCCTGTTTCACCTGAGGTACACAAGCAATTGCGCTCGCTATACGACAACGAAATTAAACCTCATATTCGCGGACATTATTAGTAGACCTCGATCTATTCTCCGTCGCTTCATACTGATCAGAAAGTACAAGAGTGCGACGCAAGGATGTTTAGTTCTGAAAAAAATGCCGGGTACAAAAAAAACATTTTTTGGTACCCGGCATTTGTATTTAATAGCACCGGCCGTTGCGTCGCACTCTTGTACAATTTATCAATGTGCAGCTAACAGTGGCTGTTGTTTTTACTTCCTTATTACAGTTTTACTTCTATCATTTTGCCATCATACTCCACTACTTTGTCAAAAGATTTTGTTTCCTCCACATCTGTACCGCGACCTTCTTTTACCAGCACTACATTGAACGTATGGTGTTTCAGCATACCGGGAAAACGTCCTTTGGTATCGGAAATGGTCAGCTCCTTTTGCTTGTCATTCCAACTGAGTTTAAAGGTGGCATACTCACCATTTTCGTAGTTGTAATTATCACCTTCATCTTCATACATCGTAAACTCTCCGTTAGCTCCGGGATAGATGCGCAGCTCAATATTGTCAGCAGGCTTCTCGGTTGCGTATTGCAAAAAAGGACCCATGGGAACAATGGAACCTGCCTTTACATACAGCGGCAAAATATCTATGGGCGCTGCAGCGTTAAGTGTTTGTCCGCCCCGCAATTTTTTACCGGTCCAGAAGTCGTACCACGTACCGGCTTTGGGCAGGTACACGGTGCGGGTGGTTTTGTTTTTTGTAGCATCGGTGCCTGTGTACAATTGCTCGGTAACGGGGTTTACCAAAAACGCAGGACCATACATGTATTGGTCTTTCAGGTTATAGACTGCCGGGTCGTTTCTGTTGTCGAAAGCCAGTGAGCGCATGATGGTATAGTCGTCGATGGTTGCCTTGCCGGCAAGCGAGTAAATGTAAGGAAGCAGGCGGTAGCGCAGGTTATCAAAGTGCAGCAGTATCTGCTTTGTTTTGTCGTCCCAATTGCTGGAGTACAAAGCTCGTTCACCCTTGCCATGTATGCGGAAAATGGGGCAGAAAGTACCGAACTGAAACCAGCGGGTAAACAGCTCACGGTTCTCGGGTTTTGACCAATCGGGCGCGGACCAGTGAAAGTGGTAACCACCAATGTCGCTTGTCCAGTAAGGCAGACCCGATGTGCAGGCATTAATGCCTTGCGGCACCTGTATTCTGTAAGCATCCCAGGTGCAGGTAATGTCTGACGACCACAGGGTAGTGCCATTGCGTTGTTGACCGGCAAATGCCTGGCGTGCCAAAAAGAAAGCACGCTTGCCGGGGATATCGCGGCGCCAACCTTTGTTGATACCTATGGTATGGGCAAGGGAATAGGTGTTGAAATAGTCAATGCCTTTGCCTGTATAGAAAACAGCTTTTCTTCTTTCATCGAGCAGTGCGCCATTATCCGGTTCGCACTGGTCTATCCACCAGGCATCCCAACCGTAGCGTTTCACCAGGCTGTCGCGTGCCTGCGCCCAATACATCTCGCGGGCTTTGGGATTATGTGCATCGTAATAGGTATCGAAGGTGTGCGTAACCACGTTGTCCCAGGTTATACTGGTAAGACCGCCCATGCTTTTTAGTGCTTCGAAGTTGGGGGTGCCTGAACCGAAGACCGGCCAAATGGAGATCATTGCATGAATGTTTGCCTTGTGCAATTCATCAACCATCGACTTCGGATCGGGATAGCGAACAGGGTTCATGATGTGTGAGCCAATGGGTAAGGGATCCCAATAATACCAGTCCTGCACGATCACATCTACCGGAATGTGATTGTTGCGGTAATTGTCTTTTACGGTAAGCACCTCCTGCTGTGTCTTGTACCGGTCCTCTGATTGAAACAAACCAAAAGCCCATTTGGGGAACATAGGTGCTTTGCCCGTGGTAATGCGGTAATCTGCAATTATCTGGTCAAACTCGGGTCCGTAGAAAAAGTAGTAGTCTACCTGGTCGCCGCTTTCAGATACGTACCGGTATTTTGTGTTGTTCTCTTCCGCACCATAGAAATTCGATGCTGAGTAATTGTCCCACAGCAAACCATAACCTTTGGTAGACAACAAAACAGGTATGGCGCCTGTAAGGTAGCGGATAGCAAGATCCTGGTTGCGCCCTTTGTAGTTGATAGACAAAGAATCAAGTGGGTGACAACCCAGACCAAATAAGGCTTCGTCTTTCGGGGAGGCAAAGGCTGTGGTGCAGTTATAGGTATCAATCCCTGCTATTGTTGCCTTCTCCATCAACTTGTTGGCGTTGTCTTCAGCCAGTATCACCTGGTCTTGCAGATCGGTATAGGTGACGGCATTGTTTGCCTTGTTCACTTTCACCTTTAATTTGCCGGTGGTGATGATGTATTGCGCCGGAGTTTCCAGTATTTTGAACGGGGCCGGCTCCTTCCAATCGTTAACCACAACCAGCGATTTTTTGCCGGGCAGTTCGTCGAAAATGGTGTACTGCACACGGATGATAACAGGCGAACAAACACCCACGCGCATTATGCCTTTGTCAAGCGAAAAGGTAACCCCATCAGGATCGAATGTGTAAGAGATGACCTTTGCCGAAGCTGGGGTAAAAGGTGCCAGGCAAAGAGCGATGATACCACTCATAACCACATTGCGGCAAATGGTTTTAGCAAGCGATGTACGTTTCATATTGTAAGAAAAAATTGGTTTTAAGGGAATGAAAAAAAATGTAAATGGAATGTATTTTGATGTTTTTATTCTTGCGTTTTTGTTTGGTAGATATTTCGGTGCGCTGCACCTGGTAGCTTGCAACCAGCTTCAATACTTCTACAAATATTGCGGTGCGCTGCACCTCTACCTCATTAAAAAAATTAAGATGGCTTTACGGTGCAGAGCACCGGCATATTTGTAGGCAAATCATAACCCCGGAAATCATGGAGGTGCAGCGCACCGAAATATATAAATCATCGATCTACTCAATTTCTACATATGTCACGGTGCGCTGCACCTTATATGTCAAAAACCTGATGGTTATTCTACAAATATTAGCGGTGCGCTGCACCTCTACCTCATTAAAAAAATTAAGATGGCTTTACGGTGCAGAGCACCGGCATATTTGTACAATATAACCCCGGAAATTATGGAGGTGCAGCGCACCGAAATATAAAATTCATCGATCTACTCAATTCCTACACATATCACGGTGCGCTGCACCTTATATGTCAAAAACCTGATGGTTATTCTACAAATATTAGCGGTGCGCTGCACCTGGTAGCTTGCAACCAGCTTCAATACTTCTACAAACGGTGCGCTGCACCTCTACCTCATTAAAAAAATTGAGTTGGCTTTACGGTGCAGAGCACCGGCATATTTGTAGCAAATTATAACCCCGGAAATCATGGAGGTGCAGCGCACCGAGATATATAATTCATCGATCTACTCAATTCCTACACATGGCACGGTGCGCTGCACCTGATCTAAATGGCTTAATAACCTTGCTGCTACCCGGTGCAGAGCACCGGCATATTTGTAGCAAATTATAACCCCGGAAATCATGGAGGTGCAGCGCACCGAAATATAAAATTCATCGATCTACTCAATTTCTACACATTTCACGGTGCGCTGCACCTGATATGTCAAAAACCTGATGGTTATTCTACAAATATGGCGGTGCGCTGCACCTGGTAGCTTGCAACCAGCTTCAATACTTCTACATATATTGCGGTGCGCTGCACCTCTACCTCATTAAAAAAATCGAGTGGATTTACGGTGCAGAGCACCGGCATATTTGTAGCAAATCATAACCCCGGAAATCATGGAGGTGCAGCGCACCGAAATATATAGTTCTTCGGTCTATTCAATTTCTACACATTTCACGGTGCGCTGCACCTTATATGTCAAAAACCTGATGGTTATTCTACAAATATTGCGGTGCGCTGCACCTGGTAGCTTGCAACCAGCTTCAATACTTCTACAAATATTGCGGTGCGCTGCACCTCTACCTCATTAAAAAATATTAAGGTAGCTTTTACGGTGCAGACCACCGGCATATTTGTAGCAAATTATACCCGGGAAATCATGGAGGAGCAACGCACCGAAATATATAATTCATAGATCTATTCAATTTCTACATATGGCACGGTGCGCTGCACCTGATATGTCAAAAACCTGATGGTTATTCTACAAATATCAGCGGTACGCTGCACCTGATCAGTAGCAAATTATAACCCCGGAAATCATGGAGGTGCAGCGCACCGAAATATATAATTAATCGATCTATTCAATTTCTACACATTTCACGGTGCGCTGCACCTTATATGTCAAAAACCTGACGGTTATTCTACAAATATTGCGGTGCGCTGCACCTCTACCTCATTAAAAAAATTAAGATGGCTTTACGGTGCAGAGCACCGGCATATTTGTAGCAAATTATAACCCCGGAAATAATGGAGGTGCAGCGCACCGAAATATAAAATTCATCGATCTACTCAATTCCTACACATTTCACGGTGCGCTGCACCTTATATGTCAAAAACCTGATGGTTATTCTACAAATATGGCGGTGCGCTGCACCTCTACCTCATTAAAAAATTCGAGTTGGCTTTACGGTGCAGAGCACCGGCATATTTGTAGCAAATTATAACCCCGGAAATCATGGAGGTGCAGCGCACCGAAATAGAATATATCTGCTATGTTATGTCTTTACCACATATTGCTAATGGTTAATCAAGGCAATGCGGATGAACGGAGCCCCGCACTAGGGCGGGGTAGACTGTCGCAACGATGTCTCCAATGCAGACCCATCGCCGGCAACCAAAAACCGGCTGTTTTCACACCAGTTTAGTATCCATCTTTTACCTCGCCCTGATGATAACTGTACCCTCCTTTAGTCCATCGGCGGAAGCTTTAATTGTGATGGTTCCACTCTTGTCATTTGACTGAATGATCGCCAGCGCCAAACCATTGAGAGCTGTGTGCTGGTTGCTCCTGAACGGCTCGTGACTGGTTGGGTCGCCACTGTCTACACCGGCTATAAATCCGGGACCGTTGACCGAAAACTTTATGAGGTTGCCAGCGTCGGGTACCATTACCCCGTTCTCATCTACTAAAGTCGCGGTAATGAAGGAGAGGTCCTTGCCGTCGGCCTTTATACTGCTACGGTCTGCCGTCAATATGATTTTGGCTGGTGCACCGGCGGTTTTAACTTCGGTGGTCAGCACGGTCTTGCCATTTTTGCGGGAGACGGCGCGCAGGGTTCCGGGTGCATAAGGTACCTTCCAGCGCACATGCAGGTCTTCACCAATTTTTTTCCTTGTGCCCTGCGATTGCCCGTTGAGATAAAGCTCTGTTTCATCGGCATTGTTGTAGTAAGCAATCACATCTATGGTATCGCCGCGCTGCCAGTTCCAGTGCGGCAAAATGTGCAATACTGGTTTATCGGTGAAGGTGCTCTGGTACATGTAGTACACATCTTTGGGAAAACCGGCAAGATCGATGATGCCAAAGTAAGAGCTGCGTGCGGGCCAACTATAGGGCGTGGGCTCGCCAAGATAGTCGAAGCCGGTCCAGATGAACATGCCCGAGATGAAGTCATATTTCAACAGTGCTTTTACACTTTCTTCGTGCGTAGAGCCCCATGGCGTACTAACATTGTCATACGCAGAAACTGTATAGCTGTGATCAGGATTTTCAAAAGGAATGTCCCAACGTTTTGGCCAACGGCGAATGGAGTCGTAAGGATATTTGTCGTAAAAGCCACGGGTCTCCAGGGCAGATGTACTTTCGGTAACGATCATTTTTTTGCCTGGAAAGGCGGTAGGAAATGAATCCCACAACCAATGGTGATAGTTGTAACCGATGAGATCGAAAGCGCCGGAACCAATGACGTTGTTGTATTGGTCGGGACGATCGTTGGCAGTACTGATCTCGCGGGTAGTATCGAGAGCTTTTACGATGTTGACCAGTTCGCGGGCTATTACTCTGCCGGAGGTATCGCCTTTTTGCGGATCGCCACCCTGCTCAGGTATTTCGTTGCCCACACTCCAGATGAAAACGGAGGGGTGGTTACGGTCGCGCAGGATCTGGTCTTCCAGGTCTTTTTGGTGCCAATCTTTCCAATAGAGATGATAGTCATATGGACTCTTTTGTTTGGCCCACATATCGAACGCTTCATCCATTACTATAAATCCCATTTTATCTGCCAGATCAAGCAGCTCAGGTGCGGGTGGATTGTGGGAGGTGCGGATACCATTGCAACCCATATTTTTGAGTATCTCGAGCTGACGTTGTAATGCGCGTGTGTTGATAGCAGCACCCAACGCACCCAGGTCGTGGTGATTGCAAACGCCCAATATCTTCATTGGCTCACCGTTGAGAAAAAAGCCTTCTTTAGAGTTGAAAGAAAAATACCGGATACCAAATTTTGTCTCGTATATATCCACCAGTTTTCCATCAGCAACAACTTTGGTAATGGCTTTGTATAAGTAAGGTTTGTCAGTTGACCAAAGTTTAGGCTTGGCAACAACAACTGTGTGTTTTACAGGAACGGATAAATTGTTGATGAGCGTTTGATCGCTTACAATTTCTTCGCGTGAGGAAAACATGCCAACCTGTTTGCCATTTGCATCCTGTATAATGGTGCGTAGGGTGATGGTCTTGTTCTCCGGATACTCGTTGCGCACGTTGGTCACTATGCTTACAGTAGCCAGGTCTTCTGATACTTTAGGTGTGGTAATAAAGGTGCCCCATTTGTCCACATGCACCTTGTTGGTAGTAGTGAGCCATACATTGCGATAGATACCCGAGCCGCTGTACCAGCGCGAATTGGGCTGCCGCAAGTTGTCAACTTTTACTGCTATTACATTAGGCTCACTGCCATAGTTAAGGTAAGGGGTGAGGTCGTATTCAAAAGAAATATAACCATTGGGTCTCACACCCAGTGAGTGACCATTGATGAACACTTCGCTATTGCGGTACACACCATCGAAATCTATATAAACACTTTTGTTTTTTGAAGAAGCAGGAACCGTAAAAGTTTTACGGTACCAACCTATACCGCCCGGCAGGGCTCCGCCACCTGCGGTCGCCGGGTTGTCTTTGCTAAATTCGCCTTCTATACTCCAGTCGTGTGGCAAGTTGAGTGTGCGCCAACTGCTTTCATCTACATCAGCCTGTGCATAGTTGCCTGCACTGTCCAAAATAAACTTCCAGTTGTTATCAAAATCAATTTTCGTTCGCGCTGTTGACTGAGCCCGCGAATTGATACTAATAGAAAACAATAAAATACTAAGGAAAAAGA
The DNA here is from genome assembly GCA_963726895.1 of uncultured Chitinophagaceae bacterium. GTDB lineage: Bacteria > Bacteroidota > Bacteroidia > Chitinophagales > Chitinophagaceae > Segetibacter. Next base: position 150,748 of record CAVSED010000017.1, on the reverse strand, counting down.
TCGAATTTTTGCTCATCTCAAGAAATTATTTTTACATTTTATGGTACAGCCTGCCTATACGAGCATATATTCTGCTGATGGTAGTGACCTAAACGACAAGTAAGATAACAAACAAAGGAAAGCCGCTTTGCCTGTTATCTTACCTAATAAATCATTAATATTCTGCTAGTACCGATTGATGATGTTTTCCAGGTATTCCTGGCGACCACTTTTTTGCGCCGGTTCGCCTTGTTCAATAGCATAATTACGCAAGTCTTCAAGTGTAAGCTTGCCTTGCTCAAACTCCGCCCCTTTGCCGCTATCGAATGACGCATAGCGGTCGGTCCTTATCTTCTTATATTCAGATTTGTTGCAGGATCTTATCGGCAGTGATCAGTGCTCTGGCAAACACATCCATACCGCCTATATGACGCATAAAACAGGTCAGCAGGATCGGTAGAGTTACGGCGGATCTTGGCATCAAAATTTATACCTCCACCCTGCAAGCCGCCTGCTTCCAATACGATGAGCATGGCTTCCGTCAGTTCATTCGATGTTGTTGGGAAACTGGTCGGTATCCCAGCCGTTTTGGTAGTCGCCGCGGTTGGCATCCATGGAGCCCAGCATGCCCGCATCGGCTGCCACCTGCATTTCGTGCTGGAAATGTATGCCCGGCAAGTGTGGCATGGTTTACTTCCAGGTTGATCTTAAAATCTCCTGCAAATCCATATTGACGCAAAAAGCCGATCACGGTTGCCGCATCGTAGTCGTACTGGTGCTTGGTAGGCTCCATAGGCTTAGGCTCTATAAAGAAAGTGCCTTTAAAGCCTTGCTTGCGGGCATAGTCTTTTGCTGTGTGCAGAAACTTGGCCAAGTGTTCCTGTTCGCGCTTCATATTGGTATTCAGCAGGGTCATATATCCTTCCCTGCCGCCCCAGAATACATAGTTTTCACCGCCCAGTGCTATGGTAGCATCCAATGCTGCCTTTACCTGTGCCCCGGCATGCGCCAGCACATGAAAGTCGGGATTGGTAGAAGCACCGTTCATATAACGCGGTGGGAGAACACATTGGCTGTGCCCCACAGCAATTTTACACCGCTTTCTGCTTGCTTTTCTTTGGCATAGTCCACCATAGCCTGCAGGCGGCGTTCGTTGTCTTCTACATCATTGGTATAGTCCACCACATCCACATCGTGAAAACAATAGTACGGTACAGCCCAGTCTTGGTAATAAACTCAAAAGCTGCATCCATTTTGTCTTTTGCTCTTTCCACTGCATCCTGCTTTTCATTCCACGGAAACGATGCGTACCGGCCAAAAGGATCGGAGCCATCATTGAGAACGAATGCCAGTAAGCACATGCAAAACTTCAGGTGGTCTTTCATGGTTTTCCGGCAATCATTTTGTTTTCATCATACCAGCGAAACGCCATTGGGTTGTCGCTTTCCGGACCTTCATATTTTATTTGACCGATACCTTTAAAAAACTCCTTTTCACCAGTTAAAACTGACATAGCAATTTGTTTTTTTATGTTAGAGAAATTATGAACCATGCTTTGAGATCATTGTTGTTGCGTCCGTTGCGACGCTCCGTTCAGCGGCAAAGCCCTGATTGGACGAGAAAAGTATAACAGGTAATCGCTTTGCAAAAACAGGTTGTGAGGAAGGAAAGATCATCACTTTAAAGCGGAGAGAAAAAGACGTCTTTGGGTAAGGGTGTTCAGCCAGGCAATACTGAATTTTTTCCGGACCCCCGACATAACCCCCGTTAGTCTTCGATCCATTTTCAGAGCATTGTTTTCGCTTTACACCCTCAGCCCCTCAGACAAATATTTCCCTATAAAATCTATACCGTCCTACCCTGCGGTTTACATTCATTTGCAGAAACTTGTGCTTCTGCTTGTGGCAACTAATAATTATAAGTTAGCTGGTAAATTATATTTTAAACTTGTCATTAACAGGTATTATTTTCTACACATCTTATTTATAAAATTCTAGTTTATTGTGGCGGTTTTACTATTGTAAAACAGGTACTGCCCCGTAGATAAAAAACAGTACAAGAGTGCGACGCAACAATGTAGCAGAAAAGAACCAGTGCCCTGGCCCACACACTACTTTGCGGCAAAAACTAGCTATCGATATGCGTATGCAACACATTCAACCATGTTTTGTAAAGCTCATCGTAGCGGGGGGCAATAGTGGGCTCTATTAATTGCAACGGTTTCATATTACTGAATGCCTCCTGCTCGCTGCTAAAAGCGCCAGCGCCAATGCCTGCGCCAATTGCTGCACCTACACTACCATCAGTTGCATACAATTCAACAGGTACCCCGGTAACATTTACAAATGCCTCAGTAAATACAGGGCTGTAAAACATGTTGGCTTTACCGGCTCTGATAACGGAGGGATGCATATTATTTTCGCGCATAATGTCGAGACCATAGCGAAATGCAAAGGCTATTCCTTCCTGCGCTGCCCTAAACATATGCGTACGGGTGTGCACATTGAGATCAATGTGCTGGAAATGAGCACCTACAATCTTATTGTTCAGCATGCGCTCAGCGCCATTGCCAAAAGGCAATACCACCAGACCATTGCTGCCGGGAGAGACACTGGCTGCGGCGTTATCGATTTGCTTGTAAGTCATATCGGGCGCCAGGTTGTCGCGTACCCAACGGTTTAGTATGCCTGTACCGTTGATGCAAAGCAGCATACCCAGGCGCTTATCGTAACCGGTATGGTTGACGTGCGCAAACGTATTGATGCGCGATTGTTTGTCGTAAGTAAGATAATCACTCACCCCATAGATGACACCTGAAGTACCGGCGGTGGCGGCTACTTCACCTGGTTTTAGCACGTTGAGCGAGAGGGCATTATTGGGTTGGTCGCCCGCTTTATAGGTAACCGGAATGCCTTTTTGCAAGCCCAGCTTTTCGGCGATGTCGGCTTTCAGGTTTCCCTGGCTGGCAAATACAGGTTGTATGGTTGGTATCAATGACTTGTCGAAGCGAAAATGCTCCATTACATCAGCAGAAAGACCTTCTTGCTGAAAGTCCCAAAACACACCTTCGGATAAGGCTGAAGAACTGGTGGTGATGTTGCCGGTCAGCTTCATAGCAATAAAGTCGCCGGGTAACATGATCTTATCTATCGACGCAAATATTTCCGGTTCGTTCTGTTGTACCCAGGCTAGTTTGGCTGCTGTAAAATTGCCGGGTGAATTGAGTAAATGCGAGAGTGATCTTTCTTCACCAATGGCGGCAAACGCCTGATTGCCAAAAGGCACTGCGCGGCTGTCGCACCAGATAATTAAGTCACGTAACACATTCTGATCTTTGTCTACTACTACCAAACCGTGCATCTGGTAGGCGATGCCAATTGCGCCGACATTTTTTAGCAATGTGGCGTCAGTTGTGCCTACGCGCAGAATAGCCTGCTGCACCTGCTGCCACCACATTTCGGGCGATTGCTCAGCCCAACCCGGGTGCAGCGATTTGATCTCGCTTTCTACGTCGGGATACTGAGCAGATGCTTTGCATACTCCGGTTTGCAGAGTCTACTACAGAAACTTTAATGGAAGATGTGCCTACATCGATACCGAGTAATAGCATAATGTAAATTGAGTTGGTGAAACTACAGGAAGTGCTCTCGGGGTAAGCGTAGATTTCTACTGGAAGATGGCAAGCTTACTCGATCACAACGGGGACGAAATTAGATGTTATAATTCCTTTTAACAACCACTTTTTTATAGAAAACCTAAACTATTTTAATAAAAAAGGAATATTTTGCTTTACAATCACCTTAATATTATTCATGAAACCGTTTGTTGAACATTTACCGCTGGCTGACGATACATCGTTTGTAGCGCGAACACACCGTACTCCCAACTTTGAGGTGCCGTGGCATCAGCATATAGAATATGAACTTATACTTTTTAAAGAAGGTGCTGGTCTTGGCTTTATTGGCAATTATGTTGGCGGTTTTGAACCGGGCGACATTTTCTTCCTGGGTGCAAACCTGCCGCACACCTTTAAAAAAAGTGATAATCTCGTCACCAGTGCAGTAGTTGTCCACTTTCGGGAAGATTTTTGGGGAAAGGAATTTCTGCACCTGCCGGAGAGTAAAGAAATACAGCGCCTCCTAACAACTTCACTACAGGGTTTACGCATTGCCGGTGCAAGCCGTGAAGAGCTAAAAACAATGATCAATGGGCTGGAAGAGCAGAGAGGGTTTAAACGCATCATCACCTTGTGTGAGTGCCTGGAAATTATGGCAATGAAACAGGAATTTTCGGTACTCTCAACGCAGGAAGTAAAACAAGTGAACAATAAAATGCGGGAGCGCATAGATCGTATTTTTCAGTACACAATGGAAAATTTTCAGGAACCGGTACAATTGGCAACGGTTGCAGAGATAGCCGCCATGAGTGTGCCGGCATTTTGCAGTTACTTTAAAAAAAGTACGCGGAAAAAATACATTGATTTTTTAAATGAAGTGCGCATTGGCTATGCCTGCAAACTGATCACCAATTCTCCCGCAACGGTGGAGAGCGTCTGCTATGAAAGCGGTTTTAATACACTGGCAAATTTCAATAAGCAATTTTTAAAAGTAAAAAGAATGACACCATCGCAGTACCGGAAAGTCTTTTTGTCGCGGGAAAGCCTGGTGGTAATGTAGTTAATTGGGTGACAGACCGGGCAAGTAAGGTGCTATTATGCTTGCGGCGGCAGCATCTTTGTACAGTTAGTGCTGCACAGGTTTTTAAAGAGAATGTGTTTACTATTATTAATACAGAACCGGAGATTAAAATTTTTATTGCTTTTTCAAATACACTGTTTTACCTGTTTTTGCGAACTCGCGGGCTGCATCTAAAATACGCACTGCCCGCACATTGTTATGCAGAGAGTAGAGACCATTTTCAGGTACTTTGATCCTTCCACGGATCACATCAGCGAAGTAGGAAAAAGGATCGGTGTAAACACCCATCTCCTTTGCATTTACCAGTAAGTTTTGTTCTGATTTTACATTGTTGTTGCGCAGGCGCAGGTTGTTGGCATCTAAAGCTATCACATAGCCGGAGTCTCCATATACTTCCATGTCTTTGCGGCCAAAAGGCCAGTTCCAGGAAGCCTGTATAATGCATTGAGCGGAAGGATAAGAAACGATAATGGTCGCTTCATCATCCACTTTAGGGTAAATTTTTGGTTTAAAATGTTGGGTAACTGCTGTTACAGAAACCGGGTCTTCTTCACCCATTAACCAGGTCATTATGTTGGCTCCATAGCAGCCAAAGTCTATAATGGCACCGCCGCCATTTTGAATGGGATCGGTCAGCCAGTTGAAGAACTCTTTGTTAACTCCTATCTCCTTTGGTCCCTGGTGACCATGGTGAAATACAACTTTGCGAACAGTGCCGACATAATTGCTGTCACGCACCAGGCTGAAGGTCTTTTTGGTGGAAGCATACCAGGAGGTTTCATAATTGGTAAGCAGGTAGATATGGTATTTGTTAGCCAATTGCTGCATGCGTCTGGCATGTGCATTATTGGTGGCCAGAGGCTTTTCGACCATCACGTGAATGCCACGCGGCGCACACGCTTCTACTACTGCCATGTGGTCATACACAGAACCAAAACCAACCACTGCTTCCGGTTTTACAACGTTGAGCATGTGGGCGAGATCTGAATAAAACAACTCTTTACTAAGGTTATAGGTGGTAGCGTACCGGGCAGCCAGGGCTGTATCTTTTTCATATATGCCGACCAGCACAACATCGCCCAGCGCTTTGCGCGACAATATCCAGGGCACGTGACCATGGGTAATGCCCGCTACCGCTAACCGGACAGGCGCAGTGGACAACGGCTGTGAATATGACGTAAAATGAAGTGCACTAAATAAAGTACACAAGCTAAAAATACTTCGTGCTTTTTGTTTTATTGGCATAAGTGTATGTTGTAAACTTTACTGGTAAAGCTACTGTTGTTGAAAATAAAGAATAACTCCAAGGCGTTTTTAATAAGCGCCGCATAGTGAATATGCCGTACAAGAGAGTGACACAACGATGGCGAAAAAAGATAAAAAGCCGGGACAAAACACAAAAGATCTGAAAAAAAATTTCCCATAATGCCCGGACATCGGACCTTGTTTTTAACAAAAACTCATTAAACATAACGGGTAACGCCAGGTCTGAAAATACTAATATTGCACACGAAAATAGAAAAGATGAAAAAAATATATTATTTGTTTATAGCTGTAGGCTTGCTGACAGGTTTGGGAACACAGGCACAAGATGCAGCAGCTAAAAAAATTTTGGACAATGTAAGCGCCAAATTGAAAAGTTATAAGGGCATTACCGGAACTTTTAACCTGGTTTCGAAAAGCCGCGCCGGCAAAGTGAACCAGACCGGCACTGGGAAGATTGTGATAAAGGGCAACCAGTACTATATTCACCAGGGAGCAATGGAGATATTTAGCAACGGCGACAAAACCTGGAACTACAACGGAAAAGATGAAGTAATGGTGACTGCTGCAGATGCTGACGAACAGGCATTGACACCACAAAAATTGTTGACGAATTTCTATGACGAAGACTTTAGTTATAAGTTGGTATCATCGGCAGGATCGTATTATGAAATACAACTGGTACCGAACGACAAACGAAAGAACTTTCAAAGAATAAATATTTTTGTGAACAAGGCTAAAATGATGATAACAAAGGCCAGGGTTTTGGACAAGGGAAGCAATACAATTGAATTTAGCCTGAGCAATATAAATACCAACGCCAGCATACCCGAAAGTACCTTTGTTTTTAATAAAGCTAAATACAATAAACCCATAGAAGTGATTGAATAGATGGTCTGAAAAGATCTGCTTAAACTAAAACCGCTCTGCAAAACAGAGCGGTTTTTTTAATGTTTCAAACTTGTATCTTGCATTGACGAATGATACAGCATGAAAAATCTTCCTCTTGATCCTGAGATATTTATCAACAATCGTCGTCGTTTTGTAGCAGCTATGAAACCGGACAGCTATTGCTATTTTTAACAGCAATGATGAGATGCCGGTGAATGGGGATGCATTGTATCCGTACCGTCAAAATAGTGACCTTTACTGGCTGACCGGTATTGAGCAGGAAGATACCATGTTGGTGCTTTTTCCCGATAATCCCGACGTGAAATACCGGGAAGTTCTGGTGCTGCTTCGCCCTAATGAACTGAAAGAAAAATGGGATGGCAAAAGGTTGCGCGCAGACGAAGCGACCGGAATTTCGGGAATTAAGACTATTGTTTGGCTCGATACACTAGATGCCGCTGCTACAGCCCTGGATACACCTGGCAGACATTATATACCTTAACACAAATGAAAATGACCGTAAAGCTTCTTTAATAGAAACGCGCGACTACCGCTATGCAAAACAAATGCATGATCGCTATCCTTTGCATCACTATGAAAGGTCGGCGAAGATCTTACGTGCCCTGCGGGCAGTAAAATCTGCGGAAGAAGTTGAAGTACTGAAAGAGGCTATATCAGTAACGGAAAGCGCGTTTAGAAGGTTGCTGGATTTTATACAACCAGGCGTGATGGAGTATGAAATAGAAGCAGCAATTGTACATGAATTTTTGCGTAAAAGATGCAACGGAATAGCCTACGCCAGCATAATTGCCAGTGGCGATAGAGCCCGCACACTGCACTATATAGCCAATAGCGAAGAGTGCAAAGATGGCGAACTGATATTAATGGATTTTGGAGCCAATTATGGTGGCTATAATGCTGACCTGACGCGAACAGTGCCGGTGAACGGAAAATTTAGCGCCAGGCAAAAAGAAGTGTACAACGCCTGCCTGCATCTGCATAACTTTTGTAAATCTATATTGAAACCCGGCATCTCCATAGTTGACTATACTGATAAAGTTGGTGAGGAGGCTACAAGTCAATTCATTAAAATTGGTTTGCTAAATGAGGCTGATGTGAAAAACGAAGACAAAGACAACCGGGCATACCGCAAATATTTATACCATGGCATATCGCACCACCTGGGTGTAGATGTGCATGACCTTGGAACACGGGTATTGCCTATTGAACCGGGCATGGTCTTCACTATAGAACCCGGCATTTATATAGAGGAAGAACAAATGGGCATTAGAATAGAAAATAATTTCTGGATAACAGAAGATGGCAATATAGACCTAATGAAAAATATTCCCATAACAGTTGAAGAGATAGAATACCTGATGCAAAAAAGACCGGCTGCTAAATAAAAACGTTAGCCTTAGTGTCGTTTGTTGACTCCCTTACTTTATGAAACAATTACCTAACATTTTTACGCTTCTCAATTTATTTTTTGGATGCCTGGCTATTATTTTCATTTTGCAAACCAATACTTTGTTTTTAGTAGTTGACAATGACATGCAGATCCAATATCCGGATGCATTGATCAACAAACCAGAGATGTTATATTGGGCTTCTGCATTTATAGGTATATCCGCTGTTGTAGACTTTCTGGATGGATTGGTGGCACGGATGATGAACCTGAGCTCGGAAATGGGCAAACAGCTTGACAGCCTGGCTGATGTGGTAAGTTTTGGTGTAGCACCCGCTATGATCATTTACCAGTTTTTGCGATTGTCGTTCGCTAAAGAACCCGATGGTCTTGATACTTCCATTATCTGGTTATTGCCCGCCTTTATAGTTCCTTGTGCCGGGGCTACCGGCTGGGCAGGTTTAATCTTGATACCGAACAGTCGTGTGGCTTTAAGGGTGTGCCGATACCGGCTGCAGGTTTGCTCATAGCTTCGTTTCCACTTATCTACTGGTATTCCAATCAACACTTTGCCATAACACTGTTGTTGAACGAGTGGTTTTGGTATGGGCTGATTGCTTTGGTTGCTTACCTGATGGTATCCCGCTTGCCAATGATAGCGCTGAAGTTTAAAGAGCTAAGCTTTAAAAAAGACAAACCAAAGTTTCTATTAATATTGGTGGCTATTGTTGCTGGCATACTGTTTCAATGGCTTGCTGTGCCTGTGGTATTTGTAGTATATGTGGTTGTGTCCCTCGCATTACCCGACTATGCAAGAGGAACAAAAGGGTTGGCTAAACAAGACCACTGATTGTTGTCAAATTAGCAGGATCCATGACTTAGTTCATCCTGTTCGTTACGTGAGTTTCCATGTTATTCATTTATTTTGAAAGCCGTTTCTTTTTGTTTAATAGTACCTTTAGAGCTGATTACTTTTCACTGCATATAAATGATTTATAGATGAAAGTTGCCATTATCGGTACAGGAAATGCTGCCACAGTTCTAGGCAGAAAAATAAGCAACGCGGGTCATGAAATTGTGCAGGTAGCGGGAAGAAAAGTGGAGGATGCACACGCACTGGGCAACTTACTTCATTGTCAGGTAGTGTATAACACGCGTTACCTAACGCCCTTTGCTGAGCTATATATAGTAGCGGTGAGCGATACAGAATTGCCGGCAGTGGCAGCCCGGCTAAAACTACACGGAAAAACAATTGTACATACGGCTGCAGCAGTATCTAAAGACGTGCTAAGCCAGTGCAGCAGCAACTATGGTGTTTTGTACCCACTGCAAACCCTGCGCAAAGAAAATTCAAGAATACCACCTACACCAGTATTAATAGACGCGAGCAACGAAGAGACCCGCAAAATGCTGATGAACTTTGCCGACACCTGGGCTGAAAATGTGTCGGTAGCTACAGATGAAGAAAGATTAAAGCTGCATGTGGCGGCAGTATTCGCCAACAATTTTGCCAATCATTTATTTGCCATTGTAGCCAACTATTGCAAAACGGAAAATCTAAAATTCAGCCTCCTACTTCCACTAATTGAAGAAACTGCCCGCACCGTTCAGCAAAACATTCCGGCGCAAGTGCAAACAGGTCCGGCAGTACGACAAGACCTGGCAACTATAGAAAAACATTTGCAATTGCTGTCAGCTTATCCACAGATGCAGCAGTTATATTCAATGCTCAACGATAGCATCATACAATTTCATCAGCAACACGAACAATAATACAAGCTGACCAATCCCGCCGCACGCATTCTACTATCTGCATACCCTGTATGCCAATTTATTTTAACAAAGCATTTCTCCCTCTTGTAAAATGATTGCGCGGGGCTGGCTTTTTCCTCTCAAATATATTTGTAAAGCTACAGGCGGTCGTTTTCTAATACTTTTGCAGCCAATAGACGGAACCATATGTACACGATACTTTTCAGGTTTGAGGAAAAAGGAAAGAGCCCGTAACACTTTACAAATATTGAATCGACCAAAGCATCCTGGAAGTTGCGTTAATCAATCATATTGATCTTCATCACAATTGCGGTGGAGTTTGCGCCTGCAGCACCTGTCACGTTATACGTTAATAAAGGCGAAGACTACCTGGAAGAATTAAGGATAAAGAAGAAGATTTCATTGACCGGGCCGTTAACCCACGATTAAATTCACGGTTAGGTTGCCAATGTGTTTTGCTGGATGGCGATGGCGAGATTGAAGTGACCTTCCCGATCAAACGCAGTTTCTTGGCGAATAATTATAACACTTACACTATCACCCTTTAATAAAATACTTATACGCTATGGCTCAATATGAACCGCCAATTCACTGGAACGATTACGAAGATATCGCGATGAAATTATACGAACGCTTTGGCGATGATTTTAACGAAGGAAAAATCTACAGGATTCGTTTTACCGAATTACTTGAATATGTTTTACAAATTCCCGGCTTTGTCGGCACGCGCGAACAAAGCAATGAAGGGCATTTGGAAATGATACAAAGTTCCTGGGTTTACGAGTGGAGAGATAGCCAGAAATAATATCACTCCTTCATTTTACAGTATCAAACTACATGAGTCTGCTTGAAACCTTTGCTTCAATAACCACTTTTGTTCTTGATGTTGATGGTGTTTTGACCGACGGAACGCTTACACTCTTACCGGGAGGTGTTATGGCTCGCAAGATGAATGTGAAAGATGGCTATGCACTGCAACTGGCTATAAAAAAAGGCTATACTATTGCCATTATTTCCGGGGGTATTTCCGAAGAGGTTTCCGACCGTTTGTCACGCCTGGGCGTTAAAGAAGTATTTATGAAGGTAAAAGATAAAGTAGAAGTGATGTCTGGGTTCCTGGACAACCATAGCCTCAACTGGAACGAAGTTTTGTACATGGGTGATGATATACCCGACCTGGAGGTTATGGAAACAGTGCAAACTTGCCTGCTGCCCGGTAGATGCCGTGGCAGAAATAAAAGAAGTTTCAACCTATATATCTCACCTGCCTGGCGGCGGCGGCTGTGTACGCGACGTAATTGAGAAAGTGCTGAAAATGAACAATGACTGGAACGAAGACACACATATTCCTTCAGCCTGATTTTGCTAGCAATCATTTTTTACTTCCCCTAAAACAATTGAAACATTTGAAAATTACCGGAGCATTTTTACGGTTGATCCGTTGGCCTAATTTGGTTTTCATAGCCATTACGCAAATATTATTTGTGTATTGCATCGTACACCCGATTTTAACACGAGCGGGTGTTAAACCCAATATCTCTGGCTTTTACTTTGTACTTCTTTTAATCGCGTCAGTCATTATTGCGGCAGCGGGATATATTATCAACGATTACTTCGATCTCAACATCGACCGCATCAACAAACCAAACAAACTCATTGTAGATAAAGTAATCAGCCGGCGCTGGACCATTATCTGGCACCTGTTCCTTAGCCTGCTTGGCGTGGCTATGGGTTTGTATATCGACTGGTTCACACGCGTCAAATTTTTAGGTATTGCCAATGCGGTGTGCGTGGGTTTGCTCTTCTTTTATTCCGTCTCACTCAAAAAGAAACTACTCACCGGCAACGTGGTCATTTCAGCCTTGACCGCCTGGGTTATTCTGGTTATCACCTGGTGCGAAACATCTAACCTTTTACAGCCCACGCTCATCGGTTCCTACACCGAAAAGATCACCCGCATCTCATTCTTTTACGCCGGCTTTGCCTTTGTTATTTCTTTAGTACGTGAAGTGGTAAAAGATATGGAAGACATAGAGGGCGACCGGCAATATGGCTGCAATACCATGCCCATTGCCTGGGGTATCAATGCCACCAAAGTTTTCGTGGGCGTATGGCTGGTGGTTCTCATTGGTGCATTGGCGATCGTACAGTTTTATGTATTGCAGTTTCGCTGGTGGTGGAGCGCAGCTTACTGCATTCTCCTAACTATTGTACCACTGCTATATATTTTTAAACTGCTTTTTGGCGCACACCAAAGTGCCGACTATCACCGCCTCAGCACCTACATAAAAGTGGTCATGTTCACCGGCATTCTATCTATGATATTTTTCCGCATCTATCTTAGCTGAACATAATAATTTTCAGTTTCTTCTTCTTTTGGTGACAAACATTTTCTTTTCAGACAGGCATAGTTGCGACGCTCCGTTTAGGCGGTTAGTTCTTTGTTGAGTCAAAACCATTTCCGCCGGTTTCCTATTTTTGCCTCATGCAGAAGATCATATTGGCATCGCAGTCTCCACGGCGCAAACAACTACTCGAGTGGGCAGAGGTTCCTTTCGAAATATTTGTGAAACATACTGATGAAGACTACCCTGCCGGTCTGCGCTCCTTTGAAGTGCCACAATACATCGCACGCAAAAAAGCCATGGAGGTACAAAAGCATGTAGGACCCGATCACCCGGTAATTTTGGCGGCAGATACGGTGGTAGTACTAAAAAACCAGATCATCGGCAAGCCCGAAAACCGGGCAGACGCTATAGATATACTTTCCACATTGTCCGGGGTAACACATTATGTCATTACCGGGGTATCCATACTTAGTGGCAGCACCGAAATCAGTTTTGCCGAAACGACACAGGTTGACTTTCACCCATTGACACAGCAACAAATTGAGTTTTATATAGACCATTATAAACCCTACGATAAAGCCGGCGCCTATGCCATTCAAGAGTGGATCGGTGTAACGGGAATAAAATCTATAACCGGCGATTTCTACAACGTGATGGGTTTACCGGTTAGTCGTGTAATGCAGGAACTGCATAAGTTGGCAGGAAGTTGAGGTTGAGGCGGAGGTTGAGGTTGAGGTGAAAGTTGAGGTTGAGGTGAAGGTTGAGGTTGAGGTGGAGGTGGAGGTTGAGGTAAAGGTTAAGGTTGAGGCCAAGGATTAGGTTAGGGCGCAGGGGGAGTGTTCGGAAAAAAAGTATGTTGTTTAGGTCTGTATTTTTTTGTTATTGGTTTTCAACGCCCCCGCATAGCTGCATCTGTTGAACGGAGCCCCGCAATAGGGCGGGTAGACTGTCGCAACAATGCTTCATAAAAATTCCGTGCGCTTGCTCCCCCGCAAAAGAAAGATGGTCATTTTAATTGCTTTGCTATTTGCTACCTGTTGTATTTGTTTTTAGTTTTAGCTATTAGAACACTTTTGCCGGGAGCTAAAAATGAATACATGAACGAACGTCTGCTGCACTTTATCTGGCAGTTTCAATACTATACCAAAACAGGTATGCAGACCGAAGAAGGCGAACCGTATCATTGTACACAACCAGGGCAGGTACAACCGCAACCAGGGCCCCGATTTTTCAGATGCTAAAGTAACCATTGGTGCAACCACCTGGGCAGGCAATATAGAACTGCATATAAGGTCGGGCGATTGGTACAAACACCACCATGAAAACGATAAGAATTTTGCTAATGTAATATTGCATGTAGTGTGGGAAAATGATCGACCGGTACAATATGCTGACGGCAACCCACTGCCTACACTGGTGCTGCAACCGCTGGTACCCAAAGTATTGCTCGACCGGTTTAGAGAACTTATGCTGCGCGAAGCCTTTGTACCCTGCGAAGCCCACCTGCCTGTCTTAACCGAAATGAAATGGACTGCGTGGAAAGAAAGAATAGCAATAGAAAGACTCCAACGAAAAGCGGCGGCAGTTTTGCAAAACCTGCAAAAAGCAAATAACCATTGGGAAGAGGTGTTTTGGTGGATGCTGGCCGCCAACTTCGGTATAAAAGTAAACGCTGCCAACTTTGAGGCGATCGCGAAAACAATTCCGATAAATGTATTGGCAAAACACAAAGACCAGATACACCAGCTTGAGGGTTTGTTGCTGGGGCAGGCGGGTTTGCTGAATGCAACTTTTGCAGAAGACTACCCTAAAATGCTGCAACGCGAATACCGGTTTTATAAGCAAAAATACCAGCTTACCCCACTGCTGATCACCCCGTTTTTTCTGCGCATGCGACCGGCAAATTTCCCTACCGTGCGGCTGGCGCAACTCGCCATGCTGATACATACCTCGTCACATCTGTTCTCGAAAATAAAAGAAGCCGCCACTATTGATATTGCCAAAGAATTGTTTGCCATAACGGCCAACGACTACTGGCATTATCACTACAAGTTTGATGAGCCCGGGACTTATCACCCCAAGCAATTGGGCAATCAAATGATTGAGAACATACTAATCAATACCGTGGTACCAGTGCTGTTTGCCTATGGAGTTTATCACCGTGATGAGCAGGTAAAAGATAAGGCAATAACGTGGCTCGGCAGCCTGGATGCTGAGAAAAATACGATCACGCAAAAATGGATGGCAAACGGTGTAAGTTGCCGCAGCGCATTGGAAAGCCAGGCTTTACTCGAGCTAAAAAGTACTTATTGCAACCAGCGTCGTTGCCTTGATTGTGCAGTTGGCAATACTTTACTCGCTGCAAAATAATCAGGTCTATCACTCCCACTTAAACTCAACATCTTTTTTCATATCGGCATGCAGGCTCTCAAAAACCGGGCAGGTCATAGCTGCCCTCTCTAAAATGGTCCGCTGTTTTTCATCGGCTTTCACCTTATCACCAAAATTTATAACAACTTTAATTTCACCAATCCGCCGTGGGTTAGGTACCATTATTTTGGTTACATCTACCCGTGTACCTTCCAGGTCAACTGCCATATCGCGGGCCTTAATGCCCATAATGGTGAGCATGCAGGTAGCCAATGCCGTAGCAACAAGATCAGTAGGCGAAAAGCGCTCGCCTTTTCCCTGGTTATCGACCGGCGCATCCGTTTCTACAATGGTTCCACTTTGCAGGTGCACGGCAACCGTTCTCAAATTCCCCTCGTATGTTACCTGTGATGTCATGAAGTCTAATTTTGCACTAAATTTACAGGTATCAAATCAAAAGCAAGTGAAGAAAACAGTTTTTGCGGCAGCCTTTTCTCTGTTGGCTCGGTCGGGTTTGGACAAGCTAAAAGTGAACGTGATCAGCAAAAGGAAGCAAAGAAAGAAAGGATCAAACAAATGATACTGCAGGAAGAGCAGGGAGCACTTATTTTTCAGAAACAAAGCATCTTCGGCATCAAACTCAACACCGATGGTTATGGTGCCTTCTTCGAGATGGGTCGCCTGAAAACACCCCGCAAATCCAATCTCTACAGCCTCGAGATCGGTGAAAGAAAACATCCCAAAGAAGAAAAGGTACCCGGTGGCATACAGGGCAACTTTGGCGATGGCTACATCTATGGTAAGATCAATAATTTTTACTACGCCAAACTGGGCTTTGCTCAGCAACGGCTTATTGGCAACAAGGGCAACAAAAATGGTGTGGCTGTAGCTGCTATTTATGGTGGCGGATTTTCGGCCGGTTTGCTTAAGCCCTATTACATCCGTTACCTTTCCAGCAGTCAAACCATCGACGATATAAAGTACAACAACAACGACACAACTTTTCTCAATCACCCCGATCGCGTTGAGGGCTCTGCGGGTTTTACCAAAGGCTTCGGCGAAATGAAGTTTACGCCCGGGCTGTATGCCAAAACAGCGCTGCGCTTCGACTATGGTCGCTACAACGAACTGGTTAGCGCCATAGAAGTTGGTTTAAATGTTGAGTTCTACACAAAGAAAATGCGACAGCTATTGCTGGTTAAAGACCGGCAGTTATTCTTCAATGCTTATGCAGCCATTGAGTTTGGCAGAAGGAAGTAGAATTTTTTGGGTGCCGGCGGCAGAACCTTTTGGGAGACTTTTGTTGCGACAGTCTACCCCGCCCTATTGCGGGCTCCGTTCAACAGTAGTGCCTTGATTGAACGGTAGCCGTTTGAAAAAAAAGTAAATTTTCCATAAACCAAAATGTACCTGCCCTTCCCTTTAGGTACCAAACAATACAGGCACTTCAATCGTTTTACCTCTTGAATTTTTTACGACACCTTTGCTGCGAAATATAGTTTTTCTGGTGCTTTGTTAATCCCTTCATTTTAATTATGCAAGAACTACCGGTCGTTTCAAAAATAGATACCTCCGCCACCCGCGTCAAAAAGCCTGACTGGTTGCGTGTAAAGCTGCCCATCGGCGACAGCTATAAGCATGTGCGCGGTTTGGTAGATACTCATAAACTACATACCATTTGCGAGAGCGGTAACTGCCCGAACATGGGCGAGTGCTGGGGCGAGGGTACGGCAACCTTTATGATACTGGGTAATACCTGCACCCGCAGTTGCGGCTTTTGCGCCGTGGCTACCGGGCGCCCCGACCCGGTAGATTGGGACGAACCTCAACGCGTGGCAGAAGCCATTAACCTGATGATGGTGAAACATGCCGTACTAACAAGTGTTGATCGCGACGAGCTAAAAGACGGCGGATCCATTATTTGGTACAATACCATCAAGGCTGTAAAAGCGCTGAACCCTGGCACTACTTTAGAAACGCTGATACCTGATTTTAAAGGTTATGCTGACCAGGTGCAACGCATTATAGATGCTGCTCCTGATGTGGTAAGTCATAATATGGAAACAGTGGAACGGCTGAGCAGGCAGGTACGCATACAGGCAAAATACCGCCGCAGCCTGGAGGTATTGCGGATGCTGAAACAAGGTGGCATGCGCACCAAAACAGGCATTATGCTGGGGCTGGGTGAAAAGAAGGAAGAAGTGATACAAAGCATGGAGGACCTGGTTGCTTCGGGTGTTGATGTACTTACTTTGGGTCAATACCTGCAGCCCACCAAAAAGCATTTGCCGGTAGAGCGTTTTGTGCACCCTGCAGAGTTTGCCGAGCTGCGCGAGATAGGCTATGAACTGGGTTTCGACTATGTAGAAAGTGGTCCCCTGGTGCGGTCTAGCTATCATAGTGAAAAACATGTGATACCCGGCTACGGCAGACAAAAATTTATGGAAGAGAAAGAAGCCATGCTGGCAATGTGATATAATAAAAAAAGTTTCTAAATAAAAAGAGATGGCAGCCTGCAGGCTGCCATCTCTTTTTATTTAGCAATTCAAGCGGGAAAACTATTGAAAAACAAAAGCGTTGGTAAGGCTACAAAGTAGGTTCTAATTTCAACAAATGGTTTCGTTTCATCTGGCGCTAACAGTTGAACGGAGCCCCGCAATAGGGCGGGGTAGACTGTCGCAACTATGTCGCATTTGCATTTTGCGGTTGGCTACCAAAGTTCTCCCAACTATTTTTTTGAAAAAGTAGGTTGTAGGTAGTGGGCTTATAAAACATAATTGCCGGCACTTATCATGCGGTCTGCTATGCGGCGGCGGGCAGCTTTTGTATTATACGATTGCGCTTTAGTAAATCGTTTAATGCCCAGCAACATCATTCTTTGCTCATCGCCGCTGGCAAAGGCGTTTATGGCATCTTTGCCAGCCTTATTAATCCGGTCAGCGGCATCGGTCAGGTTTGTTTTCATCATGTCTATTTCATTTTCCATAGTTGCTTCTCCGTGCTGCCCCGAGAGCTTTATTACCCGCAACAAAGCACTTTCAGCAGTAAAGGTGTCAATAGCCATATCTGCAATGTTCATCAGTATCTCCTGTTCACTTTCCAGTTTCATCATCAACTTTTGTACGGCAGCGCCGGCAGTTAATAAGATCGCTTTTTTAAAGTTGGCTATCTGCTTCAGCTCTGCTGCAAAAGGCGCATCATCCTCCTGTCCAAAATCGGGTATGCTCATCAGTTCCTTCTGCACATTTGTTGCGGCGCCCATCAGGTCTAACCTGCCTTTCATGGCACGTTTTAACAGCATATCAACTGTTAACAGGCGGTTGATCTCGTTGGTTCCTTCATAGATGCGGTTGATGCGGCTGTCGCGATAAGCGCGGGAGATAACATATTCATCGCTGTAGCCATTGCCACCATGTATCTGCACACCTTCATCAACCGAAAAATCAAGCACTTCACTACCCAGCACTTTTAGCATGGCACATTCTACAGCAAATTCTTCGGCTGCACCCAGCTTTGACTTCAACTGAAGATTTACCGGTATTTTCCAATTCCTGCTCCTTGTCATCTATCCACTTGGCAGTGCGATACAAGGCGCTTTCGCAGCACCAGTTACGAATGGCTATCTCTGCCAGTTTGTGCTTGATAGCCCCAAAATTGCTGATCGGTTGTTTAAACTGTTCGCGCGCCATGGCATAGAGCAGGGAGGTTTGCAAGGCGCGCTTGGCACCGCCCAGGGCTGCTGCACAAAGTTTTAGTCTGCCTATGTTTAAAATGTTGAAGGCAATAATGTGTCCCTTTCCAATTTCACCCAGTACATTTTCAACGGGCACTTTGCAATCCTGGAAATACAACTGTACAGTTGAACTGCCTTTAATACCCATTTTGTGTTCTTCAGCGCCCTGGGTAAACCCTTCAAACCCGCGTTCGATGATAAAAGCTGTAAACCTGGTTCCGTCAACCTTGGCAAAGACCGTGTACACATCAGCAAAGCCGCCATTGGTGATCCAGATCTTCTGACCATTAAGTAAATAATATTTTCCGTCGGCGCTTAGTACGGCTGATGTTTTAGCGCCCAGGGCATCGCTGCCGCTGCCGGGTTCTGTTAACCCGTATGCACCTTTGTACTCACCGGTAGCCAGTTTGGTCACATACTTTTCTTTCTGGGCTTCTGTACCAAAATAAAGAATGGGCAAAGTGCCGATACCCATGTGCGCCGCCACTGCCACCGAAAAACTAAAACCGCCACCCAACCCTTCATTGACCAGTGTTGAAGTAACAAAATCCTTTCCGAGACCACCAAGATCTTCCGGCACTGAGACACCCAGCATTCCCTGCTCACCGGCTTTGGTTAACAGCGAAGGCATAAGACCCGGCTCCATTTTATCCATGCGGTCTACAATTGGCATCACCTCTGTATCCAGGAAATCACGGCACATGTCCTTCACCATCTTCTGCTCTTCATTGTACTCTTCGGGAATGAAAGTGTTCGCAACATCACCTTGCTGTATCAGCCAGCCACCACCTTTTAGCACAAGCTTTTTTTGCATCGTTTCCATATGACTTTGATATTTATATTGGTTAGGGTTTTAGATTATCATATACCTGCTGCAACACACTTTTACAAACTTCTACATCAGAAGCAGAAACCCCGCTAAGTGATTTATTGAGGGTTTGATTGGCAATGCCCAGCGTTTGTTCCTGCAATTGCAACGCGGCATCGGTTGTATAAACAAGATTTATCCGACGATCATTTTTGGCCGGAACTCTTTTAACCAGTTTCAACTTTTCCAGGTTGTCAACCAGCCGAGTTATACTAGGTTTGTCACGAAAACTACGGTTACACAACTCCTGCTGACTTAAACCATCCTCTTTCCATAAATGATACAGTACACTCCACTGTTCTATTGTTATCTCAATGCCCGCCTGCTTGAAGTTTTTTTGCAGGCGGCGGGCAACCGCAGTTGAAGCCATCCCGGTAATGAAGCTGTATAATTCCCCACGCTTAAATTGGTTGTTTGGCATATAGTTAGTTATGCAACTATTCAAATATACCAAGAAAAGTAAACGGAGCAAAAACCTTTTCCCGGTTAAAATTCTTAGGTTCTAAAACAATTCAGGACTGCAGTTTGCCTGGGCGTTTTGCCGGTTCTTAAACAGTTGATCTAACAACTGCACCTGCCAGGTGGAGTTTATTTGTCCTGTCAGAAAATGTTTATAATGCATGTAGAAAAATTAATACGCTCAATGAAGGCGCTGGAATATAACCAAACCTGTTTGCAGCATGCTATTGCGCTGTATGTTTGCGACATAGTAAGTTTACCAGCTATGCACAAGTGGATGCTTTTTACTTTTCTTACTTCGGCATGTAGCCTGGTCAACAGCCAGATTTTGAAAAAACCCATTCCTGATAAAACAGTGGTCTTAACTTTTGATGATGCGGTTAAGAGTCACTACACCAATGTTGCTCCACTCCTGAAACAATATGGCTTTAACGCGACCTTTTTTGTCTGCGAATTTCCACCTGATTTCAGCGATACGACCAAATATATGTCGTGGCAAAAGATCAGCCAGTTGAGCAAAATGGGATTTGAAATTGGCAACCATACCAAAGACCATGTAGCTGTCAACACCGGAACAGAAAAACAATTAAATGAGCAATTGAGCTATGTTGAAGACAAATGCATTTCCTTGCAAATACCCAAACCTGTTACGTTTGCATACCCCGGATATGTCACCGATCCACCTGCCCTATCAACGCTGGAAGAGAGAGGATATCTATTTGCGCGGATTGGGGGCAGCCGCGCCTATGACCCACAATCGGATCACCCGTTTTTAGTGCCCGGATATACTGCCCTGGATACCAACAGAGCAGAGATTCTCCACGCTTTTACAAAAGCCGTAAATGGCAAGATAGTCGTTATAACCTTTCATGGCATTCCCGATGAAGCACACCCGTGGGTAACCACGCCATTACACTTATTTAAGGAATACCTGGCGTATTTGCACGCCAATGGATATACCTGTATAGCTATGAAGGATTTGCAGCAGTTTGTAAATGTTCCAAAGGCGCTGGATATAAAGCCAGAATTTCCCAGCCCACCAATGCGCAAGCGAACAATCGTATTGATAGCGGCGTTCGCTATGAGTCTCGCCTTCGTGGTAGCAATGACCTATAAAAAACGACATAGAACAAAAGCAAAGGAGTAGATGATCAGCTCAATGATGAGTAGATGAATCCCATTGGAAGTGTTTAGCCAACGACAGCCTCGAATAAATGAAAACCATATGGCTCTATAATAAGGTATTCGCTGTCGGCACCTACGGTAAATTCTTTTTCCGTCCAAAAGTCATATAACCTTGACGGGGCTACAGCATGTTCTTTAACAGCATACCAGGTTAGAAATGCCTGCTGATCGCTAAAGTTAAAAAAGCAATACAACCGCTCGGCAAACATGGCGCGAATGTAGCCCGCCACATGAATATTGTACGGGCTGATCCAGGCAATGTTGCTATGATCAGCAACAACGCTTAATTGCCTGCGGAGCGAAATAAGCTTTTGCGTAGCGGAAAAAATACGTTCTTCCACTGTGCCCGGCGTATCTATTTTATCTATTTTTTTCCAGTCAATCACCGGCCGGTGCATCCACCGGTTATCATAACTTTTGCCTGCTTCCTGCAGGTAAGTATAGTCATTGGTATAACCAACTTCATCGCCATAAAAAAGCATGGGTACACCACCCAAAAAAATTGAATGCGCCTGCATCATTACAATCTTTCTAATTGCCAGGTCAATGGCTTCAATGTCGTTGTTTTCTACGGCTGTCTCCAACCCACACAGAGAGGCAAGTGTGCCGCTGATACGCGCATCGCCGGTTTTGGGATTGGAAGAAAAAAGCGCTCCCTTGGCCGGTGATGCAGGTATAGCGCCTGAATAATAATTTTTCAAAAAACTGCGGTGTTCGTAGGGGTTAAAACCAGCATGTAAAATCATGTCATCATCGTAGCCTAAACCTATATCGTCGTGGCAGCGGGTATAAGTTATCCAGGAAGTGCCGAATGGTTTTTGCAAAATTTCATGTTGTGCGGCAAGCATCACCCGTGTATCGCCGGTGGCTACAGCATCCCATTGCAAAGCCATGTGGGTTGCGTTGTAGGCAAAGTCACACTCATGAGCTGTAAAGCTGCCGGTACCAAAATATTTCATGATCTCTTTGGGTGAAACGATCGCTTCGCCCAACAACGCCATACCCGGTGCAACTACCTGCACACATTGTTTTATCAGGCGTAACAGTGTATGCGCCTGCGGCAGATTTTGGCAGGTTGTGCCCAGTTGTTTCCAAATAAAAGCAGGGGCATCTATACGCAAAATGTCGACCCCCAGGTTAGCATAAAAAAGAACTACATCCAGCATTTCAACAAACACCAGCGGGTTGTAAAAATTGAGATCCCACTGGTACTGATGAAATACAGTCATTACCCACTTATTGCATTCGGGCACGTAAGTAAAACTGCCCGGCGAACTTTCAGGAAAGATCTCGGGCATCGTTCTTTCAAACTCATCAGGGAGGCTGCGATCATCAAAAAAATAAAAGAAGTCCTGGTAATATTCATCGCCGTGCCTCGCTTTCTCAGCCCACTCATGCCGGTAAGAAGTATGGTTCAGCACAATGTCTATCATCAGGTACATGTCTTTCTCCTGCATCTTTTTCTGCAATGCCTGCAGGTCGCCGAGTGTGCCGAAACGTGGGTCTATCTTTCTAAAATCACTTACCGCATAGCCACCATCACTTTCATTTTCCGGGCTTTCGAACAGCGGCATCAGATGCAGAAAATTGACACCCAGCTTTTCAAAATATTTTAATTTGGCGCCAAGGCTTTTCAAGTTGCCGGCAAAACGGTCAACGTACAAACTCATGCCGGTGATCTCATTCGACAAATACCAATACTCCTGTTCTTCCTTTTTATCATCGCGGCGGCGCAACACCTGGCTGCGATCCTGGTAACTTTTGATCAGTATGGTGAGCAAATGCCTGAATGCAACATCGCCTTTGGCATGGTGCTGATACAGTTCGTTGAACAACGATTGAATGACGGAAGCATTGGCTAAAAACCTGGTATAAAATCCATTGTCTTTCCCGGCCACTTCCAACGCATTTTTTAGCAGAGAGCTGATGTGCCCATGCAGTTTGTGTTGGTACATACTTGACTTTTAAATAAAGATGTCGTTGCTCAGGTGTTTAAATGCTTCCATGGCACCCATATATTCGCAGGTTCTTGCACCCGCTTTATTGGCATTCACCACCAGTTGTTTCCAATCTTCAGAACTCACTTGCTGCATACTGCTGCAGGTGCTTAGCTGGTAAAGAATAGCCCCGGTAAATGCATCGCCCGCACCGGTAGTATCAACAGGTGTAATGGCTATGCTGGGTACTATAAAAGTTGTACCGTTCGCCCCCAGCATAGTACCGGCTTTGCCGAGGGTAATGGCAAAAACCGCTTTTGTTTTCGCCAGAAAGTGTTCTGCAGCCTCTGCTACGGTTGCTGTGCCGGTAAGCATCATAGCCTCGTCGTCGCTGACTTTAAAAAAATTACAGCTATTTAAAAAGCTCCACGACTGATCGATGAAACTTTGCTGAATATGACCAAATAACAGCAGCCTGTAATTGGGATCAAAACTTACAAATATGTTCTTCTGCAGGCACTTTTGCAGCAGGGCAGCGTATGCCCGTTGCAACGGACCCGGAAGAAAAGCGGTCGCCGAACCAAAGTGTACCAGCGAGTAGGCATCCAGGTCAATCGCCTCCACCTCGGCAGTTGTCAGTTGCCCATCGGCGCCACGGTTAAAATAAAAATCCCGCTCGCCATTTTCCATCAGCGATACAAAGGCAAAAGTGGTAAAACTTGATGCATCGCTAAGCATATGACCGGTGCCCACGCCAAAAGAATCCATCACACTTACCAGGTGTTTGCCAAACGGGTCGTCGCCAACTTTGGCTACCAGGTCAACCGTGCCGCCAAGTGCAGCAATAGCGGCGGCTACATTAGCCGGTGCACCACCGGCTTTTTTTAAAAACTGCTGCCCGTCAGCAAGCGATTTGCCCACATCGGTGCAAATCATATCTATCAATGCTTCACCAATACAGAGAATTTTCATATTGATCGTTTTTTATGTTATCAGCAATTGAGTTTTTTTCAGCTTTGGTTGTGTCACACCCTTCTACCGCATCTCTTTATTGAACTTTTTACATGCTATGTTTTTGTACGTAAGTCTTGCAAATTCGTCTTTTAGAGACAGGCGTTTCAGTTGGTCAATTATTGCAGAAACACGATGTGCAATAGACTCTGATTATATAATAATTGCCTGGTGTTTTCTCGGTTGCAACCAGCGCAAAAGGTACAAGAGTGCGACGCAACGATGTAGCATTTTCATCCTTCTGCCTGGCTCACTAAAAAAACACTCCACATCAATGTCCACCACCCATAGCCACTACAATATCCGGATCTGGTTTCACTGTTTTTATAAGCAAGGTAGAAGCTGCCGCAAGCAATAGAAAGACACCGGCAAACGAGATCGCTTTGCCCGGATCGTTGTCTAAAAATTCGCGCAATACAAAACCAAAAGTCACATTTTGCAATATCATAGGTATCACGATCATCATGTTGATGATGCCCATATAAACTCCATAACGCTCTTTGGGTATGTTGCCTACTACCATTAAATAAGGCACTACCCATCATGCTTGCCCAGGCTATTCCAAAGCCGGTCATAGGTGCAAAAAGCAGGTATTTGTTTTCAACATGCGGAAAGATAACAAGACCAACACCCGCCAACACAAGGCAGGTAAAATGTACCATTTTGGGACTGTACTTTTTTGCCAGCCCCACCAGCGCAAATGCCGACAGGAACGTGACCACATTGTACCAGCCATTTACCAAGCCCGTCCAGCCGACTGCCTCTTCGTAGAGTATTTTGTTTTGCACAGGCGATGTTTTCCAAACTGATTGTGCAATGCTTTTAGAGGCATTTTGCCAATAACAAAACAGGGCATACCACTGAAACAAATATACCAATGCCAGTTTCCACATTACCGGCGGCATATACTTGATAGACTGAAAAATCTCTTTGAATGGCTCTATGACACCGCCCTTCTGAGAGCGGAGTATCGCCAGTTCTTCAGGGGTAGGGGGTATCTCGGGTGTTTTGTAAATAGACCAGCCAACAGAAGCAATAGAACAAACCGAACCCAGGAAAAACGAAGCAAACACCCAGTAGGGAATGCGACCATGCTCGCCGGTAATGTACTTCTGAAAAATAAACAGTGATAAATTGGCAAGAGTAATACCCAGCCCGGTAAAAAAACTTTGGGTAAGAAACCCGGTGGGCAATTGGCTGGCGGGCAGCTTATCGGCTATCAAAGCCCGATATGGCTCCATGGCAGTGTTGTTGGCTGCATCCAGTATCCAAAGCAAACCGACAGCCATCCAAAGGGTGCTGCTGAAAGGATACAAAAACAAACAAAGGCTGCAAAAAAATGCCCCCACAAAAAAGTACGGTTTGCGCCTGCCAAATCGTGGGTGCCACGTTTTATCGCTCATAACACCAATAAGTGGTTGTATAAGCAAACCAGTGACCGGACCGGCGAGATTTAGCAGCGGTATTTGATCGGGAGTGGCACCTAAAAAATCGTAAATGGGGTTGACTGCACTTTGTTGCAAACCAAAACTATACTGAATGCCAAAAAACCCAACATTCATGTTGATGATCTGTGAGAAAGTGAGCCGGGGCTTAAATGACATAAGCAGCGTTTAGAATTGGTAGTTAGCAGCGTAGGTAAAATTCACAGAAAAAAATAACGACACACCAGTAAAAAACCTTACTTTTTAACGGGTGGAAACATTTGATAAAATTTGAGATAGACACCATTTGACCAGCCAAAACCATCCTGCGTCGGATACTCACCACCGCCACTCTCCAGGTGAATGTTTTCTACGTTGTATTTCTCCAGCATTTTTCCGGTGTTGGCATACACATGTTCGTTCACCCGCATCCAGCGGTTGGCAACAGTTGCTGCCAATAAGTTGAAGTGATAGTTTAATAATCCTTTTACGCCCAGAAATTGCAGCGGCGCCCAACCATTGGGAGAGTCCCACTGCTGACCGGTTGGGTAGGGTGTCGTTACTAATCCACCATCTTTTAGAAAGACGCTTTCGAGTTTTTCTTTTACATAGTTTGCCTGCGTCGGTGTAGCGATGTTGACGAAAAGAGGCAGCACACCAGCCATAGAATAGCGGTCGGTGGTGGAGTGTTCCCTAAACTGGTAATCGAAGAAATAATGCGCCTGGTCATTCCAAAAATAATTGAGAATTGCACCTTTTCTACGGTCGGCTTTGGCATCGTAAGTATTTGCCTGCGTGTTCATTTGTGCACTGCGGCTTGCCCTGCCCAGTATTTTTTCGTAGGCATATAGCAGGCAGTTAAGATCTACCGGCAGAATGTTGACAGTTTCTATGGTTTTCAGGTGCATGGTATCTGCAAACCAACGGCTGCTAAAATCCCAGCCACTTTCAGCGCCGGCACGCAGATCGGTATAGATAGTAGTGCCTTGTCCATTATTGACCATACCAGTCTGTACATCCTGGAAGTACGATTCTTCGCGGGGTGCTTTTTTATCGTCCCAATAGCGATTGAGTATGGTACCATCCTGCAGTTTTACAACACGCCTGTGAGCCTTGCCATTGGTGAGATTGGCTTCGCCCTCCATCCACCAATTGTATTCTTTCTGCATGGCAGACAAATACTTCTTATATACACGGTTACCGGCTTTGTCGTGGAGCAGGTCAACCATCAAAGCGAAATAGGGAGGCTGCGACCGGCTGAGATAATAGCTCCGATTGCCATTGGGTATATGCCCGTAAGTATCGATGAGGTACTTAAAATTGTCGAGCATATTTTCAATAAGGTCGTACCGGTTGCTTACAGCAAGACCCTGCATGGTGAAGTAACTATCCCAATAATAGATCTCGCGAAAGCGGCCGCCGGGTACTACATAGGCTTTGGGCAAGGGCAGCAACGAACTATATTTTTGCATGGCATCTGCCTTACGGGTCAATGTAGGCCACAGCTCTTCCAGGTGCTTTTTCAACGAGCTGTCTTTTGCCGGTAAACTTACTGTGGTGGCAACAGGTACCTTAAAATTCTGGTACACAAAATCTTTCAGGTTAAAGGCAGTATCCCTTGCTTTTAATGCATCATTGTATTTCTGCAGGATGACTGCCGGCGCGTATTTTGGCACTGCATCAACAAACGATTTATTATCGCCCAACACCATTTTGAGTTGCACATCTACAAACAGTTTACCCCAGATCTTGTCGGGAGTTTCGGGTTGTTTGCTGATTGCTTTTTCCCGATCATATGAAACGTAAATGCGCGGACGTTTCTCTGCCGGAATGGTCGGGCTTTGTGAAAAAGAAAGAATGGCTGGAACAAAGAATAGAACAGAAGCAATCAATTTTTTCATACAATCGTTATTTCAGGGAGCGATAAGAACGGCTTAAAGCCTGTAAAAGAGTAGGTAAATATAAGTAAATACCTCACCCGCTTCAACGAATGAAATAACAAGCAAGACCGTGTGCGCAAAACGTTCATGTAGGTCAAAGCACCTAGACAGTATATTTTAGAAACCACCAGAAAAAAATTTTCGAAGGCATCAGGCGAGGCAATATCTGCCTGCCGGTTATTTCTTCTTTTACCATATAAAAAAAGGCAGTCATTAAAGTAACTGCCTCTTTTTATCATTTGATTTCAGGAAAGTTTTTATTCCTTTTTTGTTCGCAACATAGCTTCGGCTATGTAGTGGCGGTGCCCACTTTTATCAACATAATAATATTTCGAATCTTCATTGATGTAGATGGTCTCACCGTGGGGACCTTCTTTTCCTTTGTATGTTTTATCTACAACTTTAGCAGCACCTTTCGAGGCAATCTCAGCAGTTTTATTACCCACTGCCCTGGCACTTTTACTTACTGCATGCCCGGTCACCTTAGCTGTTTTCTTTATCTTTTGACCCAATGTGCTATCCTGTGCATTTGCACTTGTAACCAACAGGAAGCCTGCTACGGCTACACACATTAAAAACATTTTCATAGCATTATATTTTAGTATTATGATGAACTTTTTTTTCATCTATAGTATATCTAAAACAATGCCTGTTCTTTAGCGGCGTTGCATCTCTCCATCTTATTAATGTGCCACCCTACAATGCATTTTGCAGCTTTATTACAAACATTTCTGCCGGCATTTCACCGGGTTTAAACGACGAAAGGTCGATCACCACATCATTACCTATTTGTTTCCAAACCGGTTTTTTTGTAGCATTCAGAATTGATATCTGTGCACCGGTTTTCAGCTTAAAATTTCGAATACGTACCTGTTGGTTGTAATAGGGGGAGATACAAAAAAGGTCATTTTGTTTCCTGGTAAAAAAGTACTCAATACGCGCCATACCAGCCTTTGGTTTAATCATCTCAGCCACATCGTACCCTGACATAAAACTGGCTCCTTTTTTTTCAGGCATCTTGCCTTCGCTCCATTGGTAGGGCGTTTTCCAGGCATCGGTGCCATAAATAAACTCGCCGTTTGCCTGTAACCAGACCCCAATGTCGGAGAGGCGTTGTTGCATTATTACCGGTATACGGCCATCGGCGGTCGGCCCAATATCCAACAATAGGTTGCCGCCCTTAGATACAATATCGACCAGCGCCAAAATCAGGTCATGGCTGCTCTTATAGTCTTCTAATTTTTCATTTCTGTTGTAACCATACGAGTGCCCGATCCCCCGGCTTTCTTCCCAGGTTACGTCGGCATTCATACCGCTGCCATACTCTGAAGTTGTGTACAAACTCCCGGTATTTTTTTCACGTGTGTTGCTACCCCACCGGTCATCTACTACCACGTCTTTGGCTACCGGTGATTCATTAAATAACCAGGCTAACAGTTCGGGACTTCTCCAGGCAGTGTCGCTTAGATCCCATTCACCATCCGAAAAAATTACAGCAGGTTTATATTTTGTCACCAGGTCTTTAAACTGCGGGAACAAATGTTCGCTTACGTACTTCTTTTTATCGGTGATCCACAGCGGATTGAACCATTCATACAGCGAATAGTAATAGCCCATCTTCAATCCTTCTGCCCGCACAGCATTTGTCAGATCGCCCAACAGGTCGCGGTTGGGCGTGCCGGTTACCGCATTCCAGGGACGCCCCCAATCGCGGTCGGCTTCTGCGCTGTTCCAAAGGCAGTAGCCCTCGTGATGTTTCGAAGTAAGCACCACATACTTTGCACCCGAATTTTTGAAAACGTTTGCCCATTGTTTTGGGTCAAACATCTCAGCTTTAAACATCGGTTCAAATTGTGCATAGGCAAAATTGCTTCCATAGTTCTTCTCATGAAAATCTTTAAAATCCTTTTGTCCTTCCTTCAGGCGATACCAATACCACTCCGCATAGCTATAGCCACTATTGGGTATTACCGGCGCATACGATGGTACAGCATACAACCCCCAATGAATAAAAATGCCGAACTTATCCTGGTGAAACCAGGCAGGTATACCACGGGTGTTTAAAAACTCCCATGTGGGTTGAAATTTTTGCGAAAATGCAGTTTGCATCCACAACAATAGCAGCAGCAGACCAGTCAATTTTTTCATGTAATAAGCAATTGATTAAGAATAAAAATAAAGCTATGCAAAAGTATCGGCCCGATTACCGATCAATCGTTCAGACGCACGCTGTTTCCAATAACCTCCAGGTGATAATTAGGTGTTGCAACTTATCTTCAGAAGTGATACATTAGAAGTTCATCTCCTAACATCTTCAATTCCAATTTTTACAAAAAATTTACTGCTATGGCAATGACTAATGATGAGATCATTCATGATGCTTTTGTATTGGGTGCGCAAATTGTTGAGTTAAAAAGCCGGATACAACTTGCCCGTGCTGACCTCGACGATTTTTCTTTGCAAACTGCCAGTGTGTGGCGCTCTATTGTTAACCGCATAACTGTGCTGCAGATAAAAGCTTTTCCTGATAGTTGCACCACCAATACCCTCTATGAGCCACCCGACCAGGAAGGTCTTCCTTATCTCTATCCACCGGCGCCCGATTATGGGAATGTTGGCATATCGGGCAATGATAATACCGGCTCACCCATTCTTGAAAATTTTAAACTGTACGATGTCACCCGGCGGGCGATCAACTGCCTCACCCTGCTCTACATAAAAGAGAAGGAAAGCCTTATACCCAGGGTGATAAAAGAAAATAAGACCCATCTCATCAATGCAATTTTGCAGGCGGGTAAAGATGTAGGTGGTGGTGGCGGAGCCGAACAAACAAGTGATAACACACACCAAATGAATGAAGGCGGCGAAGAAGCCAATGCCGATCAGTTTCCTACACCGGTGACCGATCTGGAAAAAGCCATTGCCATTCTCACCGAACGAACCGTAAAATTTTTAGAAGCCTGGGATGGCTACCTGCGCGAAAACTACTATGCAGGCGGATTGATACCCGATGATGACTCTGAACTGGTTGCCTATGAAGCGGGTCACTCTATGAGTTTACTTTCGTGGGGTGTTTCACTGGCCACAGTTGTGTACGAATTGAAACCTCCTGCCGAAACTCCACAGCTAAAAGAAAAGCTGCTGGAGGCTTGGCAATATGTTTTCCGCGATGAAGCAGTGATAAGGCTGCAACACCAGGTAAGCGCATTAAGCACCGCACTTGATGAAGCTTACATAAAACAGCAACAGCTAAAGTTGCACGAAGGGCAGACCACCTTTATGGTTGCCACTGCCGATCTGCCCAGCCAGGCTATTTCAGCGGTAAAGCACGGGTTAGACTATTGGCACAGAACCGTGAAATGGATCAGCGTACCAGCCAACGAAAAATATTTTAGAAATGCACCTGTAGATACCCATTGGAGCAAAAAGATGCGTATGGCCTTGATAGAACAAACCAATATATGGCAAACACTACTTACGGGTCAGCAAAGCTTGAAGGCTTTTACGCTGGAAAGCATTACACAAAGCCTTATGCAAAACATTACGACAAGTGTGCAGGAAAGCCTGCAGGAGAATTTCAAAGGAGGGCTGCACCAGGCGCAGGCTGCCGTAAAGGAACTTGCCGGAGAAGTAAAAGATGCCATCACCGAAACCACTCAATCGGCACTGAACGGATTGGAAGAAATGGTTAAAAGCTACAAGAAGATCATAATACCGGTGGGGGTAGTACTAGCTATTATTTTTGTTATTCTCGTTGTGGCTGCAATTGCCAAAGGAGGAGAGTGGGTGGGTGCCACAGGCGGCACAGGGGTTGCGGGTTTGCTTGCCGGCCTAATGGGTTACCTGGGTATTGGAAATGCCAACCAAACCAGGAATGCCAAAAAAGAAGACATTATAAAAACGCATGAAAATGCGACCAGTAAAATTGAACAATCAGCTAATGCAGCCGAGGCTGACAAAGGGGAACCAGCAACTGCCGGTCACAGCCTGATGAGCCGGATTGAAACCGCTGGCAATGAGGCAGGCAAAATGCTGTTGGAAGCCATTAACAAGGGCTATGCACAAATACAGGTAGAACTGGCAGGCCTGGGGCGCTCTGCCGCGGTAGCCTATCCGTTAATAGAGTTTTTCACCTTTACCTTCAATGTAAAAAGTGATATTGAGTTTTTTACCTTCATCATTTGGAGCAATAAAGAAAGGGAAGAAGAATTATCCCGCATTTTAAGTGCAGCTTTTGGACCAATGGCTTTACTGATCAACCCGAAGAAAAACAAGAAGGACGAAATACATGAGCAACAAACTGCCGGCGATAATACTGCAAAAGCTGCTGCCTGATTTACTACGCACTAACCATTTTTTAGTTTTTTTTACGCCTTTGTTCAATTGAAGATTCAACAGTTGAATGGAGCGTCGCAACAGTGCCTCCACAAAGCTGTTTAGCCGGTACAAAAAACTACTTTCTACTCTGCCTTACTATGGCTGTTATAAGCAAAAGAGCGACTGCAAATAGCCGCTCTTTTGCTTTGCAACAAACCAAAACAAAAAAAGGAGCCATTGCTTGCCCCTTCCCATTTCAAAACCCCGCTATTTTAACCACCTGGGTAAAAGATCTTTAATCCGCTGCTCCATCTCTTCACATCTTCCTTCGCATCAGGCGTCTGCTTCTTTCCTTATATCCGGTCATTTGTGCACTTCCTTTCCTTTACCTTGTTCTGTTAAGGCGGGCTTATTGCCACCATCCTACTATAAAAAAGCTTTTATCTTCCGTTTTGTTTGCACTATTTACGGCAATACAATTTGATTGGTTTTTGCAAAACTCACTTTTTTACAAAAGTTGGCTGGTGAAGAATTAGGCGGGAACCCAGCAAAACAGTCGTCAGAAACGAAATTTAATTTTTTGGTAACGTGCCTGCATTGGGTTGCAGCAAGTATTGTATTAGTTATGCAGTTCAATTTCAACTCATGCAACAAAAGTCGTTCTCTATAGAATTTTTTTGTGTAGAAGCCGTCGGCAAACCGCAACAATGTAGGCTGGTGCACTACACAGCCGATGTAACGGTAGTATCAATGCATTTTCAACTGTTCAAAATTTCGGCAATCAAACGTCTTTCTGGTCACAATGCAGTATTCCTTTCACAAAGCCAATTTATCACCTCGTACTCCAGCCATCCCGACGAACTGATCTGGAAGAATGCCTCCACTTTACAAACCAATCCCTGGGTGCAAACTATAGGCTCAGCCATCGCTGATAAAGAAAAGCAATGGTCGTTGGCAGAATGATAGTTAAAAAATGAGGTCTTCGTAGGCAGCCTGCAGCTCGTTGTAGCTGTGTTGATCGCCGGTCTCTTTCGCAGCAACCATTCCCTTTTCATACCAGGTCTCAGCCAGCTTGTTTTCACCCTGCCGTTCCAGCAGTTTTGCCAGGTGATAATAACTGCCCACATACAAACGGTCGGTTTGCAATATCTCTTCAAACAATTGCCTGGCACTTGCATCGTCACCGTTTTTTATGAACTCCAGCGCCAACGCATGTTTTAAAAAACTGTCGGCTGGTGACGCCCGTAAATATTCTTTCAATTTCCCGATCCTATCCATAAAAACTTAGTAAATTATTTTGGTCGCAATACTTTTTGAAAAAAGAAGGAAACCTATATTTGTAATTAAATAGTTGCATAAACAACTTTTATTATCTCCTCAAACGTGCTGTATGAAAATATTAGTTTGCATAAGCAGGACGCCAGATACGACGGCAAAAATAGCCTTCAAAAACGGCAATAAGCAATTCGAGGAAAACGGCGTGCAGTGGATCATTAATCCCTACGATGAATGGTATGCACTTGTACGCGCCATCGAATTAAAAGAAAAAGATCCGGCAGTTATTATTCACTTAATAAGCGTTGGTGGCGCCGAAGCCGAACCCATCATTCGCAAGGCACTTGCCCTCGGCGGCGATGAAGCGATCCGGGTTGAAGTCACAGATTTGTCTGATCCGTATTACGTGGCTGCGCAAATTGCCGCAGTGGCAAAAAACAATGCCTACGATCTTATTTTCACCGGCAAAGAAACCATCGATTACAATGGTTCGTCTGTTGGTGGCATGGTTGCAGAGTTGCTCGACCTGCCCTTTATCTCGCTGGCTACACATTTTGAACTTGCCGGCACTACGGCAACGGTTACCCGCGAAATTGAAGGTGGTGAAGAGGTGAATGAGGCACAACTGCCATTGGTAGTTAGTTGCCAGAAAGGAATGGCAGAGGCGCGCATACCTAACATGCGGGGCATTATGTCGGCACGTACCAAACCATTAAAAACCGTTGAAGCGGTGGATACACCCAAGCTTACGTCGGTTAGCAGTTTTGAGTTGCCACCGCCAAAAGCCGGGGTAAAATTAATAGCTCCCGACAACATTGCAGAACTGGTGAGGCTGCTGCACGAAGAAGCAAAAGTGATGTAAGCAGAGATGGTTTCGGTAGCCGGCCGGGTGCCTGGAATTGAACATAGTTGCGACGCTCCGTTCAACGGTATAGCCCTGCTGAAACTGCAGAAGCGAAACATAACAAACAGAACATTCAACCATTGCATACAACGGTCATTTGTTTACACTTATAAAAAGTTCCCACCAGGGAATACAGGAGAACACCTATGCCAGTTTTAATTTTTGCAGACCAGATAGACGGCTCGCTTAAAAAATCAGCAGCCGAGGTTTTAGCCTACGGAGCGAAGGTAGCCGCACAGTTGGGCACCACAGCCGAAGCAATTGTTATGGGCACCGTGCAAGACGACCTTGCCACGCTGGGCAAATACGGAATAGTAAAAGTGCACCATATAAAACACGAGGCGTTTAATACTTTCAACTCGCAGTTGTTTACCGCCGCACTGGCGCAGGCAGTTGAGCAAACCGCGTCAACCGTCGTTGTGCTTTCGCACAATACCACGGGGCGGTCGCTTGCCGGCAGATTATCGGTACGGCTGCAGGCAGCAATGGTGCCGGCAGCAGTTAGCCTGCCAGAAACCGCCGATGGTTTTATCGTGAAAAAAGTAGCTTTTAGCGGCAAGGCATTCGCCCATGTTTCACTCACTACCAGGGTAAAGATCATATCGCTGAATGTTAATGCCTACAAACCAACTGCCGGTGAAGGAAAGGCGGAAGTAGTTGAAATGTTTGTCAACGTTCAGCCCGCAAAAGTGAAAGTGCTTTCTGTCAACAAGGTCTCAGGCAAAGTACCACTGTCGGAAGCTACCAGGGTAGTTAGTGGCGGACGGGGACTGAAAAGGGCCGGAGAATTGGGGTATGGTGGAAGACCTGGCGAAAGCTTTGGATGCAGCTACCGCCTGCAGTCGCCCGGTGGCTGATTCTGGCTGGAGACCACACCATGAGCATGTTGGTCAGACTGGTATTGCTATTGCGCCGAATTTGTATGTGGCAGCGGGTATTTCAGGAGCCATTCAGCACCTGGCTGGTGTTAACAGAAGTAAAGTGATCGTAGTGATCAATAAAGATGCTGAAGCTCCGTTTTTTAAAGCAGCAGATTATGGCGTGGTGGGCGATGTGTTTGAGGTACTACCGCGTTTTACAGAAGAAGTAAAGAAGCTGAAAGGTTTATAAAAGAGTAAAAATTTACAGAGCGCCGCACCATATGGTCCGGCGCTCTGTTTTATATAATGAGTGCATCCCTTACGTATAAGATTTCTCGACTATTTCACGAATGATATAGTCGAGTTGATTACTGCTCTCCACGATCATATTGCAAATGTTGCGCAGATTGGTATCCATTTCCATCTTTTCCAGTATTAAAGCCAAGCCCATAATATTTGAAAGAGGAGCCCTGATCAGGTGCGAATGCTGAAATGCTATGTTATTCATTACTACCCGCCGCTTTTCTATCTCTGTCTCTGCTGCTTTTAGTTGTTGCTGTTCATCTACAAATTTGGTAATGTCGTATCCAAAACAAAACATTCCTGCCGGTTCTCCATTGTCATTAAAAATGGCTTTGTACTCCCACTGGGTAATGAGGTAGCCACCTTTGCCATCGTGTTTTCGTATGGTGGCGGGAAAGACTTTATTTGGGTTGGCAAAACACTGGGCAGAAACCTCTTCACACACCCTTGTATCATCAGGATGCATGGTTACCTGGTAAGGTGCATCCACCATGTTTTCTTCAATGTGCGCAAAAGATTTTTTGTAGTGATTGTTGATATAACTATATCTGCCACTCATATTTACCGTGATAATGTAGAAAAAACTAGAGTCTTCAAATAGATTGATTGTCTCCTCAAAATGTCTCATTGCCTTGCATTTTTCATATTGCATACCTGGCTTACCGGTTTAGCCAAATGCCTTTAATAATCGGTTTTCCTGCAACAATACGTCCGTTTTTTTAAACACAAATCTCTTTTCTTGATAATAAACGTTAGCTACCACCTATAATAATTATTCCAAAATCTTCTTCGGAGTCTTCATATAAAACACATGAATTTTTGGGGAAAAAATAATCACGTGTGCGCAAAAGCTGCTGCAACTTTGCAAGCGTAATTACCGGGAAATTCGTTAAGAAAATTGTTGGTTTATACAGTCCGTGCCATTTTTGATCAGGCTTCCATCCACAAAATTTTACATTGCATCATATGTATTTACGTTACCGCAACGCTACTCCTGACGATCTACCTGAAATAGTTGCGATCTATAATTCAGTTATCACCTCCCGTATGGTTACTGCAGATACAGAACCAATATCTGTAGAAAGTCGCGCGGCCTGGTTTGCCCAACATTCTGCTACAAGGCATCCACTTTGGATGGTGGAAAACGAAGCCCAAGAAACAGTCGGCTGGGCAAGTTTCCAATCATTTTACGGACGACCGGCATATGCATCTACAGCGGAGATAAGCATCTACCTGGCGCCGGCGCATCGGGGGCAGGGATTGGGCAAACAAGTACTGCAGCATTGCCTGGCAAGCGCCCCAACATTAGGCATTAAAACGCTGCTGGGATTCATCTTTGCCCACAATCAGCCAAGTCTGCAACTCTTCAAAAATTTGGGATTTGAGGAGTGGGGCTTTTTCCCCAACATAGCCGAACTTGATGGTATTGAACGCAGTCTTATAATTGCGGGCAAGCGGATAGTTTAGGTCACCATACCACTGCAGTTGTCTTTTGCCAAGATCAAACTTCACCGGCTGAAAACAACCTGTTTTTTTCTTTCATCTTTTCCAAACATTAAGTCGCCTGCATACCTGTATTTTAGCGTAGACAATACTAAATGACCATGCAAAATGAAAAAATACTTACTGCGGGAAAACCCCTGGCAGCAGATGGAAAGGCACTGATAATGCTACACGGTCGTGGAGCAACTGCAGCGGATATATTGTCCCTGGCAAACTATCTAAACGTTAGTGAATTTGCGCTCTTTGCACCACAGGCTGCCAATTTCTCCTGGTATCCACATTCGTTTTTGGCACCACGACAAAACAATGAACCCTGGCTAACCAACAGTCTCACAATAGTTCACGAACTGGTGCTGGAAATTGTTGCCGCCGGGCTAACCCGTAAACAGATTTTTTTTACCGGCTTTTCACAGGGAGCTTGCCTTACGCTGGAATATGTTACCCGCAATGCACAACGCTATGGTGGTATTGCAGTCTTCACCGGGGGTCTCATTGGTGACCGGCTTTATACTGAAAGCTATTCCGGCGATTTTAACCAAACACCTTTTTTCATAGGCACCAGCGATCCCGATCCGCATGTGCCGGTAAAGAGAGTAATAGAAAGCAAAGACCTGTTAGAACGCATGGGTGCGCACGTTACTACAAAAGTGTATAACAACATAGGTCATACGATTACAAATGCCGAGATCGAACAGGCCAATACGCTTATATTCAACACCCGGAATTAACAGATAGCGAAAGGCAGCAACAGACATTTACACGCTACAAACCGACCATGTAATTTTGTTAGTTTGCTACAGACTTATAAACCCATATCGCCGCTACTGCAAAACCTGATAGAATTTTTCTATGTCTTTGATAGTGAGAGACCCAAAAATATCAGTTACATCGCTTTTCCGCACGTCAACACAGCCATTTCTTTTTTTAAAGGAGCCTATATAGAGAGGTCGAATTATTTAATAAATATCGCAGCGCATGACCCATATAGAAATCAATGCGCAGTTGAAATATTGGGAAAATACACCCGCCCGGTCTTCGTCAACTATAGAGGATATTGCGAAGAGATCGCCATTGTTTTTAAACCTCTCGGCGTAAACCATTTTTTTGCAAATGATCTAATTGCAGTTGCTCCGCATTATTCGCAAAAGCTGGAGAATAGCCTTTGGACAGATTTTGCAGAAATGCTTTTTGGTGCTAACAACCTGGATAAAAAATTGGAAATGCTGGAGACATTTCTAGTTAAGAATTACAGAGATTTGGAGAACAAAAGTCTCTATGTAGCAATAAGATATTTGGAAGATACTGAAACCAATTATTCAATAGAAAAAATAGCCTCGCTGTGTGGCTTTTCATTAAAGACTTTTCAGCGGCATTTCTCTAAACATCTCACCTGTTCGCCAATGGAATATAAGCGGATCGCACGTTTCAGACACTCCTTACAAAATAAACTCATCTCGAAAGAATTGAAAACGTTGACCAGCCTTTCTTACGAAAGCAATTACTACGATCAATCGTATTTCATTCGGGAATTTAAAAAACTAACCCAACTTAACCCCGGAAGTTTTTTCGACAGTATCACTGCGCTTGAGGAAAAAAATATTGTTTGGAAGGTGATATAAAGTCGTAAAAGTCCAATTAATAATAACGGGGTTTCACCAGGTTTGCATGCTAAAATGGTAGTCACATGCAAATAGAAAAAAAATGGGTAAAGACCGGCACGTCTACATTCTCCTTGTGGTACAATAATGAACCCGTCGGAACAATGGACATGGCAGTAAGTAATTTTGAAAGTACAGCAACCGCCACATTTGGCAATGAAACCTTTACTATAAAGAGAACCGGTTTTTGGAAAAGCGATCTGGTAATAACTGGTGAAAATGGGCAGGTTATAGCTACGGTGTTTACAAAAAAATGGTATGCCAGCTCTCTCATTGTCGAGTACGATAACAGAAACTATCAATTATTTATTAGAAATAATCCACTTGCCGAATGGGTTTTGCAAGAAGGTGATAAAGAGATAATAGCATACGGTTTGGGAATACAGGATGGCAAGCCGTGTGTACGCATAACAACCGCATCTGTACAACAAAATTTTTTATTCGACTTTCTGTTGTGGTATTTATTTGTACCCATTGCAACTGAACAAAGTGCAGACGACTTCGTTTTTCAAACATTGCTGGCTGCACAGTAACAATGCTGTGGTACTAATTTCTACAAGTATAGTCAACCAGAAAATTATCTGGTACGGAGAGTAAAGGTTGCGCCAGGCGCGAGTTGTTGGATTACCTACCATCGTGCCTCGGCACCTTATTGGCAGCTTCCATTGCACGTAAACAAAAAGCAACTGCTTACTCGCCTGCATGGCTGCAAAGCATATCAATTGCACACGGGTGCGACGCAACAAAAGCTGTCTTATATTCTGTGGCCGGGTACAAAAAAACTCTTTTTTAAAAAGCTTTGCGCAAAAAAAAGCCCCGCATTTTTGCGGGGCTGGTTAGTTTATTGTTCAGGTGGCGCAACTGGTCCTTTTTGCGGCGGCTGCTGTGGTGGACGTTGCGCCGGTTTGGGCTGCTGCTGACGTTGCTCACCACCCCGCGGCTGCGGCGGACGCTGTGGTTGTTTTTGCTGCGGAGACCGGTTTTGATTGGCTACCGGTTGCCCGCTATTGGCAGTGCGCTGCCTGCCCTGCGGTGGTGGAGCACCAGGTTTTTCGGGGCGGCGTTGCTGGGTATTTTGTGGGGGGCGTTGCCGGTTCGCCTGTTCGCTTTTTCCGGCAGCATTGTTTTGCTGGCGATTTCCCTGTGTATCTTTTCGCTCCTGCGGTCGCTGTTCTTTTTGGTCTTTGTCTTTGCGGCGGCGGCTGTTACGTTCCAGGCTGCGCAGGCTTATTTGACCTACTACATCTACAAACTCAGGTTCAACCTCTTTGGGTTTGCTGCTCACTATTTCTACCGGTTCCAATTCGTCGGGTTTTTGCCCCAGCGCATTCATTTTCAAAATTTCTTTCACACGGGCTATTGTCAGCGGGTAGTGCTTGCTGCTATCGGGCGTAGTGTACCACATCAGGTTTTTAAAAATGTCTTTCTTCACCAGGTATGCCGGGCTGCGCGTTATGTGCAATACATCTGCGTTGTCGGGAAAATGTTGCAATGCATCGAGGTAGGTATCCAACTCGTAGTTCAGGCAACATTTTAGCCGCCCGCATTGCCCACTCAGTTTTGTTTGATTGATGGAAAGATTTTGGTAGCGCGCTGCAGTGGTATTCACACTTTTAAAATCGGTAAGCCAGGTAGAGCAACAAAGCTCGCGTCCGCAACTGCCTATGCCACCAACTTTGCCGGCTTCCTGCCGCGCACCAATTTGCCGCATTTCTACTTTCACTTTAAACTCGCCGGCATACGAGCGTATCAGTTCACGAAAGTCAACGCGATCGTCGGCAGTGTAGTAAAAAGTGGCTTTTTTGCCATCAGCCTGTATCTCTACTTCGGCTATTTTCATTTGCAGGTTCAGCGTACGAGCCATGGCGCGGCTACGCACCAGTGCCTCTTTTTCACGCGCCTTATTCTCTTCCCACTTAGCCAGGTCGGTATCGGTACTGCGGCGCAGCACCCGCTTTATTTCATGGCTAAATTCATCTACCCCTTTCTTTTTCATCTGCAGCCTTACCAGTTCACCGCTCAGGCTTATTTCGCCCACGTCAAAACCGCTAATTCCTTCTACGGTCACATACTCACCCTTCTCAAAAAACTGTAGGGTTGGGTTTCTATAAAAATCCTTCCGGCTGCCGTTGTTAAAACTCACTTCTACTACTTTGCAGGTACTCTCCGGATCGCTAAAGGGCAAATTCATCAACCAATCGTGCACATTCATTCTATTACATCCGCCGCTGCTACATCCGCCGTTGCTTTTACATCCGCCGGGTTTGCCGCCTGTAGCGGTTCCGCAACTTCCACATCCCATATTTTACAACATAAAAAGATTAAAAAATGATTTTCACTTCCACTTAGGGGAAAGTTTTGGTAGCAAACCTGGTGCTACTATGGTGCACCCGTTGCGTCGCACCCTTGTACTAAAAGTAGTGAGATGAGCTTTTATTACTTTTTGCTGAAAAGGATTGGTAAAA
This sequence comes from uncultured Chitinophagaceae bacterium, assembly GCA_963726895.1. Classification (GTDB taxonomy): domain Bacteria; phylum Bacteroidota; class Bacteroidia; order Chitinophagales; family Chitinophagaceae; genus Segetibacter. The sequence goes on along the minus strand of CAVSED010000017.1, from coordinate 110,177 downwards.
ATGTTAACCAACTTAGCAGTAGTGTTTTTGGAACAGATAGAAAAACAGGTTGAGGTTGATTACCCCCTTTGTTTTTTGCAAAAATGCTTGCCTCACAAACTTTTCAAAACAAGTTGATACACGCCGGGTGTCAACTCTCCCATTTTTCAAAAATAATGATTAATACATAATCGCTCCCAGAAAGCTTCTGCAGGTGGTCTCTCCCTGTATTGCTTAGGTAAAGAGTGTTACCCGGTTTGGCTAAACTTTCTGGCGAGTTAAATATCTCTCTACCTGCATTTGCCGTAAAACCATTATTTGGTTTTGCTAAACTATCTGGCGAGATCAATTCATTGTTTGTTTTGCGGAAGCACACCCGACGGCACTAAAAACAAAAATTTCGAAGCGTGGGCGCCATTGCCGCCCCCGCTTCGAAACCAGTTTACTTTAGCATTCAACTTCTATCAAAACGTATAGCGAATACCCAGACCACCCCAGCTTCCTACAAAACCCCGGTTGTCAGCAAATTCAAAGGACGGTTGCCAGTCAAGCGAAATGTTGATAGGTGCATTATTTATTTTATAATCAAGGCCCAACACACCATCTACTCCCACTATTGCCTTGTCGCCTGTGTATCCCTTGTAGTCATACAATCCCAAATGCACACCGGGACCAATGTACCACTTCAAACCAGGAGCGCCATCAATGTTACCATGTATTTCATACAAACCTGTTATGCGGGTACCATTCTTATAAAAATAAGCGATCAATTCTACAGCATTTTGCGGCGCAACAAAAGTCTTGAACGAAATACCACCACCGTCCCAGACTTTCACACCCAGGGCAGTTTTATAGGTCCTTCCCATACTTTGCGCATTAACGGTTACGCTTGCTGCAATGAAGACTAAAACTACCAGAAGCAACTTTTTCATAAATGTTTTTAATTTTTCAAAAGCAAATTATTGTGCCATGCTCATTACCTTTTCTTTTCCGGCATCAATATTCGCCGGTCCCAAACCCAGCCCCCCAACATTTGCGGTAATCCATTAGAAGTCAATATTCTAAGCGAGGAATTATTTGCCCAGCACCATATGCCACCAAATTGCAGATCTCACTGGGGAGTGCAATAATTGAGTTGTTATAAGTTGGCTCGTTTTTTTAAAAGGTTATAGTCTAAAAATTTTTTAAAAAAATCATTACTATGGAAAAGCAAGATGAATTGATAAGCGTTCTTAACGATCTTATTCAAATTAATAACGATCGCGTGGCTGGGTACGAAAAGGCAATTAAAGATGCTAAAGATCTGGATGTTGACCTGATCGGTATATTTGGTGAAATGGCTGACCAGAGCAGGAAATTTAAGTCGCAACTGGTGCAGGAAGTTACTAACCTGGGTGGAGAGGCAGCCTCAGATACAACTGTATCGGGCAAAGTTCACCGAGTATGGATGGATCTGAAAGCAGCCATCTCCGGTAAAGACCGCGAAAGCGTTCTAGGTTCGTGCGAATACGGTGAAGATGTTGCGCAACGCGCCTACGATGCAGCACTGGAATCTGATGCTTATATGAGCACTGAGGTCAGGCAAATGATCACTTCTCAAAAGAGTGATTTGAAAACGTCGCACGATCTGATCAAAAAATATCGCGACCTGCACGAGAAAGTCAGTTAGCCTGAATTGTAAATGCAAGTAGAAAAAGCCGGCTTTTAAAACCGGCTTTTTTATGTTTAGATTTACAATTGCAGGTGGCAAGAAAATTTTATACTTCACAAAAAAACTAAACTAAACATGGAAGAGAATACAGACTATATGGAGAATAATGACCAGATACCGCATATGAAATCTCTGGCATCGCTTTTAAACAAAATGGTTTTAGATGGTTATGATGATGATTTTAAAATGAAGGATAAAAAGCTGCGTTCGTTAAAAACAGACAAGCTTTATCTTCCCGGTGAAATTAACATCATCAACTTTTTTCGCTTCGAAGGTCAGTCTGACCCCAACGACAACACCATTATGTATGCAATAGCAACCAATGATGGTCAAAAAGGGACAATTGTAGATGCCTATGGCGCCTATGCAGATAAAGACCTTGCTGAGTTTATGAAGGAAGTTGAGGGAATGAATAAGAAGGTATCTGATTAATAAATACACCATCAACATCGAAAGACATTCATAAAAGCACCACACTGGTGCTTTTATGGTTTAAAGAGCAATACATCTTTCAGACCGGCAAACATTGACTTCCAGATGTAATTGAAATATGAGCGGTATCTGTCTGGGGCATTCTTAATTTGAGCGATGCGCATACCTGGCTTGGTCTCGTTATTATTTTTTACTATTATATTGGCTAAAAAACTGGTAATGCCCTTTTTTTGGTAGGCGCCATCCTTTTTCTTTACGAGGGAAATTTTAAGGTTTTGGTAGCCCAAGGTAAGTGTGCCGGTTGCCAGGGAAGTATCTGCATCCAGGACAACCTTGAAAGTCTCGATTGTACCCTTTTCTGCTTTTGCTAACGACATAGGCTGTAACAGTGGATTGAGTATAGTTGCCTCAAATTGTTTGTGTGTCATCGACTCAATGTGAAAAGAGCCTTTCTTCCACTCGTTGCTGTAAAATACTATTGCTGCTGTTACCGGCACCTCGCCCAGGAACCTGCCTGAAAATTTTAGCTTTATTTCTTCACCCTTTTTAGGCGTAGCATTTGACACATTGGTGATTTCAAGATCAGCATTGGTAAACCTTACTTTGCCACTAGCTTCGCTTTTGGGATTTTTTTCTTTGTATTGCAATATAGTGTTGCGGGCTACTATTTTGTCAATGCTAAGTGGGATAGCCATTTTAAAAAGCATCTGCTGTGGCCACACTGTCCTGCGGGCCTTCCTTCGATGAGCTATCAACGGGGTATGACTGATCGTGAAAAATGTAGGCAGCATTATCAGACATAGACAACTTTGCCATCTTTATCTCGCCATTTGCCAGCTTCTCCAGGTCAACATTGTCGCATTCAATGTTTTTAAAAGTAATGTCGTAGCGGTCTTTTTGTACACCGGCTTTTTTTGCAAAAGCAGCTTCATCCAGCGTGGGTATGATCCTGATAGCGCCGGCATTTATCTTGTTGGTTGCAGAGTTTACGCGAAGTCCGGAAAACCGGTAAACGTACATTTTATCTTTACTGGTTATGTTGAATTCATCATTGGTGATCAGTATCTCTTTGGCCTTTCTAATCAGGCTTTCATCCAACATTGCAGTGCTGTCTATTGCAAAATTTTTAATGCTTATAGCATTATTTTTTACTACAAAGCTTTTAGCATTTTCACCTCGTTTTTTGCTGGTATAAACAAATGACTGCAACTGAAAAGAGTTGAGCTGAAAATGCTTTATCCAGCCGGTGAGTATCTGATTGGCATTGCTTTTTTTTGTACTACTTTTTTTATCGCCGCTGAGTGTTTCGATTTCACCACTTTGTAAAACGACAGCATCAATTGCTAAATCAGCACTGTCAACAGGGCCCGTATAACTGAAACCTTGTAATTGAATGCCTTGTAGTTTTCCTTTGAAAAAACCCTGATTTTTGAAGGCATCGTACTCAAAACTGCTAATGCCAATATAATTGGAACGGGTACTAAAAGTAAGCTGGTTTACCTGTGCAGTATTGTTTTTATCGCCCAGCACTACCCGGTCAGTCTTCACCTTGATCTCTTCGCAGAATAGTGTGCGGGAAGTATCCATATTGTAGGTACTGTCGATAGCTACACCGGTGAGCCCGATGGTTGTGTTGTAGGTATGAAATTTCACCTGCTTTGTAGTAAAATCTGACGCTACCACTTCGCTGTTGTTGATGGAAATACTGTCGGCTTTGATAAGGTTGAAATTGCCAAGAATTTGCTTGTATATCTGTACTGCCTGTTGTTTGGAATTGGTTCGTTGTTTAACCCCGGGGAATAATAATATATTAACCTGTGGTCCTGTAATAACGATTTGACTGCAGACCAAATCTTTGGACAGTAAAGCGGATGCAGTTTTAAAATGAACCACTTTAACTTCAGGAATGTAAACATCAAGCAACATTTTTGCGGCATTGGTATCGCCGGCGCTGATCATTTCTAATTGTCGTATTGTGTCTGCTTTTAAATAGAGGTTTTTAATATAAACATTACCACCAACTTCATCTACCGAAATTGAGTTGTAACGTACCGAATACAATCTGTTTGTTTTTTCGTGCACCATATTCTGTAATTGGTGATCGAGAAAGGCATCTTTTTTTAACCGGTACAAGAAGTAAACACCTGCCACCACAAATAAGGAAACAAGAAGAATGATATACTTTTTGCGTGTGCGCTTGTCAGGCATAGGTGTTGTGATTTTTGAAAAATAAAAAGCTACAGACCAGGAGCCTGTAGCAAATGAATTTGGATGTGCGGTATTTTGTTCACTATTTATGAACTGCGGATAAGACCGAGTAGAAGAGATATAATAGCTAATACAAGTAAAATGTGTATTAAACCGGTAACGCTATAAACAAAAACGCCTAACAACCAGCCGATAATGAGGATGACCGCTATGATGTACAGTATGCTTCTCATGATTAATAATTTATTGTTAGGAAATGTAAAAACCTTGCCATGAACCCGATTTCTAATTATTATAGGTGCTTTATTGCAGGAGTAAGAGAGGGCAAATTAAGCTGCCATGAAAAGATGTGGTACAAGGGAGTGACACAACAATAGGTGCACAAAGTACATCTGCTGGTTGCAAAAAAGTAACCGGGGTACGACAAAACACCGGTCTGCGGAATGCAAAGCCCATCATTGTTATGCCATCCTATCTATTTGCATTTTGTGTTTATAACACGTTGAAATAAAAGAAGATAGGCGGGAAAAATAATCCACAAGAAAAAAAATCGCGGCAAGGTGGCATGAACTTGCTGTGTACGAATGTAATGAAAGGTCTTAAACAATTTTTCCATGTTTTTAAAAACACGGTCAAAGCATTTTCGCAGGATAACTGCGTAAAATTGAGTGCATCGCTGTCGTACTACACTATTTTTTCAATTGGTCCTCTGCTGGTAATAATTATTTCGCTGACATCGATTTTTTTTGGACGAGATGCTGTGACCGGCAGGTTAGATGGACAAATAAGTGGCTTGATTGGAAGCGAAGCCGCCGCACAGGTGCAGGAAATAATTGCCAAAAGCCAGCACATGAACAAAGGGGTTATTGGTACGGTAGTGGGAGGTGTTATTTTAATTTTGGGGGCTACGGGAATTTTTACCGAGATACAGGATTCCATCAATTTTATTTGGTCGTTGCGCGCAAAGCCAAAGAGGGGAATTTTAAAATTTTTAGTTAACCGTTTACTGTCTTTCTCATTGGTGATTAGCCTGGGCTTTTTATTGTTGGTTTCGTTAGTTGCAAGTGCGCTTATGGATTTGCTGGGTGATCAGCTGACCCATTTATGGCCGCAAACGACCGTGTATCTTTTGTATGTAGTTAACCTTGCTCTGATCTTCGCCATCATAACTATTTTGTTCTCTATTATATTTAAAGTGCTGCCCGACGGTAAAATAAAATGGAAAGATGCTCTTGTGGGAGCTTCATTTACCGCAGTGCTTTTTTTGGTTGGCAAGGCTGGCATTGGCTACTACCTGGGCAACTCTAAACTGGGCGCAACCTATGGCACTGCAGCTTCCGTTATCATTATACTTACGTGGGTCTACTACACTTCTATCATCTTATATTTTGGCGCCGAATTTACCAAGGTGTATGCGCTGGAGTTTGGTAGCGGAATTGTACCTAATGATACGGCAGTGTTTATCATAAAAAGAGAGGCTAAAGAAATAGAATCCAAGCCAACCTTTTTGACCGGGAAAAATAATCCGGAAGCAAAAGTTTAGTTACTCGCAAGTCAGTTTCGTTTTCTTAAGAATTATTTGGGTACTGGCTTTGGTATTTCTATTTAACATCGTTGTGTCACTCCCTTGTACTTGTAGATATTACATTCTGCTTTTAGAAACAAAACGTTAACAAACAGCAGCGTTTCGCAATTCATAATTTTCAATACATCTGAATTAGTAAATTGAATTGTGTTCTAAGTAAGAACGCAGCTGGTATATTTTTTTACTTAAAAAAGCAAAACAACCTAAGATGACAGAGCAATTATTGAAAAACGATGCGGCAACAGGAAAGCTGAAAGAATTGTTGGATGAAATAAGAGTTTGTATGCTGGCTACCATACAAACTGACTACTCGGTTGAGAGCCGACCAATGCAAAATATACAGGTAGATAAGGATGGCAGTATTTGGTTTTTTACCAATGAATACTCTGATAAAGTTGATGATATATCAAAAGACAATACGGTGTATTTAATGTATTCGCACCCGGGTAAAAACACTTATGTGCATGTGCAGGGTAAAGCCTGGATTGTGAATGACCGGCAGAAAATGGAGGAGCTGTGGTCGCCGATGGTGAAGGCATGGTTTCCGAAAGGTTTGGAAGACCCTGCGCTTACCTTGCTGAAAAGTGGAAAGCGCAGAAGCGAAATTTTGGGATGGCTCTTCAAGTAAACTGGTAGTGCTGTTCAATATGCTGAAAGCCGTAGCGACTGGTACACAACCGGATGAAGGAGAATTTGGAAAACTTGAAATAAAATAAATGGCGCGACCAGTATAAAACACGTGTAGAAAAGCTTCCACATCGCCGGGTGCTTTATAACGAAAAAATCAGGTACACTTTTAGAGACGTTTTAGCAAAAGATGTGTATGGATAATGAGAAAATTCTACATTTTATTGCTGAAAAAATACAAGAGACCAAGCTGGCTATCTTTTATTGTCATAGCAAAAGTGCACTGAAAATAAAAAACCATGTTATTGAGACTTTTAGGGTAGATGAAAATGGAAACATATCTTTTTTTATTAATCGTCCTTCACAACTAATCAGTCAATTTGAGCAAGAGTTTCCGGCAACTTTATGCTATTTTAAAAAGGGCAATAATTATCACCTGACCATTTTTGGAAAAGCTAGCATTGTAAATGACCCTGAAGAATTAATGTATCAGCTTGACCTAAGTGACGAAGAAAAAAAGACAGCATTAACTACCCTTATTCTAATCAAGGTAAAGATCCAAACGGTAGATTTTCATGATAAGAAATTTGATTATGCAAATCAGTTGGTAAAGAAGGTAAGATCGCTGTACAATAGAGTATTCGATGCAGTTGGAATGTCGTCGAAAACGTATGATTTTACACCACGAACAACGTTGCAACATTTTGGGATTTGACGAGGTTTTGAATTGAAACATAAAAGACTAACGGTTGTCAATCTTTTATGTTTTACAGCACAGGAGAGTTATTTATGGATTTGCATTTTATCTTTAAGGTGCTTTCTTAAAGCCTATAATAAAGTTTGTTCCCACTCCTACTTCTGACTTTACATCGATATGCGCATTGTGCGACTGAATTATGTTTAAGGTTGATGCAAGCCCAAACCCATTCCATTTCTTTTTGAGGTGAAATATGGCTCAAAGAGACGCTGCATATTTTCTTCGCTTATACCACTTCCATTATCAGTTATCTCCACAATATATTCTTCTTCTATTGGATGGATAGAGATCTTTAACTCTCCCTTGCTTTCCTCCATTGCTTCAACTGCATTGATAATAATATTTAGAAAAGCCAGTTGTATTTTCTCAGGATCGAGTAATGCGTAACATTCCTTTTCCGGATACGAGACATTGAAATCGATTCGCTTCAGCGTCATCCGGTCAATAGCTGCTGCAATAGCGGTATCCATTGCAGTTTGCAGAGAGTGATTGTCATGCTAACCTGGGAAGAAAGCCTAGATGAATTGAGTAGTTCTGTTATAAGATCACCGATTCGTTTTCCATTTCTCTGAACGATCTCAAGATACAGTTTGGAATCGTCATCGTTTACCTGCTGTATGCAGTTGCTCAATAGAAAGATTGATGTTGTTTAACGGATTTCGAACTTCATGTGCAAGTGTTCGCACCAATCGCCCTGTTGCAGCAAGTTTTTCAGCTTGTAAAGCAGTTTTTTCAGCTTTTTTTCGACTGGTGTTATCGTGTATGATTCCTTGTATATATTTCTCACCATTGTTATTTATTTCGATGGAAGCAGAAATGATACAATTTTTTATTTCGCCGTTTTTGGACAACAGTCAACTTCATAATCATAAAACTCACCTATATCATTTAAGTCACTGATAAAGTTCGTTTTGTCAGTTGGATTTTTAAAAAGAAAGAAAGATCATTACCTAAAATTCTTCCAATTCATAATCAAGCAGTTCGGTAGCTGCATAATTGATTTCTGCGATTTTAAATTCGCTACTGGTGATAAAAACTACATCTTTCGACTTTTCAAAAATGCTGCTGTATCTTCTTTCATTTGCTTTTAAAGCCTGTATTGATGCTGCCCTTTCGAGAGAATAACGAATACATCTCTCAAGCTTTTCAGTGTTTAGCTCAGACTTTATCAAATAATCATAAGCTCCGCTTTCCATTGCTTTTACATCTATCTCCTGGGTGCCTTTCCGGTAATAAAATAATAGGAGCTTCACAACCGCGTGCTATGGCATCATTTAAAAGATCCATTCCTGTTTTAATGCCAAACCGGTAATCGACAAAATAAATATCGATAACTATTTGAAATCATCTTCTGCAATGCATCATGTAATTGTATGACCAGTCAACGATAAAATTATTTGAGGAATACTCTTAATATATTCGGAAGTAATAAAAAAATCATCCTCATCATCATCTACAATCAATATCCGGTTTTCACTTTTATTCTTATTCATCACGTTAGCTTATATAAGTGTTTTATAACGATATTAAAATGAAAAAGGGTAAGTATAATTTACCCTTTTTCATTTTAATATTTATTGACTACTCAAATGGTTCATCGAAATATTTTACAAGTCACTGTTGAACTGCTTATACTGCTTCATTTTGTTGTACAAAGTCTTCCTATCAACATTTAAAATTTTTGCAGCCTTACTTTTATTGTAGTTTGCTTTTCGCAATGCCTCTACGATCATTTCATACTCTGCATCTATACTGGCTCCTTTTAAACTGTGCTCATTTATTTCCAATGGGTTTGTTGAAAACAGGTTCGTACTACAGGTGGAGCTACATAGGTATTGGCTACCGGTTGTGGTTCAGGTTCGTATTGACGTGTTTGTATGGTAGAAGAAGCTTCTTCAGTAGTTTCTCCAAACTGCAATTTGGTAAATTGGTGATTTCAAAAGGAAGCACAGTCGGCATAATGTACTCTGTATCGCACAGTAAAGTTGCTCTTTTTACCACATTCTTCAATTCCCGCAGATTACCCGGCCAAACGTACGTTTTGAAAATTGCCTCCACCTCTGGTGAAAAGCCTTTTATGTTTTTACTTAATTCGTCGTTGGTTAGTTTTAGAAAATGTTTGGCAAAAATCATAATGTCATATTTCCTGTCGCGCAATGGCGGCACCTCTATACTAAACTCATTAAACCGATGATAAAGTCTTCCCTAAATTTTCCTTTTCGGGCAGCATCCAACAATCTTTCGTTACTGGCTATAATAATTCTGACATCAAGTTCAATATCTTTATTGCCACCAATCCTGCGCATTTTTCTCTCCTGCACAACACGCAAAAATGCCACCTGCACATCATAAGAAAGGTTAGCTACTTCATCCAGGAAAATAGTTCCGCCATTAGCAATTTCAAAATTTCCTATCTTTTGATTTAATGCACCGGTAAACGATCCTTTTTCATGTCCAAATAATTCACTTCCTGCCAATTCTTTTGAAAGTGCACCGCAATCAATTGCCACAAATGGCTGTCTTTTCGTTTGCTGCGTTTATGTATTTCCTGGGCGATGGCTTCTTTACCACTTCCGCTTTCACCATAAATTAAAATACTGTAATTGGTGGGAGAAACAAGATCTATCTGCTTTAGAATACTTTTAAATTCAGGGCTATCGCTAAAAATATATTGACCCGAAGTAATGGTTTTAGATTTACCGGTAGCATTTTTCTGTATCATCTTCAGGTTGAGTAACGGTGCATTATTATCCTGCTTTGTTGCAGTTTTTTGCAAAGCAGTTTTTATACTTAATAATATTTCATCGGGAAACAATGGCTTTGTAACATAATCATAAGCGCCCAATTTCATTACATCTACAGCAACTTTTATATCACTATATCCGGTAACAATAATTACCGGTGTGCGTGGGATATTTTTCTTTTATTTTTATCAATAATTCTTTACCATCAATATCTTCTAATCTGAAATCGCATAACACCAGGTCAGGCTCAGCATTTTCCAGTTCTTCAAGTGCTTTTTTTCCATTGTGGGCAAGTGTTACTTCATATCCATTTTTAGTTAAAAACCGCTTCAACAGCAAGCACATATCCACATCATCGTCAATAACTAAAATTTTACTCATTTATAATAGTTTAATGCTTAAATTATTTTATTTAGATTTATGCCCACATTCTTCTTAACTGTGCAACTGGAATTTGCAATTGCTCCCTGTATTTTGCAATTGTTCTGCGTGCTACATTTATTCCTTTATTTGCAAGTATTGCAACCAGTTGCTGATCGGTATATGGATTTGATTTGTCTTCTTTTTCAATCACTCCTTCTATAGCCGATTGTATTACCCTGTTGCTGATTACTTCACCTTCTTTATTAATAATACCTTCGGTAAACAAGATTCTTCAATAAAATAATTCCAAACGGAGTATCAACATATTTGTTTGAAGTAACACGTGATACAGTTGAGATATCAACACCTACTTTATCAGCAATATTTTTTAGGATCATTGGCTTCAGCAAGACTTACTTCACCGGTCTTAAAATATTCTCTTTGCAGTTCTACAATTGCTTTCATTATCTGCATCATTGTTCCTTCGCGTTGCTTAATTGCATTTACAAACCATTGTGCGGAACTCAATTTGCTTTTCAAATATTGAGTTGCAGACTTGTCCCGGTTGGCACTTGCAAATTGCACAGTCTCCATTAACGACTGATTGATGTAAAGAGAAGAAGACCGGGATCGATAAAGATTTACTTCTATGTCTCCATCATCATCTACAGTAAGTATAAAGTCAGGAATAATATTATTATTTACAGCAGTTCCTTCAATTTCTTCCAGAACCGGTTTCAATTTTAAAGAAGCCAGCAATCGTAAAACAATTTTCAAGTTCTTCTTCATCTATTGAAAGCGCTTCCATTATCTTCTCCATATTGCGATGCGAAAGATCGGCATAATGGTTTTCGAAGTAATTTGATCGCCATTTTTACATCAGGCCCTTTCTTCGTAAGGTTGTGCAGTTGCAACAGCAAGCATTCCCGTGTGTTCTTTGCACCTACCCCTACAGGATCAAGTTTTTGTATATGTTTCAACACACTTCTTCCAGTTCCTCTGCTTCTACAATAACACCATGTTTAAAAGAAAGATCATCTGCCATGTCTTCCAGATCCTGCAATAAGAAAGCCATTGCAGTTGAGACAGTCAATGATGTAATCAGCAAGCTGTAATTGCTTTTCTGAAAGTCCCATATACCTGATTTGATCTTTAAGCGCTTCGCGGTAATCACTAAAAGATTTTATAGGAACATTGGGAATAGTTTCACTGTTGAAATAATTTTCATATTCCAGTTTATAATCCGGAACATCATCATATCCATGTTCTTCCCAATCTTCATAATCCTGTGCATTTTCTTTTGCAAATTTTTCAACCGCTACCGTTTCTTCTTCTTCATTCATTTCCAACAAGGGATTTTCCTCTAATTCATCCTGATATTCGCTGATCTAATTCTAAAACATTCAGATGAAAAATGTTCAGCATTTGAATTTGCTGAGGCAAAATTTTCAACTGCTGTTTTTGGGTTTGAATTTGGCTAAGCATATTGATTATCTGTGTTTTAAATGTTCTATTCGATAGAATCCAATACAACACCAAACTTGCTGAATGGAGAAAAAAACTGTAAAAAACTAACGCTTAACGTTTTACTTATAATATATTTCTATACTTTATAAACAACACGTAGATAATAATTTAAACAAAACGGCGACTGTAGAAAAGATTCCACAGCATCCATAATTTTTGTATTTTGCCCGGCAAAACCGGGTTTGAAAAAAAAGTTACGATACATATACATCGCCTTTGCGCTTTCTTTCTCTCTAATCATTTTTATCTCCGTTCTATTCTATATAAAGTTCAACGCCATTTTGGAGGCAAGCAAAGAAGTGGAATATGCATACCAGGTCAAGAATTATATTTTACGCATTCAGACGTTTTTAGTTGAAGCAGAAAATAACCAACGCCGTTTTATAATAACCAACGATAAGTCGTTGCTGGTACCACTATCACAAACGCAAAAGAACATATTCAGGGAACTTGACAATTTTTCCCAACTCACACGCGAAAGTGCAGAACAACAGCACATATTGGCGCAATTGAAAGCCACCATCCGAGACAGGTTCCGGATACTTTACAACACCATAGATAATGCGACGAATGTGCAAAGCGGTCTGTATTTATTGAGTGTGAAGAATGGCGACGAAGCGATGGAAAAATTCAAAAACCTGTCAACAGACATGGACAAAGTTGAATCAAAAATTTTGATAGAAAAAATGAAGGCAAAAGAGAAACTTGAGATAGCAACGCCCAAATATTTGTTGCTGATCCTGTTGATCTCTTTTATATTGGAAACAGCTTCTATTGTCATCATCATTCAGGCAAACAGGCGGCGCAAGCAATACCAGGATATTCTGGAAACCAAAATTGAAGAACTGAACAACACGAATGCAGAATTTGAACAGATTGCTTTTGTAGCTTCACACGACCTGCAGGAACCGTTGCGAAAAATTCGTACCTACAGCGACAAACTAATCAAACAACATAAAAAAGACCTGCACGAAGACATTCAACTTGTTCTCGACAAAATGGCGATCGCATCACGCCGGATGCAGGAATTGCTAAATGATCTGATAAATTATATACGCCTTTCTAAAAACGAAGAAGTGCTGCACGATATTGATCTGAACAGCATAGTTGAAAGTGTTTGCAAAAATCTTGCAAATTCTATAGACCAAAAGAAAGCAAGTTTTCAGATCACTAGTTTGCCGGTGATCCCCGGCTTTTATAAGCAGCTCTATCTTTTGTTTTACAACCTGATCGAAAATTCTCTAAAGTTTGCGAAAACAGATGTGCCCCCAATAATTACTATAAAGGCAACAAAAATTGATGATGCACGGATTGGTAAGGAAGAGAAATATTTTAAAATTACCATTGCTGATAACGGCATTGGCTTCCAAAAAGAATTTGTCGAAAAGATCTTCCTGATCTTTCAACGGCTACATACTCAAAACTCTGCTTACCTGGGCAAAGGAATTGGATTGGCAATTTGCCGGCGCGTTATGATGAACCATAAAGGAATTATTTCAGCGGAAGGGGAAACCGGCGATGGAGCAGTTTTTCACTTGTATTTTCCAGACGAGGGCTAAATTTTTTCCTTCATTCTACGCCGTTTCGAGATAATGGTCTCAAGGTTATGAACATAAAATGACATCACCTGGTCGAAGTGCAATTCTACACCGGGAAATAACACACATTGTGTCATACACTCTAAAGCATTCTTGAAGAAACGCGTTGTTTTCATAAGTTGAGACTTATGCTATCATAAAAAATTCCATACCACCCTCGCTATTCAAGTCGGTAAAAAGTATCATGCTAAACCTATTTGACAAGTGGTCGATCTTTTCCTGACCTTGCAGTTGTAAGGTTGCGTACGCTAACGGAAAATCAGCGCAGTTTACATTGCTATAAGACACCAGAAGATCACGTGAAAACAGAGCGGAAAAAGACCTGGCTGCGGCACAAAGAGTAAACTTGTTGTTGTTAAGAAAAATGCTCAAAACTTAATTTCCAGAAGGATAAACAATTTGGTACGATTATTTAAAATTCTATTTAAACAACATATTTCTAACCAAAAAAACTTATATCTATGTTACGCTGGACAATTGTTTTTTTAGTCGTAGCTATTATCGCCGCCATCTTTGGATTTGGTGGAATTGCTGCCAGTGCAGCCGGTATAGCTAAAGTATTGTTCTTTATATTTATTGTTTTGTTTTTGCTTTCATTAATTGGTGGCAGAAGAACAATAGACTAGTTTTTTATTTTAAAATAAATTAGATAAAGTGCGGGTTGACTGCACTTTTTTTTATGTCTCTATGTTTTATTAAACATCATAGTCAAAACGAAAAGTTTTAAAACAATTGAAGGAAAACGGATTAATGACCACGAGGACTAATTTTAATAATTTGACAAAAGAGAAACAACAATCCGTCAACCTATTGCAAACTTGTAAATTGCCTAACCAGGGATATACCCTTGAACGGAGCGTCGCAACAAAGGCTTCACCTGAGAGATAAAAGCTGGCGTAACCAATAAAAAAAGCTGCCCACGTGGGACAGCTTATATATTATAAGGTTTGAAAAACAAAAGCTTTGCTTATTGACCGCTTTGTTGTTGCGCTTGCTTTATCAATTTTTCATTGGCGTAAATCGCAAATTCTACACGCCTGTTTTGTGCCATGTGCTCAGGTGTGTCGTTGGGAAATTTGGGTTGTGTTTCGCCATACCATGCCGTTTTAATTCTGTCTGCACCTACACCCTGGCTTTCGAGGTAAGAGGCTACAGATTTAGCTCTTTGTTCTGACAAAGTCATATTGTGTTCGGCAGAGCCGGATGCATCGGTATGGCCTTCGATGAGGATGTAAGAATCAGGATATTTGGCAAATACATTTCCAAGGTCCTGAATTTTTGTCTGCGCTGTTGAGCTGAGCGTTGACTGATCCAAAGCAAACAATACACCTGACTCGAAAGTAACATTAATTCCTTCTCCCACTCTCTTAACATCAGCGCCGGGAATTTTTGCAATTTCCTTGGCCTGTTTGTCCATTTGCTTGCCGATGATACCGCCCGTAACGCCACCAACTGCCGCACCAATAATAGCACCCAAGGCAGTATTGCCGGCAGCTTTACCAACACCCGCACCAACAGCACCACCTGCGCCTGCGCCTATGGCAACACCTTTCTGGGTTTTATTCCATGAACTGCAACCTGTACCGACCATGCCGGCAAATGCCAAAACAAATAGTAGATAGGTAATTTTTTTAGTTTTCATGATTTTCATTTTTAGTTTAAAAACGTTTGATAGCAAAATGCCCCTACTTGTTTAAGGGGCATTTTATTTAAAATTTTTTTTCAATTAAATTCCAAAATTAACACCCACATTCAGGCTCAGGTTGCGGTTATGTGCTTTCGGATCGGTATCATCTTTATTGATGTTTGAAATGCCATGCAGATAATTCAAATCGAGATTTAACCAGGTATTGCTAACCATTCTAAAGTTAAGCCCTGCACCGGCTGTTACACCCAGATCAAAACCATTAAAGCTTGACTTTACATCCATGTTGGTTGATTCGTACTTTGTTTTTGCAGAAGTAAGAAAACCAAAAGATGGTCCTGCAAAGATCTTTGGACGAACACGATCACCATACCCATTGAAGAATACGATTGCTTTTACAGGTATTCTCACATAGTTTAAGTTGAGGTCAGCCATAGTACCAGCAACATTAAATTTGGCGCCTTCAAAGGAATATTTTACATCGGCACCAATGCCAAAATGCTCTGCTGCGCTATATACTGTTGAAATACCAACATTGCCAGCCATTTTGTTTTTTGTATCAGATACACCGGCGCTTTCTTTAAGACCGGATATCCACGAAGCGCCAACACCTGCATTGGGACCAATTGAAAATTTACTTTGGGCATTTGCAGTTACAAATAAACCGCTACAAATCACTAATGCCATTAAAAACTTACTCATACACTTTATTATTTTTCAGACACTAAGCAATTGTGATGCCAGTTTGCACAGATGCATAATGGCAACAACGGCAGTATGAAATCACAATTTTCTTCCTTTACAATTTTTTTGGGTAAGGTTTGTTTTATAAAGCTTAAATCAGTTTCTGCAGTTTAGAGTAAATTTTAATGTGAAATTGTTTCTACAACTTCCGGAAAACTGTTAAATTCTTTTTCCTATCTACTTTGGCAATGTTTTTTACATCCATATGTGTATGGGTAAGAAGAAAGTTTTAATAATTGACGATGAAGTGGATTTTTGCTTGCTTATGCAATTCTATTTATCCAAAAAAAATTGTGAGGTTAGTTTCTCGCATACCCTGCACGATGGACTCGGTCATGTGCGGTCAGACAATCCGGACATCGTAATTCTGGATAACAATTTACCGGATGGATTGGGATGGCCAGCAGCGAAGAACATATTGGATGCCGCGCCAGGTGTTCATCTTTTTTTGATCAGCGCCAACAATCCCTCTAAACTTGACTCTACGATCTATGAAAGTGAAGAAGCGGGCGAAACAGCCAGGTACCAGGTCATGGAAAAGCCTATCTCCATCTCGCAGATCGATAACTTCTTAATGTAATACCAGTTGCAATAACTAAATATTTGTAATCATACACTTATGAGCGAAAACAATAAGACAAGTAATACGGCGGGGAGCGTCCAAACTTCGTCATCTGATGGAAGTGATAGTACAACTACTCCAGACAGTGAAGTGCAGGAAGGTGCGGGTGTTACCACACATGAAAAAAAATCTTACGATAAGGGTGATGATCAACAGGAATACATAGAAGAAGCCAACAACAATACAAAAGTTGCCAACAGCGATCCGGTGAAGAATGGCGAGGGACAAGTTGGGTAATGGAATAGTAAAGTAGGCGTAAAAGCAAAAGAATAAGTTCGTGAAAACAGCGTTGAAAGTGTAGTATAATTTACCTGATCATTTTATCCCTTTAACAGCCTGGTGCAAACAAGCAACCGGGCTTTTTTATTGTTAAAAAGGCACTCCATGTGTAGAGCGTATGACCAACTTTGCCAACTTAGGTAGTGTATGCATACCACTTATAAAAAAGGAAGTTGCTGACTTCTCCACCAAAAAATCGTTGAACCATTCGCCCGGTAAAAAGTCTTCTGGAAAATTGCTCCTTCCATTTATGTATATACGTACGCTCCATTTTTTCGCGGTCTATTTTTGCTGCCAGGTAATCTTCCATACTTTCAAACAACAGCTTCGAAGCGTGTAGCGCCATGCTCATTCCGTTACCGCATAACGGGCTTATCATACCTGCCGCATCACCTGCCAAAAGCACATGATCTTCTACCAGCGATTTGGGTGCAAAGCTAACCTGCGAAATGGTTAAAGGTTTTTCATAGAGAAATTCTGCCTGGGTAAAAATATCCCGCAATTGTTTATTTTTCCAAAGCACTTTTTTTTCCATCTCGCCTATCGAATTGCCGCAATTCTTCAGGTTAGCAGCCGTGGTCAAATAGCACAAACAACTCTTATCATCTTCAATTTTCGACATGCCACAGTACCCATTGTAAAAGTTGTGTAAGGCGATCTGCCCGGCAGCATGCGCATGCCTGATGTGATATTTAACCCCGATATAATTATTCAATGCTGAAGGCTTCTGTTCTACAAAAGACCGGTGCCATTTTACATCCAGGTTGCTACGTTTTCCAAACGAGCCGGCTACAATACGTGCCCGGTAGCGTACATGATTAGCGCTGATGCTAAACGTATCATTTGCAAACTCAACTGCATCTACTTTTGTTGCCGTTGCCACCTGTACGCCTTTCGTTACTGCCTGCTTGTAAAGTGCCTCATCCAGGCAGTAACGGCTAATGCCAAAACCACCAAGTGGCAGATCAAATGTGTATGCTCTTCCCTTCGCATCCGACAGTTGCAAAGTATCTATTAAGGGCAGGTTCATAGCAGTCAGATCAACGCCCAAACGTTCCAAAAAACCCCAGCTTTCCCGGCTGATATACTCGCCGCAAACCTTGTGAAACGGGTATTCTTCTTTCTCAAACAGAATTACTTTTCGCCCGCTGTCAGCCGCCTGAATGGCCAGGCTCAAGCCTGCCAGACCGCCACCAACAATAGCAATATCGTATTCAGTGGTACCGTTCACTTTTGTTGCTTATGATCGTGATTTAAAGTAAGGATGCTTTGATGATTTTTGGTGACCAACAGTAGTATCTGTATGAGGCAGCCGTTGCGACGCTCCGTTCAACACCATACCACTGTTGAAACATACGCCACGGCAAATATTCGGCTGTTTTATTTTCGTTCGTTTTTCCTGCAAACCATTAGGTAGCGAAACGCCCATTTCCATTCCACCTTCAAGTCTTTAAATCCTGCCCGGTGTGCGATGTCTTCCAGTTCGCCCCTATGAAAGCCACGCGCTACACTCAGGGGCGCATCATTTTTTACCAGGTACGATCTTGAAAATAAGTTGGTTAATAGTTTAATGGAGTGATACGCCAGCCAGTGTCGTTGCAGATCATTTATAAAAAAGCCAATGGTGCAATTCTCATACATCCATCGCCATTGTTCTACTAATTGTTCATTGCTAAAATGGTGGCAAAATAAACTGGAAAAAATTATATCGGGCTTCAGGTCGAAACGTATTGTGCGGTAGTCACTTGTTATAAAATTGATCTTACCGGCTTCTGCAAAACGATGTGTTGCATAGGCTGTGCATTCTTCCTTAATGTCTATTCCCGTTAGTGTTAGTTCAATTTTTTTAGCCTGTGCCCAGCGGTTAAGAGCTACCAGGTTATCGCCACCGCCACTTCCTATTTCACATATTGAGATTGTCTTTTTATTCTTTACCAGGTCAGCACATCCTTTTTTTGTTATACCGTGTCCGCCCAGCCAGGTGTTGATAACATCAAGTTCCTGCATATTCCGCTTTATATCGTCAAACGGAATATTATCTGCATCTAAAAGTTCTGCGGAAGTCGATCGTTTACGTAGGTTCATACGCCCGATGCGATGAAAGTTTCCATGGTTAAGCCCGGACCAAAAGCAACGCCAAATACATTTGACGTCCCGGTGCGCCCTGCCATTATATCTTTCAGCACAAACAAAATGGTAGGTGAAGACATATTGCCATATTTTGCCAAAACCGATCTTGAGCAGGACAGGTCTTCCGCAGAAAGTGCAAGTTGCCCCTGGATCACTTCCAATATTTTTTTACCCCCGGGGTGTAAGCACCAATGGGTGATCTCTTCCTGCCGTAATCCGCCTTCTTCCAATGCCCTGTTTACAAGACCGGATATATCTTCCTGAATCAACTGTGGTATGTAGCTGCTAAGCTTCATCAAAAAACCCTGGTTACTAACCTGCCACGACATTTCATCTTTTCCCTTATAGGCGATCTCAGAGTGAAAGCTTTTCAACTGCAACGACCGCGGCTCCTGCAGGAAACCCGACATCAACATTGCCGCGCTTCCATCTCCAAACAATAAACTGCTGGCTGCATTATCAAGGCTATAGTTCTCCTGGAAATGAAGCGTACACAGTTCAGTACATACCAATACAACATTTGCCTTCGGCGTTGTATCGCAGATCATCTTTGCAATCTTCATGGCATGAATAGCTGCATAACAACCCATGAAATTAACAGAGGTACGAAACACATTCGAGGGCATCTGCAACTGCTCAGTTATTTGCAGGTCAAGCCCCGGTGCGCTTAGCCCGGTGCAGCTAACAGTAATCAGATGAGTGATCTCAGTTGGTTCGATCCTTCCTCTGATACAATCTTTTATTGCCTCTACTGAAAGGTCTGCAGCAAACTCATGAAAGATATGCATTCTTTCATCCAGGCAGGGCCCTTTACCGTTCTGCTTTATAAAGTTCCACTCACCCTGTTCCTTTCCAAAATCATCCAGAACAGAATAACGATTTTCAATCTCACTTTGTCTATACAAAAACGCGAGTTTTCGGGCGTCAGCTTCCCCCAGTTTATATGCCTTTTGCATAAAACGTAAAATGTCACTCTGCTTGTGGCAATGTGCCGGCAATGCTGTTCCTATCGATATAATGTTAGCCAAGATGATGTAGCAATATAATGGTTATAAAAGCAAGGCTGGTACAAGTGCTGGCCAGCCAGTTGATCTGCATGGTATTTTTAAAATTTGCCATCTGTTCATCTTTTACTACCTGCAAAAACCAACTTATAAAGTAAAAGACCACTGGTATGAAAAATAACAGCAAAACAATAAATGAGCGGTAAAGTTCATGCGAACTATAGAAGAGCCATAATAAACCAATAGCCACAGAATACATTGCCGCACAAAACAAAAATGTACCCCGTTTTCCCAGTCGCATACTAATAGTCGTTACACCATCTCGTGCATCTTCAGCGTGCTGATAGATTTGTGTGATAGGATAAAAACCTCCGATCAGAAAAGCTGCAGCCAGTAGTGGTATATACGAAACGTGCGTTGTTAAGTTTTCATCGCTACCATGATATACCATAAAAAAAGTCAGCGACCCCTGGTTCAATATAACGGTAAGGTAACCTGCAACGGGATATTTTTTTAACCGGACGCCGCGGTAGCTATACAAACGCGAAAAAAGAATGTAAATGAAAATACAAACGGCAAACACTTGCGATACCAGGAAGGAAAGCAATACCGCAACCGTGTCCATAAGAAGAGAAGTATAGAATAGTTGCCTGGTTGGCGGCAACGGCTTTTCTATTCCTCCAATACTTGCTTCATCCCGGTCCATGTAGCTATTGTAACCATTGCTTGAAGGATAAACCAGCCCGTGTAAAATGATAAATACCAACAAAGCATGCAACCAGTTAACATCCTCAACAAAGCTGAGGGCAAACCAATATACGGGCATAAGAAAATAGGAAAATGGAAAACGGAGCAACTGTATTGTAGATCGTTGGAGCAACTGTTTTTTTTAAGTGTCTAAAATTAATGATTAACGATGGTCGGCCCGTTTCCGGTTCATTATGGTAGTAAACAAAAAAAATGTATGGTCAATTTTTAAGGTCAACCATACATTTTTCGCTAAAGAGTCTTTCTTAGGATTGCGAGACACCCTTCGCCGCTCCGGCTATCATATCGCCTGAGTTTGAATCGGTAGAGTCAGGTGATTCATTGGATCTTTTATTTACTCTTTCCGGATCGCGGTACGATCCGGATGCGTTTGGATTGCCATCCGGTGTAGCGTTCAATATCACGTTTGGCTGAGGTTTATTTGCCGCTTCAATTTCTTCTTGCGTAAACTCCGTTCCTTGTACATTCACTGTATCATTGCCTGCGGCATTGCTTCCGCTTATTTCTATATTACCTTCTAAAGGCTTTAAATCCTCGTTGTTTTCCAGGTTGTTGTAACCATCGTTAGTTCCTTTTGTCATAACAAATAATTTTCAATGAAATAATTATCCATACTGCTTAAAAATGCGTGCCATCGGTTCACGCGTTAATAAGCAAGACCTGAGATAGGGGGCTTTCGGCAGAATTTTTCCAGCTCTACTAATACTTAAGTAACGCTCAAAATGATTACAATTTGGCTTATTTAAACCATTGGTTTCAATTTTCCCGACCATTTGCACGCCAGCAAAATTTTCTTTGAAACCGCTTATCCAACCCGCTTGAAACGTAGATAAGTTCATCAGCCTTTTAACAGCTTTTTTAAAACTTTCGTTTATTCGCTGAAAGCTTTATCTGTAGTGGGTTCCAACACATGTTGCCCCATTTTACTCAACCGTTCATCACATTGTCCGCAGTATTAGCCTGCTTTCATCCCAAAGCTCTTCTCTCCCCTTCTTCACGTTACTATTTTTGATTTGTCAATAAGAAAAAACGACAACTTTTAAAAACCAAACTAAAAAAATAAGACAATGAAAAAGTTATTCATCGCAGCATTCTTCGCTATCGCATCTCTTAGCTCATTCGCAGCACCTGTCAACAAATCTGTTGCAACAAGAAACTTTCGGTTCGACTTCAAAAGAGCAGTTAATGTAACCTGGTCTCAAACTGGAGACTTCCTGAAAGCAAGCTTCAACATGGACGGACAAAAACTTGAAGCTTTTTACAATCCCGATGGTGAAAGGATCGGTACCACCCGTGCTATTTCCCTGGATGAACTTCCGGTAAACGCCAAAAGAAAATTTGCGCAAAAAATGGAAGGCTACACTGTAAAAGAAGCTATCCGGTTCGAAGGCAATGACGAGAGCGCCTATTTTATCTCCGGAGTGAAAGACAACAAAACTGTTATAGTAAAAGTGCTGGACAGTGGTACAGTTACCAACTTTGTTCCTGCGAACAACTAATACCGTGCAATCTTTAGCAATCCATAACCTTCGCCGCTGGCGGAGGTTATTTTTTTGTCTATACCAGTTGCTTGTTTCCGTAACCTGTACTTTCGCAAAAAAATATTTATGGATCTACAATCTCTTATAACAGCAGCCTTTGCCAACCGGGAGTTGCTAAAAGAGGCTACTTATGAAAACGCTGTTCGCGACGTGATCGGGGAAGTTGATAAAGGAAGGTTACGTGTAGCCTCCCCATCAGACAACGGCTGGACGGTAAACGAGTGGGTAAAGCAGGCAATTCTCCTGTACTTTGGTATCCAGCAAATGGAAACTCACAGCTTACCACCTTTTGAGTTTTATGACAAAATGAAATTGAAAAGCAACTACAAAGAACTGGGTGTGCGGGCGGTGCCACATGCAGTTGCCCGCTATGGTGCATTCCTTGCCAGAAACGTAGTGCTGATGCCCAGCTATGTAAATATCGGCGCGTATGTAGGTGAAGGTACCATGGTTGATACCTGGGCTACAGTGGGTAGTTGTGCACAGATAGGCGCAAACGTACACCTGAGCGGTGGCGTGGGAATAGGCGGTGTGTTAGAGCCGTTACAAGCCTCACCTGTAATTATTGAAGATGGGTGTTTTCTTGGCAGCCGCAGCATTGTAGTTGAGGGTGTACGGGTAGAGAAAGAAGCAGTTTTGGGCGCCAACGTTGTGCTTACGCAATCTACAAAGATCATAGATGTAAGTGGAAGCGAAGCCGTAGAATACAAAGGACGCGTACCTGCAGGCAGTGTGGTGATACCCGGCACCTACGCCAAAAAATTTCCGGCAGGCGAATACAACGTAAGCTGTGCTCTTATAATCGGCAAACGCAAACCCAGCACCGATCTTAAAACCAGTCTCAACGAAGCGCTCCGCGACTTTAATGTAGCTGTATAAACCACGGCTTAAAACAGTTCTTACCAACAAACAAATACAAGCCCCGGTTACAACTGCCGGGGCTTTCTTATGGAACCCAGGAAACATACCATCAATTTTGCAGGCTTTCTGCTAACCCTGGCAGGAGCTATCTTGTTTTCTACCAAGGCTATCATTGTAAAAACGGCTTTCCATCAATTAAAGACCAACTCCCTTACACTACTAACGCTTCGTATGGTTTTTTCGCTGCCATTTTATTTATTGGCAGCCTATTTTAGCTCCAGTCAAAAATCCAATATTCGCATGAGCCAACGGCAGTGGTTGTATGTTGTCCTCCTTGGAGTATTTGGCTATTATCTTTCCAGCCTTTTCGATTTTATCGGTCTGCAGTATATCTCTGCCGGTCTTGAGCGTTTGATCCTTTTTCTTTATCCCACATTTGCCGTCCTGATCAACGTTTATTTCTTTCGGCAAAAAATGTTGCCCGTGCAGAAAATTGCTCTCGTACTTACCTACCTGGGCATTGCCATTGCCTTCTATGGCGAGCTTACCATCGACACCGGCAACCCACATTTTTTTCTCGGCAGCTTTATGGTATTTATATGTGCAATTACCTATTCAGTTTACATTGCCGGCAGTGGGCGCGTTATTCCTTTTATTGGCGCTACAAAATTTACAGCTTATGCCATGCTGGCCGCAACCATTGCTATATTCCTTCATTTTCTATTAACACGCAATTTCGCGCAACTCAATACCGGCGCAGGTTTGTGGGGCTATGGTTTTATGCTGGCTATTGTGGCAACCGTAGTGCCTTCATTCATGCTTTCTGCGGGCTTAAAGAAAATAGGAGCCAACAACGTTGCCATCATATCAGGCATAGGTCCCGTTTCAACCATTGTGCAGGCACACTATTTTTTGGGCGAGAAGATCTTTGCTGAGCAAATTATTGGCACTGTACTCGTTATTGCCGGCATCCTTCTCATTGGCTGGCGTTCGGGCAGCAAGTCCTGATCTGTTTTTTTTTGTTACCAGCATTTGTTCACCGGGCTACCTCGTTGCGACGCTCCGTTTAAAAGCAGTTCCCTGGTTTGGCCTTTTATACCAAAATAAAAAATCCCGCCTTGCGGCGGGACAAATCGTTTTGCTTTTCTTCCTGGTTATGGTTTTTCAGAGAAGGGACGCAAATGGTTCGGAAGAAATTGGATTTTGTAAAATTCTTCGATAGAATTGGATTGGTTTTTAAGAATAAATATTGGATCAGTTTGATAAATCAAAAGTAGGTAGAGGCAAGATACTTGCTTGCGCCCAAAAGCCGAAACCATACCCGGAAAAGACACTATCTATGCAGATCGCATTTTTAACCTCCTGCACAAATGTTGCATTTTGAACCTTATTTTTTAATTAATTTTTCTGGTTGGGTGCCAGGCAAAACGAGATGCAAATGCTAACAGGCAGTGCCGGCAATTAATGATGACCTGGTAACTGCCACGGTACAGAAGCCAGGCACATAACACCATAAAAAAAGGTCCCGCAGTCTGCGGAACCTTACAGTTTTTTGCTTCCCGGTTATGAATTGGTTTTTCGGATAAAGGATAGCAAAGTTTCCTGATCACTCAGGAATGGTTGTTCGGAAAATTGGATTTTAAAACGGTCAAATGCCCATTTGGATTTTGGCGATACAAAGATAGTTAGCCATACCAAATGCAATACGCTTGCCAGATAAAAACGTACCCCAATCGGACTATTTGAAACAGGTGAGTATTTTACACTGATCAGTAGTAAAAAATAAAAAAAGCTGCTGAGAGCCGAAAAGTACAAGAGTGCGACGCAACAATGACAAATAAGAAATCCGCTGTCTGGTACCAAAATAAATCGCCTCGAACCTAGCCCTATGTAAGCCCGGCTTTCATTTACCTACACCAAAAAAACTACAAATACAGCAGGCTACAACCACGTATATCACTATTGTCGCGCCTTCCCACCACTTCAAAAGAACCGTCTGCAAAAAGGGTTCCGGCATCATCGGTGGCTATAAAACTGCAGCTATACAAATTGGCGAGGTCTATTACATTCAGCAGCCCTCTGCCATAGTTGCGTACTTGCAGCGGATCGTCTTCATCTCTTATCCGTATCTGCATCCAGGGAACGGGACGGTAAATACCATTGCCCTGCGAATAACCTTGCGACAGCAGCTCGGTCATGCCATACTCAGAATGCACGTGCGCAAGGTGCCACTGCTGCTGCAAAAAGGAGTGGATCTCTTCGCGTACCATCTCACGGCGACGCCCTTTCATTCCGCCGGTTTCCATTACCGTAGTATGCTGCAACTGCATTGGAAACTGCGAACGCAAAATCGAGTAAAGCGAAAGTGACGCCGATCAGCAACGTAGGCTGCGCCTCTGCCTCAAGTTGTTGTAAAACCGTTGCCAGTTGTGCAAAATCGTACAGGTAAAATCCGTTTTGCGCATGACCCGAAAGTTGCATCAGACCTTCTACCATGAGCGTAAGAGACGAATCGCCGCGCTCAACATAAGATGGCAACAGCCCGATAATGCACCAATTTTTTGGATCACCATAAAAATGCCGGAAACCTTTTGTATAGCTGCGCGTATATAATTGCAGGTCTTTAACCAGGTGCCTGCTGTTGACCATGCCCGTGGTACCGCTGCTTTGAAAAACAACCTGTGGCGTAAAGCTGCCTGCAACCACCTGGTGGGTTTTAAAGAAAGAGACGGGGAGAAAAGGAATTTGCGATGAGTTAGCGACATTATCAGGGTTTACTCCCAGTGCTTTGACCCATTTTGCATAGACAACATTTTGGTGGTATTGCAGCCGGAAGACCTCGAGCGCAAGCGTTTCGAACGCTGCCGGTGTCACTGAGAAAATATTGTTAACAATGTCTTTCACTGCGGGTGACCGATGAAGGCTTTTGACTAAATTTGATGAAATGAAACGTATGGATACAAAGATATTGGTTAGGATATTTGCGATTGTTGTTTTAGTATCCTGCTCCAAGAGTACCTACAACACCAAACCTACTCTGGAGATAACTGATGTAAATACCAGCGTTGTACCCATTAATGGTACGCTTACCTTTAATATAAAAGTAACCGACAAAGAAGGCGATGTAACTGACACACTCTATGTTAAAAAAGTGCGTATTAATCGCAAGATCACTACCACACTGCGTGATTCATTCAAGCTGAAAGTACCTGATGCACCCAACTCAAAAGACGGCACCATACAGGTGAGCTTAAGCTACCAGAGCTACCTGATCTCAGCAACCAATCCTATTGAAAACGATACTTTGTTATTTAAGTTCGCTTTGAAAGATAAAGGCAACAATATAAGCGATACCGTTACCAGTGCCCCTATTGTAATCTTAAGATGATAATTGCTCCGGCTTGTTTAAAACATTTATACCGGTCTTCTTTTATGGCAATCTCTTTTTGGGGTTATATGCTGTAGCGCTTTGCATAGAAACCAACCTGCTCCACCATCTTCCGCTCAACTCATTTACTTTCTATCTTTTTATTTTCATTTGCACTTGTATCTATTACACCATGATCTATGTGCGCAGTGCAGGTGCCAAGATCTTTGATGAACGTACACTGTGGTACCGACACCATTTTGTACTTCTTAAAAAACTTCTTTTGTTCAGCATTGCCCTGGCCGTTGTTTTGGCATGCTGGCTGCTGTACTCCCACTTCGAAGGGTTTCAAAATCTTACTGTTTTCCAATTTTTTCTGCTCTTACTTTTTCCGGTGATAGCCGCGTGGTACACGTTTTCATTCGCTGTTTTCAGGGTAAAAAAAATACGCCAAACAGGCTGGCTCAAATCCTTTATCGTTGGGTTTATATGGGCAGGCTGGGTGATCATTTATCCTGTATTGTTCATACAAATGAATGACGGCACGACTGCCCCCGACTGGACATCGCTTGCGTTGTTATTTGTTCAAAACTTCCTCTTCTTCTCCATCAATGCTGTTATTTTCGATATGCGCGACTACAGCACCGACATGACCTACCGGTTGAAGACATTTCCCGTATTGTTGGGTGTACGCGGCTCTTTTTTGTATGTTGTCTGTCCCCTGCTTTGTCTTGATATAATAGCGTGGATCTTCTTTCTGTTTTATAATCAGTTTACGGTGGCACAGGCTTGTGTACAGTTCGCACCTTTTGTTTGCCTGGCAGTTGTACTTGCAACCTATCGCAGGCAGAGAAGCGTTTTATATTACCTTGCAGCCGTTGATGGCCTTGTATTTGTAAAAGCCATCAGTGGAATAATCAGTATTATATTTTTTTAAAAATCAGTCAATGGCCCGGTCAAAAAAAGAAACGAAAAACACCTCCGCAACTTTACTTAACGATGCCTCACACACATTTTTACGAAACTATCTTAACAATCCCTCACCGGTTGGTTTTGAACATAGCGGGCAAAGAATATGGCTCGACTATCTAAAAAATTACATTGACGAACAATTGGTAGATCCCTATGGCACGGCGGTAGGCATCATCAACCCGGGTCAACCTTTTAAGGTAGTGATAGAAGCACATGCTGATGAAATTAGTTGGTTCGTAAATTATGTAAACGACAGTGGCTTGCTGTACCTGAAAAGAAATGGTGGTGTCGATCACCAGATAGCGCCCAGCAAACGCGTGATCATACATGGAAAAAACGGCCCGGTAAAAGCAGTTTTCGGTTGGCCGGCTATCCACACCCGCTTGTCCAATCCCGATCAGAAAGAACCGCAACCTAAGGTCGATAACCTCTTTCTCGACTGTGGGGCACGCACCAAAAAAGAAGTGGAAGACCTGGGCATTCACATTGGTGCAGTGGTCACCTATGAAGAAGGCTTTGATGAATTGGCCTATGATTATTACATCTGTCGCGCCATGGACAACCGTATTGGCGGATTTATGATAGCGGAGGTTGCCCGCCTGCTTAAAGAGAACAATATACAACTGCCCTATTCACTTTATGTGGTCAATGCAGTGCAGGAAGAGATCGGACTGCGTGGCGCTGAAATGATAGCCCGGCGCATAAAACCCGACGTAGCCATAGTGACCGATGTAACCCACGACACCACCACACCCATGATCAATAAAATGATCGAAGGTGATTGCACCTGCGGCAAAGGACCTTCACTCGCATATGGCCCTGCTGTGCATAATAAGCTTTTGCAGTTTGTACAGGATGTGGCAGAGCAAAAAGATATTGCCGTGCAGCTAAGGGCTATCAGCCGCAGCACCGGTACCGATACCGACAGCTTTGCGTATGCCAATGACGGCTGTCCCTCGGTGCTCATCTCCATACCCCTGCGCTATATGCATACCACTGTTGAAATGATACACAAAAGCGACATTGAAAATACCATTAAGCTAATGTATGAAACCTTGCTTCAGTTGAAGCCAACAACAAACCTCAATTATCTCTGAGGCAAGTAATACTTAATCGTAGCAACTTATTATTTTGTAACTATGCGGAGAGGGTTTTCCTCTCCGTTTTTTTTATGTATCTATTGCGTCTTTACCAACACAGCAAGGTGCTATTTGCAGCTATCGTATTGTTAGCTACAGCACAGTTGTTCATCAACTACAAGCATGGTGTGGTGCTTTCTCCCTTCTACCATTTTGGCATGTATAGTGCAACCATGCCGGTTGAAAACAGATACGAAATATGGAATGTAGAAGTGGATGGAAAAATTTTAAAAGGTGCTGATTACAGTACTCAACAGTGGGATGAGATTTTGCTTCCCTTGCAATACTATGCCGGCATCAATGCCAGCAACAGTTTGTTTACTATTGATGCGCAGCGCTTGCTTGCACACCTACATATCAACGCAAACGAAACTTGTTTTTTACAACCGTGCAACGGTAAACAATTTCAGCAATGGTATAAGAAATACCTGCAAAATATATTGGGCACAAACGTGCGATCAGTTGCAGTATATCGCAAAGTGTTTGTCTTCAATCAGGGTAGGTTGCAACCCACAGATTCCCTCACTCCGTTATCTCAATTATGCCGCTAACCTCTAAACATAGACGGCAAATAACGGTTTTGTATTGCCTGCTATTTTACCTGTTGTTTACTTACAAGTTATGGAATGGGCAATTGCTTTTTCAACTACAGCCCCATTTGTACAATACTCGTTCAGATTTATTTACCTGGCTATTTATGCAGTCGGGTCTGCATATTTGGTTGCTCGACAATCCTGTTGGCTGGCTTTTGTTTGATGGTATATTTTACCTGTTGCCACTGGTCTATTTAGCAGCTTTTTTGTCCTATAAAAAATGGGCGCCTGGTGTTGCCCTGCTTATGTTGGTCTGCAACTGGATCTATGTGCAGGCGTACACTTTATATCCCGCCAACAGCATCGAAAGTTTCACTGCATGGCTGCTTTTTCCCCTTTTGTTTCTCCCGGTTAACCTCCGCAGTTTCTACTTTGTACTCCACGCGCTACGCTATTATTTCCTGTTCTTTTTTGCCTCCGCGGCTGCCTGGAAGTTTGTGCAGGGCGGCATCTTCCACTTTGATCAAATGAGCGGTGTGCTGTTGTTTCAACACAAAGACTATCTCGCTACATCACCCGGCGATTGGTACTCAGCGTGTATTTATTGGTTCATCAATCACCCGGCAATCTCATACCTGCTGTATGCAGTCGCCACTGTGTGCGAGCTCTTTTTTGCAGTCGGTTTTTTTACCAGAAAGCTGGATCGCTGGCTGGCATTCATCTTTCTTCTTTTCCTTCTTTCCGACAGCCTTATTATGCGCATTCCGTATTGGGAGATCACACCTTTCGCCCTTACGTTTTTCTTTTCGCGCCATACAATTCCGGGCATTGAAACAGCCAAACGATGAATTTTTTGGTTACGGGCATTTGATCTTTTATGTTTCATCGTTGCGTCGCAGTACGTTCATCGGTAGCGCTACTATGAAGCAAATATGTTTCAGCAAACGGGTAAAACCTTTCTCTGCTTCGTTCGCTTTTAACACACTCATTTTACCCAATCATTTGCTATTTAGTAACGGTGGTTGTCTGCCCGGGTGTCACTATAAATGCAGTCATTTTCTTACTTTTAGAAAAACAACCGAAATCACCCTTTGATACAATTCATCTTAAATGATCGTGAAGTCTCTACAGCACTGCCGCCGGGTATGCTGCTGCTCGATTTTATCCGGTACGAAAAGCATTTAACCGGTACCAAGATCGGCTGCCGCGAAGGTGATTGCGGCGCCTGTACCATCTTATGTGGTGAGTTTAAAGACGACCTTGTTCGCTATCGTTCCTTTACTTCCTGTCTCACTCCGCTTGGCAATGTACATGGCAAACACATAGTAACTATAGAGGGTATAAATATGCCCGAACTCAATCCTGTTCAAAAGGCAATGTCAGATTGCTCAGCTACACAATGTGGTTTTTGTACGCCTGGTTTTGTCATGTCACTGGCAGGCTTTTGTCTCAGCAATGTTGCACCTTCTTATACCAAAGCAATTGCTGCCATAGATGGCAATATTTGCCGTTGTACCGGTTATAAATCAATAGAGCGCGCGGCTGCACAAGTCAACGATGTAATGCAACAACGTGGTGCTGCGTCACCGCTTTCTTTCGTTGCTGAAAATGGAATTTTGCCAGCATACTTCGCAGGCATAAAGGAAAGGCTGATGATGCTTGCACAGAAAGTAAATGGCGGGTTACAACCTGAACTCAGGCGCCCATGCGGTTGTAGGTGGTGGTACCGACCTCTATGTGCAGAAACACGCAGAGATGAAATATGCATCTATTCATTTTATGAACAGCGTAAAACCCGCGCAGGCAATATGGACAGAAAGAGAGCGTTGTTTTCTCAGCCGGGAAGCGACAGTCACAGACATGCTGGAGTCTGCTGCTATACGACAATATTTTCCGGCGTTTAGTAAAATGACAAAGCTGGTGTCGTCTACACCCATCCGCAATATGGCGACCATAGCAGGTAACTTTGTCAATGCCTCGCCCATAGGTGATTTTACTATCTTTTTTTTGGCAAACAATGCAAGCCTTCACCTTACTGATGGCAAAACCAAAAGAATACTGCCCCTCAGGAGTTTTTACAACGGGTACAAGCAACTAAACAAACGACAGGAAGAATACATTGAGACCATCTCATTTGACCTGCCAAACGAGGAGACCCTTTTTAATTTTGAGAAGGTGAGTAAACGCACGCATTTAGATATTGCCAGTGTCAACTCAGCTTTGTCATTAGAAGTTCACGACAATACGATAGTTAAAGCCGCGTTGTCTGCCGGTGGGGTTGGACCAGTACCATTGTATCTTGTGCGTACCTCTGCCTTTTTGCAGGACAAAGAAGTAACCGGTGAAATAATACTTTCGGCTATAGAGATGGCACAAAGTGAAA
Source organism: uncultured Chitinophagaceae bacterium (assembly GCA_963726895.1). Lineage (GTDB taxonomy): Bacteria > Bacteroidota > Bacteroidia > Chitinophagales > Chitinophagaceae > Segetibacter. Next base: position 78,658 of record CAVSED010000017.1, on the reverse strand, counting down.
TTTCGCCGATCAGCGATGCACGCGGTACAAGCACCTACAAAAGATTGTTGCTAAGCCAGTTGATCAAAGCGCACTTTATCACCTTGTTTCCCGGTCTGCGCACAGAGGAATTGATACATCACTACGTTGCCTTATGATCTGCTGTCAGCCGTGGCATGCAATGTATCGCACTGTTTGTACAGTCGCTGAATAAAACCGGGTATTTACCAGTAAACCGCCTGCTCCACAATGATTTGCAGATGAACGGAGCCTACCTACCGGACAGGCAGGCGTCGCAACCATCGCCCCATCATAATATCAAGTGCCAGTCACCCAAAAAAAGAAACCATGAACAACATAAACTCACGCACACATACCCGCGGCGAATCGATCTACATCGACGACATTCCCTTGCTGTACGGCACCTTGTTTGGCGCCGTCTTTCCGTCGCCGGTGGCGCATGGCAAGATCGCGGCACTCAATGTGAGCGCCGCAGCACAAATGCCGGGGGTTGTAAAAGTTTTTACCTATGCTGACATACCGGGTGAGAACCAGATAGGCGGCATTGTACAGGATGAGCCTTTGCTGGCCGAGCAGAGTGGTAGACTTTTGCGGAATGCCACGTTGCCTTTGTAGTAGCAGAAACGGATGAACAGGCTCGGGCAGCCGTGAAAAAAATAGAGATACCATAGAGAACCTTGCCGGTGATAACCGACCCACGGGTAGCGCATGCGCAAGGCAAACTGATAGTGCCACCGCGCACGTTTACACTCGGCAACATAGACGAAGCCTGGCAAACAATGCGACTATATTTTTAAGGCGTTGCCGACAGCAACGGGCAGGAACACCTGTACATAGAAACGCAGGGCGCTTATGCGCTGCCGCAGGAAAACAATGGCGTTGAAGATCTATTCATCTACCCAAAGTCCGCGGGCTACACAATTTGCCTCGTGCCGGGTCATAGGCGTGCCCATGCACCAGGTAGAAGTGGAAGTGACCCGGCTTGGCGGAGGCTTTGGCGGCAAGGAAGACCAGGCAAATGCATGGGCGGCACTCTGCGCACTGGCTGCCTTCACTTAAAAAGACCGGTAAAATATTGCCTGCACCGGATGGAAGATATGCGCATGACCGGCAAACGCCACCCGTACTCTACCGACTTTACCATTGGTCTGACCAAAGACCTGAAGATCTTGCCTATGAAGCGATCTTATTACCAGAATGCGGGTGCTGCCGCCGACCTGTCACCCGCCATTATGGAGCGTACCTTGTTTCACAGTACCAGCACCTACTTTGTGCCCAATGTAAAGGCAACCGCCTATAGCTGCCGTACCAACCTGCCGCCCAATACCGCTTTCAGGGGCTTTGGTGGCCCGCAGGCAAAGTTTGTGATGGAGGCTGCCATCGCCTGTGCCGCCGAAACGCTGGGCATAGACGCCGGCATCATTCAAAAAAATAATCTCAATAAAACCGGCGATGAATTTCCCTTTGGGCAAATAGCCGTGAGTGAGGCACACGCCTGCTGGCACAAGGCGGAGGAGTTGTACAACATAGCAGAGATGCAAGCGCGAGTTACCGCATTCAACGCCACTCAATTCGCTACAAAAAAAGGGTCTTGCCTTTATGCCGGTGTGTTTCGGCATTTCGTTTACCAATACCTCCATGAACCAGGCACGGGCACTGGTGCATGTATACAACGACGGTAGTGTAAGCGTAAGCACCGGCGCTGTAGAAATGGGGCAGGGCGTGAATACGAAAATGCTGCAGGTAGCAGCACACGTATTTGTTCTATGCCCGCAGCCATAATAAGGCTGCAACACTACCAGCACCGAGCGAATTGCCAATACCTCGCCCTCCGCAGCCAGCGCTACGGCCGACCTCAATGGCAAGGCAACACACATGGCATGCACCGCCATTGCAGACCGCCTGAAAGCAGGTGGCAGCGGACGAACTGAAAGTGGCCGCTGGCGACATCAGCTTATGAAACGAACTGGTATATACCGGCAAGGATAAAACAGAATATGACCTGGCAAAAACTGGTGATGACCGCTTACCTCAAACGCATTAATTTGTCCGAACATGCACATTATGCCACCCCCGGCATTCACTTTGATAAAACGAACGAAAAAGGTCATCCTTTTGCCTATCATGTGTATGGCACCGCCATTACCGAGGTTACGCGTCGATTGCCTGCGCGGCACCTACCAGTTCGATGCGGTAAAGATCGTGCACGACTTTGGTGCGAGCATGAACCCGGCAATTGACCGCGGGCAAATAGAAGGCGGGCTGGTGCAGGGCATGGGCTGGATGACGATGGAAGAAATTGTCTATGATGAGGAGGGTCGGCTTGCGCTCCAATGCCTTTCCACCTACAAAGTGCCCGATATTTATTCGGTGCCCAAAGAGATCAGCATCGACTTTTTGCAGACCGATATAGACAACGCTGCCATCTTCCGCTCGAAAGCGGTGGGCGAGCCGCCGCTGATGTATGGTATCGGCGCATACTTTGCCATCCGCAAGGCGATCAAAGCATTTAACCCGGCTGCAGAAATACCCTTCAATGCACCCATGACGCCGGAGAAAACCCTGCTGGCTTTATACAACACCAGCAAATTGACCGGGCAAACAAAACCTGCAGAAGAACTGCTGGAAATAACGAACACCTGAGATGCGAATGACCTATAAGGACAAACAGATGGCGGTTTGGGAGATGGTGCGCCGCAACCTGCAGAATAATGCACCGGTTGCGCTGCTGGCCGTTGTAGAAAGCAAAGGCAGCAGCCCGGGCCGGGAGGGTTTTGTGATGGCAGTTACCGCAGAGGGTGAAATGTCGGGTTCTATTGGCGGTGGCATCATGGAGCACAAGTTTGTAGAGCTGGCAAAAGAAAAACTAGGCAAAGGCGACATCAGTTGCACCGTGCATTTGCAGCAGCACGACAAAACCTCCACCCACCAGAGCGGGATGATCTGTTCCGGAGAACAAACCAATGTGATTTGCCTGTTGCAGCCCGGCGACCTGCCTGGTATTGACCAGATCATTTACAACCATGCTGCGCTGGGTGTTGCTCATATATATTTCAATGCAAACGGGCTGCACCTCTCTGTTACGCCTACGCCACCGACCGCAAAGCCCAATGAACAGCCCGCGATCGCCTGGCAGTATGAATTGCGCATTGGCGGCAAACTGCAGTTGCACATTGTGGGTGCCGGGCACTGCGCCTTGGCGCTGTCGCACATCATGGCGCTACTGCACTTCGATATACACCTCTACGACGACCGTAAAGACCTGCACACCTATACTGCCAATACCGCAGCCCACACCAAATTGATTGTGGAGGATTACCGGCAGGTTGCCGCCCTCATTTCCCCCGGCGACTATGTGGTGGTGATGACCGTTGGCTATCGCACCGATGATATAGTAGTGCGCTCGCTACTGCACAAACCCCTCGCCTATTTCGGCGTGCTGGGCAGCCAAAACAAGATCGAAAAATTATTCGCCACCTATACCGCCGAAGGAGTAGATGCGCAACTGCTCCAACGCATACACGCACCCATCGGCATCCCCATCAACAGCCAAACCCCCGAAGAGATCGCCATCAGCATAGCCGCGGAGATTATAGGGGTAAAGAATGGGAAGGGAGGAGAGCGATTTTGAACTTAGCTTTTGGAATGCTGTTAGGCATCGTTGCGTCGCACACTTGGGCTGGTGGAGAGGTGGATGCAGCTATTTTTTATTGGTAAACCACTGAATTATTATCCCAAAAAAAATATTTCTGGAGTTGTTCGGGGTGTTCCGCAGGGCACCCCGAACGTAGGGATAAATGTTGTTCTGTGAACAACTGTCGAGAAAACATTGAGGTCGGAGACCTCTTTCTATCCTGTGTTCAAGGTCGCGTGGGTTGTTCGGGGTGTTCCGCAGGGCACCCCGAACGCAGGGTCACGCTATGCTAAGACCTTGAACATGGGTTGTTCGGGGTGTTCCGTCAGGGCACCCCGAACGCAGGGATAAATGTTGTTCTGTGAACAACTGTCGAGAAAACATCGAGGTCGGAGACCTCTTTTTATCCTGTGTTCAAGGTCACGCTACGCTAAGACCTTGAACAACTACACTAAGACCTTGAACAACAAGTTGTTCGGGGTGTTCCGCAGGGCACCCCGAACGAAGAGATAAATGTTGTTCTCTGAACAACTGCCGAGAAAACATCGAGGTCGGAGACCTCTTTTTATCCTGGGTTCAAGGTCACGCTACGCTGAAGACGAGTTGTTCGGGGTGTTCCGTAGGGCACCCCGAACGCAGGGATAAATGTTGTTCTCTGAACAACTGCCGAGAAAACATCGAGGTCGGAGACCTCTTTTTATCTTGGGTTCAAGGTCGCGTGGGTTGTTCGGGGTGTTCCGTAGGGCACCCCGAACGTAGGGATAAATGTTGTTCTGTGAACAACTGTCGAATATAGGTGAATACATCTGAGGTCGGAGACCTCCTTTTATCCTGTGTTCAAGGTCACGCTACGCTAAGACCTTGAACAACCGAGTTGTTCGGGGTGTTCCGCAGGGCACCCCGAACGCAGGGATAAATGTTGTTCTGTGAACAACTGTCGAGAAAACATCGAGGTCGGAGACCTCCTTTTTATCCTGTGTTCAAGGTCACGCTACGCTAAGACCTTGAACAACTAACGACACAAGTTGTTCGGGGTGTTCCGCAGGGCACCCCGAACGCAGGGATAAATGTTGTTCTCTGAACAACTGTCGAGAAAACATCGAGGTCGGAGACCTCTTTTTATCCTGTGTTCAAGGTCACGCTACGCTAAGACCTTGAACAACCACGCTAAGACCTTGAACAACTCACCCAAGTTGTTCGGGGTGTTCCGTAGGGCACCCCGAACGCAGGGATAAATGTTGTTCTCTGAACAACTGCCGTAATAATTTATAGGTGACTACACTCAGAGGTCGGAGACCTCTTTTTATCCTGAGTTCAAGGTCTCGCTGCGCTAAGACCGTGAACAACTAACAAACACAAGTTGTTCGGGGTGTTCCGCAGGGCACCCCCGAACGAAGGGATAAATGTTGTTCTCTGAACAACTGCCATAATAATTTTAAAGGTGACTACAATTAGAGGTCGGAGACCTCTTTTTATCCTGTGTTCAAGGTCACGCTACGCTAAGACCTGAACAACTACAACACAAGTTGTTCGGGGTGTTCCGCAGGGCACCCCGAACGCAGGGATAAATGTTGTTCTCTGAACAACTCTCGAGAAAACACGAGGTCAGAGACTTCTGTTTATCCTGGGTTCAAGGTCAGCGCGCTAAGATCTTGAACTACTAATTTCAATTCCATTCCTATCTCTCAAACACTAATGCTTGTGGCAGCATCAATAAAAACGGAAGTGACTTTTCATAATCTAAAGCATCATAATATAAGCCTAACCTTGCCAGGTTTTGGTAGTACGCGTTCACGTGGGTGTAATAGTATTTTTCGGACTTAATGAACCATGCCCGCTCTCCTAACTTTTCGGCTAAAAACCATTTCTCCAGCAGGCGGGCGATTTTGCCATTGCCATCGGCAAAGGGATGAATATTTACAAATGCCAGGTGAATAAATGCCGCGTAATAAAATATTTGTTCAACTTAGTTGTTGTTGCAGCAATTCATTGATCTCGTTCCATAGTCGGTTATGGAGTTTTTGCACAAGGGCTGCAGGAGCCGCTTCGTATTGTATTCTCCCGGTTTTGTGCTCCATCACCAGCATCTCAGTTTTTCGTACTGCACCTCGTTGTGTTTCAGGCAACAGGTGTGCAGATATCAATGCATGAGCCTGAAGAAAATTGTTTTGGTTTAGTTTATTTTCTTTGGCAAATAAATAGGCTGTGAAGAGATCGTTTGGCTTTTCTGTGAGTTCGGGCAAGTATTCTATGTTGAGCATTTTGTGCTTCACATAGCTATCGATCTCCAGTTGCTCCCCTTCAATTTTAGAAGAAGACATCACCGAAACAGAAGTATAAAAAGTGAAGCTATGGGGTTCTAATGGCAGTTGTTCAAGGTTTGCAAATTCAGTTTGGATATCCATCTCCAGCAAGGATCTCCAACGCTCGAAGTAGTCATGCTTTATCAATTTACCGTGCATTGTAACCAGGTTATAATATAATTTTTTTTGAAGGTAAGGCAATGGAGTGTTGATTGCGGTATCTACTTGGGTTGTGCGGGGTGTTCCGCAGAACACTCCGCACCTTAAAATAAATTGGGTTGTTCGGGGTGTTCCGCAGGGCACCCCGAACGCAGGGATAAATGTTGTTCTCTGAACAACTGCCTTGAAAAATCTATAGGTGACTACAATTAGAGGTCGGAGACCTCTTTCTATCCTGTGTTCAAGGTCACGCTACGCTAAGATGGGTTGTTCGGGGTGTTCCGTAGGGCACCCCGAACGCAGGGATAAATGTTGTTCTCTGAACAACTGTCGTAATAATATTATAGGTGATTACACCAGAGGTCGGAGACCTCTTTTTATCTTGAGTTCAAGGTCACGCTGCGCTAAGACCTTGAACAACCCACGCTAAGACCTTGAACAACTACAACCCAAGTTGTTCGGGGTGTTCCGTAGTGCACCCCGAACGTAGGGATAAATGTTGTTCTCTGAACAACTGCCTTGAAAAATCTATAGGTGACTACAATTAGAGGTCGGAGACCTCTTTTTAATCCTGAAGTTCAAGGTCTCGCTGCGCTAAGACCTTGAACAACTAACAAACACAAGTTGTTCGGGGTGTTCCGCAGGGCACCCCGAACGAAGGGATAAATGTTGTTCTGTGAACAACTGCCGAGAAAACATAGAGGTCGGAGACCTCTTTCTATCCTGTGTTCAAGGTCACGCTACGCTAAGACCTTGAACAACCCAGGTTGTTCGGGGTGTTCCGCAGGGCACCCCGAACGAAGGGATAAATGTTGTTCTGTGAACAACTGCCGAGAAAACATCGAGGTCGGAGACCTCTTTTTATCCTGTGTTCAAGGTCACGCTACGCTAAGACCTTGAACAACTAACAACACAAGTTGTTCGGGGTGTTCCGCAGGGCACCCCGAACGCAGGGATAAATGTTGTTCTGTGAACAACTGCCGAGAAAACATAGAGGTCGGAGACCTCTTTCTATCCTGTGTTCAAGGTCACGCTACGCTAAGACCTTGAACAACCCAGCACAAGTTGTTCGGGGTGTTCCGCAGGGCACCCCGAACGAAGGGATAAATGTTGTTCTGTGAACAACTGCCGAGAAAACATCGAGGTCGGAGACCTCTTTTTATCCTGTATTCAAGGTCACGCTACGCTAAGACCTTGAACAACCAGAGTTATACAAGTGTCTCGGAGGATCACAGGTAACTACAACTAGAGGTCGGAGACCTCCTTTTATCCCGTATTCAAGGTCACGCTACGCTAAGACCTTGAACAACTACAACCCATTTGCAGGCGGGAACGCCTGCAAATGGACCCATTGAAAAAAGCTCAGTAAAGATTTGTCTGTATAAGGGTGTGACACAACGATGTCTAAATAAAGTTATCCCGCCGGCTACCTATAAAACAAAAAGCTACCGAAGTAGCTTGCTTGCAAGTTGCAGGTGAGAACACCGTGCAATAGCGCGCAATGTCTTAGGCACGAGGTCAGAGACCTCTCTTTATCCTGCATTCAAGGTCTCGCTGCGCTAAGACCTTGAACAACCCATTCACGCTACGCTAAGACCTTGAACAAGCCAGGATATTCAGCCGGAACGCAACAGTTCACAAAACATCTGGAAAAGAAAAAGGTCTTGCAGTGGTGAAACTGAAGACCTTTTGTTGCGAAGGGAGGGTTCGAACCTCCGACCTTCGGGTTATGAGCCCGACGAGCTACCGCTGCTCTACTTCGCGATGTGGGCTGCAAAAGTAAGGTCTGAAACCAACTGCCAAAACTTTTTTTTGTTAATTTTAATCGTCACTGGTCGAGCGGTTTTAATGGTAGCGCCGGCACTGATGTTAATGCTCTTTACCACTCCGGCGCCTTTATAGTAAATGTTGGAACCACCGCTTGCATCTGCATTCAGTTCGGTATTGACAGTGACGCTTATGTTAGACGCACCGGAAGTGGAAGCTTTACAATGGTCGATGCACCAGGTCGTAACTGCTCACTTTGCTGGCGCCACTTGCATCTATGTTTGCGTCTGTGGCTGTGCCGGACAGGCGAACCACCGAGGCGCCACTTACATCTATGTCCAGACTATTGGCAGCTACGGCACCCTTTACTTCACTTGCACCGGAAATATCGAATTTTAAAGCATCTGTTTTCAGTGTACCGCTTATGCTCAAATAGGACGCGCCCGATATTTCGATCGACTTCAGATCAATAACAGTCACATAGGCTTTCAGTTTTTTATCGGTCCAGTTAAAGCCATTCCATATGCCGCCATCTACAGATATATGCAGCACGCCATTCTTAACTTCGGTCATAATTTTGTTGTTGTATTTGAATTCGCCGGCACTTACTGCCAGGCGCTGTTGTATTGCCCTGCGAAGGTAAACAGAAACAGTGCCGGATACTTCTATACCTGTAAAATCTGTAACGGTTCGCACCTCTGCATTTTCATCGTAACACCACATTTTGGGCATGAAACATCAAGCGAACAAACTGATATCAAAAGCAGTATGATAACTCTCTTCATTAGGAAAACTTTTTATTGTAACGAAGGTGGCTAAAAAAAAGTTACAGGTCATTTTCAATTTTTAGCTGTTATTTTTGCGCTTTCGAAACCACATGGTTTCTTCCCCGGGGTGCTTGAAACAAAATTTCTGGCTGAGATCAAACCCGTAGAACCTGAACAGGATAATGCCTGCGAAGGGAAGGTGTCAAACTTTTTTTATGCCCTCTCCTGTCTGCATTTTTCCTGTTCCCAATTTATTATAATAAAAAAAGTTGTATACATGAAACAATTGTTGGGAACACTTATTGGATCTTTTTTTCTTTTGGTTGCCCATGGTCAATACACCATTAAAGGGCACGTAGTTAGCGATGCAGCACGACAGCCAGTTGAGGCGGCTACGGTTATCATTGCAAAGAGATGGTCAAACCATTTCGGAGCAATCGACCAGCGACAATGGCTCGTTTTCATTTGATGGTCTGAAAAAACCAGGCACTTACCAATTGACAGTGCAACATATCAGCATGCAACAAAAAACGGTGGAAGTAAAAGTGTTGGAGGGCGATTGTTACTAGCCGACGTTTCACTGAGTGCCTCTGCCTACTTTCTGGAACCGCTGGAAGTAAAATCGCTGCGGGCGTCAGACAAAGCACCCTTTGCCAAAACCAATCTTTCCAAGGCTGATATTCAGCAAAAATAACCTGGGGCAGGATCTGCCATTTCTGCTTAACCAAACACCCGGCGTAGTCGTAAACTCAGATGCGGGCAATGGTATTGGCTATACCGGCATACGCATACGTGGCAGCGACGCCAGCAGGATAAACGTGACCATCAACGGCATTCCCTACAACGATGCAGAAAGCCAGGGAACTTATTTTGTCGATCTGCCCGACATTGCCTCTTCTGTAAACTCTATTCAAATACAGCGGGGAGTGGGAACGAGCAGCAATGGCGCCGGTGCCTTTGGCGCCAGCCTAAACCTAAGTACCAACGAATTCAATGATAAAGCCTACGGTGAAGTGAACAATAGCTTATGGCTCCTTTAACTCCTGGAAAAACACCGTGAAAGCCGGAACCGGTTTGATCAGCAATCACTTTACAGTTGATGCCCGCCTGAGCCGCATCAGCAGTGATGGTTTTATTGACCGCGCCGCTACCCACCTGCAGTCGCTTGTATTTTTCCGGTGCCTATATCGGCAAAAAATCCACCCTACGTTTCAACTTTTTTTCGGGCACCGAAAAAACCTACCAGGCATGGAATGGTATCCCCGAAAGTATGTTGCTAACCAACCGCACGTATAACTCGGCAGGCACAGACAAACCCGGCGAGCCTTACGACAATGAAACCGACAACTACCAGCAAGACCACTATCAACTGTTCTTTAATCATGTCTTTCAACAAATATCTTTCGTTTAACACAGGTTTGTTCCTGATAAAAGGCAAAGGCTATTATGAGCAATACAAAGCAGCCGCCTCATTCACAGATTATGGTTTGCCAAACCCGGTGTATGGAAATGATACCATCACCAGTACCGACCTGGTGCGGCAGCTATGGCTCGACAATAATTTCTTTGGGCAGATATTTTCGTTGCAGTACAAAAAAGGTGGAGACGTTGCCACCCTCGGCGGCGCCTGGAACCGCTATAATGGTAACCACTACGGGCAGATCATTTGGGCGGAGACCGGCATTCCGCAAAACTATCGCTGGTACTATCTCAATGCCAATAAAACCGATGTAAATACTTATGCAAAATGGCAACATTCCCTATCACCGGCACTCGACCTATATGCCGATCTGCAATATCGCCACGTCAGCTACAACATGTATGGCTTCCGCGATCATCCGGATGTGACGGTCGAGCGCAAGTTTGACTTTATAAATCCCAAAGCCGGCATTACCTATAGTGGAAACGGTTTTAAAACCTTCCTTAGCTATGCCCTTAGCAACAAAGAACCTAACCGCGACGATTTTGAAGCAGGCATTGCGCAGCAGCCCAAGCATGAAACACTGCACGACTTTGAAGCGGGTGTTGAAAAAAGGACTACTCATTTTTCGTGGGGAGCAACGGCTTATTATATGCTTTACCGCAATCAACTTATTCTTACCGGGCAGATCAACGATGTGGGTTCCTACACCCGTGTCAATATTCCACACAGCTACCGATTGGGAATTGAGATGCAGGCAAAGGCAACTATCAGCCAATTCTTTAATGCCACAGCCAATCTTGCCCTGAGCAGAAACAAAGTAAAAGGTGCCAATGAATACCTCGACGACTACGACAATGGTGGACAGAAAATGATACCGCATACCAACACTGATATATCGTTTTCGCCGGCGGTGGTTGCCGGTGCCTCGCTCAATATCATTCCGCTAAAGAACCTCACCCTCAGCCTGCCTGCAAAATATGTGAGCCGCCAATATCTCGACAACACGCAGGATGTGAACCGTAGCCTGCAGCCCTACTATGTGCAGGACGCGAAGTTGACCTATTCGCTAAAAAATAAATGGTTTAAACAAGTGGACGTGTCCGTAGCTGTGTACAATATTTTCAATAAAAAATATGAACCCAACGGATACACTTTTAGCTATATCTATGGTGGGCAAACCACCACCGAAAATTATTATTTCCCTATGGCAGGCACCAACTTTATGACGGGACTGTCCCTAAGTTTTTAATGGAAAAACCCCCAGTTAACCTGTGAAGGAGGCAACCATGGTTGCCCCTTCTTTTTTTCTATGGACCCGGCAGAAGATCGTTTTGGAGGCATTGTTGCGTCGCACAGCGTGTACGGCAGATACTATACGGAACAAGAAAAACTCAACATGTAAACAAAACATTTCTTTGTGTCTCTACAGGTATCTCTTCCCTGTTTTTGTATGGTAATTTTTACCGTTTTAGCCTGAAATCTTCACGTCTTGGCTACAAAATCTTTGCGCGTATTTCTGTGCGACTTTTGCGTGAAAATATTCACGTTTTTGCATTATTTCTTTGCGTCTCTGCGTAACGTTCTTTGCGTCTCTACGTATCGTTCTTTGCATCTCTGCGTGCCGTTCATTGGTTCTTTGCGCGAAAATCTTTTCAGTCTGCACATGCAAATCTTCGGATGTTCGCAAGTCTTTTACTTTATTTATTTATCTTAAACTTTTTAACCTTCGCTTGCCTGCCTGCAATTTTCTAATTATCAACCATTATGCATTTATCACCCCGAGAATCAGAAAAGTTATTATTGTTTCTTGCCGGTGAACTGGCAGAAAAACGACGGGCACGCGGGCTAAAATTAAACTACCCTGAAGCCATTGCACTCATCAGCAGCCAGCTACAGGAAGCCGCCCGCGACGGCAGATCAGTTGCCGAGCTAATGTATTTTGGCTCTACCATTCTTACCCGTGAAGATGTGATGGAGGGCATACCTGAAATGATACACGAGATACAGATTGAAGCCACCTTTCCCGACGGGACTAAACTGGTAACTGTACATGATCCTATACGTTGACACTTCATCAAAACGCGCTCAGTGGCTGCCCTTTATATTTTAGTACAAGTGTGCGACGCAACGGCCGCCTAACAGCGATACCACTGCCCGGGCCTAAAAAAACAAAACACATGACACCAGGAGAATACTTTTTAGCTGCAGGCGACATTGCCTGCAATGTTGGTCGCAAAACGATTACGGTAGCAGTCATCAATACCGGCGACCGCCCCGTGCAGATCGGCTCGCACTTTCATTTTTTTGAAGTGAATAAACAATTGGAATTTGCACGCAGCGATGCCTTTGGTATGCGGCTCAACATTGCTGCCGGACTGCGGTGCGTTTTGAACCGGGTGAAGAAAAGGAAGTAGAACTGGTGGAATTTGGCGGGGCAAAGAAAGATCTTCGGCTTCAGCAATTTAGTAAATGGAGACACCGCCGAGGCCAGTGTAAAAGAAGAAGCTCTTGCCAAAGCCACTGCCCAAAACTTTAAAAACAAAGCCGTATGAGCCTGCACCTTACCCGCTTGAAATATGCCAGCATGTATGGGCCCACCACCGGCGACCGGGTGCGGCTTGCCGATACCGACCTGATCATTGAAATTGAAAAAGACTACACCGTTTATGGCGATGAAGCCAAGTTTGGCGGCGGCAAAACCATACGCGATGGCATGGCGCAATCGGGCACCGCCACCCGCAGTGAAGGGGTACTGGATTTTGTGCTTACCAGCGTTATGATCATTGACCACTGGGGAATTGTGAAAGCCGACATAGGCATAAAAGACGGCAAGATCGCAGGCATTGGCAAAGCCGGCAATCCCGACACGATGGATGGCATTACGCCGGGCATGACCATTGGCGCATCCACTGAAGTGCATGGCGGCGCGGGGCTGATAGCCACTGCCGGCGGCATAGACACGCACATTCATTTTATTTGCCCGCAACTGATAGACCATGCGCTTTTTAGCGGTATCACCACCATGATTGGCGGCGGCACCGGTCCGGCAGATGGCACCAACGCAACTACGGTAACCCCCGGCGCCTGGAACATACAAAAAATGCTGGAGTCAGCAGACGCTTTCCCTATGAACCTCGGCTTTTTTGGCAAGGGAAATTGTGCCGCTACAGCTCCCCTAAAAGAGCAAATAGAAGCCGGAGCGCTGGGGCTGAAAATTCATGAAGACTGGGGCTCGACACCTGCGGTCATTGATGCCTCACTACGTGTAGCAGACGACTACGACGTGCAGGTAGCCATACATACCGACACGCTCAATGAAGGCGGCTTTTTGGAAGACACCATCAATGCCATCAACGGCAGGGTCATCCATACCTTCCATACCGAAGGTGCGGGTGGCGGTCATGCGCCAGATATCATAAAAGCGGCGATGTTCCCCAACGTATTGCCATCCTCCACCAACCCCACCCGCCCGTTTACCAAAAACACCATCGACGAACACCTGGATATGCTAATGGTCTGTCATCACCTGGATAAGTCTGTGCCCGAAGACGTGGCATTTGCTGACAGCCGCATTCGCCCTGAAACCATTGCCGCCGAAGACATACTGCACGATATGGGAGTTTTTAGTATGATGAGTTCCGATAGCCAGGCAATGGGGCGTGTGGCGGAGGTGATCACCCGCACCTGGCAGACTGCCGATAAAATGAAAAAGCAGCGGGGAGCGCTACCCGAAGACAACGAAGCGAACGACAATTTTAGGGTAAAACGCTATATAGCCAAGTACACTATCAACCCGGCGATCTCGCATGGCATAGCCGAGTATGTTGGGTCGTTGGAGGTTGGCAAATTTGCCGACATTGTACTGTGGAAGCCGGCGATGTTTGGCGCAAAACCCGAGATGATGATCAAAGGCGGCATGATCATCGCCAGTCGCATGGGCGACCCGAATGCGTCCATACCTACCCCGCAGCCTGTGGTTTACCGGCACATGTTTGGCGCCTTTGGCAAGGCACTGTTCAGCACATGCCTCACCTTTGTTTCGCAAGCTTCCATTAACAATGGAACCATTGAAAAATACGCGTCTGAATAAGACCATCCTGCCGGTAAAAAACTGTCGCAACATTGGCAAAAAAGACCTTATTCATAACAATAAAATGCCACAAATAGACGTGAACCCCGAAACATACGAAGTGAGGGTTGATGGTGAACATATCACCTGTGAGCCAGTGGACGTGCTACCGCTAGCGCAGCGATACTTTTTGTTTTAAATGTTCCGGCTTCATCCTGCCAGGTGTTTTTTCAGGAGACGGGCATTTGAATACGGTGGCGTCAGAGTTGCGACGCTCCGTTCATCTTATGAGTTAATGTTGAACTTTCTTTGATCGAAAATCAGGCTGCTTCCTTTCGGTCAAATGCATTATATTTTTATCAGTTGGGCAATACAGTTACAATAACCCGCCGGTATCGTGAGAGAGCAGGCGTTCCCTTGTCAGTAACATTAAGTATAAAATGCAGGGTTTCTTTTCTTTGAACATTAGGCGCAGTTACATATACTACACGCGCATTTTCTGCCGAGGTATTTACCATATTTTGGTAGGTTCCTGCTTCGGGATAGTTGAACCATAAAAAACTCAGGTTATCTCCGTCGGGGTCGGTACTTGCGCCGCCATCCAAACTAAATCCTTCCCCGGACTTTACAATTAGATGATCGGGGTGACTTAAGCGTACTACCGGCGGATGATTGGCTTCTTTAAATGATTTTGTACACCAAGTCATGCGGGCAGCGAAATCGTTTTGAATATCTTTGCGCCATCTCCACAAAGTCACTTTACTGTCTGCAAATCCGGCAGTATCTTTTCCAACTGTTCGCCCGTATTCTTTAAAGACGTATGGCACAAGGCTATCTGTAGCATTAGTCCAGATTTCCCGCGTTTCAGGCTCAAAGGGTACGCCGGAATTTCCTTTCTTTAATTTTGAAAAGTCTGGTTTGTACAGTTCATAACGGCCACCCCAGCCGCCCCAGTTAGGTCGCTCCGGTTCGTTTAGTCCGTTAGGGATTAGTGAAAGCCACGATGGTGTATCTCCCTCCATACCATAGGCAACATCAGGGTAAAGTGCACCCAGCGGGCCATGACCTTGCTGAACATTTTTTATCAGCCAGCTATTGCTGATCTCATCGTTATTGATTCCTTTAATGAAACTGGTGATAGCAATCCATGTAGCGCTTCCATAGTCATCTCCCGGGCTCACAATGTAAAAAAGATCAGGATAGTTATTTCTTATCCAAATGCCGCTGTCGTCCTGATCTGATATAGTGTACACCCGCAGCTTTGCTATCAATCTTTTTGCTTCCGCTTTTGATTTCGTTTGGCTGATTGTAAATAGTGCCTGTGCCAAAGTATTTGAGCCGCCCCAAACAGCGATCCACAAGGGGCGCTCATCCTTCTCCTCTAATACTTTTATGATCCAGTCTGAACCTTGAGAATCCATTCCTTTTCCAACTCCTACCATACCATATTTTGGCAGTCCCTGCTTTACCAGCGGAAGTAGGGCTTCAGCATTGGGAAAACCGGGTTCATGTCGTAAAAGATTGGGTTGCACTTTTCCATAGGCACGGATGAGTGTTTTTATCGACTCAGGAGCAACGCTTGATTTTTTCCAAATAGAAGTTGTGGCTATTAAGCCTGCAATATCAATTTGGTTAGCATAAAGAAGCAAACGAACAAATGATTCCGTATCATCAACCTCCGCTTCAATATCCGACAGAACAATTAATTTATTTTTTTTAACGGTCTGTGCAGACGCAGCTATGGAAAAAAGCAACAGGAGCGCAAAGAATATAACTGGCTTACCTTTCATGGGGATGACTACTGATTTTTGATTGGTTGGTTTATTAGTGAATGCTGAACAAGATAGAAAATTAGAGTTTTACGCCTCGCCAGGCAACCTACTACACTACCCCACTGTTGCTAACATACTGATCTCTACATTCGCCTTTCGTGGCAGTTCCTTCACTGCTACAGTTTCGCGGGCAGGATACTCATTGGCGAAGTAGGATCCATACACCTCGTTGACTTTGGCAAAATGAACCATATCGCTTAAGAATATAGTTGTCTTGACCACGTGCTGAAAATTAATTCCGGCAGCGTGCAAAATTTCCTGCAGGTTGCGCATCACCTGGTGAGTTTCGGCGGCGATATCACCAGCTATCATTTCACCTGTTTCTGGATTCATCGGTATTTGTCCGCTAATAAATACCAGGTTGTTACTAATTATTGCCTGGTTATAAGGACCAATTGGTGCCGGTGCTTGCTTTGTGTTGATGATTTGTTTGTCCATAGTTTTTTAAAGAGATCAGTTTATAAGAGATGTTGTTGCGGGGCAAATCTACTTTACATTTCATATCGTTTTATTATCTGCAAGTAAGTATTGCTACTTTGCATTTTTTTATTCTTACCTGTAAAAACTCCTCTAAACCTGTAACAACATAATCACAACTTATTGTTAATAGAAATATTGATTTTACACGTTGAACAGGTCATACAATTGCAGGGATAATCTTTGCGTTAAATTGATAATATCACTTTTTTAAAATTTACCCCTTGCCACTCCTTTTAAACATTGATACAGCTACGGAAAATGCTTCAGTTTGCATTAGCCTCGATGCACTATCGTTGGCGCAAATGGAGAATGATCAACAGAAAGAACACGCATCTTTTCTACACACGGCCATTCAGCAGGTTGTAAAAGAAGCTGGGATTAGCCTGGCTGAACTGGAGGCAATAGCTGTTACATCCGGCCCCGGCAGCTATACTGGCTTAAGAGTAGGCATGGCAACTGCAAAGGGTCTTTGTTATGCTTTGCAAAAGCCCCTGATCACAATCAATACGCTGGAAGTAATGACGAAGGCTGCTATTGAAACTGGTTTATTTACCGGGCAGCAAATTCTTTATTGTCCAATGATAGATGCCCGAAGAATGGAAGTCTTCACTGCATTATACGATGCAGAACTGAACGCTGTCTTATCACCTCGTCCGCTGGTATTAACCGGGGGTATCTTTGAAGAGTACTCAGTTGTTCATCAACTTGTACTATTTGGTAGCGGTGCGAAAAAATTTAACCAAATACAATCGCAGGAAAATTTTAAATTTATAGTTGCAAAACATTCAGCCTCAAATTTAGCCAGTCTTGCCGATAGTAGCTGTACAGCAAAAAAGTTTGCGGATGTAGCTTTTTCTCAACCACAGTATTTGAAAGCGTTTCATTCAACTAGTCTGTCTTAATCTGAAAAACTTCTTAACATACAAGAAATTACAACATTAAATTATAAGATAAATTAATATTCGTTTTTATATTTACCCTGAATATTAACCCCCAATGTCTATTATGGTAACATCCAGTCAAAGTATTACTATCTCCAGCAGGGAAGATAGTAACACTATTAAGTTAGATTTCCTGCATTTGAAGAAAGCGGCTTTAGTATTGCGTGCGATGAATCATAAATTACGTCAGCAGATGATCAAACTGCTCGATGAAAATCAACGAATGACCGTTACAGAAATTTATGTGAAGTTGAGATTAGAGCAATCGGTCGCCTCGCAACACCTTGCCATACTTCGTCGCGCGGGAATAGTCATTACACAACGCGATGGAAAATTTATTTATTACGCCATCAACTATGCCCGGGTAGCCGAAGTAAACCAATTTGTTGAGGACCTGGTTGGGTGAGGTAAATTTTATTTCTGCAAAAAGGGATGTTTAAAACATCCCTTTTTCTTTTATACTCCTTTTCGTTTTAGGATTTTGGGTAAAAAGCATGTTTGTATTTTTGCGAAAACACTCGAATAATATGTTTGTAAAACAACTCTATACAAATTGCCTAAGCGAGGCTGCTTACTATATTGAGAGCGATGGTGAGGCAGCTATCATAGATCCACTACGGGATGTGGAAGAATATATAATGTTAGCCAAAGAACGAGGTGCTACTATTAAATACATTTTTGAAACGCACTTTCATGCTGATTTTGTAAGTGGTCATCTGGATCTGTCGCGAACAACAGGTGCACCTATTATTTTCGGTCCGCAAACGAGTACCAACTTCGCAATTGTAGTAGCTGAAGACCAGCAGGTTTTTACAATTGGAAGGCTAAACATAAAGGTGCTGCACACACCCGGACATACGATTGAAAGTACTTGTTACCTGCTGAAAGATGAAGAGGGTAAAGATCATGCAGTATTTACCGGCGATACCTTGTTTGTAGGCGATGTGGGCAGACCGGACCTTATAAGCGGAGAAACTACCAAAGAAGATATGGCGTCGTTGCTGTTTGATAGCTTACAAAATAAAATCCTTCCATTAGGTGATGACGTGATCGTGTATCCTGCACATGGGGCTGGCAGCAGTTGCGGCAAAAACATAGGAGCAGAAACATACAGCACAATAGGGGAACAGAAAAATACAAATGAAGCCCTGCAAACAGCTTCAAAAGACGATTTCATAAAAATGGTGACAGCAGGTCTGTCGGCTCCGCCTTTATACTTTCCGGTTACTGCAAAGATCAATAAGGAAGGGTACGAAAGTATTGATTTTGTGTTAGAAAAAGGTCTGGTGCCAATGAGTCTTCAACAGTTTAAAGAGGCAATAGCTAACCAGGCTGTAGTTGTCGATACGCGTGCTGCCAAAGTATTTTCGCAGGGCTTTATTCCTGGTTCTGTATTTATTGGATTGGAAGGGAAATTTGCAGAGTGGGCGGGCAGCCTGTTGCCATTTGATAAAAATTTGATTTTGGTGACAGACGATGGCAAAGAAAAAGAAACTATTATACGGCTTGCCCGGGTTGGTTTGTCCAATATTGAAGGATATTTAGCAGGGGGTTATACAACCTGGAAAGACGCAGGAGAAACCATAGATCTTATTATAGATGTTGAAGCAGATGAATTAGCAATGGACATACCCTTCGATGAGCGGTTGGTGGTAATTGATGTAAGAAAAGAAGTGGAATTTGCCAATGGTCACGTGAAAGATGCAGTGAATATTCCATTAGCTGATCTTTCAGACCCGGCGAGTATGGCAAATATTGAGGAGACTGATAACCTATACCTGCACTGTGGCAGTGGCTTCCGGAGTGTTATTGCTGCCTCCTTATTGAAAAGACAGGGGATCCACAACCTGCGAAATGTGAATGGTGGCTGGGCAAAGATCAAAGAGGAGTCAAACATCGAAACAGAGAAAGATGCCTCGGTCTTAAACTGAGTAAAACCTGCTGGTAATAACATAAAAAAACACCCGGATTCGGGTGTTTTTTTATGTGGGTCAGCTTGGCTTGAGCTTATCTTATTTATTCCGTCGCCAAAGAGAAAACCACGGTTTGGAGGTGCGGGCTATATTAGCTTTAGTTTTACACCTTTCAATATCACCCTGGTATTCCTTTATTTTTTCATTGTTCATAGTACATAATATTGCCTGCTGATAACTTTTCACGGCGTTGCCATAATCGCCTCTTACTTCATACATCATTCCGAAGCGGTCGTGTACCCAACTTTTGTCAATTGTGTTTATTTCCAGGCAATGTTCCAGGTGTTCCTCCAATTCTTTGAACCGGTCCATATCCATCATAACAGATGCGAGGTGAAAATGCGGATGGGGATAGAATGGATCTGACTTAATAGCAGCTCTGAAATGATTTTCAGCTTTCTCATGATCCTCGAACTGCGACTTATAGATCCAACCCATTGAATTGTGGGCAGGAGCATAGTAGGGATCGTCGTACAAAATGGACTCGTATTTCTGGAATGCTTCCTGGTAATTACTATTCCTAATGTCTGCCTCGGCTTCTAAATACAATTCTTCTATTCTTGTTGACATTGTGCTATTTTTTTCGGTTTCAAAATTAATCTTTCTGCTTTTAATGGGTTTTTAAAGTTCAGGGTGATATTAAATAACCCATTTATAAAAGCGTTTTCCTCGCTGCTTTTGAGCTGTTTAAAATGGTGGATTTTTTTTGGTACCAGCCAAAGAACTACTATTCTCCATTGTTGCGTCGCACACTTGTACAGTATGGCTTTGTGCGGCAGGGCACAGACCTATCGCCATGAAATACAGTAAAAGAAGAACAGATTGAGTAAATTTGGATAAACAAGCAATATGTCCGGCGCAATAAAAATATTACCTCACTATACCTACGACGATTGGGTGAATTGGAAAGGAAAGTGGGAATTGATAGATGGATTTCCGTTTGCCATGAGCCCAATGCCTGTTCCAAAGCACCAACGGATTGCTGGTAATATATTGTCAGAGTTCAGAACAGAATTAAAGAGTTGCAATGCATGTTCTGTTTACCAACCACTAGACTACCAAATTTCAGACGACTACAATTGTGCAACCTGATATGTTGATTGTTTGTAAACCAATCACCAAAAAATACCTTGATTTTCCGCCCGCGCTGGTGGTCGAAATCTTATCACCCGCTACTGCTTTAAAAGACAGGCACAGCAAATTTGATATTTATGAAAGCCAGCGCATTCCTTACTACCTGATTGTTTCACCGGATACAGAAGAGGTTGAAATATTTTCTCTGGTTGATAATTCATATGTTCTACAACAAAAAGGCAGAAACATCCACTTTGACTTTTCGTTTGAAAGCGGCTGCAAAGCGTCTATTGATTTTAAAGAAATCTGGTAAATTAAATGTCATTAGCTATTAAAATATTACCTCATTACACTTACGATGACTGGCTCAATTGGGAAGGTCAATGGGAATTGATTGATGGATTTCCGTATGCGATGAGCCCAATGCCTGTGCCAAAGCACCAACGGATTGCCAATGCATTAGGAGGAGAATTTTACCTCAGGTTAAAAGAATGTATCAACTGTAAAGCATACCAGGCAATAGATTATAAAATTTCTGATGACACTATTGTACAACCTGATATGTTGATTGTATGTAAACCAATCACCAAAAAATTCCTTGATTTTCCGCCTGCGTTGGTAGTGGAGATATTATCACCTTCAACTGCTTTGAAAGACAGGCACAGCAAATTTGATATTTATGAAAACCAGCGCATTCCTTACTACCTGATTGTTTCACCCGATACAGAAGAAGTTGAAGTTTTTGTTTTGGAGAATGATAAGTATGTTTTACAGCAAAAAGGTAGAAACATAGAGTTCGACTTTTCATTTGAAAGCGAATGCAAAACATCTATTGATTTTAAAGAAATCTGGTAAGTAAAATGTCATCCGCTATAAAAATACTACCTCACTATACCTACGAGGATTGGGTGAACTGGGAAGGTCAATGGGAGTTGATTGATGGACTTCCGTATGCCATGAGTCCAATGCCTGTGCCGCGACATCAAATTGTAGCTAGCAACCTTACCATTGAGTTTGGTATTGAATTAAAGCAATGCAACAATTGTAAAGTAATTCAGCCCTTAGATTACAAAGTTGCTGATGCCACTATTGTACAACCTGATATGTTGATTGTTTGTAAACCAATCACCAAAAAATACCTTGACTTTCCGCCTGCGTTGGTGGTGGAGATACTTTCACCTTCAACTGCTTTGAAAGACAGGCACAGCAAATTTGATATTTATGAAAACCAGCGCATTCCTTACTACCTGATTGTTTCACCCGATACAGAAGAGGTTGAAATATTTTCTCTGGTTGATAATTCATATGTTCTACAACAAAAAGGCAGAAACATCCACTTTGACTTTTCGTTTGAAAGCGGATGCAAAGCGTCTATTGATTTTAAAGAAATCTGGTAACTAAAAAACCCTTCGAGTTAATGAAGGGTTTTAAAAGATATATAGAATTACTACAGTTGAACGGAGCGTCGCAACAACTGCTTCATCCCGGACTCTCTGCCGGTACCACATTAACTACATCCCTAAAATATACGCAAAAATTAACGGCGCTACGATTGTAGCGTCGCTCTCCACTATAAATTTTGGTGTGTGAATGTCCAGTTTGCCCCAGGTAATTTTTTCGTTGGGCACGGCGCCGCTGTAGCTGCCGTAGCTGGTGGTGCTGTCGCTGATCTGGCAGAAATAACTCCAGAACGGAACATCGTGCATTTCCAGGTCCTGGTACAACATGGGCACAACGCATATTGGAAAATCGCCGGCTATGCCACCGCCAATTTGAAAGAAGCCAATGCCTTTGCCGGCAGAATTGTGGCGGTACCAATCGCTGAGACAAACCATGTACTCGATGCCACTTTTCATGGTGCTGGCTTGTAGCTCGCCTTTAACCACGTAGCTGGCAAAAATGTTGCCCATAGTGCTGTCTTCCCAGCCCGGAACAATGATGGGCAGGTTTTTTTCGGCCGCTGCTATCATCCAGCTATGCTCTTCGGGTATCTCGTAATGTTCTTTCATAACGCCGCTGAGCAACAGCTTGTACATGTATTCGTGCGGAAAATAGCGTTCGCCGTTGTCCTGGGCGTCTTTCCATATTTTATGAATATGTTTTTGAATGCGGCGAAATGCTTCTTCTTCGGGTATGCAGGTATCGGTCACACGGTTGTAGCCATTCTCCAGCAGGTCCCATTCTTCTTTGGGGCTTAGCTCACGATAGTTGGGTACCCGCTTGTAGTGGGTATGTGCCACAAGGTTCATGATGTCTTCTTCAAGGTTGGCACCCGTGCAACTAATGATCTGTATCTTGTCTTCGCGTATCATTTGCGCCAGTGATATACCGAGCTCGGCAGTGCTCATGGCACCGGCGAGAGTGACCATCATTTTACCACCTTCCAACAAATGTGTTTCATACCCTTTGGCAGCATCGACCAGCGCTGCAGCATTGAAATGGCGATAGTGGTGCTGTATAAATTGAGAAACAGGTCCTTTATTCATATTGGTTTTTTTTGAAGACAGCAAAAGTAACCATAGAAAAATAAACAACTCTTGCAGGCCAAAATAAAGCAGCCCCCGTATGAACGGAGGCTGCTGGGGAACATCGACTAAACCTGCTATTTTCTGATCTTTTGATAGGTGGATATTTTGCTGTTATTTGCCACCTTTAAAATCACTTTTATCTTTTGGTTTTCTGCTGAAATGTAATAGGCTGTTTCCTGTGGGCTTTCAAAATGAATGGCTTCAGTTACTATGAAATCGGGGTAGGTGTTGGCAAAATCCCTTTTTGCATAAACGGGCAGTTCGTCCAGACTTATATTGCTGCTTCTGGCAATACAATCGCCATCATTGTTATAGAACACTTCCATTTTGTGCTCGTTGAGCATAAACATCGCCCGGGCATAGTCCGGGGTAACAGTCCAGGTAACTTTGGCTACATTTCTGTATTCAGCATTAAAGTTGCGTAAAATGGCGGCACTTACTGCGTTGGTGCCGGATGCAAATGCACTTACCGCAATAGAAAGGGTGAGTATGGCAGAGATGAAAAACTTTTTCATAACGGTTAATTTTAGTGTATCAGTTTTTTGTTTTGATCTGATACAATAAAAGTAAAGCTGCCAAAGACCTGCTACAAGGCAATTGTGACGAGCAGCATAAACCTGTAAAGACCTTCACTTGAAAAACAAAAAGACATGCCGCGCCAAAAGCTGAAACGCAACGCCCGCAACACTTTCAACATAACACTGCGATTTTTGTGACCAGGCTGCAGGTTTAAGATGTTATTCATTTTACTGCAAAAAAAAGGATGAGCGGCAAAGTTTCTGCCCCGTCGCGACAGTAAACAACAAGCGGAACGCGATAAAAATTTTAAAAATCACTTGCAAAGCCGGTTTTTTGTTTAGATATTTGTCTAAATATACAAACATTTAAATGAATGCATTTTTCAAAGCCCTGAACGACCCGACGCGGCGCGATATACTGGAAAGATTGAAGCAAAAAGACCTGACAGCGGGCGAGATAGCCGATTGTTTCAACATCTCCAAGCCCAGTATTTCGCATCATCTCGATCTGCTGAAACAGGCCTCCCTGGTCTCAGCCCGCAAAGAAGGACAGTTCATTTATTACTCCATTAACCTGACGGTAATGGATGAACTGGTGAAATGGTTCATACAATTTTCAAAAAACAGCAAAAAATAATACGATGAAAAAATTGCGCTCTTCCCTGCTAATGATTGCTTGCATACTTGCGATACCGCTGGTTTATTTAGGTAGCATATATGCCTCCCTTCCGGCAATAGTACCCATGCATTTTGGTGCCGACGGTCTGCCCGACAGCTATGGTCCCAAAAGTGAAATGTTTATAGTTGTCCTGCTGTTAGATGTTGTTGCCTTTGGTATCTACCTGCTCATAAAAAATATCCACCGCATCGATCCTAAAAAGAGTGCCAAATACAATCCTGAAAACCTCCAAAATATTGCATTGACTCTCGTTTTATTTCTTACTGCCCTGAATGTTGTATTAGTCTATGCCGGAGCGCATGGCGCTCTTTCCATCAATAAGATTATTTTTCCATTACTGGGTATATTTTTCGCTTGTTTGGGCAACTTTATGTACTCCGTTAAACCCAATTATTTTGTGGGCATCCGCACACCCTGGACACTGGAAAACGACGAAGTTTGGAGGAAGACCCATCAACTTGGTGGCAAGCTCTGGTTTGCGGGTGGTTTATTCATTGCAATTGGCACATTGCTGCTTAGCGGCACCGCCTCTTTCATTTACTTTATAACAATTGTGGGCATCATCACTATCATTCCTGTTGGCTATTCTTTTTATATCTTTAAAAAACTAAAAAATGCCTGACAGGGCAACCCTGTTATGTACGGCTGAATACATTTCTAACAGCTTCCATAGATACGGGTAGCAGGTTATCTTTCTGCCACAAAAAAAAGCACTGAATGAACTACCTGGCTCATGCATATTTATCGTTCGGGCAACCGGGGCTGTTGGTGGGCAATATGATCAGCGACTTTGTAAAAGGCAAAAAAAAATTTGATTATTCTCCTGAAATTCAACAGGGCATTGGGCTGCACCGGCAGATAGATGAATTTACCGACCAACATGAAATAACAAGGCAAGCCAAAGTTTTTTTAAAGCCTGCAGCAGGCCCGTATGCCGGTGCATTTGTTGATGTTGCCTACGATCATTTTCTGGCAAACGACAGCAACGAATTTACTGACCAGTCACTCAAACTTCATGCACGCCAATGCTACCAGGTACTAAACGGGCACCAGGCTATTCTGCCAGAAAAATTCCGGTTGATGCTGCCGTATATGCAAGCCCAAAACTGGTTATACAACTACAAAACTTTGGCAGGTGCCGAAAACAGTTTTCGCGGTCTGGCGCGCCGAACCCTCTACCTGTTTAGCAGCGCCGAAGTGTACACACTGTTCATCAACGACTATAGTGCGTTACAGAATTGTTATAAAAGCTACTTTCCCTTTCTCAAGTCGTTCGTGCAGCAAAAAATTGCGGAAATGACATATTGATCGCCTGCTATATTTGCCACAAAAAAACGCATGAAAAAATTATTGTTTGCTCTGGTCTTTGTATTAGCCGGACAATTGTTGATGGCGCAGCCTAGCCCACCGACCTCGACAAAAGCCCGATGGATGTAAGTTATTTCCCCGCCAATTTTCCAATTTTAAAAATGCGTGGGCAAGCCAGTGGCGACCCACAGGCGCGCATTCTCTATAGCCGCCCGCAAAAAAAAGGCAGAAACATTTTTGGTGAAGAAGTTAAGTACAACGAAGTATGGCGCCTGGGTGCCAACGAAGCCACTGAGATGGAACTCTTTAAAACGGCTACTATCGGCGGCAAAAAAATACCCAAAGGTCGCTACACTTTGTACTGTATCCCCACCGAAAACACCTGGACCATTATCTTCAACAAAGACAATTATTCGTGGGGCAGTTTTACCTACAAAAGCGATAAAGACGTGGCGCGTATAGATGTGCCTGTGCAAAAAAATACCGAGACTACCGAAGCACTCACCATGTATTTTGAGGGTAACAACTGGCTGATTTTATGGGACGATCTGAAAGTAAGCATACCCATAAGTTTTCAATAGCATAAGAAAGTAAGAGACATTTGCCCGGTCAAAACACACGACCGGGTTTTTTATTTTGGTACAAGCAGTTGCACGCTTTGGTACATCGTTGCGTCGCATTCCGTTCACCGGCAGTTACTTTGTTGAGGCTTTTTTGGATTTTTGGTGGTGCAATAGTAATCTCCTGGCTTGGTACAGCAATGCGCATGTCCCTCATTCCCGTGGGGATCGCATTCCGTTAACCGGCAGATGGTTTGTTGAGGCATTTTAATTGGTATTTATTGGTAGCAGAAAACCGGGTTCTTTTTGCTTTCATTTGCACTCTTTTTTGTAGAACCTTTGGCGATCACAGACCGTACATCGGCAGTTGATTTGTTGCAGGCTTATTTAACTTTGCAATGGTTGCCAGGAAAACAAAAAGTACAAGAGTGCGACGCAACAATGCCTGGTCAGGCGTTACTGCCTGGTTCAAAAAAAACTCCCTCCATAATTCACTCTAAATAGTTTTATTTTCCCCGCATCAATTATGTGTGGCATAGCAGGAATACTATCATCGGACCCTAATAATGTAAGCAGGACGCGTTTGCAAAAAATGACCAATGCCATTGTACACCGCGGGCCCGAAGGCGAGGGTTTTTGGCAAAATGAAGAAGGCACTGTGGGCCTGGGTCACCGCCGCCTTTCCATTATAGACCTGAGCGATGCCGGCGCGCAACCCAAGCGCTATATAGATCGCTACACCATTACCTACAACGGCGAGATTTACAACTATTTGGAAATAAAGTACGAACTGGAGAAAAAAGGGTTTGCATTTACCAGCCGCTGCGATACAGAAGTGGTGCTGGCCGCCTATGCTGCCTATGGCATAGATTGTCTGCAGCATTTTGATGGAATGTTTGCTTTCGCCCTCTGGGACCAACAAGAAAAAACCTTGTTTTGTGCCCGCGACCGCTTCGGCGAAAAACCACTGTATTATTATCTCTCCTCTGCAGGCAACGAGTTGGTTTTTGCCAGCGAAATGAAAGCCATATGGTCTGCCGGCATACCCAGGCAAATGGATAACCGGAGGTTGCTACACTACCTGGCAGTGGGCGCTGTGCAAAATGCGAAAGATCCATTTCAAACTTTTTTTAAAGACATAAACAACCTGCCGCCCGCTCATTATTTGGTGGGCTCTTATACGGCTGGTCAAATTTCCATAACCATAAAAAGCTATTGGGATATAGACAAAACTGTAATTACAAACGACTGTAGTAATCAGGTACAAAAGCAATTTATAAAACTGCTTGGCACCTCGGTGCAGCGCAGGTTGCGCAGCGATGTGCCCATTGGCTCAAGCCTGAGTGGTAGGCCTGGACAGTTCCACTATTGTTTCAATCATCAACAGTTTGCACGATTGATAGCAACCACCAAAAAACATTCTCGGCTGTGTTCCCCGGTTTTGCGAGAGATGAGACGATACATATAGCTGCGGTGACTTCCAGGTTTTCCATAGACAACTATACCACCACGCCAACCGCGGAAAACTTTATAGCTGATTTTGAGAAGTTGATCTATCACCAGGAAGAACCTTTTCAGTCGGCAAGCATTTTCGTGCAGTACAAAGTGTACGAATTGGCAAAGCAACATGGCGTTACCGTGATTTTGGACGGACAGGGTGCTGACGAGATTCTGGCGGGATATACCAGGTATTATCATTGGTTTTGGCAGGAACTGATTGCCAAAGGTCAATGGAAAAAAGCCGGGAGAGAACGAATGCTGGCTCAGCGAAACGGGCAAAACATTTCCTGGAATTACAAAAATTATCTTGCAGCATATTTGCCGCAGGTAGCAGCCGGTCAACTGCGAAAGAAAGAGCAAAGTGCCATGCGATACCAGGGCATGCTTGCGAAAGATTTTGTAGCTGAGTATTATCAGCCGGAGGATGTGTACAAGCCTGCGATCACCAACCTGAACGATATACTTTATTTTACTGCCATGCAGGGCGGCTTGCAGGAATTGTTGCGCTATGCCGACAGAAATAGCATGGCTCATTCACGTGAAGTTCGCCTGCCTTTTTTGCAACACGACCTGGTGCAGTTCATCTTTCAGCTTTGCTCAGGTTGTAAAATTCAAAATGGTTTTACCAAGTTTATTTTGCGCAAAAGCATGAACCAACGCTTACCGGATTTAATTGTATGGCGAAAAGATAAAGTGGGTTTTGAGCCTCCGCAACAACAATGGATGCAGCATACGCAAATGCAGGATTACATACATGAAAGCCGGAAAAGGCTGGTAGCCAATGGCGTGTTACAAAAGAAAATGCTGTTTAAACCAATAGAATTTTTAGATGCACATGCGGCACAAAATTTTGATTGGCGGTATCTCTGTGCAGCGCAAAGCCTATAGGTCTTCATTCCGGTAAAAGCTCCATCTTTGCGCACCTTTCACCAAAGCGAATTTTAACTCTACTACATATGAAATTAGCCACTAAGATCATACACGCTGGTGCAGAACCAGACCCTTCTACAGGCGCTATAATGACACCGATATACCAAACATCTACCTATGTGCAAACTGCACCGGGCGTAAATAAAGGATATGAATACGCCCGTTCGCAAAACCCTACCCGATTTGCGCTGGAGAAGGCTTTGGCAGTTCTGGAAAATGCCAACTTCGGGCTCAGTTTCGGCAGCGGTGTGGCGGCCACTGATGCAGTTATAAAACTGCTGCAACCCGGCGATGAAGTGATCGCCAGTAACGACATGTATGGCGGCACCTACCGCCTTTTCTCGAAAGTGTTTGAAAAATTCGGAATTAAGTTTCACTATGTTGATATGCAACAGGCTGATAACATCAGCAACTATATTAACACCAACACTAAGCTTATTTGGATAGAAACGCCTACCAACCCGTTGATGAACATTACAGATATAGAAGCAGTAGCCACCATTGCAAAAAAGAACAATATTCTTACCTGCGTCGATAACACCTTTGCCTCACCTTACCTGCAAAATCCTTTGGATCTGGGAGCCGACATTGTGATGCACTCAGCAACCAAATACCTGGGTGGACACAGCGATGTTATACATGGATGCCTGATGCTTAACGACCAGGCATTGCGCGATCAGTTATATTTCATACAAAAAAGCTGTGGTGCAGTGCCTGGACCACAGGATTGTTTCCTGGTATTACGTGGTATAAAAACACTGCACGTGCGTATGCAGCGCCATTGCGAGAACGGCGAGAAGGTCGCACATTTTTTACGCGATCATGCAAAGGTTGAGAAAGTGTACTGGTGCGGTTTTACTGACCATCCCAACTATGAAATAGCGCAAAAACAAATGCGCGGTTTTGGCGGCATGATGAGCTTTACACTGAAAGATGATAGTATGGAAACTGCCTACAAACTTCTATCATCAACAAAAGTTTTCGCATTAGCAGAAAGCCTGGGTGGTATAGAGTCGCTCATCAATCACCCGGCGAGTATGACCCATGCTTCTATACCCAGGGAAGAGCGTTTGAAGAACGGGCTGACAGATTCATTAATAAGACTAAGTGTAGGCATAGAAGATGCGGATGATTTGATGGAGGACCTTAACCAGGCGATTGGGTAATTAACTTGTTTGTGTTGTAACTGTAGAAAAGAGCTTGTTTGAAAACTGATATGAAAGCATTGCTCGATCTGCCCACGAATGAAAAACTGTAAATAGTTGAAAAACTTTAGGAAAGTATCCATGAAGCAGAGGATACGACTCAATCCCCGACAGGCACAAAAGTTTCAGATGTAGATTTTTCTTGTAATCGGATGTTTTCTACAGAATTCTTCCATCTTCATCATTCTTTCACAACTGTGACTTTATGGGTCATTTCCTTACTACTCAAATTAAGAAAATAGACGCCAGCGGGCAAATAGTGAATATTGACCTGCAATTTTTCCTGTGCGCCTAACATCTGCCGGTGCAATGAAAACTGGCGCTGTCCTAAAATATTAAAAATGGAGACCTCAACATTGTGTAAGACCGTTTCGCTGACGATGAACAACTGCTGACGTGCCGGGTTGGGGCCAACAATAAATCCTTTAACCTGGTTCTCTTGACTGACCGGCGGCACAACAACTACCTCGACCGAAGTATCCCCAGCTAACATTTTGTATTGCGAAAAAACCGGGTAATGATCAGAGGTATTGTGAGAAGTATAATCAGGAACAACGTTCACTATGTCTTTGCGAATAGATGCCGAACCTGCGACATACATAGAATCTGCTTCGTTGGATATGACCTGGTGATCTATAGGATCGGCATAGCTGAGCGTTGAGTTAACACCCGCATAACTAAGCGGCAGTGTAATGGCAACATAATGATCTGCGTCAGTGGAATCCTGCACCAATTGCTGGTAAGAAGAGGGCGCATTTCCATTGTATGCTATGCTTTGGTCGAGGTCGTCGTTGAAGTCGCCGAAAATGATGTGGGTAGTATTGGCATATTCCGCATCGAGTGAATCTTTCATTTCATCGGCTGCTGCTTTGCGCCGGTTATAATCTGCAGCGGCACTGCCCGCCTTGCCATGTAGCAGAAAGAAATTCATATTTCGCTTCACTCCCTTTATTGCAACATTAGCATTCAAAACAAAGGGCAATCGCCCACTGGCAAAATTGTAATTAGCAGATGGACTATTGCGCATAAAACCACGTGTCTGCACATTGCTTACCACGCTTTTTCTGTACACAAAAGCCAGCTTTTGCCCCTTTATCCAATCAGCATCAAAAGGCGAGGCTGCAAGGCTGCAATAATCGGATATAACATAAGCATAATCGCTGCCCAACGAGTTTACCACCCGGTGCAGGCGAGCCGTATCAACTACCTCGCACAAACCATACATATCGGCATCAAGATAGCGAAGTACCCGAACGACATTTTGCTCCTGCAGGTCTTTGTTCGCACGGTCGTTTTCGGAGGAGCCAAACCATTCAATGTTCCAGTTTACAACATCTAAGGTAGTGTCGGACCGCTGCGCATAAATTTTTGGTAACGCTACACACATTAAAAGGAAAAAGGTTATGGATTTTATGCCATTCATAAGTAGCTACAAAAATAAGAGCAGGAGCCTAGTGAGGCTTGCAGCAGTCGGTTCTTTTCATACAATTATTATAAAAGCTACCCAATGCTTTGCCGATGAACGGAGCCCGCCTCTGCGGAGTAAACTATCGCAACAATGTTTCAGTGTGTTCCATTGCCGGTAAAAAAAGAGCGCAGAAAACCATCTGACAGCAATGGCGGATCTTATCGTGTAGTAACACAGATGTTGAGAGCGAAGCGCCCCTATATTCTCACAAATTCAAATATTTACAAACCTGCTGCAGAAAGTAAAACTGTGCGGCTTTTTGCGAGCTGTTTACTTTTTGTATTAAAAAAGAAAAAGAGCGAAGACTAACTTTCGCTCTTTTCTTTGTTGCCCGACATGGATTCGAACCACGACAAACAGTACCAAAAACTGTCGTACTACCGTTATACTATCGGGCAATCCGTTAAATGGAGTGCAAAAATAAGGGTTGAGCATATTGAACCAATATTTTTTTATTTCTTTTACAAAGAATTTGCCAACGTTAAACTTCTTTTGTCTTCCTCTTCTTTTAACTTTTTATCAGCTCAAGGGAGCATCTACTTTATCGGCCAGATAAAACGATGAGCGATCCGGGTTTTGCATTTTTGAGGGCAAACAGTACTGCTTCTCTTTCATTGTTGAAAATTTTCACCGGTATGTCGAGGTCTTGGTTTCGTTGATTCCTTCTTTCAGTAAGTTAATTGATCTCATCCGCGGTTCGGCCACGCAGGTACTTATCCTGCCTTATTATGATCTCATCGAAATATTCTGCCGAAATGCTTCCCATCTCCCTGTATGTCTTCATCGCGACGGTCACCGGTTCCCGAAATGATTCCCATCTTTTGATGTGGCATCCATTATTTAATAAATTCGCTCAACAAATTGTAAGACCCGCAGGATTGTGTGCAAAATCGAGCAAAACCTGGAATCTTTTTAAACCGGAAAAGATTTAACCTGCCCGGGGTTTGCACAGCAGAAGGAATAAAGGTTTGCAAGGCCAGTTTAATATCTTCGATTGTGATATTGCGATACAGGTAAGCAGCCAAGACAGCGGGCAATGTATTCATGATGTTGTGAACCGCCTTTCCACCATAAGTAATGGGTATATCAGTCACTTTATTGTACCCTGTATTTTCCAGGTGCCTTTTAAAATGGATACATAGCCATTTTCAAAAACCGCTGCATAGCCACCGTCTTCACAATGTTGCTTTTATGCGTGGATTGTTTTCATCCATACTGAACAAAGCAATGTTGCATTCAAGTCCTTTCGCATTTCGTACACCAGGTCATCATCGGCATTTAAAATTGCATATCCATGTGGGAAAACAGTTTCGGGAACCACCGCTTTTACCTTAGCCATTTGTTCAAGGTTGTCTATGCCACCCAAGCCAATATGGTCGGCACTTACGTTGGTTACAATAGCAATATCGCAATGTTGAAAAGCAAGTCCGACTTTAAAATTCCTCCTCGTGCACATTCCAATACAGCAAAATCTACTGTCGGATCTTTTAATACAAACTGTGCACTTACCGGGCCGGTGCAATCGCCCTTCATCATCAGGTTGTTTTGAATATACACTCCATCGATGTGGTAAAACCAACTTTATAACCAACCGTTTTAGCAAATGTGCGCAATTAACCGGGTTGTAGTGGTTTTGCCATTGGTGCCTGTTACGGCAATAATGGGAATGCGGCCATTGCTGCCTTTTGGAAAAAGCATATCAATTACCGGCTCGGATACATTGCGCGGTAAGCCTACGGTTGGTTCTATGTGCATTCTAAAACCGGGGGCAGCATTTACTTCCAGTACAGCACCGCCATTTTCACTTATGGGCATTTCAGATCGGGCGCCATAATATCGATGCCGCAAATATCAAGGCCAATGATCTTTGAAATCCGTTCGGCCATAAAAATATTGGCTGAATGCACTTCTTCAGTTACATCGGTGCTGGTGCCACCGGTACTTAAATTGGCGGTAGGTTTTAGTAATACCAATTCGCCTTTAGGTGGAACAGTTTCCAGTGTATAACCCAGCTTCTGTCAAGCATTTTATGGGTAAAGTCATCCATCTTTATTTTGTGTCAACACCTTTTCGTGACCAAAACCTCGTCGGGGATCTTTATTTATTTCATCTACCAGCCATTGAATGGTATGCTGCCCATCGCCAACTACACTTGCAGGTGTGCGCAAGGCTGCACAAATAAATTTATGATTGATGACCAGCACCCTGAAATCGAAACCGGTGATAAATCGTTCGCAAATAACACTGCGGCTATAAACCTGTGCAGCCTCCAAAGCCTTCAGCGCCTGTTCCCAATCGTTGATGTTGGTAGTCGCGCCCTTGCCATGGTTTCCATCAATCGGTTTTAACACCAATGGGTAACCGATATCGATCAATCGCTTCTTTGTAAGTCTTCCTGTGTTCTGACAATCGTGCCCCTCGGTACCGGAATTTCGGCTGCACTTCAACAGGTTCTTGGTTTCTTCTTTGTCGCCGGCAATATCTACCGCAATGTTCGATGTGGTGCTGGCAATGGTGGCCCGAATTCTTTTTTGATGAATGCCATAACCCAATTGCACCAGGCTGTGTTTGTTTAGCCTGATAAAGGGAATTCCTCTTTTTGCTGCTTCATTCACAATACCGCCGGTTGAGGGCCCAAGAGCGAGTGTCTTCCCGTATTTCACGCAGGGTTTGTATGTCTTCTTCAAGATCTATATTCTACATTGTCATCAGCAAGTGCCTGGGCATATTCTCACTGCAGCTTCTCCTGCATATACCCCGGCATCTTCTTCCATGTAACTAAATACCACATAGTATTCTCCTTCTTTGCCGGTGCCGCGGGTTCGGCCAAAACCAGTATCCATGCCAGCCAGTGTTTGCAGTTCGAGGGCAATGTGTTCTATTACATGCCCCATCCAGGTACCTTCTTCTACTCGTTGAAAAAAACCGCCTAGGTCCCTCGCTGCATCGGTGGGTGTACATGCTGGGCAGCAGTTGTTGTCAAGCGCTCTCTTAAAACCGGGAATTTTATTGGTGGGGCGTTGCTCCATTTCCTCCAGGTCAAGCTTCATTTGTATTAGTTTGTTGCGGCGGATGCTCCAGTAATTGGGGCCGCGTAATACTTTTATTTCCACAATTTTCATAAACAGTTAATTAGGTTTTTGCCTGGTATTTTTTAATTGCAGTGTTAGCTTTTGCATAACAAGTTAACAAAAGCCGTTACACAAATAAAAAGTTCATGTAATTAGATCAATGGCAGGGAAAATGACTTCTGCCGGACATGATGAAGAAATTGTCTTTCAAAAGAAAAATTGTGCCGAACAGGCAGCAATAGTTACAAACAATAAAACCTATTTATACACCCGGCGTTCTTTATCTTTTATTCATCGGTCAAAAACTGATAAATTGCAGTAACGATAGATCGTGCAGCTCAAATAGCTGGTGATCGCTTGTTAATGATTGCTGATAATATGAAAACTGTAGGAGACAGGTATTCATATTTGCATCATTGTCTAAAATCTAAAAATGGGTGAGATAAAGGGAAAGTTGATCGCTATAGGTGGTGCCGAAGACAAAGGGACAGAATTGGCTCAAATGAGTGCGTTGCACCACAATCTAAATTTTTTCGAATTAGGTATTCTTCGCCGCATTGTAGAAGAGGCGGGGGGTGTAATGTCGCGGATTGAAGTGATCACTACAGCCTCGCGCATACCCTACGAAGTTGGTAACAATTACCTGGAAGCCTTTGGTCGTATCGGTTGCACCAATATTGGTTTGCTACACGTGCGGTCGCGCGACGATGCGCACAACGAAGAATATATTGAACGTATAAAAGCCTGCGACGCGGTAATGTTTACCGGGGGCAACCAACTTAGGCTGACTGCCATTTTTGGCGGCACCAAATTTCTTCGCATTCTACTCAACCGCTATCGAACAGAGTTGTTTGTGGTTGCCGGTACTTCGGCGGGTGCAATGGCCATGAGCAGTACAATGATCTATGAAGGTGATGCCTCCAAAGCTCACTTAAAAGGCGAAGTAAAGATCTCAACCGGTCTTGCCTTTATGGACAACGTGATCTTCGACTCGCATTTTGAAAAGCGTGGCCGGTTTGGGCGGTTGAGCCAGGCAGTTGGTTCTAATCCGTCGTGTATAGGTATTGGATTGGGCGAAGACACCGGTATGCTGATAACAGAAGGCAACAGGATGGAGGCTATAGGCAGCGGGCTGGTAATTATAATTGATGGGCACGACATAAAACATAGCAACATTGCCGACATACCCGAAGGCAACCCTATGAGTGTAGAAAACATTGTGGTGCATTTGTGCGCCAAGGGCAACGGATACCTGGTAAGTGAAAGGAGATTTGTAGAAAAAATGGCAAAAGAAACCACGCCCGTTATGGACGACTGGGATTGATAATTTTTTCGTCCGGTACACGTGGTTAGTCTCTGCACGGAAACGACACTGGCAGACAACAAGAGCAACTTATATTGGAAGGAA
The DNA here is from genome assembly GCA_963726895.1 of uncultured Chitinophagaceae bacterium. Classification (GTDB taxonomy): domain Bacteria; phylum Bacteroidota; class Bacteroidia; order Chitinophagales; family Chitinophagaceae; genus Segetibacter. The sequence continues at coordinate 43,061 of CAVSED010000017.1, read as the reverse complement.
CTAACTTTCGGACATAGGCATTTGCAACAAGGAGAAGATCTTTTGGTAACCAGCCGAATAACCACGATTTTACATTGTTGCGTCGCACACTGCAGCGGCATTGCAAAACCCGGCAAATACATTTTTCTACACCTTGTCCTCTTTTTTTAATGACTACTGAAATATAATTTTCTTCTGCCCATAAAAGACAGGCTGTACAAGAGTGCGACGCAACAACAGCCCCGGCAGCGGTAAATTGCCCGGCTCCAAAAAAAACAAACTCACTAGTGACGACACAATTATTACTGTTTGCTGTCTTTGTTTTTAGCATGTTGCTCATGTCGGTAAACCACAAAAAGAAAAGGAAACGCATAGTTTTTTTTGGCAACTCTCTTACTGCGCAAGGCGCCAAAAGTGGCGGCTATATCAAACGTATTTTGCAGATACTGCGAATTGAAGGGATTGACGATGGCTATGAATTGATCGGCTCGGGTAAAGACGGAAATACGGTGACCGATCTGCGGCAGCGTGTAGATAAAGATGTGTTGCTGAACGGCGCGGATGTGGTAGTAATTATGATCGGCATTAATGACGTTTGGAACAAGGTTGACTGGGTAAAAAAAGGCACCCCGCCCGATGTGTTTGCCGAAACTTATGATGAGATCATTGAAAAGTTGTTGGAAGCCTCAATAAAGGTGGTGGTATGCACATTAACAGTCATCGGCGAACAACACCCAGGCAGCAATAACCAGGATGCAGACCTGGAAATATATTCCGATATCATTAGAAACCTCGCGGTGAAACATGAAACGGCAGTGGTTGATCTGCGCACAGCTTTCAGCAGGTATATAGCCGAAAATAACCCGGAGAACCTTGATAAGGGAATACTAACTACTGATACTGTACACCTGAACAACAAAGGCAACGAGCTGGTGGCAGCCGCGATATGGAAGGTGCTGCCGGTTGTTATGGCGCAATGAGTTGCCGCAGCAATTGCGATACTTCCGGCGCTTTATCCATCACCATCAGGTGCTCACCACCTTGTAACGTATGGTTCGCTTTTACAAAATGATGTGGCAGCAATTTATCGGCACTACCATGAATGTGCACCACGTTTGCCGGTATAACCTGGTTGCGCCACGTAACAATGGCATGCAATGCCCACCGCAAAAAAACCGGATCGGAATCTTTTAAAATGGCTTGTTGCAACTGTTGCTGCGGTTTACCCTTCGCACCCAAAACGCGTAAAACAAAATTTCCGCCGGCGTTTTTTATACGGTCATTGTGCAGTCTGTACACAGGCAGATAGCGCCACATGCGCAGGTAGGGCGGTATCTCATAAAAAGTTTTTGCACTGGATAACAGGATGACCTTTGTTGCCGGAAACAATTTAGCTATTTCCACTGCAAGCATTCCCCCAAATGACAAACCAACAATGGTTGCCTGCTCATCGTTGATGCCATGAAACAGTTTAGCGGCATATGCCTGCAACGTGTCGTCTTTACCGGGGGTTATCCACTGCACATAGTGTGGCTCACAAAACGACAGGTCAAGGAATGTGAATGACCGTTGGTCGGCACCCAACCCACTAATAAAATATACTCTTTGCATATACTGCTATTCACTATATAGGTGACTATTTGCTGGTTCTAAAGAGCAAATTGAAATATGTAAATGGAAGATAATCTTGCAGCCGTATTATTCGTTCTATATCCGGTATGGGATTTTGCGTTTTTCGCAATTTGTTTCAGGTCATGTTGCCTAATGTAGCCACAGACATTTGTTAAAAAAATGCAGCTAATTGATTTAAAGCCGAAATTCGAATTTGCAAAACATGCAGTGAAGATCGATGAAACTGATAGTTTATTTTTTTATAGTTCTTCTTCCACTTTGCGCTCTGGCTCAAAAGAAACGGCACGAGCTGACCCCGGATTCACTGGCTCACCAACTGGTTGCACCCTATACCAAAGAAAAAGATAAAGTTGCGGCTATATTCGGGTGGGTAGCAGACAACATTTCATACAATGCCAACCCACGGTACAACAGCCGCTGGGCAAACAATTTTGATGAAGATGACGCAGATGATACCGGTGCGCTAAAGCCTTTGAGCGAGAGAGTTGCGATAGATGTACTACGCAAACGCATAGCCTTTTGCGATGGCTATTCACGCCTGTTTAAAACTCTTTGCGACTACGCGGGTATCCGGTGCGAAGTTATAACAGGGTACGCCGGGGTTAATTCGCGTAGCCGGTACCGTTTTAGTTCTAACCACCGGTGGAACGCCGTGTACATAGATAGTACCTGGCAACTACTGGATGTAACCTGGGCAAGTGGTTATATATCTTTCAGCGATGAATTTATAAGGCATTATAACGACTACTATTTCTTAACTCCGGCTAAGGAATTTGCCCGTGACCATTACCCTGAGGAACTCCAGTGGACCTTACTCTCCCAACCGCCTTACCTCAGCGAGTTTAAGAACTCGCCATTTAAGACAAATGCCTACGTAAAAAATAAGATCCGGTCATTTTACCCTTCATCGGGAATTATAGAAGCAAAACAGGGCGACACTCTCACTTTTGTGGTAGAAACGGAAGACCCCGAAAAGAAGATGTTTTTGGTTGACAACCCTATTGTTGACAGTGCTGATGTGGCAAAAATGCAAACTGATAGTACACAGGTTGCTAAATGTCTTGTAAACGGCGATACGGTTACTTACAAATACGTGGTAACGTCGCCCAATGTGGAATGGCTCAATGTAGTCTTCAACGACGAAATACTGCTGCGGTACAAAGTAAATATTTTGAAAAATGACACGGCTGTCAGGTAGCGCTTTTGGCACCTGCATTTACGCAGTGTCTATGTCCAGTAAAGTACCTTAGCCTGCGGAAACAGTTCTGCTATCTCTGCATAAAAGAAACGCTTCATTTCGTCCATCGTTTGTTTGTCATAAACATATTTCGTGCCTCCAAACTTGTTTGTCTTCGAACTGCGCAGTTCTTCGTCCATCTGCAACGAGGTATTGGGATACCACTCTGTCAACACTTTTTTAGAACCCGGTGTAAACCGGTGTGTGATCAGCTCAAACGTGAGATCTGTAGGGAAGCTAAGGGTCTGCCGCAGTTTTACCAACATATCGCGATAAGCAGTTTGCCAGCCTTCCACCGGCATTATTGGTGCCAGCACCACACCTATTGGATAACTTCCCCCACCCTGCTCTACTGGCAGAGCCAGTTTGCTTAAAGCGGCGATCCGGTCATCTACTGATGCCGTACCCCCTTCGAACCTCCGGGAAACAACCGGGGCATTTAAGCTAACCCGCCACCTTGTGCGCCCCTTGTGATCAATATTGAGCAATGGCTCTATTGCCGTGAACTTAGTTACAAATCGTAAATGGGCATTGGGCTGGGTACCAAAAAATTGTATGGTCTCTGCCAAACTTCCGGTCAAGTGCTCAATACTTAGCGGGTCAGTATAACAACTTGCCTCAAAGGAGGTTGTTACGCCAGGCTTTTGATACGAGATGGTATTGTTAAGTATGGAAGGCAGGTTAGCGAAAACGCGGATGGCAGGCGGTCCCTGCAGGCTACCGGCAAGATAGCAGTACTGGCAATGAGCAGGGCAGCCCTCAGCCAGGTGAAACTGAAAATCGGCAGAAGGTGGTATAGGCTGCAACCTGAATGCAGAAGGTGGAGCAGTAACAATAGCCAACGTGCTTTTGGCTATTTTATATGTTTCCCGCACGGTAGCGCCCTGCAGACCAGTGATACGGTTATTTGCAGCAATTTCCACAGGCAGATCAAAAGAACGAACACGCTCCAATATCTTTTGTCCGAAAGGTTCATCTAAAGCCTTGGCGGTAAATACAACGCGTTTCGGCATCCAAAGCCGGGGAGAAAAAGTTTCTTTTACAGCAGAAGAATGTATTTGGTCAACCGAAGAAGTAAGCATACCATGCTAACACAAGAGGTATTCCCCTTGTTGAAAAAAGACAGGGTGACATGCAAAAGATATCGTTAAAAACCAGGTTGCAAAATGAATTGAGCACTGGTATAAGAATAGTAAAGGCGCCGTAGGTTGCTACGACGCCTTTACTTGTATTCTCTTCATGAAGAGTTATTCCATTGTAAATCCTTCCAAAAACTTTGTCGTAAAGTTGCCACTGCGAAAATCTTCATTTCGCATAAGTTGCAGGTGGAAAGGGATGGTGGTTTTTATGCCTTCAATAATGTATTCACTTAGTGCCCGGTGCATTTTGTCAATTGCTTCTTCACGCGTTTGCGCCATGGTGATCAATTTGCCGATCATACTATCATAGTAGGGAGGAATGACATAGCCTGCATAAACGTGGCTGTCTACCCGCACCCCGTGACCACCCGGCTGATGTAGGATAGTGATACGTCCCGGGCTGGGACGAAAATCGTTGTAGGGATCTTCAGCATTTATTCTGCACTCTATGGCGTGCAATTGTGGCTCGTAATTCTTGCCGCTGATCTTTTCTCCCGCAGCAATTTTTATTTGCTCCTTTATCAGGTCAAAATTAATCACCTCTTCTGTAACACAATGCTCTACCTGTATTCGGGTGTTCATCTCCATAAAGTAGAAGTTGCGATGTTTGTCAACCAGGAATTCTACGGTTCCCACGCTTTCGTAATTAATGGCGCTGGCAGCTTTTATCGCCGCCTCACCCATGCGGTGGCGCAGATCGGGAGTCATAAAGGGTGAGGGACTTTCTTCCACCAGTTTTTGGTGACGGCGCTGAATACTACAGTCACGCTCGCTGAGGTGTGCAATGGTGCCGTACTGGTCACCTGCTATTTGTATTTCTATATGGCGTGGCTCCTCTACAAATTTCTCCATGTAGATGCCATCGTTTTTAAAAGATGCCCCGGCTTCAGTACGGGCAGTTGTATAGGCTTTTTCCAACTCACTTTCCTGGAACACAACCCGCATACCTTTGCCACCGCCACCGGCAGTAGCTTTTAGTATCACAGGGTAACCGACTTCTTTTGCCAGGGTTTTTGCCTGTTCAACACTTTCCAGCAAACCCTCGCCGCCCGGCACAACGGGAACACCTGCTTTTATCATAGTTTCCTTGGCAGTGATCTTGTCGCCCATGCTGTTGATCATGGAAGCTGTGGGTCCGATAAACTTTATCCCATGATCCTGGCAAATCTGCGAGAACTTGGCATTTTCGGCCAAAAAACCATAACCAGGGTGGATGGCGTCGGCATTGGTAATTTCTGCCGCTGCCATTATGTGTGCAATATTCAGGTAAGATTCTGCACTTTGTGGCTTGCCGATACAAACCGCCTCATTGGCAAATTTTACATGCAGACTGTCTTTATCCGCTGTGCTATAAACCGCTACCGTTTTTATTCCCATCTCACGGCAGGTGCGTATCACCCGCAGGGCGATCTCTCCACGGTTGGCAACCAATATCTTTTTAAACATGTAGTAAGTTGAAAAAATTTGAAAATAGAAAAAGCTAGTATCAAAACCTCAGCCCGGGTAGGTATCCCGGCTCTTTTTCAAATTCACATCACGGCTCAACTAAAAACAAAGGCTGGTCATACTCAACCGGGCTGGCATCTTCTGCCAATATCTTAACAACAGTTCCCTTAATCTCGCTTTCAATTTCATTAAAAAGCTTCATCGCTTCTATTATGCACACTGTTTTACCAATGGTCACCTCATCGCCGATACTAACAAATGGCGCTTTATCCGGGCCTGAGCTTCGGTAGAAGGTTCCGATCATCGGGCTGCGAATAGTTATGAGGTTGTCGGCAATTTTATCTGCTGCCGTAGGTGCTGCACTCACAGCGACCGGTGCTGCCTGGGCTGCGGTGGGTGCAGGTGGTGGCGCCTGCATGGGCATGTAAGCCTGCACGGGCGGTTGCACATATACAGGCGCATGCTCTTCTTTTTGTTTAATAGTTATTTTAAATTCGCCTTCCTCAATACTTAACTCTCCAATGCTGCTACGGTTAACTAACTTAATTAATTCCTGAATTTGTTTAAAGTCCATACAATCGGTTTAATGGTTATTGGGATTGTAAATGCAGATTTTTTAAAAAGAAACGGGGGGCAAAATAGCTTTTTTTAAAATAACACCACTTTAAATCCAAAAATTTCTGTGCCATCATAGTATTACCTATTATCCGGTTTGCGCAGCTACTCAAATACCTCAATAGTAACCGGCTCTGGGTTTCTGCACTTGCCCTACAATAAGTTAGCACCAGCATAAACATCGCCGGCAAATAAAAGTACAAGCCGATAAAGGTAATACACTTATCTAAAAACAGGTAATTCTCCGGAGCGTGCACCCGGCTAACTATCTCCTGTAGAAGTATTGGAAGCGTCAACAGGTTTTGATTGTGTTGAACCCTGTTGCCTGAAGTAGATACTGAGAATTACGATCGCAAAAATGGAGATGAACTCGCTCTGCCAGTTTTGAAAACTTTCAAACCAAAGCCGCGAGCTTGTTACATACTCGCCGACAGTTTCCAGTGGTTGTCCCACCCGCATTTGCTCTTCATTAAAATTCTTCAAACTACCATATACATGCAGCGCAAACGATACCACATATAAAAAAAGCAAAATAATAGAGAGTGAATTTTTATACAATGTCAGCGCCAATCCTCCCCGGTGCACCGGCCACGGTGCATCCTTTTTTTCGGGATCGGGCATCCTATCCACCTCTTCCTTTCCATCTAATTGTTTCGACTCCGATGAGCCCTTCTGGCGCAGTGTACGAGTGAGTATGACAAACAAACTCATTTGCAGAAACTCACTTTCCCAGTTCTCAAAAGTGGATGAAATAAAATGACCGCTCACAGTGTAGGCAGTCAACGTTGCAGGCGGGAAATGATCTTTTTCACGCTCCTGATTGTATTGAAAAAAACCGGTAAAGAACTGCCCGCTCAGCGATATAACAAACAGCAGGAAGAAGACAACGGACAAACTGTTTCGGTACAGAAAACCTTTTTTCTATACTGGTGCAGCATAAAAACAAGTGCCAGCTAAATAGCGAGTAAGCTTCTTTTTTACGGTTTTTATGGCACCGGCATTTGAAATCGCAGGAAGCTTTTGTTGCGACGCTCCGTTCAACGGCATCGCTTTGTTCTTGCTTTTAGTAGGTAGAATGATTTTGCTTTCCCACTCTCCTTCGTTGCTGCGTAGCATAATAAAAGTACAAGAGTGCGACGCCACAAAAGCCAATACAAAGTGACAATGCCGGGCTCATAAACAACAAAAAGCTATTCACAAAAATCTAAAACCTAGCCGTCAAAATTCGTCACGCTAATTTTCCTGTTTCGTTAGCATATCGCGTTTTAGGCGCTCCCAAAATCCGTCGAAGGATTCCGTTGTATTTTCCTGCCAGCCGGCCAGGTGGTCTTTCATTTTCGCCCGCCTGTTTTCCTCTGTTGCGGCAAAGAACTGGCGCAGAAAAGTCTCGTCGTTTTCTTTGGCCAGCCGGTTGTACAACTCTTTTAGATCGCGTTCTTTTAGCTGGTTATTTTCGGCAACCTCTTTCTCCATTTCCTCGCGTAAGCGTACCTTTTCATCGTAGGTGCCCGCCGGGCAGCAAGGTTTTGGCAAGCACCGGCATCAGCTCTATAAGCATGAGTATGACCACTATAAGAATATACCGCCACTGTAAAGCGCTGTTACTTTTTACCAGGTTGTTGAGTGCTTCTATGCGGGTGAGAAAACCATTGTTGAGCAAACCCGAAAAAACGTCATTCTCTTTTTTCACGATGAGATCTATAGAAGCCAGGCTTGAATCTATAGAAGCAATGCCAGGCTGCCAGCCGGTTTGCAAGAGCCGCATAGTCACTGTCGAGTTTTTCATACTCCTCCCGTTTTGCCTGTGCAATGTTCCTGATGCCTACTTTTCCGCTTCCACCGGTGCCGTCTATTTCTGCAAGAAAGTTTTGCCTGGCTGTTGCTACCTCATTATATTTTGTTGTGAGTTGAATTTCGAGTTGCTGCCGCTCGTCGTTCAGCACTTTTTTCTGCGGATCGTACAGTGAGTCAAGTTCCTGCTGTTTTATCCGTTTGCGCACTTCGTTATCCAACGATGCCTGCAATTTGATCTCTTTGTCGAACATAAATAAAATGGCAGGCTGCGCCATAAAAGTGCCGAGCGTAATTGCCAATAATCCGCGCAGTGCCAGTGGCGCCACTTTGTTTTTGTTGAACTTGTTCATACCCTTTATCAACGCGCGGTCTATAGTGAGTATAATGAAGCCCATGAACAAACCCAGCAGGCACGAAGCCAACAGGTCATTGGTTATAGTGGTCCAGAAATAGGTCCAGGCTAAGGTGGCAAAACTCCAGGTGGCCAGTACCGTCATACCGATTATTTTGTAGCGGTTTCTATCTACCACGCATTCGGCCAAAAGTTCTTTTTCGGCTGTGCTCAACCACCACAAAAACTTTTCCCACCCTGTGGGGGTATAGGTCTCCCGCTGCGAAAGGGAAGAAAATCTTTCACTCATACAAAAAGTTTTTAAGCAATAAAAAAGTGGTTGAAGTAGGGAACTCTCTATGCAAGAAAAGGAAACATAAAAGTAAAGGTTATCGGCAAGACACTGCCTTTCAAAAATTTGTATTAGTGTTAAATACTAGCCCGATATAGCTTGCAAATCTTTTTTAAGTGCTTTTTAGTTGCTGCTTATGTTGCTATACAATAATGATTGGCACTGAATAATTGCAGCCGGTTATTTGCCAGAAATTCACTGCAGATTTTCGATAATGCCAGCTATACCCTGACCTCCGCCAACACAGGCCGTCACCATTCCATACTTTTTGTTTAGCCGCTGCAGGTCGTTGAGTATTTGCACGGTTAGTTTTGTACCGGTGCAGCCCAATGGATGACCCAAGGCAATAGCGCCACCATTAATATTGGTAATTGCCGGATCGAAGTTGAGCTTTCGTATAACAGCCAGCGACTGGGACGCAAACGCTTCATTCAGTTCAATCAGGTCGATATTGTTGAGCGTCATATTAGCCTGCTGCAACACCTTTGGCACGGCTGCTACAGGGCCAATCCCCATAATACGTGGATGAACGCCCGCACTCGCACAGGCAACCAACCTGCCTATAGGTTGTAAACCCAATTCATTGACCATTTTGTCTGACATAACGATCACAAAAGCAGCTCCATCGCTGGTCTGCGATGAATTGCCGGCTGTAACGACCCCACCGGCAGCAAAGGCGGGTTTTAGCTGGGCAAGGGCTGCCAGGCTGGTGTCGGCACGCGGACCTTCATCAGTTTCTACGACATAAGATTTTTTTTGCTTTTTACCCTTTTCATCCAGTAATACCTGGGCGACCGTAACCGGCAAAATGCCTTTTGAAAAAAATCCATTGCCAATAGCCCGCATAGCTTTTTGGTGCGAGTGGTAGCTAAACTCATCCTGGTCTTCCCGGCTGACACTATACTCTTTAGCCACTGCTTCGGCTGTAAGCCCCATGTTGAGATAATAGTCCGGTTCATCAACCGCAATTGAATAAGCCGGTACGGTTTTCCAGCCCGCAGTTGGCACAAGGCTCATGCTTTCAACACCGCCCGCTACAATGCAGTCTGCCATGCCCATCCTGATTTTAGCTGTAGCAATTGCAATTGTTTCCAGTCCACTTGCACAGTAGCGGTTTACCGTCATGCCGGGTATAGCGTATCCTAATGCCCGCGCGGCTATAATTCTGCCCACCTGCAATCCCTGCTCGGCTTCGGGCACGGCATTACCAACAATCACATCATCTACTCTTTCAGCTTCCAGTTGAGGCACGCTGGCCAACAAACCTTTGATCACTTCAATCGCCAGATCGTCGGGGCGCGTAAATCTAAAACCACCTTTTTTACTCTTGGTAACTGCAGTGCGATAGCCTGCAACAATAAATGCTTCCTGCATGGTAAATAGTTTTACAAAAACGACTGCCGTAAACCGTTTCACAACTTTAGAAAAAAAGAAAGTGTGTTGTTGTACAAACAGGCAAGATCGCTTTATTCAAATGTAAACATTTCGGATATTACCTTCGCAGCATGTATTCGCTGATCCGGGATATCCTTTTTACTTTCGATGCCGAAGACGTTCACCATTTTTCTATGAAGGCATTGCAGCGTGTTAGTCACCTAGGTGTTATACAAAAAATACTACAGAAGAACTTTAGCGTCACCAATGCCGGGCTACACAAACAGGTTTTTGGTTTGCCCTTCGACAACCCGGTTGGTCTGGGCGCTGGCTTCGATAAAAATGCACTTTACCTGCGTGAATTGGAAATGCTTGGGTTTGGTTTTATGGAGATCGGCACAGTTACTCCCCTGCCACAAGAAGGCAACGAAAAGCCCCGGTTGTTCCGGTTGCCCAAAGACAAAGCCATTATTAATCGCATGGGTTTTAATAACGAAGGCGTGAAAGCTGTGGCTGAACGCCTGAGGGCTACCAAACGAAAAATTATTGTTGGTGGCAACATTGGCAAAAACAAAGTAACCCCCAACGAAGACGCCTGGAAAGACTATGAGATCTGCCTGAAAGAATTATTTGACTGTGTAGATTATTTTGTGGTGAATGTAAGTTCGCCGAATACCCCGGGATTACGTGAGTTGCAGGAAAAACCTTTTTTAAAAAAAATACTTAGCAACCTGCAGGAGATCAATTACGGACGCATCAACACCAAGCCACTGCTGTTAAAAATTGCACCCGACCTCACAGTGGGTCAACTCGACGATATTATAGACCTCTGCACCGAAGTAAAGCTAAATGGTTTGGTAGCCACCAATACAACCATACTGCGCGAAAACCTCACCACCACCCCCGACACTCTCGCCAGGATTGGTGCCGGAGGGTTAAGCGGTCAGCCGCTACGCGAAAAGTCAAACCAGATAATTAAGTACATAGCCCGTCAAACCAATGGCACCCTCCCTATTATTGCCAGTGGTGGCATTTTCACCGGTGACGATGCCAAAGAAAAGCTGGCTGCCGGTGCCTCACTCGTGCAGGTTTGGACCGGTTTTGTGTATGAAGGACCGGCTATAGTTAAAAATATCTGCACAGCTCTGCCAGGCTAGGGGTACCACATATAAGCAGGCTCGTTTACACACACACAATATATTTGCACCTCACCAAACCGATCCGCATGGAGTACCTGTTTTCCGCCGACGCATTAATCAGCCTGGTTACACTTACAGTTTTAGAGATCGTTTTGGGTATAGACAATGTGATCTTTGTCTCTATCATTATGGGGCGCATGCCGCGCAGCCAGCAATTGAATGCCCGCCGCGTGTGGATGGTTGCCGGCATTATTGTGCGTATTTTATTGTTGCTCGGTTTGGGATGGCTGATCAGGCAAAAAGGAAAGCCGCTTTTCGAGGTTTTCGGCAAGGGTTTCGATGTTGCCAGCCTGGTAATGCTCGCCGGCGGTTTGTTCCTCATTTACAAAACGGTTAAAGAAATTCATCACAAGTTAGAAGGTGAAGAAGAAGTTGTGCCCGGTAGTGAGGCAAAACCAGCCTCGTTTTCCGCCGCCATTGGGCAGATCATATTAGTTGATATGGTCTTTTCTTTCGATAGCATCATTACAGCCGTGGGCATTGCCAGTCACATAGAGGTAATGATCATAGCCGTTGTTATAGCCATGATCATCATGTTTGTTTTCAGCCAAAAGATCGCCGATTTTATCGGTCAGCACCCGACACTTAAAATGCTGGCGCTATCGTTTTTGGTAATGGTGGGTTTTGTATTGATAGTTGAAGGCTGGGCGGGCGAGAAAGCCGAAAGCCTGCACCTAAAGAACTATGTGTATTTCGCTATGGCATTTTCTTTTATCGTAGAACTCATGAATATGAGAATGCGAAAAAGCATGACCAAACCCGTAACGCTGCGCACATCTAACCTGGACGATGCAGGTCTTGGCGACATAGCCCGCCAAAAAAAGAAGAACTAAACACCGATATTGTCCGCCGGGTGTTTTTTTGGAGACCAACGATATAACTCTATGGAGCATTGTTGCGACGCTCCGTTTATACCGCAGAACAAAGGGTGACTTTGGGTTCCTGTTCACAATGCGTGAACAGCCATTTTAATTTGCTTATAAAAAGCCGCCATGAAAAGTTGCCGACGAACGGAGCGTCGCAACCAAAGCTTCACAAACTTTCCCGCGCTGGTAACCAAAACATACTAGTCCACACACAAAAGAGTGGCGGCTACAACACCCGCTGTTTCTGTGCGCAGGCGGGTACTGCCCAGCGAAACCGGCAGATAATTTTGCTGTAGCGCCAGCGTTATCTCGGCCGGGCTAAAGTCGCCTTCGGGCCAATAAGCACTTGTGTACTTAAAGGATGCAGGACTGACTTCAATGAATTTTTTTGCCCGTCGGCGCAGTGTGCGATATATTTTTGGGCATAACGGGGGGTTGCCACCAACTTCTGAAGCGGGGATGGTGGCTGCAACCTCGGCAGCCAAACCTGCTGGCTCTGCAGCATGGCACTTATAACAATCTGCTGCATTCGCTCGTAACGGAAATGTTGTTTTTCGGTTCTGTCACATACCAGCGGTACAATCTCGGTTACGCCCAACTCAGTTGCTTTTTCCAGAAACCATTCGAACCGGCTGGCGTTTTTTAGCAGCGACATAGCTACGCAGGTCTGATGTGCTTTAGGTGCAAAAAACTTGCGCTCCTCCAGTTTTACGGTGCACTTTTTTTTGTGATCGTCCAGTATAGTTGCCCGGCAAAGTGTGCCGGCACCGTTGGTTAGCTGCAAAGCCATGCCGGGTTTCAGACGCAGCACCTGCACCACATGTTTACTTGTTTCCTCGCCAAGGGTCACAACCGGGTCGTTGCCAAGATCGTGTAAATAAAAAAAAGGAAGTTCCATAGCTGTTAAACTATAAAACCCCGTTGCCGGGGTTCTACTAGAGTTATTTATAAGTTTAAAAAGGTGCAGCTTCATCGAAGCCTTCGTCAAACTCGCCGGTATTCATTTTGCTCCCTTTTTGTATAAAAAGGCGGGCTTCGTTGTCGGGTGCGGGTGTCGCACCGCCACCTTGCCCTGCAGGTGTTACAGGTTTCCAATTGCCACCGCCACTGCCGCCACTGCCGGGGAAACCTCCACTGCCGGGGTTAGGTTCGTCGCCTTCTTCTTCTACAAACTTTTGTATGTGCAGCAGTGCACGCAGTTTAATGGTTTCCAGGCTACCATTTCGGTGTTTGGCGATACGAACATGTGTTTCACCGCGATTGCTTTCGCCCATTTCATTGGTATTGATCTCATAGTATTCCGGGCGATAAAGAAACATTACCATATCGGCGTCTTGCTCAATGGCTCCCGATTCGCGCAGGTCACTCAATTGTGGCATTTTGCTCTCTTTGCGGGTCTCCACCGCACGGCTCAACTGGCTGAGTGCAATAATGGGAACCTGCAATTCTTTGGCAAGGCTCTTTAGGTCGCGTGAAATACGGCTGATCTCCTGTTCGCGGTTGCTGTTTCGGTCGCCGCTACCGCTCATTAACTGCAGATAATCTATAATAATGAGACCAACATTGTGCTTGTTGACCAACCGGCGGGCTTTTGCACGGAATTCAAAAATGTTTAGTGCTGCAGTATCGTCGATAAAAATGGGGGCGTCGCTCAGTTTTGTAACGCCTTTGCTATATAGTTGTGCCATTTCATAATCTTCCAGGCGACCACGGCTGATCTTTTCCAGCATAATACCACTCTCGGCACTCAGTACACGTTGCACCAACTGACCGGCGCCCATTTCCAGACTAAAAAAAGCGACTCCTGTAGGCTTGGTTGGATGGAGTGCCGCACTACGGGCAAGGTTAAGGGCAAAGGCGGTTTTACCCACAGACGGACGTGCAGCCAAAATAATAAGATCAGTCGGCTGCCAGCCATAAGTTACTTTATCCAAAGTCGGAAATCCAGTAGGAACCCCTGAGATATCCTCTTGTTTGGTACGCAGGTCATCTATACGCTGAATAGTTTTTACCAGCACAGTGCCTATGTCATCGAAGTTCTTCTTCAGGTAATTGTTGGTGATATTAAACATCTTGCTCTCACTTTCGTCGAGCAGATCAAAAACATCGGTGCTGTCTTCATAGGCATCGCCAATGATCTCACCACTAATGCGAATAAGTTCACGCTGAATAAACTTCTGCAAAATAATGCGCGCATGTGCTTCAATATTGGCGGTTGACACCACCATATTGGTAAGTTTTGTAACAGCGTACGGACCACCCACTATATCCAACTCTTCCCGTATCTTCAACTCTTCCACCACTGTTAAAATGTCTATTGGCAAACTTTTTTGCGCCAATGATTGGAAAGTTTTGAAAATTCTTTGGTGGGCATCAACATAAAAACACTCCGGTTTTAGTATTTCAACCACATTATCAAAGGCGCTCTTCTCCAACATAATAGCGCCTAAAACAGCCTCCTCCAGCTCTTTTGCCTGGGGCGGAACTTTACCATAAACCAATGTGCTAACATCCAGCGAAGGCTTCCTTCTATTCTTACGGTCTTTGTTTAAATTCGTTAGATCCATCTGATCTTTTTGAGTCTTATGGGTGAACAATCATTTTTCCCTTCTGGAGCACACAGTCTTCGCTACTATTACCAAATTGTTAAGCAAAATTTGGTGGGAGAGCGAATATAGAATTCTATTTTTTTAAGGTTCTAATAATCTGGAAGGAATAGTTGTTCTATTTTAATTCACCGGTTTATACAACATAATAGCAGGGTTACTCACAATTTTTTTAAAGATATTCACTTTAGTAAAAAGTTTTACTCCCCAGACTGCTCAAAATTCACACAAGTTGTGAAGAAAGATTTAGGTAAGAAAACTTGGTTTGGTCCGCAAATTAGCCACGGGGAAGGGGGAAAATATTCCACATGAATTTTTATAATATGTAGTGCAGCCTAAAGTCAATCTCAATGAAAATAGTTGCTCTGACGATTCGATTACGACTTATGCAAAGGTATTTCTACGAACGACTACCCGTTGAGTTGCAGGTAAATTCACGTAGAAATGTTTGCAGAAGGTATGCGAAATTGTACGTGGATAATATACTTTGACGGCTCACCCTGCTATCGCTTTTACAGGCTGATATGTTTCGCTGCAAGCTTTGGATAGCCATCAGGAAATCCATAAAGCAGCCGTTATATTTGCATTCTCCAAAAAAGATATGAATGACGATCAGTTATAAATGGTTAAGCCAGTACCTGCCCGAAGAAATTGAGCCACAGAAGTTATCAAAAATACTCACCTCTATCGGTTTGGAGGTTGAGAGCCTGGAGTTTTTTGAAAGTGTAAAAGGCAGCTTACAGGGAATAATTGTTGGGCAAGTGCTGGAAGTAACACAACATCCTAACGCAGATAAACTGCGGCTGGCAAAAGTAGATACCGGAAACGGAAAGCTGTTACACATAGTATGTGGAGCGGCAAATCTGGCACCATTGCAAAAAGTATTGGTGGCCCCTGCAGGCAGTACCATTTACCCGATACAGGGGGAACCTGTAACTATGAAAAAAGCCAGGATAAGAGGTGAAGAAAGTGAGGGAATGATCTGCGCGGAAGATGAATTGGGTCTCGGGAACAATCACGACGGAATTATTGTGCTGCCCGAAACAATAGCAACTGGTAGCAATGCATCAGATTATTTTATTCCCCAAACTGACTGGATCTATGAAATTGGGCTCACACCAAACCGTATGGATGCAATGAGTCATATTGGTGTGGCAAAAGATGTTTGCGCCTATCTCAGCTATCACTATAAAAAAGATGTGCGTGCAAAAACTCCGTATCCTACTCAGTTTAAAGCTGATAATCACAAGTTGCTCATTAAGGTTATCGTAGAAAATAAAATTGCCTGTAAGCGATATGCCGGGGTAAGTATAAGTGGTGTAGAAGTGAAAGAAAGCCCGGATTGGTTAAAACAACGACTTTTAGCAATAGGTCAACGACCCATTAATAATATAGTTGATATTACCAATTTCATTTTGCACGAAACAGGACAGCCTTTGCATGCTTTTGATGCTGACACCATTGCAGGACACCAAATAATTGTAAAGAATTTACCTGAAGGTGAAACCTTTCAGGCGTTGGATGGCAAACTAAAAGTACTCACCAGCAATGACCTGATGATATGTAATGCAGAAGAAGGGATGTGTATAGCAGGAGTTTTTGGAGGTGCAAAAAGTGGAGTGAAAGAGGGGACAAAGAACATTTTTCTTGAAAGCGCCTGGTTTAATCCAATGGTCATCAGGAAGACTTCCTTATATCATGGATTACGGACCGAAGCTGCTTCTAAATTTGAAAAGGGTGTGGATATATCCAACCTCGTTCCAGTGTTAAAGAGAGCAGCATTGCTGATCAAAGAGATTGCCGGAGGTGAAATCTCATCTGATATCGTTGATGTTTATCCTGATCAGATCGACAAAACACAGGTGACACTGAAATATCACTACCTGAAAAAATTGAGCGGCAAGAACTATCATCCAGACTCAGTAAAAAGGATTTTATTGAGTCTCGGTTTTGAGGTTATAAAGGAAGGAATGGATGAAATTTGGGTCGCTGCGCCTTATAATAAACCCGATATAAGTTTGCCTGCAGATGTTGTGGAAGAGATAGTAAGGATTGACGGGCTGGATAATATTGAGATTAAAGGAGCAATGACAATTACTCCTTCGGGAGATGAAAATATTCTAAAAGAAAAGCTAAAAGATAAGATCGGAGATTATTTGACCGGATCCGGATTTTACGAGATCGTCACTAACTCCATAACCAATAGTGCATACTATACTGCAGACCAATTAACGCACACGGTAAAAATGATCAATAATTTGAGTGCCGAACTCAACGTAATGCGTCCTTCAATGATAGAGACGGGTTTGGAGGCAGTTGAATATAATCTGAACCGGAAAAATAAGGATCTCCTTTTTTTTGAATTCGGCAAGACTTACCATGTTGCCGGTGTTGGCAATTATATTGAGAAAGAACACCTGGCTTTGTATCTCACAGGCGAGTTCCTGGCGGGTAATTGGAACAGGAAAGCGAACAATGTTGATTTCTTTTTCACAAAAGGGCTGGCAACTGCTATATTTCAATTGTGCGGAATTGAAGATTTGAGCTTCACGGATCATTCCTCCCGCCAGTTCACATTGGCCGTTCAGGCTATGTCACGCAACAAACCTGTGGCTACTGCAGGCGAAATCGATGGACAAATACTGAAAACATTCAATATTAAACAACCCGTTTTTTATATTGAGATAGACTGGGCGGCTTTGTTACACCTTGTTGGTGACAAAAAAATCACCTATAAAGAAGTACCTAAATTTCCAGCAGTAATTCGGGATCTTTCAGTCGTGGTTAACAGTTCAGTTGCCTTTGAAGCTGTAGAAAATATTGTTTCTAAAGCACAATTAGCTTCGCTAAAAGACATGAAACTTTTTGATATTTTCGAAAGCGAGAAACTGGGACCTGGTAAAAAAGCCTTTGCTATAAGTTTTACTTTCATGGATGAAGAAAAAACATTTACCGATAAAGAGATCGATGGTTTTATGTCAGGCCTTATACAACGGTTCGAAAATGAATTAAATGCCGAAATCAGGCGGTAACAACATTGGAAGAAAGTCAAGCTATAAAACGCATAGAAGAGAAACTTCAGGCACTGCTGCGAAATCACCAGCAGTTGCAGAAGGAGGCGCAGCGGCTTCAAAAAGAGACTGAACGGCTAAATACCCTGCTGAATGAACAGGCTGAACGAACGAAGGTACTAAAACAAAAAGCAGATGCTTTTTCTATAACTGGCAGCGCGGGTGTGTCATCAAAGAAGGAACTCGAAAAACGCATAAACACTTATTTAAAAGACATTGAACGGTGTTTAGCCCTTTTGCATACCTGACTTCTCTGCGTTGGGACCGAAACTACAATTTCACCCACCTCTAACAGCAAAAACAACCAGTTTGGTTATGATTTTCTTTACAAGTTTCAAACAGTAATCGTTCGCTAAAAAGTGCCTGACAAAATCATACGTATATGGCTGATCAGTTAATCCCGGTGAATATTATCATAGCTGACCGCAGCTACAGGCTGAAAATTCAGGCAGAAGATGAAGAAATGGTGCGAAAAACTATTAAGACGCTGAACGAAAAAATCATCGATTACAAGACAAATTTCGCTGGAAAGGATATGCAGGACTATGTTTCCATGGTACTTCTTTGGTTTGCAACCGAACAGCAAAAGCCATCCATAAGCCAGACCAATGAGTCAGATATAAACCTGCGGTTATCCAAAATAGAGGAGCTTCTCGATAAAGCACTGGAAAAATAACTCCTTTCTACAATGATAGGGGTGAACTTTGCAGGGTACTAAATGCTACAACTCATAAGCACCAGTTACCATGCTCTGGCTAAGCCAAATTGGTTTCAACCTAAGCAAACCACCGATACCACACGGTGCTATTCACTTCCCTTAATCATTTATAAATATTTATCTTCGCACACTTATCTTTTATACCCTCATTAAAATGTAAGAACTAACAATATGTATAAACAAAAAAATCAAACAACAATAGCATGGACTCAGTAGTGATTTCCATTATCATCGGCATCGTAGCACTTGTTGCCGGGGTAGTGGCAGGAAAAATTATTTTCGCGAAGGACACTAAAAAACAATTAGAAGAAGCAGATGCGCAGGCAGCCAGAATTATTTCAGATGCCCAAACACAGGCTGAAACCCTCAAAAAAGAAAAAATACTCGAAGCAAAAGAAAGATTTGTACAACTAAAAAGTGAGCACGATAAAGAAGTGCTTGACAAAAACCGGAAGATTGGTGAAATAGAAAACCGGCTTAAACAAAAAGAGGTTTCGATCAATCAAAAGGAAGTCAACCTTGATAAACAACTGAAAGAAAACGACTCCATTAAAGAAAACCTCAACAGGCAATTAGATGTTGTCAGTCAAAAAAGAAATGAACTGGAGAAGCACCAGGAAGAACACATCAGACGCCTGGAAAAAATTGCCGCACTTAACTGCAGACGAAGCAAGAAACCAGCTTATTGAAAGTCTGAAACAGGAGGCACAGAGCCGCGCTTTGAGCCTGCAACAGGACATTATAGATGACGCCAGCAAAAAGCCAACAAAGAAGCCCGGAAGATCATTATTCAAACCATTCAACGTACAGCTGCCGAGCAGGCAATTGAAAATGCTATTACCGTTTTCAACCTTGAAACAGACGAGATAAAAGGACAAATTATTGGGCGTGAAGGTCGAAACATCCGGGCGATTGAAGCCGCTACCGGCGTTGACCTGATTGTTGACGATACACCTGAAGCGATCGTTCTCTCTTCGTTTGATCCACTGCGGCGGGAAATTGCCCGCCTAAGCCTCCAACGCCTCATTTCAGATGGGCGTATACATCCTGCCCGCATCGAAGAAGTTGTTGAAAAAACCCGCAAACAGCTCGAAGATCAAATTATGGAAATTGGTGAACGTACAGTGATAGAATTAGGTATTCACGGGCTGCACAAAGAGTTGGTTCGCATCGTTGGTAAAATGAGATTTCGTTCTTCCTATGGACAGAATTTGCTCATGCACAGCCGCGAAGTTGCCAACCTTGTGTGCTTTAATGGCAGGTGAGTTGGGGCTTAACCCCAAGCTGGCTAAACGTGCCGGTTTACTCCACGATATTGGTAAAGTGCCCGACGAAGAAACAGAATTGAGCCACGCATTGTTAGGAGCAAAACTGGCTGAGAAGTATGGCGAAAATCCTGCAGTGGTCAATGCCATCGGAGCCCACCACGATGAGATGGAAATGCAGTATGTCATTTCTCCCATTATCCAGGCTTGTGATGCCATCAGCGGCGCACGTCCGGGAGCCCGCCGCGAAATTATGCAGCAATATCTGCAAAGAATTAAAGAACTGGAAACCCTTGCACTCACCTACCAGGGAGTTGAAAAAGCATATGCTATCCAGGCTGGTCGTGAATTACGTGTTATCGTCGAAGCCGATAAAGTTACTGACAACGACAGCGACAGGCTGAGTTTTGAAATCGCCCAAAAAATACAAACCGATATGACCTATCCCGGTCAGATTAAAGTAACCGTAATACGCGAGAAACGGGCGGTAAACATTGCCCGCTAAGATCTCAAACAAAAAACCCTGCTAAATGGCAGGGTTTTTTGTTGTCTATATATTTCACAGATGCAACTAAACATCCTTCTCTGGTAGTCTTAGATTTATCATTTTCAGATCATTACATTCGGTCTCTTATCCAATTTTCGTCGATCAACCAATTGTTTATCCCTTTTAAATTTTCTCAAACAATTATTTGTCGCATGAAATCATTTGTTACCTATCCGCTGGATTTTGAGAGAATGCTATACCCGGCACAGTCGGTAAAAAATTTTTCAGGAAAGTTAGTAGCCCATTACGAATTATATAAAAAGATTAGTCATTTGGAAGGAAGTATTGTTAAGTGCGGAATTACGGCTCAGGATGGTTTTACAAAGTTTGCAATGTTTCAAAATCTGATTTTACCCCAGTCAGTTCAAAAATTGATCGCTTTCGAAAAATTCACCGATGATTTTTCAAACGATCACCATTCTGGTCATTGCAAGGTTCAATATCAGGTTGAGCAGTCGGTCATCGATCTTGAGCAGGTGAAGAAGGAATTATTGCACACCGGCATCTCCGACATCGATTTTGTGCGCGGCAACCCCGGCGATGCCATCCCCGAATACCTGATACACAATCCGGAGTTGAAGATCGCTTACCTCAATATCGACCTCGACGACTATGACGCTTCAATCACCACCTTACAATTTTTCTATCCTCGGCTTGTACATGGTGGTATTCTTATATTCGACAATTACTACAAAAAGAAAGAAGATTACAAAGCAGCGACCGACTATTTTGGCTACACCAATGTTATTATCAACAATTTTTCGGTTAACCGGGGTCCGCACTACATTAGTAAGGCAGTGAAAGAAATTCTAAAACATTTTTGAATGTAAACTTTAACCCCTACCTTTGCAATCCGAAAAAAATATTTGATATGAACGCTGTAGCTTTTGTGCATGAGCAGTTGACTGCCAAAAAAGAAGTACCCAAATTTAAAGCAGGTGACAACGTCACAGTAAATTATAAAATTGTTGAAGGAAATAAAGAAAGGATCCAGTCATTTAAAGGCGATGTTATCAAACGCCAGGGAAAGGGAGCAACCGCAACTTTCACCGTGCGTAAAATTTCTGATGGTGTAGGTGTTGAAAGACTTTTTCCGGTCAATTCACCAAACATCGATTTAATTGTTCTGCATAAGATTGGAAAAGTACGTCACGCTAAATTGTTTTACCTGCGTGAAAGAAGTGGAAAAAGTGCACGGATCAAAGAAAAAAGATATTAGTTTCTATTACATAATTGCGAAGAGCGGAGGATTTTTCTTCCGCTCTTTCTATTTCCGGTAGGTTTTCTATTCTGTTCGTTGCAGTAAGACACAACATTTTTCTTTGTGTTAGCAACGTCTTCTAATTTATACGGTTGTTTTTGGGGTAACCGGCATTAAACCTTTTATGAGGCATTGTTGCGTCGCACCCGTGTACATTTTCTCCTTCTTCGCCTTGCCTACCCTTCACTTTGTGCCGGTTCAAAACGTTTGCTAAACTTTATACGTATTTTACTTGCACAGCACAACATAACAATATTATACACTTATTTTTGTACCCTAAATTACAGTCAATGTTTACCAACTTATTTATCGGAATGCCCGGAGGAAGTGAATGGATCCTAATTGTTCTTGCCGTTTTAATATTATTTGGTGGTAGAAAAATACCCGAATTTATGAGAGGTTTGGGTAAAGGTATTCGTGAGTTCAACGATGCCAAGGACAACGTAAAGAAAGAAATTGAGGAAGGTATGAGCGAAAAAGATGTAAAAAAAGCTACAACGAACACAACCGTTCAACAGCCATAATTTTCACTAAAAGCTCCGGTTTGTTCATCTTTCAGAATATCCAGCAATATCATACCGCATTATCGAACGGCCACACCACCTGCGTTGCGGCCGTTCGTCATTATTTAGATAGAATAGCTGAGACATTACACCTCAATGCGTGGTTAGAAGTCTTTGAAATAGAGGCATTGGCACGGCCGAATTCCTCGATCAACAAATAAAAACCGGTCTGCCGCCAGGCAAACTTCATGGTGTGGTTATTGGCATTAAAGATGTCATTTGTTACCAAAACCACCGTGTTTCAGCCGCTTCCCGCATACTCGAAAATTTTACTTCCGTTTACAGTTCAACCGTAGTTGAGCGCCTGCATGCTGAAGGTGCAATTATTATTGGTCGCCAAAATTGCGACGAATTTGCTATGGGCAGCAGCAACGAAAATTCCGCCTACGGTCCGGTTAAAAATGCCATTGATGAGCAACGGGTTCCCGGTGGGTCGTCCGGTGGCTCTGCAGTAGCGGTTCAGGCCGGCACATGTATGGTAAGCCTTGGCAGCGATACCGGTGGCTCCGTAAGGCAGCCTGCCGACTTTTGTGGTATCATTGGCATGAAACCTTCTTATGGCGCCATCTCCCGTTATGGTCTCATCGCCTACGCCTCTTCTTTCGATCAAATAGGGATCTTTGCTCAATCTGTTGATGATGTTTCGCTGGTATTAGACTGTATTGCCGGGCCTGATGACTTTGATAGCACTGCAGTGCAAACACCTTTTGCACCAACCTATCCGGTTAGTCTGCCCGACCGCACTATCAGGATCGCATATTTTACCAGCGCTTTACAACACCCTGGTCTCGATGCAGAAATCGCCGCTAGCATCAAAACCCTGGTAGAAAAGTTTCCTGATCATAATATTATTGCAGAAGCCATTGAATTTGACTTGCTTGAATACATTGTACCTGCCTATTATGTACTTACAACCGCCGAAGCAAGTAGTAATCTTTCCCGCTACGATGGAATTAAATATGGACACAGAACCTCGCTGGCAAAAAATGATCTTGCGCAATTATACAAATTGTCGCGCAGTGAAGGTTTTGGCAAAGAAGTGAAAAAAAGAATACTATTGGGCACCTTTGTTTTAAGTGCAGGCTACTACGACGCTTATTTTACAAAAGCTCAGAAAGTTCGGCAGTTGTTAGTCGCCAAAACCAATGAAATTTTTAAAAAGTTCGACGCCATAATTTTACCAACTGTTCCCTCTCCTGCCTATAAGATTGGAGAGAAAAGTGATCCGATCGAAATTTTTCTTGCAGATATTTATACTGTTTATGCCAATTTGGTTGGCATTCCCGCCATTTCTTTGCCGCTCTTTAAAACAGTTAAAGGTTTGCCATTTGGGCTGCAAGTGATGTCTGCTCAGCATAATGAGCTACTTTTGCTCCGCTTATCCAAACTGCTAATGCAGATCCCGCTCTCCGAGACCGGCAGTTCTCATCAATAACCATTACTATTCCACTGCGTTAACCCGATTTTTTAATTAATCTTAGAATCATCTATGAAGAATGTAAAAATTCTCGTTAAGCTTCGTCATTTTATCAAATCACTGGCTGTTCTCGTTTTTCTCTTTTTATTTTATTCCCTTTCAAGTGCCTTTATAGAATTTCCTGCAGAAGGCGATAAACCAAATAAAGCCGATTCCCTTTTGTCAGAAAAGGACGGCTTTCCTGCTTTGTTTGCAACGTCTGATTTCGACCCCGATAAACCCTACGCTACACAATTAAACCCAAAGGCGGTGCCTTTCGTGCAGCGCTACTTGCGTGAATGCGGTGAAGACCTGGAAAAAATGAAGATATGGGGTAAGCCCTATTTCGATATGTACGATGGCATTTTTGCACACTATGGTTTACCGCTCGAGCTGAAATATCTGTCAGTAATTAAATCTGCATTAGTACGCACGGTGCGTTCCCGCGCTGGCGCTGTCGGCCCCTGGCAGATAATGCCCGACGAAGCACGCCGTATGGGACTAAAAGTTAATGGCAGAAAAGACGAAAGGAAAGACTTTATGAAGAGTACCAAAGCTGCCGCTAAGATCTTAAAAGAACTTTACGCCCAGTTTCACGACTGGACTTTGGTGATCGCAGCTTATAATTGTGGCGCAGGCAGAATGCGCCAGGCAATACGAAAAGCAAAAAGTAAAAACTTTTGGGAACTGCAGGCATATCTGCCACGCGAAACCCGCAATCACGTAAAACGCTTTATAGGTACTCATTACCTCTTTGAAGGTAGTGGCGGTCTGACTACCATGACTGCTTCAGAATTGGCTGACTTTACACTGGCAGCCAGAACTACTACCAATGCGCTAAACCCAAAAAGCGGGTCGAGTCTTTCTGTACAGATATCCGGCAAATACAAAGCAAAAGTGATCGCAAAAAACCTGGAAATGAGTTTGCAAAGTTTTCAAAAACTCAATCCACATTTTGATCGCTCATTGTCTGCAGGCAATGAGTATCACTTGCGTTTACCGGCAGAAAAAATAGAACTGTTTAACAATAAGAAGCAGGAAATACTATATCAATCGGTGCAATCGTTGCTCAATAGCTAAGGTGAAAACCATGCTGCAACACTATCGTAAAGAAATAAAGAGATCCGATTGCTCGCTACTAACAGGCAATTAGATCTCTTTAATTATGATTGTAACAGAAGTGGCGAAGTAGAAATACATTCATTCCCGCTCTGAAAAAAGATCAATAGCGCTTAGCCGATGAACGGAATGCGACGCAACGATGCCTCCAAAAAGTACCTCTGCTGGTCACCAAAAAAGGTAACGGTGTACAAAAGCTGGCTAAAGAAATACCTTCATCATTGCAGCTCCCTTTAGCAGACATTCCTCATATTCTTTTTCCGGATCACTATAAGTGGTTATAGCGCTGCCTACATGAAAGGATAGTTGTTGCGCCTTTTGATCGTACACAAGACTGCGGATGACGACGCTGAAATCGAAATCTTTTTCGGGGCTAATGTAGCCAACCGTGCCGGAGTAAATACCGCGTTTGCCGTTTTCATATCTTGCGATCAGCTCCATTACTTTCTTCTTTGGCGCGCCCGTCATACTACCCATGGGGAAGGTAGCCTCCAATACCTCCGGCAAACCCGCACCGGGCTGCAAAACACCACTGATGGTCGAGATGAGGTGATGTAGATGGGTAAATGTATAAATGCCAAATAACTCCTCCACCCGCACTGTACCGGGTAAACAGATTTTGCTTAAATCGTTACGTACCAGGTCCACTATCATCACATTTTCGCTCCGGTCTTTAGTGCTGAGTTGCAATGTTTGCCTGAGATCTTTATCCTTTGCTTCATCAGTAATGTCTCTGGCTGAAGTCCCTTTTATAGGTTGCGAGATCAGCCGGTTGCCTTGTTTTTTCATATATCGCTCAGGGCTCGATGACAACAGAAAATGATCGAAAACTCTATAAAAAGCAGAAAAGGGATTAGGCGAGAACCGGGTCAATTGCTGAAATACGTTCGTTGGTTCAATTACGCCGGTGGCAACGAATGACTGGCAAAAATTGATCTCATAACAATCGCCTTTTTTTATGTGTTGCTGTAACTGCGCCACTGTGTCAAGGTATTGCTTGCGTGCAATGTTTGCCTGAAATTGCACTATTGATCCCTGGTCGCTGAGCGGCTGTACGCAAATGGCTGCATAAATAGCAGCAGCATTTCCAGTCAAAACGCCAATAACCAGTCTGTCAGCAAAAAGCTGCAGAACTACTTCAGGTACAAAAAGAAGATAAGTGGGAAAGCTATCACTTTCAGCAGGCTCTTCCTTTGCGAACAATTCGTAGTTGAAGTGTCCGAATATCCAATCGTCGTGCTGGGTAAGGAAGTTAGTAAGTGCAGGCAGAAAGTTGTGTTCCGGGACAAAAATGTTAGTGGCACCCGCACCTGCCAGGCACTCATAAGAGTGATAGGACGAAGGGAATTGTTGGTTGTCTAAAAAGCAACAAATGTTGAACCGGCTGACCCAGCTCAACATTTGTTGCTTTATCAAAACAGTATTCGTTACCTGAAAAGTGTGGTAAACTCTCATAACCACACTGTATTCCGGCTAATAATCGTCGTCGTCATCGTCATCGTACTTCGATGATGATTTACCAAAGAGATCCTTGAATTCGTCGTCCACCTTAAAATCATCATCATCATCTTTTGCGGCCTTTTTTCCTACAGGTCCTTTTTTGGCACCTGTAGATTTTGGCAAATCGAATTCATCAAAATCCGGGATCCCAGTCTTCCTCTTCTTCCACTTTGTTCCAGTTGTCTTCTAGCTCGGCTTCGTCTGCCGCTGTCATCATCATCTTCTTCTCTACCTGTTAGCTTACCGGCTTTTTGCTCTTTGTTTTCTTGTCATCTTCAGGCTCATCATCTATCATCGTCGTCCAGGTCGTTTTTGCCTTTGTTGCTGTTTTCTTTGCAGCCACCGGCTTGGCAGCGGCATTTTTTATCGGAATTTTTTTCCTTATCAGATTTTGTTGCCATAGTCCATTAGGATTTAATGCGTAAAATTTCAAACTGTTTTCTATTCAACCAAATATAACCTAAACAAATTTTTATAACCTTACTATCTGTTCTCTTCCGGGTCCGTTAGAGATATATTTAACCGGCGCACCAATAAAATCGTTTATAAACTGCACATATTCATCAATCGTTTCCGGCAAGTTATTACTTTCTTTATGGTGGTTGTGTCCGTGTTCCACCCGCTGAACGATTGATATACAGGATCGATTTTCACTTTCGATATTTTGAACGGCACTTCCTTCCTTTCCTTCCCATTAATAGTATAAGAGGTACACATCTTCAATTCTTCAAACGAGTCCAGCACATCAGCTTTTGTCATTACCACCTGGGTTACGCCATTTATCATACAGGCATATTGCAACGCTACCAGGTCTATCCAGCCACAGCGGCGTGGTCTTCCGGTTGTCGCTCCAAATTCAGCTCCTATTTTCCGCAATTCTTCGCCGGTTTCATCAAACAGTTCTGTAGGAAAAGGCCCGCCGCCAACACGTGTACAATAGGCTTTTGAAACCCCAATCACCTCTTTGATTTTCTGCGGCGCCACACCTAACCCGGTACAAACACCGGCAGATATTGTATTCGACGAGGTAACAAATGGAAATGTACCGAAATCAATATCCAGCATACTGCCCTGTGCACCTTCTGCCAGCATTTTTTGCCTTCGCTTATTTTATTATTGATAAAATATTCGCCGTTCACCACGTTCAACGAACGCAAAAATTCGATAGCCTCAAAAAATTCATCTTCCCAATCGGATATGTCTTCGTTAAAATGAAAATTATCTAGCAAGCGCTGGTGTTTCAGGCGCAGTTTTATATAGTTGGTTATAAAACTTTTATCAAGCATATCTCCAACGCGTATGGCGTTGCGACCTGTTTTATCCATATATGCCGGCCCAATTCCTTTTAGCGTACTTCCTATTTTATCCGGTGCCCTTCGAAATTTCCGAAGCCTTATCGAGCGCCCTGTGCGTCGGCAATATAATGTTCGTTCTTTCGGAGATATACAGATTCTTTTTTACATCAATACCAAACGAAGCCACCGTCTCACATTCTCTTTTTAGTGTCACCGGGTCCAGCACCACTCCGCCACCTATCAGGTTTATGGTATTCTGGTGAAAAATGCCAGATGGTATTTGGTGCAGCACCACTTTTTTATCGTCAACATAAAGTGTATGACCTGCATTGGGTCCGCCCTGAAAACGGGCAACTATATCATACCCGGGTGCAAAATAATCAACGATCTTACCCTTGCCTTCATCGCCCCATTGCAAACCAAGAATTACATCTACCATTAGAGTTTATTATTTTGGATTGAGCGGCAAAATTAATGGAACTGATTTACTTGCCGGGCATTTTATTGTTTTTACTGCCTTTAAACCAGCCCGGCGCACACCATAAAAAAATTTTAAATGTAACAACCGAGGAGAAATTTTTGGTACCCGGCATTGGTACTCCGGGCTACTTTTCTTGCGTCGCACCCGTGTACACACAATTCGCTACGCAGCTTTTTTCGAAAAGCCAGGAAACAGGAGAAGAAAAAAACTCAATCAGTTTTTGAGACAAAGACTCGTGGGTACGCTACATGTAAACATTATTCCTTGTACAAAAACGAAGGCTTAGTGATCTTTTTCTGCATCAAAACGATCTACAGAATGAATGCCTGTAAGTCTTTTTAATCTTCTTACCAACTCCTCCAGTTCTTCTTTATCGTGTACAAACACTTTTATCGTTCCTTCAAATAATCCTTCAGTGCGATTCTATTGACAGTGGCTGATATATTCACTTTCAGTTCGCCCGAAATTATATTGGTGATTTTATTAACCACGCCCACATCATCCATACCTATGATCTTTAAGACCGGTAAGAAAACTGATCTCTTTGTTTTTTGCCCATTTGGTTTTTACTACTCTGTGGCCATAATTAGAAAGCATGCTTGGTGCATTGGGGCAATTGGTGCGGTGAATTATCAAGCCTTTACCTGTACTTACAAAGCCAAAAACGTCATCGCCGGGTATTGGGTTGCAGCATTTGGCCAAGTGCATACATGATCTTATCGCTGCTCTCACCAAAAATGATAAGTTCCGAATCTTTTTTAGTGTAATGCGGTGTGGTATCAACAACGACTTCGGAGTTGCTTTAGCGGGTTTGGGCGGCTTCCAGTTTATCGCCCAACAACATTGAACTCTTTCAGCTCTTTCAGGTCGATTGTTTTTATAGCTACCTGGTAAAAAAAATCGAGCTGAGAATGAAATTTATAAAAAGCCTACCAATATTTCAATATTGTGCTGGGTAGTACGCTGCGCCCATTCCTTCCAGCTTTCGCTGCAGAATATATTTTCCTTCTTCGGCAATGGTTCTTTTTACTTCTTTTAGCGCATCTTTTATTTTGCTTTTGGCTTTGGCAGTTACCACAAAATTCAGCCAGTCTTCACTGGGCTTTTGTTTGTTGCTGGTAATGATCTCTACCTGGTCGCCACTGCGCAACTTATGGCTGATAGGCACCAGTTTATGATTGATCTTTGCGCCAATACATTTTGTACCCAATTGCACTGTGAATGCTAAATGCAAAATCGAGTGCAGTGCTGCCGATAGGCAACATTTTTACATCGCCCTTTGGCGTGTACACATAAATCTCTTCGGCAAGAAAACTCATTTTAAAATCCTGCAGAAAATCAACACCATCGGTATCCTGGTTAGTTAGCACTTCTCGTATTTGCCCAAACCATTTATCAAAACGATCTTCATCGGCAGTGCCTTCTTTGTATTTGTAATGCGCCGCCAAACCTTTCTCAGCAATTTCATTCATCCGCTTGGTTCGTATCTGCACTTCTACCCATTTGCCCTGCGGGCCCATTACTGTTGTATGCAAGGCTTCATAACCATTGCTTTTCGGATTGCTTAACCAGTCGCGCAATCTTTCGGGTGAAGGCGTGTATTCATCGGTTATAATGGAATAAACTTTCCAGCAATCTTCTTTTTCCTTTGCCGGGGGAGAATTTAAAATGATACGAATGGCAAACAGGTCATACACTTCTTCAAAAGTCACCCCCTTTTTCTTCATCTTATTCCAGATGGAATGAATGCTTTTTGGCCGACCATATATCTCAAAATTGAAATCGCCCTTCACCAGCTTGTCTTTTATGGGTCTTATAAATTCGTTGATGTAGCGTGTCCTCTCCCGTTTGGTTTCAGACAGTTTTTGGGCAATCTCTTTGTAGGTCTCCGGCTCCATGTATTTCATGGACAGATCTTCCAGCTCTGTCTTAATATTGTACAAGCCCATACGGTGCGCCAGCGGCGCATATACCCAAACCGTTTCACTTGAGATCTTTAATTGCTTTTCGCGCTTCATGCTGTCCATGGTGCGCATGTTGTGCAGCCGGTCGGCAAGCTTTATCAAGTATAACCCGCGGATCGTCGGTAAGGGTAAGCAGTATCTTTTTAAAGTTTTCAGCCTGCTGGCTGCTGATGTTGTTGTCTATAACATTGGAGATCTTGGTAAGGCCATCAACGATTCTGGCTATCTCATGGCCAAATTCACGCTCCACATCTTCAAGTGTGATGTCTGTATCTTCAACTGTATCGTGCAGCAGGGCGCAAATGGTACTTCGCACGCCAAGGCCAATTTCCTCTACGCAGATCATTGCCACTGCAATGGGATGAAGTAATATAAGGCTCGCCACTTTTTCGGCGCATGGTTTTATGCGCTTCGGCAGCCATTTCAAATGCATGTCGCACCAATTCTTTATCGCCTTTTTTAAGTTTTGTGCGCAATGACCTGAGCAACGCCCGGTAATGCCGCAGTATTTCTTTCTTCTCCTGCTCTTCGTCTAAATTATATTTTGGCACCTGCGGCGCCGTCACAATTGCTTGCTCTTCCATATATACGAATTTACGAAAAGACGCCACACGATAGCCGGTAAGAATGGGTTAAGGTTTCAAAAAAAGCGGAATAAAAAATGCTTCTTGCGAAACCAAAATGAACCTTCCTGACCTGAACGTTTTTATTGCGAACGGGATCAAAGAAAAAAATTAACCAAAAGGCAAAAAAAGTACCCTTGAAAAGCTACCGATGAACGGAGCGTCGCAACAGAAGCAACACGAAGCAACAATGCCTGCACCCCAAAAAACCCCTGCCAATTTTCATCCGGTTTTTTAAGCCACTAAAACACATAGTTGATGCCGTTTGAAATGGTATAATTTTCTTTTGGCGTACCCTCGGGTGGATAGGAATTGTAGGAAAAATCCCAGTTGGTAGAAAATGAAATATGCCGCGTTGCCTTGAGCGTAAAGGAGATTTGGTTGAGTATGCGATAGTCGCTAATGTATTTGAAAAGCGGCTGGTAAAATGTAGTGCTGGTGAGAGAAAAAAGGGGATTTGGCAACCAGGTGAAAGAAACATAGTTGTCGCTGCGCATGTCGTTATGCACCACGCGCGGCAATTTGTCCTGCTCGTGCTCGTACATGGCAAGGATACCACCATACAACTTAAAATTTTTGCTGTCGTGAAGTTTGAGTCGGGCGCCAGCGCCAAAGAGCGCCCGCAGATCGATATTGTTGATGTTGTTTTGTTGCCACTGTGTGAAGGCTTCCAAGCGCACCAGTTTGCTCAACTTGCGATTGTAACGAAAATGATAAAACATGTTGTTGAAGAGATCGGCATCGTTGGCTTTGAGCAAACTATAATTGCCGAGCAGGAGATAAAGATTTTTTTGGGTTTTGTATTGCAAATGCAGGTTGGCATTGATCTCAAGAACCTGCTGCACGTTTTTATTGAAGGAGAAAGAAGTGCCCGCCTCACCCTTCCAGCCGGTGGTGTCGGATTGTATGCGGGAGTTCTCGACGTTCACGATCATTTGGGCATCAGCTAGGTAAGCAACAGCGGTTAATAAAAAAAGAAGGCAGCAACGTCGTAGAAAATTTTGAATGATTGCCATAGTTGTGGTTTAAATACAGAGCAACAGCGCTAAAATATTGGGCCAATTAGCAGATTGAAATATACTGCATACTATTTTTACACTATGGATATTGAAAAATTAAAACAAAGTCTAACCGCTGCAATGCCACCTGCAAACGCCTCTGTGTACCTGCAGGCTTTGTGGTACGATGCAAAGGACAACTGGCAAAAAGCCCATGAGTTGATACAGGATATCAACGACAAAAACGCAGCCTGGGTACACGCTTATCTCCACCGCAAAGAAGGCGACATTGGCAACGCTGACTATTGGTATAGCCGGGCTGGTAAGCGCAGACCATCGCTAACCCTGGCAGAAGAATGGGATAAACTGGCGGAGGAGTTTCTGTAACATAATGGAAACGCATCTGCCTACCGAACTATCTGTCTATTTATCTATCTACAGCCCCTTTAGCTATAGTAAGCAATTTTTTTGCCGCTACTTTTTAGAGACACAAGTATCCTGTCAAACCATTTATTGTGCCGCCCGGCTTTTGGGATTACGTGTTGCTACCACACATTTTGCGATCACCACCCAAGGCATTTTTATCGCTGCATGCAACGCATAATAGTAGATTATCTTTGTAACAACGAGACAAGTTTTAAAACTAACATTCGCAATTTCTTCGGTGTGCAATAGCTAAAGATTGGGATGTACAATTATTGCCTTTTGAAAGATTATTTACTGTTTATAGATACGGAAGGTTCGGACCTGCCAAAAAAATGGGACCTTCCTTATTCAGCAAAAAACAATTGGCCATTTTCGGTGCAGATATCGTGGATCATATTTACCAAAGACGGTAAGCAGGAAAAAATTGAGAACCATTATATTTTAGACAACGACTTTACGGTGGCGCCATCGGCATTGGAGGTACATGGCCTGACCCACGAATTTCTACAGCAGAATGGCGAAGAACGGGAAAAGGTCTTAGACATCCTCAGCATCGATCTGCAACAATACCAACCGCTGGTAGTAGGGCACTTTATGGAACTGGATGCACACATGATAGGTGCAGACTACTACCGCATCGGCAAAGAAAATCCCCTGCAAAAAATGCCCGGGTTTTGCACCATGCGCGCCTCGGCCCACCTGGTACAAAACCCCGTTGCAAAATACCTGCGCCTGTTTGACCTGTACCGGATATTGTTCAATGAAAATTTGCTGAACCAGCACAATGCATTGGTAGATGCAATGGCGACAGCAGATTGTTTTTTTGAACTGGTGAAACGAGGGGAAATTAATGAAAAGACAATGCAGGAGCAGGTTACTTTCTATCCCAGGATACAATCAACCGGGCAGAACAAAGAGAAAGGCTGTGGCCTGACCGCAGCCTTGATCATTTTATTAATCCTATTAACAGCTTACTGGATATGAATGAACGAATAGCATTTTTACAAACCGTTGCTCCTTTTAACCTGTTGCCGGCAGATGTGTTGGAAGGACTTGCAGACCTGGTAAAAGAAACCAAATACAACCGCGATACTTTTATCTATCACCAGGAGGTAACCAAGATGCGTGGGGTAGATATAATTGTAGAAGGAGAATATGAATCTTTTTTCTACGACACCGCACAAGACAAAAGACTGATAGAAATACATGAGTCCGGTTATTGCTACGGTGGCATGTCGGTGCTGCTCAATCAAAAGAAATCATTTAGAACTGTTGTAGCAAAAAAAGGTACGGTGGTATATTTTCTGCACCGCCGCGACTTTCGTGAACTGTGCAAAGTATATGAAGGGTTCTTCCATCATTTTATAGCAGAATTTGGCAAGCGCATGATGGATCCTGAGTTTGCGCATTTCGTACGGCGACCTTCAGCTTTTGAAGAGAGTTTTATTGCCTCAGACCAAATGTACTCGCGCAGGATAGAAAGCATAGAATACCGGGAGATTGAATCTGTAACGACAGACGTTTCGATCTATGAAAGTGCGAAATACATGGCTGATAAAAAGATCAGTTGCCTTTTTATAAAAGATCAGAAAGGCAAGATAGTAGGTTTTGTAACCGATATAACCTTGCGCAACAATGTAATAGCCAAACAGGTAGATACCAACAGCGCGGTGGGCGACATCATGGACAACCCGATAGTATCAATAGATGCAAAGTCGTACATATACGAGGCATTGCTGATGATGTTCAGGACTAAGACGCGTTATATGCTCATTCGCAAAGAGGGTGGATACATTGGGTTCATCAGCCGGGTAAAGTTGCTGAGTGAACAGGCACAATCACCATTTGTTTTTATACAATCGGTGAAGCTGGCACAATCGAACGAGGAACTACGCAACAAATGGAACACGGTACCGGAGATCGTAACCCAACTGCTGACGCGCGGTGTAAATGCCGAAATAGTAAACCAGGTGATAACCACCGTTGCCGATACGATTGCGATAAAAGTAATTGAAACGGTTATCAACGAAATGGGCAAACCACCGGCTAAATTTGTGTTTATGGTGTTGGGCAGCGAAGGTCGCAAAGAGCAAACGTTGAAAACAGACCAGGACAACGCGATCATTTATGAAGACAAAGCCAATGAACACCGGGAAGAAGTAAGGGAGTATTTTTTAAAATTTGCCGAAACTGTTTCAGACCGTTTAAACTATATAGGTTTCAGTTTTTGTGAAGGTGGCTTTATGGCCAAGACTCTAAATGGACACACTCGCTCAGCCACTGGAAACGTAACTACCAAAGCTGGATGGAAGAACCCATGCCTGAAACTGTAATGAAATTCTCGACCTTTTTTGATTGCCGCTTTCTTTTTGGCGAACCGGCAATAATAGAAGAATTAAAAGAATTTCTAGATCTCGAACTGCAAAAACCAATGGAAAAAATGTTTTTTCTGATGGCAAAAAATGCGCTGCAATATGAACCGCCGCTTACCTTTTTTAAAAACATCAGAACCACCACAGTTGGCAGCCAGGAGGTATTCGAAATTAAAAAAGCCATGACACCCATTGTAGATCTGGTACGTGTGTATGCATTAAAAAACCGCATTTTCGAGGTCAATACCGGCGAACGAATAAAGGCATTGAAAGAAGCTGGAATCTTTACCGAATCCGGCTTTCATGAATTGATGCAATCCTATTATTTTTTGATGAGCGTACGGCTGAAAAAACAAGCCAAGGAAATAATGCAAGACAAGAAAGCGCCCGACAATTTTATTGATATTAACAGCCTTACCAAAATAGAACAGGTAACATTAAAAGAAATTTTCAAGACCATTGAAAACTTCCAGGTCAAGATTAGAATTGAATTTGTAAACAATATTTTTGGCTAGAAAAAATATTGAAAAGAAAAACTTGCTCCAGGGTAACGGGATGTTTGGTGTTGTTTGGTAACCGGCTTTAGCTCTTTGTATTGGCATCGTTGCGACGCTCCTTTGTAAGTATAGTAACATGAATGAGCATCCATTTATCGGAAAAAAAAATGAAACCCAAGAAGCCAAACCAAAACATTGATAAAAGCTGCCCAATGGTTTGCCGCTACAACGAAATGCGACGCAACGATGTAAAATAATGGACCAATGCCCGTACCATAAACTAAAACCTATTAAAGCGTGAAAACTATGCTGAAAATTGCAGAAAGTGAATTGATCATCAACAGCCGTGGCGCCATCTATCACCTGGATGTAAGACCTGAAGAACTCGCCCAAACCATCATAACAGTTGGCGACCCGGACAGGGTGAAAGAAGTGAGCAAGCATTTTGATGAAGTTGAGTTTACCTCCAAACACCGCGAGTTTGTAACGCATACCGGAAGGATCGGGCAAAAGAGAATATCAGTTGTCTCAACAGGAATAGGTCCGGACAACATAGACATAGTGTTAAACGAATTGGATGCGCTGGTGAATATTGATCTCGAAACGCGCATGATTAAACCGGATCTTACTCACCTTACTATCATACGCATGGGCACCTCAGGCTCGCTGCAGGAAGACATACCTGTAGATAGCATAGTTGCCACAACGCATGGCCTGGGCATTGACAATTTGCTGAACTATTACCGGCACGAGAACAACGAGGAAGAGATGCAGATACTGCAGCAATTTGTGGCTCATACACAACTCAGCAGCCGCTTTTCGCAGCCCTATATCAGCACTGCGGGAGCGTCTGTTTTAAAGCATTTTACCGCGGGATTTTTTCATGGCATTACGGTTACCTGTCCGGGCTTTTATGGCCCGCAGGGGCGGGTGCTGCGCCTGGGTCTTACCAATCCTGATTTGATCGACCGGTTAACGGAGTTTAGTTTTGGCCCACACCGCATTACTAATTTCGAAATGGAGACAAGCGCTATTTATGGCTTGGGAAAACTATTGGGTCACCAGTGCCTGAGTTTAAGCGCGATAGTTGCCAATCGCATACGAAAAGATTTTAGCAAAGACGGAAATGCGGCTGTTGAAAACATGATCATACAATCACTGGATATAATAGCTGGTTTATAAGTGGGTCTGACTAACAATTATAGTCGCCGCCGGCATGAATATTATTAGCAATGAAAATACAATTTTATAAATACCAGGGCACAGGCAACGATTTCATTATTCTCGATAATCGCAGGGAGGAAAATAGCCTTACCAGGCATCAGGTAAAATGGCTTTGCGATCGCCGGTTTGGCATAGGTGCCGATGGATTGATGCTGCTGAATAAGCTGCCAGGATACGACTTTGAAATGGTGTATTACAACGCCGATGGCGGCGAAAGTACCATGTGCGGCAATGGTGGCAGGTGCCTGGTAAAGTTTGCCTACGATATGGGGATACATAAAATGTCCTATAATTTTCAGGCAATTGACGGAGCACATGAAGCCTTCTTTGATGAGGAAGGCTGGGTACATTTAAAGATGAAAGATGTAGCCCACATAACCGAAGAACGTGGTAGTGTTGTCATGGATACCGGTTCGCCGCACTATGTAAAATTTGTGTCGGATCTGCGCCACATGGACGTATTTGAAGAAGGTAAAAAAATACGCTACAGCAAACCGTATAAAGAAGAAGGGATCAATGTAAACTTTGTAGAAGTAGAAGATGATAAGATATTTGTGCGCACCTATGAGCGTGGCGTAGAAAACGAAACGCTCAGTTGTGGAACAGGGGTGACCGCAAGCGCTCTGGCATGTGCACACAACACCGGTTTTAACCGGGTAGATGTACAAACTCCCGGAGGTGATCTTGCTGTAGAATTTATAAAGAGCAATGAAGAGACGTTCACCCAGGTATGGCTATGTGGTCCGGCAACCTTTGTATTTACAGGTGAATTGGATCTAAAAACATAAGTACGCACAATAATACCTTGCTTCCGACAGCTACAATACTATTATCTTTTCTGCATGATACATTATTTCAAAAATATCAATAACCAGACTATAGAAATTGATAAACCTGAAAATGGTATCTGGGTCAACCTTGTGCCACCTTTTAGAGAAGAAGAATTTTTTGACCTGGGCGAAGAACTCGAGATACCTATTGAGTTTCTGCGCGAACTCACTCGATATAGATGAAAGACCCCGCTATGAGTTAGAGGACAATGTCAAGTTTATTGTTATTAAGACCCCGGCCGAGAACAATTCTTTTAACGACAGCGATGCCTTTTATATTACCATTCCCATTTGTATTATACTTACGCATCATCATATAGTCACGGTCAATTCCTTCGACAATGGCGCCATCAAAAAGTTTCTGAATACTTTTCAAAAAAGGCAACCCGACAAAAAAAACCTGATGGTTTTGAAGGTGTTTGAAAAGGTGGTGACCAACTTTATGGAATACCTGAAAGAAGTAAACCAACGCCGCAATTTGCTGGAGCAAAAGCTCTATGATGCTAATAGAAATGAAGAATTGCTCGAACTCGTTCGCATACAAAAAAGCCTGGTGTATTTTGTAACAGCCCTGCGTAGCAACGAGCTCTTGATGATCAAATTGGAGCGAACCAACTTTCTCGGGCTCAACGAAAGTGAACGTGAAATCCTAAATGACCTGATAGTTGATAATTCACAGGCGTTGGAAATGGCAAACATCTATACCGACATTCTTACCTCAACACTCGATGCCTTTGCCAGCATAATTGCCAACAATCAAAATGAAGTGCTTAAACGGTTAACTACACTTACGCTCATCTTAACGGTGCCCACACTAATAGCCAGTATCTATGGCATGAACACCCCCATCCCCTATAAAAATTCTCCGTATAATTTTTGGATACCGGTATTCATTGCCTTTATTATTTTACTGGTGGCAAGCTTTAATTACTTTAAACGCAACTGGAAACCCAAACGATAAAAACCTATGTTCACCATTCGTGTTTATGGCATTTTATTAGATCAAAAAAAGAGAGTACTGGTCAGCGATGAATTCATTCGCGGTAGTTATTTTACCAAGTTTCCCGGAGGTGGTCTTGAGTTGGGCGAGGGCACACGCGACTGCCTGAAGCGCGAGTTTAAAGAAGAAACCAATCTCGATGTGACCATTGGCGATCACATCTATACAACCGATTTCTTCCAAATGTCCGCCTTCAACCCGGTTGACCAGATCATTAGCATTTATTATTTCGCACACACAAATGAACCTGTTAACCTGGTCACCAAAACCGAACCGTTCGATTTTGAACCGCACCAGGTTGCAGATGTTACTGCCTGCTCAGAAGTTTTTCGCTGGGTAGAGTGGAAAGACCTACAGGTAGAAACAATGTCGTTGCCCATAGACAAAGTGGTAGTGCAACGCTTAAAAGAAAGAGCCGGTAAAAAAGCCCTGGCTTCCATCCACTAATCTGCAATCATTTCTCATGGCGGTATTACAGGTCACAGATTTCTCAGTGCAACAAGGTGGAAAAAGTTTACTTAAAAATTTATCATTCAGCATACAGGAAGGTGAACAATGGGCTGTTATCGGGCCTTCCGGCAGCGGCAAAACAACCCTGCTGCTGGCACTCGCCGGGCGGCAATTTTTTTCCGGTCACCTTACTATTCACGACAGCAACCCGGTGGTACGAAAAAGATTGGTACTGGTTGAGCAGCAACACCATTTCAAAACATTGTCTAACACCAGCAATTTTTATTACCAGCAACGTTTCAACTCGCAGGATGCCGGTGATGCCATAACGGTTTGGGAAGATCTGCAAAAGGTATTGCGACGAGAACCAAACGCACATGAGCAACTCGAACATCTTGCTGACCTGTTCGACCTGAAAAAGCTGTATAACGAACCCCTGATACAATTATCGAACGGCGAAAACAAACGCCTGCAAATCACCAAGGCATTGTTGCTGCAACCTGCTTTCCTGTTGCTCGACAATCCTTTTACCGGGCTCGACGTTCAAAGCCGCAAAACCCTGGAAGAAGTACTACACCAGGTTGCCAAAAAAGGCATTCATATTATACTGGTTACTGCTGCCCATCACCTGCCATTTTTTGTTACACATGTACTTAGCCTTGCAGGTGATTCATCCTTTACGACACAGCCCGTCGACCCCGCGCTGTGGAACAAGAATCATTTGCAAAGCGCTGCAATACCATTCGATACAGCGCTTTTGCACACGCTTACTGCGCAGGCGCCCACTACGTCATTTGAGTTTGCTGTGCGAATGCAAAATGTAACTATTACCTACGACAAAAAAATACTTGATAACATTACCTGGCAAGTGCGCAATGGCGAATGCTGGTCGCTATCCGGGCCCAATGGCTCCGGCAAATCAACGTTGCTCAGCCTGGTAAATGCCGATAATCCGCAAGCCTATGCCAACGAGATCTATCTCTTCGACCGGCGTCGCGGCACCGGTGAAAGCATCTGGGATATAAAAAAACAAACGGGTTTTGTGTCACCTGAGTTGCACTTGTATTTCGAGCGCAGCAATACCGCTTTTGATGTGGTCGCCTCCGGGTTGTTCGACACCATCGGTTTGTTTCGAAAACTTACTGCGAGGCAAAAAGATATTGTTGCGCAGTGGATGCAGTTGTTGCACATCGACAAGCTCAAAAACCGCTATCTTTTTCAACTTTCCAACAGTGAGCAAAGGCTTGTTTTACTTGCCCGCGCACTCGTCAAAAATCCCCCGTTGTTAGTACTCGACGAACCCTGCCAGGGGCTCGACGACGTACAGTCTGCCCTCTTCCGGCACATCATAAACGAGATCGCCGCACTACCCGCAAAACACTCATTTACGTTTCGCACATCACGCACGAAATACCCGCTTGTGTTACTCATTTTATTCGCCTCGACAAGGGGCGAATACAGTGCAACTCAGCATTCATATAACCACCTATTAAAAGCGCAACATTGCTTTGTCGTAAAAGAGTGTTCCGCTAAAACGGAATTGTTATAACACAACGATTTTGCTGAAAGTTCCCATATTGGTTACCAAATTTTCCCCGGGGTCATCAAAAAGTAGCAACTGAAAAAACGGCGGGAAATGATTTGTTTTTTGGGCAAAGCCATAGAATATAATGGGGCTTTTGTTGCGTCGCACTCTTGTACAGAGATAATTTTTTCAGCCCATAAAATCCATAATAAAACGCTTTACTAACTGATTGTTTCGCCTGGCTGACAACAGGTATTATGAGTAAAATTAAACCTTCCCTTGGGCCAATTTTTTGATTACAGAAAACCCCTGCGCAACTTTCGCCTGTTCGCATGCATCGCTATAACTTGCACCCAAAATTTTAGCTGCAAATGTTCAATAAAGAAGTGATGGACCTGGCGAAAATAGTGTGGGATTATAGCCATGTAAACGACACAATAGAGAAAGCCGATTGCATACTTGTGCTGGGTAGCCACGACACGCGGGTGGCTGAGCGTGGCGCTGAACTTTACCTGCAGGGCTGGGCGCCGGTGCTTATTTTTTCGGGTGGTTTGGGCAGGCTGACCGAAGACCTGTGGACAGAATCGGAAGCCGATATTTTTGCTAAGATCGCGGTAAAAATGGGTGTACCGCTGAGCTCCATTTATGTTGAAAATAAATCGACCAACACGGGAGAAAATATTGCCTTCACCCAACGTGTTCTCCGGGAGAACAACCTTGATCCGGCTACTTTTATCGTGGTGCAAAAACCCTATATGGAACGCAGAACATATGCCACTTTCAAAAAACATTTACCCGGTAAAAAGCTGATGGTCACCTCGCCGCAAATTGAGATGGAAGACTATCCGACACCAGAAATAACGATGGAGAAAGTGATACATATAATGGTGGGCGATCTGCAACGGATAAAAGTGTATGCAGAGAAAGGATTTCAAATTCCGCAGGTTATTCCCGCTGCTGTCTGGCAGGCTTATGAGCGCCTAATAGCGTTAGGTTATACTGATCACCTGCTGCACTAGCAAATGAGGTCAAACAAAAAGAGCGAAGCAGGCACTTCGCTCTTTTTGTTTCAATGAAAAATGATCTAATAGCCTTCGTTTTGTGAAAGGTTACTATTTACCACTATTTCACGTTT
Source organism: uncultured Chitinophagaceae bacterium (assembly GCA_963726895.1). GTDB lineage: Bacteria > Bacteroidota > Bacteroidia > Chitinophagales > Chitinophagaceae > Segetibacter. The sequence continues at coordinate 2,171 of CAVSED010000017.1, read as the reverse complement.
TGGTATAGGAAAGATAAGCTTTGGCGAGTTCCAGGCTATATTAGGACCTACGTTTTCCTTCAGTCTTTTTACATCGTCTAGCCTGAAGCCTTCAAAGGCAAGTTCCAGGCGTCGCTGTGTCAAAATTTCGCCAGGTTTAGTTGGCCTGCAGTTATAGCAGGCAGATGCGCGCGTACTCTTATCAGGTTAATGTCGTCAACTGGGGCACTGCCGACTGCAGTATTCATTCTAAAATTCGCTTCGGCACGTACCAGGTACATTTCAGCCACCCGTATCAGGTGCACCACGCCATACAGTTCTTCAAATTTCAGGGTATAAAACGAGCCACCGCTTTCTGTAAAGAAATCGTGTCGTGTATCACCTGCACTATACATATCCAGGTGATTTTGTGTTATCACAGCATCGCCACGCTGGGCAGAATAAAATTCATTGAGACCCTGTATGCCTGAGCTGGTGGTAACTGCAGCGCAAAAATGTCTTCACTGCTATTTGCATTACCAAACGCGTTGGCAAAATCAGGCTCCAGGGTTGCGCCACTCGAAGTAATAGCAAGGTCGGCGAATTGGCCGCTTTGGCATAGTCTTGCTGTTGCAGGTAAACCCGGGCCAACATAGCGGCGGCAGCAGCCTTATCTGCATATATCCCGTTATCGTCGGGCAATTTACTTTGCGCCGTGGTCAGATCAGAAATTACCTGTGCATACACTTCGGCAACTGTATTCCTCGCCACTTTGCTGGCTTCTGTTATACCGCGGGTTGGTTCTAGTACCAAGGGCACCCCGGGTTGCCGTTGGCGAACCGTCGCTCCAATCTTTGGCATACACCTTTACTAACTCGAAGTAGGTAGCGCCACGAATAAATTTAGCTTCTCCTTCAACCCTGTCTTTAGAAGCATCATCTACTACACTTAGCGCGCCGAGTACATTGTTTACGTCGTTTATCACCTTGTAGCCGGCCAACCAGGTATTGGCTACAAAACCATTGTCAACAGGTATTGTCTTATTGTGTATTTGTATCAGTTCCTGGTAAGTTCCTTCAAAATCTATTTCATTAAAGTCGCCCAAAAGATCGGATTGAAGAAGTGCCGTCCGCCGTAGAGAGATGAACGACCAAAGTCTGAGTAGCAACCCACCAGCGCTACTTTTACATCGCTGCTGGTGTTAAGGGCGTCCTGCTGATCGATACTCTCTGTAGGTACCGTGTTCAGTTCTTTATTGCAGCCGAGTGCTAGCAACGCGTAAAGAAAGAAAGCTTTTATAGGATTTTTCATCAAAGTTGTTTTCAGGTGAAAAGAATTAGAAGCGAACACTTAAACCTACCACCATACTCTTTATCTGCGGAGCTGCATAGAGTCTTGCCCCAGGTAAAGATTATAGTTTGGATTACTCTCAACGTTGTTGGCTTCCCAGTCGGTATTTACCTCAGGATCCCATCCTTTATATTTTGTTATAGTAAATAAGTTAACTGCTCTTACATAAACCCTCAGCCTGTCGACGCGTAATTTGGTAGCCAGGCTTGCAGGCAGATTATACCCAAAGGCAACAGACTTCACCCGCAGAAAAGAGCCGCTTGACAAATACCTGCTGGAAGGATCTGTACCGTTAGCAAGACCCAGGCGTGCCTCAGGTACCAGGGTCACGTCGCCTGGTTTTTTCCAGGCAGCCAACTGGTCAATGGTTTGGTTATCGTAGCCGTTGCTGCCGCTCGATGACATATATTGACCGCCGCCATTATAGATCATGTTGCCATATACACCTGGTAGCAAAACGTCCAGGTCGAACCCTTTATACGTAAAGTTGTTATCGGCACCATAGATAAATTTAGGATTGGGATTACCGATCACTACGCTCTCCTGCTGCGTTGTAGTCATTGGTTGTTGAGCGGTCGCGCGTACCATCTGCCTTTAATGTATTGGTATAGTACAGTGCGTCTCCATTTTGAGGATCTGCGCGCTGGAAAATTCACGGGCTACAAAAACTCCCAGTGGCTGACCTTCCATGGCTTTGTTTTGGTCGCCGCCTATCAGTTGACCGCCAAGGTTGGTTATTTTGTTTTTGTTAGCGGCAAAGTTCAGGTTGGTGCTCCACCTAAATTTGGCTGAAGCAACATTACATTGGCATTGAGGGTTACCTCAATTCCTTTATTATTCAGCTTGCCAATGTTTTTAAACTG